>NZ_FNVR01000027.1:8045-56584 GCF_900108085.1 Algoriphagus boritolerans DSM 17298 = JCM 18970
AACCGCTGGAGTAGGATTTTACATCTCGTACAAAGTCAGAAACAGAGAAAGTAGGGTGAATGTCAACCAGCATGTGAATGTGGTCTTCAATTCCGTTTATTTGAAAAAGTTTTGAATTTTTGTTCTTTACAATTCCCCAGATATAATTGTATACTTCTTTACAATGAAGATCATTAATCGTTTTTTCGGCTCCTTTAGTATGAAAAACGAGATGGTAGAATAACTGCCGGTACGAACTCATGAAAATTGATTCCTTATTGAATTGAATTTACAAAAAGTTGGGAGAGAAAGGAAAAGAATTTCACCCCTACGGGGCTATAGTCCTTTGCTTAGTGCTTTTACTACGGGCTGTACCCGCGGTCATGAATGGTTAGGCTACTTTTGAGCTGAGTCATCAATGCACAAGAGGTTTGATGGTACTTTGACTTTAGAGAAAATCCGAAGGATTATGACTTTTCATGACCTCTGGTGACTAAAAGGAGCCAGAGGTAAAGTTGATAGTAAGTCTTGAGAGCCTCGAAGGGGTGATTCTATGAAAGTAAGTGATAAGTTTCACCCCTACGGGGCTATAGTCCTGTGAATTAATGCTTTTACCACGGGCTGCACCCTCGGTCAAGAATGGTTAGGCTCCTTCGGAGCTAAGTCATCAATGCGCAAGAGGTTTGATGGTACTTTGACTTAGAGAAAATCCGAAGGATTGTGACCTTTCATGACCTCCGGTGACTGAAAGGAGCCGGAGGTAAAGTTGATGGTAAATCTTGAGAGTCCCGAAGGGATGATTCTATGAAAGTAAGTAATAAGTTTCACCCCTACGGGGCTATAGTCCTGTGACTTAATGCTGTTGCCACGGGCTTCACCCGCGGTCAAGAATGGTTAGGCTCCTTCGGAGCTAAGTCATCAATGCGCAAGAGGTTTGATGGTACTTTGACTTTAGAGAAAATCCGAAGGATTGTGACCTTTCATGACCTCCGGTGACTGAAAGGAGCCGGGGGTAAAGTTGATGGTAAATCTTGAGAGTCCCGAAGGGATGATTCTATGAAAGTAAGTAATAAGTTTCACCCCTACGGGGCTATAGTCCTGTGAATTAATGCTTTTACCACGGGCTGCACCCTCGGTCATGAATGGTTAGGCTCCTTCGGAGCTGAATTCCCAATTGGGTTAGTCAACTAGTCATTTGGAATGGTTGTATCGAATTACAGATTCGTTTTGATATAAAGGCAGGATTAAGCGTCAAAAAAGCTTAAGTGAAGCTTTTTAGTGAGAGGCTAGCGTGCAAGGCGGGCAATCTACGCTCAGTCCAGCGCCACACTACACTCAGATGGGAGTGTGACACCAAACGCCTAGACCATCGTTCAAACAGTTAGAAAAAACAGTTCTAATAAATACGATACCACAAACTAAGCCCGGCACTTGGAAAAATTGGAAATACAATTTCATCATTGTATTGTGGATTGGGTCCAATTTCTTTACTTCTACTTCTAATTCTCGTTATTATTCCTGCGTCAAGGCTAATTCCGATTCTTTTCGAAACATTAAAATCTCTACCAATTCTCGAATTAAATAGCCATGTCAAAGTTCTTAAGCTGGATGTTTCGTCCTTGTACAAAACCAAACCATTCCTTAAATACCATGGCTTTCTCGTACTGAGTTCGGCCTTTCCGGCAAAGTGATAAAAAAATTCACCGGTAAAAATCTCAGGCCTATTAGTTCCTCTTCTTTGAGCGAAGACTGTACCGATTCCAATGCCATATTGCATTTGATTTTTTTGAAAACGTAATCCAATATCAGAGGATTCATTAGGCCCAATTCCAATTGAAACATTCAGGCTTTTCCGATCTTGACCTAAACTTAGGTTTGAAAAGGAAATAAAAAGAAAGAGAAAAAGAAGGGGTTTCATAGTTAGGATCTATAATTAGTTTGGTTACTCCGCTTGGCAACGATTCTTCTCTGTATTTTTGAAGTTCAATTCCACCTTTATATCCCTACCTTTTTTATAATTGGTTAAATTATCAAATTACTTCACAAACAACACCCCAATCCCCTTCTCACTTGCCAACTTATTAAATGCCGGAACTGCTGTTTCGATCAGTCTTTTGCCTTCTGTTTCAAGTGGTTTCCATTGTTCCATCAGTTCGGTATAGCGGGCTTTGGTGCCTTCGTTGATCTTGGGAATACTACTTTCCCCATGGTTCATCATAAACATAAAGTTGGCGGTAAATTTGTTTAGGTGTTTTGCCAAAAGCCTTGTTTAAAGTTTGATTGAAAGTTCAAGTTGTCCGCCTAATCCGCGTTCGACAATTTTTTGAAGTGTCGATAGACGGACTTCCTTTAAATTATTTTCTATCCTTGAAATGTAGCCCTTGTTGGTTCCGCATTTTTCTGCGAGTTCTTCTTGAGTCATTCCTTTTTTTATTCGGGCCTGTTGGATTAGAAACCCGATTTTGAAAGCTTCATAACCCTTTTCAAATGCTTGCCGGTCGGGGGTTCCTTCTGGACCAAATTCTTCTTCAATGAATTGATCGAGGGTTTTGAGATTATCTTTCTTGCTCATATTCTTTTTTGATTCGAAGTGCTTTTTCAATTTCAGATTTGGGAGTCTTCTGTGACTTTTTTTGAAACCCATTTGCCAGAACAATTAATCTCCCTTCATCGAAGAAGCTGAAAATTCGAAATATGTCGCTTCCTTGTTGGATTCGGATTTCATAAAGTCCTTCCGTTCCTTCCAAATGTTTGAAGTAATCAGTCGGGATTTGCTTTTGGGTTTCGATAATTCTAAATGTCCAGAGAATCTTTTCTTTAACCTTCAGATTCTGATTTTTATAGAATTCACCGAAATAGTCTTTGTAGAAAGTGATAATCCGGATTTTTATCTCTCTCATACGTTACATAGTTATAAAAAGTTGTCCATTCGGACAACAAGTGATTGCGAATTAAAAATGTTTTGAACTCAAGCTTAAGCTCCAAAACATTAAGCTTGAGTTAATTTCCTGTTTTTTTTACCTATTTCACAAACAACACCCCAACTCCCTTTTCACCTGCCAGCTTATTAAATGCCGGAATGGCTGTTTCGATCAGTCTTTTTCCTTCTGTTTCCAGCGGTTTCCACTGGTCTATCAGCTCAGCATAGCGGGCTTTGGTGCCTTCGTTGATTTTTGGAATGCTGCTTTCGCCATGGTTCATCATAAACATAAAGTTGGCGGTGAACTTGTTGGGGAAGTTTTCCACGTCGTCGTAGGCGGTGGACTTGCGCTGTACCATGTCTTCATCCCAAGCCTTGAGTTCCTTCAGCAGTTTTTCACCTTCTTTTTTCAGGTCGGCATACTCCGCTTTGCCTTCCAGTTTTTTCAGCAGTTCGGCCACTTGATCCTGGTATGCTTTGGCTTTATTGACCGTTTCGTGCATGGTAGTCACTTCGGCTTCCAGCTGACTCATCCATTCGTGGTAGGCTTGATAATCGGCTGGGGTCAGATTGTACCCCGGAATGTCTTTGATCTCTCCTTTGGCTTCAGCTGTAATTCCTCCTCCGCTGAGACGAAGCGTGTAGGTGCCGGGAATGGCTTTGTGGCCCGCATAGTTTGATTCGATGTAGGCGTCCTTCACTCCGGGTACGGTGGGATAGCGCAGGTTCCAGACGAATCGGTTGAGGCCTTTACGGGTGGAAATTGTAGGCTCCGGAGCTGGTCCTCCATCCCAAGGGGTAAAGTCCGTGTCCTTTTTGGAACTGATCATTCGCACAAGATTGCCATTGGAATCCAAGACCTCCAATGTCAGTTCGGTACTATCTGCAAATTTCTCCGGCAAGTGATAGTAGATCACCATGCCATTGGCGGGGTTGTGTCCTTGGAATGGGTGCGTGCCAGTGAATCCATCCAGATTTCCTCCATTCATGCTGGAGTACCAGTTGCCCAAAAGTGCGATTTCCGGAGTGTAGAGCGTGATTTGGTCCACTTTTGGCTGGAGTTCACGGACGGCATTGAGTTCGTCGAGAATCCAATAGGATCGTCCGGCAGTCGCCACGATCAGATCATCATGGGCTATTTTCAGATCGGTAATCGGAGTGAGCGGGAGGTTGAGTTGGAAGGGATTCCAGTTGGCACCGCCGTCTTTGGAGAGGTATATGCCGGTTTCGGTACCGGCGAAAAGTAAGTTTTTAACCTTGGTATCTTCCCGTACCACTCGGGTAAAGGCGCCGTAAGGAATGCCTTTGGAGCTATTGGTCCAGGTCTTTCCGTAGTCGGTGGTCTTGTAGATCCCCGGGGTGTAATCGTTGAATTTGTATCGGGTGGTGGCGATATAGGCCGTGGCTGGATCATGTGGAGATACTTCTATCGCATTGACCAAGCATTCGGCAAGGCCTTTTGGCGTGACATTGGTCCAGGTTTTTCCTCCGTCTCGGGTAAGATGCACAAGTCCGTCATCACTTCCTGTCCAGATTACACCTTTTTCATGAGGGCTTTCCATTACATAGGCAATGGTGCCATAGTTCTCCGCACCTACGGCTTCATTGGTGTAAGGCACGCCGCCTTTTCCCTGCTTTTCCTTTTCATTTCGGGTCAGATCAGGAGAGACCTCCGTCCAGGTTTTGCCCCAATCCTGAGTTTTAAGCAGAACCTGTGCCCCATGGTAATAGGTATTGGGTTCGTACTGTGACCAAATGATGGGTGCGTTCCAGTTGAAGCGGTACTTCATGTCTTTGGCATCCATGCCAAGGTATTGAATAGGGGCGGCCATGATGTTGGTCGAGCCCTGTGTTTCCATATCGAGCACTTCGATCGTGCCCTGATAGCTTCCTCCAAGCACATATCTCGGATCATCCGGATCGAAAGCCAAGAAGGCGCTTTCTCCACCTGCGGAATAATTCCAATGCTCCTGCGTGATGCCTCCGCGACCCAAAGCCATGCTTGATATTACGACAGAAGTATTATCCTGCTGACCGCCGTAGATGCGATAGGGAAATTTATTGTCTGTGTTTATCCGGTACATCTGTGCAGTTGGCATATTGCTTTGAGTAGACCAGGTTTTACCGCCGTTGAAGGAAATAGATCCACCACCGTCATCGGCGAGGATCATATTGTTGGCGTTTTTGGGGTTGATCCAGAGATCGTGATAGTCCCCGTGCGGGCCGTCGATGTCCTCGAAAGTTTTGCCTCCATCAATAGATACTAAGAATGGAGCGCTTTGCACATAGACTTTGTGCTCGTTGATCGGATCGGCAAAAACCTCGATGTAGTACCAAGCCCGCTGGGTAAGCCGATTGCTTTTGTTGATGAGCGTCCAGCTTTCTCCTGCATCAGTGGACACGAATAGTCCACCCAAATCCTTTTCGGTATCACTTTCCACCAGGGCATAGACTTTATTTGAATTGGCTCTGGAGACGGAGATGGCCATTTTTCCTTTTTCCTCGGGCAAGCCTTTGTGGATTTTCTTCCAGGTTTTTCCCGAGTCAATGGACTTGTAGAGTCCGGAGCCCGGACCGCCGGACTTCACCTGCCAGGGGAATCGCTGATGTTCCCACATGGCAGCGTAGAGGATCTCGGGATAGTTCATATCCATGGAAAGTTCCACCGCGCCGGTCATGTTGTCTACAAAGAGGACTTTTTCCCAAGTTGCACCACCATCGATGGATTTGTAAACGCCACGATCCTCATTGGGAGCGTGAAGAGCGCCTTGAGCTGCGACAAAAAGCACATCGGGATTGGTTGGATGAATTTGAATTCGGGAGATATGTTGGGTTTTCTCCAAGCCAAGTTTTTTCCAGGTTTTGCCTGCATCGGTGGATTTGTAGACACCATCTCCATACGAGGTCATGACGCCGCGTGGGGCATGCTCACCCATGCCGACGTAGATAACGTTGGGATTGCTTTCGGCGACTGCGACAGCGCCAACCGAACCTGTGGTGAAAAATCCGTCGGAAATATTTTCCCAATGCTGTCCTGCATCCGAGGTTTTCCAGAGTCCCCCTCCGGTGGTGCCGAAGTAGTAGGTCAGCGGATCATTGACAACCCCGGTGGCTGCTACCGATCGACCGCCGCGAAAAGGGCCGATGTTTCGGTATTTTAATGGAAGAGAAGAATCGAAGGTTTGGGAATAGGAGGTGAGGCTGCTGAGTAGCAGCAAAAAGGAAAATATCTTTTTCATTGTAAAGCGGTGGTTTTGGATTCATAAGATATAGAAAAGACGAAAGAATTCAGAAGAAAATTTGTCCGATGTCGGATGACCGATGTCCGGTGATTTTCCGAGTCCTAATTATTTTGCCATTGGGGCATTTAGGGCATTAAGGATTGCCAGTTTCGCCGCGTAAAGATGGATGGCTCTTAATGCTCTAAATTTTCTTAAAGTTTTAAAAAATCAGAAAAGAAAGTATAAAAAAGGCATGAATCCTTTCGAATCCATGCCTTGGTAATAATTGGTTTAGTTTAATCTTTAATTTCCTCTGCCGCCACTTCTGATCGGTGTGCTGTTACTTCTACTTTGCGGGGCAGGCGCAGATTGCCTGGCCGGTGCAGAGGATTTTATCTGAGGAGATGAGGAGCGGCTTTGCTGCAATCTTGTCGGCTGAGAAACTTGGCTTCGAGATGGCTGGCTACTTCTCATCTGTGGAGCCTGAGATTTGGGAGCCTGCATTCTGGCAGGAGCTTGGACCCTCGCCGGAGCCTGTGCAGGTCTGGACTGCTGCACAGTACCACGGTTTGGCGCAGGCTGTTGTCTTCTCGATTCCACCCAATTCCTTTCATTCCCTGAGCGACTTGCCGGAGCAGTGGTTCGCTGATTCATAGTTGGAGTGATTCTCCTATCAGAAGATCTTGGCGGTACGGTCTGACGAGTCTCTGTCCTTTGAATCTGAGCAGGAGCGGTGCTTCTGATTCTCGAGTCATTGGGCATGGGTGTCACTTTTGGTCTATCTGATCCCTCATTTGCCGACGGCCTGGCAGATTTGCTTGGGGAAGTTCTTCCAGTCGTGAGATCTGAGTTTTGCGCAGCTCTTCTTGGGGATTCCAGTGTTCTTCCCGTCGAACCAGATCCAACAGATGAGTTTCGAGACGGAGCAATAGCGTTCAATTCTCTACTGCTTCTGGCGCTTTTTGCCTGCTCAGCTTCCAATACTCTGGAAGGTCTTGAACCAACACTTGTTCCTCTGGAATTCTGAATTTCAGGTCTGTACAAGTTCAGCGAGTTTTGGGAAACCGAAGCTCTGCCTGGGGCATCTGTATTTCTGACTTGATACACCGGTACATTACTTCGTGTGACTTGCTGTAATTCTCTTCGCGAAGGTCCGGTCACATAAGTCTGATTATTGTAGACGTAGGTATTGTTGATGACCGTGGTATTATTATAGATTTTCACACGGGTGCGGTAAGGTGCATAATATTGATAGGCATAGCGATGATAGATTCGGTGTCTTGGGAGAAATACCCAGTGGAAGACAGGGATATTTATTCTGACATTGATAAATGCACCCGGACCCAAAGGCGCCCAGCCATAGTAGCCACCGCCTGTTCTCCAATTCACCCAAGCCGGTCCCCATTCGTAACCGGGAATCCAAGCCCAGCTTTGGAAGTAGTCGTCAAAGTACCAACGTCCGTAGTGGAATGGTGCCCAGCCCCAATCGTAATAGGAAACCCAAGTGTTGCCGAACTCGGTCATTACCCAGTGACCTTGGGTGCCGTAGGGATGAAATCCATGCTCTACTGCCGGCAACCAAATGTAGCCGTATCGGGCATCTCTGACCCAGTCCCCATAGGGGGCAAGTTCATCGTAGAATATCTGAAAGCTTACACCTCGGTTGATAGTTGCTTCAGCTTTCTGAGGGGAAATCATGCTTGAAAGCATGACAATTCCCAGGGTGAAGAAGCCTAACCAGCGGGTACCAAAGTTCGTTTTCATAGTTTTGTGGTTTAGTAGTGGATTGGTAGAAGGGGATGGGTTGGGGCACTCAGTTTTTTTCAGTTTGAGATAGTTTATATTCGTTAATTAGGTAGATGCAAGTTTGGTCAAGAGGGTTGCATGGGTTTAGCAGCTAATTCAATAAGTTTTAGAAATTTATTCGAAAAACCCCTGAATAAAGTTTTGTAAATTTTTAAAATACCCTAATATAATTTCAACTTATTAAAATATTTTATAAAAGGTGACTAGAGAATAATGAAATTTAAACAAACACTATTTTTATTATTCGAAATAAAGTCCTTGGGGATGGTGGTCTTGATGCTATTTTTTAAAAAGTTGGCTTTAGAAGTATTTCAAATAAATCAAGATTTGATTCAAAAAATAGGTTTTTCAAGTCGCTGAATAAGTCGGTGATTCATTTTATCCGGTCTCTTTTTAGCTTTTCCGGAAAAAACGATGAGCAGGTTTTTCAAATTTTCCGCCCTTTGGTTATTGTCATTGTTCGTGTTTTCCTGTGGCAATTCAACAGAAGATCAACAGCCACAGACCGAAGGCTTTATCCGATTCAAAGTGGATGGAGTTCAAAAGGAATTCAAAGCCAACCCAATGACACCGATGTCCTTCAGCTTTGATTCCAATGGTCCGGCGTACAATGCCATTCTTCAGGTCTTAGGACCCGGAAGTACCGGCACAAGTAATTTTGTACAGTTTAATGTCTGGAATGAAAAAATCTTCGAAACAAATGTGGATTATCAGATGCAACAGTCCGTTTCCTATCGGGGAGCAGCAATAGCCCGGATCAATTTTACTTATTCAGATGAACAGGGACAATTGTATAATGCTGTTTTGTTAAAGCAAAATCTCCCGAATATTGAGGTCAAAAATGATGCGACCGTTCGGTTTACCAAAATCACCAACGATTGGGCAGAGGGGACTTTTACAGCGATTTTGATCGGTCCGGTCACTACCTCTGGTATTGGTAATCAGGAGCGGAGTATCTCAGAGGGTCAGTTCAGCATCAAACTGGTAAACCTGACCCCCTGAACTCGTTTCAGAATTTCAAAGAAATCCCCAGGTTGAGATAGGCCACGCCGTAACCCAATTCAGCAAAAGCGGCCAAATTGTCACTGAAATAATACCTGGCTCCTGCAAAAAGGGTCAAACCTGCTGCATTTCCAAAGTTTCCTGTGTTGCCGCTATTAAAGCCTGAATTATCCTCGTAGCTGTAGTTAAGTAAGTTGTAGCTTGCCATCAATCCGGCATAGAGGTCTAGATTTTCTTTATCGATCCCCGTAAAATGCATGATCCCTCTGACCCCAATGATGGTATAATTCCACTTGGATTTGGATTCGAGGGTTCCTGAATTGGTCTCCAAGCTGAAACTTTTGTAGCCTACATAGCCACCTAGACCTATTATTCCGACATTTCCGGCCTCTGCAATTCCCTGTTCATACATCAGGCTTATCCCCGGTATTTGGGTGCTGTAGTCAAAACTACCCAATGAGCTGCCGATGCCGATTCCCAAAGAGGCAACTTTGGTGCCTTTTTCAAAAGATTGTGACCATGCAGAGCCCGTGCTCAATAGGATCAGTACAATGAATAAATAGTTGAAATTTTTCATAGGAATAAGATTTTTCAAGGGAAGTTATTTTTTGTCCTATGATTTTGCTTTCCTGATTTATTTACCGTGGTATTTCCCTTATTTCCTGTTGTTTATTGGTCATTTTCTGTAAAATTTCCCTAAATTTTTGATGTCTATTTTCCTGCCGATGAAGTCATTGCCTTTTTTTATCCTTCTGATACTTTTTGTTTCTCCTGCTTGGAGTCAAAAGCAAATTGACTCACTCCAAATTGAACTGAGAAAATCCGGCCTGCCTGATAGTTCCCGGGTGGATATTTTTAATGATCTCTCATTTTACTACGCTGGGATTGATCCAAAAATTGGTCTTAGCTACTCAGATTCGGCTTTTTCTCTAGCAAAGGGTCTGGGATGGGAAGCCCGGGCCACTACAGCAGTAAATAATAAGGGGGTAAACTATTGGTATCAGGGAGAGGACTCCCTGGCGCTTCAGGCTTATCAGACAGTACTTGCAGCTCATCAAAAAACCGGTAACCGTAAGGGTCAGGCCAGCGCCACCAATAATATCGCTTTGATCAGATACAATCAGGGAGATTACCGGGGTGCACTCGAAAATCACGAAAATGCAACGGTTATTTTTCAGGAATTGGGCTTGAGAAAGAATATCCTGAATAGTCAAATGAATACCGGTGTCGTGTTTCTGGCTTTGGCGGACTATCCCAAGGCTTTGGAGTATTTCCTGAAGGCACTCAGCCAAACCGAAGAATCTGATACTTGGGAAAGGGGAAATCTCTTCACCAATCTCGGCCTGGTTTACAAGAATCTGAATGAACTTGAGGATTCTGAAGCTTATCACCGTAAAGCAATCGAACACTATCGAAAAGAAGGATACAAGCAGATGGAAGCCAGTTCTATGGGGAATCTGGGTGCGATCCTTCAAATTCAGGGTAAAAATGAAGAAGCGGAGAATTTGTTTTTTGATGCACTGAAGCTGAACAAAGAAATCGGCAACAAGCGAAGGATTGCCTCGGACTTTACAGCTTTGGGGAGTCTTTTTGCGGAGATTAAGGATTTTGTTAAAGCTAAAAGCTACTTGGATAGCGCTGCCAACTTCTATTCAGGAATTGGTGAAAAATTGGCTTTGTCCACTGTACTGCTCCAGTTGGCCAGTCTTGAAAAAGGAGGATTTTCCTTAGAAAATCTGTCAAAAGCACTTGAATTGGAGCAAAAAGCACTTACTCTGGCACAGGAAACGGAGTCTTTGGAGGCACAGCGTTCTGCTTGGAAGGCTCTGGCCGAAACTCAAAAGGCACGAGGAGCGTACAGGGCTTCTCTGGAGGCATACCAGAATTTCCAGGCTTTTCAGGACAGTATTTTCAATAATGAAAATGAGAAAAAGCTGCTCAGTTTACGGATCGGCTATGAATTTGAAACGCGAGAAAAGAAATTGACCGCCGAGTTTGAGTCAGAAAAACAGTTGCTTCAATTAGAGAAGGAAAGTGAACGGCTGAGAGCTAGCCTTTATCTGATTGGCATCGGAGTAGTCTTGCTGATTGGTGGTGGGGTGTTTTGGGGCTTCCGATATCAGGCGAAGAATAAGCGACTGAAGCTGGAATCTGAATTTAGGGCACAGATGGCTGAGCTCGAACTGAAAGCGCTCAAAGCGCAAATGAATCCGCATTTTATCTTTAATGCACTGAGTTCGATCAGTAACTTTTTACTCAAAAATCAAGCTGAAGAAGCCGACCGATATCTTACGCGATTTTCCCGTTTGATTCGGAGAATTCTGGAATATTCGGAAGTCAAGGAGATTTCGCTGAGTGAAGAAATAAGCCTGCTTCAGGATTACATATCCATCGAAGCAATGCGCTTGGGAAAGGAAGTGGATTTTGAAATTCAAATTGGCGAAGGTGTGGACCAAACACGTTTGATGATTCCTCCTTTGTTATTGCAGCCTTTGGTCGAAAATAGCATCTGGCATGGAATCGCCCATATTCAAGAATCCGGCTTGATTACGCTCAAAGTCCATCAGCAGGAAAACTCCTGTCTTTTGGTGTTGCGGGATAACGGTTCGGGAATGAAGGAGTTTGTCGAAATTCCTGAAAAGCACCAATCCATGGGAATGAACCTGGTGAAAAATCGCCTGGAAACCTTAAACTTGGGCAGTAAAAATTCGCCATGGAGTATTTTTTGGGAGAACCTTTCTCCCGGATTTGAAGTCCGACTGACACTTTCTCAACCTAATTCTGTCCCAACCCTATGATGCATTGTGTTATCGTCGAAGATGAGCCTCATAGTGCTGAGCGACTTCTGATTTTATTGGGAAAGAATCACTCCCGGCAGATTACCGTTGATAAATGGCTGAAAACTCCGGATGAAGTTCTTGAGTATTTGGGCAAAAACACGCCTGATCTGGTGTTTTTTGATGTGGAAATCAAAGACCAGACGGCATTTGAGTTGATGAGCCAACTCCCGAAAATTGACTTCAAGGTGATTTTTACCACCGCTCATCAGGAATATGCACTGAAGGCGATCAAAGTGTCGGCTTTGGATTACCTGCTTAAACCCATCGATCAAACAGAGCTGGCTGAAGCCATTCAAAAAGTGGAAAAAAGCCTTTCGGGTTCAGATTCAATCAGACAGATGATGGATTTGATTTTGGACTTAAAAAAGGATAAAGTGCCACCAAAAATCGGACTTCCGACACTTTTTGGACAGGAATATGTGACTCCTGAGGAGATTATCCGCTGTCAGGCCGATGTGAATTATACGCATATTTTCCTCAAGGACGGAAGAAAGCTCACCGTGGCTAAGACGCTCAAGGAATATGAGTCAATTCTGGCAGTTCATGGTTTTTTTCGAGTCCATAATTCCCACCTGGTCAACCTTCGGGAGGTCAAGTTTTACAATAAGGGTAAGGGCGGTTTTTTGATCCTCAAAGATGGGGCTGAGGTGGAAGTAGCCTCCAGACGAAAGGAAGCCTTGCTTCGGGTTTTATAAAAAAATATCAACTTATTATTCAGATCAATTCTAAATAATTTGTTTAGAATTGATCTAATTAATAGGTTTGCGTCATCAAAGGAATTTTCAATCAAATGAACCGCAAACCTATACTGCTTACACTCGCTTTTGCTCTGATTACGATCTTGAGCCATGCACAAAACGCCATCCTCAAAGGCCAAGTGACCACAGCTGACAATCAACCCCTGGAGTTTGTCAATGTCGGAATCAAAGGCCAATCTAAAGGTGCTACTACAGACCGATATGGTCGGTATGAAATCAAAAATGTAGAAGCTGGCACTTATACCGTTTTCGCCTCTTTTGTAGGGCTCGAAAAGCAGGAAGCCAGCATCACGATCAGTGCTGGGGAAACTGCTACACTCAATTTCTCGGTAAAGGAAAGTTCCACTGACCTTTCGGAAGTCGTCGTTACTGATTTTTCTTCCAATCGATTTTATTCTGACTCCAGCTTTACGGTAGGAAAACTGCCCCTTCGGGATCTGGAAAACCCTCAGGTATATCATTCAATCTCCGGTAGACTACTACGCGAGCAAGTGGCTACCAGCATGAATGATGCTATGAAAAATGCCACAGGAGTTACCCGACTTTGGGAATCTACCGGACGCGGAGGGGATGGTGCCGAATATTATTCCATGCGGGGTTTTTCGATACAGCCTACCTTGGTCAACGGTATGCCAAATGTCAATAACAGCGCACTTGATCCGGCCAATATCGAAACCATTGACGTGGTGAAGGGACCATCCGGGACACTTTTCGGTAGTGCGGTCATTTCTTATGGAGGATTGATCAACATCACCACCAAAAAACCATTTGACTTATTCAAAGGCGAGGTGGGATTCATTACGGGAAGTTTTGGGATGAACCGCCTTACTGCCGATGTCAATGTGCCATTGAGTGAAGCGACTGCCATTCGGGTCAATACTGCCTATCAGTCCCAAAATACTTTTCAGGATGCGGGAAACAGAAGCTCTTTCTTCATTGCACCCTCATTCAAGTTTCAGGCTTCCGAGCGACTTACTTTTTTGATCAATACGGAGTTTTTGGAAGCGCAGTCCGTCAATGCACCGATGATCTTCCTGAATCGAAATGCCACCCTGAAATTTGACAACATTGCGCCCTTTCGGGCAAATTATGAACGGTCCTTCACCGGAAATGACCTGAGTATCCGCAATCCCAGCTATGGCATCCAGGCACAGGCTTTTTACAAGCTTAATCCCAATTGGACCTCACAGACGGTGATTTCCAGAAGTTCCACCAAAACTTCTGGGTACTACCACTACCTTTTTGATGCCGGAGATGGGGATTCTTTCACCCGTTTTATCTCCGACCGAAATGGACAGACCCACACTACAGACATTCAGCAGAATTTCATCGGAGATTTCACCATCGGGCAATTCAGAAACCGGATGATCGTGGGCTTGGATTATTATGACCAAAGCATTTTCAACGGAAGCACCGGTTGGGTAGCCAACGGTTCTGTTAAACTTTCCGACGGAAGTGACTCGGGGGTTTTGACTCGCGCCGGGGTGGATGATTTGCTCCGCAATTCTTTCGAAGGAAATTCCACCGGAAAGAGCACCGTAATCAGTGCATACATCTCCGATGTGATCAACCTACGTTCAAACCTTTCCGTGTTGGCCAGCCTGAGAGCGGACCGATTTGAAGGGAAAACCGATTATTGGATTGAAGAAGAGGTGCAAAGTCAGACGGCCTTGTCTCCTAAGCTTGGGGTAGTGTACCAGCCGATAGAGGACAAAGTTTCAGTCTTTGCAAACTACATGAATGGATTCGTAAATGTCGCTCCGCGCACGGTGGCTAATGTCGACGGATCAAACCCACGGCTTCAGGCTTTTGATCCTGAGCAGGCAAATCAGTTTGAATTTGGTGTGAAAGCCAACTTGTTGGATGATCGCCTCGCCGCCACTGCCAGCTACTATGATATTCGGGTCAAAAACCGCCTGATCAATGATCCGGACAACATCAACAATACCCTCCAGGCCGGTGAGGTAGAAAGTAAGGGCTTTGAATTTTCGCTGATCGCATCTCCTGCCGAAGGATTGAGTGTGATTGCAGGTTATTCAAATAATTCCGCGAAAGTCACCAAAGACAATCCTGTCAACGGATACTTGGGTTTGAGACCGGAGGAAGCCGGCCCAGAGGAATTGATCAATTTCTGGACGAGTTACTCTATCCCTACAGGAAGTCTGAAAGGGTTTGGGATTGGCTTCGGTGGAAATGCAGCCTCCGAGCACCTGACCTTAAACCGGTCAAATGGTACCTTTACCATTCCGGCATATCAAGTTTTCAACGCGGCGATCTCTTACACCAGCAGCCAGTATTTACTTGCATTTAAGGTCAATAACCTGAGCAACGAATACTATTTCTCCGGCTGGTCTACCGTGACTTCGCAGAATTTAAGAAATGTGGCACTCAGCTTTAACTACCGATTCTAAATGAACCTCAAGCGTTGGATAGGAAAAATTCACCTCTGGCTCGGACTTTCGTCCGGGCTTGTGGTGTTTATTGTGGCTATTACCGGCTGTATTTATGCGTTTCAATCGGAGATTCAGGACCTAATTCAGCCTTACCGATTTGTGGAAAAAACCGGAGAAACCATCCTACCTCCTTCGGAAATCTGGAAAAGGGCCGATGTAGCACTTCCGGGCAAGCAGCTGCATGGAATCCTTTACCCTCAGGTTGAAAATCGTGCAGCTCAGGCTATTTACTACAGCTTTGAGGATCATTACTATTATTTTGTTTATGTCAATCAGTTTACCGGAGAGGTTCAGAAAGTAAAAGATGAGTTTGCTGATTTCTTTCGTTTGGTGCTTGACGGGCATTTTTACCTTTGGCTCCCTGCGGAAATCGGACAGCCGGTGGTAGCCTCATTTACGCTGATCTTTTTGTTGATGGTGATTTCGGGTTTGATTCTGTGGTGGCCCAAAAAGAAAAAAGGAGCTGAGAAAAGCTTTAAAATCCGCTGGGATGCCCGCTGGAGAAGGAAGAACTATGACTTGCACCAAGTGTTGGGATTTTATGTGATGATTTTTGCCCTGGTTTTTGCTTTGACAGGCTTGGTGTGGGGCTTCACCTGGTTTCGAGACGGGTATTACGCAGCGACTACAGGAGGGGATAAGTTTGTGGAATATTACGCGCCACTTTCTGATTCCACCCAACAGTATTCCGGCGAAATGCCAGGGATCGATCAGGTTTGGCTAAAAATGCGATCGGAATATCCCGATGCCGAATGGATCGAAGTTCACCCGCCGGACTATGAGCATGGATCCTACGCAGCCAATTCCAATCCTGATGCTTCGACCTTATGGAAAATGGACTATCGCTATTTTGATCAATATACCTTGGAGGAATTGCCGGTGGATCATGTTTGGAATAGATTCCATGAAGCCAGTTTTGGCGACAAGTTGCAAAGGATGAATTACGATATTCATGTGGGAGCGATCGGTGGACTGGCGGGTAAAACCCTGGCTTTTTTTCTCAGTGCGATCATAGCTTCGCTGCCTGTTACCGGATTTTTGATTTGGTGGGGGAGAAGGAAAAAGTCCAAGAAAAAACAGGTTGTTTTTAGCGAAGAAAAGATACTTGAGCGGGTTTGAAGTGGGTTTTTAGAATGCTGCAGATTCACAGATTTTATTCATCTCATCTGCGCATCTGTCTGCCTCAAGCAGGTCTGGGTCAAATCATTTTAAATTTTCCAATTTGAAATGGTTCATATCCAAAGTCTTGAACCGAGTGTTACAAAAGCTTTAGCTTTTCTCTGTGCCTTCAAAAAGCATTGAAATGAAGGAAGGGATTGAAGAGATGTTCAATCTTAATCCCTGAACTGGTTACTTTCTTTTTCTTTGCGGTAAAAAAAAGTGACATCTAATTCCACGGCAGTCTGAAGACTGCATCATGGAGGGTTTGTGTCTTCAATGACTGGAATCTTTTGAACCATTAAGGGACTGAAGAAAATTAAGAAGTGCAGGTCAAAGGCTTAGTTTTACTTTTCAGGCTATACAATTTCAAAATCTTAATACCCTTAATTTCTTAATGTTAAAAAAATAAACAGTTCAGTTAGTGTGAGTTTTAAGACCGAAATTCTATTTAAAAGCTTTGGCTTTTCTCTGTGCCTTCAAAAAGGATTGAAATGAAGGAAGGGATTGAAGAGCTGTTCAATCTCAATCCCTGAACTAGTTACTTTCTATTTCTTTGCGGTAAAAAAAAAGTGACATCTAATTCCACGGCAGTCCGAAGACTGCGTCATGGAGGGTTTGTGTTTTCAATGACTGGAATCTCTTGAACCATTAAGGGACTGAAGAAAATTAAGAAGTGCAGGTCAAAGGCTTAGTTTCACTTTTCAGGCTATACAATTTCAAAATCTTAATTCCCTTAATTTCTTAATGTTAAAAAATAAACGGTCCAAGCTTGCCTGCATCGGGGCAGGACTGAAGTCTAGTACCATTCTGTCCTTTTTGCTTCAACCCAGAATCTGAATCCCATCAAATTTTCTCAAATAATCCCACAGTCAGGAACTTTATCCAGAAACTATTGATTGAACGTTCATTCAGTCAAGAATAGGATGGATCAAACCCAAGACAAGCGGATTTTAATTTTAGAAAGTGCTTTGGAGCTTATCCGTGAAAATGGCTTTCACGGCACGCCAGTGAGTATTGTGGCCAAGCACGCCGGGGTAGCAGCGGGTACAGTTTATACTTATTTCAAAAGTAAAGATGAATTGATCGTCGCGCTTTATCACTACGTGAAAGCGGGCCTGTTAAGTGAAATTTCTGCTAAAGACCATGCTTCTGATCCATTCCAAAAGCGGTTTTTTGCACTTTGGAATAATCTGATCCAGGTTTACTTGAACAAGCCAGCATTCCAAAAATTCCTGGAGCAATTTATTTCCAGTCCCTACAATTCTCCCGAAGTCCAATCAGGACCGGATCCTTGGGGGGACTGGCTGTTTCAGTTTTTCAAAGATGGCGTGGACTCCCAAACACTAAAACCACTGAGTCCAAATATCCTTGCGGTAATGGTTATGGGGAGTGTGATTTCTCTGGTTCGCTATCGGGTCTATTTCAAATTAAAGAAATCTTTTGCCGAACAAGAACTCCAACTCATCCCTCAGATGGTCTGGGATGGCATCAAAAATCCTCAAGAAACAAACCTCTAAACCAAACTTTTCCAATGAAAAATGCAGTAGTCCTTTTTCTTATCCTTCTTTTTCGGCTCAGTCCGGAAGTGATGGCTCAGGACTCCAAAGGACAAAATTCAGCTATGAATCTTACAGATGTACTGGATTATGCCTTGAAAAACAGTCCAATGATCCAGCAATCCGGTATCGATCAGCAGATCGGAGAGCGACAGATCAAATCCAGCCTTTCGGGTTGGCTTCCGCAGATCTCTACCAACTATCAGGTGTCAAATAACCTCAAGCTCCAAACTCAGCCTATTGGAGATCAGTTGATAACCTTTGGGCAGCCTTTTGCCAGTAATTTGATCTTTGAGGTCAATCAGACCCTGTTTAATCGGGATCAGTTTTTTGCTTCCAAAGCAGCTGGACTCGTACGAAGCGAACTCAGCCAATCGCTGGAAACCACCAAGATCAACACGGTCGTAGCAGTGGCCAAAGCGTTTTACGATATCCTGCTCACAGAGGAACAAATTCGGATTTTGGATGAAAATCTTCACCGCCAGGAAAAACAATTCAAAGATGCTAAAAGCAGATTTGATGTAGGCTTGGTAGACAAAACTGATTACCAACGGGCCAGCATCACCTTGGCCAATCTCAAAAGCGATAAAAACCGGGTGCAGACTTCGCTCAAAGCCAAGCATGCCTACCTCAAGGAAGTCATCGGCTTTCCTGTAGATCAAGACTTGAAGGTAGCTTATGATTACGAAACCATGCAAGAAATGGCCAGCATGGACGAAGGCACCGCTTTTGAACTTGAAAATCGGATAGAATACTTGCTTGCCAAAACTCAGGTAGCCACCACGGAATTGAACACCAAATATGCCCAGTGGGCTTACATCCCGCAGTTGAGTGGATTTTACAGTTACAATTACCTGTTTTTTGCGCCTGAGTTTGCGGACTTGTACTCTCGCTCATTTCCGACTTCAGCAGTTGGGCTACGCGTAGCGATTCCGCTTTTTCAAGGGGGAAAAAGAATCCAAGAGGTTAAGCTGGCCCAACTCCAAGAGGATCGGGCAGAAGTGGGCTTGCGGAATTTTGAAAAGCAACTCAATACCGAATACGAAACCGCCCTTGCTAACTACGAAGCCAGCTACTTTGACTGGCAGACACTCCAGTCCAATCAGCAACTCGCTGAGGAAGTCTACAATACGATCAAGATGCAATATGACGAAGGTGTAAAAGCTTATGTTGACTTGATTGTCGCAGAGACCGAACTGCGAACCGCACAACTCAATAATTACAACGCACTCTTTAACGTGCTCTCCAGCAAACTCGACCTGATGCGTGCCTTGGGTCAAATTCAACCCTCTACCATCGATTCTTCACTTTGATTTTGATATGACAAAGCATTTTCTCTCCCATATTATTCGATTTTCAGCTTTAGGAGCAGCTTTTTTTGCCTGCTCCGGTTCCAATCAGACGCCTCCGCCTCCACCTCCTGTTGCGGTAACGGTTTATTCGGTTGCTGCAAAACCGGTTATTGCCATCGACACGTATCCTGCGACGGTCGTTGCATTGAATGAAGTGGAAATTCGGCCTCAGGTGAGCGGCTACATCACCAATATCTTTGTCAAAGACGGTCAGGAAGTGACCAAAGGACAGCGACTCTACGAAATAGACCGCAGCAAATACCAAGCTGCGAAAAATCAGGCTTCAGCCGCTTTGGCTTCTGCCACTGCCAACCTAGCACGGGTAAAGAAGGATGTGGATCGCTACGAACGTCTTGATCAAAATGAAGCGATTGCAAAGCAGGTCTTGGACAATGCCAAAGCCGAGCTTCTTGTTGCTGAAGCGCAAGTTCAGGCAGCCGAGGCACAGATTGCCGCTGCAAACACAGATTTGAGTTATTCCTTGATCACGGCTCCATTTTCCGGGAAAATAGGCATTTCACAGGTTCGGGTTGGTGCACAGGTATCACCGGGTCAGCCACTGCTCAATACACTTTCTTCCGGAGGTCCGGTGCAGGTGGATTTTGTGATCCCTGAGCGGGAAATCCCGCGTTTTACCCGATTGATGAATGCGACAGAAACTCCTGATTCCTTGTTTACGCTTCAGTTGGGCGATGGAAGTAAGTATCCGACTCCAGGTAAGTTGGTTTCAATGGATCGCGCAGTAGGTCGACAGTCGGGTACACTGAATATGCGGGTGGAGTTTCCGAATACTGAAGGAATGTTGGTGCCTGGCATGACGGTGAATCTCCAGGTGATGAATCAGGATTTTGGGAATCAGTTGGTCATTCCTTACAAGGCCGTCACCGAGCAGATGGGCGAATATTATGTCTATGTGGTCGCGGCTGATAGTACGGTCACGCAGCAGGTTCTACAACTTGGAACTGTACTAGGTGCTGAGGTAGTCGTCAGAAGTGGAATTGAGGCGGGCCAAAAGATCGTGGTGGAAGGCATTCAGAAACTCCGTCAGGGCGCCAAAGTCCAGATCCAATAATTGCGGATCGGTTTTTTCAATCTTAAAGTCTTGATCTAATGATATCAGAAGTTTTTATAAAAAGGCCCGTCACGGCCATGGTCATATCCATAATAATCGTAATAGTGGGAGCGCTTGCCGCTTTTAACCTACCGATCACACAGTATCCGGATATCACACCTCCTGTAGTCTCTGTGTCCGCCAACTATGTGGGTTCGGATGCGCAGACCGTAGAGCAAACGGTGGCTACGCCCATAGAAACGCAAGTTAACGGAACGCCGGGAATGGCCTACATCAGTTCAAATAATACGAGTACTGGTCAGATGCAGATGAACGTCACCTTTGATGTGGGGACGGACATTGACATTGCAACCTTGGACGTGCAAAACCGGGTCAGCATCGCCGAACCGACACTTCCTGAGCAAGTGCGAAGACTAGGAGTGGTAGTGCGGAAGCGAAATCCCAGCATCATGATGGTGATCAGCATGTATTCACCGAATGGAACACACGATGCGAAGTTTCTTTCCAACTACACCAATATTTTTATCAAGGATGCCCTTCTCCGGGTGAAAGGCGTGGGTGATATCAATGCCATTGGGCAGGATTTCTCGATGCGCGTTTGGTTGAGACCGGATAAAATGGCACAGTATGGTATTTCAGCTTCTCAGGTTTCTGCTGCAATTCAAGAACAAAATCTTCAAGTCGCTGCAGGTACCGTGGGTGGAATGCCGCAATTGAACACCCAGGCTTTTGAGTATCCGATCACTGTAAATGGAAGATTGGGTGAGGCGGAGGAATTTGAAAATATCATCGTCCGCACCAATCCGGCAGATGGATCCTTGGTATTTCTCAAAGACATCGCAAGAGTAGAATTAGGTCAGTTTGACTACGGGAGGTATTCCACTGTGAACGGACAAGAAGCAGCGATTCTCTTGGTTTACCAGGCTCCCGGAAGTAACGCGGTGGAGACGGCAGAGGGCATCTATGCGGCTTTGGATGAATTGAAAAAGACCTTTCCAGCAGATATGGATTATGTAGTTCCTTTTGAGTCTGTGTCTGTGGTGGAGGTTTCAATCAATGAGGTACTCAAGACTTTTGGAGAAGCTTTGCTCCTGGTTATTATCGTGGTGTTTCTATTTCTTCAAAGTTGGAGAGCTACTTTGGTCCCGATTTTGGCGATTCCGGTGTCGATTATCGGGACATTTATTTTCTTCATTCCGCTCGGTTTTACCATTAATACACTGACCATGTTTGGGTTTGTGTTGGCGATCGGGATCGTGGTGGATGATGCCATCGTGGTAGTCGAGGCCGCACAGCATTACATCGATCGGTTCAAACTTTCCGCACAGGAAGCGACGAGAAGGGCGATGAAAGATATCACCGCTCCGGTCATTGCGATTGCTTTGATTTTGGCAGCGGTATTTATTCCGGTAGGTTTTATTCCCGGAATCGTGGGAAGAATGTACCAGCAGTTTGCGATTACAATTGCAATATCCGTGTTAATTTCTGCTTTTGTGGCTTTGACCTTGACTCCGGCATTGTGTAGCATTTTGCTTCGGCCTTCCGAGGTGACCAAGGACGGCAAAGGACTGAACAAATTCTTTTTCAAGTTCAACAACTGGTTTGAGCGAGTGACCCACAGCTATACCGGTGGCGTGAATACCTGGATCAAACGAGCACCCCTTGCAATCATTCTTCTGATCTGTATTTTCGCAGGGACCTTTGGCTTGTTCCAAGCGAAGCCAACGGGCTTTTTGCCGACGGAAGATGAAGGACGTCTTTTCGTTTCCGTTGAGCTTCCTGAGGGAGCTTCCTCCAGCCGAACCCGTGCGGTAATGGCCGAAATGGTGGACCTGATCCGGAGCACCGAAGGAATCAACAACGTCACTGGTATCGGGGGCTTAAACGCAATCAACTTTTCCTTTAAGCCGAATTCTGCCACATTCTTTGTGCAGATGAAACCATGGGATCAGCGAAAAGATCCTTCGCTTCAGCTGTTTGGGATCATTGGGACACTAAATCAGAAATTCCGAACTGTCGAAGAAGCAAGCGTGGTAGTTGTGCCTCCTCCTGCAATTCCGGGATTGGGTCAGACAGGCGGATTCAGCTTTATGCTGGAGCAGCGTGCGGGAGGAGATGTGAAAGAATTGGAACAAGTCTTGGGTCAATTTCTTCAAGCCGTCAACGAACGACCGGAGATCGATCGGGCATTTAGTTTCTTTACAGCCAAAACTCCCGGGTATCATATCCGTGTGGATCGTGAGAAAGTGAAAAAGTTGGGGGTATCACTGACGGATGTGTTTAGCACCATGTCCGGGCTGATGGGTTCGAGCTACATCAATGACTTCACCAAATACGGCCGAAATTTCCGTGTGGTGACCCAAGCGGATACGACTTTCCGAACCGGAATTGAAGACTTGCAAAAATACTACGTGCTCAATCGGGAAGGTGCTTCTGTCCCGCTGAGTGCCTTGATTGACTATAAAGTGGTGGAAAGTGCGCCCGTCATCTCACACTACAATCTGTTCCGATCCGCCGAAGTCAATGGAAATGCGGCGCCGGGCTACAGTTCCGGTCAGGCTATTCAGGCCTTGGAGGAGGTGGCTGCGGAGGTTTTGCCGGATGGCTACAGTTATGATTTCTCAGGGCTTAGCCGGGAGGAAATGGCAGCCGGAAATAGCACCATTTTGATTTTTTCCTTGGCGATCATCTTGGTTTCCCTGCTTTTGGCAGCGCTATATGAGAGTTGGTCGGTGCCGTTCTCAGTCTTGCTGGCGCTTCCTTTGGGCGCATTTGGGGCGATCTTGGCCTTGACTTTCTTGCCCAAACTGGACAACAACGTCTATGCGCAGATCGGTCTGATCACCCTGATCGGTTTGGCGGCCAAAAACGCCATCTTGATCGTAGAATTCGCCAAAGAGCGGGTGGATAAGGGGATGCCACTGATTCAGGCGACACTCGACGCGGTGAAGCTGCGACTAAGGCCGATTATTATGACTTCCTTGGCATTTATACTTGGGGTAGTGCCACTGGCACTGTCCAATGGGGCAGGTGCAGTGGCTCGACAGACCATTGGCTGGACGGTGATTGGTGGGATGCTGGCAGCGACGTTCTTGGCGATTTTCTTTGTGCCAGTGCTTTATGTGGTGATTACCAAGATCGCCTATGGTAAAAAAGAATTGCAGCGATTGGAAGATAATGCGGATCTAAGTGGATTTGAGGAGCATTGAGTTGTATTGAAAAATGAAGAAAAAAAGCTATCCTGGATGACGGGGTAGCTTTTTTTGTGAAAAACTATTTTCCAGAGAGTACACAGAGATTTTGGAGAAATCACGTTGTCCTGCTTCTCCAGAAGCTGGACTAAGGTGTTTCGAACGTTGAAACAGAAAATTCGCTGATCAGCACAGATTTCTAGGATGTCTCCCGATCCTAGAAATCAAACTTTCCTTGTTACATCACAAGTTTTCTCCAAGATATCACATATCATAGTTTGACTAATTTATTTTTCTGTGATTTGAATCAACGGAATTCTAAAAATCAGGAGAATGAAAAAATATCTTTACGTGCTTTGCGCAATTTACATCCTTGTTAAGGGGGAGGTTTTTTCCCAAGTAACCAACTTGGATGAGGAACCCAACGATGTTGTGCTCAATACTTTTGACCAAAGCACGATGTATTATTTATCTCCTGTTTCTTCTTTCGGAATCAGTTTGGGGTATAATGCCATGCGGGACAAAATGGATACTGAACTGGGTCTGAGCCAAAAGCGCCTTGTTGAATTTATAGGGATGGGGATGGGATGGCGGAATAGGCGCATGTTTTATGGCCTTCATTTGGGGACTTCAGCGCTTTCTGGACTTTCAAAAAGTGTTGTGGGCAATCTCACGAACAAAAGCCAAACAAGCGATACATTTTTTGATCTTTCTGTTGGTCGGGCTTTGGTATCGACTCCTCAATTTTACCTAATACTTCGGGCTGAAGGAGGTCTCCACGTTAGGTCACTTCAAATCACTCAGATTGATCAGGGAGCGTTTGATTTGAATGATTTTGGGAATGCTCCCGGAATAGCTTGGCCGGAAATGGAGCATATCTCCGGAACCCTTGGGGTAGCTGTAGAATATATGCCAAAGGCTTTTCGACCGATTTCAGTACTAGAGAGTATTCAGTTTGGATACAAAACGGGGATTGGAGCACCTGACTGGAGGTCTCCTGATTTGACCTTGGCTAATTCTTTTTCAGACCGGATGTCCATGCTTTTTCTTAAAGTGATGGTTGTCATATCCAGAGAAAAATAGCATGAAAGAATTGGTCTATTTGGGTTGGTTTCTGATTTTGCTTTGCATTCCACGGGGGAGTTTAGCGCAAGAGACTTCGAGTGATTCATCGGAGGCAATACTAGTCATCTACCGAAAGCCACACCTGAATTTTACAGCATTTCGGATTTATGGGGATGAGACGATCCTGATTCCTGATGTAAAAGCCAATTCCTATTATCTGATTAAAAGAAAGCCGGGAAGGATCTTTTTAAAAACGGAAGGAAGTGTTTTGAGGAATCTTGCAGAGAAAAGGGAATACAGTCTGACCTTAGAGGCAGGCAAAACTTATTATCTTGAGGCAATCCTAGAATATCAGTTTTTGCTGACCTCCTTACATTTAGTCAAAAGGTCGGAAGTGGACGGTGCTGAAGCTATTCGAAAAATGAAGGGAATTATGATCGATGTGAAGCAACCGATGCCTTAACCAGTTTAGATGAATGAAATCAAAAGCTAAATTTCAAATCATTTCCTGGATTATTTTATTTGCTGTTTTGGGCTATTGGCTGCTGGTTGCGAAGGATCTAATCAAACTTGAACTCGAAAATGACTTCGAAAATCACCTCGGTAGTATTTCCCTCTATCTATTAAGTTGGTCGACCGTATTCGGTGCCGCTACGATTGTAGCCTGGCTGAATTTCAGGTTTATTTTTTTACCATGGAGGACAGCTCGATTGTCCAATCCCTTGTTTGTCGGACTTGAATTAGGGGTGTTGATTGTGGTATTTGAGTTTTTGCAATGGACGATTCAGAACGAGCCATCATTGATCGAAGACAATCTTACCGTCACGTTGTTTATTGGGCTGTACTTTTTATGTTTTGCTTGGCTTGCAGACCTGAGCCATGCCAAAAAAAGGCAGCGGCAACTTACCCAAGAAAAGGATCGTGCAGAACTCAAACTTTTGCAATCGCAGCTTAACCCGCATTTTCTGTTTAATGCGCTTAATACCACTTACAGCACGGCTATATCCGAGGAAAGCACCAAAACCGCAGCTCAAATCCTGCAGCTTGCGGATATGATGCGATTTGCAATCGAGAAGTCCAAATTGGACTTTATTTCAGTTGAAGAGGAAATCAGTTTTTTGGAAAAATACATTCAGCTACAGTTGGATAGGTTTGCTGGTTCCGACCAAAAGTGGGTGAGGTCTTCGTTAAATTGGGATGGAGTCGATGTCCAAATCAGCCCGATGTTGATTCAGCCATTTTTGGAAAACGCATTTAAGTTTACCCAATTTGGAAGCGATTCGGCAGAACCACGATTGGAGATTGATTTGAAAGTAGCCGAGGGCGTGATGAACTTTCTTGTGAAAAATTCTTTCTCGGCAGAGCAAGTGGCAGCTAACCAGGGGACAGGCAGTGGAATTGAACTCGTGCGGCAACGGCTGGAAAGTATTTATCCAAACAGGCATCTGCTGAAAATTGAAACAAGCAAGAATTTGTGCTGTGTTTTGCTCATGATAAATCTGAACAATTGAGTTATGATAATTAAAGCGATTGCAATTGATGATGAATCACCTGCTTTGGAACTGCTGAGGAAGTTTGTGGAAAATGTGCCTTTCGTTCACTTGGAAAAGACTTTTACCGACCCCAAAGAAGGGTTGAAGTACGTTTTTGATCATCAGCCGGACCTTATTTTTTTGGACATCAACATGCCGGCTTTGTCAGGTCTTGAGGTGGCAAAAATCATCCAGCCACTGGGAAAGTCCTTTATTTTCACCACGGCTCATTCGGATTTTGCGATCCAAAGCTATGAGTTGCAGGCATTGGATTATCTGCTCAAGCCGTTTTCCTTTGAGCGATTTCTGACGGCGTTGAACAGGGCTTTTCAGGAGATCGTCCGAAAAAAAGGAGAGGAGACCAGTGTTTTTATAAAAGATAGCTACGATTGGGTGCGAGTCAATTTGAATGAAATTAATTTCATCAAGTCCGACGGAAATTTGCTCTTCATTCATACCAAAACCAAAACCTTGAGCACTAGAATGACCATCCCGGAGATCCTCGCAATCTTGCCTAAAGAAAGTATGATGCGGATTCATAAATCGTATGTGATTAATCTTCGGGAAGTGGAAAAGCTTGAAAAACATCAGGTGACGATTGACCACCAAACTATTCCTGTGGCAAATTCCCATCGGGAATCGCTTGAAAATCGATTACTTAAGAAAAGTTGATAAGTTTTTTTGTAAGTGGCTGGACAAAATAATTTCCCGCAGATCAGCACTGGAAAAACTGTAGAATAAACCGGGTTTTACTATAGTTTCCCTCAACTTTTTCTCTCAATCTTCCACATTCACTGGTTTCACATATTTGTTGAAAACGAACTTTTGTGGAAGCTATGCCGGGACACAAAAAATGAATATTCAAGGTACAAAATCAGTTTTTTTGAGCGAAAATAATTTTTAAAATGTCAATGAACTGTGATTTATTAAGATCTTGTTTTTCCTTATTTAGATTTATTAAAAATAATTTGCTTGAGTCAATTGTGTGTATTTATATTTGTGCGCTAATTATAATTAATCTAGATAAGCGTAAGAGATGAAACACTTTTCCCTGTTGATGATGTTCGCGTTGTTGGCCAGCGGTGCAATGGCGCAGAAGAATTTGCTTAAAGGCAAAATCACAGATAAAAATCAAAATCCATTGGCTTTTGCCACAGTTATTCTTGAAGGTACTGTCCGTGGTGTTCAGAGTGATGTGAATGGAAATTACGAGCTCAAAGACTTTCCTAAAGGGGATTATCAGCTCAAAATCTCCCTCCTCGGCTATGAAGATTCAGTTTTGCCATTTTCCATCACAGAAGCAGAGACCAAGATTCTTAATATTGTGATGACCGAGGAGCCGCTTTGGTTGGATTCTTTTGAATTGCTTTCCAGTAGGGGGATTTTGGGACAGGAAAAACTAGCCGAAGTGGAGGATTTCCGGATCAATGCCGGAAAGAAAAACGAGGTCATACGAATTAGAGATATAGATGCTAATTTGGCGATGAACAATAGCCGCCAGATTTTTGGACGTACGCCGGGGATTTCGATTTGGGAAAATGACGGTTCCGGAATCCAACTGGGCGTGGCATCCAGGGGTTTGAGTCCCAATCGTTCTTGGGAATTCAATGTCAGAATGAACGGCTATGATATCACCCCTGATCCGATGGGCTATCCTGAGGCTTACTTCACACCTCCAATGGAAGTGGTAGAAAAGATCGAAATCATCCGAGGTGCATCTTCTTTGCAATTCGGACCTCAATTCGGTGGCTTGATGAACTTTGTTTTGAGAAAGCCGGATCAATCTACTCGATTCACAGTGGAGACCATTAATACCCTTGGAAATAATGGCCTTTTTAGCACATTCAATTACATCGGTGGTACAGAGGGCAAATTCAGTTATACTGCTTATTATCAAAAAAGAGTGGGAAATGGCTGGAGAGAAAATGGCTATTTTAACACAGATCATGCGCACATCGAAGTTGGGTACGCTGCAAGCAATAGGCTAAAACTAGGACTCGAAGCTACTTATATGACTACGGAGAGTCAGCAGCCAGGAGGACTAACTGACCAGCAGTTTGCAGAAGATTCCAGACAGAGTACCCGTGAGCGCAATTGGTTCAGCACCCCTTGGTTTGTTCCTTCTTTATCCGCAGAATACCTTGTGAGTCCTAAAACTCGCTTGAGCTGGAAGGTTTTCGGTACGATTGCCGAGCGAAACAGTGTGGGTTTCGTGCGTCAGATAAATGAAGAAGATGACTTAGGTAACCGTCAAGTAGACCGAGATTACTATACCACTTACGGTTCAGAATTGCGCCTGAGTACAGATTTCAAGTTCTTGGGGCTTGATAATTCACTTGCCTCTGGGATCCGCTATTTCAATGGACACATTGACAGAAAACAAAATGGTGTAGGAAGCAATGGTTCTGAGATGGACTTTGAACTCACCTCAGGGTCTGAATACCCAAGAAATTTGGATTTCAGAAATGTGAACTATGCAGCATTTGCAGAAAACGTATTTCGATTCTCAGATAAATTCTTGTTGACAGCAGGTCTCCGATTGGAGCAGATCGAATCCAGCAACAGTGGACAGTTTAACGTAGTCAATGGACAGCCTCAGATTTTAGATCCGATCACACGTACCAGAAGTTTCCTTTTGGCAGGTCTTGGATCGGAATTCCATGTGACACCGACTACGGAATTATACTCCAACTGGTCACAAGCCTATCGACCTGTTTTGATTTCTGATTTGACTCCGCCAGCTACTACAGATGTGATTGATCAGAATCTGAAGGACTCAAGAGGATTCAATTTTGACTTTGGCTATAGAGGAAATATTGGTACCTATTTGAACTTTGATGTCAGCTATTTCTACCTAAACTATGCTGATCGAATTGGAACCTTGACTCAACTTAATTCTGATGGAAGCAGCTTCCAGTTCCGTACCAACTTAGGCGGTTCGATCAGTCAGGGTTTTGAAGGATATATGGAGGTGGATCCAATTTCAGCAATTTTCGACAAGTCTAGATTTGGTTACCTCAACATATTTGCATCGATTGCTTTTGTAGATGCGAGGTATGGAGATTTTGCGACCACAAGATTGGTCAATGGTTTCTTGCAAGAGAGTAATCTGAAAGGAAACCGCGTGGAAAATGCCCCCAGAAAGATTAACCGCTACGGAGCAACTTACCGCTACCGATCTTTCTCTATGACTTGGCAATTGAGTGATATTGGAGAGGCTTTTGCCGATGCATCCAATACCCTTGAACCCAATGCTGCCGCTACGACCGGACTGATCCCAGCCTATGTAGTCCAAGACCTTTCGGCAAGTTTTACATTCATGAAAAAATATTCCTTAAAAGCTGGGGTAAACAATTTGACCGACGAGCGGTATTTTACCCGAAGAGCCGGTGGCTATCCAGGTCCTGGAATCATGCCAGCCGATGGAAGAACATTCTACACGACTTTGGGCCTGAAATTCTAAGTGAATTTTATCTAGTGGAAAGCCATCTCTTGAGTTAGGAGATGGTTTTTTTTTTTTGATCAATTCTTTAAATTGGTTCTATTCTGAGAATAAGTTTTATACTTTCAAAAGAAACCTCCGTCGATTATGAAGACTTCTTTTTTTTATTCCATTGCCTTAATTCTGATTATGGTTCTATTCGGCTGTAATCAGGAAGAAAAAAAGCAAAGCCCACCCAACATCATCTTTATCATGTCCGATGATCACGCGTATCAGGCGATTTCGGCTTACAGCAATCACCTGATTGAGACGCCAAATATCGACCGGATCGCCAAGATGGGTATGCTTTTTACCAATGCCACTGTGACAAACTCCATCTGTGCGCCAAGTCGGGCGACAATTTTGACAGGCAAGCATTCGCATATCAACGGCAAAATCGACAACGATTTCCCCTTTGATACGACCAATGCCACTTTTCCTCAGTTATTCCAGGAAGCCGGCTATCAGACAGCCATGTTTGGCAAACTTCACTTTGGGAACAGCCCCAAAGGCTTTGACCAATTCAAGATTCTTCCTGGACAAGGAGCTTACTATAATCCCGACTTCATCACCAAAAACGAAGGTACTATAAAGGTTCAGGGCTATGTTACTGACATCATCACCGACATGACATTGGACTGGCTGCAAAAAGAGCGAAAACCTGATCAACCCTTTATGTTGATGTATTTGCATAAAGCTCCGCATCGGGAATGGCTCCCTGCAGAACGGCACTTGGCGGAGTTTACTCAGCGAACTTTCCCTGAGCCAGCTACGCTTTTTGATGATTACTCCGGAAGAGGAAGAGCGGCAAAAGAGGCCGAAATGAACCTCCTGAAGCACATGAATTGGGCGGGCGACTCCAAGGTATATCCCGAAGTCATGGACGAGTTGGGCATTCCGGATGCCTCAGGTTGGGATAAGGGAGCTTTCCAGCGGGAAGTAGGTCGATTGGATTCTGCACAGCGTGCGACTTGGGATCAATATTACATGCCAGTCAACGAAGCGTTTAAAAAGGCCTTTCCAACTATGACCGAAAAGGAAAAGATGCAATGGCGCTATCAACGCTACATGCAGGATTACTTGGGAACCATTGCCTCCGTCGATGAAAATGTCGGGCGTGTATTGGACTATCTTGAGGAAAATGGGCTGATGGAAAACACGATCATTGTTTACACCTCTGATCAGGGATTTTATCTCGGTGAGCATGGCTGGTTTGATAAGCGCTTCGTCTATGATGAAAGCTTCAAGACACCGCTTTTGGTTTCCTGGCCGGGAAAAGTAAAAGCAGGAAGCAAAACGGATGAAATGGTGCAGAATCTGGATTTTGCCCAGACTTTTTTGGATGCCGCGGGAATTCCCGCTCCATCTGACATGCAAGGAGAAAGTCTGATTCCACTTTTGACCGGAAACACGGAAAAGTGGACTCGAGATGCGGTCTATTATCACTATTACGAGTATCCGTCAGTTCACATGGTCAAGCGCCATTATGCCATTGTGACCAAGGAATATAAGCTAACGCATTATTACTTCGATACAGACGAGTGGGAGTTGATTGATCGGATCAATGATCGGCAGGAGCTCAAAAATGTCTATGATGATCCTGCCTATGCTGAAATCAAAACAGAATTGCATCAAAAATTGGAAGGCCTGCGGGAGAAATATGGGGATAGCAAAGAAATCTCCCAGAGCTATCTCGATCGTTATTTGGATCAATTGGAGCAAACCCAACAGTTTGGTAATGCCAATAAAGAAGTGACGAGGAAGATTCTGGAGGAAAGGAAAAAGTAAGCTTAAGTTCCAAACGTATCACAGCCCCAATCCTATGAAGCCAATCAAAACAGCATTTCTTACGTTACTCGGAGCTTGGATTTTATTTTCCTGTAATCAGAAAGTAAAATCTACTCCAGAAAGGCCCAACATCATCTTCATCATGTCCGATGATCATGCTTATCAGGCGATTTCGGCTTATGACAATACCTTGATCGAGACTCCGAATATCGATCGAATTGCTAAAATGGGGATGCTGTTTACCCAAGCCTCTGTCACCAATTCGATCTGTGCACCCAGTCGGGCGACGATTTTGACAGGAAAACATTCACACCTAAATGGTAAAATCGATAACCATTTCCCCTTTGATACGACCAATGTGACCTTTCCGCAACTCTTACAGCAGGCGGGATATCAGACGGCAATGTTTGGCAAACTCCATTTTGGCAACAATCCCAAAGGGTTTGACCAGTTCAAGATCTTGCCGGGGCAGGGTTCTTACTACAATCCGGAATTTATCACCAAAAATGAGGGGGAAATTAAAGTGGAGGGGTACGTGACGGATATCATTACGGATATGACTTTGGATTGGCTGGAAAAGGAACGCAAATCAGACCAACCGTTTATGCTGATGTATTTGCATAAAGCACCACACCGTCTCTGGCAAATGGCTGAGCGTCACATGTCAGAATTTACGCAACGGAATTTCCCGGAACCCGCTACCTTATTTGATGATTACTCCGGCAGAACTCCAGCAGCTGGTGAAGCCGAAATGAATATTTTGACCCACATGGGTTGGTCGGGAGACAATAAACTGAACCCGAAAGTGCTCAAGCAGCTCGGAATAGCAGATGTGGGCGGATATGACACGATTCGGTTTATCAATGAATTCAAGCGATTTACTCCTGCACAGGCAGAAAATTTCAAAAAACACTACGATCCCATCAGTGAGGAATTTGTCAAGGCTTATCCTACCATGTCCAAGGAAGACCAGATGCGCTGGAAATATCAGCGCTACATGCAGGATTACCTGGGTACCATCAAGGCGGTGGATGAAAATGTGGGACGTCTCTTGGATTATTTGGAAGCCAATGACCTGATGAAAAATACGATCATCGTCTATACCTCGGATCAGGGTTTTTATCTCGGTGAGCACGGCTGGTATGACAAGCGATTTGTCTATGATGAGTCATTTAAAACTCCTCTGATGGTTTCCTGGCCGGAAAAAATCAAAGCTGGAACCCGATCCGATGCTTTGGTTCAAAATCTGGATTTTGCGCAAACTTTCCTCGAAGCAGCCGGAGTTCCTGCTCCTGCCGATATGCAGGGCGAAAGCTTAATTCCATTACTCACAGGAAATACCGAAAAGTGGACACGTGATGCGGTCTATTACCGTTATTATGAATATCCTGCCGAGCACATGGTGAATCGCCACTATGCGATTGTGACTAAAGAATACAAGCTGATCCATTACTATTTTGTGGAGGATCAGTGGGAATTGATCGATCGGGTGAAAGACCCACAGGAACTGAAAAATGTGTACGATGATCCTGCCTATGCAGAGATTCGAGCTGATTTGCATCAGCGCCTCGATGAGCTTCGAATCAAATACAAGGATAGTTCGGAATTGAGTCAAGTATATATCGATCGGCTTTTGGAGGATGCGGTAGAAGGAAAAGTTTGGGGTATGGACGAGAAGCGGGTGGAGGAAATCCAAGCCAGACGCCAAAAAATAACAGCCAATTGATACAAACAATCAAGCCCAGCTTTTCGAAGTTGGGATTGATTGCTTCCTGAATGAAATGGGCAGAAACTTAGGATTCAACTGAACCTGTCAGGTCGGTAAGTTGCGTTTCACCTTTTATCACTTCCACCGCAAGAAGCCTGATACTTTTGGTAGTCAGCATTGAGTCAATTCCTTTGCGGACTTTAACAATTTCGAAGTGAAGTGGGCAGGGATTTTTTTCGGAGCATTTTGGAAGGCCAAGGCCACATCCTGAGAATAGATGATCCCCATCTATGGCTCTTACGACATCTTTCAGTGTGATTTTAGAATGGGATTCGTCCGCATAAAAACCCCCATTGGGGCCTTTTTGCGATCCGATTATTTTAGCTCTTACCAATTGCTGCAGAATCTTTGCAGTGAAGGCTTCAGGTGCTTCGATTTCTGCGCCTATTTCTTTTGCGCCTACTTTTCGGTCTTCCAGACTTTTGGTCCAGACATAGATGACTGATTTGATGGCGTACTTGGAGGCTTGAGAAAACATAAAGGATGATTTTATCCGAGAAATTCGGGTCACCTCATTTAACAGAAAAGCCGGATCAAAGTTCAATCCGGCTTTTTCTTTTTTTTAAGAAAACCAATTCACCTATTACTTTGGTAGCAAAACCTGATCAACCACGTGGATAATGCCATTGGAAGCTGGTACTGTTGCGATGATTTTTGCACCATTGATGCGGACACTTCTATCCTCTGCCACTACCACTGTCACAGATCTGCCATCAGCCGTGCCGAGATTCCTTCTATTTACAAAGCTATCAGACTTGTAGACGCCCAGGAGGACATGATATTCCAGGATGTCACGGAGTTTTCGCTGGTTTTCGGGTTTGACCAGCTCCTCCAAGGTACCGGCAGGAAGCGCATCAAAAGCTGCATTGGTAGGGGCAAATACAGTAAACGGCCCGACGTTGGTGAGGGCATCCACATAGTCCGCTGCTTGAAGTGCGGCTACCAGGGTACTGTGATCGGCAGACCCTACAGCTACCTGTACGATGTTTGGGTTTGAGGCATCGTCAACCACGGCGGATTGACCTGGTCCTGGTGCAGCGTCAGCAGTATTCGAACGCTCTGGAGCTTGACCACCGCATGAGCAGACAGCCAAGGTCAAGAGCAAAACCGGGAGATAAAGCAATGTTTTCATAATTCTGAGTTTGGAAAGGTTAAATGGGATAAGACTGCCTGGAATTTAAAGTAATGGGTCTCGTTAATAGCTGATTTTTAATATCCAAATCTACTTCTCAAATTAATAAAAGATAAAAAAATCCTTTATTAATTTTTATGATTTTAAGCATAAAAAATCCATTCGAATCAGGATAACTGGACTACAATATAGGCGCTGGAGGTAGTTGGAATGTTTGAGATTTTGCCTAGAAAAGAAGGAATTTTGTTGTGCCTATTGTCCAAATTGTATGGTTTCTGTGAGTCCCTTGGAATCATGGCTCATCAGGAAGTCATTTATTGCAGGGATTTTATTCAAGAATTGATATCTTCCAAAAGTCTAAATCTTCATTAAATGGTCAATATCACACCAAAAAGTAATACACTTCGCAAATCCATCGCCCAAGCCATCGTCAAAGTCAGCCTGCCTGAAACGATCCATGCCATCCATAACAGAACAGTTCCAAAAGGTGATGTACTCGAATGTGCCCGGGTAGCAGGACTTTTTGCCGCTAAGCGAACTGCCGATATGATCCCTGACTGCCATCCCTTGCCGGTGGAATTCACAGCGGTGAGCTATGAAGTTGGGGAAATGGCAGTGACCATCTTCGTGGAAATCCATACGATCTACAAAACCGGAGTGGAAGTCGAAGCGATGCATGCCGCCTCGGTTGTGGCGCTAACTATGTACGACATGCTCAAACCAATAGACAAAGGAGTGACCATCGAGCAGATCAAACTGGTCGAGAAAAAAGGCGGTAAAACCGACCGGAAAAAGGATCAGGACCAATCTCTAAGTGCTGCTGTTATCGTGTGTTCGGATTCCATTTCGGCCGGTAAAAAGGAAGACCGTGCTGGTCTTGTAATCAAAGAGAAGTTGGAAAAATTGGGGGTGGAGGTGCCTGTTTACCAAATTATTCCGGATGAGAAAGACAGAATTCAGGAGATCTGTAGTCTACAGGTTACAGGAAAAATGGATATGGTCATTTTCACAGGAGGTACGGGTCTTTCGCCGAGGGATGTTACTCCTGAGGCTTTGGAGGAAATTCTGGAACGAAGGATCCCGGGGATCGAAGAAGCCATCCGCAGCTATGGACAGCAGCGAACACCTTATGCCATGCTATCCCGCTCTGTAGCAGGACTGATCGGAGATACCTTGGTTATGGGACTTCCCGGTTCGACCAATGGCGCTTCGGAATCCATGGATGCGGTATTTCCTGCCATTCTTCACATTTTCAAGGTGATGGAAGGAGCCAGGCATGATTGAGAGCTAAGTTTGAAACATAAAAAACGGCTTGGTATTTTTCCAAACCGTTTTTTATGTGTTTAGGGAAAAGACCTGCCAAGTTTTCAAAAGCTGTCAGGGCCTGGGTTATCAAGGAAATTTGAAGCTCACCATCAAAAAGTAATTTCTTCCCGGTGCATACATCAGGGTTTTGTTGGTGCCGATGGGACGGGTCAGGTGCTCATAATAGGTTTCGCTTAAGATATTTTGAACACCCCCTTTGATCAGGAGCATTTTACCGATCGGAAAGCTGGCATCCAAATCAAGAAGCGTGAAACCCGGAGTTTTTCCTTCTCCGAAAGCCTCAGAAATCCGCTCCTGTGTCAGTACATGTCTTAGGTTGATACCGGATTGAAGCTTTCCTTGGAAGAATTGACCTCTTACACCATAGCGAAGATCCAAGGGAGCAATCTCAGGAAGGGGTGCATCCAGGATTAGATCTTTGCCATAGGTATATGCCACGCCAAGTGTTTGGCTGAGTTGGGTGCTGAGTTGTTGTTTAAAATTGAGTTCAAAGCCGGTTTTCATGGCTTCATCCACATTCAAGTACTGCCGGACTCCAGGGCTAGAAGCCAATCGTGGCTTGAGTTCAGTTTTGACCGAAGTGATGTAATCGGTCATGTAGGAACCGAAAAGGGTGAGTTCGAGGGAGATTTTCTCTCGGCTGTATCCAAGCACCAAATCCAACTCATTATTGGTTTCAGGTTTGATCTGAGGATCTCCCACCAATTCCCAAGGATCAACACCCACGGCGAGGTAATTGATATACCGCTCCAAAAGGCTTCCACTTCTGCGGACACTCGCTGCCCATAGTCCTAGGCTGAAAGCCCTTCCCAAATCCCGCTGCGCACCAATACTGATTCCCGGGTTGAGTTGTGTACTCTTTGCCTCGCTGTGCAATTGGGCAAATTCTTCTGCTGGGTTGTTTGATACAGCCTGATTTACCTCCAATCGACCGGATGCGCTGATGACTGTGCCTCCCACAGGGATCAGATAGTTGGCAAAAAGTCCCGTTTTCCGAATTTGTGAGTCTTGCCACAGATTGTCCTGAAATACCTTTCCAGCCATCGGGCCGGCTGTAATGGTGCGGGTACGGATACCATCGGCTGATTCTTCCTTGAAATCCACCCCGGCAAAGAGTTTTCCCTGAGCAAATTTCCATTCTCCTTCACTTCTGAATCCCCAGTTTTGTGTGATGACTGGAGTAGCAGCATCCATCATGCGGGGTTCGCGGAGCAGGTTGTCCATCAAGTGATCCACCCGAGTGAAGTAGATGGAATTAGTCCACTGAGTCAGTGGCTTTCCTGTGAAAGTCCGGGAATGCTTCAGGCTTCCCATCCAAGTGTCATCGGTACGAAGATCCATCCCAAGAGAAGGAAAATCTACATCGCGGGCAAAGTTGCGGTTAACTTAAAACTGAACCAAGTCCTTTTGAGTGGCCAGAAAATCAGCGTAAAGCCCTATCGTCCCTCGTTTGAAGTTTGCGGGAATAGGATTGCCATCTCCATCGAGATAGTCATTTCCAGCCGAGTAGCTTCCCAGTATTCCTATATCGTACTTGGATCCTTGGAATCCTACGCGGGCATCATTTCTCCATACATCTCCATTGGTCTCAAACATGGAAGAAATCCGTCCATAGATTCCTGGAAAGGAAGTGAAATTTGGAGCTTCCTGGATGTAGTTGATCGTGCCGCCGAGACCGATTCCGTAGCGAAGTGCATGTGGACCTTTGAGAATCTCCACTTCACGGATTCGATTGAGTGCGACTTGTGAAGTAGGCGGATCCATACGATTTGGGCAGGCAGCATTGGCAGATTGGAGGCCATTGACCACGATATTGAGTTGGTCGTACTTGAATCCACGCATCACCGGATCAAAACCAAAACTGCTGCTTTTGCGGATACCAGAGACGACCGGATCCAGTCCAAGTATTGCGCCAGCATCATGGTGAAGGCGCTCCTGATCAGAGATGAGTATTTTTTTGTCTTTTTCCTCAGACATTTTCAGAGAAATGACTGAGACAGGCTGTAGCCCGTGGAGCTGCTCCCGACGGAAGATCACGCTGGTATTCGCAGCTTCGGCCAATTCATTTGGATCAAGTGTCCAGCTACTGTAGCTGAGGTGACTGAGGTAAAGCCATGTTTCTCCATCAATCAGAAGAGATATTTGACCATTTTCGTCAGAGACTCCCTTTTGAAACCCATATCGATAGGTGACACCCGGAATTCCTTCCTGAGATTCGGAGTCTTTGATTTGTAGATTTTTTGCTTGCTGCGCAACCGCAGTGGAAAGGGTATAGAGTATCAGGGCAAGGGCAAAAGTCAGCCCAGCTCCCAGTGAAGTTAACTTTTTCATGAGTTTGGATTTTAGTAATCATTTGGGACAAAAAGTCCTAAACCGACTTTTAGTCGGTCTTTTTCTCAGGAAAAAACGAGTTGTGGGGGGTGGAAAAAATCCATTTCGGAACCTGTTGTCAGATTCTTTTTATAGAAGGAATTGGGATGAAGTTCCAAATAGTCTTTCAACTTGAGTACTATAGGGTTGAGCGTGATTTGTTCAGGGAAAACCAGTCTGAGCTCTTCCAAGGTGATTTCAGTTTGACCTTCTGTCTGGTTTTTAGCTTCTGAGAGACGTTTTCCAAGCTCACATTTTCCGTCGCATTGGAGTTCGGGCTTGTCCTTATTGACACAATACAGCGCAGTAATTTGTTTTCGATCCAAGTAAAAATTTACTTGAATAAACGTATAGCCCATTCCGTTGAGTAGGATCAAAAAGATCAGGACACTATGAAGCCAAGTTCTAAGCACGGGAATCCAAAGTTGGGTTAGGTTTTTCGGTTTCATTGTGATTTAAATTACTTGGGCATTCCCTTTGTCGGATTTTCCAGAGAATTACACCCGCCATCAGTCCAAACTGAATTAGGATCAAGTACCCATTGGCTACGCCGAATATTTTGCGAAGCTCATGCATTTCAAGCAAGCTGAAAATAATTCTTCCCAATAAACTGACTTGAAAAAGCGTCCAAGTCATCCAAAGAATGGGATGGTAGGGTGTCTCCCGAATGCCAAAGATGATGGGGAAAATAATCGGTGCATGCGCCCATATCATGGAAAAGGTGAAGCCCAGAAAAAAGGTATGGAGCAAAAGATCATAGAAAAGCGAATGACTCTCCAATCCCAAAAGGATCAGCCCGTGAATTCCCAGCCAGATATAGCCCACTCGGAGCCCAATCCCGATGTATCGGAATTGGGCTGGTTTTCTGGAGGCGACTTTTGCCATATCAAAAACTAACAGCCAGATCGCGATCAGGAAAGTAGCTGAGCCCATGAGTTCATTTCCCCAAGAGTGAAAAGGGATAATTAAGCCGATGGTGAAAAATAGCAATAGAACCTTCAAAGCTAATTTGGACCAAGCCGGAACTGGCAAGAACTGACTGAGTTCAAGTCGCTCTCCGACAATGGTAAATAAAAGGAATCCGATCCACCAAATGCTGCCTGCTGCAATTAGGCCAGTTTGAAAAGCCAAAAGATTTCCGATAAACCAGGAAGCCGCTCCAGCATAAAGCAGCACTGAGTGAAATTCGGGATGCTTCAGGGTCTGTATGTGCATTATTATGCCAAGACCCAGAGAACCCGCCATCAGTAAAATCAGACCCAAGTCAGTGAATCCAAGCAGAAAAGGTAATATGGAAGCGCAGGTAAGAAGAGGTATAAAAAGCCAGGTTCTCTTTTTCATCACCATAGCCCGTTCGATAGAGATCAGCGTACCCAAAAAACTTCCAACCATCAAGAGGCCATGATTCATTCCTGCCGAAGCTATTGGGATCATCAAACATCCCAATCGAATCCAACCACCTGCTATTCCTCCCATCAGTCCGGTTAGAACAAAAGGAATAAGGTAATAGGGTTGTAATAACCTAGTTTTCATTGATATGGATATTTTTTTGAGAAAGAATTGAGGATTTTGCTTTCACAAAATTACATTAATTTTATATAAAGGATAAAAAAGTCCTTTAATAAATTTTTACTTAATTTTTAGATCCGATTTCTGGTCTCTGTGTGACTTAGGTTACGGTAAATAGGTCATTTTCTATTCAACTTAATACTACTTAATCTGAACATGGAAGCAACGCTGGAAAATCATTGGGAAACCGTCTATCAGACCAAAGACACCACCAAAGTCGAAGCAGGGTTAAAAGAAGAGGGTTTCGGTATTCTAACCGAAATCGACATTCAGGCCACCATGAAAAAAAAGCTGGACAAAGACTATCCGCCCTTTCTGATATTGGGTGCCTGCAATCCGGTTTTTGCGGACAAAGTGCTGATTGAAGAACCTCACGTAAGCACACTTTTGCCCTGCAATGTGACCATCCGAAGTCTCGGAGGAGAAGACTACGAAGTAGCGATCATGGATCCGGCTGCCGCAATGTCGGTGGTGCAAAATCCAGCCATCGAGTCACTAGCCGGAGAAGTACGGGGCAAGCTGATGAGTATGCTGGAGGGGCTTTGATTTCTAAAAGTCTTGGAAGATAGAAGGTATTAGGAGGTGGGACTTTTGGCTAGACTTATCTCTTGTTATTTTTGGGACTTGTTCCTAACCTATGCCAACTCAAAAAATAAAAAGGGGACTAAGAAAAGCCCGCCTGATTGCCTATCGTGAAACTTCGCACGATCCAATTGATAACCTATGGGCTTTCGTGGGTTCTTTTTTAGGATTGAGTACCATTGGATTGATGCAGAATGTCTTTATGCAATTGAAAATCTTGATGCTCTTTTTCTGATTGGAGCCTTTGGGGCAAGTGCGGTTTTACTGTTTGGCATGACCAATAGTCCTACTTCACAACCAAGTAAGTTAATTTTTGGAAGTCTAATTTCTGCATTTATTGGTGTATCGGCTTACAAACAATTTTCCAGTACAGAATACATCTGGATTTCTCCAGCTTTGGCAGTTTCCTTGTCCATTTTGGCAATGCAATACACCAAAACTCTCCAACCTCTGGGCGGGGCCATTGCCTTGATCGCCAATATTGGCTCGGAAGAAGTGAGGCAAATGGATTATTTCTATGTGATCAACCCGGTGTTGACGGGTATTCTGACTCTTTTTCTTGCTTCGGTTTTGATCAACAACCTCTCAAAAAATCGCCTCTATCCCTACTGGGATGTTAATATCCGGGAGTTGAGCTATTGGGATAAAATTCAGTTTTGGAAGCGGCGTTAAGTGCCTTTTATCCAAAACTGATCATTCAAATTCTCCACAAATTTTTCCCGCTCCGCATGTGCTGCTATACCCTCTAATTGTTTTGATCCGGCTTTTTCCTGAATGACAGGAAAAAGAACCCGCTCCTCAAACCGGATGTGTTTTTCAAGTTCTTCTTCGATGAGGCCCAGCGTTTTTTCGGGATTTTCCCAAGATGAAAAGAGCTTTCTTAGACGCTTATGCTCACTTAAGGCCTGCTTGATCATTGGATCTTCCTCTGGCAGGATGAGAAAGATGAGTTTTTCTTCCTCATCGAAGTGGGTCTGTAGATGATTTCCCCAAAACCATTCGCAGTAGTCTTTTATCCGTTCGGGGCCAACACCAAACTTAAATCCCTGTCGGATTTTCCAACAGAGCAAAAGCCCGTGGTGATGATCGTGGCTGAGGTGATGGAGGGCTGGGTGGCGCTTGAGGGGAGCTTTCTTTTCCATGGTCGTGTAGGGTTGAATTTGATTACAAAATGGGATCTACGGTGGAAGTTCGGTAATAATTGATTTTGAGATGAAACATTCCAGCCATTCGTTCCCCTTGCCATTTGGCACGCTCGGCCTTTTCTCCTGAGAAATTTTCATCCACAGTTTTGAAGAAAAGCCGAACCTAGCGTTTGAAATGAGCTTTTTCCACCGGTAAATGGGCATGAGGGACAAATGGGCTTCCCTGATAGGTGTGTTGGTCGAGAAGGACCGTTTGCCAAAATCGGTACATTTTCTCCAAGTGCTCCGGCCATCGTTCTTGAATGACATCTTCGAAGATGTCTTTCAAAAGAGCGTCCTTTCGGACTTTTCCATAAAATGTATCCCCTAAAACCCGGATATCGCTCAGGTCGAGTATGTCTGATTTGTTCATTAGAAAAAGGATTGGTAATGGTCTGGTTTCCAGTACATGATAAAGTAAAAGAGCGCAAATCCCACAAAGGAGATCAAGGTAGCCCATACCCAGGCAGGGATTCCTTTAGGAGTCTCCGAACCTCGAATGAGGAAGAAGTCATTGCGTTCACTCCCGTAGGAATTGATAGTTACCGGAACTTGGTCGGTTACTACCTCCCCATCCTGAAGTCCTACTACGGCGATCGAGGGGCCGTTTCTGACTTCAAAGGAAACGGTTTTAAGACCTTCTTTGCCTGAAGTAGATTGGGCAACAATCCGTAATTGATGCTTGCCGTCGGGAATCTTGGTGCTATCGAGGACAAACTTGACCGGAGGATTGAATTCTGCAAAGGGTACCGGATCCTCATCGAGAAATACCCTGATTTTTCGATTGTCGTTCATAGTTCTGGACTGGATTTGAGAATCATGTTTTTGATATGTTCGGGGCTTCTTTCTCCGGGTTTCATGAGGAATTTGACACTATAAATGAGGGTCAAAAGCACCACGAGTACGGCGCCTCCTATAATATAATATTCGGAATCAGCCTGCGGTCCAGTACCATGATTGATGTCCTGGAGCAATTCGGGCTGATTTCTTTTGCAAACATCACACGGGAATGCCTGAATGACAGATGCGAAGAAGACCAAAAGCAATAGACGCCACTTTTTCATGATTTCCAGTAATTGTTTGCCATGGCAATTGTTTGGAATTCGATGGCGATAACCTGTGCCGAGGCGATCAGTTGCGCGGTGTCTTGGGCGTAGTCGACGCGGAGCTTTTTGCGGATTTCGGGGTCGGTCTGGATGGCGACGATGGATTTTCGGGCAAGTTTGATGGCCAGATTTCGTCCTTCCTGTGGAGTCGCAATGATAAGGGATTCGAGGTAGATTTCGGAAGATTGCATGGAATATCGATTATTGGTTAAGGATAAATTTTCGGATTTCGGCGACTTGCCTAGGAGTGACGTCAGGAGCCTGATTACCCCAACTTTGGCGTTCATGAGTAGCAATAGCGGAGATTTCTTCATCGGTGAGGAGATCGGCAAATCCCGGCATGACACCAAACTCCGGGCGAGCATCGTAACCGGACAAGATGATCTGAACCAGGATATTGGGATCGGGATCATTGACGATTTTGCTGCCTACCAGTGGAGGAAATGCCCCTGCAATTCCCTCACCGTTTGGCTGATGACAGGCAGAACAGGTTTCGGTGTAGAGCTGAAGCCCATCCAGTCCCAAATTAGTGTTTCCGATTGGGTATTCTGATTTCCTTCTGGTCGAAGGAATGAAATCAGGACTCAAGTCCTCTCCCAAATTTGTTTGGACGAGTGACTGGAGGTAAGCCACCAGTTCTAAAGCTTCTTTTTTAGCTACCAACTTGTGATCGGGTTTTTTCAAAAGCTCCCCGGGAACAGGTACGATAACGTCTTTTTGGGTGACCATGGCAGGTGACTTTTCTTCAAAAAGCCAAGGATAGCTTGGCATTACAGACTCTTTGACTACAATTCGTGGATTGAATAGGTGAAGAAGATGCCATTCTTTTCCGGGTTGTCTTTTTCCTACTTCGGTCAGGTCTGGGCCTGTTCTTTCACTGCCGAGCAGGGATGGAGACTGCCGCCAAAGGTCCTGTCGCTGCTTACTGTAATAATAATCTGATGCCAAGGAAGGCCGCTGACCCCACACGTGATCCATTTCGATATTTCTCACTTGTTGGGTATGACAGGCCATGCAATTTTCAGAGACATAGACTTGTAGACCTTTGAGTTCCTCCGAGCTCATTTCCTTCATTCCCGGCAGAGGTTGGACCTTCTGAAGTTGGAGTGCAGGAAATACCGCAATGACCGTACTTAGTATTGCAAATCCCAAAAATGAAGTGATGACGAGGAGTTTATGATTTTTATGAAAGTCAAACATGATTTGCAGAGTTAAGCGTGAACAGAAGAAATTGCTGGAGAGGTGTGCGATTTGGTAATTTTTTCACATCGGTTCATTTGGAGGAAGTTGTAACCAAATACCAAATGCGAGACAAACATCAGCGATCCACCTATCGCTCTCCATACCCAATAAGGCTGCATCAAAATGACTGAATTGATAAAGGATTCTCCCTCAATCCAGCTTAATCCTCGGAAGGTTCCTCCGGCCATCAGGGAAATCATATAGGCAAAAAGTCCCACAAATGCCAGCCAAAAGTGAATTCCTACGCCTAGGCCGGATGGTTCTTTACCGGTGACTTTTGGCATGATGGCGTAAATACAAGCCCAAAGAATAAAAGTGATGATGCCATACATGGTCATGTGGGAGTGGGCCACATTGAAATCCGTGAAATGCCAAATGAAGTTGGTCAACCGGAAAGCCTGCAGACTACCTTGAGTGGATCCGACAAAATAGAATACTATCCCAACCAAAAAGAAGGGAAGCACATAACTTTTGGAAATTGCACTCCAACTCCCCTTCATGGTCATTAAGAAATTGGTGGTCCCTGAAAGAACGGGGATAAACATCCCTGCGCTAAATACAATGGCTACCGTCTGAAGCCACCAAGGTAGTGGACTGAAAACAAAGTGATGCGTACCGATCAGCGTATAGAAAAGCATTTGAGTCCAGAAAGCCAGGACCCCTAGAGAATAAGAATAGATCGGCTTATTAAGAGAGGTGGGCAGATAGTAATAAATCAATCCCAGAGTGAAGGTCATAAACCACATCCCTACTCCCTGATGCATGTAGTAGCCTTGAATAACCGTTTCCCCAAGCCCGTCTTGAAAGGTGGGGATATAACCTAACACCACGAGTGTGATCGTCCAGATCAATCCTCCCAGCAAGTACCAGTTCGAAATATAGATTTCGGAGATTTTGCGATTGGCGACTGTTTTATAAAAGTTGTAAAAGGTCAGGATTAAGCCTGCTGCGAACAATAAAGCAACAGGCCAAATATATTCCCGGTATTCGCCTCCGCCGTTATTCACTCCGTTCATTAGAAGTAGATTACCCAGAACTACTGTCAGGTTCATTAAGTACCAAGCTGTCTTTGCAAGGGAATAAGAATAAATCCGGGTATTGGAAGTGCGGGACATAACAAAGTAACCCAGTCCCACCATAGCCATAGAAGCCCAGCCCCAAAATACCGTATTAGTGTGAACAGGCCGAAGTCGTCCAAAGGAAAGCCAGGAACTTTGATCCATTTCCGGCCAGATGAATTTCATACCCACGTACTGCCCGACCAAAGTGCCAAAGACCAGCCAGAACACAGCAGCTCCGAGGTACCACACCATCAGATTTCTCAAGGGCTCGGGAGTTTCCAGTCGCAGTGTTTCCTGCTTTTTTTCATCCACTAGTGGGTTTTCGGGATCCTGAGTGACTTTGGCAATCAATCCCCGCTGATCTCCCGAAATTTCCCTTCCTGAAAGTTCAGTTCCTGTAAGCCTATATTTTTTTGCGGCTTTTCGTTTTTCCAAGACCCAATCCAAATCCTCTTCTTCCCAATTGACCAGTTGGGATTTGAGTTCCTCTTTTTCACGCTTTTCAGAATGGTTTTGTAATCCTTGAATAAAAGCCGAAAGCCGGGATCCGATAATCAAGATGGCGACAAATGAGACGACGGCGATTAACAATGCAGTGCCGATGATACCGGGACTCGACCACCATTGATTGATCTCGGGGTTGGGTACTGTCTGGGCAAATGTCTCTCGGAATGGAAAGAATAAAACCAAGGTAGAAAGGATAGTGCGCTTCATAATAGAGGGTACTTGTAATTAATTCTTCATTGTTAGAGAACTTATTTGCGATAAAATTATCGGAAATAGGCTCAAAAAAAGGGAACTAACGGATCAGAATAGTTTTTCCTGTTTTGATTCCATTGGCGAGTTCCAAAAGACTAGTCGTTTCCAAGGCTTTTTTCAATTCTGAGCGGATTTTCACAAACTTTGAGTGCATAGGGCAGGGCTCCAGTGCATTACATTCGGCCAATCCCAATCCACATCCACGAAAGATGGAGTCACCGTCTATGACCGAAACAATTTGAATAACTTTGATTGATTCCATTTTTGCAGGCTGGATAGCGAAGCCCCCATAGGGACCTTTCAGGGATTCGATCAGGCCATTTTTAACCAAGTCGCTGAGGATTTTTGCGGTAAAGGCCTCCGGCGAACCAACCTTTTCCACGATATCACCGATTTTCACCCGGTCACCTTTCAGCGACTGCGTAGCTACATAGATCATGGCTTTGATACCGTACTCGCAAGCTTTTGAAAACATAAAAGGAAATGATGATGGACAAAAATATAATAAAAATTATTTCAGACAAATTTATCGGAAATAAAAAGTAGAATTATACCGCAATCAGTTTCAATATTTATTGATCTCAAATTACCGTCGTCCGGGAAGATAATTTCACCAAACAATTCAATCTTCGAATAGTACCAAAATGAAAGATGGGAAGCTTTTTGGAGCTGTCCCTTCTTTTTTCTATTGTTGTTTAGACTAAGAAATAACAAAATAAAGCAAAGCAAGCATATTTTTTTGTCTTGGAATCCGATTATTGCCCAGCTTTTAAGACTGATCCACAATAGTCCTGCTATATAAAAACAGATGGGTCATTGAAGTGCTTTTCAAGCAAATCAAGCAGAATTTTGAGTTGAAATACTTTTTGTCAGACAGTGAAAACGGAATCAAAGTCCAGCTATGGGTGGCCCTGATCCTAAATCTGCTGTTCACGGTGCTTCATAAACGGGTTAAGGAAGCCGAGGACTTTTCCACCATGGTGATGGTGGCGGCGAAAAATCTATGCTCTTATGTCAGCCTTGAAAAGTTTCTGCTTCACACAGAGGCCTATTTTAAAAGTATATTTCAAAAGGATCTTAAAAATGTACAAACAGAATTGTTCTTCTCTGGATAGGGGGTGCTTTTTGAAAAGAATAAAAAAAGCCATCCAAAATTAATCTGAAGCACTTTTTCTGTACTTTGTGGAATTAGTCGGACGACAGTAAATAAAATTGATTAAAAAAAGGAATCGGATCAGGGCCGTTTTTCTTGTTTTGGCAAAAATTGAATAAGTTACGGTATCAACTACTTTTCAATTATGCCACGTCCTGCCAATCCCAATAGCAAGTATTCCCAGCGTAAAGCTCGGAGAGAATTCCAGGAGCGCTATGCCAATATGACTCCTGAAGAAAAAGCCAAGATTGATAATCCTACGACCTTGATCATGGTTGGGATTTTAGTGGCTGTATTCTTCTTTGCCTTTCTTTTTGGAGGAGAAAACGGATTGTCCTGCGCCGCTAAGTGGGCTACTAGATAAGTCTCACGGGTTTTTTATAATCAATTTTAAAATTATCTTCTCTGATGAAACACTTGATTTTTACACTACTGGTCTTTTCTGCTTTGCAGCTTCAGGCACAGGAAATTTCAAAGGAAAACCTTCCTGATTCAGTCACAATCAACTTTAATGATGCCCCGATAAGGTCTACTCCAGATAATTTAAGTGGCGCTATTTTTAGAGTAAAGTACGGTACCAAAGCCCCTTTATTGGATATCGTGAATGACCATCTAAAGGTTAGAATCAATAACCAGATAGGATATGTGAGCCAAGCATTTGTCGATAAAACTCCTCCTTTGAAGGAATATTTTGATCAATACAAAGCCTACAAAAGCGAACAGCAAAGGCTATCAAGAGTTCGTGAAGAGGAAATTCGCGATTCTACCTATCAAGAAAACCTGAAACTTCAGGATGCCAAGTTAAAAGCTACACGAGAGGCCCGAAAAAGTGAAATGATCAAAAAATATGGTCCCACAAATGGTGACAAAATTCTAAGAGGTGTAATTTGGATTGGAATGACTGAAGCGATGCTGCTGGACAGCTGGGGAAGCCCAGATGAAATAAACCGAACTGTCACGGCAAATCTGGTTTCCAAACAATACGTATACCCAAATTACCAATATGTATATGTTGAAAACGGCAAAGTCACAGCCTTCCAAGACTAATTTTTCAGCTTAATAACAGCATTCGGTAGTTCCCGGACACAAAGTCCAAGATCGACCATCCGACCTTCATCCAGAAACCTTATCGCTAGCAAAACCAGTTCTTTTAATCTTCTACCCTTGGCTAGTCTATCATACGGTAGCTTCTGATTCGTCCAGGTGATCTTTAGGATCTTAGCCCTGATCCGCGCCTCCAGCACCACCAGCTCCGCCCTTAGCGCGGCTCTTTCTTCATTTGTTAAATTTATTGGCAAATTCATGTCTATATTTTAGACACCATGAATTGAATTGCAATAAATATTTTCAGAAAAAAAATGTAATTGTTCCACGTTTTGAATTCAAAATGATCTATTTTTATATAGTCGTTTTAGGAGTAATCCAAAGCGACAGACATATTTGACCCCAAAGGGCCATGTTTCCGATCAAAGGAGGCGTGGCCCTTTTTGCGTTTGTGCCAATTTGAAAACTTACCAACTATAAACCAGCATGGATCCAATAACCCTAACTTCAGTCATTCTTAATTCGTTAAGAATCTTTCAAATTTTCTTCCTAAGCAAAAGAGAAAAAGTAGTTCCTACGTCACAGACAATTACAATACATAAAATTGAAATTATTATTCATACAAATAAATGATGGATGAGGTTCTCGGTTTTTCCCGTTGTTCAGAATTCTCAATCCGACAACTGCTTAATATCCATGAAAAAAAGGCTGTCTCAAAATTTCATTTTAAAATTTGAATAGCCGAATTTACGCAATGGAGGTCGATTTTCAGTTTTTGGTCTCCATTTTTTTTGACTTTCAGTCAGCGTAAAGTTTAGTGATTTTTCGGCTGATTTTTAGCGAATTGGGATTATTGGGGGGAGAAAAATGTCCGCTAAGGCTGAAAAAGTAGAGCGAGGAGGTTTTACCCGGCCTTTTTGGCCAGGTTGTGAGCGATGGCTAACAGGCCTGTTTCTATTTCGACCTTTTCTTTGCCTCTGAGCAGGAACCTGCCCATTCTTTTGTTGTATTTGAGATGGCCGAAGACGGGCTCTACGTCGGTAGCCCGCTGTTTTCTTTTTAGTAT
>NZ_FNVR01000016.1 GCF_900108085.1 Algoriphagus boritolerans DSM 17298 = JCM 18970
CCTACATAAAATTTTTTTACTTACAACATGGGTTGGTCGGATGGATACAGATGTTCGATCCTTTCAGGATCATGACCACTTCCTGGTCAGTATTTGAAATCAATAATTCAATTCCCGACCCTGACAGGGGTCAAACTTCTCATTAGCAGCGGGTGCAACCCGTGGAAAAAAATTGATGCATATATTTCAAACGACCCCGTAGGGCGTCGAACTAATTTTAAAGAAAAATCCACAATAAAAAACCGATCCTTCCATCACCCCTGAAGAAAGACCGGTTGTTATGAAAAAGTATTGCTTAACACATTACTAAGGTATTTACTTGATTTTGAATCGAATCACTTTATGAGCAATCGATGGGTTTCAATGAATATCTGTTCTGAATTGGCTATAAAGCAGGAGCGTGGTGGCCTTTGTTAATTCCTTTCGGATGTCTGACACAGGGGATAGAGGTCAAGTTGGCAATGGTTGTGTTTGTTGTACCGCAATATTTGCAGGTATAGCGAGACTTTTCTGAACCCTCATACAATTTATGCTTTCCCTTATTTGGGCCATTAGGATGTCGGTAACAGGGTACGCTGGTTAAGTTGGCAACTGAGGGGAATTTCGTCCCGCAGTATTCGCAGTGGAAGGTGGGCATGGTTATTTTTTTTCTAAAATGTCTATGTTTCTATCTATACTTGCTGATAAACCGAACTTAGATATATAGCTGGTAGCTATTTTTTCAATAGTATCGAAAGTTATAGACGTTATTTTATCAAAGTTTTCTTGTTTGAATTTTTCATAAATTTTCAAACTCCTGTAAGAAGGTTCCCCGATAGAAAATCCATTGTATATCACTTCTTCAAAGTATCCCACAAATAAGGTAGAAGAGAAAAACCCATCCTCTTTTTCAAAATATGGAATAATTCGAACTTGTAATTTATTTCGTTCCTCTTTGATACCTGCTTCCCTCCCGAGTTGAAAATACTTTTCAGATTTAAGTTTATTTGTCTCAAAAAAAAGATCTTTTTCCTTAGTAAAAGCCCCTCTTTCAGATGCTATTTTTTTTAGATATAAGATAAAAATAAAGGAAGAAATAAGTAAACCTGAGCAAAAGCTTATTATAATTTCAGGAGTTAATTCCATTTGACTTTTTATTTAATACTTTTTAAATTTTGATTTTATTCTCAATCTTTCCCTTTTTTGTCACCATCATCGTTATCATTATCCTCTTCCTCAATACACCCCCATTCATAATCACACTCAGGACATTCATAGCATGTGTCATTGTGAAAAGCAGATTCGTGGCCGCATCTTGGACATTCAGTATTTAATCCCATATCTTTTTATTTGAATATGAGTATTAAAAATAATAGGTATTTAAATAATGTATAAGCGACAAATTTTTTAATACATCCGTCCCCTTTTCCCACTTAAAAGTAAATCCTCACCCTCACTTTAGTCCCCCAATCTCCGGTCTCCACCACCAAATTATCCTCGGAATACCCCGGCAGGAGCATGAGTTTTTCGCGGATAAGCTTGGTGCCTTTGGATTCGTGGGTGGTTTGTTGGTCGGTAGGGAAACCGACGCCATTGTCTTCGACGGTGCAGGTAAGTTGGTTAGGAACTTGGATTTCGAAACGGATGGTAAGTTTGGGTTCGGGATGATTCGGAGGGAAGGCATGGACGAAGACATTCTCCACCAAAGGCTGAATCAGCATTGGAGAAAGTCGAAGGTCATTTTTTTGGTCTAGCGCATCGCCTTCGATGGTCCAAGTCACCCGATTGTCCATCCGCATATTTTCCACTTCGATGTAGCGACTGAGGTAGTCGATCTCTTCTTGAAGTGTAATTTGAGATTTTGAACTTTGGTCTAGGGTGTTGCGAATCAATGAACTGAACTTGCCCAGGTAGTTCAGGGCTTGCTTGGTGTCATTTTTCAGGATAAAATACTGGATGCTGTTGATCGCATTGAAGGTAAAATGTGGGTTCATCTGGGATCGAAGAGCCTCTAATTTTATTTCAGTGAGCCTTTGATTCATTAAGGCTTTGGCTTTAAACTGACGACTTCTAGCATGATAAATCAAAAAGAAAAGACAAGCCAAGGCTGAAATCGCCATTAAAATAAACCATACCCTAAGAAAATAGGGGCGCTCTATACTGAAGTCCAAAAGTGGGATTACAGACATCGAACCCGAATAATAGTCCCAAACTTCCACTTCCAACAGGTACTTTCCCCAAGGCAGATAGGGGAGTTCAAGATTGGGTTCGGAAAAATATTCAGTCCATTCTGCTTCCGGTTTTAACCGATAGCGATACTTAAGCTTTTCTGAACTGATGGTACCGATAGGCTTGAAGCGGATGAAAAGGGTGTTTTGACTTGATTTTAGGTTTAATTTATTCCCTTCCAGCACAAACCAATCAAAATATTCATTGGTCAAAGCTTGATGATTGATCTTCAGTTCTGTGATTCCGAGTTGGATTTCTAGCTTTTGGTTTTCGATGAATTTTGGTAAGTCTACCTGATAAAATCCTTTCGAGGTCCCGATGTAAAGCACATCACCGATGCGTTTTGTGCTTAGGAAGACCTTTTGATTAAATCCTTGCTCTTCGTCCAAAAAGCTGTTTTTCTCACCCTCCAAAAGATGAATTCCCTTTTCGGTAATGACGATGATGACATTTTTATAGGACTCAATACCTAAGATTGAAGCGCCTTGAAGGTCATCGCTTTTCCAATGCTTTATGACCTTAAAATCCGGATAGGGTGTGATTTGAAATAGTTTTCCAAACTCAGTTCCCACCAGAATATTCCCGTTATCGAGTTGATGCAAAGACTTGAATTTTTGCTCTGCCCAAATCCCCTCTTTGACATAGGAGATGAAGTTTTTCCCGTCCCATTGATAGAATCCATGAAAAACGGAAGCCAGATAAGTACGCTGCTTTCCGGTTACCACTTTTGAGATTTGAAGTGGCGTTGAGGGTTCGTCAGGATGGAAATAGGTGTAGGAGAAATTATCCGGGTCATCATAGACCCGAACTCCCGCGTAGGGATTGGTTTCCATTAATTTTCCCTCCGGAGTAAAACCCATGCTGTAGCAATGCACGGGAATATAGGTCATTATTTTTCCGGCTTCATCAATTTTGTAAACCCCTAAATTGGAGTTAAGCCAAAAAAACGAATCCTGAAAATGGAGCTCGTAAAACTCCAATTCTTCGGCTGAGATCATAGGGTCCAGTTCGAAAAAGCCTTCCATGTGCTCCGGAATTTTCTCCGGAAATCGTCGGAAATAGTTGGATTGAGTTTCCTTCAACTTCTGGTTTTGGACCTGAATGATTTTTCCTGTTTCCCTATTTCGGATTTCAAGACCTTGAGAATGTAATAGGCCGAGCAGATTTTCATTTCCGGCTATTCCTTTGACTTCTTTTTCACCAAACTCCTCATAGATCACGGTGCCGTCAATTCGAACTTTGTATAGGCCTTTGTCCTTGGACCCCAAATACAACAGACCACTGTCGGCATCTAAAACACCTGTCAGGATGAATTTGGAATCAATTCCAAATCGTTCGTTGAGTGAGGTTAAGCCCCCGTTTTCCAATTGAAAAACTCCACCATCTTTTGTGAAAAGACCTGCTGCCAAAAGGTACGTTTCTTGATTTGGGCCAGAAAGTTTTTGCCAGAAAACGGATGATTCCTGAGATTCAAATGGAGTTTTCCCCACGATGAAATCATCAATTGGAATCGATTTGAGGCTTCCTTTGTCGGAAAGAAAGAGTTTTTCACTTTCCTGAAAAACAGCGTAAATCGGAAGCCAATCATTAATTTTCCGAGTTTTGGGAATATCATTCTCCCAAATGATCTCGAAAGAACCTCTGCGATAGGTACTGTAAAAAAGCCTGCCATTTGACTCCCAAAATCCAGCCGTGTAGTTTAGGTCCGTGTCATTGGACGATCCTGCTAATGTGGTCACTTTGAGCGTTTCCAAATGAACTAAGCTTATTCCGTCCTCTGTCCCGACCAGCATGTAGTCTTGATAAGGGTAAAAATGTCGGATTCTGTTGTCGGTTAGCCCATCTTTTTCCTGGATTTTCTGAAAGGTTTTTCCATCAAAAAAAGTCACTCCACCACCGTAGCTGCCAAACCAGAGGTTGTGGTTTCTATCCTCCGCGATGGCCCAGCAACTGTTGAATGCCAGTCCGTCAGATTCGAAGAAAGTTCGGAAAACTCCGTTTTCCAGTGACGTAACTCCATTTTCTGTCCCAATCCATAAAATTCCTCTCGAATCCAAGTGAAGTGCTCGAATGGCATTATTGGACAGGCCCTCCGCAGTGGTGTATTGACGGGAAGGAAATTGCTGTGCTATTCCCTGGAAATGGGAGAAAAAGAGAACCAGACACAGTTTGAGCAGAATTCTAGACAAAGCGCTTGGTCAAATTGGAGTTTTTGCGGACGGATACGGAGAGTTTTTCACCGGATTTGAGAACCAAATAGTTTTCTGATCGATCGTAGCGGAGAATTTTGGTCACATTCACCGTGAAGGATTGATGGATTCTGATAAATCGGTTTTCGGGAAGTTTTGTCTCGATCTGACCGATGGATTTCGAAATAAGGAGTTTGCGGTTTTCTTCCAGGAAAAGAGTGGTGTAATTCCGGTCGGCTTCCAAATATTTGATTTCATCGAAATGGACAAATTCCAGCCCTTCTGAAGTGGAAAAAGCCACGATGTCCAATCCACCCATTTGCTGGGAGAGCGATTCCAAAATGGAATGTATCGGGTCTGCTTTTTTGGTTTCGAGGTAGCGGACAATGGTTTTCTGAAGAGCTATGGTGTCGATTGGCTTCAGCAAATAATCAAAAGCGGTATGTTTGAAAGCCTCAAAGGCATGATTTTGAAAGGCGGTGGTGAAGATTACATCGAAGTCACGATTTGGCATGACATCAAGCAAGGTAAAGCCGTTTTTTTGCGGCATTTGAATATCCAAAAACACCAAATCCGGCTCATGAAGTTGGATGGCAGGGATGGCTTGGTCCACGGAATGGCATAGCGCCAAAAATTCGAATTGCTCGGGGAAAAGTTGTTCTAAAAGTAATTGGAGAGATTCGAGTGCGTGCCGTTCGTCATCCACCAAGATTGTTTTGATCATCATGAGTTTGGATTAAATGTCTAAAATGAAAAAATATTAAGTCAAATCCATGGAAATGTATGGACGTTTAGAAAATCGATTTAAGTGCGGGGATAAGTGTCATGGATCCTTTTTGTTAACCGCTGAGTTCACAAAGTAAGAATGAGAGTGCGCAGAGAGGGATTTTGCCACAAAGGCGCGAAGACGCTAAGTATTTTAAGTATAAATAACGCGTCAAAATTTCCCGCTGATAGCCGCAGAAAAGGTCGCGGAATTCCGCGGATTATTTCCCACAGATAATCACAGAAAAAGTCACAGATGGACATAGATTTTTTATACCAATCTCCATTTTTCTCCCGCCCTCTGTGGTTGTTTTTTTAAGCAGTCTGAAGACTGCATAATTGTGGGTTTGAAAGATAGTACCTTGAACCATCGCGGTAAAAAACTCTTTCTACCAAATCCAAGTTCCTGTTGCCCCGGGATTCAATTCTGCAAAGAAAACTTTTTCCTTATCGACGATTTGAAAGCTGATAGGTCCTTTGGCGTCGTTCAGCGCAATTAGCACTTTTTTCCCGTCAGGTCTCAGAAAAGCCACATTGTGCAAACCTTCAAAAATATTGCTGTCGATCCTTACCGAACCAGGTTCTACAAACTTGCTGGCGTGGGCGATGATGTAATAGGCCGGATTTCGGGATACAGAGTCACCGGCTACAGTCACAGCACCCAAGCAGCGGTCGCAACCTCCTCTGTCTGTATGTGGTGTCAGTTCAGGATTGGAAGTCAGGTTCCATTCCAAAACCGTCTTAGCCCAATTGCGGGTAGCACCGATGATCAGGTTTTTCACATGCCAAGGCATATCTCCCTGGAGATTGCCGGGAGCCCCGATCCATTGTTCGGTAAAATAAATGTTTTTGTCAGGAAAGGCTTGATGAACCTCGCTCAATGCGGAAATATCTCCTCCGTACAAATGGAATGCTGAACCATCGATGAAGGGATTGGCAAGCGAATCCCGTAAAACACTGATCGGATAGTCTGGCCGATCGGCATTGTGATCATAAATCAAAATTTTGGTTTTGATGTCGTTTTCTTCGAAAGCAGGGCCTAAATGAACGCCAATAAATCGCGCCTGCTGCTCAGGCAGCATCAAAAGTGAAGGATTATTTCCCGGGTGAAGCGGCTCATTTTGTATGGTCAGCGCATCAATTTCAATTCCTTCTTCGCTCATTGCTTTGATGTAATTGACCAAATAGCAGGCATAAACACCCTCAAATTCCTCCAGAAGAGATCCTCCTCTGGTGTCCTTGTTATCCTTCATCCACTTCGGCGGGGACCAGGGAGAGGCCATCAATTTGATCCTTGGATTGATTTTCAAAATTTCCTTCAAAACCGGGATGACATCTAATGTGTCATGACTTAGACTGAAGTTTTCCAATGCAGGATCAGTTGCCAGGGAATCTTCCAAATCATTGTATGAAAATGGAAATTCATTCAGATCCGAGGCTGCCACTGCCAATCGGAGGTAAGATATCCGAATGTCATTTTCCCCATTACCGAAGAGTTCCTGTAAAAGCGAAGCTCTTGCTGACTCACTCATTCCCAAGAGATGCTTGGCACTTCCCTGACTCAGAGTAAATCCAAATCCATCCATCAGTTGGAAGCTGGTTTCCGGGTCGATCAGCACTTTTAGTTCGGTGTCGGCGACATCTTGAGCCTGGGTTTGCTTTTGGAAAAGGATGCCTTGCTCGGGGTCTGTCAGCCAAAATTCGATCGGTTGTTGGGGTTTTGAACAAGAAAAAATGCAGAATAAAGCGAGTAAGCTGAAGAGTTTGTTCATGAATTTGGGGTAAATAAAAAGCCTTGGAAGAGCTCCAAGGCTTCAAAGTGAATCAAAAAGACGGCAGAATGCAAGTGATGACAGTCCGAATTTTGATTTGAGCGGCTCAATTCCTTTGGTCTTATTCTTCAGATATTTCTTAATAGGCAGCGCTGAATCTATTTGAACAGGCCTTTTCCCAAATCCATCAAACCTCCGAGGTCCATTCCTCCGCCTTTGCTTCCGCTTCCGCCGAGCAGGCTGCCCATGATGCTTTCCAATCCGCCACCGTTTCCACCGCCTTGAAGCGATTTGGCGATGGATGACATGATGTCTTCATTGGCCTGAGGAGCATCATTTACTTTTTTGTTGAAAAAATTCATCAAAAGCGGTAAAGCTGTAGCGGCCAAGGCCATGGCTTGCTTGGAATCAATTCCCAACTTATTGGCTAATCCATTGGCGAGATCACCGGACAGATTATTGACCACGGGGCTGTTAGGAGAGGTTTCTTTGCCCGAAAACATTTCCATCACCGCATCGAGATTTCCTGATTTTGCCTGCTTTTGCAGCAGTGATCCCAATACATCTTCTATAGTCCCTACTGTACCGGGACTAGCATTTACACCTGATTTTGCCAGTGCGTCTTGCAGTGGTCCATCAGCCATTTTCAACAGTTTCTCTAGCATGATTTTAAAAGTTTGTTCTATTAAATTTGCACATAAAAGTAAGTGCTTCAAAAATTTTCTGAGTTATAATTTCACGCTCCCTTTTGTTTAGGTTGAGATCCTGGGGTCTAGATCAAACTAGAAATTTGAGGTACTTTTATCAGACAAGTGATCAGAGAAATTGAAAATCTAAATAGGATAATCGGAATCCGGGTGTACCAGACTCCGTGGATGCTGCGGGGAAGTGGAATCTGCCTGCCGGGCATCGGAATTTTTATCCATTCTTCCATTCATGAAAAGGCGAAGTTGGGGATCATCCAGCACGAATACGGGCATTTTTTGGATTATAAATTCGGGAGCAATGCCGACCAAAAAAGATTACTTGGTTCCAGACTGCTGGGCTTTTACTTTTTGATCGGAATTCCCAGCCTGTTAAACCTCGTTCCGATCCTCAACCGGATTCCTGCATTTTCAGGCCCGCACCGGACTTTTTGGACAGAAATCAGGGCCAACAAACTTGCGAAAGCACATTTTGGTGAAACGCTAGCTGAAGATTTCCACCGCTATTTTCCGAGTCAACAAGCCTGAAAAAGTTTTTTGATCTCGCCTTAAATAAACTTTACCTTTGCCCAGTCTTTGTAAATCCATGAATAACCAAGTTTGCTTTACGCTTTTATTTTTGAGTTGGATTGCCGGACTTTCTTTGATTTGTCTTTTTCCACCAATTCCGGATTACCAAATTGACGGTGACGGTTCAGGTTCCATCAGTCAGGAGGGGATTCCGGAACTCAACCAGCGAGCTACTTCCCTGACCAGTACCTTCCCGATTGATTTTCACTCGGAGGCGTCAGGACTCAATTCAGGTTTTGATTTCTATCCCCAAATTCAGTTTCGCTTTCTTTCTGCCAAGGGAGATGGCTTGATTCCGGTTCCCTCTTTTTTTAACACAAGGCTGATCTTCCAGGTGTTTTTTGAGACTTGGTAGCCTAGGATGAGCCAATTTAAGTTTACCTAAATATCCGGCCTCTAGTCTGGATAATAATTCCATTCTTCCCATTTTGAAATTCTAATTCCCATGGATTCATTAATTAATCACCCCGGTATTCTTATCGGATTTGCCCTCATTGTTGCTTTTATGCTCTTACTTGATTTGGGCGTTTTCAACAAAAAGAGCCATATCATTTCCAATAAAGAGGCTGCCATCTGGTCTATTTTCTGGATTGGGCTTTCGATGGTGTTTAGTGTTTTCATTTACATCGTTACAAGTGAGCAAGTTGGTCTGGAGAAATTCTCGCAATTTCAGTCCGCTTATTGGATCGAGAAGGCACTGTCGGTAGATAATTTGTTTGTCTTTATTCTTGTGTTTGGATTTTTCAATGTACCGAGAGAATACCACCACAAGGTGCTCTTTTGGGGAATCCTGGGCGCACTGGTGATGCGTGCGATTTTTATTTTTGCAGGAGTGGGGATCATCGGAATGACCTACCTGCCTGAGATGACAATTTTGGAGCGAAGTGTCAAAATCAATGTGGTTTTGACCGTTTTTGGGGTTTTTCTCGTCTATGCGGGATACAAATCCTGGTTTGCCAGCAAAGAGCAAGAGGGGGAAAAAGACTACACTAAAAACCCCGGGGCACGCTTGATTTACAAGTATTTCAAGGTGACGCGGGAGTATCATGGAGATAAGTTTTTTGTGATCAAAGACGGAGTTAAAATGGCCACTCCCTTGCTTGTTGTTTTGGCGGTGGTTGAATTCACCGATTTGTTGTTTGCAGTGGATTCGATCCCTGCAATTTTTGCCATCGCTCCTGATGATCCATTTATCCTGTATACTTCCAATATTTTCGCCATTCTGGGCCTGAGATCGCTTTATTTCCTGCTTGCCAATTTCATTCACATGTTTAGCAAGTTGAAATATGGGCTTGCCATCATTTTGATGTTTATCGGGTTAAAGATGGTTTCTGCACCGATTTACCATTTCAGCTCCACAAATTCGCTGGCTGTGGTAGGAACGATTCTGCTTGTTTCGATTGCCGCCTCGGTGATTTGGCCGGAGAAGAAGGAGGTTGGGAAGTAGGGAGGTATGGGGGTTAGAAAGTAAGATTTTGTCAGTGGTTAAATGTGAGTTGTAAATAGTAAGTAGGCAGTTTCAGTTTGCATTGGTACCAACTCATATTTGGAATTGAAATATTATTGAGAGGAAAATGCAAATCAAAAGGGGGTAGGGAGGAATTGAATTCGGTATCGGATTGATTTCCAGCTGATTTTCGCGGATTTTTAGCGCTGAATATCGCAGATTTGAATTTCGAGATTTGAAATTTAGGCGACTACCCCTTGGGCTATAAATATTATTGAATAAGAAAATACCGTGAAAAAATAGAATTCCTTTCAATCCCTGATGAATTCAAATACCAGACCCGCATCGGTCAGATTCGCCGAATTCAAGCCTAATCGGTAGGTGTAGAATCCTGCTTTCAGTGGCAGTTCTCCCTCTTTCACGGTGGCATTTAAGTAAAATGGATGACCTTCAGCTTGCAGCCAAACTGTAGCTGATTTGAATGCATACTCAAACTCTTTGTAATCCGAAACTGATCTCGCCGAGATGGCTCCAAATGCCTTTTCCACATTTCCGGATTGGATAAGGACACCTGTGAAATTGACATCTGAGTTGTTCTGAACACGGATAAATACTCCGCTTGGTCTACGGTCCTCCATGCCGCAGGAAGCCAGGATAAGAAAAAGCAGATAGAGGGTGATTCTGATTTTCATTGTAGAATGTAGCTATAAATTGAAATCCAAAAAAAATCCTTTCGAAAAAATTTCGAAAGGATTTTAAGTTGACAGAATAAAAGCCCTTTTTTTTAACCATTTAGAAAATTAAGGGCATTAAGAAATGCGGAAATCCCTGAGATTTTTGCCTAAATCTTAATTTCCTCAATGCCCTTAATGGTTTAATCTCTCCTTTATGGATGTAATCAATTTCCCTTTGGCCTGAAATATCGAATTGGGGCTTTTGGCTCCGGCTTTAGCTCAATTCCTTCGGTCAGGATTCTATCCAAGGCTTCTTGGACAGCTCGCTCCAATTGTGGATCACGGCCTTCGATGACATCTTTGGGAGTCTGCTCCACAGCGATATCCGGAGAGATTCCGACACCTTCCACCGCCCATTCCCCATTGACATCATAGAATCCACCCCGAGGTGCCACCATTCTGCCTCCATCTACAAACGGAGGCGTGTCCCAGGTTCCGACCAGGCCTCCCCAGGTTTTAGTACCGATCAATGGTCCGATTTTCATTTTGTTGAACAGGTAGGGTAGGAGGTCTCCGCCCGAACCTGCGCGCTCATTGATCAGCATGACTTTCGGCCCCCAGATGCCCGACATCGGTGTGGTAAATGGCCGGTGATCGTTAGCACGGGAATTGAAATAACCATGCAGGTCTCGGGCCATGATGTCCACCATGTAGTCCGCTGCCGAACCCCCGCCATTGTTTCGCTCGTCGATTACGGCGCCTTTTTTATCCTGCTGCGCAAAATAATAGCGATTGAATGAGGTATAGCCGGGTTGTCCGGTATTAGGGATATAGACGTACGCCAATTTCCCTTCGGAAAGCTCATCTACTTTTCTGCGATTACCCTCTACCCAATCGATGGTTCGGAGTTGGCCTTCATTGGCTACAGGAATGACCTGAATTACTCTTGATCCATCCAATCCCGGTTTAGAGTTCAGGTGGATTTTTGTCGGCTGATTGGCAGTACCTTCGAAATATGAATAGAGATTAGTGCCTGATGCGATCGCTTTTCCATTTACACCTACTACATATTCACCCACTTTTGCCGTTGCTCCCGGCTGGGCAAGCGGTGCTTTGAGATTGGGGTTCCAGCTTTCGCCGGAATAGATTTTTTTGATTCGGTAGTTGCCATTTACGATTTCGTAATCAGCACCGAGCAAACCTATTGGGACCGAATTGACCTCTGGAAAATCCCCACCACGTGTATAGCTATGGCCTATCGCTACTTCGCCGCCGATGATGTCGATGATGTAATTCATGTCGCTGCGGTGCCTGACATGATCCACCCAGGGCTTGTACCAATTGAAGATATCATCCCAAGGCGCGCCGTGCACATTTTCCACGTAGAGGAAATCCCGCTGATATCTCCAGCCTTCCCGGTAGATCTGCTGCCATTCGTCCATCGGGTTGACTTTGACTTTCAGGGTTGAAATAGCCTTCAAAGCACCGTCACCGGACTTTTTGCCTGTGCCTGTGGTTTCTACAATTCCCCAGGTACTTCCACTTTGATAGAGCAATGATTTTCGATCTTTGGATACCACCACCTGACTTACTCCCGGAAGGAAGACTTCTGATTTGCGCTTTTTCAGATCGTATTGATGCAGCGTAGTACCCTGATTGGGGATGCTTTCCATGTAGAAAACAAAACCCTCCGGTGCCGAAGCCAATCCGGTATAGTTTCTCGCCGGAATGTCGATTGCTACTATTCTGTTTTGAATTCCATCCGCATCAATTTTGACCGTAACGGGAGTTTCGGATTTCTTTTCCTCTTTTTTTACCTCGATTTCCTCATCGCTTTGCGGTAAAAGCGGGGAAGAATCCTCCGCACTCAATACGGCCAGGTACAGACTTCTCGTGACGGGATGGTCGTAGCTACTCATATCCAGCCAACCTGTATTCAATCCAAAATCCGTACTCGCAAGGAAATAAAGGTACTTTCCACTTTCATCCCAAACCGGTGAAATCGCATCGGCCATGGCATCGCCAATTTGGATTTTGTTTCCAGTTTCCACGTTCAGGACAAAAACCGATTTGAATTGATTATCCATCAGTCGCACGTAGGCAATCCACTTTCCGTCCGGTGACCAAATGGGATTCATGCTTCGGTTGGGATGGGCAAAGCGATCCGTTTCCACCACTTTTGCATTTCCTGAGGCTACATTCACCACCCAGATTTGGTAATCCGTGTCAGTAAAAGCAAGGTGCGCTCCGTCGGGAGCCCATTCCGGTTTGAAGAAAAAGCTGGGATCGGGGAGGTTGATTTTCTTGGAAATTACGCCGTCCTGATCGGCAATGACCAGTTCATATTCCCCTTTGGCATCGGAGAAATAGGCGATCTGCTTGCCGTCAGGCGACCAGACAGGAGCTCTTTCGGCAGATTTGGACGTGTTGGTGACATTTCTTCCTGCGCCGTTTTCTTTGGGAACGGTGATGATTTCCCCGCGGAATTCGAAAATCGCCCGCTGACCTGTGGGAGAAAGTTGAGGATTGCTGAGTTCATTGCCTTTCACATCCACCCAGCGCGCTCTAGCCCAGTGAAAATCGCCCTGAACCTCAATGGTCAACTTGGTCAACTGGCCACTGGAAGGATTGTAGGTATGCAGGTATCCCCCTTGCTCCAGGATGATTTCTTCTCCGTTGGAATCAATGCTTTTGATGTCAAAGTCTTTGAGGAAAGTCTCTTGTTTTTCCTGCCCGGTAGCCGGATCGAAGGACCAAAGATTGGCCAAATAATCCCGCTCGGAGATGTAAAAGACTTTTCCTCCCAGCCAAACCGGATCGGTGTGGCGCTCATTATCCGTTTGAGGAGTCATTTTCAGGCTGTAATCCTTCAGATCTACGATCCAAATCGGCTTGGCCTGACCGCCACGATAGTTTCTCCATTCCGGATCCCAAAAGGCGATTTGCTGATAGGCGATATGCTTCCCGTCCGGTGAAATCTCTCCGTTTACTGCACGGGGAATCGGCATGGCTTCAGGTATGCCTCCATTTTTACTGATTTTGAAAAACTTGGATTCCTGCGTCGCAAAGCCTTCCCGCCCCGAAGTGAAGGTGATGTGATTTCCGTCAGGGCTCCAACCTGTCACCAAGTCGGCGCCCGGATGCCAGGTCAGGCGTTCGGGTTCGCCTCCGGAGGAAGGAATGAGGTAAACGTCCGTGTTTCCATCGTACTCCGCTGTAAAGGCGATGTGTTTTCCGTCAGGGGAAAAGTGAGGCAGGGTCTCTTCCCCTTCATTGCTGGTGAGTCGGATGGCACTGCCTCCGGTTTTGGGGACTTTCCAGAGGTCATTGGCATAGACAAAGACAACTTCGGTTTGGCTCAAAGTGGGCTGACGGAGTAATTGGGTTCCTTGTCCAAACGCCGAAAATCCCAGTCCTGTAGCCAAGAGTAGGGGTAATATTCTAGTCATAAGGTATGGTGAAAGTGATTTGGTGAAATGCCCATGAGAAAGTCTTCACACACAGGGGGATGATTATCTGGGGCATTCCATCTGGCCATTGAGAAACAAATTATAAACTCATGAAAATTAGGCAGCAGGGATCACTTTCGCCAACCGATGGTAAAAAAATGGGAAAGAAAGATTTCTAGGACTTGTTTTTTTCCTTTGCGAATTTCCTGCAGATATTGGCCATCCAAGTGTAGAAGTGGCCGTCGTGGACATATTCACTTTGGATTTTCCGGGTGATGTTAATGAAAGAGTCATGAAAAACTTCCTCGGCAATTTGCTTATTGGAGATGATCCTACAAACTACAGTATAGAGTGCTTTGGAATATTTTTTATAAAGATATTCGGTGGTCAATCTATCTTTTGCCTTGACTCCGGCAATAATCTGTTCCGCTGTCACTGTAAATGCTCAGGTTTTCAAATAATTGTTTAAGGGAAAATATTTAATTCGAATTCTGAATTTGCTGATTTCCTATTGATAATGAGGTCTCAGAAAAAACAAGCCAATGGCGCCGCCTCGCGATTATTTGGAGCTTTTTTTCAAAATCAAGCCGTGGGTTTAATTAATAATTGGTTTTGATATTTTCCTTGAGGTCGGATATGGAAAAGTCCTTTTTGATCGGGGGCATGCCCTTCTTGCTTCCATGTCCCGGCCGATAGGGGTCGTCTAGTTCACGAGTAGGTTCTTTGATGATAGATCCTTCCTCATCTACCAAGTAATTGTCTTCTTCGGGTATCTCCTTTTTTGGGTCAAATTCCTTTTGATCCTCGGGTTTATGGCCATGAGAATCGGGTTCTATTCCATTGGGATTCGAAACTTTCTCTGCCTGCTTTCTAGGCTTTAGCTCTTCTTGTCCTGATTCATTCGTCGGGGTATGATGCTGATCATCCATTTTGCTGCTTTGAATGACAGTTTGAGTATTTCCACCCAGATGATTAGGATTGACTTTATTATGGGAATTGCGCCTCCGATAGTGGCTTTGCGTGGTGACCTGATTGGATTGCGTTTGATCCTCAGCTTGAGGCTGAAATGCAGAGTTTGAAGGCGTCTCGTTCATGGTGTAGTTATTTGGTTTTGAAGCGTTAAACCAATATCAGTCCGAAAACAGAAGATTGCCATTAATCCAAAGAAGGTTTCAGATAATCCTCTTAAAGCAAAATAATAGTTTGAATACTATCGATGGACATAAAGACTTCATGAAGCGATCCGATGTAGAATTATCCAAAAAATCCACAGGATGGGAAATTTTTGAATCAAGTCGGGCTTAAGGAAGACACCTGAATTTTGGATTTACGAGTGTTTGGAAAGTAGAATGGATAATATTCCTCCGACATTTCCCCTCCACCTCCCAAAAACGGCTTTTCGTTTTCGGGTAAAGGGATATCTTTAGGGAAAAGAAAAGCCAATGACCGATCTAACAAATCAGATTTTCGGCATCACCCGCCTCCACCGCGAAATCGACGCCTTGGTGTATAAATTGTATGGATTGACGGAGGAGATTAGGATAGTGGAGGGAAATGGATAAATCCATTTTACGGAAAATGTGGTTTCCTTTATAGCCCATTAATTCGTGGGCTATGGTGGACAGGATAGCGAAGAAAAACCATTTCAATGGTTTATTTAGCTCTGGATGCCATTTAAAATTTTTCAACCGATAGGTCCCACCTCAACGGAGTCTATTGTCTTTCAGCGTTGAGGTTCGCTTGACGCTAAGCGTAAATTGCATCTACGCTTTCCTATCCTTCGGAATTTGGAATTCCATTTTCCTATAAGTTCAACCCCATTCGGGGTTGTTCACCTCGTTTTTGACATCTTTTCCCTAGGTTGCACCTAGGGCTATTGAGAAGTTCGATCCTTTCAGGATCGTCATTTTTTTCCAATCTTTTCTGATTCCAAATTTCAATTATTTCTAAATCGCCAGAATCCCGACCCCGTATGGGGTCAAACCTCTCAATAGCCGCGGGTGAAACCCGTGGAAAACGAATGAGCGTGACCATCCCCACGACCCCGAAGGGTGTCGAACCTATCTCCGGATTTAAGATCGTCCCTGCCTACGGTATTTTTTCTCCCAACTGCCAATGGAAGAATTGGGCTAAAGCCCGGAAATCTCTTGCCTGATTTTTATCCCTCCCGCTAAAGCGGGGGGCAATTCACGGGTTCGAATTCAATCCTATGAATTGGAATGGTGCTTTAGCCCATTCCAAAATGGATACTCCAAACATCATCGGGCTTTAGCCCAATTTCCTCCCCGTACAGCTGCCGGGAGTAATTCCATTTCCCACAAGTTCAACCCTTTCAGGGTTGTTCACCTCGTTATCGTTTACATCTTTCCCCTAGGTTGCACCTAGGGCTATTCAAAGGTTCGACCACTACGTGGTCATTGTTTTCGATTCATTACCATTTAGACCTATTGATGGTTCAAATTCCCGACCCCTGACAAGGGGTCAAACCTCTCAATAGCCGCGGGTGGGTGAGCGAAGTCGAACCTCAACCCGTGGATTATGAACCGGCGTGAACATTACACGACCCCGAAGGGAGTCGAACAAATCCTGAAACCAATTGTCAAAACCATCACAAATTCCGAAATTCATTTGATTCATTTTTAAAACCTGATTTTTATGGGGACCCACACACAATTGATTTACCATATCGTCTATTCCACAAAACACCGTGAACCAACAATCATCCAAGACGAGAAGAAGAGATTATTCGCATTTATCCACCACCTTCTCACCAATAAAAATTGCCATCTCTACCGGATCAACGGGGTGGAAGATCATCTGCATATTCTTACTCACGTTCATCCCACAATTGCGATTTCCTCCTTGGTGAAAGACATCAAATTGGCTAGTGATGATTTTATAAAGCGAGAAGGTATTTTTCCAAAATTCAATGGTTGGCAGGATGGATATGGTGCCTTTTCTGAATCCATAAAGTCAAAGGACCGATTGATCAATTATGTTAAAAATCAGGAGGAACATCATAAGAAAATATCATTCCTTGACGAATACAAAGCATTGTTAATGGAACATGAAATTGAATTTGATGAGAAATATCTTCTCTAAGTTCAACACCCTTCGGGGTTATCATAAAACATCCTGACAATCTTTTCCCTAGGTTGCACCTAGGGCTATTCAGAGGTTCGACCACTCCGTGGTCATTGGTTTCGATTCATGACCATTTAGACCTATTGATGGTTCAAATTCCCGACCCCTGATAAGGGGTCAAACTTCTCAATAGCCGCGGGTGAAACCCGTGGACAAGGCGATACCCACATGATCTCCGACGACCCCGAAGGGTGTCGAACCTATTTTTTCGGAATCCCGTACAGCTGCCGGGAGTAATTCCATTTTCCTATAAGTTCAACCCCATTCGGGGTTGTTCACCTCGTTCTTGACATCTTTTCCCTAGGTTTCACCTAGGGCTATTGAGAAGTTCGATCCTTTCAGGATCGTCATTTTTTTCTTCAATATTTTCTGATTCCAAATTTCAATTATTTCCAAATCGCCAGAATCACGACCCCGTATGGGGTCAAACCTCTCAATAGCCGCGGGTGAAACCCGTGGACAAGACGATACCCACATGATCTCCCCACGACCCCGAAGGGTGTCGAACCTATCTCCGGATTTAATATCGTCCCTGCCTACGGCATTTTTTCTCCCAACTGCCCATGGAAGGATTGGGCTAAAGCCCGGAAATCTCTTGCCTGATTTTTATCCCTCCCGCTAAAGCAGGAGGCAATTCATGGGTTCGAATTCAATCCTATGAATTGGAATGGTGCTTTCGCCCAATTTCCTCCCCCATTTCGATCCAAAAACAACAACGATCTACCTCCAGCAACAACGATCTACCTCCAGCAAGAACGATCTACCAAAAAACAGGAACGTTGTACCAAAATGTAGGACTGTTCCTGGTAAATGGAGGAACGAGGTACCAAAAAACAGGAACGTTCTACCTGTAGGTAGAATGACCTGCCTAAAAACAGAAACGTTCCACCTGGGAGAAGAAGGTTTGTGCAAAAAACATCAACGTTTCACCAAAAAACATCAACGATTCACCAAAAAACAGAAGCGTTCCTGTAAAAAGTAGGAACGTTCCTACTGTAGGTAGGGGTACTTGACCAAAAAAGTAGGAACGTTCTTGCAAAAAGTAGGAACGTTGTACCAAAATGTAGGAATGGGCTATGAATTTGGTGAAATGTTCTATTGCCAGATAGACGATTTCTACTAAAAGTAGCAATCACGATGCTGCAGCAACAAATAATTCTATTTTTCAAAATAAAAATCTATAAAAAAAATAAAAACAGAATATTATTCCATTATCCTTTTTTGAAAAAAAATAACCGGGACTAGCGCCGAAGCGATATTATATCCAACCTTTGCTGCTTGAGGAAAAGCAGCTTAACGGGCATGAGACGAACAGACACAAAAAAACCGGACCCTGTGAAGGTCCGGTTGGGTGTGTTAAGTCAAATCTCCCGGCAAAGCTTACTGAGCAGTTGGCTTTTTACGCTCAAAGAGAATTCGCAGGGCCTCATACAGAGGTTTGGCAGCAGCCAGACCTACTTTGACAGCCTGCTTCACCGTATTGTAGAAGGTCAGGGAAGCTACAAAGGCTTCTGAGCCCGCAGCGGAGTAGGCTACTCTGACCCGATTAGTGATTTGCTCCAACTCATAGAAAATTGGAGTAAGTTCACGATAGGCTTGCAGATCCTTTCGCAGTTCGGGGACATCCAGATAAGGTGGATTGAACTGAGGATTGGTTTCGGCAAAATCCATTGCCTTTGCCACAAAAGGTTCTCTTCCATCGGCCATCCTGGGGAGGCCCTCCAACATATCCGGAGAGATATCCGGCAGGTACGGGCCTAGTTCCGCATTGACGGCTGCAATGTGCGCCCGGACGCTGGCTAAAACCGGCTCCGGGATTTCAATTGAAATCAGGTTACTCATAAAAGTGTGGGTTTAAAATGAAACAAATTGACAAACAGTATGAAACTGTAGGTAAAAGTTAATCAAGCGGTTATGAAAAAGCAATAGTTAGTATTCAAATTTTAATTTTAGAGATACCAACGAATCGTTGAGGTGCTGTTTTTGAAAAATCCAGGACAAAAAACTGCTGTTCATAAAAAGGGAGTCTTTTGAAAAAGACGAATTTGAAAAATATCAGCCTATTCCATTGAACCGTATCTGATCAATGAAGGCTTTTCTTCATAATCTGAATCTTCCTGTACTCAGGAAAGATCCGTTCAAAATCCAAGGTATACGTGAGGACTTCACGGAAGCCCATTTTTTCATAGAATTTCCGGGCTTGCGGCTGGCATTCCATCGCCTCCAGCCAAATAGTTTCCAGTCCATTCTCCAGCGCAACTTTTTCACAATGATCCATCAAGAGCTGAGCGATTCCTTTTCCATGGACATCGGAATGAAGGTAAAGCCGATGGAGTTTCATTGCGTTGGGAATTTCTATTTCCCCGGGGGAAAAGGGGAAGTCATATTTGAGAATTCCTATTTTCTTCCCGTCCAATTCCACGAAGAAATAGTGACTTGAAGATCGGTTGAGTTCTTTATTTAAGGTATGCCGATTGTAAATCAAATTTACATACCAATCTCCCTGATCCTCCCAAATGTAGCGATAGCCGGATCGGTATACTTCGTCCATCAGTCGATACAAGACTGCTTGATCTTCAGCATGAATGGGATTCAAAACAAGCTTTAACCGGGAATCAAGGGTGATATTCATTCCCGAAAATAGAAAAAGCTATTTGAATTTTTCCATCAATTCATCGGTCATATCATCAGAATAAACTCCGTATGAATTGACGATGACGCCTTTTATTTTTCCATCATGGGAAGAAATCGCATAAAGGACAGCCTCATCCGAAGGGTTGGTATTTCCCTCAAATCGGAAGGTTTTGTCCACCTCAAACTGAGAAGGTAGCAGGCAGACATCGCCGCACATCAAGCTGTCAAATCGGATATTGAAATCTTCGGTGTAGCCTTCTTTTCGGAGTTTTTCGAGGGTTTCGACAAGGGTAGGTTCGTAGTTTTCCATAGAATCAAAATTTTTTTTTATAGTCTACGTGTCTGGAGCAATAAAGTGTTTTCAATAAAAAAAACTTTTGCCACAAAGGATGCGAAGGAACGCAAAGATTTTTAAATCACTGAGGTCACGGAGAAAGAGGTTTTTGAGAGGTTCAATGTATTAAAATAACTTCATTCCTATCCGGCATAGGAGATCTTTCTCAAGGCCACGGAGAAAAGCTAAAGCTTTTTGTAATTACGGCAGCCGCAAAGGACTCGAAGATTTTTCACCACGTGCATAAGAACGCATAGTATTCCATTCCAGAAAGATTCTAAGGCGAAAAGAATGAAAAAGAAAAGTTCCCACAGATCAGAACAGAAAAAAACACAGATTTACACAGATTTTTTCTACAAGGTCTTAGGATTCGGGTCAAAAAAACCTTCGAGTACGCCACAGCGCACTCAAAGGTTAGTTTGGTAGAAGTTTTTCAAATTAATCTAGCGAAGCGCATACTCTATGTCCTCAAAAAAGGCTACTAGAAAACTATTTGAATGAGGTACTTTTTACTTTTGACTTCACGAAACTTATCTCTCCGTGAACTCAGTGGTAAGTTTGCCTTATTACTTTCTCGCCAAAGCGCGTTTTGCAGCTTTCACGATATTCTCGGCATTCAAGCCGTATTTTTCGAGCAATTCAGTTGGTGTTCCTGACTCGCCAAAGCTGTCATTTACGCCCACATATTCCAATGGAGAAGGATGGTGGCGGCTGAGAACCTGAGCGATGCTGTCGCCTAAGCCACCATTGATCTGATGCTCTTCGGCAGATACGGCACAACCGGTCTTTTTCACCGACTCCAAAATCGCTGCCTCGTCCAGAGGCTTGATCGTGTGAATGTTGATCACTTCAGCATGGATTCCTTCCTCACGCAGCATAGCCTCAGCTACTACCGCTTCCCAAACCAAATGGCCGGTGGCAAAGATGGTTACGTCTTTCCCGTCGATCATTTTCCAAGCCTTTCCAATTTCAAACTTCTGATCAGCAGGAGTAAAGATCGGCCAGCTCGGACGACCAAATCTCAGGTAAACCGGGCCTTCGTATTCAGCAATTGCTAAGGTTGCAGCCTTTGTCTGGTTGTAATCACACGGGTTGATGACCGTCATGTGGGGGAGCATTTTCATCATGCCCAAGTCCTCCAAAATCTGGTGTGTGGCACCGTCTTCTCCCAAGGTCAATCCGGCGTGGGATGCACAGATTTTCACGTTTTTGTCGGAATAGGCCACAGATTGCCGGATTTGGTCATAGACCCGGCCGGTGGCAAAGTTGGCAAATGTGCCGGCAAAAGGAATTTTTCCGCCAATGGCAAGGCCCGCAGAAATACCGATCATATTGGCTTCGGCGATTCCTGTTTGGAAGAATCGATCGGGAAATTCTTTTTGGAAATCGCCCATTTTCAAGGATCCAATCAGGTCAGCGCAAAGGCCGACTACGTTTGGATTTTTTCTTCCTGCTTCCAGGAAGCCGTCACCGAATCCGGATCGGGTATCTTTTTTTTCTGTATAAGTAAATTTTAAATCTAAGCTCATGATAAAGTCTGTTGGAGGGAGGAATTAATAATCGCCGAGGGTTTCTTCCAGTTGGCCTAAGGCTTGGGCCAATTGCTCGTCGTTGGGAGGAGAACCGTGCCACTTGTGCGTGCCTACCATGAAATCGACTCCATAGCCCATTTCTGTGTAAAGCAGATTCAAGACCGGTTTACCCTTTCCTGTCAAAGCCTTTGCTTTTTCCAATCCTTCCAGGACAGACTTCATGTCATTCCCTTCTTTGATCTCATTGACTTCCCAGCCAAAAGCTTCCCATTTCGCTTTCAGGTTCATCAGATCCATGATCTTCTTTGTCGGACCGTCGATCTGCTGACCGTTGTAATCTACGGTGGCAATCAAATTGTCAACTTTGTGGTGGGCTGCATACATGGCAGCTTCCCAAACCTGTCCTTCCTGCAATTCCCCGTCACCCATCAGGATGTAGACCAGCTTATCGTCTTGGTCGATTTTCTTGGCTTGAGCCGCGCCCAAGGCCACAGAAAGTCCCTGTCCAAGCGATCCGGAAGCAATACGAATACCCGGTAGGTGTTCGTGCGTAGCGGGGTGACCCTGAAGTCTGGAGTTTAGTTTTCGGAATGTTTTCAATTCGGAAACCGGAAAATAGCCACTTCGGGCAAGTACAGAATACCATCCGGCTGAAAGGTGACCGTTGGAAAGGAAGAAAATATCCTCGCCTTTGCCATCCATTTTGAAGTCAGGATTGTGTCTCAGCTGATCAAAATACAGCGCGACGAAAAACTCGGCGCAGCCAAGCGGAGCTCCGGGATGTCCTGACTGAACGGCGTGCACCATTCGCAACACATCTCTTCGGAGCTGAGTACAGGTTTTTTGAAGTTGTTCGATTGATTGTTTTTTCATTAAGGTTTATTTTAGAATTTGAGCAGTATGGTTTTTGGTATCGACTTTTTCGATCACCTCGGCAATTTTTCCCTGCTCATCGATCACAAATGTGGTCCGTGCAGTTCCCATGTATTTGCGTCCGTACATGGATTTTTCCACCCAAGTGCCATAGGCTTCGTGTACTTTCAGATCGGTGTCTGCGATGAGCGAGAAGGGGAGGGATTGCTTTTCAATAAATTTTTGATGGGATTTTTCAGCATCTGAACTGATGCCCAAGACAACATATCCTGCTTTTTGAAGGGCTTCATAGTTATCTCGCAGGTTACAGGCTTGTGCGGTGCAGCCCGGTGTAGCATCTTTGGGATAAAAGTAAAGGATCACTTTTTTTCCTTTGTAATCAGAGAGTTTGATGGTCTCTCCGGTTTCAATTTTTGCTGTGAAATCCGGTGCCAATTGGCCTACTTCTAGTGACATATTTTTTTTTGTTTGAATGGAACAAAGATTAAGATAGGGTGCCTTTCCACTCGGCAATATTGCCAGCCATGTCGGTCACCTTAAGTAAAACTGCTCCTCTCAGCGGTTGTTTATCCAAAGTCTCAGACCAGATCACGGCCTGCTTATGCTCGTATCGCATCAAAACCCACTTGCCGTCTACCAAAGCTTCAAAACTCCTGATCCCCGAGAGGTTATCTTTAATCGTAAATCGCATTCCCTGGCCGTTGACCCTAATCGGAGTAATGGTAGGTTTGACATCGTCGACAGCCAAAACAAAACTACCAAAATTTCTGGTTTTGAAGCGGATTTGTCCGTCTTCCCATTCCCCACCGACAAAAGATCTTGAGCCATTGGGTGAACGCTGATACACGTGGGTGCGGCTTTTGTCCCCTGTGTAGCCACTTACATCCCAAGTCAGCTCGATGGGATTCCAGAGGTATTCAGTAGTTTCTTGCAGGCGAAGCACGGGAGCATTTGAGGGTCCGGAGAGGTTTACTCTCAGGTATAAATCTTCCAAAAGACTGTTTTCTTCCGTTCTGATTTTCAATTTGTCGATGGCATGTAAATGCTCTTTTCCAAGCGGAAAATGGCCAATCAGCTCAGGAATCAAAATCTCTGAGCAGAGGTCAATTTTAGATGGAATGCCAAATCTCAAGTCCCAAAGATAGGTTCGTGACTGAGCGTCCTGATAGGCGGGTAGAACTTCGTAGACGTTGTTTCCGATGAAAAATTGCGCCAAGCCACCTTTATCCGTTTGGGCAACTTTGATTTTCATATGATGCTTGATATAGCTTGTTTGAGCCTTTGCCGGTGCAGCACCATCAGAAACAGTTGAGTCTAAGTCTGTACCCGTCAATGTCAGATTGACCAGCCGTGGATTGTTGTAGGCGTCCAGCAATTTGATAGTCAGTGCCTTTTTTGTTCCTCCCTCCAATTCAAAATAGCCGGTGCCAGGCTGATTGGGGCTGAAGTAGTCAAACTTCAGGTTGGGTTGGTGATAGAGTCGGGTAAAGCGATTCTGATGGGTATGAAGAAGAAAATGCCGGGTAAAGTTGAAATCTACCTGATCAACTGTAAGGGAATAGAGTAGTCCTGTTTCGTCCGAAACCTCAAATTTCGGAAAGCCATTTTGGTTTTCAGCTCCGTCCAATTTATCATAAGCTTGAATTTCAAGGCCTACTTTTCCGGTGACTCGAATAGTTTCAGGTATTCGATAGCTTGCCCCACTGAGTACAGGAGTGAGTTCGATTCGTTGAAATTTGCCATTAACACGACTGTCAATTTCCAGGGGAACGATGGCGATTTTCTGTGGAGTGGGAGGGATGTTGTCCAGAATCTCAGTGAATCCCGCCAAAAGCGGATCCATCGCCCGATCCAAACTGTCACGGATTTCGAAGTGAAGATGCGGTCCGCCCGAGCTTCCGGTATTCCCGCCATTGGCGATCAGCTCGCCTTTTTTCACAGGCAATTCATCGCGTGTGAGGTAGACTTCCAATTCATTCTGCTTTGCCTCATACATTTTCTGCCGCATCCACTCGGTCAGTCTCGGATTGAAATTCCGCAGGTGACCATAGAGCGTGATGTGACCTGTGGGGTGCTTGAGGTAGATGACATTGCCGTAGCCAAAGGAAGAAACCTTGATCCGATGCACCCAACCATCGGCCGCAGCGTAAATCGGTTCACCTTCAGAGCCGCCAAACTTGTAATCCAATCCGGTATGAAAGTGATTGGGTCTTAGTTCCGCAAAATTTCCTGAAAGGTAATTTCGTCCTCCGGGTTTGACTGGAGAGCGGAAATAGCCTTGTTGGATTTCTTGTGAAAAACTTCCAGTTGTTGAGGCTAGATTTATTACCAGTACTAAAAAGAAGATTTTGCTAAACTTCAACACTTCAGAGATTGCTTCACTGCGTTCGCACTGACGTGGACCTGAGCTCAATTTACTTAACTTCAAAATCCAGCATTTTTTCTGTACCAATAAAACCAGTCAGGTGATCCCCGACTTTGACGGGCCCAACTCCGGCGGGAGTGCCGGTGTAGATCAGGTCGCCTTTCTTCAGGGTAAAAAACTGGGAAACGAAGGAGATGATCGTAGCAAAATCGAATAGCATTAGGCTTGTGTTTCCTTTTTGTCGGAGTTCTCCATTGATTTCGAGGTGAAAATCAATGTCTTTCAGGTCTTTAAAATCCGCGACTGACTTGAAATCACCGATGGGTGCCGAGCTGTTAAATGCTTTGGCGATTTCCCAAGGGAGACCTTTGGCCTTGCATTGATCCTGAAGATCCCGTGCGGTGAAGTCAATTCCCAAGCCTATTTCTTCGAAATAGCGATGGGCAAACTGAGGCTGAATGTATTTGCCTTCTTTGGAGATTTTAAGGACAAGTTCCACTTCATGATGGATATTTTCGGAGAAATCCGGATAGAAAAAAGGAGCTCCACCTTTTAGCAGTGCTGTATCCGGCTTGAGGAATACGACCGGTTTTCCGGGTTTTTCGTTTTTGAGTTCCTCGATATGAGCGGCATAATTTCGGCCGATGCAGATGATTTTCATGTAGTATTTTGCTGGTTTTGCTCAAAAGCACGAAGGCTTTGAATGCGTGAAAATAAGCATATCTGCGGCAAAAAGTGGACGAAAACTTTGAATAAGGGAGAATTTTACTCAGAAGGCTCGAAGCAAATTAAGAGATTGCCTGAAGCATCGAAAAAATCCAAGAATCCATCAGAAGTGATCTCATATTCGACCGTATTACCTACAAATCCAAAATCTGCTTGAGAAGAAGGGTTTTGGGCAAGGCAAATTTTGTCAATGTCCAATCGGCGGTATACTGTTGCCAGTTGAATTTTTCTTTCTCCCACTTCACCAAGGCCTGTTTGACCGTAAGCACATCCTCCAGACACATGAAGTGATCGGTTCAGTATTTGGTATTTGACAGATTGGTTTAACGCTTGACCCGAAGGAATTTCTTTTTCCTCGCAATTTGAAAGAATAAAAAGTGCTAAAACGAAAACATATTTTAAGACTTTCATGGGCTTTTAAGTTTGCTTTACTGATCAAACTTAAAAGTGGCACACGAATTTCTTATTTCTAAAAACACCAAACCCCAATATTTTATTCTGAGATTTTGCAAAGACAAGCAAAGGTCCGAAGCTTTTTGAGGCTTAAAACTTGATTTTTTTCACTTCAGACAAAAGCTTTTCCATCCATCGTTGATAGACCAGACCCGAGGGATGCAGTTGATCTTCGACCACCATCTCGGGTCTTGCGCCAATGGCACGATAATCTTTTGTGATATCAATGAAAGTGATTCCGTACATTCTGCAGATTGCTTTTTGGGCTGAATTGTAGGCATCGATTTCTTTGGCCACTTTAGCCTGATCTGATTTTCGATTGACGGCAAAAGGTGTCACTCCCCAGTCCGGAACCGAAAGTACCACGACATGATCGGTTTCTCCCCTGGCAAAAATAATTGCCCGGTTCAGAATCAACTCAAATTCTTTTTCGAAGTCTTCCACAGGCCTGCCCCGGTATTGGTTGTTGACACCGATCAGTAAAGTAACAAGATCATAGCCCTCACTTTTTGTATTGGCAGAATTGATTCCTGCGTCCAATTCGTCTACTGTCCAGCCGGTTTTAGCGATGATTTGAGGAGCGGAAAAACTCATTTTACCGGAATGGTTAAGCGCATCGACCAATTGAACTGAATATCGGTCGTTTTCCGGAACTCCTTCACCAATGGTATAGCTGTCTCCGAGGGCGAGGTAGGTTAGTTGGGTGTTTTTTGACATGGATGTTGAAAGGTCAGAACTCTTGCAGGCCAGGAGGGTAAGCACAAACATAAAGTTAATTACTACTCGCATTTCGGGATCAAATAAGTTTGCTGGATGAAAATTGACTTTACAGATAGCATCTGTGGGATAATTAGATTTTTCCGCGTTGGAAAATTAGGATTATTCTTCAGGAAAAGACCGATTCCGTAAGAGAGAAAGTTCCTGCATCTGAATCCATCCTCACTTTGGCCCCCACAGGAATAATAAACTGCCTGGGAATATGTCCGATCATCGCTCCGGTATATGCCGGAATTCCCAATGGTAAAATGTAGTGATCCATGATCTGATCCACAGTGAATGAACCGTAACCTCCCCCCGGAGTGCAACCCGAACATTGACCAAAAATAAAGCCTTTGATTTTGCCCAAAGTACCGTTCAGGTGAAGCGTACTCATCATCCGATCGATGCGGTAGGGGTCTTCTCCGATGTCTTCGATGAACAAAATAGAATTATGAAAGTCAGGATAATAGGGAGTTCCTGATAAAGCTGTAAGTACAGTAAGATTTCCGCCTAGAATAACGCCTTCTGCTGTGCCTCCTTTCAGCGTTTGAATGCGGTTCCCTTTGGTGACCAGATCGTCCCCTTTAGTCATTTCATTTTGATAGGTAACCAATTCCTTCTCAAAAAAGACCTTTTCGAATTGCTTCACATTAAAGCTGTTCCAACTGCCGGTTCCGTTTTGACCATGAAAAGTGATCATTCCCGTTTGGCTGTAGATCGCACAATGAAGTGCTGTAATATCCGAGTATCCCAAAAGGGGTTTTGGGTTGGCCTTGATTGTTGCGTAATCAATCATTGGAAGAATCCTTGCAGCGCCCGAACCACCCCGAATACCAATCACTGCTTTCACTTCCTGATCAGAAAACATTTGATTGAGATCATTTGCCCGCTCTTCATCGGTTCCGGCCAGGTGGCCGAATCGATTTTTGAGGTTTTCGCCGAGTTTCACCTTGAATCCCAAAGCCTCCATCGCTTCTTTGGCGTAGGTGAATTCCATCCGGTCAGCTGTAGCCGCAGAAGGGCTGATGATTCCGACCGTATCTCCTTTTTGGATTGATTTGGGTAAAAGGGAATAAGGAAAGGCTTCATTTCTGTTAAAATCAAAACCCAGAAATGGGAATGATCCTGCTGCAAGTCCAATTGATTTAAGAAAAGTCCGTTTGTCCATCTTGGGAATATTTAAGGTGAAATTGAGCCTGCCTTAGGCAGACAGGCATGACTAACTCGTCACACACTGGAATGATTATAATTCATGCGAGATTCCAGGTGGCCAATTAAAATCAAATTATAAACAGATCAAATTACTTTCTTTTTCCGAAGGACATCAAAGAAAAACCCTGCCAGATTGCAGGGCTTCAATTAATTTTTTGCTTCAGTCAAAAGTTTTTCCAGCTGTTTCATCATGGGTTGGAGCGATTTGTCATATTTCTTTAATCGCCGTTTGATACTGAAATGCATTATTCCAAAGATCATGACCGTAAGACCGGTATGGGTTAAGATCCGAATCAAATCAGAAAATGGAGCGAGCAATACAAAATAAGCGACATTGAGAGCCACAGCTAACAGAAAAGCATAGTAATACATGTACTTTCCGGCGATTTTATATCTGAATTTTAGCTTCTCGAACTGTGATTTGAGGTATTCCTTGTTGCTGAAATTTTCCGAATCGTCACTTGGGCTAATCCGTGAACTGAAACTCAATATTCCAACACCGATCATGGCCACAGCAATCACCAATAGACTCAGCAATATCGCCTTGCTTTCTTGCCAAGGCATGAATATGAATAAAAAGACGAGTGTGGCCGGTGTAATGATGGCAATGGCGATACGTTCCCGTTTTTGTTTGACTTCCGTCTTTTTTAAACCTTCAATCAATGAGGCTAAATCGAAATTTTCAGCTTTTTGACTTTGCCAAAGTTGTTGTATATCGTTGAAGTTGGTTTCCATGAGCTTGAGGATTGAGTTTTTGGGTTAAAGCTGCTTTGATGCGGTTGACTTTGACAGCGACGTAGTTTTCAGAGATTCCGCTGATCTCTGCGATGGTTTTGTAGGAGGTGTTTTCCAAGAGAAGTGTAGCAATGACCCGGTCTAATTCGGGAAGTCCGTTAATTGCCTCGTAAAGCATCTGGATGCGTATTTCCTGCTCTGAGTTGTAGTTTTCAGGTTCACTCAATTCTTGATTTGAAGGTATTTCGGTTTGCTTTTCGTCCTTTTTCCTTTCCCTTGCGGAAAAAGTCAGGGCTGTATTGTAGGCAATCCGGTAGATCCAAGTGCTGATGTCGCTCTCTCCCTTAAAGCTGTCCAAGTGCCTCCAAACTTTGATCAAAATCTCCTGGAAAAGGTCATTTGCTAATTCCTTTTTTTTCACAAATCCCAGGCAAAGTCGGTAAACCTTGTCTTTGTGATTTTTGTACAATGATTTGAACTGGAGTTCTTTAGTACTCTTCATTTGATAAATGCAGTCACTTTTTCCATAAACCATTCCGGGTTGTCCCACATAATGAAGTGGTGAGCTGTTGGAGCCATTTCAATTTGGACATTTTTAGCAAGCTGGTATTGGGTTTCAAAGGTTTTTTTAACGCTTTCTTCTGTCCATCCGTACGCTTTTCCGGAGTGCCAAGCACCCAAAACCAGGATAGGCGTAGAAACTTCAGCCAACTCATCCCGATAATCTGTGGTCATCAGTTCAAAGAGCGCCTGGGCGGTGGTCTCCCGATCACTTTCCAATGACCAGTTCACAGCTGTAGGTAATTTCTCTTGATTGGTTGTCATCACAGGCATTGAAATTTCCTGTTGAGCACGGAATTGCTCGGGACTCTGGGCGATCATCAACTCCTTCATTTGAGATGCCATAGCTACCATATTTTCTGCAGTTGCTGCGGGATTAAAGGCAGCGGAGTAAAAGGGATAGGAGTCGACGATGATGGCGCGATTAATTTTGTCAGGGATGCTCCGGGACAGTCTGAGCGAGATAAACCCGCCGACGCTGTGTCCGATTAAAGTGACTTTTTCAGTTTGTTCATTGATGTAATTGGTGATCAGGCTTTCCATTGCGCCGAGAAATCCCTCGGGCATTTCGACTTTTGGATTGCCACCAAAGCCGGGAAGCGTCAAGACATGACATTCGAAGTTTTTGGAAAGTTGGGCGACCGTTTCATCCCAAACTTCACCAGAAGACGCAAGGCCGGGAATAAGAATAATTTTTGGGCCTTCACCGGAGACTTGGACATCAAGGCCTTGGGTGAATGCAGTGGATAAACCTCCAAAAAGAATGAAGTAAAGAAGAAATAGCTTTTTCATGATTTGTGCTTTTTTTCTTCTTTAGACTAAGTGGCCTTGGAAACCTTACAGAAATTTGAAAAAAAATTAGACGTAGGTATTAAGACTTATGTATCAAGACCCAAGTATTAAGACCGGAAGGAAACAACTTACCACTTACCCTTCACCACTTACAATTTTTCCGAATCTCCCGACTTCCCACTTCCTAGCCTCCCCACTTCCAACTACAACATCTCCCTCACCATCACCAGTACTTTTTCCATTTCTTTTCGGACAGTGGAAGCAGGATAAGGATAATTGGAATTCATGAAAACCAAGCCATAGATTTTTCCGCTTTTAGTTTTGATCAGACCGACAAGGCTGTGATGATTGGCCATGGTTCCGGTTTTGGCAAAAACATAGGGTGAGGACGCCTGATAAGTGTTTTTGAGGGTTCCTGTTTTTCCGCCTGTAGGAAGCAAATCATACAATTGATCCTCTGGGAGAATTCGGTAAATCTTCTCAAAAAGTGTCATCATCGAGCGTGGAGTGAATAAATTATGACGACTCAAACCACTTCCATCGACCCACTTGGGTAGGTCAGGAAGATCGGTTAAGTGAGTTTTGAGAATGTATTCGATTGCCCGCTCAGCATCCAATTCCTGAAAAAGCCGATCCGAAATCATGAAAAGCAATTGCTCTGCGATGAAATTATCGCTTTCGAGCATCATCTCTTTAAGTAAGGGATAAAGCGGTGCTCCTCGAAAAACCAGATGATCAGCGGGAAGGCTTTCCGCTGAGTAAATCCATTTTTTCCCCGTTTCCTCAGCTGCCAATTGTACCAGTAAGTCAGGCTGTGTCAAAAATGGGATGTATTTCTCTCGACCAAGGAATGTGGCTGGATTGTAAGCAAAGGTATTGCTGTGAAAATCCCGCTCCAGTTCTTTGATAGGTCTGTTGGTCATGCGAATGGCGGACTGGAAGAGTAGCGGAAAGACTGTGGGTTGATTGCCGACTTTTCGCACTTCCACCAGATTCCCGAAGATTGGAAGCGAACTGCGTTCGGCGGAATAATCATAGTAATAATCATCCCATTGCCAGCCGTAGCCAAAACCGGGAGATACCTGATTGGCATCCGAAAACTGGACGACGGAATAGGGTGACAGTAACTTTTGGAAATCAGGTTGGGTAAATTTCTTGTACTTCCAACTCGGATCTCCGCTACCCCAAATTTTGATCGTATCACCCGAAGTGACATATCGGAGCGTTTGCGTGCTGTCCTGAAGGATCAGAATGCTTGCAAAAAGCGTCCAAAGCTTAGTAGTCGATGCGGGAATAATGCGGATTTGGGAGTTTTTCTCAAACAAAACCTGCTGGGAATCCAAGTCATACAGCATAAACCCGGTTAAGTGGCCGCTGAAAAAGCTCTGATCCCCAAGAGCTGATTCGAGTTTTATGAATTGGTCTCGGGAAAGTTGGGCATATAAGCTATTGGTTATGAGGAGACAATAAAGCAGGAAAAAAGTGAATCTGCATTTGCGGTTTGGAATCAAGTGATTTTTTATAAAACAAAATGAAAGGTCAAGAATCATTTGCTTTCAGCGCTTTTTAAACCTCCCCAAAATAACCCCAGCCAACCCAAAATAAAAGCCACACCGCCCAAAGGTGTAATCGCTCCCAGCCAAGTGATTCCGCTCAGGCAAAGTACATAAAGGGATCCTGAGAAAATCAAAATCCCTAGCGTAAATCCCCAGAAAGTAAGAACAAGGGATTTCCACTCTGGTTTGATCAAGGCCAAAATGCCTAGCCCAAAAAGAGCCAAAGAATGATAAAAATGATATTTGACAGCCGTTTCAAAGGTTTCCAATCGGCCAGAAGCTTCCAGCATGGGTTTTAGTCCGTGAGCTCCAAAAGCTCCGATTCCTACGGCAATAGCGCCAAAGATTGCTGCGGTTTGGATGATGGTCGTTGGTTTCAAGTGGGAGTTGGGGATTGAGTTATTGGTTGATTAGTCAGTTGCTGTTGAGTTATCAGTTCTTACATTGTAGGCTTTGATGAGGGGGACAAATCCGAAATTCGAAATCAAACCTCCGAAATCAACTTCGGCTTCCAAATATCGCCGACCCAATTCGCACCATCGTGCTTCCTTCTTCCTGTGCGATTTTGTAATCACCACTCATTCCCATGGAGATTTCCTTCAAATCAACGAAATCGGGGAGTTTACGGCCTTTCAATTCCTCAAAAAGTTGCTTCAAACCTCTGAATTCTTTCCGGATCTGATCTGCATTTTCAGTAAAAGTGGCCATGCCCATCAGCCCAATCACCTTCACATGAGTCAATTCGGCAAATTCTTTTGAACTCAGCATTTCTTCCAATTCGGCCCGGTCAAAGCCAAATTTACTCTCCTCCTCAGCGATGTGCATTTGGATCAACACCGGGATAATGCGGTCGATTTTTTTGCCTTGTTTATTGATTTCCTGAAGTAGTTTGAACGAGTCCACGCCGTGAATCAGTTGGACGAAAGGTGCAATGTGTTTGACCTTGTTACTTTGAAGATGGCCGATCATGTGCCACCGGGTGTCGGCAGGCATTTCAGGTTGCTTGGCTAGGATTTCCTGAACTTTGTTTTCACCAAAATCCCGGATTCCGGCTTCATAGGCTGCTTTGAGGTCGGAGAGGGGTTTGGTTTTACTGACTGCGATCAGTTTGCAATCTTGATTTGGAAATGATTTCTTAATTACTTCTAAATTGGCTTTGATATCCATTGTGGCAAAAGTTGTAATTGGTATACGGACAAATATAGATTAGGAAGATTACTTTTGGAGATGCAAGCACCGATTTTAGAGGGAATAGGAATGGGACTTGTTCTTTCTCTGATGGTGGGTCCGGTATTTTTTACCCTGATTACTGCAAGTATGGAACAGGGGTTTCGATATGCTTTAGTTTTGGCTTTGGGAATTTTGACTAGTGATTTGATTTATGTGGCGATTACATTTTTGGGAGTAAGTTTTCTAACTGAATCACCCACAATTGAGAAGGTTTTGGGCTACGCAGGTGGGGCAATTTTAGTGGGTTTTGGGATCAGCTTTTGGCGAAAAGAAAATTTGTCAAGACCCAATTCAGGAGGTATCCCATTGCCAAAAGCCAAAAAGCGAACCGCTTTTATCAAAGGCTTCGGAGTCAATGGCATCAATCCGTTTGTGATGCTTTTTTGGATTTCCATCGCAAGCATGCTTAATCTAAAATCGACCTGGGGTCAATTGGATGTGTTTTTCTATTATTTTGGTTTGCTCCTGACCGTTTTTGGGACAGATTTGGTGAAGGCGTTTGTAGCGGGAAAATTGGCTCATTTGATGACGACCCAATTGCGGATGGTTTTAAATAAAGGAGTGGGACTGATGGTTTGCTACTTTGGATTGAAAATGATTTGGAATACCTTTTCCCGCTAAGCTATCTGCTAAACTAAATTGGATCGATGTAGGTTTAATGCTTCATGGAATCAACTTTAAGTCCTGCTATTAAGTCACTTCTATTTCTGCTCGTATTCCTTTTTTCATTTTCGCTTTTTGCACAAGAAATTCCTGCTTTGTCTGATTTTAACCAGACTCGTCTCGATTACAACGAAAAAGGAATGCTGATTCTCGGGTCCTGGGCAGTTGGAAATATGGTCTGGGGTGGGATAGGAGCGGGTGAAACCACCGGAGAGACCAAAGCCTTTCACCAAATGAACCTCTATTGGAATTCCGTCAATCTGGTGATCGCAGGTTTTGGCTATTGGCAGGCGACCAAAGAAACTCCGGGAACTGATTTTTGGGCCACCATGGAAGCGCAGCAAGGAATTGAAAAAGTTTTGCTTCTAAACGGTGCATTGGATTTGGCCTATATTGCAGGAGGTTTTTATTTGAAAGAAAGAGGTCTTCGGAAAGGGAATGACCGATTGATTGGCTTTGGCAAGTCGGTCATTTTGCAGGGAGCTTTTCTGTTGGCTTTTGACGGCGTGATGTATGGCTTTCATCAGGTTCATGGTAAGGAATTGCCAAACTTGGTCCAGAATATTAGTTTGGGCCCCACTGGTGTACATTTGAAAATGAATTTTTAAAATAATTCCTGATTTTAAACTAGTTATTGAATAATCCGTAATTTTAGTTATTTCTTTGACAATCCTCGAATTATGAAAAATCTACTTCTATTATTCGCTCTAGTTTTTATTTTGAGTTCTTGCAAGGTTTCAGAAGTTGTTTCCGTAGACACCCTAACAAACTCTGAAATGATGAAAGAGTATCAGACTTTTAAAATGATTGAAGAGGATTATTCTGACAAAAGAAATGAGCGAATCAAACATACATTTAGAGACAAATTAATCGAATTTGGATTTGAAGAAGCTTCAGAAAATCCTGATTTTTTAATTCAGGGAGTCATTGTTTCCCGGGATTTCATCAAGGATGGACGGGAATTCTACTATTCGTCTATTCCTGGTGGTATTTTTTATGGTGCTAACAGTTCAGGCAATGGGACGCCTAGTGGTGGTCATAAAACGACGATTAATCGAGGAATGCTCGGAAAGGTTATTTTTTTGATTCAAGATTCCAAAACCAATGAAATCGCATGGATGGGAATCAGTTCTGGAGTTGTTTATGGAGGCGATCGAGAATTTGATTTGGATAAGGTGGATCTTGTACTCCACCAGTTATTGACATCGCTCTATTAAGAGTGCCATTTTAGTGTAGTTGGCTAATAGCTTCTTTTGAGAATTAATTAAAATTCAATACTGATAGAAGACCCTAAAGGGTGTAGAACTATAATCTTGCTTTCGCAAAAGTTCAACCCCCATTCGGGGTTTTGATTCGCCTCCTTTTTTAAAATTTCCTAGGTTTTCACCTAGGCTATTGAAAAGTTCGACCGTTTCGTGGTCTTTCTTTGAGATACTGACATTGAAAAAAAAATCCCTCCGGAGCTAATCCGAGGGATTTTCACTTTTATACCTATTGGGATTAAGCCAAATATTTAGCTACCGGAGTGTAAGGCATATCGAATGCCTGCGCTACGGCTTCGTACACAATTTCTCCATTGATTACATTCAAACCAAGGACTAAATCGGGATTTTCCTGCGCAGCTTTTTTCCAGCCTTTATCCGCCAATTGAATAGCGTAAGGTAAGGTCGCATTGGTCAAAGCAAGGGTGGAAGTATAAGGAACTGCACCCGGCATGTTTGCTACACAATAATGAACTACATCATCGATGATGTAAATTGGATTTTCGTGGGTTGTCGGTCTGCAAGTCTCAATACAGCCGCCCTGATCTACTGCCACGTCCACCAAGACCGTTCCGGGCTGCATTTCTTTCAGCATATCCCGAGTGATCAGATGCGGTGCTTTTGCTCCCGGAATTAATACTGCGCCCACAATTAAGTCGTGGTTTTTGATGAGCTTGCGAATATTGTATTCATTAGACATCATCGTTTTCACATTGGGGGGCATGACGTCCGCCAAGTATCTCATTCGAGGTAGCGATACATCCATGATGGTCACATCGGCACCTAAACCTGCTGCCATCCAGGCGGCTTGTGTTCCTACGACTCCTCCTCCGAGGATGAGAACTTTGGCCGGTAAAACCCCCGGTACGCCGCCCAAAAGAATTCCACGACCTTTCAAGGGTTTCTCCAGGTAGTTTGCACCTTTTTGAATCGCCATTCTTCCGGCTACTTCAGACATGGGAACTAAAAGTGGGAGACTGCGATCAGATTTTTCTACAGTTTCATAGGCCAAACAAACTGCTTTACTTGCTACCATTGCCTTAGTTAGTGGCTCGTAAGAAGCAAAGTGAAAATAGGTGAACAACAGCTGATTTTCTTTGATCAATTTGTACTCAGATTCAATTGGCTCTTTTACCTTAATGATCATCTCAGCGATTTGGTAGGTTGCTTCGATGGTAGGCAAAATTTTGGCGCCGGCAATTTCGTACTCGGAGTCGGGGAATCCACTTCCTTCACCGGCGGTATGTTGCACATAGACGGTATGACCTCTTTTGATCAATTCTTTGGCACCGGCAGGAGTAAGCGCTACTCGGTTTTCGTTGTTTTTAATTTCCTTTGGAACACCTATAATCATGATTAGCGTATTTGGATTTTAATATTCGCTGCAAAGATAAGAAGCAAAGAGGATGGAAAAAGCTGTTTAAAAAATAGTATTTGGTATTGATTTGGCTAAATGTTGTATTTCGATAGTTTATTTTAATTTTCTTCTGTAAAATTCAGAATATTCCAAAATTTAATTTTTTAAAGATTAATATTTTGAAAATTTTTTCTTTAAAATTTTTTAACTCGAAAAATAACCTCATTCTTAATTTTCAAATATTTGTAATGTTTGTTGATAAAACTCAAAATATTATTTCAATAGATTGAAAATATTATAAAAGATTCAAAATTTTTGATTGTTAAATTGTAAACCTGAAATTTGCTTCAAATTCTATTTTGGCTATTTTTGATAGTGCTAAGTGCGAAGCCAAAACCCAAACTAACAATTAGATTAAGCTCAAGAATGGCAATAACCAAATCACAATCCCAATTTCCGGAGATATCCCATCTTCAAAAGGAGGAAGTTTTGAATGATTTTAGGGTGGCTGTCACCAGCCGACATGCTTCTCTGATGGGGCGGAAGGAAGTGTTTATGGGCAAGGCAAAGTTTGGGATTTTTGGTGACGGTAAGGAGCTCGCGCAGCTTGCCATGGCCAAGGCCTTTCAGCCTGGCGATTTTCGATCCGGTTATTATCGTGACCAGACGTTTATGATGGCTATCGGAGAGTTGAGTGTTCAGCAGTATTTTGCACAGCTCTACGCCCATACGGATGTGGAAGCAGAACCTGCCAGTGCAGGAAGATTGATGAATGGTCATTTTGCTACCCGCTCTTTAGACAAAAATGGGGACTGGAAGGACCTTTCCAAAATGTATAATTCAGCGGCGGATATATCGCCCACGGCTGCACAAATGCCCAAACTTCTGGGTTTGGCCTACGCATCCAAACTATTCAGAGAAAATAAAGAGCTAAAAGACCTGAAGAAGTTTTCGGTAAATGGAAACGAAGTAGCCTGGGGAACAATCGGTAATGCATCAACTTCCGAGGGGATGTTTTTTGAGTCGATTAATGCTGCCGGAGTGCTGCAAGTTCCCATGGTGATTTCTGTTTGGGATGATGGATATGGGATTTCTGTACCGCAGGAATATCACACGACCAAAGGAAGTATCTCGGAAGTTTTGATGGGTTTTGAGCGAAATGAGAATAAAAAGGGATTTGAAATCATCCGGGTCAAAGGTTGGGATTACGAGGGGTTAAAGCAAGCCTTCAACTCTGCCGGAAATTTGGCAAGAACTTCCCATATTCCGGTTTTGATCCATGTGGAAGAAATGACTCAGCCTCAGGGACATTCCACTTCTGGTTCGCATGAGCGGTACAAATCAGCTGAACGGCTACAGTGGGAAAAAGACTGGGACTGCATCGCCAAATTCAGAGAATATATAATCTCAAATGGCATTGCCACAGATGATGCATTGGACCAAATCGAGTCTGAGGCAAAGACTGAAGTCAAAAGACAAAAAGACGCTGCATGGAATGAGTTTTCGGGCGAAATAAAGAAGGAGATTCAGGAAGTTGTGCAGCTTTTGAAAACTACAGCTGAGAAAAGCACCCGTAAAGTCGTGTTGCTCCAAATGGCTGAAGATTTATCCAAAACGCTCAATCCTATCCGAAAGGATGTAATCAGCACCGTGAGAAAGGCGCTCCTTCTGTTAAGATTTGATGGAGAAGCTTTGAAAAGCGGTCTAAAGTCCTGGTACAAACTTCAGGAAGAGAAAAACTTTGATCGATACAACAGCCACCTCTATAGCCAAACGGAATGGTCTGCCGAGAAAGTAAAGGTGGTACCTGCGAGCTATAATGAAAAGTCTGCCATGGTGGACGGACGTGAGATCTTACAGGCGTTTTTTGACTATACCCTGGAGAAAGATCCCCGATTCTTTGCCTTTGGGGAAGATGTCGGTAAAATCGGAGACGTTAACCAGGCTTTCTCAGGACTTCAGGCTAAATATGGGGAAATGCGCGTTTCTGATACCGGAATTCGGGAATGTACCATTATCGGTCAAGGAATAGGTACTGCACTCAGGGGACTAAGGCCAGTCGCGGAGATCCAATACTTGGATTATTTACTTTATGGATTGCAGATGCTTTCTGATGACTTGGCTTCCTTGCTTTATCGAACCAAAGGTGGTCAAAAAGCTCCTTTGATCGTTCGGACAAGGGGACATCGATTGGAAGGTGTCTGGCATTCGGGCTCTCCGATGGGGATGATTTTATCTTCTCTACGTGGGATGATTATTTGTGTGCCCCGTGACATGACACAGGCAGCCGGCATGTACAGGACGCTTTTGGAATCTGACGAACCTGCACTCGTGATCGAATGCCTGAACGGCTATCGGTTAAAGGAGAAAATGCCGGCAAATCTTGGAGAATACAACGTACCAGTAGGCAAACCGGAAATTCTAAGAGAAGGTAAAGACATAACTGTAGTCACTTATGGAAGTATGTGCCGAATAGTGGGAGAAGCTGCGGAAGTTTTGTCGGAAATCGGTATTTCAGTAGAAATCATTGATGTGCAAACCTTACTGCCCTTTGATACATTCGGGATAATCGGGGAATCTGTCAAAAAAACAAATCGGGTCCTCTTCGCTGATGAAGATGTGCCGGGCGGGGCTTCTGCATTTATGCTTCAGCAAGTGATAGAAGGACAGAATGTATTTAAATATCTTGATTGTGAACCACAGACGCTTGCTGCTAAGCCTCATCGTCCAGCCTATTCATCTGACGGAGATTACTTTTCAAAGCCAAGCACGGATGATGTAGTCGAAAAAGTCTACCGTATCATGCATGAATCAAATCCTAAAAAGTTTCCCGCTATATAAATGACAAAGCCCTCAATTTGAGGGCTTTTCAATGTTGTTTTTGGTCGAATTAAGGGAATAAAAGATGATCTGAATTTGATCTTCAAATAGTCTCTAATTTAAGAACTAATTTCTTGTGATTTGTCTTAGCGTGACTTCGGGACTTGATACTTCATTACTTCGATTGAGTGCGCGATCCTGAATCTGTACATCTACCCGAATGGTGTCCGTTCTGAAAATTGATTCCCAGCCTGAGGAGAGCATTCTATATTTGATATTTCCTTCTACTGATTGCCCTTCTTCAGAAATTAAAATCCGTGGAAATCTTCCATTGAACGTGGTAAAAAACGGAGGGTCCTGCCATCTGAATTCTGTGAATTGTCCATTTCTTTTGATGAAGAATCGTACAAAAATATTATACTGATTTTCATTTTGCTCAACCCAAATTGTGTCTTTGACTACGGTGTTGTTGATCAATGGGTCTATGACCCAATCAATGGGGTTGTAGTTGGGAGCTTCGGATGGTCTGTTACTGTAAGTGATTAGATTTCCAAGATTATCCCGCTTATAATTCAGTGGATTAAATGGCGGATTGACATCTGTAGCCGAAAGCCCTAAATCTCCCTCAGCATCCTTAAAGTCCACACTGATGATCAAGGAATCCTGACCGGAAGTAGGGACAAATTCTACAGTGGAAAATTCAATTCTAGGAACACTGGGAAAGTTCTCAGGAGGACTGATACATGAAGTTGAGTACAGGGCCGTGACAAACAATAATCCTGAATAGTTTTTGAATCGCATTGGCTGAAGGTAAATTTACACCCGAAAATAACGTTAGTTTTTCTCAGTAAAAACGCAAAATATAAAACGATGCAGGATTTTAAAAGTTTTTCAGAAAGACTATCCTTTTTGGACAAGAGTCATTTTGAAGATCTTGCCTTGGACTTGTTTCACTTTCAATCCATTGAAAATGAAGTTTATAGATCTTATTTAAGTGCGAGAAAAGTTCAGCATGACAAGATCAAAACTCTCGACTCCATTCCGTTTTTGCCTATACGTTTTTTCAAAGATTTTCCGGTAATAAGTGGTCAGGTTTCTGATTTTACTACTTTTTATTCGAGCAGTGGCACCACAGGTACGATTACTAGCAGGCATTTTATCTGGTCTGAATCTTGGTATCTGAACCATGCACAGCGGATATTTGAAGGGTTTTATGGGGATTTGACTGATTATCATGTATTGGCTTTGCTGCCCGCCTATCTGGAGCGTCCGGGTAGCAGTCTGGTCTCCATGGCCAAGCATTTCATCGAAAAGTCAGGCTCTCCACATTCCGGATTTTATTTATACAATCAGGAGGAGTTGTTGGCAAAATTGAATTTGCTCAGAAATGACTCAAGAAAAGTTTTATTGCTGGGAGTGACTTTTGCTTTGTTGGATTTAGCCGAATCAGGTAAGGTATTTCCCCCAATGGAGAATCTCATCGTGATGGAAACAGGAGGGATGAAGGGAAGAAGAAAAGAAATGATCCGCGAGGAAGTTCATGACATCCTGAAGTCCTTTTTCAAAGTTAAATCGATCCATTCCGAATATGGAATGACCGAACTGATGTCACAGGCTTATTCAAAAGGGCAGGGGAAATATACGCTTCCTGGCTCCATGCGCGTTATGCTTCGGGATGTAAATGATCCCTTGAGCTGGTCCAAACGCTCCCATGGTGGAATCAACGTGATAGATTTGGCAAATTTTCATTCCTGTGCCTTTATCGAAACACAGGATTTGGGGAAGTTTGACGAAAATGGATTTCTGGAAGTCCTCGGTCGGTTTGACAACTCAGAGATTCGGGGCTGCAACTTGTTGGTGCAGTAATTGCTATCTTAAAATTTAATAGACATATTTGAAAAGATAAAATTAATCAAATGAAAAAATTAGCCACGATTGCACTGTTAGTTGGGATTTTAGCTTTGGGAGCATGTGCCTCCAGCAAACCTTGCCCTGCCTACGCCAAAGCGCCTGCCGCGCAAAAAGCCACTAGCTAAAAAATATGCTGACCGTCAGTAGTCAGCATATTTTTTTATGTCCTCCAGGCTGATAATCGGTTCACCAAGTATCACTAATCGTTCCACTACATTTCGGAGTTCCCGGATATTTCCTGTCCAGGGGAATTCCTGAAGTTTGAGAAGTGCTTCGCTGGTTATTCCTTTTTTTGCATCGCCACTTTCCTGAGCGATATCTTCCAGAAATTTATCCACTAAAAGAGGAATATCCTCTTTTCGTTCTTTCAAGGACGGTACTTGAACCAGAATCACACTTAGGCGGTGATAAAGATCTTCACGGAATCTTCCGCCTTCAATTTCTTTTTTCAGGTCTTTGTTTGTTGCTGCCAATACACGAACGTCAACTTTGATATCCCGGTCACTTCCCACTCGATTAATTAGATTTTCCTGAAGGGCGCGCAATACTTTGGATTGTGCTGACAGAGACATGTCTCCAATTTCATCCAAAAATAAAGTTCCACCCTGAGCTTGCTCAAACTTTCCATTCCGTTGTTTGTGGGCTGAAGTAAAAGCTCCTTTTTCGTGTCCAAAAAGCTCCGATTCAATTAATTCTGATGGGATAGCGGCACAATTGACTGCCACAAACGGTTCTGCCTGTCGATTGCTTTTCTGATGAATCCAATGAGCGACTAGTTCTTTTCCCGTTCCATTTGGTCCGGTGATCAAAACGCGGGCGTCCGTAGGTGCTACTTTTTCGATGGTTTCCTTGACTTTTGCAATTGCAGGAGATTCTCCCACCATGTCAAATTTCTTAGATAGCTTCTTCTTCAGGACTTTGGTTTCGGTCACCAACTGCTTTTTGTCCAGTGCATTGCGGACAGTGAGGAGTAGTCGGTTGAGATCGGGAGGCTTTGGTATGAAGTCAAAAGCACCTTTTTTGGTAGCTTCTACAGCTGTCTCGATACTGCCATGCGCCGATATCATGATAAACTGTGGAGATCGTCCCATGGCTTTCGCCTGATCCAAAACTTCGATTCCGTCCATTTTGGGCATCTTGATATCGCAGAGGACAAGATCAAACTCCTCCTCCTGCATTTTAGCCAATCCTTCTTCTCCGTCTTGGGCTTCAGTGACTTCAAACTTTTCGTACTCGAGGATCTCCCGAAGGGAGGCGCGGATAAACCGCTCGTCGTCAATAATGAGAATCTTTGGCATAGTGTAAAGTAAAGAAAAAAGTGCAAGTCTGTAAGCCGGGTTCTGTTTCACTCAACGAATTGAGTGATACCTGTCATTTATCTAGCCCCGACCTCGCGATCGGGGTCCATCGATCTACCCACCCCGGAATCCCGCCGAAGCAGAAATCGAACGAGCAGCTCTTTGCCCGGGGCCTATTTGATCTTTCAACCCATAAGGTTTGCCTAGCCCCGAATGTCACCATTCGGACGGTGGGCTCTTACCCCACCTTTTCACCCTTATCCCGATAGCTATCGGGACGGTTTGTTTCTGTGGCACTAGCTGTCTTTCTGTCGTCACCAACAGAAATCCTTCCCGTTAGGAAGTATGGCGCTCTATGTTGCCCGGACTTTCCTCCCCGATACCTATCGGGGCGACAAGTTGACTTGCACACTGCAAAGTACGTGATTTTCCCTTATGTGGATTCATATTTTGAAGCCTTGTCGCGAAGGAAAAAAAATATTGAAAAATCCACACCTAGCTATTTGGATTAAGTCTAGATAAGAAACACTTTTGTCTTATTAAAAATCAATCTAAATAAATATACATGTTCATTATATCTCTATTATCCGGTTTATTAATGCTTAATACGCCATTATCTGAAATCGAGAGAGGAGGATCTCACAGTGTAGTCAGTGATAATGTTTTGTCTATTGAAGGTGTGGTGAAAACACCCTCCGGAGATCCCGTCGCTTATGCAAATGTAGCAGTGGTAGGTACGGTCAAAGGTTCGTTTACGGATTCCGACGGTACTTTCCAGCTTTTTAATCTAGCCGATGGAACTTACGAATTGTCGATTTCAGCGGTCGGATTTAAATCTATCAATCAAAGGGTGGTTGTGAGTCAAAGCAGAACCGAAAAACTTGAAATCACTTTTGAAGAAACAGGAGTAGAAATGCCTCAGTTTTCTCTTTTTGCAAACAGAGACCGGATTTTTTCAAAAGTTCCAGGTTCTGTTTCATTTTTAGACAAAAGCGAAATCAAATCCCTAAAGCCTATTTCCGGCAATGAGGTATTGAGAAGAATGCCCGGTGTACATGTAGTGGACGAAGAGGGATTGGGCATGCGGGTAAATATCGGAATTCGTGGATTGGATCCCGATCGCAGTAGATCCGTTTTGGTGCTTGAGGATGGGGTTCCGGTAGCTTTGGCACCTTATGGGGAGCCCGAACTCTATTATTCTCCGGCTATCGACCGAATGGCTGGGATTGAAGTGCTTAAAGGTTCCGGGCAGCTACTTTATGGCCCACAAACCATCGGTGGAGTGGTTAATTACATCACACCTAACCCACCTCAGGAGGAAGAAGGTTCGGTAAGAATACAAGGGGGTCAGGGTGGATTTTACTCCGGACTAGTCAATTATGGCAATACCTTCGGCAATACCGGATTGCAGGTCAATCTACTTCGTAAAGGAGCTGAAAATGTAGGGCCTACTGAATTTAAAATCACGGACTTCAACACCAAATTCCTTTTCTCGCTAAATGAAAAGTCTGAATTGGGACTTAAACTTGGTGTTTACAATGAACTTTCCAATCCAAAAACTGGAATTTTGTCTACGATATCAATTTGACTTACGTGAATTCATTTTACGATGCTGACCGATTTGTCTCCGATGTCAATATCAAGGGTAACAGGACTCCATATGCACCGGAATGGTTTATCAACTCATCGCTTAAAGTTGAAGGCAATTCGGGTTTTGGAGCTAAACTTACCGCAAATTATGTTGGAGATCAATTTGGTGATGAGTTGAACACCGTTGAGGCGTCTTTGGACGGTACCACCGGGCTTTTACCCTCCTATTTTCTACTGGATGCAGTAGTTAGCTATCAGATTGCCAAATGGAATTCTGCCGTGAATCTGAGTGTAAAAAATCTTACCGACGAGCGATACATATCGACCAGAAGGCCACAGGGAATCAGAGTTGGGCTTCCAAGATTCATCACAGCCGGTTTTGAAATAAATTTTTGATTTTTTTTCAAGATTCGAAAACATTCGGAATCACTGCCTGTTATAACACCATTAAAGGCTTAAATAGCTTTTCTTCATAGTGCTGGGTTGAGCCGCTCCGAAAGGGGCGGTTCTTTTTTTGCCTGTTTGAGTTATCTTTTTAAATGGAAATCTGAGGCAAAATGAAGCTTTGGCCAGAATGAATTACTTTTACAGAAAAAAACAGACAATTATGATTTTAGTGGGTAATGCGGTTTTATCTGATGATATCAAAGAGAACTTTTTTGTATGCGACTTGGAAGCTTGCAAAGGAGCATGCTGTGTGGAGGGAGATGCCGGAGCACCACTGGAAGAAGAGGAAACCAAAATATTGGAAGAAATATACCCTATTGTCAAAAACTACATCACCGCTGAGGGTAGGGCTGTTATTGAAAAGCAGGGAACTTGGGTCATTGACAAAGATGGTGACAAGGGAACTCCTACCATCGGGGACAATCGGGAATGTGCCTATGCCTTGTATGATAAGCGGGGAATACTTAAGTGTGGGATAGAGCAGGCATACCTGGATGGAAAAATATCCTGGAAAAAGCCGATTTCCTGCCATTTGTATCCGATTCGGGTGACCAAATATGAAGAGTTTGATGCCTTGAATTACGACCGCTGGCATCTTTGTGATCCTGCCTGCCAACTCGGGCAAAGCTTGAAAGTACCGCTTTATCGCTTTCTTAAAGACGCTTTGGTCAGAAAATATGGGCAAGCTTGGTACGAAGAATTGCTGGTAGAAATCGAAGGAGACAAGAGGTGATCTTTCTGACCTGGATCGCCTGAAAAATTAAAAAAGCAAAACCGGATAGCGCTTTGCCTGAAATTTGAGGTATTCTGAAATCCTCAGCCTCCTGATTTTTTGGCCCCATAGCCGGCCGCCAGGAGTACTTGAAGGACTTTGTCACGGTGATCGCCTTGAATGAGAATCTCCCCGTCTTTGGCTGACCCGCCCACACCACACTTGTTTTTAAGCAGTTTACCAAGTTCTTTCAGATCTTCCTCATTGCCAACAAAGCCTTCAACAAGAGTCACTTGCTTTCCGGCACGGGCTTTTTTATCGAGAAGTACTTTAAGCTTTTGTTGGGAAGCAGGCACTGTTTCTGCCTCCCCCTGATCCCCAAGGTTATATTCAAAAGAATCACTGGTAGAATAGACTACTCCATCCCGCTTTTTCCAATCGTTGCCTTTTTTGCTCATGGTAAAATAGAAAAGCCCACAATGAAAGCGGGCTTTGAGTTACTTGTCGAATTATTTAACTCTGTATGTCCAAACTGGTCTTTTGGAATGATTGACCACGTCCTCTGCTATACTTCCGGTGATCAGGTGAATGAGACCTGTGCGTCCATGTGTAGTCATGGCAATCAAGTCTGCATCGATATCATCGGCAAATTCAATGATACCGGATTCTTCAGAGAGTGAGTTGTAAACTTCTGCTTTGATATTTTCGAAATGGTGCTTTTGAACAAAGGTCCGAATCCGATTCATAGATTCCCGGGTGGTTTCAAAATTGCCAGGAGTATTTACAACCACAAAGTAGAATTGGGCATCAAAAACAGTTTGGATTCGCTTGATTCGATTGGCAACTTTCTCATCAGATTCACGAAAATCAGAGGCAAATACGATTTTTTTCATCTTTTTAACATCAGTCTCTGCCTTGATGGTGACCACGGGACAGGTGGCTGTGCGTACGACTTTTTCGGTGTTGCTTCCGACGATTACCTCCTCAAGTCCTGAGGCTCCTTTAGAACCCATTACGATCAGGTCAGGACTTTGCTCAGCTATCGATTCTGTAATTCCTTTGAATACTGAGCCAAGTACCAGTTTAGTTTTTAAAGTGACTGCCGAATCTTTAAATTTTTCATCGATTTCCTTGAGTTGTTTTTTGCGACGCTCGATTAATTCGATGAAATAGATCTGATTTTCAAATTCAGGAACAGAATCCAAACCGCCTCCCATCGTTCCCATTCCTGTTGCTACGGGAGTTTCGATGATGTGCAATACCGTTATTTCAATACCGGAATAGTTTTCGGATAGACCAGTTGCAAAATTCAGGGCATAGTCAGCGGTTTGAGAAAAATCGTAAGGAACGAGGACTTTCATCATAATTGCTTTGGGGTTTAAGTTTTTACCAAATTAGCCAAAATAGGGGATCAACAAGCTAATTTTTGTCATGATTTGATCAGAATAAAAGTCCTATCCCAAAAAGTATCACCCAAAGCAAGGTGCTCATTGCCATTTTTTTGAGAAAAGGATCTGTTTCGGCTGAAGATTGGGCATGCTGGACTCCATATCCCACTTTCATCATAATAGGCCAAGCCAAAGTCGCACCTAAAGAAAGTAGCTCTTCACTCAGTAGGGCAAAGGCCAGTAGGCAAAAATACCCTCCAGCCAAAAGGGCCCAATTGTACTGAACAGCTGCTTTTCGGCCGATTCGCACAGGGATGGAGCGCTTGCCTGCTTTTTGGTCGGATTCGATGTCCCGGATGTTGTTGATGTTGAGTACAGCGGTACTAAACAAGCCTAATGAAATTCCAATGAAGATGGTGATCGGTTCAAAACTTAAGGTGTGCAGAAAGAATGTTCCCAAAACTCCCAATAAACCAAAAAAAACAAAAACCGAGATATCGCCCAAACCCGAGTATCCATAAGGCTTGCTGCCTGATGTGTAGGAAATTGCGGCCCAAATAGCCGCCAATCCCAAGCCTAGAAAGAGGGCAAACAGGATCCAGTCCTGAACTGCCAAATAGAGGAGTAGTAAGCCTGAGAATAAAGACAGGGCCCCGAATAGGTACATGGCCCCCTTCATTTCCTGCAAAGAAATCAATCCCGACTGAACAGCCCGAACCGGTCCCTCTCGCTCGGAAGAATCCGCTCCGTGGATGGTATCCCCATAGTCGTTGGAGAGATTGGATAGGATTTGGAGAAAAATGGTCGTCAGCGATGCGAGCAGTAGGATTTCCCATCGAAATTCGTTTTTCCAAGCCGCCAAAAACGAACCGGCGAAAATACTTGCCAATGCAAGTGGTAAAGTTCGAAGCCTGACTGCATGGAGCCAGGCTTCATTTTTGGTTTGTATTTCTTTTTTCAAAAGTGAAATTCCAGGATTATGCCTCTATCAATTCAAGTATTTCTTCATCCAAAGGAGTGACGGATGAAGGGAAAAACTTCACCAATTCTCCTTTTTCATTTACGAAATACTTGCAAAAATTCCAGCTCGGCTCCTCGTTGTTCCAGCCATTTTGCGAAGCATCAGATAGCCATCTGTAAAGTGGATGCTTGTCAAATCCTTTGACAGAAATTTTCTCAAACAGGGGAAAAGTCACGCCAAATTCGGCATCGCAGAATGCTTTGATTTCTTCATTTGAACCCGGCTCCTGACCTCCGAAATTATTGGCCGGGAAACCCAAAATGAGGATTTTGTCACCGTGGGTAGCATATAGTTCTTGCAATTGCGCATACTGCTTGGTATAGCCGCATTTAGAAGCTACGTTAACAAGTAACAACTTTTTGCCTTTGAATTCTGAGAAATCAACTTCTTTTCCGTTGATGTCTTTCATCTTAAAATTATAAAATGAACTTTCCATTGATTGGTTAAATGATAGGTGATATTCCGCCTGATTCGTTGGTCTTTCCAAGGTCTTTCCGCAGGCTAAGAAAGTAATACTGAGAATTAAAAGAAGTGTTTTCATTTTACATTCGTTCAGGGACAGCTATACCAAGCAAACTCATTCCTTTTTTGATTGTTTTGGCTGTCATCGATGAAAGTGCCACCCGGAAGGATTGAACCGCTAGATTTTTCTCATGAAAAATCGGGACATCCGCGTAGAATCGATTGTACTCTTTGGCCAAGTCAAACAAATACTGCGCGATCACGGAAGGTGAATATTCCTCGGCTGCCAGTTTGATTTTCTTTTCGAAGTCATTCAATAACAGAATCAAGGCTGATTCCGATTCCGTAAGTTCAGTGATTTCCGCAAAATCAAGCGCTTCATAATTCACTCCGATTTGATCTGCTTTTCTCAAAATCGCAGCAATACGCGCATGCGAATATTGAATAAATGGACCGGTATATCCCTGGAATTCGATGGACTCTTGGGGATTGAAAAGCATTCGTTTTTTCGGATCGACTTTGAGTAAAAAGAACTTCAGCGCTCCAAGTCCCAGCGTCTCATACAATTCTTTGGCTTGGTCCTCCGTGAAGCCTTCGATCTTGCCCAATTCCTTGGTATGGTGGGCTGCTGTCTCGATCATCTCCTGCATCAAATCATCCGCATCCACAACAGTCCCTTCTCTGGATTTCATTTTGCCGGTAGGCAAATCCACCATCCCATAGGACAAATGATATAAGCCATCTCCATAGGAACGGCCCAGTTTCCGCATGATCTTAAACAAAACATCGAAGTGGTAATCCTGCTCATTTCCAACAACATATACAGACTTGTCAATCTGGAAATCTTTATATTTCAAATCAGCTGTACCAAGGTCTTGTGTGATATAAACCGAAGTGCCATCAGCACGTCTGACAAGTTTTTCATCCAGTCCTTCAGCTGTCAAGTCCACCCAGACTGAGCCATTTTCTTTTTTGAAAAAGACACCTTTTTCCAAGCCTTCTTCCACAATTTCTTTCCCTAAAAGGTAAGTGTTTGATTCGTAGTAAAGCTTATCAAAGGTCACCCCCATCCTCTTGTAGGTGGCTTCAAAACCAGCATAAACCCAAGCATTCATTTGCTTCCAAAGCGCCAACACTTCCGTGTCACTTGCTTCCCATCTGCGCAGCATATCCTGGGCCTCGAGAAGGAGCGGGGCGTTTTTTTTGGCTTCTTCTTCCGATTGACCTTGGTCAATCAATTCCTTGATTTGCTTTTTGTATTCCTGATCAAAAATCACATAATACTTCCCTGCTAAGTGATCTCCTTTGAGTCCTGATGATTCGGGCGTTTCACCGTTTCCAAAATGCTGATAAGCCACCATGGATTTGCAGATGTGGATGCCACGATCATTGACCAAGTTGGACTTGATTACCTCATAGCCGTTGGCTTTGAGAATTTCAGCTATTGAAAAGCCAAGGAAATTATTTCGTAAATGCCCTAAATGCAGCGGTTTGTTGGTGTTGGGGGAGGAATATTCCACCATGACTTTTTGGCCGTTGGCAGGGAATTGGCCAAAGTTCGGGTTGGAATAGAGTTGTTGGAAAAGATCCACCCAGACCCGTTCATTGAGTTCAATATTCAAAAAGCCTTTGACTACGTTGAATCCGGTCACTATCGAGAGATTCCCTTTGAGGTATTCGCCGATCTGATTGGCAGTGGCCTCGGGATTTGCCTGTGAGATTTTCAGAAATGGAAAAACCACAAAGGTATACGTTCCCTGAAATTCCTTTCGGGTAGGGGCGAGGGCTATTTGATCCAGCGGCAAATCATGGTTGTAAATGTTCTGAAATGCCAGCTGTATGCATTGAATGATTGATTCTTGAATGTTCATCGTAAATTTTTTAACCACAGAGTTCACGGAGGGAAAATAAGAGAACGCGGAGAGTTTAATTTTAGAGTATTTTTATTGATAAGGAATCCCTAATTCAAAGATTTCATTTAACTAAAATTTATAGAATAGGTATTCATTGAATTCTTGTTTTATCATTTATTACTCTTTGGAGGCCGAATTTAAGACGGGTAACATTGAAATTCATTAGAAGTCCAAGTTTATAATTCCCAAGTTTCAGATAATTTATGGTTTGGGCCATGTGAAGGTCCGACAAAGATTCGACTGACTTAATTTCTAAGACAAGCTTCCTTTTGACCAAGATGTCAATTTTATATGCTACCTCGATTCGTATGTCTTCCATTTCAAGAGGGAGAATTTTTTCTACCTCAATTTGAAATCCCTCTTTAAGTAATTTTTTAGCCAAAACTTGTTTGTATGCATTTTCCAGAAGCCCAGGTCCCAAAGCAGGATGGACTTGAATGCCATACCCAATAACTTTTGATGCCAACTCATCCTCTGAAAAATCCGAATAGCTCATAATTAAAAACTTTGTGAACTCTAATTTAACCTTTGCGGCCTTAGTGGTAAAAAAGTGTTAGTAATTATCCACCAATGACTTTGTGGTAGCCTCCAAGACTTCAAAGGCGGCTTCGGCCATGGTGTTTTCGGTGTCGAGCGTGGGATTCACTTCTACGATTTCCCAGCAGCAGACGCGTTTGTCTTTGATCAGTTCGGCATTGAGACGAATGGCTTCTTCCACAGTCAAGCCATCGGGGACAGGAGTGCCGGTCCCCACTGAAATGGAGCTGTCCAGACTGTCGACATCAAAGGAAATGTAGAGTTGCTCGCAATCTTTTAAGACCGCCAGAGCCTGAGCAGCGACTTTCTCAATTCCTTTTTCTCGGACTTCCTGCGTACTGAAGTTCCGGATAGCGTATTTTTTGATGAGGTGATCTTCCGGTCCTTCTGTATCACGAACCGAAATAAAGACAATGTCCTTGAGATCAATTTTCGGGAAATCTCCTCCGATTTTTTTGATTTTCTCCCAATAAGAAATAGTTTCTGATTCAACTTCATTCACTTGGCATTCCAGATTATCCAATTGGGCGGTCATGGCCAGCGGCATCCCATGCATATTGCCGGAGGGTGTGGTGAAGGGCGTGTGAAGATCCGCGTGCGCATCGATCCAAATCACGCCAAGACGCTTTTCGGGATGGGCAGCCTTGATGCCCATGATTGTACCGGCAGCTGTGCTGTGATCTCCGGCCAACACGATGGGGAATTTCTTTTCCAGTCGAAGTGACTCGATGGTAGAGTAGACATTTTTCAAGACTTGATATACGCCGTCGATGTATTTGCCATGCGGATGCTTGTTGCCTTTCCAAAGGAAACTGTTGGCATCAGGGACGTTGATTGGGTCAAATTGAGTAAAGAAATTGGACTTTTTATCAAGACTTGCGATTTTGAGAGCGTCAATTCCCAAACTCGCGCCTCGGGTACCTGCGGCGATTTCGGATCTGACTTCTACGAGTTTTATTTTTCGCATTTAAAAATAAGATTTGGGTTTAAGAAGTGCTTTTGTTCTGACAAAACTACTCAAAAGGCCAGGGAATTCAATTGAAGAACTGTTTTGATTTATCAGTAAAGAAAGATTAGTAGTAAAAGTGTCATGAATTGATAAGGAGTTTTGGTTTGATTACCTCTCCATTTTTCAAAGAACCAAAAAGAAGTAGTTGGTCATATTCCAATTAAATCACTTTACCGGCTAGATATCGTTGTACTTCGTAGATATCAATGCTCTTGTTGAACTTCTTTGATACAGAGGGCAAAGCCTCGCTTGAAATCCATATTTTGAGTTCCGCATCGAGTTCAAAAGTCCCTGCGGTCTCCAGGGAAAACCTCGTGATGCTTTTGTATGGCATGGACTTAAACTCCACTTTGCTGCCCGTTACGCCTTGGACATCAATTAAGATTAACCGCTTGTTTGTGAAAATAAAAGTATCCCGAAAAAGCTGAAAGCCCATGTCGATTTGCTCTCCATCGGCGAGCAGACGACCATATTTTTCCACAAGTTTTTCGAAGGAAACTTCACTGGAATTCCCCAGTATTTTATTGATAAAGCCCATTAGAATTTTAAGTTGATTGGGTTAGAATTTAGCTTGAAGGTAGCGAATTCCCGGAGCTTTCTTTCCGGCTATAAATCTGTGGTTTTTATCGGACTAATTTTTTTTGAAATTCACCTTTCTTTTTTACCTCAATATTAATTTTTTGCTAAAGGGGAAATGAAGCCGGGGTTTTTTCATCTACAATTTGATATCCCCCGATAAAAGCGCAATTTTTGCAGCCTAATTTGCGTAATCAAACCCCTGGTAAATGAACCGATATATTGACCTGATCCAACAGACTTTTGACTTTCCCACCAAAGAGTTTCATGTAGAAGACAATCAACTCTACTTCAATGGAGTCAACCTGATGGAAATCATCGAAACTTATGGCACGCCGCTTAAGCTGACCTATTTGCCAAAGATTTCAGAAAGCATCCAGAACGCCAAAACCTATTTTGGCAATGCCATGGAAACGCATAATTATCAGGGGAAATACACCTATTGCTATTGTACCAAATCTTCGCACTTCAGCTTTGTCTTGGATGAGGCTTTGAAGAACGACATCCACCTCGAAACTTCCTCGACATTCGACATTCCTTTGGTTCGTAGTCTCTATGCAAAGGGGAAAATCACCAAAGACACCCACATCATCTGCAATGGGTTTAAGCGCGAACTTTACAAAAAATACATTTCAGAGCTATTAAATGATGGTTTTACGAACTGTATTCCAATCTTGGATAATATCGGTGAGATCGATTATTACCTGGAGCATGTGAAAGTGCCCTTTCAGGTAGGTATTCGTATCGCGGCGGACGAGGAACCGAAATTTGGCTTTTACACTTCCAGGCTGGGTGTTCGATACAATGATATCCTGAAGCTTTACGAAGAAAAAATCCAGGATAATCCTTTGGTGAGCCTGAAGATGCTTCACTTTTTTATCAATTCAGGAATCAAGGACACGGCCTATTATTGGTCAGAATTGACCCGATTTATCCAGAAATATGTGGATCTGAAAAAGATCGCTCCCTCCTTGGACACCATGGATATCGGTGGAGGCTGGCCGATTAAGACCAATGTGTTTTTCGATTACGATTACCAATACATGGCTGATCAGATCGTCAAAAATATCAAGTGGATGTGTGCCAAAAACAACACGACCGAACCGAATATTTTCACTGAGTTTGGCAGCTTTACAGTAGGAGAAAGTGGGGCAGTACTCTACTCGATTTTGGAAGAAAAGCTCCAAAACGACAAGGAACTCTGGTACATGATTGACGGATCATTTATCACCCAATTGCCTGATAGCTGGGGATTAAATCAAAAGTTTATCATGCTGGCAGTCAACAATTGGGATGAAACCTATCAGGGGATTTCGCTTGGCGGCTTGACCTGTGACAGCATGGATTACTACAACTCTGAAGCACACCAGTACAACATCTACCTACCCAAAATCGAACCCGGCAGAAAACAGTATATTGGTTTCTTCCATACCGGAGCCTATCAGGAGTCACTTGGCGGTTATGGCGGAATCCAACATTGTTTGATTCCAGCACCCAAGCATGTCTTGATTGATCGGGATGAAAACGGCAACATCACGCATCGCCTTTTTGCCAAAGATCAGACGGAGGAAAGTATGCTGAAGGTGTTGGGATATTGAAGTTTTTAATTTCGACCAGTGAGTGGGAACGCTCACTGGGGAAATAAACCGAAGCCGTTAGGCCAAAGAGGAATGAGGTTTTATTAAACCCATCTTCACCATTAGATTATTTTTTTCAAGGTGTACACCGTACTCCATTTGATTTAAAATGTTCCTTTGAGTATCATCAAATCCCTTCCTGTTTGCTTTTGGTAGGTTGAATTTGCTCATAGGTTTCGATAAATTCTTTGTTTGCAATGCGATAAATTTCACTTTTCTCCAAAGAAATCACCAAAAAATCGCCTGGCTTGAGGACAATGGATTCTTTCCAAGGAGCCTGAAATTCTAAGATATCCTGCGCACCAAGATTTTCTAAATCCTGTGCGGAGACTTTCATTGCGGAGATTTCTCCTTTTGGACGATAGCATCCCCATCCATTTCCAAGTGAATCCAACAAGCTGTATTTTTTTTCAAAAGTTTCTGCTTTGATGAGGTAGCTTTCTTTGGCAGAGGTCTGATTTTCAACAAACCAGTCGCCTTTTTCCGCTGTATTTTTGGTTTCTATTCCATCGCTGGTGCGGGTCACTACGACTAATCCCGGTTCGGCTTTTTTGGCCCGGACCAGACTTTTCTTCTTGTATCGTTTACCCTGCGATTCCATCAGGGGTAAAAAATGTTCCAGCATTTCTTTCTGAGAGATCATAGCTTTTTAAATGGTGAGATAAGCCTAAAATAAGTAAATAATCGGCAATTATCACCTGGATCTTGTACTAAACTCAGTGGAAACCAGTCTAATCCAGATCGTTTTCAAATAGGAAATTCTGATAGGCATTTTTCAGCTCTTTGAGTGTTTTTTCTTCTTTTTGACTTTGTGCCAAATGAATTCCCTTTTCAAATATTTCCTTTGCTTTTTCTATTTGACCTAGCTCAAAAAAGAAATGAGCTGAAGGAAAATAAACAGGGAGGTAACTTGGATGGTTTAGGAGTAAAAAGTCCAATATTTCGGAGGCCTCATCAGGATCTATTTCTTTGATTTCCAATGCTAAAGCATACCGATTAAATGGATTTTCAGGTTCTTCTTTAATGTACTCCCGAAGTAAATGCACCCTTTCCAAATTGCCCATGAATAGTTTTTTTATTGAAGGTAGCCTGTTATTTTCACGCAAATAAATTTAATATAACCTAACTCTAAACCAATGAAGATTCTTGTTTGTATCACCCACGTACCGGATACGACTTCCAAGATTCAGTTTACTGCCAACAATACCAAATTTGATAGCACCGGAGTTCAGTTTATTATCGGACCATACGATGATTATGCACTCGCAAGAGCTGTGGAGCTCAGAGATCAGACAGGTGGCACCTTGACTGCAATAAATGTGGGAGAAGCTGAGACGGAACCGACCTTAAGAAAATCCCTAGCCATAGGTGCAGATGATGCGATTCGCGTCAATTCTTTTCCCAAAGATTCATTTTTTGTAGCCAAGCAAATCGCACATTATGCCAAAGAAGGCGGGTATGATTTGATTTTGATGGGTCGTGAATCAATTGATTTCAATGGTGGGATGGTTCATGGTATGGTCGGTGAACTGCTGGGAATGCCGTCATTTTCCCCGGTTATGAAATTAGAAGTAGATGGAAAAACAGTGAAAATGGCACGCGAAATCGAAGGCGGTAAAGAAATGCTCGAAGCCCAACTTCCCCTGATCGCAGGGTGCCAGGAACCGATAGCAGAATGGAAAATTCCAAATATGCGCGGGATTATGTCCGCTCGGACCAAACCATTGAAGGTGGTAGAGCCTATATCCGACGAAACCCAAACCGAAGTCAGCAGCTACCAGTTACCTCCTGCCAAAGGGTCTGTGAAACTGGTGGACAAAGACAATGTAGCTGAGTTGGTAAAATTGCTTAAAAACGAAGCGAAAGTACTTTAATTATTTAGTTTTAAGATTCATAAAATCAAGATATTATGTCAATTTTAGTATATCTAGAACATGCTGAAGGAAAAGTAAAAAAAACCAGTCTGGAGGCTGTTTCTTTTGCCAATGCCTTGGCAGCCCAGACGGGTGAGGGAGATGTGGTTGCCGTAGCTTTAGGTACTATTGGAAGCGCAGAGTTGGTTGCTGTAGGCAAAGCGGGAGCCTCAAAAGTGTTGCATGCAGATGATCCCAGATTAACTGATGGAGTGATTCAGGCTCATGCTACTGCGGTGTCGCAGGCATTTTCTTCCGTGGGAGCTAAAACACTGGTCATGGCGAAATCTTCCCTCGGGGATGCAGTAGCCGCCAGACTTTCGATTAAATTGAATGCTGGGTTAGTTTCAAATGTGGTAGAACTTCCCAATACTTCCGGAGGATATGTAGTGAAAAGAAGTATCTACACAGGTAAAGCTTTTGCAGAAACGACCATCAGCACAGAAAACAAAATTCTGGCAGTTAAGAAAAATGCAGTAGATTTGAAGACTGATGGTGGGGAAGCATCCGTTGAAAAATTAGCGGTAACCCTTTCTGAATCCGACTTTGCCTCGAAAATTACCAATACGGAACGAGCTACGGGAGAGATTTTGCTACCTGAAGCGGATATTGTAGTTTCTGGTGGACGGGGTCTGAAAGGTCCTGAAAATTGGGGAATGATAGAAGAACTGGCCAAAACGCTGGGTGCTGCTACGGGTTGCTCCAAGCCTGTTTCTGACCTTGGATGGAGACCACATCATGAGCACGTAGGACAAACAGGGGTAAAAGTTGCGCCTAGTTTATATATTGCTGTAGGAATTTCAGGCGCTATTCAACATCTTGCAGGTGTGAACTCCTCAAAGTGTATCGTAGTGATCAATAAAGATCCTGAGGCGCCATTTTTCAGAGCTGCCGATTACGGGATTGTTGGAGATGCTTTTGAGGTAGTACCCAAACTAACAGCAGCACTTAAAGAAGAACTTTAATTTTTGTGGAAAAACTTGTAGAACTGGAGATTTTGGGACTTTCGTCCAATCATTCCCAATCAGGGTCGTTCACTCTGGTCATGGGAGAGGTGGATGGAAGTCGGAGATTGCCAATCGTAATTGGGATGTTTGAAGCTCAGGCCATTGCTATTGAGATTGAGAAAATAATTCCCAACCGTCCGATGACACATGATCTGTTCCGATCCTTTGCAGATAGTTTCAAATTTGAGATTGATAAAATCGTCATTTCAGATATGAAGGAAGGGGTCTTTTATGCAAAAATTCATTGCAAAAGTGGTTCTACGAATGTCGAAATTGACAGTCGTCCGTCTGATGCTATTGCTATAGCAGTCAGATTTTCTTCCCATATTTTATGTGCCGAAAAAGTAATGTCGGAAGCTGCAATCGAATTTACTGAAGAGGATAAGAAACTGGAAAGTAGAAAGGAAACTACCCCAGAGACTCAAAAAGTACCTTCAAAGAAAGAAGGGTCGCTTAAAGATTTTAGTTTGGACAAACTCAATCAGCTTCTGGAGAAAGCGATAACGAATGAAGATTATGAGCGAGCAGCACGGATTAGAGACGAAATAAATAAGAGAAATTGATTCATTCAAAGCCCGGAAATTTTCGGGCTTTTTTCTTGACCTTGTTTGGGTTATTTTTAGCGCTTCGTTTATTTAATTAGATTTCATGGACTATTTGAGAGGAACCTTTGGTTTGGCGATTATCGTATTGGTAGCCTTTATTTTTTCAAGTAATAAAAAAAAGATAGACTGGCGACTGGTTGTAATCGGGATATCGCTACAGCTGGTTTTTGGATTTTTGATCACCAAAGTCGAATTCGTCCGTGCCGGTTTTGAATTGCTTTCTGAGGGTTTTGTGAAATTCTTGAGCTTTAGCGAAGCCGGAGCAATTTTCATTTTCGGTGATTTGGCAGGTGATAGCTTCGGATTCATTTTCGCGTTTAAAGTACTTCCTACCATTATTTTCTTTTCCACGGTTTCATCAGGATTGTATTACCTGGGGATTTTGCAAAAAATCGTCTACGGGATAGCTTGGGTCATGGCTCGGACAATGCGGCTTTCGGGCCCGGAATCACTTTCTGCGGCCGGAAATATCTTTCTTGGGCAGACTGAAGCACCGCTTTTAGTGCGGCCTTTTATTCCCACCATGAGTAAATCTGAGCTGATGTGTCTGATGACTGGAGGGATGGCAACTATTGCCGGTGGGGTTTTGGCCGGTTATGTGGCGTTTTTGGGAGGGGATAACTTGGAAGAGCAAAGTAAATTCGCAGCCTATCTTTTGGGTGCAAGTATCATGAACGCACCTGCGGCCATCGTTTTGTCCAAGATCTTTATACCCGAAACAGAAAAAGAAATCAAGCAGGATAAGCTGGAAGTCAACGAAGAGGCCATTGGAGTAAATCTGATTGATGCTATGTCCATCGGTGCCTCAGAAGGCTTAAAATTGGCATTGAATGTAGGAGGGATGCTACTGGCCTTTATTGCGGTGATCGCTGCAATCAACTTTGGACTAAGCGGCTTGATCGGAGAGTATACCGGCCTGAATGTTTTGGTGGAAAACTCGACCAACGGTCAATTCAAAGGTTTTTCTTTGGAATATATTTTTGGACAAATGTTCCGGGTATTTGCCTGGGTGATCGGTGTGGATTGGGTAGATACTTTGCAGGTGGGTAGCCTTCTGGGACAAAAGACGGTCATCAATGAATTTGTGGCCTATCTCAGTCTGGCAGAAATGAAAGAGGCTGGATCACTGAGCACCAAGTCTGTAGTGATTGCCACGTATGCGCTATGCGGGTTCTCTAATTTCAGCTCGATTGCTATCCAGTTGGGAGGCATTTCAATCATTGCTCCAAACCAGCAAGGAAATTTGAGTCGATTGGGTTTCAAATCTTTGGCAGCAGCCTCATTGGCCTGCCTGATGACTGCAACGATAGCGGGAATGCTTTTTTGAAAGTATCTAGTATTAAGTAATAAGACGCAAGATTTAAGACGTTAGACTCAAATAGTAGAACTTACCAAGTTGTTTTAATTGGTAGAATATCCAAAACACTAAAAAAGCCCGATTTCAATCCGAAATCGGGCTTTTGTCTTATAGCTAAGTCTCGTGTCTAATTAAAACTAGTTATCTCCATAGAGCGCTTTGCTGACTTCTTCATACTTATCTCCGGGAGTCCAAACAGGTCTTTGATCCCAATTGGCAATCTTTTGTGCACTTAAAATGTAAGACTTCCAATACACTTGTGCATAATCCAGGTCAAAGTTATCCACATGATCACCAGCCTTGTGGTAATATTTCTGAATCTCATCGTCAAATGCAGTAAAACCCAAGGAAAAAGTCGGAGCTGGAATTCCTTTTCTTGCAAAATTCACATTATCCGAACGATCATACAACCCCTGTTCGGGAGAGGGATCCGCTATCGCCTTAATACCGAATTCAGCTACGGCTTCTTCTAAAAGAAAATCAGCACTTGTCCTGCCAAGTCCTATGACGGTGATGATAGAGGTGTCATTATATCCTCCATTATCAATGTTGAGGTTATAGACAATTTGATTCAGGGGAACCAATGGATTATTTGCAAAATACGCACTGCCTAATAATCCCTTTTCTTCAGCAGTCCAAAGTGCGATCAGAATGGAGCGTTTTGGAGGATTTTTAGCAAAAAATTTCGCCGCATTCATTACTGCCACGGTACCGACTGCATTATCCCGGGCACCGTTGTAAATGGAATCCCCGGCAGCATCCGGCGTTCCCACACCGACGTGATCATAGTGGGCAGAAAGCATGATGTATTCATTTTTCAATTTCGGATCGGTTCCTTCGATCCAAGCGACGACGTTTTTGCCTTCTACCGGTGTATTCACTTTTCCTTCCACCTTTATTGTCGCAGCGCTGAGTTTTTCACCGGTCATCTTATTTTTGAGATCTTCTATCCATACATACGGAAGTTCGCTTGCCGAACCTTGATCCACGCTCATTTGTGGTCGGTTTAGAAATCCGGAGACTAACTGCCAGGGAATAGCAGGTACATTAAAGCGCTCAATCAATGCAACCGCCCCGGCTTCTTTGGCTCGAAGGGTTTTGCTTCTTCCTTCAGCAAAAAGTTGATTTGGGCTTAATTTTCCGGGTGCGCCTGCATTGGTTATGGCTATTTTTCCTGCAAGATCTTTTCCTGCAAAATCTTCATCGGTGCCAAAGCCTACTTCGACCAATTCAAAGGTTCCTGAGAATGATTTCCCATCCAGGACGAGCATATTTTTTCCCTGGATAAATTCGGAATCGCCTATTTTGATTGAACCTGACTTCGGTGGTGAAGATACCCGGAAAGGAATGTTTTGGTAAAATCCATCTGCCCCGAGTAGGGGTTTAGCACCTGCATTTTCGAGTTGTGTGGCGATAAAAGTGTAGGCCAGCTTCATTTCAGGACGTGCAGGGTCCCTTCCCATCAGCTCATCGGAAGCCAAATAGGTGAACTCCGCAACAGCAGCTTTTCCATCAAAGCTTTTTTCAATCTCTTGTCTTTGGGCAAATACGATTGAGCCTGTTGCTAGTAAAATGCACAGCGTGAGTGTTGATTTTGTCATAGGGTAATTATTAGCGGGTGAAAAATAGTGCTAAATCCCGGTTTCAGTCCGGTGTCTCTAGAATTTCATTCGGTTTCCACCCCAGTTCTTGCATGATTGTTCGGAAATGTACAGGAACAGGGCAGGAGACCATAATTTTTTCTCCGGTGATCGGGTGATTTATGGATATCTTCCAGGCGTGTAACAAAAGGTTGTTCAAGCCAAATTGCTTTTCGAAAAAGATGTTTTGCTTATTGTCACCGTGCTTTTTGTCTCCGATAATGTAATGCCGGACATGTGCTAAATGCCTTCGGATCTGATGTGTCCGTCCGGTCAATAAGCCCACTTCGAGCAAACTGTAGCGACTCGTAGGGTAGCGCCCCGTGGAGTTAAACGGGATTTCTGATTCTGTCAGTACCTTGTATTTGGTTTGAGCTTCCTGAAGTTTACCGGATCGTTCACTGGTCAGGGGATGATCGATGAAGTTTTCTTTTTCTGAAGGGATGCCTCGCGCTATGCATAAGTAAGTTTTTTCCACTTTTCTGTCACTAAACTGCGCCTTCAGAAGGGGTAAAACTTCTTCATTTTTTGCAAAAAGTAAAGTTCCACTTGTGGCCCGATCCAATCGATGGACTGGTGCAACCCAAGATCCGATCTGATCGCGAAGTTGGATTAGCGCATTTTCGTCTTCCCCAAAAGCCTGTCGGGTCCGGTGAACCAGCAATCCGGCAGGCTTGTCGATAATGATTAGGTGTTCGTCTTCGAAGAGGATGTCTAGCATATGGGTTTTTAACCACGGAGTCCGCGGAGGAAAATTGAGAGGGCGCAAAGAAAGTTGTATCGACAATTTAAATGCAACAAAAGCCTTCTCTGAGACCTCAAAAAGGCCGATTTCAGTTTTTAGGATTGAAGTCCATTTTAGAGTTTGACTAAGAAACTCCTAATTTCTCAGAGCTCTCTGTGGTGATTTAAAATATCGTCCCAGAACCTATACACTCTTCACCCTGATACCAAGCCACAAACTGACCTGAAGCAATGCCTTTTTGAGCATTTTCAAAGATCACAAAGAGTCCATTTTCCCGCATAATCAACGTTGATTTGGATAGTGGCTGACGATATCGAATGCGAGCTATATATTCAGCTGTTTGTCCGGGCATTAAAGCTAAATCTTCTCTGATCCAATGGATTTGATCGGATTTGACAAATAAGGCAAAGCGGTTCAAGCCTGGGTGATCTTCTCCCAAACCCGTGTAAATCACGTTTTCCTGTGTATCGGTAGCGATCACGAAAAGTGGCTTTCCGGTTCCGCCGACCTGCAGTCCTTTACGCTGGCCCACGGTGAAATAATGTGCACCATTGTGCTCACCCAGTACTTTTCCCTGATCCGTTGAGTAATGAATGGGAAGAGAAAGGGATTTCAATGTTTCTTCATCCCAATCTTCAGGTTCGATTCCTGCAGGAACTTGAAGTTTTTGATAGATTTCCAAATTATCCGGAATTTGAATGATTTTTCCTTTTTTAGGTTTCAATTGTTGCTGAAGAAATTCCGGCAGGCGCACTTTTCCTATAAAGCAAAGTCCTTGTGAGTCTTTCTTTTCGGCAGTGATCAGATCAGCCGCTTTGGCCATTTCCCTAACTTGCGGTTTTTGTAAATGACCGATAGGAAAAAGAGCTTTGGCAAGTTGCTCCTGAGAAAGCTGACAAAGGAAATAGCTCTGATCTTTGTTGGGATCGGCACCTGCCAGAAGCTGGTACACGGGCTTTCCATCTACTTCGATTTCACCTTTTTGGCAATAATGACCTGTGGCCACAAAGTCGGCTTTGAGCTTTTGCGCAGCTTTTAAGAAAATATCAAACTTGATTTCCCGATTGCAAAGGATATCGGGATTGGGAGTTCGGCCGGCTTCGTATTCAGAAAACATGTAATCCACAATGCGCTCCCGGTATTCTTCGCTTAGGTCAATGGCTTGAAAGGGAATGCCCAGTTTTTCTGCAACTAGCATCGCATCAGTGGAGTCTTCCATCCAAGGGCATTCGTTGGAGATGGTGACGGATTCATCGTGCCAGTTTTTCATAAACATGCCGATGACTTCGTAGCCCTGATCTAGTAATAATTTGGCAGCAACGCTGCTGTCGACTCCGCCGGAGAGACCGACAACGACTCTTGTTTTTTTTTGCATAAGTAATAATTAATGGATTCAAGGTCCATTAGGTTACGGGGATGAAACGTCGATTTGGTTTCAATAAGTTCGTGAAGATAAATTAAAAGAGTTGTAAGGTTGCAAAGTGTGAAAGTTGTAAAGTTGGGTCCTAACTTTGCCACCTTGCAACTTCCAAACTTTACAACCCAATGTCCCTCGAAAAACGAATAGCCGACGGAGACTTTTTACCGGAACTCCAATTCCAAACTGCCCGAAGTGGCGGACCGGGTGGGCAAAATGTAAACAAGCTCGAAACTAAAGTTCAGCTGAGCTTTAACGTGAATAAATCTTCGGTATTGACTGAAGAAGAGAAATTGACTTTGCTTCAAAAAGCTAAAAACAAGATCGATCAGGAGGGAAATCTGAATCTTTCCTGTCAGGAAAAGCGCTCACAGATTCAGAATAAAGAACTGGTGATCAGGAAATTTTATGATACGCTGAAATCAGCCTTTCATAAGAAGAAGGTCCGAAAAGCTACTCGACCCGGCAAAGGAGCGATAGAAGATCGCTTGAAATCAAAGAAGGTCCAGGCTGAAAAAAAGGCCAATAGGAAGTGGAAAGAGTAAATTAAAGTAGCAAGTATTTGGTAGCAAGTATCAAGATATCGGAAGCAAGAGGCAAGAAACAAGAGATTTGGAAGTCAGAAGAATCAAATCAAAAGGCTGAAAAAATTAAAGCAGTATGAATTCAAATTCATAAATATTTGAAAATTAAGAAATTAAGGGCATTGAGTTTATAGAGCTGGCCTTTGAATGAGTTTTTAACTTGAATACTTGAATCTTAATTTCCTAAATGGCCTTAATAGTTAAAAACTAGAGTTATAACTTTTCCAAAGTTTTGAATTTTAAAAAAGTTATTTGAAACTACTATTTGGCTTTTTTTGACTTTTTCAGCGTCATAAAGAAGAGTGTAAATCCAGATCCAATCGTAAAAAGCCCAAAAAGAGAAAAAGCCCTCAGCAAAAGGTTGTTAAAGTTGTCACGCCCGGCGTAGTCCATGGTATGAAACATCCATAGCGTGTCAAACCAGCGCCAATTGCGATGACGAACCCGTTCGAAATTTCCACTTTTGGCATCGATGTAAGCAGTAAGATTCTCTGGGTGATCAAAATTCACAGCCCAAGCAGGTAGTGGGCGACCTCGGTATTCGTGATGCGAACCCGTTTCCGTCAAGTATTCTACGGATTTGATTTCAAAGTCACCTTTGATGTAGATTTTAGCGATTTCTTTGGCTTCAACCTCGGAAATCCCACCCTTAGCCAAGCCAGTTTGGGCATGGTATAATTTTTCTGAATTCACCCAATAGTAAGGTTGATGCTTCACAAATCGAAGTTCAAGACTTGCAATTTCTAGGGTTGAGTCCAGACTTGCCGGATTCACCAAGTGGGTAGCAGGCATGTGCATCATATGATCCTGGTGAAAATGATCCCCATGGATTTCATCAATATCGGTCCAAGAGAAGTATAAGCCGGAAATCGTCCAAAACAGAAATTGAATCCCGATGAAAACGCCTAAAAAGCGGTGGATTCTTCGGGCGTAGAATTGGTTGTTTTTTCTCATAAGGCAAGGAGGAAAGAGCAATGGATTGATCAGTTATTAGTTTGAGAGGAAGCCTCTTCGTCCTTCTTTCCTCCATCTTCCGTCTCAAAATACAAGTGATAATGCTTGCTGCATCCTGGATTAAAACCTGATTTGCAAGTGGGACAGGTATTATTGGAAGCCATGTAATCCGCTATTGTCAATTCATTTCCACAAACGCCGCAAAGAATTGCTTTTTGATCAAATTCTGTCTTTGGCCAGACTTGGTGTTCATGGTCTGCTTCTTCTTCATGGCAGGAAAAGCAAGGGTAATATTTATTGCAGCATTTGAATTTGATCGCAATGATGTCCAGTTCGGAGTGCCAATGCACGCAGCGGGTCTGGTTGTCCACCGGCTTTCCAAAAACATTGATGCCTCGGATCTGAGAGACTTTCAGGGGTTCCAGGATTTTTTCTTGAGCTTTGGTAGATCCAAAAAACATGAAAAGCAGACTTAGGGTGATAAGAATTTTCCGGTTCATAATTTGGTGAAATTTGAAAACGAGCATTCTTAGATGCCCGCCCTTCACATTAATTTAATTCAATGTCAAAGTTTCTTCCTGACTCGTTTCTGTGGTGGCCTTTTCTCCACAGGAGAACAAAGCGAAGGTGATAAAAGAAGCAAATAATAGGGTCTTTTTCATTTGAAATTAGAGCTGATTTGAAATGTGATTCGTGTTAGATTTTGATTCTTTCAAGTTTCAGTCTGAAAAGGTATAGACCTGTCAATTTGAAAACCTGACAGGTCTTAGATATTCTCAATGATTATGAGTTGTAGGAACGGAAGGTGAATTTCCTGCTAGATTCATTACCGGCTGTCCTTTGAGGTAGGTTTGTTTGACTTCCCCGCAAGTTAGCATACTGGCACCGAAATAGGGATTGGTGATGTCTTTTTGCTCACTTAACCAATAGGCACCCTGATCTCCAAAGGCCATCGGGCAGTAATCCTTGTACACCACCGCTTTATTTAATCCGAAGGTTTCGGTCGCCTCCAACATGTGAAAGGAAAGCATGGAAAAGTGCTTTCTGGCTTCCTCGATGTCTTTGGTTCCAGCTATTTTTGCTTTGGCATCCTTCATTCCACTCAGGATTCCCATCCAAAGGTCATGGGCTTGACCTTTCACCAAATTCATATTCACATTGGTCAAACTTTGGTCCAGTGAATTCAGCGATTTTTGGGCATCGGCTAACTTGTCTTGTACGAGACTATTTTTCACTAGAAAATAAGCATCTGCCACTGCGGTGAGCTGATCTCTGAATTCGTCGGAAACCTCCAAGGATTTGGTTTCCGGACGATTCATCATGCTGAAATTGCCGGAAAGTTGTGCAGCTGCATCAATCGCAAACACCCCATTGGTCACGATTTCCTCACCTGCCTGAAGGCCGGATTCGACCAGGTAATTTTCACCCATTCTTGGACCGATTGTCACTTCTCGCATTTCAAAGGAGGGTAATTCTGCACCCGGCACTTTGACGTAGATTACGGACCGCTTGCCTGACCACAGGACGGCGGTTCTCGGAACAGAAATTCCTGTAGCAGCCGACTTGGCATTCGTTTTAATTTTGGCAGTGACAAACATTTCCGGCTTGAGCTTTTGACCTGAATTTTGAATTTCGGCACGAACAGATGCTGCTCGGGTATTTGGATTGAGCAATCGGTCAATAAAGGTCACTTTGGCTTTGAAGGCTTCTCCGGGAAATCCAGATACGGTAAAGTTAATCTCATTTCCAATGTTAAGGAACTGTAAATCTGATTCATAAGCATCTAATAATACCCAAAGCTTATTCAGATTAACCACATTAAAGAGGACAGTTCCGGTGTTGACATAATCGCCCACCGCCACATTACGCTGCACAACTACCCCTGATTGATCTGCAAAAATGTCTATTTGCTCGGTGACTCGGCCTGACTGTTCAATGAGATTGATTTGACTTTCGGTCAGCTTCCAGAATTTAAGTTTTTCTCTCGCCGCCTGATAGAGTTCGGGAAAATCGTTTTTGCTTTTTACAGCTTCTAAAAGTTCCTGCTGCGCGGAAAGTAACTCAGGGGAATAAAGTGTGGCCAATCGCTGTCCTGCTTTGACTTCCTCGCCGGTAAAGCTGACAAACAAGCGCTCGATTCTGCCCGGATATTTGGCTGTGACGGAGGCATTTTCCCGCTCATCCGCCTGAATTTTTCCGGTAAGGAAAAGTTCTCCTGCACCATTGACTCCACCGATTTTTGTGGTGTGGATTTGAGCCATAGCCACGGCTTCCGGAGTCATTTCATAAGCCATCGGGTTGGAAGAACCGGAACTTGTTGAAACCGGAATAAGATCCATTCCGCAAAGCGGGCAGTCACCGGGTTCGCCCAACTTTACCTGAGGGTGCATTGAGCAGGTCCATAGTTGGTTAGTCAAATTTTCGAGGGCATGATCATGACCCTCTTCTGAGATCATTTGAGTTGGAGCAGGCTTGATTAACCAGCCGATCAATCCCCCAATCAACAAGGTGATGACTATAATTGCGAATTTATTTTCGAATATCTTTTGCATAATAAAATCTTATTTAAGTTGAGCATCTGATGAAGCGAGCATTTCCAGCATAGCAAGACTTTGATATTGCTGATTGATTGCATTGATGCGTTTGAGTTGGTAATCCAGCAAAAGCTGCTGTGCCCGCAGAACTTCTGTAAAATCCCGTCCATTGCTGCTGAAGGCGGTTAGCAGGAGATTGATAGTTTGGTCGACAAGTTTCACCTGTTCCGTGTAAAGTTCAATTTTCCGTTCTGCATCTTCCCAATCCCGAAAAGCATTTGCCCATTCCATGGTAAGTAGGTTTTCGGTTTTTTGACGGGATAGGGAGGCGGCTTCTTTGAGGTATTCCGACTCCCTGATTTTGGCATTGGTTTTCTTACGATAGATCGGCAAAGTCATCGTTACCATCGGCATGACCATATTTTCTCCGCCCATCATCATGCCATCTTCCATTCGGGGTTTGAAGGGCATGTAGTTTACTCCTGCACCGAGCATGGGCCGTCCGTCGAATTTTGCCATTTTGGCCTGCTGCTCGTAGGCTGACATTTCGGAATCATACATGGCCAGCATAGGATTATGTCTTTTGATGCTGTCCAGAATTTCGAGTTTTTCCTCATTCAAACTTGCAGGCGAAAGCACTCCTGCCAACTGAATCTCCTCTCGAATTTCCCGATTGAGGAGTTGGTTGAACTTGATTTGCAAAGGTTCCAAATCTGCCTCCAGCTGCACCAGATTACTTTCGAGCTCCTTCATTTCGATTCGAATCTGCAAGACATCACTCATGCCCGAACCTGAGCTTGCCTCCATACCGCCGCCACTCATCGAAGAAGGGGAGGTGGCTGGCATTGGTGAGGTACCCGAACCCATCGAGTTCATGGATGATGCTCCAGCAGCGCTACTTCCTGATATGCTGGTAGCAGGACTCCTCTCCACCGGAGCGGAACTGCCAGAACTTGGTGACGCAGCTTGATACTTAATCAAGGCGAGACGTTCGTATTTTTTCAGGTATTCCAGATTTTCCTTGCTTATCCGTATCTCTTCGTTTAATCGATGCAGCTCGTACCAGGTGGATTTGACCTGAAAGAACAGCTGATTTTTTTCCTCCAGAAAGAGCTGATATTGCGCAAGTGCCATGTAATTGGCCTCTTCTTTCTGCGCGGAAAGCATTCCAAACCAAGGAAACATCTGCATCAGCTGAATGTCAGCTTGCTGATTGCCCATGAATCGTTCCATAGGAGTAAGGAAAAATCCTACTCTCAACTCAGGATCAGGGAGTGAAACTTGCCCAACTCGTTCCTTGGATGCAGCATAGCGGGCGTAGGAGGCCTTTAGTCCGGGGTTGTTTTGCGCTGCGACAATCAGGTAGTCATCGAGGGATTGGGCTTTTGACTTAGATGTAAATAGTGGGAAGTAAAGCGTAAGTAGTAGGGAGAAAGTTAGAACGTTGAATTTTGAAGTCAGAAAGCTGAAGTGAGAAAGCTGAAATTTCAAATCAGAAGGCTGAAGTGAGAAAGCTGAATTTTTGAATTTCTCTCTTAGATTTTCACTGAAAAAAGCACAAATTCGCACGGATTTTTTTTCAATGCCTACAAAGTTTTCCCACAGATTAGTGCGGAAAAATTCCCGGATTCTTGCAGATTTTATTTGATATATCGAGGTCTGAGCCTCAATAAACCAATTGATGGTTGTTTTTCTCATAACCTTAGGCATGTGATTCCTCGGTGAATACTTCGGAATTGTGTTTTAATTTTCGTTCGGCCCACCAACAATACAGGGTCGGTACAATAAATACGGTGGTGATTTCCAAAACCATTCCTCCCAAAGAAGGAATCGCCATCGGAATCATAATATCCGATCCTCTTCCGGTGGAAGTGAAGATCGGAACCAAGGCCAGCATAGTGGTAGCGGTAGTCATCATGCAGGGCAAAACTCTTCGTTTTCCGGCTTCCAATACCGAGTCACGGATTTCCTGAACAGTACTAGGCTTGTTTTCTTTGAAGCTCTGATCCAAATAAGATGCTACGACCACCCCATCGTCAGTTGCAATTCCAAACAAGGCAATAAATCCGACCCAAACCGCCACGCTGAGATTGTAGACTTTCATCTGGAACAGGTCCCGGAGATTAGCGCCGAAAAAGGAGAAATTCATAAACCAATCCTGTCCATAGAACCAAATCATTAGAAATCCTCCTGAAAAAGCCATTGCAATTCCTGAGAACACGAACAGGGTCGTAGAAACAGCCCTGAACTGGAAATAGAGAATCAGAAAGATCAGAATCAAACTCAAAGGTACCACCAGAGAAAGCCGTTCCTCGGCACGGATTTGATTCTCATACGAACCTGAAAATGCATAGCGGACCCCACTTGGGATTTTCAGTTCGCCCGAATCGATTTTTCCCTGTAGATACCGTTGGGCATCCTCTACCACAGTAACCTCAGCAAAGCCCGGCATCTTATCCAATAGTACATAGCCTACCAAGAAGCTGTTTTCGCCTCTGATCATATCCGGGCCGGGTCGATAACTAACTTTGACCAATTGCCCCAAAGGAATGTAATTCCCGACAGGAGTGGGGATCTGCAAGTTTTCAATGGCATAGGGATCATCTCGAAACTCCCGTGCATAGCGTACCCGAATCGGGAAACGCTCCCGGCCTTCGACGGTGGTGCTGAGTTTCATTCCCCCAATTGCAGTCTCGATGAAGTCCTGCACATCCATGACATTTAATCCATAGCGGGATATTTGCTCTCGATCGATATCCAATTCAAGGTAAGGTTTGCCAACAATCCGATCGGCAAAGACTGCTTCCTTCTTTACCGATGGAACCTCTTTTAGGTACTTTTCCAACTGTAGGCCAAAGCTTTCAATAGTTTGTAGATCAGGGCCATATACTTTTATTCCCATCGGTGCCCGCATGCCGGTTTGCAGCATGACGAGTCGTGTTTCGATGGGTTGGAGCTTCGGCGAAGAAGTGACACCCGGGAGATTGATCACGCTGACAATTTCATTCCAGATATCATCGGGAGTTTTGATATGGGGTCGCCATTGACGGAAATATTCTCCATCCGGATCTTCTACCAGATTCTTGACATTAATCTGATTGGGAGTCATGGTTTCAGGATCAAAGAGCGAACCGTCTTTCAATTCATATTTTCCTTCCTCGTTGATTTTGAAGCGAATTCTACTGCCATGGATGTCGGTGGCGTATTCGGTTTTGTAATTGATGGTGTTTTCAAACATGGACATCGGTGCCGGATCGATTGCCGTCTCGGCTCGACCTGCTTTTCCCACGACCATATCCACTTCAGGAATTGCCGTCACCATCATGTCGAGCTTTTGCAGGACTTCCTTATTTTCCTGAATTCCGGAGTGCGGCATCGTAGTTGGCATCAGAAGAAATGAACCTTCATTGAGTGAAGGCATAAATTCTTTGCCTAAACCGGGGAAGGTATGGGTCATTCCTGACCAGAATCCGGAGGTTCGAATATTGATACCTATCAGGTCAAAACCCTTCGGAATAACCCCAAAAACCCGATGGAAGCCCAGCCATACGCTTGCCCCGAGTAGGATGACAACGACAGGAAAGAGCATAAACTTGAACTTGTTTTCCAAACACCATCCTAAAATCCGGGGATAGATTCGGATAAATCCGGCAAATCCTCCCAATACCAAGGCAAGGAGCAAGGCGATGAAAAGGAAATTGGTCAGAAAGCTGACAGAAACTCCCAAAGGCATCCATTCCTGAGTCAGAAGCCAGGTAACCCCCAAAAGCGTCACAACGATGATTAGGAAACTTTTCCGTGGTTCTACCTTCTCAGGATAATGGAATGCGGCGGTATGCACCAAACCATAGCCGAAAAGCAACCAACCTGCCCAAGACCAAACTGTAAATGCGATGATGGGACCCAAGATGAGTAAGGCATAATTCAGGTAGCGCCCGATATGACCTTTTGATTTTTTGATGGAAAAAATCCAGTGGGAAAATGCCGGCATAATCAGCAAGGTGAAAATCACTGCCGAAATCAATGCGAATGTTTTGGTGTAGGCCAAGGGGCCAAAGAGTTTTCCTTCTGCTGCCTGAAGTGTGAAAACCGGTAAAAAGCTGATGATGGTCGTACTGACAGCGGTGATAATTGCACCGGATACTTCCGAAGTAGCGAGATAGACAGTCTTCAGTTTAGTTTGGCCGGCAGGAGCAGTTTCCAGATGCCGAAGGATATTTTCATTCAAAATAATCCCCAAGTCGACCATGGTGCCTATCGCGATGGCAATTCCCGAAAGGGCTACGATATTGGCATCTACGCCAAAGTATTTCATGAAAATAAAACACATCAAAACTGCCATCGGAAGCAAAGCAGAGATCAGCAAGGAAGCCCTCAGATTGTACACCATGACGATGATGACCAAAATGGTGATCAGAATTTGAAGGCTGATTGCTTCGTACAGTGTTCCTAAAGTTTCATAAATGAGACTTGTCCGATCGTAGAAAGGGACGATGGTCACTTTGGAAACTGTGCCGTCTGCCAGTGTTTTGGAAGGAAGCCCTTGGGAGATTTTCTCTATTTCTGCCTTGACCCCTTCGATGACTTTGAGCGGATTATCTCCGTATCGTGCGATGACCACACCGCCCACAGCCTCTGCACCGGACTTATCCAATATGCCTGACATGTTTCGGGTTTGAGGACCGATGTTGACCCTTGCGACATCCTGAATTCGGATGGGCACGTTGTCCGTAACTTTGACTACAGCCTTATCCAAATCTGCGAGTTCTTCGACATACCCTAAACCCCGGATGAAGTAATCGACTTTGTTGACTTCTATGGTGTTGGCAGAGACATCCAAATTGGAATTCCGAACCGCTTCCATTACATCCATCAGCGTGACTCCGTTTGCCTTTAGGGCTCCCGGATCGACATCAACTTGATATTCTTTGACATATCCGCCGACGGAAGCTACTTCCGAAACGCCCTCCACGGCAGTTAATGAATAGCGAACGTAGTAGTCTTGGATGGTCCTGAGCTCATGGAGATCCCAACCTCCAGCAGGATTTCCTTCAGGATCACGGCCTTCGAGCGTGTACCAATAGACCTGTCCTAAAGCTGTGGCATCAGGACCTAGTTTGGGTTGAACCCCTTCGGGAAGGAGCCCAGCAGAAAGGGAGTTTAGCTTTTCGAGCACACGGGATCTGCTCCAGTAGAATTCAACGTCTTCTTCGAAAATGATATAGATACTGGAAAAACCGAAAGCTGAACTGGACCTTACGCTTTTTACACCTGGAAGTCCCAGGAGAGAAGTGGTCAGTGGATAGGTGATTTGGTCTTCTACATCCTGTGGTGAACGACCCATCCATTCGGTGAAGACAATTTGTTGGTTTTCTCCGATATCGGGAATCGCGTCCACAGGAACAGGATCCCTCGGAAGAAAACTGACAGACCAATTGAAGGGTGCCGTGACGATACCCCAGCCGATAATCAGCAAGAGGAAAAGAACGGTAACCAGTTTATTTTCAAGGAAATACTTGACGATTTTGTTTAGCATAAATCACAAAGGTTAAATGCAGAAAATGAAACTTTAAGCCAGCTTGGCGAAAGTCAATCGCATGCAGGGAATAATCCTGCTAACCTTGGATTTAAATCAGAAATTGCTCAATGAGGACGTGAATGTCCTGATTAAGTGGGGGAGAGGTGTAATACGAAAAAGTGGGCTGATCACTATCAGAAGATTCAAGTCCGAAAACAAAAACTTGAACTAGCGCAACGGTAAAGTTGACGGAGAGTTTGAGATCTACTTTTTTGAGCTGGACATCTTCATCGACCTGAAGGTGCTCGATGATATTTTTGCAGCAGGATTGTGGGGAGTTTTCTGACTTGGAATCACTTTCCTCATGTTCCATATCCATTGCCATTCCGCAATCAAGATGCTTCGCAGAAAAACCTATGTCACTTTTCATCACATGGCCCATGCAAAAATGGGTTGTCTTCGCCATCCCTATGGAGGAGAAAAGAACCAAAAAGGCAAGTGCTATGGAGAAAATGGTTTTCACAAGTTCAAATGTAGGGAATAATTAAGACAAAAGTATCAAGACATAAGTATCAAGAGTTTAGAAGCATGACACAAGAAAAAAGACCAGAAAATTCAAATTGGGGTAACCAAAAATTGAAATTCCTTTTCAATCAGTCTTGGATCTTGTGTCGATAGTCTAAATTCTTACTCTTTCTCATTCGCAATAAAGCCTGCCTTGAGCACGGCTTTTTTGATATCCTGAGGATTTAGATTTTCTGTTTCTACGGTCAAGGTGCGCTCAGGATCCAACAAATCGACATTCCAAGATTGGATATCGGCTTGTTCATCGAGTTTGGGAGTGACTTTGGCCAGGCAATTGGTACACTGGATATTGGTTTTGAATTTTAGCGTTTTCATCTGTTTATAACTTGATTTTAATTGGTCAGATAGCCTGTCCCGATTTTTCTTCGGGAGAATCTCGCATGGTTTATAATCATCCCAGTATGTGACGATCTTCGTCATGCTCGATTTCATCTGTTAGAATTTAGACATTAGATATTAGATACCAGACATAAGACTTTGGAAAAGCTTCAGTTTGGTTTTTCAGTTTGAGGTTCAATTTTACTTCGTAAATCGTATTTCGTACTTTTTCTGATGCTGGCTTTAAGATTTTGGTGAATTAAGCTTTGATTGGGCTTTTTCGCAAGGAGTTCCCTTTGAGCTCGTATATCGTACTTGGTTTAATTTTTCAATCTTCAAATTTTAGAATTTTTCAATCGTAAGCTGTTCAACACCACCGATACCGAACTAAATGCCATTGCAGCTCCGGCTATCATCGGATCTAGAAGAAATCCATTGATTGGGTATAGCGCGCCTGCCGCGATGGGGATTCCGATCAGATTATAGATAAAGGCCCAAAACAAGTTTTGCTTCACTCCATTTACTGTAAGCTTAGAAAGCCGGAATGCTTGTGGAATTTTCTCCAAATCGGAATTAATTAACGTGATTTTGGCAACATCCATTGCGATATCCGAACCGTGGCCCATTGCTATACTTACATCTGCCTGTGCCAAAGCTTCGGAGTCATTGACTCCATCCCCAACCATGGCAACCACCTTTCCTTTTTCCTGCAGGTTTTTGACAAACTGCGATTTGTCAGATGGCATCACTTCGGCACGAAAGTCCCTGATTCCAACTTCTCGAGCTACAGCCGTTGCAGTTTGGTGATTGTCACCCGTCAGCATGTAAACCTCAACTCCTGCTTTTTGAAGCTTTTGGATAGCTGATTTTGAACTCGGTTTAATCTGATCCTGAATGCCTAGGATAGCCAATGCTTGCTCAGAGTCTGAAAACCAAATGACCGTTTGGGCAGCCTCACTCCAAGCTTTTGCCAAATCCGCAAGATCATTTGGAATTTGAATGCTATTTGCTTTCAAGAGTTTAGGGTTGCCCACATAATAGGTCTTTCCTCTTACTTTTCCTTTTACCCCTCTTGCTGTTATGCTTTCAAATTCTTGGATATCGACCGATTCAATTTCTTTTCCCTTTAGAAATTTCACCACTGCTTCGGCCAATGGATGTTCGGATTTACTTTCCAATGCCAGCAGTATTTGTAAGTAGTGAGTCGTTAGTAGTAAGTCATAACTCTCATCACCACTTACTACTAACTGTTTACCACTTACATTCTTTTCACTGCCAACTGCCCACTGAATACCGGTAAGGGTCGGTTTTCCCTCTGTGATTGTCCCGGTTTTGTCCAGAATGATAGCATTGACCCGATGACCCAATTCCAGGCTTTCTGCATCCCGGATCAGGATCTGATTTTCGGCACCTTTACCTACTCCAACCATAATGGCCGTAGGCGTGGCCAATCCTAAAGCACAGGGACAAGCAATCACCAATACAGAAACGGAGGCGAGCAAAGCATGAGAAAAAGCATTTTCACCACCAAAAACCATCCAAACTCCAAAGGTCAAGATTGATATTAGGATAACAATCGGAACGAAAATTCCTGCGATTTTATCAACCAACTTCTGAACAGGCGCTTTACTGCCTTGTGCCTCCTGGACTCGTTGGATAATTTGGGCTAAGAGGGTAGAGGCTCCCACTTTTTCGGCTTCTATTTCCAGACTGCCTTTTTGGTTGATGGTTCCTGCAAATACATTGTCCCCCAATTTTTTCTCTATTGGCACGGGTTCACCACTAATCATGCTTTCATCTATGAAAGATGATCCATTAATGACCTTCCCATCCACAGGGATTTTCTCTCCAGGTTTGATTAGAATTCGATCCTTAAGAATCACATCCTCGATCTTGATTTCCTGCGTTTTTCCATCTTGAATTCGTGTGAGCGTTTTTGGCTGAAGTCCTATGAGCTTTCTTAGAGCTGTACCTGTACTGGATTTTGCCCTTTCTTCCAGTAGTTTTCCGAAGGAAATAAAGACGATAATTACAGTCGCTGCTTCATAATAAACGTGTGGATGAATACCTTGACGATGCCAAAATTCCGGGAAAACGGTATTAAACACCGAGAAGATAAAGGCAATACCTGTACTTAATGCCACCAAGGTGTCCATGTTGGCTTTGCCATGACGGGCTTGCTTCCAGGCGTTGATGTAGAAACGATTGCCAAAATAAAATAGCACCGGAATTGAGAGTGCTAAACTGATCCATCTTCCGGGTTCCCAGTCCATGAAAAACATTCCCAGAACGAATACCGGTAAAGTCAAAAGTGCCGCCCCCATGGTCTGTATTTTGACTTTTTCATACTTCTTCTCTTGTTCTTCTTGCACCGTTTCACTGACTTCTCGGTCACTGATAATCAGACCATAGCCAATTTCTTCCAATGCAGAATTTAATGATTCAGGAGTAGTGCTTTCCGAGAATTCAATCTGAACTGTGCCGGTTGCGAAATTTACTGCTGCGGAAATTACCCCGTCAGTGTGTTGAAGAATGGTTTCCACACTGGATGCACATGCAGCGCAGGTCATACCTGTGACAGGGAAGGATCGCTTTTGGAGTTTGGGATTCTGAATTTCCATACTTCAAATTTCACCCGTTAGACCGTGTAAACTGTTATAGATTTTTGACAAAGTTTTATGAAATTATGCATCTCTTATCTCTGACTTTCAAGCGATGCAGAACATTCGTATGATGATGTTTTTTTGATTTTATGTCCTATCATTTTCGTGCTTTTAGGAAGATGATGAGTTTTTCTAGGACTTCTTGATGGGAAAATAAAAATAAATATTTCTAAAAATTAATTAGTTTAAATTTTTGGATACGGTAAAACGAACTTTGAAAGCTGATTTTTTAATTAGATAGTAGATTGAGTTTTTTCACGAATATATATTTTTAAATCAGCCTCAGACCTATTGTAATTGTTGTGATAACTGTATAGTTTCCAGAACAAATTTTAACCAATACACCTTATGAGAAAAATCTATTCTGTGTTGTCTTTTTCGGCATTGCTGGGAATTGCAGCCTCCTGCGGGGACATCATCGAGAGCGATGTGGCTTTGACATCCCCGACCGAACGAATGCTTAGTGAACAGTTTGTTCCGGGTCAACTTTTAATCAAGTACAAAACATCTACTCAGGGTTCAAGACTTTCCCAAGATGTTCTTAACCTCATCCAGGCCACTGTGGTAGAGGAGATTCGTACTGGAGCGATGGAAATGGCCAATGCGCGAAAGGGCACCCAAACTGGAGATTTATTGCTAGTGGAATCCAAAATGGGTACCATGGAAGCCATTGAGCGCTTGCGCAACATGCCGGAGATTGAATACGCTGAACCGAATTGGATTTATCAGCACACTGCTGTTTCCAATGATCCTTATTTTGAAAGTGGTCAACTTTGGGGAATGTCTGCAGGCGGAAATCTGAATGGTTCAAGAGCAGCTGAAGCCTGGGCTGCGAATAAAACCGGATCCAATACGGTGTATATAGGAATTATTGATGAAGGCTACATGTACATGCACGAAGATCTAGCTGCCAATGCAGGAGTCAATCCGGGAGAAGTTGCCGGGAATGGCATGGATGATGATGGTAACGGACTGATTGATGACGTTTATGGTTGGGATTTTGAAGGCAATAACAATACGGTCTTTGATGGAGTAGGTGATGACCACGGAACCCACGTGGCAGGTTCAATCGGTGCTGTAGGAGGAAATGACAAAGGCGTTGTTGGAGTCGTGTGGAATGTAAAAATGCTCAATGCTAAATTCTTAGGTTCCAGAGGGGGCACCACGGCTAATGCAATTAAATCGGTGGATTATTTTACAGATCTTAAAACCCGTCATGGATTGAACCTCGTTGCTACCAATAATTCCTGGGGCGGGGGAGGTTATTCTCAGGGGCTTAAAGATGCTATTGACAGAGCTGGAGCTGCTGACATTTTATTCATAGCAGCTGCGGGTAATTCAGGTACAAATAATGATGCATCGGCAAGTTATCCATCCGGATACACTTCAGAAAACATCATTGCTGTTGCTTCAATTACCAGTACGGGTGGACTTTCTTCATTCTCGCAATACGGAGCAACAACAGTGGATCTAGGTGCACCAGGTTCAGCTATTTGGTCCACAGTGCCGGCTACCTCAGGAAAAGGCAAGAATGCAACTATCATTTCCAGCTATGCGAGCTATAACGGTACTTCTATGGCAACTCCTCATGTGGCAGGTGCAGCCGCATTGTATGCATCCTTAAACCCTGGAGCCGACGCGTTACAAATCAAAAATGCAATCATGAGCTCTACTACTCCGACAGCTTCTCTTGCAGGAAAGACTGTTACGGGAGGGAGACTGAATGTGTCCGGTTTTTGATTGAGTTAGTTTAATTATTTCTTGAAAAGGGGCTTTTCTTCGGAAAGGCCTCTTTTTTCATTTCTGACTGCACTGTTTTTTAAATGAAGCAAAAAGATCGGTTTGGACTTTCCATCAAAGCTGATCCAGACTTTTTCGGTCGATTTTTCTGGATTTTTTAAATTCGCTGGGAGTCATGCCTGTTTCTTTTTTGAACTGGGCTGATAAATAGGCTACACTGCTGTAATTCAGCTCAAAGGCAATTTGGCTAAGGCTAAGTTGGTCATAAAAAAGAAGTTCTTTTACCCGTTCGATTTTTTGCCTGGTGATGTATTTTTCTATGGTAAGCCCTTCTACTTGCGAAAAAAGACGACTCAACGAAGTGTATTCCTGATGAAGATTTTCAGACAGAAAAGTGGAAAAATTTTCACCCATTACCTGATCTGAATGATGAATTTGGTTGATGATCAATGATTTGATTTGGGAAATAAGGGCAGCATTTTTTGATTCCAAAAGCTCAAATCCTTTTTCACTCAACGATTTGGCCAACTCCGACTTTTGGTCTTTTAGTAAGGAATTTACGAGTGTGACTTTCCCCAATTCGATGGATTCAAAAGGGATCTCCAAAGCTTGGAGGGATTCCTTTACAGCTTGGATGCAGCGGGGGCAAACCATATTTTTTATCAGAATTTCCATCTTTTTTTAATACTAATAAGTCCTTTTTTTTTAACCGATTAGTGATTTTACCAAAGAAAAGAGCCTGTCTCAAAAGACTTAATGGTGTCAACCTGAGCGGAATTGAAGGCCATTTCCCGTAAATGAGACCACATTTCGGCTACGGTCTACGTACAATCGTTACTTACGAGACAACCTCTTTCGGTTATTTTATTTTAGCTGCGGCAAGCTCTTCAGTAAAAACCAATGCGTGTTGCTGGTCTATTTTTCCAGCTGGAATAGCGTGGTCTCTGTGTAGCAACCGATCCAGCATTTCAGCTTTCTCCTCCCCGGTGATTACCCAGAGGATTTTTTCAGCTTGGTTGATCAGGGGATAGGTGAGTGACATTCTAAGCCGTCCTTGATACGTATTTCCGGTGATATCTACGCCTTTATCCATCACCTCTAGTATCGGATCATCCGGGACCAAGGAGGCCGTATGACCATCGGTTCCTATTCCGAGATGAATCAGATCCAGTTTTCCATTTCCGGTCATTCGGTTGATGTGACTTTCATATTCGGCACAGGCTTCGTTGAGATCTTCGGCATTGACCCGCATGGGAAATAGGTTAAGCCTCAAGACCAGCTTACTTCCTTCGATTGCTTTAAAAAGTTGAGTTAGGTTTCGGTCAGGATGTGCATCAGGTGCTATTCGTTCATCGACCTGGAAAAGGAATACTTTTTCCCAAGGAAGATCTGCCTTTGCCAATTCTTTGATCATGGCCCATGGAGTACGTCCGCCACTGATAGCCATGGTGAAAATACCTTTTTTAGCTATGTTTTCGCGTATTCGATCAGCTATGTAGAGCGCAGCTTCTGTGGCAACTACATCCGCAGATTCAAATGTCCGAATTTCCATTAGTCATTTTTTTTGTTTACGACAGGATTGTTCCATCCTCCGGGTGGATAAATTTCCTGATATACGTTTTCAGGACCCCAGGTCCCGATTTCATAAGGGTATACTTCCTTGTCCAGAGCCAAATAATCGTCTACAATCTTCCACGCTTCCTCCACATAATCCTGACGGGCAAAATGGGTAGGATCTCCTGCCATTGCGTCTGTCAAAACCCGCTCGTAGGCTTCTTTTTCATTGGGAAATGGAGTGGGATTTCCCTGAACTTCCGATAAAACAGAGGTCATGTCTTCCCCAGGAGCCATGATAAGCATACCGAAAGCTACTTTCACATCCGGACTGATTCTGAATCGGATATGGTTGGGTTGTGTGGCGATGGAAGAATAAGCAGAGGGTAAATGCCTGAATTTCACTACAATTTCCGTTGAAGTGACCGGTAGATTCTTTCCGGCACGGATATAAAGTGGCACTCCATCCCATCGGGGTGAGTTGATTTGTAGTTTCATTGCCGCAAAAGTCTCGGTTTTTGAGCCTTCCTTTACAGCTATTTCTTTGAGGTAGCCCGTGTATTGCCCACAAATGACATCTTCTTTCCGAAGAGGACTGATTGCTTTCAGCACTTTAACTTTTTCATCACGAATCGATTCACTATCCAAGGCTTTGGGGGGCTCCATGGTCAAATTGCATAGCACCTGAAACAAGTGGTTTTGGATGACATCCCGGATAGCACCTGTGACATCATAAAAAGCTCCTCTACCTTGGATTCCAAAATCCTCAGCCATGGTAATCTGGATACTTTCGATGTGTTTGTTATTCCAGACCGGCTCCAAAAGAGAATTTACAAATCGGAAAAAGACAATATTATTTACAGGTCGCTTGCCCAGGTAATGGTCGATCCTGAAGATATCCTCCTCTGAAAATTTATTAAGAAGGATTTTGTTCAAAGCTTTGGCAGATTCAAGGTCAGTTCCAAAGGGCTTCTCCACGATCACTCTGGCGCCTTTAGCACAGCCTGATTGATCCAATTGAGCAATAATTTTGGGAAAAAGTACGGGAGGAATCGCCAGGTAATGTGTTGGGTTTTTGGCATTACCCAAAGCTTTTCTGATTTTCAGAAATGTTTCTTGATCTGTATAGTCCCCGCCCACAAATGCGAGAAGGCTACAAAATTTCTTATATGATTCCTCCTCATATTGTCCGTGTTTTTGGATACTTTCCTTGGCTCTGGCTCGGAGCTTTTCCAAGTCATAAGCTCCTCGGGCTGCCCCAATAATGGGACAATTCAGATTTCCACGCTTGACCATCATGTGGAGTGCAGGAAAGATTTTTTTAAAAGCCAGATCACCGGTTGCACCATAGAAAACCAAAGCATCTGATTTGACTTGAGTCATGAAGAAGGGGAAATTGAGGGAATCGATTAATTAGAAATAATTCAGCAACGAATATTTTAGAATAAACTGATTAGGGAGTGATCAATACTTATAGGGCTTTTCCCACAAACGAAAACCTCCTGTAATGGCATTTTTGTTGGACCCCAGGCGGCAGTTTGAAGGGAAAGTATCCAAAAGTTTGGAATTTCCTCCTCCGAGAACAATCTGGTCGGGCTGAAAACAATGATTGAAATGGGCAATAGCCTGGGAAACCCAGTTTTTCCATTTTGGCTTTCCGAATTTCTCCATGGCGGCATTTCCTACATGTGTTTCAAAAGTTCCTTGCTTAAAGGGAAGGTGTCCTCCTTCCATCGGAAGAATCAAGTCCTCAAATACCATGGCAGTCCCTAATCCGGTTCCAAAACCCATAAAAAGCAGTTTGCCTCCCTCGTAACTTCCCAATGCCTGCATTGCCGCATCATTGATGATTTTCACGGGACGGCCGAAGGCCTTTTCAAAATCGAATCCTTTCCAGCCGGCACCCATATTGACGGGATCAGCTACAATTTTACCTCCCTTTACCACTCCGGGAAATCCAATGGAGATCGCTTCGTATTCCCAATCTTTGGCATTTTCTATGACCAATGGCACTAATTGTTCGGGAGTAAAGTCACCACCTGAAGGAATCTTTATTCGTTCAGGTTGGCCGGTTGCAAGAATTTTTATGTTGGATCCACCAATGTCGATTACCAGTACTTTCATTCTTTTCTTTAAAGTGTTGCAGGATTCAAGGTTATTGACTGTACAAAAACAAGGCTAAGATTAGAATCAGAATCCGATTAAAGGAAAATTCTAGGTGCATTGCTGTGAAATCAGGCCCAAAGATAAACAATCCTTTTGCTAGAAGGAGGTCATTTTAGATTGGAGTTAAAAGAGAAGTTCACTTTATCTTATTATTCCTTTTAAATTGAAAACAGATCCTTTTGCAAAAACCTGAATAATACTCATGCTAAATAAGACTTGCAGGTATTTTATTTTGTAATGTGTGAAATTTGCAGAATTACTTTAGCGCTGATCATTCGAAAGTATTTTTAGCCCTGAGTTTCTTGAATTTTCTCAATTGGGTAGAAGACATGTCCCTTAGTGGGGAAAAACAGGAAAAGTGAGATCTTTCGACCTCACTTTTCGGTTAGAGGGTGATTCAAAAAATGAGATTAAGCTGAAATTAACTTGAAGTGATAGTTAGATTGTTCTTTCCGGTGCCAGGTTATTTCTCTGCTGAGATGGTAAAAAGCCTCCAAGAGCGGGGCATTATTCATTTTTCCAGCGTCTATGGCTCTGAAACCGATCAGTTCAATAAGTCTTTTTACCCTGATTTTCTCCGCTTCCCTGTCGCTGCAGTAGTAGGTCTCTTTGATAATACCCAATATATCTGAAGTGGGATAGTCTATGCCTAAGTTATTGAATGCCTTGAAGATAATTGCTTTTGGAGCAGATTCGACGATCAACTGGGTATTACTGCTGGCAAGGACTTTATCATAGTTTGCGTTGGTGCAATCAATGATAATTTTCCCTTCGAGATCTTCATTTTTCAAGGCACTGCATATTTCCTCCAGGTATTGGTTTTCGCAGCAAATCAGAATGATTTCTGATTGGATTATCGCCGATTGAAAAGGGCAAATTCGATTATGAAGCCGATTTAGATTTTTCCAGTCACTTTCTTCAGTGTTAAAATCACTCCTAACACCGAATACAACGGTCAGCCCTGCTTCCAGGTATTTCTTTCCCAATGTTTTGGAGAGTGTAGTACCTCCAAGGATTCCAAGTTTCATAAATTTTGATCTGAGTAGCGTTGGATGATCATAATTTTTGCCTGTAATTATTTCTGTTTTTTTGATGGAAAAAACTTCATAAAACGGAAATAATAAACGAAAACTAGACTTAAATATTAATATATCAAAATTAAATTCTGAAAAAAATGCAAAAACAATATATTATTCAATTACCTCTCTTCGAAAAGCAAAATTAGGTATTTGAAAGCAAATTTTTTTTTTTCATTGCTTCTCATCATTCCCTGAAAATGAATCAATTCTGGAAAAGTTTTAAATTATTTCTTTATCGAAATACGATAATTCCTTTTAAAATCATATTAAGTCCAGGATGATTCTGTTGGCCACTATGGATTAAAATTTTCTGAAAAAGGTTTGGACTTTTGAAAAATTTAATCTTTGATGTTAAAAATCAACCATTTAAACCATAAAAAACAATTTTTAATAAAAAATAGGTTAAAAAAATTACCTGTTTAATTTTTTATATTAATTTCAATTCAATATTAGGTTCATTTTTATACCTAATTCCCAAAATAGCCTGTAAAGGAGATTATCGCTCCATTTCTCCTGACTTTTTCAGTTCAGGCAAATCACATTTCCTATACAATTGAAATTGAATAATGCTAAATATTTCGTTAAACTTAATTGAGTCCTAAAATGATAAAATCTTTAAACAGAAGGGATTGGCTTAAATCCAGTCTTTTGATGGCTGGAGGATTGGTCGCTACACCATCCTTGGCTTTTAAGTCCAATAAAATTGTCACTACTGCTTCTTCGAGTTTAATCCGGGAGTTTGTTCCTGAATTCCGCATAGATGAAAGCCGGATATTGGCCAGATTGAATGCCAATGAAAATCCCTATGGTCCATCTCCAAAAGTAATTCAGGCCATCGCAGCGTCAATAAGTCAGGGAAACCGATACGGTCACGGTGATGCAGCTACACTGATAAGCATGATTGCCGAAAAAGAAGGAGTGAGTGAAGAATGCATTATGCTCGGACCCGGGTCAACTGATTTGTTGGAAAAGCTGGCAATAACCCGATTTCAGCATGGAGGCAATATCGTATCTGCAGATCCATCCTACATGTCTGTGATGAATACTGCGCAGGCCATGGGGGGAAACTGGAAACCTGTGCCGCTTGCTGCGGATTATTCCCATGACTTGGCGGGGATGATATCTGCGATAGATAACGAAACGAGATTGGTCTATGTCTGTAATCCCAATAATCCAACGGGATCCATTACCAATGCCGCGGCTTTGAAAAAATTCTGTATCGATGCCTCGGCAAGAGTTCCTGTATTTGTCGATGAGGCCTACTTAGAGTTTTTAGAAAAGCCAGAAACTCAAACCATGGTAAATTTAGTGGCCGAGGGTAGAGATGTGATTGTCGCCCGGACTTTCAGCAAAATCCATGGAATGGCAGGGCTGAGAATCGGTTATATTGTGGCTACCCCTGAGCGAATCGAAAGTATCACAAGTAAGGTCAGAAGCACAATGGGGCTTTGTGTGACCTCTCTGAAAGGTGCCATTGCAAGTATGAAGGAGACTGATTTTCTGGGCCAATGCAAAGCTCAGAACACCGAATGCAGAACGTATGTGACCTCCGAAATCACCAAATTAGGCTACAATCCGATTCCTTCTTTTACCAGTTTTATGATTTTCCCAATAGAAATGGATGGAAAGGTTTTTATGAAATCCATGTACGATGAAGGTGTGGGAATCCGAGCCTATGAGATGTATGATAAATCCTGGTGTCGGGTCAGCATGGGTACGCATGAGGAGTTGGAGTACTTCGTCGAGACTTTCAAAAAAGTCACCAAAGCCTGAATAAGCCAATACTATGCCTACAGCAATTCAAACTTCCCTTTCGCTTTTATTGATGATTTTGCTTGGCTTTCTTCTTCGGAGTAAGCTGGACAATGATTCGCATCGCAAAGGCTTGAAAGTGGTAATTTTAGATTTAGCTTTGCCGGCTATGATTTTTGTGGCCTTGTTGGGGATCAAAATGGATGCGGAATTATTGATTCTGCCTGTTTTGGTACTGCTGTGGAATGGATTCATGCTCGCTGCCGGTTACTTTGGGCTGCCCTGGTTGGGAGTGGAACGCGATAGTGCTCAGCATCGCACCTGGTTGATGCTTTTTCCTTCATTGGCGCCTGGTTTATCCTGCTTTCCTTTTTTGATCGAGTATTTGGATGAAGAGGCGCTTGCCTGGGGTGCGTTAGCTGATGTGGGAAATAAAGTCTACGTTCTGATTTTCTCTTACCTGATTGCCATGACCTGGTATTACCGTGTGCATCGGTTGGGGAAAAGATCCAAAGGTGAAAAAGTAAAACAGCTACTCTTTGCGATGCTTAAAGAGCCCATTAATCTGGTTCTGATCTTGGCGATACTATTACTTAGCATAGGCTGGAATATGGACACTATTCCGGGATTCATCAGTAAGTCTATCCTCAGTCTGAAAGATATGATGACTCCGCTTATACTTCTCTTTATCGGATTGTCGGTGATTTTGAAGCGGAAGCAGATTCAATCAATAATCAGTTTATTAATGTTGCGGGCAGGGATAAGTTTGCTGTTAAGTGGAGCATTGATTAGCCTGTTTTCCTTTTCCAGCACGACAGCTATTCTGCTAGCCGTTGTTTTCCCGCTATCCAGTTGCTCATTCTGGCCGTTTGCACACATGTCGGCAGTCAGACAGCTGGAGTCAGTAACTGAAAATGGAAACCCCTCGAGGACATTTGACCTTGAGTTAGGAATTAATATTCTGGCTGTGTCTTTGCCATTTAGCACGCTGATTATTTTAAGTATTTTCAGTGCAGGGGATTATTTCACTAATCCTGTCCATGTTTTGGCATTTGGGGCCTTGTTGCTCTTAATTCCTTTTATTTCAAAAGTTATTTCTTGGATGAAGACGCTCGATTTTTCCATTGATTTGCCAAAAAATCAAGATCTGAAAAACAGTCCTTCCGAAGGCAGATAATACAATAGGTTTGATTTTAGTAGAAATGCCTCGGATATTTCCGGGGTATTTTTTGGGAGGTATTATTTGTCGATACAGAAAGTGTAACTAGTTATAAAAAAGATATTTGGAAAAAATCGGTACAAATAGGGTACAAAAGAGAGAGTTGGACTTTTTTTTCCTGGTTAAAAATCAGGGTTTTTTTGGTCTTTTCAAATACTTGGTGTTTGGGCTAATTCTGATTATTCTACAACAAAAAGCTGCCAATTCACAGGAGTATTTTACTATACCTATTCGGATCTTTTGCATCAATGGGTGCCAATACATGACCAAACATGCTCAATACATGATTTACCTTGGATAGGTTTAGATTTTCCTTTCCCTGCTCGATTTTCCGGATTACGGTTAGTGCAACCCCGGCTTTGTCGGCAAATTCTTCCTGAGTCATCCCCAATTGCTTTCTTCTGATTTTTACAAATTCGGCTATTTGATTCATTCTATATGTATTTACATATAAATGTAGAAAAAAGATTTGATTTATATGCTTTTACGTATAAAAATTGGTAATGATTAATTTTTATATGCTTTTAGATATAGTTTTTCTCTAAGTCTTTTCCTGTGAGGGATAGAAAGTCGCTCTATAACTCATTTCTCGGGATATCTTGAGCTATAGAAATAAGTTTAATTGCTCATTGGATGAATTTGGCAGATACCGGATTAGTACACTTATAGCCCTACTTTTTTTGAATAATGTTCAATAAACCAGTTGGGGACGGTTTTTTCGTCTATCGGATCCCAAATTTTTTCACCTTTTGGATTTTTGAAATGAGCAAATAGCTTGAAATCTTCACCATCCTTAGAATTATCAAAAAAATAAGCTTGGTAGGCAATTTGTGCAGCATCAAACATAAGGTCCAAGGAACGATAATAACGTTGCTCAATCTTATCTTCTGGTACATTATGCCCACCTTTTTGGGTTCGAACTTTTACACGATACTTATTGATTTCAGGCGACTCCGTAGAGACAAAGTAGAGATAAACTTTATATCCAGCCGCTTTTGCCTCTTTCATGATATCTATTTTGGAAGGGTGTGAAAAAACAGTTTCAAAAGAAATTTTCTTTCTGTCAGATAAAAGTTTCCTGCGTAGAAAATCAGCCATGATTTGTGCTAAACGTTCATTCAGCTCAGGTTTTAAAAGCGTGATTTGATTATTCTCTAAAGAAAATGTTTCTAAAAAATCCGCTCTTGTGAAGGTTTTATTTATTAATCCTGATGAAAGGCTAAATTCTAAAAATTCCTCAAGACTTGTCTTGATTTGATACCTGGCAAAAGAAACCATGTCCTTTGATAGTTCATTTGCAAGATCATCTGCATTAATGTAAGTACCAAAATCTACCGGTATTTCACGAACCTTGTGATCCCGAACAGAATTGATGATTGTGCTCTTTCCAGACCCATTAGGCCCCGCAAAAACCCTGAGTCTTAGATTTGATTTAGTCGAGGACAAGTTTTCGGGATTTTGAATAGTCTTTCAACTTCTCGATCTGAATTACCGAACCATCGGAATTTTCTCTTACAATCCATCCATTTTCCGCTTTGACTACATACCCTGCGATTTGCATGGAGTCATCCGAGGCTTTTCTTACAGCAGCTGACGCAACGCGAACCAAATCACGCTTGGTCAAATAAGCTGTATTTTTGCTCACTTTAGCCCTCTTGGTTTTCTTCACATTCTTCATACCACTAATTTAAAAAACTATTTACAGATAAAGTTCTCCCCAAGCTCAAATAGTCAGGTTTTTTTGGATCTTCAGAAATAAAGTGTCATCAGTAAAGCACTCAAATAGAATCAAGTAGAATTAATTTGTCAAACGAGAAATTTATTTAAAGTCACCATTTTTGTACTGTTTTTCAGTTTTACATTTCCTTATTTGTCAAGTAACTTATCTTGACTGAAGGTGGCCAATTCGTTGCTTTTAAGGCAAATGGCAATTTAAATCTTTTTCTTTTTCAACTATCTTTCTTTGTGCACACAGTGTGTGCACAAAGTTTATCCAAACGGTTGGATTGAGTTTTTTCCATGCAAAATGGGTACAACGCTGTTTTCAGGTTCAGTGCCTACCGTCTCTGTTTCGGTTCAATACACTAATCACCAATTTCTTCACTGTATCCATTTCCTCCGGCTTGCTTGATGCGATGAAGAGCGTTAAGCTGGCAAGGGCGTCATTACTTATGATTGGAATTCCATCACTAGTATGCAGAATATCATTGTGCTGCAAAAAGAAAAGAAAGCATGCGGCGGCTATCCTTTTGTTCCCATCTACAAACCCATGATTCTTAACGATCAGGTAGAGTAGGGTTGCGGCCTTTTCTTCCAGGGTAGGATAGAAGTCCTCTTCGCCAAAACCTTTGCTGATTTGTGCTATTGCACTTTCAAAGCTTCCATCTTTTTCTCTACCAAATACACCGGATTCAAAATCTGATCTCATGGATCTAATTACTTCCTGATATTGAGCTAAATCAGGATAGTTTACTTTTCTTTTACTTAACCCTTTTTTATCTAGATTTTCATGATCGTAATCATCAAGTAGTTCCAGACCCTTGGCAAAGTGATTGAGCCAATCCAAATTCAGATCTTCTTCTTTTTGCTGAATTGCTCTGCTTAAAATCCGGATTCCATCTTTTAAAGTTTGGACTTCTTGCTCTTTCTGAGCGAGTCTATTTTCATTGATGGCATATCCTTGAATAAGGTAGTCCTTTAAGCGTTTGGTTGCCCATTGTCGGAATTGGATTCCTTGTTTGGAGTTGACTTTATAACCAACCGAAATGATGATATCTAAATTAAAGTGGTCAATATTCCTTTCAATATTCCTTTTCCCCTCAATTTGAACTATCCGGAAATTCCGGATAGTTGAATCCTTTTCCAATTCTTGGCTTTTATATATTGTTTTGATATGCTCACTTATCGTTCTTACATCTTTGCCAAAGAGTTCCGCCAATTGTTTTTGGTTTAGCCAAACAGTATCCTCCTCAAACTTCACCTCAATAAGAGTTTGGCCGTCGCTACCCTGATATATTTCGATTTGATTGTCCATTATAAAATTGTCAATTCAACCTCCAAGGATTCCTTGATAGTTGGAATGAAATACAAATTATCCTTTCCCTAAACACCCAGTACAATTGAGGCTTCAATATCCAGTTTCCGGCTGATTTCCCTTGCAATTTTCAAAGTGGGCTCACTTTTACCATTCAAGTATTCACTGATACGAGATGTGCTGACTCCCAAAAATTCGGACAGCGCTTTTTGAGTCAATCCACGCTCATGCATTCTCAATTTAATCGCTTCGGACAGGGTTGGAGGAGAAATTGGGAAATGGCTTTCTTCATAATCTGCTACAAGATCTGAGAGCAGGTTAAGTTCCACAAAACCTTTTGATTCAGAATTCTCGATGTTCTCTGAATCTGCAAGCAATTCTTCTATTCTTTCCAGAATGGCTTTGTATTCTTTTTCAGATTTGATCATACTCAGATAGTTTGAATGTCTTTTATTTTGTCGTATTCGGAATGGGTGCCAATAAATCGGATATAAACCTTCTTAGCATTAAAGGAAATGATCGCAACCAGCCGATAGGAGTTTCCCTTTATATTGAAGACAAAGCGATGATTTCCTACGTAATCGACTGAATTAAAGTCTTTTTTGATATCATTGAGTGATTCCCAGTCTTTTTTGCTAGTTACCGAATACCAGAAGCGAAGCTGAGTTTCTGCGTCGGCATGCTTTTCAGAAAACTCCTGTATCCGCTTGAAAGTAACGATTCTCATTGAATCCAATTATTTTGTAATATGTAACAAAATTACAAAAAATGGAATAATATTGATTTAATAAGCTGGACTTTTTTAATGCCTTAATCACCTAGAGCTTAATTTCTTTTTCTTGGGAATGACCTTGTAGGGAGTGGTATGTCGGAATTCCCGACATACCATTGGGTATATCTCAATCTGGTTGTTCATTTCCTCTTTTGCCTATCTCAATCGTCCTGACCCTTGATCAAAAAAGAAATCCGCATCGATTTTCTTGCTGTATTTACCTATTCGATCTTTATGAATGTAGGGTTGGGAGAGTTCCTGAATTGGCAAAATGTACAATGCTGCGGGATCTGAAGCTTTACCACCAATTCCCAAAACAATGAATACAGGATGATTCTCTTTTTCAGTGAAGGCCTTGTATCGCTCCAATTGTCCATCATTGGCGAAGCGGATATAGTCACCTTTGGGTTCAGATCTCCACTTGCATTCCACAGCAAAAGGGTAGGACTGACCTCGAAGAGTCAGGGATAACTGAATATCCGGCTGTGTGGTGGTGTCTGCATATCGGCCATCTACAAACTTGTCACCTGCCCAATTCCGAATTTTGAAAAATTTCTTATCAAACTTCTGGACCACAAACTTCTCGAAATCCAAGCCGGCTTTTTGGTTTACATCGATCAGTTCCGTCTCTGAGTCTTCTTCCGATTCTTCCAGTTCACTTTTGATCTGAAGGATGGCCAATTCGGCATCTTTTCCTTCACTGATAGCAATTTCCCGAATTAGCTTTTCTTCTTTTGGGGTCAATACTCCATCAGCTTTTACCGCTGCAATGGCTTGAGTCAACGATTCATTTTGATTTGACTTGGATTTAATCAAAAGCACAATTCCGGAAACCAATAAAATTCCGCCGAGGATGATTAAGGAGATGGGGAGCATGCGGGGCATTTTTTTATTTACTTATAGAATAGTTGTAATTTCTCTCCTCCACAGGTAATTTCTCTCTCTGGAGTTCGTTGGTTTTCATTAAGATTTTATTAAATATTCAAAATCATTATTAATTGAGTAAAAATTTCTTTCAGCACTTTTGAAAATTAGATCGTTATAATACAAAACGCTTTCTTCACCAACCTTAATAATATTTCCATCTAATTCTTTAAAATCTGAATATTTAGTCTTATCATATAAACTGATGGAATATTCGGGGTTTATTGGGAAATAAATCTCATAACCCTTTTTTAATGGTTCTGTGAAACCCACAACTGGATTGTCCGAGGTTATAAATTTCAGCTTTGTTTCGTTATGCCATATCACCCAAATTTTTTCAAAAATTAAAGTAGCTCTTGCATTAAGATTTTGCAAACTTTCTCCAAAAATCTCTAAAAAGTCTATGTTTGGTATAAGTGATTTAATTTTAGAATCTTTGCCGACCCAATTATGAATCTCTTTATTTAAAATTTCAGTTAAATATTCAAAACTCTTATTGGAAGATGGTGTTCTGAATAATTGAATTACAATAAACTCTGAAATTGTACTTTTTAAATCTATATTAGATAGGCCTGAGTAACCACTATTCAAATTCTGAATAAATATTTTAAGATACCTATCAAAAATACCTTCCATTTCAGATAGGGCTTTTTCATAAGTTTGTTCACCTGTCACCTTATCTAATTTTTGATCATCATAAAAGTAATTTTTTGTAGCAATATCTTTAATATTGGTGGCTATAGTCTTATTTTGGGTTTTATCAAATGAAAATATTCTTTCATTAATTGAAAAATTTTTCAGATAAAGACGAGGTACATAATGTTGTTTTTTAACCTTACTTTTTTCTTTCATTTCTCACTCCCTTCCACTATCCCAATCTCCTCCTCACTCAATCCATACAGATCATAAACCAATTGGTCGATTTCGGCTTCGAGAGTCGAGGTGTCTGAGGTTGGATCTTGCTTTTTGGTTTCAAGTATTTCTATCACCAATTCTTCGATTTGGTCTTTGATTTTTGGTTCAGGGTTTAGGATTGGAAGTTGGGCGATATACACAGGCTTGTATTCAAAGTATCCATTCTGCTTTGTTGATGCTATTGCCTTTAAGTAGAAGTCAATCGTCTTAGAGTTCAAAATTCCTAAAAGAAAAAGGTCAGTAGTTGGAATAATAGTCGTTTTGTCGTTACTGAATTGATTTTTGGTATCATAAGCGTATGAAGCACTTTTGACTATAGCGGGAATTATAATTTTGTTCTTCTCAAATTCCCCATAATAATCACATGCCCGTAATTCCCACCAAAAATCTCCTTGATCTGTTCTTTTTCTTGCTGCTTTTTCAAAGGGTTTTAAATGTTTCGCAATAGCGGGAAAATTACTTTTTAGCCATTCCAATGCTGGATCGTAGTCCATGTATCCGTATCTAGGAGGCTCATTTACATGACTTATTTTATTTGGGTCACCATCGGGTAAATTACTTTTGATTGTGAAGCCTTTTGGAAAAAGGATTAAAAACTTTTCAGGATTGGGGGATTGATACCGCTTGATATCCCTTCCTGCCAAAAAGGGCTTGATCACTTCTGCACTTCGTGGGTCTTCGGCAATCAAGCGCTCTTTGGTTTCTAGATCGATGACAAAGGCTTCATTATAGCCTGTTTTGATTCCGTAGAAGATTTTTCCGTCGACATATTCTGATAAAGGAACGCCTTGGGATTTGAGTTTGAGTAGGAGTGCCTGGGATCGACTGTCGGTTAGTGTCCAGCCACTATCCGAAAGGCCAGCCGGGGAAACTTCCAGTTGATTTTCCTTTAAATAGGTATCCATACCAGCCGGGAAATCCAGGGTATCCAGGTTTACCGCCCTGAATTTTTCGCCTGCATGGGATTTGGACAGGGAAATAATCAAGGGGTAAGTCGTGGCTTCCTCAAATACGGGTAAATCCCCAAAATCCAATAATTCATTGATTTGAAAGGTTTTGACATAATTCCTGAGCGATTTGCCATATCCTGCCCGCATCCATTTATTGGGAATGATAAAAACGAAGTCTCCGGAATCCCGTAGCAGGTTCATGCTCAGCTCGACAAAATAGACGTAGAGATCGGCCGTGCCAGCGAAAGTTTTAAATCTGGACTGTAGATAGGGTTTGAGATCGGAAAATTCCTCCTGTCGGATGTAGGGAGGATTACCAATCACCACATCAAAACCCACAAAATCACCTTCGTCATTGAGCACTTCTGGAAACTCAAAGCGCCATTCGAAGGCATTTTCATAGATCTTACTGTCTTTTATTTCCTTGATGATTTTGGTGAACTTTTCTATTTCTGACTCTAACTTTTTGACTTTCTCAACTCTCTTTTTTTCAAGTTTTTTATCAGAATTTTTAAGTTCACCTTCCTCAAAAAGCATCATTCCATATCCGTCACGCCCCTTTCCAGTTAGTTTAAAAAGCTCATATCCAAGTCTATCAAGTGCTTGTTGCTCTTTGCTGGTTTTAGCTATTGTAGTTCGAAAGTTTGATTTGATTTGGCCAATTAGCGCATCCATAGCCTTTTTTTCGTCCTTGCTTTTTGCATTGCGGTAGGTGGAGACTGCCGTTTTGTAGTCTTCGATTTTCCAAGCCCCTTTTAAAGCGGATTTAAGATCTGAATCCAATTCAAATCTTGAAACCAGTGAATTGCCGACTTTGATATTGATGTCGATATTGGGCAAGGTTTCCAGCTCGCGACCTTGAAACCCTCCAAGGGTTTCGAACCCTTGGAGGGTTGGTGTTTTATAATACGCATTTTTCAAAAGCTCAATCCAAAGCCTCAATCGACAGATTTTGACTGAGTTGGGATTGATATCCACCCCGAAAAGACAGTTTTCGATGATCGTCTGCTTTTCGTGGAAAAGTGTTTCCTGGATTCGTTGGCTTTCTTTACTTAAATACTTGTATTCAAACAGATTACCCTCTAAGTCAGCAATGATCAATTCATCATTGACCACTTCGACCACATGACTGCTGATCGGGTCAAAATTGGAATCCACCAAGATTTTTAACTCACTTTTGATGGCAATCAATTCATTTAAAACCGAAACCAGAAAATGACCAGACCCAACCGCGGGATCCACGATTTTCAGGCTATTGATGATCTCATTGGCTATTCTTCTGACTTCTTTTCTGTTTCCAGACCTGATTTCCTCCTGTATATCCTCCTTTAGTTCTTCAAAGGTTTGGCAGTTCCACCCTTTGGCCTGATTGAATTTTTGGACGATTGTTTTCCGAATCGTCTTTGCAGACATATACATGGTGATAAATCCGGGCGTGAACACAGACCCATCTTTGTAGCCATTGATTTTCTCAAAGATGAGACCCAGCACGGAAGCGTTGATCAGGGTCTTGTTATCCTCTTGAATGTCCTCCGAGCCCTCCGAACTGAAATCGTAGGCATTGAGAAACTCCAGGAGGTATTCCAAAGCGGGGAGACTTCCGGTCCGCTTTTTCCCCTGATCGTTTTTCAAAACCGTGCTTCCGATAATCAGGATGGACTTTTCATCTCGGAGATTGGAGATGAACAGGGTATCGTGTTCCATATCCGTTGGCTCAAACAACGAGCTATTTAGGTAAGGAACATTTCCAAAAATCTGGTTTATCTCCTCAGATCTGTCTTGATACTTTCTGGCTAAGACTTTAAAAAATAGGCTATTGAGGTCGTCGTAATTTCTAATTTTCTCCCGATTCAGAAATGAATAGGAGCGGTCACCTTGATGATAATTGATCAGCTGGGCTTCCAATAGCTTGAGAAACAGGATTCTATTGATCCAAGTGATGCTGAGCTCCAAGCCTACATTGAAAAGCCGTTCTTCATGGGTGGCACCAAATTGACTGGGTTTTCCCAATCGGCTGATTTTGTCCAGGCTGTCCAGCTCGGTAATCGTGCTTTCCAAAATGGAACCCACATTCCGCTCCCCAACCTTACTTCTCCCAATTATCTTTTTTCCGCCATCGTTGGTTTCGCTTAGTCCAATGATATGCAGCAGTTCGCTGTAAAATCGTCTGTCCAAGCTGTTGCTGTCGTTCGCAAAAGGCAGCTTTAGCAAATGCTCGGGTGAAAGGAGTTTGAAAAGGGCAATTAACTTGATATCATCGTTTTTGTCCGCATTGCGCAGTGGCTTTTCATAGTCCCGGAAATCAAAGTAAGTGAAAGGAATCTGATCCTTTACCTTTTCAATGGCGGGTTCAGCGATGTTTTTGTAGAAAAAATCCGTCTTAAACTCTGACAACCTCCCAGCTTCAAAGTCCTCGAATTTCTTAACCAATACCTTGTCTTGGGCAAAATACCGATCAAAGGCGAGTGCGTCGAAAATAAACCACTCGTGAATATTTGTAACGACCAGATGTTTTATTTCCAGGTTATTATTGGTAATGCGTTCACGTAGATAATACAACACCAACTCCTGAAAAGCCTTGTAGTTGAGGTTGGACTTGCTGATCATGTCCGCCTTATTGGTTGGCTTTTTGGCTTCTATGATGACCCCCACGCTTGACTTGGCACTTTCTCCAACGTGGATGACCAAATCATTTTTGTCTTTGATGTTAACAAAGTGGGAGGGGTCGTAATAGGTTTTTTTTAAAAAGTCAATGACGAGATTCTTGTGAAATTCCTCATATGCATTTTCAGATTCATTGATTCGGTCGATAAGTTGGATGAGATTCGATTTAAAGCTCTCAATAGCTGTCCGATTGGGCTTTACTTTTCGGAATGCTGGATTTAGGGCCTGTTTGGGTTTGAGAAACTTATCGGTCATTAGGAAATCAACTTGCTTGGAAAAAAATCTGTACACAAGATGCATTTTTTTTGACTAAAAAGTGAAGTATAGGATAAAGAGTTGGAAAAAATTAAGACAACTTTTGTCGTTTTATCAGAGTCTAGCTCTTATTCCAAGGTTTTGAAAAAATGTATAAATAATTCATACTCCTTAAATAATGTCAAACCGTCTTTTTGAGCTTGTCAGAAATGAAAACCTTAATCACGCTTTGCCTAGTTATCCCTAGATTTCTAGCTACTTTGTCCAATTCCTGAACCATCCATTCCGGAAAGTCAACACTCACTCTTCTTGATTTTTGGCCAGGTCTAGTACTATTTTCCAAATCAAGAAATTCATTGAGATTTTCATTGCCGTCAAATTTTTCGTCAAATTCAGCCGCTGTGATAGATTTCTTTTTCATTTTCTCTGGATCTTCCTACCGAAATAATTCTTTTTTAATCTAGGCGTAGTGTATAAATGGTTGACCAAATAGTTTCATTAAGTTCGGCAATCATCATAAATCGCTTTTAATGTGTCTATAATTGATTTTCATAGGTCACATGGAATCTCGCTTGCTTGATTGTTATCCCCAGTGTGTCTCGGTTACTTCATGCTCGATTTCATCTACTGTACGTGGTTCAATCACGATCCTATTCGGATCGTTCCATAATATTTTTGATTCTTCAAAATGAATTCCATGTTTGATTTTATTGGACTCGTTTTTTAATGAATCAAATTCAAACATAAATCTGACTTGTCTGACTTGCCTGGAAAACTCCATTAATGTAGCTAAAAGTTGTAAAAAAGGCTTAATAATTAAGCTAAGCAAAAAATGTTAGATCAGGTGGAAGGGTTTTTCCCAAATACCTTTACTTCCCGATACAAAAAATAGTGAACCCTTATATATCAGGGCTTTCCGAAGATTGGGCAACAAATAGCCAACAACAACTGATTAAGCAAGGGAAAACGCTACACAAAGAAAAGAAAAATCTTTGTTGATGGTAGGGTGTGCTGTGCCTTATCATAGACAAAAGCAAAGATAAGATTTCTACTTACCTAAGTTGCTTTGCAACTGTTTCCGGTTGCAAGCCCATGTACTGGCAAAACTCATCAACAGTAACAACCTGGTGCTGCTGCTTTTTAAAGTGATCTTTAATCTTCTTGATGAGGTTTCTTCCATACCTGTCGCTTCTGCCTGTGATTACCTGAATGTCCTTCGGATAAATGCACAGTCTATTCATTATTTCAATTATACTTCTTAATACACTATCCATACCGATGATATACTTCAAATATGAAAGTGATACTGCAAATATAAATCATTTTCATAGGCGGTGAAAGTGTGTTTGTTGGAATAATGCGGAAGAAACGGAACGGATGACTTTCAACTTTTGCATAGCCTAAATACTGCTTCTATTTTTGTTTTCAAATGCTGATAAAACAGCTAAAAAAGAAACGGTTTTACTAACTCATAAAAATTTTAAGCAATGGCAAAATTAAAAGGTATTCTAAAAATTGAAGGAACTCTGGATGAGTTAACATTCTACAAAACACAAGATGGCCACCTGGTGAAAACCAAAGGTGGTGTTTCTGCTGACCGTATTGCAAATGATCCAAACTTTCAGCGTACCCGTGAAAACGGTTCTGAATTTGGAAGCTCTGCAACTGCCGGAAAAGTTCTCCGCAATGCAGTTCGTAATTTGATGATGAACGCTGCTGACAATCGTGTTACCAGTCGTTTAACGCAAATCATGACGCAAATCAAAAATTACGATGTGGCTTCTCCTCGTGGTGAACGCACCGTTGCCGATGGTATTGCTGATCCTGCTGCATTGGCGTTGTTGAAAGATTTTGATTTCAACGACAAAGCTCTTTTGAGTGGTGTGATGTTTGCACCCTTTACTGTTGTGCCTCTTACCGGGGTAATCAACATTCCTGCCTTTGTACCGATTAATGATATTTCGTATCCTTCAGGGGCTACACATATCAGCATGAAAGGTGCTTTTGCAAATGTTGACTTCACAAATGAAATCAGTGCAATTGAGTACAGCCCTGTAACCAACTTGCCGATTGACGGAACCAACACTCCTGTAACACTTACTCCTGCCGGTGTTCCTGCTGGTACTGGCACTAAGTTTTACCTGTTGCTGATTGAGTTCTTTCAGGAAGTGAATGGTATTCAGTATTCGCTTAAAAATGGCTCATACAACGTGTTGAACATCGTTGATGCTGCATAAAAATTGTTCGTTCTTTCAGTTAGGAAAAAGCCCTGCCGATTTGGAGGCCACTGAAAAAGTCCTTTAATGGTTAATTGTTAGTAAAAAAAGGTGTAAGAAAATTACTTTTCTACACCTTTTTTTGTATCTTTTTGTGTATAAAATACTCAATTTCATGCTGTTACATCAACAAAAGATTAAGTTCAGTGAGTATGGCTCCATTTATGATTTGATAGTGCCAAAGGACAATCTTCTTCGAAAGATTAATGACATCATAGATTTTAGTTTTGTTTACCAAGAGCTGGTTAATAAATACTGTACTAATAACGGACGTATGGCTCAAAGCCCTGTTCGGATGTTTAAGTACCTGTTGCTTAAAACCATCTATACCTTGTCAGAT
>NZ_FNVR01000015.1 GCF_900108085.1 Algoriphagus boritolerans DSM 17298 = JCM 18970
TTAAAACCAAAGATGAAGCGGGAGCTTATCTTTCTTATTGGTGTGATCTAGTAGAAGAATCCAAGATTTTTCCATTCATGCAAGCCGCCAAAACTTTGAAAGCGCACTGGTTCGGAATAGTGAGTTATTCAGAAACAAATCTGAATAATGGTATTTTGGAAGGAATAAACTCAAAAATTCAACTCGCTAAAAAAAGAGCCAGAGGATACAGAAATATCCAAAACTTCATCAATATGATTTATTTTATAGTTGGTAACCTCAAATTCGATTACCCACGGTATTCCATTTAGAACCTTATTTTTGTCGATCATTGATTTATCTGAGAATGTCTTAGTTTCCTGAAGTCCACCCCAAGACAATGCCATGGCATCTGTTTTTCTTATCCCATATCTTTCAACTAAAATCTGACTAAGAATACCGATATATTCAACTGCCATTTCTTCATGTTATTGAGATTCACTTAAAAAATTATCTAAGTTTAAATATCCTAAATATGCATGGAGAAACTCATGAAAAATAGTAGCTGTAATGTATTCCTTTGAAGAATTTTCTAAAGTTGAATTTATTACAATAGAAAAAGTTCCATATGAATTATTTGAAGAACCACTGAAAAAATGAATACCATCTAATGTGTTATCATCAAGATCAAATGATTCAATTTCTAATCGATAATCCTCATTCTCTTGGAAAATTCCATTTATTAGGCTTGTTATTTCATTTGCAAAATCTGCCGAAACGGCATTTTGGGCTGCGTTCTTAATACATGGATTTTCATCTGAAATTGATATCAAAATTTTTAAAATAGGAAGAGGTACATCTGGAGGATCGTAAGAGCTTGTGCCAGTACTAGAACTATACCATTGAAGCCCATCTCCCCCACAAGTATAGTTGCCTCCGGATGTGGTATTGTCGATCCCATAATCCATGGGACAACTATAAGAAGTTGAACTAGTGGGAGAAAGTGCTTCCACATACCAAGTATTAGTTTCTAAAACATAAGTTATTTGATACCAATCTGTTGTTGTTGTTACTACAGAACACTTGTAGTCTTTGTTTTCAGAATTAATTGATTTACGGTTCCCATCTGCTATTTGCTCTACTTTACGAGAATTAAGAATTTGTCCTTTTTCAATTTCAAAACCAATAAAATAGTGTTCATCATAAGTAAATATATCAACTATTCCGCTCCATTTTTGGTCGATCATTTGATAGTTGATCTCTTTAAAATTTCTTTTAGAGTTTTCTTCGGGATAATACCTTGCTATCAGAGGATCATAACGATTAATTGTTGGGTGCTTGACAAAAAGTATGTTTTGGATCACTCTACTCCTAATTTTCTCCTTGCTTTCCTTTTTAGACTCAGGCCAAGGAAAAAATATTTGTTCATTCTTCAAACTTACTTCAAAAACTTCCCGTCCATCAGGAAAGTAGTAATGGTGAAACTTATCCCAATCGGGTTCCTTTTCAAAAAATGGTAGGATGAGTTCCTGAGATTCGGACCGGAAATTAGAGCCCCTTTCTGGGAGTCTGAGCTTGGTCTTATTTTTTTCAAACCAAGACTTCACCTGTGCAATCTGTGCATTTTCGTTGACCTCGATTTTGGGTGCTTCTGGTTCTTCGACGCATGAGGTTAATAGGAGATTCATAGTGATCAAAAGGACTAGAAAACCTAAAAATCCGAATCTAGTTAGTTTTCTGTACTTGAGGGGGGGCAAATGTGCTTTTCATAAAAAAGGGGTTTTTGGTTGGTAAAAATTTGAATAAAAGATCAAAACGATTTCTTTAAAAGTCAAGAGATACAACTATTTTTTTTATAAAAAAGCCCAAATCTTTCGACTTGGGCTTAACACCTTCAAATTTCTCGCTCCAGCTTTCAGAATTCACTTCCTCTCCAACCCAAAAAATCCCATTCCCCACAATCTCCGTAATCCCCTCCGGTACCTCCAACTGAGTCAGGTAAACCAAAGGAAGCATCAGTTTGCCGTTTTCATTGGAGATTTCTACAGGCATTCCTTCTTGACCAAGAAGTTGGATTGTACTTTCGGCAAACCACTTTTTGAATTTACCACTTTTGACCGGATAGTATTTCCAACCAGCGTCCATGATCGTCAGGTCAAACAAGTCCAGTTTTTCCTCTAAATCCATACACCTCAAATGCGAAACTCCGACTAAATGCGCTGCCGGATGCTTGGTGGCCAAAAGGTATTGCAATCCTTCGTCCAGCGGGTTTTCTGGGGCAGCTGTTAGGAATTTGACCGGATATTGTTCTTCCAGTAGCTGAAGATTTTCTTTTTGATAGGCTTCCGTAGCCAGAATCACGTCGATTTTAATCCCCCAGCTCAAAACCGTTTCCAGGCATTCCTGCCAAACCAACACCGTCGGCACCCACTCCAAGAGCGGTGAAATGATATCGAAAGCCAGTCCCTCAGTATCCAGAATAAACACGGCAGGTTCCTGCTGCTCCTTGACAAAATGATGACTTGACATCAGCTCCAGAGTTTTTGGTAGAAGTTGAAGACGTTTACCGAAGCCAGTTTCCTTAGTTGCGATTCACTCAGGTTTTGGCTTAGCGATTCTAAGATCGAGGGATATTTTCCTGCATTTTCGGCCAAAGGGAAATAAAACGGCAGTCTGCTTTGGTCGGGAAAATTCTTGGTGTAGAAAAAATCAGCGCCAAAGCAGATGGCATCCTCGCTCAGTTTAATTCCATGCAAAATATGCTCAAAAAGGCGCTCGGGAACATCCCGATCCAAGAACTCCCGCAGGAAATTCACACCGATAATTCCGCCCCGATTGATGATTTCCTGGGCAAATTCATCCGTCAGGTTACGTTTGTGATCCCAAAGTGCCCGAAAGTTTGAGTGGCTGGCAATCACCGGAATCGGAAGATGGTGTCGGTCGATATGATTCAGAATTCCTTCTGCCAATAAATCGGAGGTATGCGAAAGGTCAATCGGAATCTTCTTCCCAGCCATGTAGTCGAGCAGTCGCTTGCCATCCTCCTTCAGCCCAACTCCCTCGACGTAATTTCCTCCGCCAAAGCGGTTTTCGGTATGATGAGTCAAACCGATATAGGCAAGTTGACCGACTGTCACGAGCATGCTGTCAAACTGCTTATAGATTTCCGGCCAAGTGGCTTTTTCGGTTCCTAATCCTGCCGCATTTTCAACCGAGGCAATGATGCCGATTCGACCATCGGAAGTTTCCTTTTTCAGAAAATCTGAATCAAACTTTGTTACTGTTTTTTCTTCTTTGCGCAGCAAATCATGGAAAATCTTGGCTTGTTTTCCAGCCATTCTCATGCTGGAGGCATCTACATTGGTGTAGATCGCCATTACCTGCATTCGGACCCCACCTTCCTTCAGCCATGGAAATGCGCAGGCAATTTGGTCTTTGGCAAATGCATCCGCATGGGGAATTGCTGCCAAAAAGGAGAGTAGGTCACAGTGTAGATCGGCGATGGGGTAATTCATGATTTGAAGTGGTTTTGGGCAAAATACGGCAAATTGGATTTAAGATTTACGATTTTTGATTTACGACCTGCTTGAAATAGGATATAGAACAAAAGTCTTTGCTTTTTTTCCAACTTATATTATTACTCTAGCTTGGCCTCGACTTCGCTCGGCCTCCGAACTTATGATTTTATCAGAAAGAGGGAGAGGAAATGCGGCACAGCCGCATTTCCTCTCCCTCTTTCACAATTAAAATCTCCGGTCACCGAGCGAAGTCGAGGTGGAATATGAAATTGTGAATCTGAATTCATTGTAAATAATCCTAATTTCTAGTTCTGGAAATTAATACCCTATCCCAAAAACAATCTAACCTTTGTTTTTATTACCAATACCTATATTTGGAATAATCTTTACTCAAACCAACCCCAAACATGTCCGTTGCAAAGCCTTTTAACTTCAAAAAGTGGATCGATGAAAACCGCCATTTGCTCAAGCCGCCGGTGGGAAACCAGCAGGTGTACAAAGGAAACGACGACTTTATAGTGATGGTCGTTGGTGGTCCTAACAGCCGGAAGGATTACCACTACGATGAAGGCGAGGAGTTTTTCTACCAGTTAGAAGGTGACATCGTGCTCAAGATTATCGAAGACGGAAAGCCTGTCGACATCGAAATTAAGGAAGGGGAAATCTTCCTTCTTCCGGCAAAAGTGCCTCATTCTCCCAGACGGCCAGCTAATACCATCGGCCTGGTGATGGAACGCTACCGCAGACCGGGAGAAAAAGACGGCTTCCTTTGGCACTGTGAAAACTGCGGGGAAAAACTTCACGAAGAATATGTGGAGCTTACCGACATTGTCACCCAACTTCCTCCGATTATGGAGCGGTTTTGGTCTAGCGAAGAACTAAGAACATGTAAAAGCTGTGGGACAAAAATGGAGAAGTAGAGTTGGAAAGTGGTAAAGTGGAAAGGTTGTAAAGTTTACTCTTGGAGTCCTCCAACTTTTCACTTTGCAACCTTCCAATCCTGCAACAAAATCAAAACTCTAAAATGAACCAAAGTCTTTTCCAATTCTCCGAATCTTTTGCCCGTGAAATGGACGCAAAAGACTCACTAGCCCACTTCCGTTCTCGATTTTATTTCCCAAAAGTAAACGGAAAGAAAGCGATCTATTTTTGCGGGAATTCCCTTGGTCTTCAGCCCAAATCAGTAAAAGATTACCTGGAAAAAGAACTCAACAACTGGGCGGATCGGGCTGTGGATGGGCATTTTCATGGAGAAGATGCCTGGTATCATGTGCGGAAAAAGTCCAAACCTGCATTGGCACACATTGTCGGAGCGCAGGAGCATGAAGTCGTGGCGATGAATAACCTATCCGTGAATCTTCACCTGTTGATGGTTTCCTTCTATCGTCCGACTAAAGAGCGATACAAGATTATCGTAGAGGCAGGGGCTTTTCCTTCGGATCAATATATGCTGGAGACTCAAATCAAGTTTCACGGATTGGATCCCAAGGAGGTCTTGGTAGAACTTTCGCCGAGGACAGGTGAATTTACCCTAAGAACGGAGGACATCGTCGCTGAAATCGAAAAGCATGGCGATTCCCTGGCATTGGTCAATATGGCCGGCTTGCAATATTACAGCGGACAGCTTTTTGACATAAAAGCAATTGTGGCTGCTGCGCATTCCGTGGGAGCTTTGGCAGGCTTTGACTTGGCTCATGCGGCAGGAAACGCTGTGTTGAAACTTCACGAGTGGAATGTGGACTTTGCCACTTGGTGCAGCTATAAGTACTTGAATTCCGGGCCTGGAAATGTCTCGGGGATCTTTGTTCACGAGCGCTTTGCGGAGCGGCCTGATTTACCACGTTTTGCAGGGTGGTGGGGTCACGACGAGGGCGAGCGATTTAAAATGGAAAAGGGCTTTGTGCCGATGTACGGCGCAGATGGTTGGCAATTGGCCAATTCCAACGTATTGGCTTTGGCGGTACATCAGGCTTCTTTGGATATTTTTGCGGAAGCAGGAATGGAAAATCTTCGGGCAAAAAGCGAAAAACTTACCGGCTACCTCGAGTTTCTGATCCATGAAATCAGCGGTGAATCAGGTGTTTTGGAAATAATTACCCCAAAAAGCCCAGCCGAAAGAGGTTGTCAGTTATCTTTGTTCATTCATTGCGGCGGCAAAGAAGTCTTCGATGAATGGTATAATCAGGGAGTGGTAGGTGACTGGAGAAATCCAAACGTAATTCGTCTTGCACCTACTCCGCTCTATAACAGTTTCTTGGATGTGTTTCGCTTTGCAAAGATTTTGGAACAATCCCTGAAAAAATTCGCTTAAAGAAGCGTGGGTAAACATATCCGATGAAGAAAAACGAAATTACCATCTTGGGTGCCGGCTTGATCGGCAGTCTAATGGCCATCTACTTCAGACGTCAAGGACTCGAAGTATCGATGTACGACAAGCGTCCTGATAAGCGTAAAAATCCCTATTCCGAAGCTGGCAGATCGATCAATATGGCCCTAAGTCATAGAGGTTGGAAAAGTCTGGAGCAAGTTGGATTGAAAGATAAGGTCATGCCCTTTGCGATTCCGATGTACGGAAGAAGAATCCATGACGAGCATGGAGGTACAACTTTCGTCCCTTACGGCAAAGCAGATCAGGCAATCTATTCCATTTCCAGAGGAAATTTTAATCAATTGCTGGTTGAGGAAGCTGAACGTCTGGGAGCGGAAATCCACTTTGAGCACAAATGCGTTGATGTGAATTTCAGAAGCAATGAGGTAATCCTTGATACCCCTGAGGGAGAAAAGACGCTGACTCCCAATGTCGTGATCGGAGCAGATGGTGCCTATTCTGCCTTGAGATTGTCCATGCAAAAGCAGATCCGCTTCAACTATCGCCAAGAATACATTTCCCATGGCTACAAGGAACTGACCATTCCTGCTACAGCTTCAGGCGAATTTGCCATGGATCCCAATGCCCTGCACATTTGGCCACGCGGGAAATTCATGCTAATTGCTCTTCCAAATCCTGACAAATCCTTCACCTGTACACTTTTTCTTCCTTTTGAAGGGACGAAGGTTTGTTTTGAGAAAATTCAGGATGAAAAAGATCTGGAATCAGTATTCAGAGCTTATTTTGATGATGCCTATCAAGTGATGCCGGATTTGAAAACTGAGTTTTTCAAAAACCCGACAGCAGCCTTGGTAAATATTGAATGCTATCCTTGGGTTCAGGGAAATGCACTTCTTTTAGGTGATGCCTCGCACGCGATGGTTCCCTTCTATGGACAGGGGATGAATTGCGGTTTTGAGGATTGCTCCATTTTGAATGGGCTGATTGAAAAACTCGGTACGAATTCTTGGGACTTGGTATTTGAAAAATTCCAGAAAAAAAGGAAGCCGGATACTGATGCGATCTGTCAGCTTGCGATGGAAAACTTCATCGAAATGCGTGATTCCGTCTCCAGTCCCAAGTTTTTGCTCCGCAAAAAAATCGAAGCCAAGCTGCATGAACTCTATCCAAAGGAATGGATTCCACTATATACGATGGTGACCTTTACTGATATGAGTTATGCCGAAGCCTATGCGCAAGGCAAACTTCAAGAGGCCATTATGAATAAAGTAATGGCTAGTCCCCTGATCACAGAAAATTGGGATAAACTGGACTACGAGGATATCATCAATCAGATGGAAACAGCAAAAGCGGTGTAATAGCCGCTTTTTTTGTTTTTCCCGCAGATTAGCACAGAAAAAGACACAGATTTTCTGGAATTACAAAAAGAACTGATTTCCAGAAATGATTTTTTTCAACCAAAATGTTTTAGCAGCAAGAGAAATCAGGTTTGGGAGAAATCCGTTAAATTGAAATTGAATGTAGAAACCATGGATATCCAGACTAAAAAAAATCTGATAACGGCAATTCTTCAAACCTCGGATGATGAAATTCTGAATGAGATCAAGAAATTGTTGAAAATTGAAGACACGTACGATTTCTGGGATGAGTTAACTGAAGAAGATCAGTTAGCAATAAATGAAGGAATAAGACAACTGGATCAAGGAAAGAGCATTTCGCATGAAGAAGTGAAAGAGCTAATGAAAAGCAAATTCAATTTTTAGCCTTGCCTTTAAAAATAAAATATTCGCTTAGTGCACTAGATGAGCAAATCCAACTCTTGGAGTATATCATTAAGAATTTTGGTGTTAACAAAGGCAATGAGATCTACCAGAGAATTGAAAATACGCTAGAATTGATAGCTGAAAATCCCGAAATGTTTCCTACTTCTCTCAAAAAGCCAGAATTGAGGAAATGTGTTTTCAGCAGGCAAACAAGTATTTATTACAGGATTAAGGAGGATTATATTGAAATTGTGAGTTTTAGACCCAATGGAATTGACCCCAAGAAGTTTAAGCTTTAGCCAAAATCTCAAGAAAAATTCTTTTGAGAAAATAGTAAAAATTTCTTCAGGCTCAATTATTTACAAATCAAACAAACTCCCACTAGCTCCGGTAGGCTTGATTTTCAAATGTTTATACGCCAATTCGGTAGCCATTCGGCCTCTGGAAGTTCGCTTTAGGTAGCCTTCCTGTATTAAAAACGGTTCATACACTTCCTCGATCGTCTCCGCTTCTTCTCCACAAGCGGTAGCGATGGTGCTTAGACCAACCGGTCCGCCTTTGAATTTTTCGATGATAGTAAGCAAAATTCTGTTATCCATTTCATCCAAGCCATTTTCATCCACATCCAATGCGTTAAGGGCGATTTTGGCGATTTCCAGCGTGATGGTTCCATTGCCTTTTACTTCGGCAAAATCCCGTGTTCGGCGAAGCAGCATATTGGAAATACGGGGCGTTCCCCGGCTTCTTCGCGCCAGTTCATAAGCTGCCACTTCATCGATTGGCGTTTGCAAAATACCGGCGGATCGGATTACGATATCTGTCAACAATTTGGCATCGTAGTATTCCAACCTTGAATTGATCCCGAATCGGGCCCGAAGCGGAGAAGTCAGCAAACCTGACCGGGTAGTCGCACCGATCAAGGTGAAAGGACTCAAGGAAATCTGAACCGACCTTGCATTTGGACCTGAATCCAGCATGATATCAATCCGGAAATCTTCCATGGCCGAATACAAGTATTCCTCCACAATCGGATTCAATCGGTGGATTTCATCAATGAAAAGCACGTCGCCTTCTTCCAGATTCGTAAGAAGTCCTGCCAGATCGGAGGGTTTGTCGAGTACCGGGCCAGAGGTGATTTTGATCCCTGCATGGAGCTCATTTGCAATGATATTGCTGAGGGTGGTCTTACCCAAACCCGGAGGACCATGCAAGAGGACATGATCCAAAGGTTCCTTCCGCATTTTAGCTGCATGAACGAAGACTTTGAGGTTTTCGATGATCTTGGCCTGCCCGGTAAAATCATCAAAACTCAACGGACGCAATGCCCGCTCAAATTCTCGGTCTTTAGGGCTGAGTTGTTCCTCGTCTCCTTTCAGGTAATCTTCTCTCATGTTTTTTTGTATCCAGACAAATATAAACAAAACCCGAAGCGATGAACTTTTCAATTAAGGTCACACTGACAAAATTGCCCTAAATTCGCGTCATAAATTGACTTCAATGAATCCCAACGCCAGAAAAAACATCATTTATTCCCTTGTCCTTTTCGCCATGTTGTTATTGGTATATGCCTGGCGGAGCAGAGAACCTAAGTCGGAGGGGAAAGTTGCCATCGATAAGGTGTCTGGGTCTGTTTCTTTTGTTGGCAAAACGATGGGTGTTGACTATCGGGTGAGCTATTTGGATGAGGGAAATCGGAATTTTCAAAGCTCGATTGATTCTTTATTGAATGCATTTAATCTGAGTATTTCCGGCTATGAACCTACATCCGAGGTCAATCGGCTGAATCTGGTGGACACCTTACTAAATCCATCCCAAACCTTGGTAGAGGTCCTTCAGGAGGCAAACCGAATGTATGATTTGACCTCGGGAGCGATTGACCCAACTCAAGGGCCGATAGAACGAATCTGGAACTTTTCCACGTCAGGGGCCCAACTGGCAGATAGTACGGATGTCAGAGTTTTCCAGTCTTTGGTAGGACTGAAAAAGATTAGCGTCACGGATTCAGTGATCCGAAAAATAACCCGAGGTATGATCCTTGATTTTTCGAAATCTGCTAAAGGAATTGCGCTTGACAGGATAGGAGAATTTTTGGAGGCCAAAAAAGTTAAAAATTTCTTGGTGCAAATCGGGGGAGAAAATCTCGCCAAAGGAGTGAATGAACAAGGGGAGCTTTGGAAAATCGGTCTAAATTACCTAGGCGACAGCCTTGGCAAAAAAGCTCAAGGTGTAGTAGCACTTCAGAATCAGGCCATCTCCACGGCCGGTAATTTTGAACAATTTTATACCCGCGATTCGCTCAAATTGACATTTCAAGTGGATCCGAGGACCGGTTATCCAGTGACAAATGGCCTTTTGAGTGCGACTGTAATCAGTTTGGACGCCAAGACTGCCGACGCCCTTGCCGATGCATTATTGGTAATGGGTAGGAGTCAGGCTATACAATTGGATTCTATCCGGAATGACATACAGATGATTTTGATTTTCAATGAGCGCGGAGGAAAAATGAAACAATATGTCAGCCCGGACTTAGAGCCGTTTTTATCCTTTCCGATAAAATAATTTGCCTAAATGCAACATTATTGAATTTTCTTATCTTTGCGACGGTTATCACCTGCGAAGCATTTTTCCAAAGTAAGGAAAAGCTGAAACATACTCATGGGAATAAATTTTCTGCTTCTTTTCTTCACTGCAATGATTGCGGGTTTGCTGGTATTTATATTTCCCTCCTTTCGGGAGAAGTATTTTAAATTGTTGCTGGTATTTGCCGGTTCCTATCTTTTCTCCATTACGATTCTTCATATCATTCCCGAGCTGTTTGACAGCGGCTACACCAGTACCCGTATGGGGCTTTATATCTTGATCGGGTTTTTATTCCAGCAGATTTTGGAGTTTTGGTCCAGTGGAATTGAGCATGGACATATCCATAAGCATCAAAGCGAGACTTCAAAGGGAGTTTGGACACTGATGCTGGGCTTGTTTATTCACGCCTTCCTGGAAGGGACGCTACTATCTCATGGAAGTGCCATTGCTGAGGAATCCTTGGTTTCTGGACATTCTCACAGCGATAAGACGGTGCTTTTAGGAATTATAATGCACAAAGGTCCCGCAGCTTTTGCCTTGGCGGCAGTATTGTATTCTTCTTTGAGTAAAAAATGGACAATTCTATTGTTGATACTTTTTGCCTTGGCATCGCCAATGGGGATGTACTCCAGTGCGTTTTTTATTGATCAAGGATTGCTCTCCAAAGAGGGTGTCGGGCTGCTATATGGTTTGGTGACAGGTGGATTTTTGCATATTTCGACTACAATATTTTTCGAAAGTAGCCCGCATCACAAATTTCAGATGAATAAGCTTTTGGTTACTTTTTTTGCTGCCGGATTGGCGATTGCATCGGAATATTTGATGTGATTTTCATTTTTCAGCAATCGCAGTTCATTCTTCCATTCTTTCCAGGTGAGGCGTTGAAAAATTGATTCCGTGCTTACAGATTTCAAAAATCTTTAGCTTTTCATGGAAAAACATTTGGTTTCTGTCAGCAGATTCAAGTATTTCATTTTTGAATCAGAATCCGAAAATTTCTATTCCTAAAATGACATTTCTACAATCATTTTATCTCTTTTTATCCTAAACCCCAACTAATCATGCCTAATTCTTCCGGAAGAATGACCGAATATTGGAAGAAAAACCTTCGGACACTTTGGATCCTACTTTCAATTTGGTTTGTAGTGTCATTTGGGTTCGGGATAATTCTGGTCGAGCCGCTAAATCAACTAAAAATCGGAGGATATCCACTCGGCTTTTGGTTTGCACAGCAGGGTTCGATCTTTGTTTTTATCATCCTGATATTTGTGTATGTAGCGAGGATGAATAAGCTGGACAAGGAATTTGACGTCAACGAAGATTAATTTCTGAAAATGGATATTCTTACTTGGACGTATATACTCGTCGGACTTTCTTTTGCAGTCTATATTGGAATTGCGATTTGGACCCGCGCCGGTTCGACCAATGAGTTTTACATAGCAGGAGGGGGCGTTTCCCCACTTGCCAATGGTATGGCAACAGCGGCGGATTGGATGTCAGCAGCGTCGTTTATTTCCATGGCGGGTTTGATCTCATTCTCAGGTTATGACGGCTCAGTTTACCTGATGGGCTGGACGGGGGGCTATGTGTTGTTGGCGCTTTTGCTGGCACCGTACCTCAGGAAGTTTGGCAAATTTACCGTACCTGACTTTGTAGGAGATCGGTATTATTCCAATAAAGCCCGTGTGGTAGCCGTGATTTGTGCGCTGTTTATTTCTTTTACCTATGTCGCGGGTCAAATGCGAGGTGTAGGAATTGTATTTTCTCGCTACTTGGAAATCCCGATCGAATGGGGCGTAGTGATTGGGATGTGTATTGTCTTTTTTTATGCGGTTTTGGGTGGAATGAAGGGTATCACTTACACCCAAGTGGCGCAGTTTTGTGTGCTGATATTCGCCTACATGGTTCCTGCTATTTTCATCTCCATGCAGCTGACAGGGAATCCCATCCCTCAATTGGGATTGGGTAGTAGTGTGGCAGATGGGACACCCCTTTTGGCAAAGCTTGATGGAGTACTCGCTGATTTGGGTTTTGCAGAATACACAGCAGGCAGAAAAGGCATGGCCGATCTGTTTATGATTACGCTTGCCCTGATGGTCGGCACGGCCGGTTTGCCGCATGTAATTGTGCGATTTTTCACAGTTCCAAGGGTCAAAGATGCCCGACTTTCGGCAGGATATGCTTTGGCGTTTATTGCGATTTTGTACACAACTGCTCCGGCGGTGGCTGCTTTTGGCATCTACAATGCGATCAATTCCACTTCGGAAAAGAACATTTCAGAATTACCTGTTTGGGTTCAGAATTGGCAAAAAACCAGTCTCATCCAAGTTGACGATAAAAATGGGGACGGCAAAGTGCAATACCTCGCCGATCCATCTGCCAATGAACTGACCATCGACAAAGACATCATGGTCTTGGCCAGTCCCGAAATCGCAAATCTTCCCAATTGGGTGGTGGGATTGGTAGCTGCCGGAGCAATGGCAGCAGCGCTTTCCACTGCTGCGGGATTACTTTTGGTTATTTCTACTTCAGTTTCCCGTGATTTGGTCAAGACTTTTAATCCCGGGATTTCGGAGAAAAAGGAACTTCGAATCGCCCGATTTGCTGCCGCCGGGGCCGTGATTTTTGCGGGTTACTTTGGAGTTAATCCTCCGGGATTTGTTGCAGAAGTAGTCGCTTTTGCCTTTGGATTAGCCGCTGCTTCCTTTTTCCCGGTGATTATTCTTGGGATATTTTCCACCAAAATAAATAAGGAAGGCGCTATCGCCGGCATGATTTCAGGATTGATTTTTACCCTGGGTTATATCACCTATTTCAAGTTTATCAGTCCTGAAATGAATAACTTAGACCATTGGTGGTTTGGAATTTCTCCGGAAGGAATAGGCTCTATTGGCATGATGATCAATTTCGTGATGTGCTTCGCTGTTTCGAAATTCACACCCGCCCCACCCCAACATGTCCAAGACCTGATCCAGGAAATCCGGATTCCAAAAGGGGCAGGATCAGCTCAAAATCATTAGAAATTCAGTACCCAAAAACCTTACTTAATCATGAGTGACCGATTACATACCCTCAGCGGATACCTTTATGAATACCAGAAAAGTGTAGCTCAACCTGAAGAATTCTGGGCAAGGATAGCAGACTCCTTTCACTGGCGAAAGCGCTGGGACAATGTCCTGGAGTGGAATTTTGATGGCCCGGATGTGAAGTGGTTTGTGAATGCCAAGCTCAACATCACCGAAAATATTTTTGAGCGTCACCTCTATACCATTGGGGATCGCCCTGCGATCATCTGGGAGCCAAGTGAACCCACTGAACCTATCCGAACGATCACTTATCGGGAGCTTTTTGTGGAAGTCTGCAAGTTTGCAAATGTGCTGAAAAGCAGAGGAATTGAAAAAGGGGATCGAGTGATCATCTACATGCCCATGGTACCGGAAGCAGCCATTGCGATGCTTGCCTGTGCCAGAATCGGGGCCATTCATTCGGTGGTTTTTGCGGGCTTTTCCAGTACTGCTTTGGCAGATCGGGTGATTGATTGCCAGGCTAAAGCACTATTGACCTCAGACGGGAATTATCGGGGTAATAAGAAAATCGGGGTGAAATCCGTGGTCGATGAAGCGCTGGAAAAATCAACTGTGGAAACCGTAATCGTCTACAAACGAACCGGTCAGGAAGTTACGATGAAAGAGGGCCGGGATTTCTGGTGGCATGAGGTCATGGAAGGCCAGTCAGAAAAGAATGTGGCAGAAGAAATGGACAGCGAAGACATGCTGTTCATCCTCTACACATCCGGCTCCACTGGGAAGCCAAAAGGCGTGGTCCATACCATTGGTGGCTACATGGTTTATACCAAATATTCCTTTGACAATGTCTTCCAATACGATGCTGGTGATGTGTATTGGTGCACGGCGGATATTGGATGGATTACCGGCCATTCCTACATTGTCTATGGGCCGTTACTGGCCGGAGCGACCACTTTAATGTTTGAGGGAGTACCTACCTATCCTACCCCAAGTCGCTTCTGGGAAGTGATTGAAAAACACAAAGTCAACGTCTTCTACACTGCACCTACCGCCATTCGAGCGCTGCAAGCCTTCGGTACTGACCCAGTTCATGGACACGATTTGAGCTCACTCAAAGTACTCGGATCTGTCGGCGAGCCAATCAATGAGGAAGCTTGGCATTGGTATCATAACCATATTGGGAAAGGAAAATGTCCAATCGTCGATACCCGGTGGCAAACTGAAACTGGTGGTATTTTGATTTCTCCTCTAGCAGGAATTACACCCACAAAGCCAGCTTACGCTACTTTGCCTTTGCCGGGAATTCAACTTTGCATTGTGGATCCGGAGGGAAAAGAACTCAAAGGAAATTCAGTAGAGGGCAATCTCTGCATCAAATTCCCTTGGCCATCGATGATCCGAACTACTTATGGAGATCACGAGCGTTGCAAACAGACCTACTTTTCTACTTACAAGGGGATGTACTTCACCGGAGACGGTGTCAAGCGTGACCACGACGGGTACTACAGAATCCTGGGTCGGGTAGATGATGTGATCAATGTGTCCGGTCATCGAATGGGGACCGCAGAAGTAGAAAATGCGATCAACGAGCATCCAAAAGTCATCGAATCCGCGGTGGTTGGCTATCCTCATGAAGTCAAAGGTCAGGGCATCTATGCTTATGTGATCTGTGACATGACCAATCGCACCGAGGACAACCTGATCAATGAGATCAAAGAGATGGTTTCCAAAATTATCGGTCCGATCGCCAAGCCAGACAAGATTCAGATTGTGCCGGGACTTCCAAAAACCCGCTCTGGAAAGATAATGCGAAGAATCCTTAGAAAAGTAGCTGAAGGCAGTCTGGACAGCATGGGCGACACCAGTACCTTGCTCGATCCCGATGTGGTAGAAAAGATCATTGAGGGTAGAAAGTAGGGGAGTTAGGAGGCAAGGAAGTTTGGAAGCTGGGGAGTTTTTGGTTGAGCTCACCAATATTTCTACATTTTAAATTTCTAGCCTCTTTTTTCTTTACTCTGAACCTGATCCTAAATCTAGATACTAGATACTTTCAAAATGTCCAACGTCATTGTCAATCGGGTCGCTGAGTTTCTGAAACGATTCCCTCCTTTTTCTTTTTTGGGAAAGGAGGATTTGACGCGTGTGGCTCAAAGTGTGGAGATTCAATTTTTAGAAAAAGGCGAGATGCTGTTTCGACAAGGTGAGGCTGCAAGGCCTCATTTTTTTATACTGAAAGAAGGATTGATTCAGCTCGTTGAAAATTCACCGAAGGGTGAGCAAATCCGCGAAGTTTGCGATGAGGGTGATGTGTTTGGAGTCTTGGCATTATTGGGAAAGCGGCCTTATGTTCTGACTTCCAAAGTCATCGAGAACAGCCTGATTTACGCTATTCCTGTTGCTGTTTTTGAGAAAATTCTGGAAGAAAACAGTAGGGTTGCACTCTTTTTTGCAGCAGGTTTTGCAGCAGGTCAGGTGGTCGTCAGACAGGATCTTTCTCAGGGACAAAAAGCTCGGGGGGAATTCAAAAAAGACTCGGGAGATCATTCCTTGCTGATCTTTTCCGATCAATCCGCGGTAATTTTTTCCGAAAAAGTAGTATGCTGTTCTCCCGATACAGCCATTCAAAGTGCAGCAAAAGAAATGGCGCAGGCACAGGTAAGCAGTATCGTTATTTGTGATGAAAATAAATTCCCCGTAGGAATACTTACCGACAAAGACCTGAGAACTCGGGTTTTGGCGGCGGGGATTTCTCCTGAAAATCCTGTCTCCCAAGTCATGACCAGTCCGGTGATCACTCGCAATAAGCAAGACGGATTTTCCAACCTATACCTGACCATGATTCGTCATCGACTTCATCACTTGGTGCTGACGGAAGACGGTTCGGATCAAAGTGCGGTTTGCGGGATTATCTCTGATCACGATGTATTTCTTTCGATGGGTAACAGTCCGGCGGTACTGATTCACGCCTTGATGAATACCCTGGAGGTAGTCGAGATGCGAAAGATTCGAGATCGTGCCGAGCAGATGCTGGGATATTATCTGGAAAATGAAGTCTCCATGGAATTTGTAGCTTCAGTGATGACTGAGATCAATGATGTAATCATCCGACAAGCTTTGGAAATCGTCAAAGACCAACTCAAGGCAGTCTATCCTGAAATGATGGGAATTCGTTTTTGCTTCCTTTCCATGGGAAGTGAAGGCAGAGCAGAGCAGCTACTCAGAACAGATCTGGACAATGCTATTTTGTATGAAGATGTAGCTCAAAACCTTAAATCTAGAGCTGTTGAATATTTTCAGAAGTTAGGTGAAGGCGTTGTTGAAGTTCTTTTGGCTTGTGGGTTTGATCCCTGTCCGGGCAAAATCATGGCGAGTAACCCGGAGTGGGTTCAGCCACTTACGGTCTGGAAATCTTATTTCACAGAGTGGATCCTTCATCCTTCTCCGGAAGCATTGATGAAGGTTTCGATCTTTTTTGATTTCCGGTCAGTAGCCGGTAGTAAGGCATTGGCGGAAGAACTTTCAGCCCATATCTATCAGGAGATAGGCAAAAAGCAGGTGTTTCTGAACTTTTTGGCCCTCAATGCGATGAAGAATCCGCCTCCGCTTGGATTCTTCAGAGACTTTGTCCTGGAGCGATCCGGCGAAAATCGGGATCAGTTTGACATCAAGCTCCGGGCGATGTTGCCTTTGACTGATTTGGCAAGATTGCTTGTGCTTAGTCATCAAATCGTCGGAATCAACAATACCTTCCGAAGGTTTGAGAAGTTGGCAGAGCTCGAGCCTGCCAATGCGGAGCTTTTTTCACAAGCTGGCAAAGCCTATGAAATTCTGATGCGGATGCGTGCCTTGGAAGGAATGCAAAGCAAAAGCAATGGCCGATTTATCAAGCCAAGATCGCTGGGAAAACTTCAGCGGCAATTATTGAAAAATGCCTTTGTGCCTATTTCCGAGCTGCAGGAAATTGTCAATATTCGGTTTCAGTTAGACTATTTTAGACGATGAGCTGGTGGGAATTTTGGAAACCGAAGACCGAGCGGCTTGACTTCATTCGGGATTTTTTGGAAGTCAATCAAGACCCCATTCCAAGCATTAGGACGATCAGCCAGCTGAAATTTACCGTTTTGGACACAGAAACGACGGGTTTAGAACCTGCAAAGGACTCGATTTTGTCCTTTGGAGCGGTGAAGATTTCCGATTTGAAAATCCAGATTTCCACAGCTGTTGAATGGTATCCGAAATCAGCGCATAGCATTGGAAAAGCTGCGCAAATTCACGGGTTGGTGGGAATATCGAATCAGATTTCCATCGAGGAATTCATAAAGAAGGTACTTTCTTACCTTGGTAATTCCATCATTGTCGGTCACCACATTGGGTTTGACTTGGAGATGATTGGAAAGCTGCTCAAGCCATTTGGTTTAGAACAACTGCCCAATCCCATGATTGACACTTTGGATCTGGCTATCAGATTGGAACATGGTCCCCGAGCGGACCAAAGAAGGATTTCCATGGGAGCTTACAGTTTGGATGAGCTTTGCAAGCGCTATGGGATTGATCGGGATGACCGGCATACTGCCGGAGGGGATGCTTTTTTGACTGCTCAACTTTTTATTAGGCTTCTCAAATTGGCTGAGAAAAAAGGCATTCGGACTTACAAAGAGTTGATCAGATAGGTTATTTCCAGCCAATCTCCACTTTTCCCCTTGCCTTCAATTGGATCTCAAGGCCGCTTGCTGTTGGATAGAATCCACCAGGAAAGATTTCCAGATCTACTATTTTCAAATCCGCGATTGGGGTTTCAAGGGCCAAACGCTCCTGAATTCCACCCAAACTACTTTCAAGTACTTCCGCCATGGGGAACCGAAGTTTTTGATTCAGCTGACGGATGATTTTGCCTTTTTTCAGCACCGCTGCGGTCTTAGCCTTTTTGCTGTCACTCTCCAGATTAAAATTGACCTGATCAAAAATTAAAATCTGATTTTCACTGTCATAGGTAGGTTTTCCTACCAAAAACAACTGACCGTCTATCTCCTTACCATTACTCTGCACCGCATGGAAATCCATGAGGATGCCCAGCTTTTCACCAAAAGCTCTCGATTTGAAATTTCCGGGCTGGAATATCGTAGTCTTGTTTACCCGGATAGATTGACCTGCAAAATTTTCCCGAAGTAGCTCATCAATTTCAGAATAAGACAAGCGAAGGGGAATCCTGATATCAAGGGAGTTTTCTGTGTTGCTGTTTTCGGTCAGCTTTGGCAAGGGAAAGGGTCGGCTCGGGGTGGCATCGGCCGGATGAGAATTTACCTTCCCTATCATACCCAAGTTGAGGTGGTATGCTCCTGTGGATGAAAAATTTTCAGATAGTTTTACCGAATCCGGCTGAATCGAAAAAGCCATTTTTTTACCCTGAAACTCCACAAATACCGGTTTGCCGACCTGACTCCAAAGCTGCTCGACCAAAGGTTTTAATTTGATCAAATCAGGATTGGAGGTCAGATTCTTTTGAGCATAATCCTGAATTTCTCTGGAGATAAGCTGGCTCAGATCAAGTTCCATTCCGAGGATGCTGAAGGTCATTTTCCCTCCCAAATCCACCAATTCAAATTCGGAAATTCCCATGGACCAGTTTTCGTTGACCTCAGGATTGATCAGAAATACAGGTGTAAATACCTGGTCTAGCGGGATTTTTGACTGAAAAAGATTACGAAGTCCACCGGGTTTCAGACCGACCTCACCGCTCACCCGAATGGGTAACTGAATTCTGACTTTCTGATTATCCTCAACCTGTATCGTAGTCAGGCCATTTTTGGAAAACTTCAAATCACCCATTACTCCATTTCCGAGATCCATTCCTTTTTCCTCAAACAGTACGGGAGGAATACGCTGATTCAGTAAGTTTTCCAGGGTTTGCATTGGGATTTCCACGGGAAGGTTTACTCGGGAATAAGCCGTTGGGAGCGGTATTGGACTTGGGTTTAACGTAGGGTCCAGACTTTTGCAGGCCATAGAAAAGATCAAGGTGACTACGATTAGCTTTGCAAAATGATAGGATAGCGTTCTTTTATTGATTTTCATTGAAGTATTTTCGTTTTCAAAAGGGAACTATTTGCCTCTTGCAACAATTGCCCCAAAAGTAAACAATCACCGATATGAACTGGAACAAATTGACCGAAGCAACTCAAATCGAAGAGATCAAGAGATTGAGTTATGAAAAGCCTGTTTTGATTTTCAAGCATAGCACACGTTGTTCGGTAAGTAGTATGTCTCTGGACAGATTGCTTCGCAACTGGAAAGTGGCTGATCAGGAAAAGGTAACTCCATATTTTTTGGATTTGATTTCTAATCGGTCTCTCTCTAACCAAATCGAGGTTGAATTTGGAATTCCTCATGAATCACCACAAGTGATTCTCATCCGTGATGGTAAGGCTGTTTACAATACCAGTCATTATGGGATTTCTTACCACGAAATTATGGAGCAGATTTAAAATGGAATTTGAATTTTCAAAGTGAAAATCCGCCATTTATCCTGTTAAATATCCGTTCTAATTTTTTAGGGGATCAGGCTTAAACCTTTGTCATTCAGGTTCGGTCAAAGGACTTGAACTTTGATCTGATATGAAAAATTTTACCCTGTTTTTTTTGCTGATTTTCAGTCTTTTAATCAGCTATCTAGCCCATGGTCAACGACCAGTAGGCCCTACTAATACACCGGAGCGAAAACTGACCGGAAAAGTAATCGACGGAGCTGCAAATATTCCCATGATCGGAGCCAACGTTTTGGTAAAGACCGTGACAGATTCACTTCTTCTCGGAACGGTCACAGGGGTAAATGGAGCATTTGAGATCAACCGGCCTGATATTCCTTCCGTCAAGGTCGAGATTACTTTTATTGGATATAAGTCCATATCTATCGTTCACCAAATCAGACAATCGCTAAATCTCGGGGATTTGATCCTTTTGGAGGATACGAAAGTCCTGGGTGAGGTGCTCATCGAAGGCCAGGTCCCAGTCGGAGAGCAACGCGGCGACACCACATCATTTAATGCAAATGCATTTAAAACCCAAACCAATGCACAAGCCGAGGATCTCATTCGAAAGATGCCCGGAATTACCATGCAAAATGGACAAATTCAGGCTCAGGGAGAGCAGGTACAACGGATCCTGGTGGATGGGCGGGAGTTTTTTGGCAATGACCCCAATATCGCCTTACGCAATCTTCCGGCAGATGCCATAGACCGGGTGGAAGTTTTGGATCAGCGATCCGATCAAAGCCGGCTGACTGGATTCGATGATGGAAATTATACCAAGACAATCAATATTATTCTTCGGGAGGACCGTAAAAACGGTTCATTTGGGAGGCTTTATTCAGGATATGGAACCGAGGACAGGTATGCCGCAGGCGGAAGTGTGAATTTCTTTAAAGGGGATCAACGCATTTCGGTTTTGGGGCTTTTCAATAATAACAATCAGCAGAATTTCTCCAGCCAGGATCTTGCCGGAGTGACAGCCAATGCCGGTGGAGGTGGTGGTCCAAGAGGTCCAGGCGGCGGTGGAGGCGGTCGATGGGGCGGTGGCGGAAACAATAATTTCTTTGTGGGTAACACAGGAGGGATTGTTTCTACCAATGCATTGGGTTTAAATTATTCCGACAAATGGGGTCAGAAAGTCAATTTCACGGGAAGCTACTTCTTCAACAATACCACCAACTCGCTGAGACAGATTACCAATCGGGAGACGGTTGTCAATGAAAATTTGCGTCAGCTCTATCAGGAAAATCTGATCAATACCGTGGATAATTACAATCACCGCGCAAATGCCCGAATAGAGGCCGATCTGAATGAGAAAAATTCAATCATCATCACGCCTAATATCTCTTTTCAAACCAACAAGACATTTGGCGACCGCGATGCCTTGACTACTACAAATGGAGGTGATTCGCTTTCTGCATTGCGTTCAATATCAGAGGCTGAGACAATAGCTTTCAATATTTCCAACAACATTACCTACCGATATAAATTTGAGAAAAGGGGAAGAACCTTCTCAACGGACATATTTACGGCTTGGAACAATCGGGACCAATTTTCGACACTCTTAGCGGCAAGTCAGGATTACCAACGAAGTCTCATCGATACTGCAGAGCAGGAGACGAGTTCGCTTAATGAAGGCTTTAATTACCGAATCAATACGACTTGGACTGAGCCACTAGGCGAAAAATCCATCGGAACATTCGGATATCAAATCGCCAACAACAAAACCCGGGCGGATCAAAAAACCCGTGTACTCAATCAGGAAAATTTGTATGTATTGGACACGGCACTTTCCAATGAATTTGACAACAAGTTCATCACGCAGCGACTTCGATCAGGTTATGCTTACAATAACGAGGGATGGAATGTCAACCTAAACCTGGATTACCAAAATGCCCGCTTGGATAATGAAGCCTTTTTCCCGACTGAGGGCGTATTCAAAAGGTCCTTCAACAATATTTTACCCAGCGCGAATCTTAACTACCGAAACCGGGAAACAGGATTTAGCTGGAGAATGCGCTATCGGACAGATACCGACGAGCCAAGTGTAGCAGAGCTTCAAAATGTGGTTAACAACCAAAACCCGCTGAATCTTCGTGTCGGAAATCCTAGTTTGGGGCAAAGCTTCAACCACAACATTTTCTTCAATATCAGCAAAGTGAATTTGGAGAAATCCCGCACACTATTCACGTTTATCAACTATTCCTCGACTAGTGATTACATCGGAAATAATACCTTTCTAGCCACTCAGGACACCCTGATCAATGGGGAGATTCTTCTTCGACCCGGAGGACAAATCACAACTCCTGTTAATCTGGACGGGAACTTCCGAACTTCCCTTTTCTTGACCTACGGTGCACCAATCAAAAAAATCAAAACCCAATTCAACACCAACTCTCGGGTCAGCTTCAACCGGATTCCGGGTATCATCAATGGTGAAAGTAACCTCAATGACAATCTCACGCTCAGTCAGGGGATCACGCTAAGCTCCAATATCAGCCAAAATGTGGACTTCTCGATCAGCTCTTCGGGTTCCTACAACATCGTTAACTCTTCCCTACAGCAAAACCTGGACAATAACTTCTACCAACAGGAATCCAATGCGCGGCTTTATTTTGCCTCCAAAAACGGGAAAGTCTTCATGGGAAATACTGTCGCTCACACGCTTTATTCCGGACTTTCCGAAGGATTCAACCAAAACTTTTTCCTGTGGAATATCGAGGGAGGTTTCCGCTTCGCGAAAAATAACAAGGCCGAACTTAAAGCAGTCGTTTTCGACTTGCTCAATCAGAACAACAGCATCACCCGAACCATATCGGATGTGGCTGTAACAGATGTCTTCACCAACGTGCTGACACGCTACGGGATGATTACGTTCACTTATATCCTTGGCAACTTCAAGCAGCCTGAAGCGCAGCCGGATCGTCCTTGGCAAATGGGAAGACCGGGTGGAGGAAGAACTTGGTAAAAGTTGAAGTCAGAAGTCTGAAAAGGCCCAAGTCGGAAGATTTGGGCTTTTTTATGCAAAAAAAGTAGTTTTTACTATTGACTTTTAGACAATTCGTTTTGATCTTTTGTTTAAATTTTTACCAACCAAAAACCCCTTTTTTATGAAAAACACATTTGCCTCCCCCCAAGTACAAAAATCCAGGTAGATTAGGATTTCTAGGTTTTCTAGCCCTTGTGATTACGATGAATCTCCTTTTGATTTCCTGTGTGGAAGAATCCGAAGCTCCACAAATTGAGATGGACGAAGATGCACAGATTGCTCAAGTGAAGTCTTGGTTTGAAGAGAATAAGACGAAACTTAGACTTCCGGAAAAGGCCTCAAATTTCCGATCAGAGTCTCAGGAACTCATCCTCCCATTTTTTGAAAAAGAACCCGACTGGGATAAGTTTCATCATTATTACTTTCCGGATGGACGGGAGGTGTTCGAGATTTCACTAGAAAATGCCACCAAGTACTTTCCTACAAGCATGGTGGACAGCTTCCCAAACCGCAATCCAGCGGAGGTTGTTATTCAGAATATCATGTTTGTCAAACATCAGTCGCTGGATCGCTTTGATCCCTTGATTGCCAGGTATTATCCTGCGAATTCAAGTAATGAAAAGTCCTTTGAGGAGATAAATTATCAGGCGATTGACTATGATTGGAGCGGAAGGCTTGAATTGTTCACCTACGATGAACATCACTTTGTAGGCTTTGAAATTCAAGAAGGAGAAGTAATTAGGAACTATACTTTCAGTCCACATGTGGGAGATCAGACAGAAGGTCTAAGAATTATGGATATGGGCTGCACTACTCACTATTATCCTGTAGGGTATAAAACGTGTATTGATGGATATTGCAATACCACCATAGAATACTATATAGCTGAAACCAGCTGTGCTGGTGGAGGAGACTTAGGTACATCCTATAATTACGGATTTCCTTCGGGGGGATCCGGAGGCACTGCAAATACGGATGGGAATGGAACTTGTAGCACATGCGAATATGATCCGCCTAAAGTCCTGCCCCTAGCCCAAATTTAAGAATTCAAATCGACAAATCATTTAGTGACAATGCTTATTTAAATTGTATTTTGAGTAAGCTGCAACTCACAAGATTTGTGGATAGATTGGCTATTTTCGATGGGACTGTTCCGAATGGAAGAAATGTGGTTCTAAAAGTTGGGGAAATACCTAAAAGACCAGGTCAAATGACGGCAGCTAATGCCGAAACAAATGATGACCTTGGGCCATACCATATTCAGATTACCATAAATAAAGATAGGGTGAATTTAAGTTCACTTGAATTAGCGAGAATAATCCTCCATGAAATGATTCATGCTGAGTTGTTTGTAGCAAATTTTCATAAAGGAGGGTCTCCAATTGATGGTGATTTTGAGGCAAATTTCAATACGTACATACAAAAATATTATCCTGACGGAAATGCTGTTATTCATCATAATTATATGGCTGAGAACATGGTAAATAATATGTCAATAGTACTTTCACTAATTCATTCCAATTTAGGGAAGCTGCAATTTCTAAACGATCCAAACGTTAAAAATGCTTTCCCAAATGGATTGCCATCTGATTTCTACAAAGGTTTGGCATGGTCTGGATTACAAGCAACAGACATGTGGAGGTATCGTTTGCCAGAAAGGACTAATTATGAAGATTATCAAAAGTTAGCCTTAGATAATTTAAATAATGATTGTAATTAACTATGAAGCTCTATTTCTTATTCTTACTAATTTTCATTTACTCTTCTTGTCAGCCCGAGAAATACAGTAATTCCAAAAAGGAGAAAGTTGAATTTCTTTCTGAGGAAAGTCCTCTTTTAATTATATTTAATCGAGTAGAAAAAAACACAGAATATATAGATAGGTCAACTGCCTCAAAGGAAAGTTTTCAATATTGGAGGAAGAATTTTGATCCTCCATTCGATGATCCTAATCTCCATATAAGTGTTTTTCATGGACTTGATAATTATAAACTTCAAATTATTAGGCGGGACTTGGATCAAATGAATGTCTGGTTTGATTCAGAAATGGGCTACATGGATTGGTTCCGTCTTAATTTTAAACAATACTACATCATTTATCAAGACGAGTATTTGGTAAAAGGCTCATTAGACCCTGACCATTTATTCACTGCCTATGAAGTGAAGATTCACACTGGTGGAGTTGAATGATGAATTAATAAAAAAGCCCAAATCAATTCGATTTGGGCTTTTTTATTTAATAACAATGTCTTTCAATTACATCTTAGGAAGTACCACGGTATCCACTGAGTGAATCACACCGTTTGACTGCCATACGTCGGCAATCGTCACTTTAGACTGTCCACCGTTTGCATCTGTGATGTAGAGGTCTTTGCCTTTCATCCATGCAGTGATAGTTCCGCCTTGTACAGTTGTTAAAGTTGCTTTGCCGTCACCCGCTTTGATCGCAGCAGCAATTTCTTTGGAACCCATTTTACCGGCTACTACGTGGTAAGTCAATACTGCTTGCAATTGTGCTTTGTTCTCTGGCTTTAAAAGTGTCTCAACTGTTCCAGCTGGAAGTTTAGCGAAAGCTGCATTGTCAGGAGCGAACACTGTGAAAGGACCTGCGCTCTGTAAAGTTTCTACCAAACCTGCCGCTTGCACAGCTGCTACCAATGTTGTGTGATCTGCAGAATTCACTGCATTTTCCACGATGTTTTTAGAAGGATACATCGGTGCGCCACCTACTTCTACTGTTTTTTCCATTTGTCCAAAAGCAGCATTTGCTGTAAGGAATACGAAGGCTGCGAAAGCCATTTTGAATAATTTGTTCATGTTTTTAATTGTTTTGGTTTTTCTGATATGGATGCACTTACGAGTGAGAAATCGCAGGTGGATTGAGTGCAGGATTTATTTTTTTGTAAAAATCAAAAGGAGGCAAAGAGTTACTCGCCGACTTTTGCTCCCAAAAGCTCAAAATTGATAGCTTTGTGGCTGGATTAATTTGCAGTCATGTACCAAGAGAAAATTGAGGCGATCAAAGCCGCCATAGCAGCAGCTGACGCGACTACCCCCGATCAATTAGAGGCTTACAGAATGGAGTTTATCTCCAAGAAAAGTGTCGTTGGGGAGCTTTTTGCAGCGATGGGCCAGATCCCGAATGAAGAAAAGCGAAGCTACGGTCAGGTGGTCAACAGTGTGAAGCAGCTGGCTGAGGAGAAGTTTCAGGAGCTGATCGAGAAAGTTGCTGCATCCAACAAGAAGTCGAAATCTGCGGATATTGACCTGACTTTGCCTCCTTCCAATTATCCTTTGGGCGGAATTCATCCCCTTACCGCAACCCGTCAGCGCATCATCGAGATCTTTGAGCGCATCGGGTTTAATCTTTCCGAAGGACCTGAGATCGAAGACGATTGGCACAACTTCACCGCACTGAATTTCCCTGAAAATCATCCTGCCCGTGAGATGCAGGATACTTTTTTCATCGAGAAAAATCCCGATATCGCGCTGAGAACCCATACTTCATCGGTACAAGTACGGGTAATGGAAAACCAAAAGCCTCCGATTCGGACGCTTTCTCCGGGACGGGTTTATAGAAATGAAGCCATTTCAGCACGTGCGCATTGCATCTTCCACCAAGTGGAGGGACTCTATGTGGATGAAAATGTAGGTTTTGCCGATTTGAAAAATACCCTGTATCACTTTGCCAAGGAGATGTTTGGCAAGGAGACTAAAGTGCGGTTCAGACCTTCCTTTTTCCCATTCACCGAACCCAGTGCGGAGATCGATATTTCCTGCCTGATCTGCGGAGGGAAAGGCTGCAACGTCTGCAAAGGTAGCGGTTGGGTAGAGATCGGTGGAAGTGGAATGGTGGATCCAAACGTCCTGGAAAACTGCGGAATTGACTCCAAAAAATACACAGGCTTTGCTTTCGGAATGGGAATCGAGCGAATCGCGATGCTGAAGTATCAGATCCGTGACTTGCGACTGTTTACCGAAAATGACGTGCGATTCCTGAGCCAATTCAGGCCGCTGCTATAGAAAATAGAGAAAAGCTGATCGAGAGATTGGCTTTTTTAAATTTAAAGGTTCCCGCAGATGTATGCAGAAAAAGTCGCGGATCAGCGCGGATTTTGAATTGGTTCAAGGCTCCTGACTCATATCTTTAAATTGAATGAAAAAAAACAGGATAAAGGTGTAGCCAGACTCGAAGACGAAGTACGGCAATACCGATACTGTGTTCAAGGGATCACATCTTTATTCTTTCCTCTTCGAATCTGAATAGTACCTAAACATGAGGGATTAGCTCTTTCAATGTTCCATACTATGAGTAAAGATCTAGGGGGGATCTTGTTTTTTCAAATCATCAAATTCTATGTTAAAATATTCTGTCGGACTGGATATTTCCAGCAAATCTATCAACGGCTGTTTATCCACTATAGATAACGGTCAAAAGGTCACGGTAAAAACCACTCACACGTTTGCCAATACCAAATCTGGTTTCAAATCCATGGATACTTGGATCCGAAAAAACTGGAAAGACCAAAGCATTCCTCTGGTCATCTGTATGGAAGCTACTGGCAATTACCATGAGTCTTGCGCTTTGTATCTGTTTGAGAAAGGCTATTCTGTTTCAGTGATCTTACCCAATAAAGCGAAGAATTATCTTAAATCGCTTGGGAACAAGTCCAAAAACGACAGTATAGATGCTAAGGGCCTTGCCCAGATGGGAGCAGAACAATGCCTGTCTATCTGGTCTCCATTTGGAAGGTTTTTCTATGAACTACGATCCTTAACCAGACATCACCAAAGCTTGCAGGAACAAAAGACGAGTTCAAAAAATCAGCTCCACGCCATCAAGAATGGCATGTATTCCTCAAAAGCTGTTGAAAAACAGTTGGAAAGCATGATCAAACTGATTGACAAGCAGCTCGAACAACTTGAAATCACGATCAAAAATCTGCTCCAAAGTGAAGAAGAAGTCTGGCAAAAGGTCTGCAACATCTGTACGATTAAAGGAGTAGGTGTATTGACAACAGCTATTCTACTAGCCGAAACCAACGGCTTTGAACTGTTTGAAAACGCCAAGCAATTAGTGAGCTACAGCGGATATGACGTGATCGAAAACCAGTCGGGAAAGCATAACGGTAAAACCAGAATATCAAAAAAAGGTAATTCAAGAATCAGGCGGGCGATGTTCATGCCGGCATTCCAGGCTGTCACCTACCAAGTCAAACCTTTCTGCAACCTATTTGATCGGACCTTCGAAAAGCATGGCCTAAAAATGAAAAGCTATGTGGCTGTCCAAAAGAAAATTCTGACCACCATCTACGCATTATGGAAAAACAACACCCATTTTGAAAATGATTATAAACCCCAAATATCCAAAGAACAGGAGCTGGAGCTTCCCTCTCCGGTCAGCTTTGCAAAAGCTGTAAAAAGTAGTGCCGATCAAGTCGGCACTACACAAGGTAAACATCCAAGTGAACGATCACTGTATGCTTCCTCTCCGGTATCGTAAAGGTAAAAATTTTCAGAAAACTCTTGGTTTGAAAGATAGTACCTTGAACCTGTTTGGTAAAGGAATCAATACATGGCAGTCCGAAGACTGCATAATGACGGGGCCAAGTTTGAAACCTTGAACCAAGGTGGGTCTTGAACCAGTCAAGTGAAAAATCAGCGTTAATCGGCGAATTTTATCTCCGTTAATCAGCGGGAAATTAAACCGAAGCCTGATTAGCCTTAAATCCCCCCACCTCTAACTTCACCAAAAACACATCCCCGCTTTTTGGATACTTTTTCAAGTCCGATTCAGCCAGATTTTCTTGAGCGGTGGTAATTAACATCACGTCCCGATTTTCTCCACCAAAGCAGCAGGAAGTTACGTGAGGCACCGGCAATTCAATTTTGTCAACCAATTTGCCGGTCTCGGGATTCCAGCGATAGACTCCCGAACCTCCATAATGCGCCACCCAAAGCATCCCATCCCGGTCGCTAGACATTCCATCAGGGAAACCCAGCTCTTCCGGTATTTCCACCGCAATCCTTCTGAATCCGATTTTTCCTGTCTCAGGAGCGAATGAATATTCTTGAATCTTCCGGGTTGGGGTGTCGATAAAATAAAAGGTCTTTTGATCTTCCGTCCAAGCCATGCCGTTGGAAATGCTGAGGTTCTTCAGCTGGACTTCAGGCCGCAAATCTGGTCCGATTCGATACAGCGAACCTGCACCTTCGGTGAAAAGCGTGCTCAGCGTCCCAATCCAGATGCGACCCTGAGCATCAACTTTCCCATCATTGAAGCGATGCAGCGGTTCATTGGCTTCCACTTCACACAGCTCTTCTATTTCCTCAGTCTCCCAATCGTAGCGAACTAACTTTCGGTCCAAACCCAGAATCAGCTTTCCATTTTGACCTTCCAAAACCACTGCTAATCGATGGGGAAAATGTCGGATTTCCAGCTTTTCAGATTCCAGATGATAGCGGTGTAGATTTCCTTTTTCGATATCTACCCAAAAGAAACAGCCTAAATCAGCGATCCAGAGTGGACCTTCACCGAGATAGCATTGGGAGGGAAGGGTGGTAAGGTTTGAATGTTGCAAGGTTTTAAAGTTTAATTGTCAACGGTCTACAGTCCACGGACCACAGCCGTTTTGTTTATTAATTCAAGAGTACAAATTCCAACGTAAATTCTATTTGCGGTCGACTGTCGACGGTGGACTGTTGACAATTACTCCTTCCAATACTGCGCAATTTTCTTCTTCAAGAACGCCACACTGCGCTCTAGCTGATCCATGCCGTCCACGCCGTCTTCGATACTGATCCAGTTATCAAAACCGACGCGCTTGAGTTCGGTGAAAATGGCATCGTAGTCATTCATTCCTTTTCCGACTTCGCCGTGGCTCAGCCGTTTGGCATAGCCAACCGCTCCTCCGTCTTCTTTCCGAAGGTCTTCGAGTGTGCCATATTTCAAAAACCGATCGCTGGCATGCATCGTCATCACCCGATCAGACACATCATACAGTAAATCCAGCGGATCTTCTCCTGCCAAATAAGTATTACTTGGATCGTAATTCACCCCGAAATTCGGATGCTGAATGGATTTGACTAGCTTGGTGAAAACGGCTCTTTTCTGTGCAAACTCAGGATATTCCCAAAAGTCGTCTTTGTAATGGTTTTCGATAATTAGTGTAATATCCAGACTTTGGGCATAAGGCAGGCAAGCTTCGATGCAGTCTTTGGCGAGTTTGACCCCTTCTTCGATGGAAAGTTCGGGGCGAAATTGGCCGGATAAGACCCGACAATATTTACCGCCAAGTTCATCGGTCATATCGATCCAGCGCCGCTGCTTTTGGATTTCCTTTTCCCTGAAGGCTTTGTCCCGGTGGGTGAAATCAGGGGAGCAGCACATCATCGGAATGACCATGCCTTCGTTTTCTACCATCTTTCGAAATTTGGGCCAGTTTTTTTCATTTTCCATTTCCAAAAAACCGGCATACCATTCCAATCCGTCGATCTTAAGTGGCGCGGCAAGGCTCACCCAGTCGGCGATTTTCATGCTTCCGTCATTGCAGAGCTGCTGCATAAAGGCTTTGGGAAAGGCGGCTAATTTTGGCATGATTCTTTATCATTATGGTTAAACACTTTTTTACCACTTACCCAAGTAAAAAAGTCTGAAGTGCAATTAGAGCTGCTGCGGTCGGTCGACTGTCGACCGTTGACTAATTATCCGTTACTCATAACTTTTATGTCCTTCTGGCAAAGTGACGGATAATTATTTATTTGAAAGTTATGTTGTCTTTGAGGCGCATATCAAACAGGCTTTAAAACTGCTTTTACGATTTGCCCAGAATGCATTTTTTCAAATGCCTCTTCCCATTCAGTAATCGGCCAAATGCCTCCGATGATGGGCTTTACATTCAATGCTCCGCTAGCCAGCAAGACAATCACCCGCTCCCAAATCGGCCAGTTGTGACTGAAACTTCCCTGAAGTCGGACGTTTTTTTGCACTATCGGATCAATGGAAAAATTGAGCGGCTGTGGTCCCCAACCGACTTTGGTGATTTGACCATTTTGACGAACGAGTCTCATGGCAATTTTCAAAGTGCTGCTGTGTCCCGCTGCATCCACGACCAGATCAGCACCCAGGCCATCCCGCTTTCTGGCCCAAGTCTCTGCTGCATCTTCTCCGATCAGCGGAGCACATCCATAGGCAGTTTGGGCGATCTCCAACCTCCCTTTATCGCGTTCCAAACCCAAAATCGCCACTTCTGCTCCGCAAAGTCTGGCTACTGCGGCACAAAGGATTCCGATCGTTCCCGGGCCGATTACTACCACTCTGTCACCTGGTTTGATTTGGGAATTTCCCACCAGCGCATTGAAAGCCACGCAACAGGGTTCAGTGAGGCAGGCTTCTTCGAAGGAAAGATTCTCCGGAACGGTATGAAGACAGCGGGCAGGTACCCGGACAAATCTTGTCATCGCACCATTCACACCATAGCCAAAGCCTTTTCGCGTTGGATCAAGATTGTAAAGGCCAACTTTGCTCATGGGATTTTGGGAGTCGATCACTGCCGCGGTTTCGGAGACGACGCGATCTCCGACTTTCCAGCCAGAAACCCGATCTCCAATTGCAGCGATTTTTCCTCCAAACTCATGGCCTAATACGACTGGATAGTTCACCGGCCAACTGTGATCTGAAGTCCACTGATGCAGATCACTGCCACAGACTCCGACATTTTCCACTTCAAGTAAAATATCTTCCTCCCCGATATCAGGAATGGAAATTTCGCGGATTTCGACAGAATGCTTTTTCTCTGAAAAATTGACTACCGCAGGTATTTTGGTGCTGGACATGGCTTAGGATTTAGGGGGAAAAACGGTTTTTTGAGCGTGAATAGCGGCACAGATCATGCGAAGGGATTCTTCCAGATTTCCGTCTGCCGTTTTGAAAGAATCCGCATCAATCGTCAGCGGCGCACCCAAAACTACAAGTGGTGCGCCATACTCAGGACATTTGATTGCTTGCTCTAGGGAGAGACCTCCCACAGCCTGCACGGGGATGTTCACGGCTTTGACCACTTCCCGAAGCTGATCCAGTGGGCTTGGCATCCGATGTCCTGCAGCTGCAATTCCTTTTCTTACTCCATGAAGGCCTTCGGCTAAAATCAGGGGTGTACCGGCCTCCAACCAGTCTACTCCTGCTCGAAGCGCCAAAGCGGCGGTTTCCAGTGCCTCAGCGATAGTTGTCAGGTCGAGCGATATCTGAACAATAGGTTGCATGGTTTTTGGGCTAGATTAATTGAGTTTTGAAGAATTATCTAGGATCAATATAAAAGTTTTTCAAAATGCATCGGACACGATTTTGACGAGGTGATTCTTACATTTTCCAAAATCCTTTTTACTAATGGCATTGATAACCAGAATCAAATCAAATAACTTATCCAACACAAACTATCCTGAACATGTCGGAAAAGAGAAGAGTTACTTTAAAAGATATTGCAATTGCCTTGAATGTTTCTCCCTCGACCGTATCCAGAGCACTAAATGGCTACCATTCAATTTCTGATGAAACGGTAAGACAAGTCAAAGAATATGCAGAAAAGCACCATTACGTGCCCAATACGCTTGCCGTCAATTTTCGAAAAAGCCGAACTTCCCTGATCGGTTTGGTAGTCCCGCATATCGTGCATCATTTTTTCTCCACTACGATCTCAGGAGTAATAGAGACGGCGAAAAAACAGGGTTACCATGTGTTGGTGACTCAATCCGGAGATGTGAAGGACGGTGAGATCTTTGCCTGCCGTACCCTGCTGGGAATGGGAGTTGATGGCCTGGTTATCTCTGTTTCCAATGAAACTTTTGTGGCGGAACACCTTCAGGATTTTTTGGACGAAGAGAAACCTATCGTCCAATTTGATAAAATCACCGACCACATTCATTCACCCAAAGTTGTGGTGGATGATTTTGATGGAGCCTATCAGGCTGTCAAAAATCTGATTGACAATGGATACAGCAAAATCGCCCATCTGAGCGGAAGATTGGAAGTAAAAAATGCGCAGGGAAGATTCCAAGGCTACAAAAAAGCTTTGAAAGATCATGGATTGGAATTTCGCGAGGAATGGGTAAAAGGCTGCTGGGACATCATCGAATCGGAGGGGTTTGATTTTACCAAGGAATTGATGGAAAGCTCAAATCCTCCTGATGCGATTTTTTGCATCACAGATTTGGTGGCTCTTGGTGCTTTGAAGTACCTGAAATCAGCGGATTATGAAGTGCCTGGAAAAGTTGGTTTGATGGGTTTTAGCAATTGGATGCTTTCAGAATATATTTCGCCTAGCCTGAGTTCGGTGGATCAGCACGGCTTTGAAATGGGTGAAAGGGCAACCGAAATTTTGATCAACCTGATCAAAGAACACAGTCTTGGCGAGGATGATTTGATCGAAATGAAAACCGAACTGATCGTCAGGCAATCTTCTCAAAAACGACTTTGATAAAAAATGGAGCCTTTACTTTGGCTCCAGAATCATAAATCCATAGGGTTCCAAATTCAAATGCTCATGGTCAGGGCCTATCCCAAATTCTGCTCCGCTCCAGAGGTCCTTCAGCTTTTCTGCTCCTTCGCCCTGCTCCCGAAAGGCGTACCAAGTCAGGTTGGCAACTTTATCACAGAAGTTGAAAAGGCAATAAACGCGCTCATTTCCGAGTCTTCGGATAAAGCCAGCAACGTGGATATTGTGCGGACTCAGCCAGGAGATGTTACTTGAATCGCTGAAAAGAGGCTTTTGCTTTCGGATTTCCAGCAGCTTCTTCGTTCCGAAGAAAACCCGGTTTTCAATCGATCCTTCGATCTCCACTTTTCTGACTTTTTCCCAATCGATCACAGGACGGTGCATCCAGCGGTTGTCGTAGCTTTTTCCGGGATCATTTTGGAAGCTATAGTCATTCGTATAGCCGATTTCATCTCCGTAGAACAACATTGGCAATCCTCCCAGAAAAATGAAATGTGCCTGCATCAACAGGATTTTTTGGATGCTTTGGTCGATCGAATTTTCATTTCGCTCGATTACGGCTTTTTCCAGACCACAAAGCGAAGCCAATGTTCCACTGATGCGGGCATCGCCGGTTTTGGGATTGGAGGAGAAAAGTGCCCCCCGAGCCGGACTCATCCACTGCTCACCCGAGTAGGAATAATATTCTTTGAGAAACTTCCGATGCTGATAGGGATCCTTGCCTGCCTGGGCAATCATGTAGTCATCGTACCCAAGTCCGATATCGTCATGACAGCGGGTGTAGGTGATCCAGGATGTACCGTATGGTTTTTGTAAAATCTCATGTTGAGCGTTCAGCATGATTTTCGTTTCTCCGGTAGCCAACATATCCCACTGAAGAGCCATTTGGGTAGCGTTGTAGGCAAAGTCACACTCTTGGGCGATAAATTCTCCTGTTCCGAAATAGTTCATGATTTCTTTTGGAGCGACGATGGCCTCTCCCAATAGCGCCATTCCCGGTGTCGCCACTTGGACGCATTGCTTAATTAGCCTGAGTAGCGTGTGCGCTTCGGGGAGGTTTTGAGAGGCTGTCCCGGTTTTTTTCCAGATAAAAGCCGGTGCATCTATTCTAAGTACGTCGACCCCAAGATTCCCATAAAACAGGATGTTTTCCAGCATTTCCCGGAAGACGATCGGATTGGTGTAATTCAAATCCCACTGATAGGAGTGAAACACGGTCATGACCCATTTGCCCATTTCTTCATTCCAGGTAAAATTGCCGGGAGCACTTTCGGGAAAAATATCGGGCATGGTCGCATTAAATTCATTCGGGATCCAGCGATTGTCATAGGTGTAGAAGAAATCCTGGTAGTATTTATCCCCTGCTTTGGCTTTTTTGGCCCATTCGTGATGGTGCGAAGTATGGTTGAGCACAATGTCCAGCATGAGGAACATACCTTGATCGTGCATTTTTTTCCGAAGAGAAATCAAATCCCCGAGGGTACCGAAACGCTCATCGACTTTACGGAAATCAGAGACCGCATAGCCTCCGTCACTTTCGCCCGCTGGACTTTCGAAAATCGGCATGAGGTGAAGGAAGTTTACCCCCAAATTATCCAGGTAACCCAGCTTTTCGGGCATGGATTTCAAGTCTCCCGCAAATCGATCGACATACAAACTCATTCCGGTGAGTTGATTGCTGAGAAACCAAAAGTCTTTTTTGGCCTTTTCTTCGTCGCGTTTCCGAAGTGCATTTTCCCGGTTTTGATAGCCTTGGATCAGGCTTTGAATCAGTTTTAGAAACTGATTTTCGGCCTCGGGATGCAAAGCGTAGATTTCACCAAAAAGCCGGTGAATGAGGGGAAGATGCTGAAAAAGGCGGGAGACAAAAGCTTTGTCTTTTTTCTTTTCATCCAAACCGGCTGCTCTGAGAATGTCTTGAGTTTTTTGGTGAAGTAGGGATTCGGTGGTCATTACCGTGACGTATAATGGGTTGAAATTTTGATTAATGTCCCGCTGAAACTAGACCTGGCAGGTTTTGAAAACCTGCCAGGTCTAAGTTGAATTTTTGATTAATGCCCAGCTGAAACCGGTGAAATGTCGGGGTCGATTTGCTTATTTTCCCTGATCCTTAAGGTGGCAGCTGCTGCGATGAGAAGGAAGATTCCTGCGAAAGTGATGGCTTGGCCCGCGTCGTTTTGAAGGAAAGTTTTGGAAATAAAACCGAATGTAAGCGTCTGCAAAATCATCGGAATTACGATCATCATGTTGATGATGCCCATGTAGACTCCGTAGCGCTCTTTCGGAATCTCGTTGACCACGAGCAGGTAAGGAATGCCCATCATACTCGCCCAAGCGATCCCAAATCCGGTCATCGGCGCAAAAAGCAGGTATTTATTTTCGATCATGGGGAAAATGATCAATCCCAATCCTGCCATCATGAGACAAAAGAAATGGACTTTTTTGGGTCCGAATTTTCTCGCCATTCCCACCAGAAAAAAGGCAGAAAGGAAAGTGACGATGTTATACCAGCCATTGACTAGGCCTGTCCAGCCGACGGCTTCTTCATATTTCCCCGGATCACTCGCGGGCGTGGCATCCCAAACTGATAGGGCGATACTTTTTGCGGCATTTTGCCAATAGCAAAAGAGTGCATACCACTGGAAAAGGTAAACCAATGCCAACTTCCACATCACAGATGGCATCTGGATGATGGACTCGATAATCTCCAGGTTTTGGGCAAATAGCACTTTGGTCGTAGGGTTGTTTTCAGCCCAATGGATGGTTTTTCGGATCAGTTTTCGATCAAAAATCGAGGGAATCAGCAGAATGAAAAAGACCAAGTAAGCGACCAAAGTGGTTAATATCGAAAGAAAAAACTGAATGGCAGGATGAGGCATCCCTTTGTTCCGTTCTTTCAAAAGGGCCAATTCTTCCGCGGAGGGAGGATATTCAGGCGTTTTGGACATGCTCCAGAGCACCGAGGTGATGGAGCAGATCGTCCCCAGGAAAAAGGAGGCATAGACCCACATTGGAAGCGAACCGATGGTTCCCTTGAAGAAAATCTGGAAGATAAATAAGGAAATATTGGCCAAAGTGATACCGAGTCCGGTGAAGAAGCTTTGGGTCAAAAATCCCTGACCATACTGCTCCTTGGGAAGTGAATCCGCGATTAGCGCCCGGTAAGGTTCCATCGCCGTATTGTTTGCCGCATCCAGCACCCAAAGTAAGCCAGCCGCCATCCAAAGCGTGCTACTGAATGGATAAAAGAACAAACAGATGCTGCACATCAAAGCGCCAATGAAAAAATAGGGTTTTCTTCTCCCGTACTTCTCACTCCAGGTGCTGTCACTCAGTGCTCCGATGATGGGTTGAATGAGCAATCCCGTCATCGGTCCGGCCAGATTCAAAAGCGGAATCTCATCCGGTGCAGCACCCAGCATGTCGTAGATTGGATTGACTGCGCTTTGCTGTAGTCCAAAGCTGTATTGGATCCCAAAAAACCCAACATTCATATTGATTATTTGGGAAAAGGAGAGTTTGGGTTTTTGCATCGGGTGAGGTTTGGGTTATTGCAAAAGGTAAGTCAGTTCGTTTTTCAACTTCAAAAAATACAAAGTTTTTAGGATGAAAAAAGCCCCTCAAAAGTCAGCAATGAAAGTTTTATTGCCGAATCCCTTTGGAAATCGTTTGATATTCCCACAATTGTTTCGGAGGAAAATGAAAAAGAAAACCCCGAAAGGAGCACTTTCAGGGTTTCTGTCATAGCTGATTGAAATTAATTCTGCAGTCGGATTTGAATTTCCTGAATCAGACCGTCGTACTTTTTCAGAATTCGGGCCCAGTCTTGGAATTTCTCATCGTCTTTGACCGTCACGGGATTTTTTCCGTCCAAAAATGCTTCCTGACTGACCAGTTTAACCGCATAGGCTACTTGATCCGAATTTCCTCCACTGGATACAATCACCCGAGTACGGATAATGCTGGATTGGAAGTTCTGTACCTGCCAAGCAGTAGTCAAATAGCCGGTGTTGTAATCCACCGTCTCGAGGATATCAAAGTAGCCTGTAATGATGGAACTGAGGATTTTCCAGGATTCTTCAGGCCCAAGCTTTCTTCAAAAAGTTCAACCAATTGCCATGCATTACTTTTTCTATGTCTGAAGCCTTGTAGCCTCTTTTTTGGAGTAATTCAGGAATTTTTTGCAGATCAGCGATCCTTTCCAGATCCGATGGACATTGTTCGGTACCAAAAGCGCCATCCAAGTCCGATCCTATTCCGATGTGATTTGCATTTCCTGCTATTTGACAGATGTGATCCAAGTGGTCTAAAACAGTAGAAATCGTGACCGCTCTTTCTTTGGGAGTGGACTTGCCGCGGACCCAACCCGGACTCAGCATCCAGGCATCAAAGGCACCTCCGATTACAGCCCCGCGATCTACCAAGGCTTTGATCATCTCATCGGAAAACTGTCGGTTGTGATCGACCAAAGCCCGGCAATTGTTGTGACTTGCCCAGACTGGTCCTTGATAAATCTCCAACGCATCCCAAAAAGCCAAATCACAGAGGTGGGTGGTATCCAAAATGATCCCGAGCTCATCCATTTTCTTTACCAGTTCTTTCCCCTGATTATTCAAAGGCGCAGAAGAATCTGTGCCAAAGGCATAGCGTCCGGGCCCATAGTGTGCCGGACCCAAAGCTCTTAGGCCACTTTCGTAAGCTTTTTCCAGATAATCCAAATTCACAATCGAGTCCGCTCCTTCCAATGAAAGGATAAAACCAACAGGCTTGGCAGAATTGTCTTTTCCTTCATTCCAAAGCGCTAAATGACTTTCCAACTGATTCAAATTCCGGATTTGAGCCATCTCGCCTTTCTCGACCATCGCCTGATACCATGCCAATTGACCTTGCGTCTGCGCCCAAGCCTGCTCGGGAGAGTGCCAACCGGGAAGATTATTGTCAGGAGCAACAAATCGTGCTATCTGAGTAGCCACGACCAAGCCTATATTTCCTTTGCGCAGCTCTGGAAGAGAGACGGTCGCATTGCCCCGATCAGGCTTGTCAGTCAAGCCTTTTTCCCGTGCATTGATTTCCGAGACGGGTCGGGTGAGATCCCGATTCCATTCGAGGGCATTCATACTCAGGTCAAGGTGCGCGTCGATGGTAAACATGGCTTTAGAAGGATTGAAGGATGAAAACGGTTGGGATTTTATGAAGGTCAATCGGGAATTTCTTCCAATCGGCGATGGTCTTGGTTTGGATAAATTCGTCTGCGGCTGTCAAATTTTTTGCGATGCAAAGTTTGGTGTTTCCGGAGAGTGTGGCCAAGACTTCTTCCAGCATCTGATTATTCCGGAAAGGTGTCTCCATGAAAATCTGGGCTCGGTGTTCACGGAGCGATTCAGATTCCAACTTTTTCAAAGCAGCAGCACGCTCCTTTTTGTCAATGGGTAAATAACCGTGAAACGCGAAAGACTGTCCCGAAAACCCGGAACCCATAAGTGCCAAAAACATAGAGCTTGGACCGGAGATCGGGACAACTTGAATATCCTTTGAGTGCGCATATGCTACTGCAAGAGCTCCGGGATCGGCAATGCCGGGACAGCCTGCCTCCGAAATGACCCCGATATCCGCTCCATTCATCAGGGGCTGCATGAGCCGATTGATCGATTCGGGAGGGGTGCCTTTGTCCAAGGTTTCCATGTGAACTTCCTCCAGGTTTACCCCCAGCTTCAAGCTGGAAATATAACGGCGGGCGGAGCGGGGATTCTCGACCAAAAAGATCTTGGTATGAGCAATGACATCTTGTACTTGTGGCGAAATCACCCAATGGGCTGTGTTATCGGCGAGGACATTGGGGATTAAGAAAAGCTTTCCTTTGGGCATGGGGTAAAATTCGGAAGAAAAATGGCAACCATCTGAAATTACTGTCAAAATCTCATTTTTAACCAGTAACTAATTGGCAACTATAAATTGAAAATTCTTCTAAAAAAAATGTTAGAGTATTTTGCAGTTCATTTTTTTTTTATTCATTTGATTAAACTTTTAAAACAAACTTTTATGAATAAACGCTTGAAAAATTTTGGAGGGATTATCCTCCTCGGAGCCACACTTTCGGCCTGTATTCCAGACCAAAATGAAGACTTTCCTGAGCTATCGCGAGACAAAGGAGTGGAAGTCGTAGGCAAAACATTGAGTTTTGCTGATTTTGAATCTTATGAAAATGCGATTCAGGATCCTAAAGAAATCCTATCCTTAGATTTTTATTTCATTGCAAAGCTGACGAAGACGGAAAGTACTTCTTCAAATGCCAGAATCTTTTCTGATGAGGAATCCAAAGCATTGAAAGAATATCAAGGTTCCTTGATATTTTAGATGAGGATGGGATGGTAATCATTGATAATAAATTATTCTATCTCGATTTCGCCAATCGTTTGGTGGCTGTGACTTCTGATCTCTCCTTACGGGAATCTTTGAAAAATGGAGAATTCGATTCAAATGAGGTTTATCTTTTTTCTTTTAAGGACGAGGTTCTTGAATTATTAGAAAAAGGATCTGAAGGAACTATTTTTTCAAAAAGCAAAAATGAAATAGAAAATAGAAGAGTTAATGCTTTTTATGTGGGAGATAATTGTGAATGGGATGAATGTCGTTACAACGAAGACACTCCCGGTACTACAGGTATGGATTATCGTTTAGAAGCAAAATTTTATTCATGTTCAAAAATGTACTAATAATCTTACTGCTATTTTTAGCACTTCAGTCCAAAGTTTATCCACAAAGCACTATCAATCTTTCCTTTGGATTTCCAAAGATCAATTGGGATTATAGTGGAAACTTTGACGGGTTGAGAACTGTCTATAGAAACGGATGGTCAATTACCGCTTCGGGTTTAAAAATCAAAAAGAACGGTTTTATTTATGGAATAGATCTAGGCGTAAATAGATACGGGAACGGATTTCAATTTGAATTTATGCGGTATGACCTTAAAGAAATTCATCATTTCTCAATATTGCCTTTAATTGGGTATGAACATCACCTGCGTGAAACTAAGTTTTCTGTCCGATTTAACTCGGCATTCGGTATTGGGATTATACCTATTGAAAATAAATTTTATGAAAGTGATAGTACATTCCAAATAAGACGTGTCGTAAAACAGAATGCTGATGGAAGTACCTATAGCGTACCACTATACGATCTTACGTTTTCTGGTTCCCAAGAAATCAAAAGCCGAATTTTCCCTTTGATTAAACCGAATATTGAACTTCATTATTCTATTGGTGGAAGATCAACACTGTTTGCAAAAGGAACCCTGGGAATATCTTTGGTGGAGGATGTGATCGTGAGGGATTTTCCCGAGATCATCTATGAATCTGAGGAGTATCAAGTCACTCATTCGACCAGTCTAAGCTATTCTTGCTTGGAAATTGGATATTCTTACAGAGTCAAGTGAAAGTTATTCACAACTACCAAAAGCTGTCAGAAATTCTGACGGCTTTTTTTGTACCTTTTTGGTTCAGTTTTCCCCCCAAGCTATGAAGCCAAGTCAATTTCTCACCCTATTATTTCTTGCATTTTCCTTTCAGGCCTCTGCCCAAAATCTCAAAGCCCTCGTAGGCGGTACCCTGATCGACGGTTTTGGAGGTACTCCGATCCGTAATTCGGTGATCCTCATCGAAGGTGAGGGGAAAAGTGGTGGGCGAAGTGGAAAAGTTATCGTGAGTTGCCCCGGGTGCAACCCACGATAGCTATTGGTTTGATGATTTTTATTCGATGATGATTTGCTCCCTCGTGAGCTCTCCATCGACCACCACATGGATAAAATAAATTCCTTTTTGAAGGTGCGAAACTTCAAAGGTCATTTTCCCAGCCACACTGATTCCTATTGCAATTTCTCTGCCTTCTTTATCCAATAATCCCAGCACATGCTTGTCCATGTGCTCCGTTATTTAATGGAGCACCAAATCCATTGGGGTCTGTTGGGGTAAATCCTTGCAAAACTCTGCCATTCAGATCTTCATGGGCCTCCACCCCATCATCTATCACCGCCACTCTCACTTGGTTCAGCCCCCTGCTTAGTTGCCATGCCTGTGGAGCATTGATGTCTATGTCATTGCCTTGGTTGAGGTAATATTGCTGTGCGTAAAGCGGATCGGTGGGGGTAACCTGGTATCTTTCAATAGCAGCAATAAAGTTGGGATGACTATACCTGACCAAACCGCTTTCATAAATTTTATTGGCTAGGCTAATAACTTTCTGCCAATCCTTTATCCGTATGGTATAGGTATCATGCTTTGTAGCTTCATATGAAAGATACTCTCCTGAAATTAGTCTCAATATTTCATGGATTTCCATGCCTACTTTCGGCTGTAATAAGATCTCGCCTGTGAGGAAAACAGGAGGTCCTTCTCCTACCAACCTTTGACCATAAGCCGCGGCCTCAATTTGAGGATGGGAACGAATGAGTGATTCCAGGCTAGGTGCATTTTGGCTAAACTCGATCAACAACCCGCTCGCTGACCTGAGGAGGTTTATATTCCTCACAGAATACGCAGCCTGAATTTTACTTTTCACTACATCCACATTGGCTGAGGCCACACTAATGATTACATGATTTCTATCCTCCTGAAGGGAATGCTTTTGGTTCGCCGACCAGTAATAGCTATCCTGTTGGGTCATCAATGATGTGGAAGTGAATAATAAAAAGGAAAGAAATAGAAGGGTTAAATTACTTTTCATGGGCTAAAAACTAGTCTGAAGTTGAATAATTCGTAATAATTATTTTAGGAGCCTTAATCAACACGTCTGCTGTGCAGTAAACCGAATCCCGATCTTTTTTTTGGTCAAAAAATCGATAATTAAAATAAATAATACTGTCTTGTATAGGGTTTCCGGGAAATAAAACAACATTTTCTATTTGTAAACCTGTTGAGGAAATCGATCCTCCTTTAAGGTTTCCAGATTCTATCTGAATTACATTTACAAAATTACAAGATGGAAATTCTATTAGCCTTCCCTTCACACTTTCTGGCAAGGAGTCGTCTTCACAGGCAAAAAAAATAAAGCCTGTTAAAAACACTAGAATACTCTTAATCAGGGTTTTCATATCTTTCAAATTTAGTTCTAAGACGATCATAATAGATAATTCGTTACAGTTCGAAAAGAAAAAAATGAAAGTTTCTTGGAAAAAGAGAACTAAACTCAATTGGGGATTGGAAGGAACCTAACCAATTCCAGACATCAACTCCAGGGAGATTTTTGGATAATACAGTTGGGCTATCAGATTCTCTTGAAGTAAATACCGAATGTTTACATTTACCCAAAATCTGTCAGAAATTCTGGCAGCTTCTTTCTGAAAGTCTAAAAAAACAAAATGATTGGACTAGACCTGTCAGGTTTTGAAAACCTGACAGGTGTTTTTACACTTTCTTAGCTAATGATGACCACCTCAATTCATCTAAGTTTTGTACCTTTTTGGTTCTTATTTCCACCGAACTTATGAAGTCAACCAAATTTCTTTCCCTCTTATTTCTCATCATTTCTTTCAATTCACCTGCACAAAATCTCAAAGCCCTTGTTGGCGGAACATTAATCGATGGATTTGGAGGAACACCCATTCGAAATTCAGTGATTATTATCGAAAATGAACGGATCAAATCCATTGGCCAAGTGGGAAGTTTAGCCATTCCTGCTGGCGCAGAAGTTATTTCCACCGAAGGTATGAGCGTCCTGCCTGGACTTTGGGATATGCACGTGCACTTGATGCTCAATGGACACAGCGACTACACCCATTGGGACAGCACCTATATCGATGTATTTGAATCCGTGATCATGCCTTCTTCGGCGCATCAGTTATTGATGGCGGGTGTAACAAGTGCCAGAGATTTGGGCGCACCCTTGGAAGCCAGCATCAATGTGCGTAATCGAATCAACAAAGGTGAAATTCCCGGCCCTACGATTTATGTGTCAGGACCATTTATCCAAAAAGCGCCTTATCCCAATACCGAAGCCTTCCGTTGGGGCGTGAATGGGGCCGCCGATGCCCGAGCCAAAGTCAAAAAACTCGTCGATGCCGGAGTTGATGTGATCAAACTGATCGATCAGGATCAGATGACCCTTGAGGAAGCCAAAGCCGTGGTCGATGAAGCGCACAAGTACGGTAAAATGGTCGTCGGCCACTCACACCGCCCTGACGAAATCCGTATCGGCCTTCAAATTGGAGTGGACAATTTTGAACATACGGGTTTGAGTTCATCGCCTGAATATCCCGAGGACATCATGTTGATGTTGAAAGAGCGGGCAGCCAAAATGAACCTCGGCCCACTCTTTTGGACCCCCACCGTGGAGGGGCTATTCAACTACGAATATGTGCGTGATAATCCTGAGAAGCTGGATGATCCTTCCTGGCATTTGGGTTTGCCGGATTCCATTATTCGGGATATTCGGGCTAGTCTTCGCTTTCCCGGAAGGATGTCCTATTTCCAACTTACTCCAGTCAGAAAGCCGACTTTGGACCGAAAGTTTGCCCAATTGAGAGAAAGTGGCGTGGTGATGCTGGTGGGAACTGACAGCGGCATTCCGATGAAGTTTCACAGCCAAAGCACCTGGAATGAGCTGGATGTCTGGGTGAATCATTTTGGAATGGATCCATTGCTGACGATCAAAGCCGCGACCTATTGGCCGGCGGTTGCCATGAAAGTGGACAAAGACTATGGGACCATTTCCGAAGGAAAATACGCTGATATCATCGCTGTCAGCGGAGATGTGCTACGCTATATTAACCTACTTCAGAATGTGGATCTGGTGATAAAGCATGGGAAGAAGGTGAAGTGATCAGTGGGCAGTCGCAGTAGGCAGAAGTGGGCAGTTTTCAGTTGCAATAGCGCATAAAAAGATTACCTCAAAAACCTTCTCATCTCCTCTACCACCGCATGTGGCTGTTCCGCATGAAGCCAATGGCCTGCATTGGCGATAAATTCCAATTCATAGTTGGGGAAATGGGCTTCTAAATCTGGTAAATCTTTTTGTTGAATGTAATTGGAATTGGCACCAGCAAGGAAAAGAGTTGGACCTTCGAAGATTGAACTTTCGGCCAAGGCTTCTCCGACATTTTCAATCTTTTCGGTGATGACTTTCAGGTTAATCTTCCAGGTAAAACCTTCACTGTCACGAGTCAGACTTTTCAGCAGAAACTGACGAACTCCCAATTCCGGGATGTATTTCGCCAATTGCTCATCGGCTTCCTTCCGGGATTTGATTTCCTTCAGGTTTAGAGAGTTCAATCCTTCCAAAATTGACTCATGATGAACCGGATAATAGCGAGGCGCAATGTCCGCAACTATCAGTTTTTCTACCCGCTCTGGATATTTCACGGCGAAATTCATGACCGTTTTCCCACCCATTGAATGACCTAAGAGTAAGACTTTGTCCAATCCCTCAGCATCCAAAAGTTCTTTCAAATCCTCAACCATCACCGCGTAATTCCATTCCTCTGAATGCGGAGAATCTCCATGATTTCGCTGATCGACGAGGTAAAGCGTGTAATGTTCTACCAACTCTTTGGCAATGGAAAACCAGTTATCCAGCGAGCCAAAAAGGCCGTGAAGGATGACGAGTGGTGGGCCGGAGCCGGATTTTTTGAAGTTTAAAAGCATGTTGAGATTTACGATTTATGAATTTCGATTTACGTCGATTATTGTGTGTTTTGGCCCTTGACCTAAGGAAATTACACCCTACTTAAGTTTTTAAATTTTCTTTTGACTTTGATGGAGACAATTTCTAGACCCCGAATGGGGTCAAACCTTTAAATAGCCGCGGGTGAAACCCGTGGACAACAGATGATTTGAATTATATCAGACGACCCTGAAAAGGGTCGAACAATAATAGATTCCCTTTATTTTAGATGTTCAACCCCATTCGGGGTTGTTTCCAAATTTGTTCCTTCCATTTTTCCCTAGGTTTCGCCTAGGGCTATTCAGAGGTTTGACCACTTCGTGGTCATCATTAAATTATTATATTTCAAGCCCCGTAGTTAGTGTCCTCACAAACCGACCTCACAAAATTTTATAATAGGGTATGAGGACACCCACCTTGGTTCAATACAAATTTTTCAATCTTCCAATTTTTCAATCTTCCAATCAAATCTCCAACTGCCTTCGATACATCTGAATTGTATTTTCCAATCCATAATACAGTGCATCGCAGATCAAGGCATGTCCGATAGAGACTTCTTTCAAAAACGGAATCTGCTGCTTCAGGTAAGCCAAGTTGTGCAGATCTAAGTCATGGCCTGCATTTAGTCCCAAGCCCAATTCTCGGGCGATATGGGCCACTTCCACATAAGCTTTCACGGCTTTTTCCCGGTCCTGATGATAATGTGCCGCATAAGGTTCAGTGTACAATTCCACTCGATCGGTACCGGTAAGTTTGGCTGGCTCGAAGTATTTTGCTTCAGGGTTGATGAAAATGGATACCCGTGTACCGATCTCATGCAGTTCCGCAACGATCTCACGAAGCATGCTATGATTTGTAATGGTATCCCAACCGGTATTCGAGGTAATCACATCCGGCGGATCGGGTACGAGCGTGGCTTGGGCAGGCTTGACTTCCCGGATCAGTTGCATAAAGCGTTGATTGGGGTAGCCTTCGATATTGAATTCTGTAGTCACCACTTTTGCCAAATCCAACACATCCTGGTAGCGGATGTGTCGCTCATCCGGTCTCGGGTGAACCGTAATTCCCTGAGCACCAAATCGCTCACAGTCCAAGGCGACTTTGACCACATTGGGATTGTCCGCTCCGCGGGCATTGCGGAGGGTGGCAATCTTGTTAATATTTACACTAAGTTGAGTCATATCCGTTTTGAAAAAGGTATTTTTACAGGGTATTATTGATATAACACAAACTTAGGACTAATGGCTTTAAAGCAGAAAGTAGAAGGCGAAATAAAATCCGCCATGATTGCCAAAGACAAGGTACGGTTGACCGCCTTGCGTGCGATCAAATCAATGATTCTTCTCGAGGAAACAAAAGGAGGCTTCAGTGGAGCGCTGAGTGAAGATGAAGAAATGAAGCTTTTGACCAAGGCAGCCAAGCAGCGCAAAGACTCTGCAGATATTTACCAACAACAAAATAGACCCGATCTTTTGGAAGTGGAATTGGCTGAGCTTGCGGTGATTCAGGAGTTTTTGCCAAAAGCTTTGACCGATGACGAACTTACTGCCGCAATTCAGGAAATCATCACTATCACAGGTGCGGTGAGTGCCAAAGAAATGGGTAAAGTCATTGGCGCAGCCAACAAGCAACTCGCGGGAAAAGCTGACGGAAAAGCGATTGCGGACAAAGTAAAATCACTTTTGAACGGCTGAGTTGGCACCGATTGATATTGTCATCCTGATTATTCTGGCTTTGGGAGCCTATGAGGGCTACAAAAAAGGCTTGTTGATGTCTATTGTAGGTCTTATAGGTTTCGTTTTGGCGATTATTTTGGGAGTTTATTTTATGGACCCTGTAAGCAAAATGCTTGCTGAGCGACTGGATGAACTCACGTTTGCTTTTCCGATTATCGCATTTTTGATTGTATTTATCATCACGCTCCTTATCGTCAACATTGCGGGTTGGATGCTCAAGAAAATGATGGATATGATCCTGCTGGGTAGTGTAGACAGTATCGCTGGAGCAATTTTGGGGATTTTAAAATCCGCGTTTTTTATTAGCCTGTTTATGTGGCTGGCATTGGGTTTTGAGCTTAAAATACCAAAAGAATGGAGTGCAAAAAGTGAGTATCTCCAATACATTGAACCTTTGGCACCGGGTGTGATTTGGGTGTTGGAGCCACTGGTGCCTAAAGTCAAAGAGCTGCAGGAGACGATTGCAGAGATCGTGGAAGGGTTTAAGGATGCTGCTGCTGATTGATAATTTCGATTCCTTCAGCCATATTTTGGCGGATCTGATTCGACAGACAGGCGAGGAATTATGCGTCGTTCGAAATGATGCAAGTTTGGAAGAGATTGAAAAAATCTTTTTCAAAGGCTTGATTCTTTCACCAGGACCTGGAATTCCACGGGATGCAGGAAATCTTTTATCTGTTTTTGAAAAATTCTACAAGCGAGTTCCAGTCTTGGGTGTCTGCTTGGGACATCAGGCGATTGGTGAATTTTTTGGAGCAGAATTGGTAAAAAATCGAGTTCCAACCCATGGTAAAGTCCATTTGGTTAGAAAAACTCAACCTCATTTTTTCACAGAAAACCTAACAGATCAATTCCAAGTCACGCGCTATCACTCGCTTCAGCTGCAAAACGTGCCTGATTGTCTAGAGGTCATTTTGGAGACTGAGTCCGGAGAGATCATGGGAATGGCGCATAAGACGCTCCCGATCCTAGGAATCCAATATCACCCGGAGGCGTATCTGACGGAGTATGGGCTGGAGCTGGTAAAAAACTGGGTCAAAATGCTCGATTCCTGAGAAGAGGGATCAATATTTAACTAATTTCTCTAATTAAAATAGAGAAAATATCCGATATTTTTACTAGTACACTAGGTAAAATATCAGATAATTTCACTAGTAAAATAGGTAAATTATCTAATTCAAACTTATCTTTGCCTCACATATCCTTTGAAATTCAATAGGTTTAGCACCATGCAAAGATAGATTTTCGCCAGACTCAAGGAGCACCTCAAAAAAGAGGAAGCTACGCTATTGATCGGGCCAAGACAGAGTGGAAAATCTACCCTGCTGAAACAGCTTGAATCAGCCTGTGAATCAGAAAATATCCCTACAGTCTATATCAATCTGGAAAAAAAAACCTTTTGGCTGAACTGGATTCCAATCCACTCAATTTGTTGCGATCGATTTTCTAAAACTGAATAAAAATTTTGACCTGTTTATTTCGGTCTCCCGTACCTTTCAATTAAAAAATAAAATTAGTTAATAGAAATAATCAAAACAATCCGGATTCTCGATCCCACCTAATTGCTAAGAAAAAACTTAATGCGTCGTAAATGGTCAATCGTAACTTTAAATCCAATCACCTCAAATCAATCACCTCAATTCCCGGGTGTTTTTTTGGATCAAAGGTAAAATAGTCAACAGCCAGATCAGGAGCAGCTTTTAGATTTTTGAAGGAATAAGAAAAGATCCCTCCCTGCCCGTCGGACATTTCCCATCCCAGTAAATCCTTGGAGGATTTGTCCACCATCAATTTCACTTCCTTGAATGGAGCATTGGATTTCATGGCAGTGAGTTCGACTACATTGACTGCTTTTCCCTGATAGGTTTTGTCTGCTAAAAGCCGATAATTGAAGCCAGTCTGATACATTTTATAGATGTTTGAGGGAGTCAGTTCACCTTCCATCTGAGTCGCATCGTTGATGGTTACTTCCTTGTAAGAGGCTGTTTGGATATAGGTCCATACCGTTTTTCCGTCGTTATAGATTTCCTGATCAGGAAGCTTTAATCGGTATTTTTCTCCACTTACAGCGATTTCACCGGCTTGCCTGTCACCGGCTACACCGGCATCCTGGTAGGTGTAGTCAAAACCTGCGGTAAACCCTTTCATGTTTTGGTACTTTTGGCTCATCGCATCAAGCACGGCTTTGGCTTTTGGGTCTTTCTGCGCTGTGGCCTGAAAGCTCCATAAAACCAGACAAAAAAGAAGGAAAAGTTGACTTGGAAATTTCATGAATTGGAGCTGTTGGAACTGGATTTACAGCGATTACAAGCTATTCAATAACCGTTCCAAACTGGCGTCATCCTGGATAAGGACTTCCCTTGCTTTTGAGCCCTCAAAAGAACCTACGATTCCAGCTGCCTCCAACTGGTCTACAATCCTTCCGGCTCGATTATAACCCAGCTTTAACTTTCTTTGAATTAAAGAAGTACTTCCCTGCTGATGCAAAACGATCAGTCGCGCTGCTTCATCAAATAGCGGATCACGATCTGAAAGATCCACGCCGGAAATGGAGCCATCTCCATCTTCTCCGACGAATTCCGGAAGTAAATAAGCATCCGAATAGCCCTTTTGCTCACCTATCCAATCACAAATGGCGTCCACTTCGGGAGTATCCAGGAAGGCACATTGGATTCGGGTCATTTCTGAGCCATGGGAAAGCAGCATGTCTCCCATGCCAATGAGTTGGTCTGCCCCTCCTGCGTCCAGAATGGTTCTGGAGTCGATTTTGGAGGTAACCCGGAAAGAAAGCCGGGCAGGAAAGTTTGCTTTGATGATCCCTGTGATGACGTTCACCGAAGGCCGTTGGGTGGCCACCACCAGGTGAATTCCTATGGCCCGTGCAAGCTGTGCCAAGCGAGCGATCGGAGCTTCGATCTCTTTTCCCGCGGTCATCATCAAGTCCGCCAACTCATCGATCACGAGGACGATGTATGGCATGAAATAGTGTCCTTTTTCAGGATTGAGTTTGCGGGCGATAAACTTGGCGTTGTATTCTTTGAGGTTTCTACAGCCCGCATCTTTGAGTAGATTGTATCGGTTATCCATTTCGATACAAAGCGAATTCAGCGTATAGATAACCTTCTTGGTATCGGTGATAATGGCTTCTTCCGATCCCGGAAGCTTGGCCAAGAAGTGCCGCTCGATCTTGTTAAAGAGCGTTAATTCTACCTTTTTTGGATCTACGAGGACAAACTTCAACTGGGAAGGGTGCTTTTTGTAAATCAAGGAAGCCAAGATCATGTTTAGTCCGACGGACTTACCTTGGCCAGTTGCTCCAGCCATCAGGAGGTGAGGCATCTTAGCCAGATCGGCCACAAATACTTCATTGGAAATGGTTTTGCCCAAAGCAATAGGAAGATCCTTGTCTGAACGCATGAATTTCTCCGTGCCCAATACCGCCCGAGCTGGCACAAGCTCCCGGTTTTTATTGGGAACCTCGATACCAATGGTACCTTTTCCTGGGATAGGGGCGATGATTCGAATCCCCAATGCCGCCAAACTCAAAGCAATATCGTCTTCGAGATTTTTGATTTTTGAGATCTTCACCCCCGGATCGGGGACGATTTCGTACAAAGTCACCGTAGGTCCGATCGTTGCCTGAATTCCCTGAATTCCTATTTGGAAATTTTTGAGTGTGGTGACGATTTTATCCTTGTTTTCCTGCAGTTCCTGCATCGATACGGTCACCTTTTTGATGTCGTATTCATTCAGCAGGTCAAGTGTAGGATATTTATATCGGGGGAGGTCCAGCGTAGGATCGTAGGGATCCAGGTTTTCGACCTCTTCGGCTGTTTTTTCCTCTTCTATTTTATTTACTGAGAAATTGCCTTGTTTCACGGCACTTTTTCCCTCATCCAAAAGATTGACCTGAGGAACTTCAAAAAGATCTTCTTCCTGCTCCTCTGACATTTCTCCTTTGACATCAAAGGCAAGCTCGGGCTTAGATTCGGTTGAGGGATTACTTTTCACTTCCCAAGCGCTTCCGTCATCATCGATTTCTTCTTCCAATTCGTCATTTTCTTCGGAACCGTCATTGATCGAAAAAGGACTGGTTTTGGGTTCTTTTTTCTGTAGAGCAGAACTATCAGCCATCTCCTCATCCTTTGGAGAAAACCAGGTCAATTTCTCCAAACCGAAGAAAAGAACCACGAAAATCAAAAATGCGCCAACAATAATGATGAAGGTTCCCATTCCCAGAAAATCACTGGAAAGCTTGGCCAACTCATACCCAAATCCTCCTGAAAGAAAACTCCAATACGAGTAACCTTCCACCAAAATCACGATGTAGCCCATCAATAATCCGAGCCAAGCTGTGAAAAACAGCGAAAAAACCACATATCGCGTGAGCGGTAGCAGGGAAAACTTAAACGTCCACCTAAACCCAAGCAAAAACAGGAATGGAGGAAGTAAAAATGCGGCAATTCCAAACCAGCGAAAGATGAGCCAGTGCGATGCTTGGGCTCCCAGGTAACCCACCCAATTCCGCGATTCTCTTGCGGCATCCCGAACCGCCTGATCCGGATTGTTCATGACCAAACTTTGGTCGGCAGGACCATTGATCAAGTAGCTGATGAAGGCAATAAATAAAAAGATTGACGCTGAAATTAAAATGATCCCAAGCGTCAGCGGTAATTGCTTAAATTGGATTTTCCCAAAAGAAAACCCCGGCCCTTTTGGTTTGACAGGGCTTTTTTTAGTGTTCTCTGCTTTCTTTCGAAATGTATTTTTAGCGGAAGATTCTGATGCCATTTAAGCTTGAAAGTACAATTTTAATTTTAGCCACGTGGCTATTGAATCGGATCTTACCGGGAAAAATATGCCAGAAGTCCTTTTTTGATATTTTTTATCAATGCGGGTCCCTCATAAATCATGCCTGAGTAGACCTGAATCAGGCTCGCACCTGCCTCTAACTTTTCAATTGCGTCGGCCGCCGAATATATTCCTCCCACGCCGACTATCGGAAACGCTCCTTTTGACTTTTGATGTAGGTATCGGATGACTTCTGTACTTCTCTTTGCAAGAACTTTGCCGCTAACCCCGCCGGCTCCGATTGCCTTCACTTCAGTTGGAGAAGTGCTCAGATTCGAACGGTCGATGGTCGTATTGGTGGCAATGACTCCGTCAATTTCGGTTTCTTGGACGATTTCCACGATGTCATCCAATTGTCCGTCGGTGAGGTCAGGAGCGATTTTTAGCAGGATCGGCTTTGGATTCGGTTTTTTATCGTTAGCAGATTTGACTGCTTGGAGAAGTTGCTTTAGCGGTTCTTTCTCCTGTAAATCACGAAGATTTGGCGTATTTGGAGAGCTGACATTGACTACAAAATAATCCACATAGGGATGAAGTGTCTCCAGACAAAACAGGTAATCGTCCACCGCATTTTCATTGGGAGTGACTTTGTTTTTGCCAATGTTTCCTCCGACGATGACATCGGAATTTCGTTGCTTCAATCGATCCACAGCTGCCAAAACACCCCCATTGTTGAAGCCCATGCGGTTGATCAGTGCTTCATCCTGTGGTAATCTGAAAAGGCGGGGAAGTGGATTTCCTTCTTGCGGTTTAGGTGTCAAAGTACCGATTTCGATGAATCCAAATCCGAGCATTGCCATTTCGTCGATGAGTTTGGCATCCTTATCAAAGCCTGCGGCCAGACCCACCGGATTTTTGAATTTCAATCCAAAAACCTCCCGTTCCAGCTTTGGATCATCCAAGCCAAAGGTGGATTTGACTATAGCGTGAGCAATCGGGAGATTGAAAAAGGTTTTAATAAGCGAAAAAGTGAAGTGGTGCGCTGCCTCCGGATTTTTGAGGAAAAGAAGTGGTTTGAGCAGAGATTTATACACGTAGACTGGAGCAGAATTGAGCACCAAAGTTAGGGATTGCAAGCAGAAAATCAGGCAGAAATATGCCCTGATATTCCAAGATCTAGGAGTTTGCTTCTGAGATTAATCTCAGTCCTTCCAAGGTCAGATTCCGGTCGACTTCGTCAAACGTATTTTCCAAAGTGGTCAATATCGCTGCAAGTCCGCCTGTGGCAATGATGGTGAATTTCAGCTTTGTTTCTTCTTCAATTGCCTCGATCATTCCTTTGACCAAACCGGTATATCCGTACAAAACTCCGGCTTGAATCGCGTGGATCGTGTTTTTCCCAAGTGCAGAATCGGGAAGGCTCAGCTCGACTTCCGGCAGCTTGGAAGTATTGGAAAATAAAGCCTTGATGGCAGTTTGTAGTCCCGGCACGATGTTGACTCCGAGGATTTCTCCTTTTTTATCTACGGCTGTAAAGGTCAGGGCAGTTCCAAAATCCACAATAATGACCGGGCTGCGATGCTTCGAAAAAGCGGCCACAACGTTGCACATCAGATCGCTGCCGATTTCGTTTGGCCGAAGGGATTTGACAGGAAGTTTGGGATAGCTTTTGGGTGAAATCAAGTAGGGTTCAAGACCAAAGAAATTCTTACAAAATTGCGAAATGATGAAGTTTACCTCGGGAACTACCGAACTAAAGCCGATTTTTTCAATCTGCGAAAGCTGAATTCCATGCTCGATAAAATAGAGCGGTACTTTTTTGCTGAGCTGAGAAATCAGCCTCGGAGTCTTAGTTTCGAGTCGGAATTGGTTGGTCCATTTTCCGCTTCTTTGATCAAAAAGTGCAAAAACGACATTCGAGTTGCCGGCATCGATGGCTAAAAACATGCTATTCTCAGGTTTTGACTAATTTAGGCCAACAAAGAAGTAAATACCAAATTCAAATCCCTTTTTCGCTATGTATTCTCTCCGCGAAGGCAAACTAGAAGACCTACCCCGTGTCCTCGAACTGATCAAAGAACTGGCACGCTATGAAAAAGCTCCCGAGCAAGTCACGAATTCCCTTGAGCTGATGAAAGAAGACGGGTTTGGACCAAATCCGGTTTATGGTTTCTATGTCTGCGAGAAAAATGAAACAGATGAAATCATCGGCATCGCCATCTATTATTATCGCTATTCGACTTGGAAGGGGAAAAGACTTTACCTGGAAGATATTGTAGTGACCGAATCTGAGCGTGGAAATGGTGCCGGAAAGCTGCTTTTTGACCGGGTGATGGCCAAATCCCTGGAGACAAACTGTACCGGGATGATGTGGCAGGTCCTGGACTGGAATGAGCCTGCGATCAATTTTTACAAAAAATACGGAGCAACACTGGAGGCAGGCTGGCTAAATGCACACTTGCAGGATTATGAGATTAGGGAGTTGTTGAAAAGTTAATTGGGCGGGAAGACAGTAGACCGAACACGGAAGAAATCTTCGGTCTACTGTCTCCGGTCTTTATTTCGCCTTTAACTCACCCCAATAGAGTGTAAATTCTTCAGCTTCTGTGTTTGGGTCAGGTTTTTTCATCCAATAAATGGTATTTCCATCGACCTTAAAACTGTTGTAATACATTTCAGGAAGCTCAACGGGTACGATTTCTCCGTTTTGACGGCGTAAAACTGTCCTCATCTGGGCTTCTTTTCTAAGTCTTATCTTGGTTTCATCAGAGGACTGTCCCGCGATCACACGTTCTATTGCTGATTTGTCTTGAGGAGTTGGGGAATAGCTGATCAACAAGTCATCTCCATACTTTGAGATATTGATAATGTCAGAAGGATAAGGACGAGTTTGGAAATTTCCGATTTGACCCATGTCTATAGCCCCTACTTCAAAACCTTCAAATACTTGAAAACCTTCCAATGGCAGCGTTTGCTGATCAATCAATTCCGGAGTTTCCCCAGACCAATCGTAGGTATATAAAATCGGCTCACTTTTGAACATGAGATACAGACGCTCTGATGTCTCATCATACTGGAAAATTGGCCTTAAATCCCTGAAATAGTAAACTTTCCCATTAAGAAAAAGAGATCCTTCCGGAAAGGGAATGTGTTCTTTTGTTTCATTCGTTTCCAAATCGGTAACAAGGAGGTTTTTCCTTCGAGCTAAGAATTCCGGATCATATTTTTGGTTGTATTCTTCGATGATATCCAATGAATAAATCAAGTATTCCTTTCCTTCTTTTTGAATCAATTGCTCCGTATCAAATAGTGAGAAGGCAGCCCCAAGGCTCACTTGATTTTGATAGACTCTAAAATCATGGACTACGTCTGAATTTTTCTTCAAAATCTTGATTCCTTCCATGATGTCCAACAGCACAAGGTTTCCTTTTTTATCAAAAGAAATATTGGAGGCAGTCATGGAGAATTTTCCCGGCACATCGCCTTCTTTATTCCATTGGTCCACAAGTTCTCCAGCTTGGTCAAATAGATACACCTTAGAGGAAGCCATATCCCTGAAAAAATATTGGCCTTCGTGAAAGCCTTGGAAAATGAACACACGAGCTATGACATCCTTGACAATGATCGAATCTAGTTTTTCAAAAAAATATGTCTGTGGATTGGAAGGTTCCTGTTTGGTCTTGGTCGAAGAATTGTCGCAGCTCAAGATCAAAAAAGCGGTCAGAAAAATCAAGGGTGGTCTCATTGGTATACAGTTAATAAGACGATTCTATACTAAATCTTAGTTAGAAACAACTGTGCCCGTTTTTTTCTCCAATGCTCTTCAAAGTAAATAGCTAAATTGCGGGCTGTTATGAGAAAGAAGCCATTCACCGTTGTCTATGAGGACAACCACCTCCTGATTGTCAATAAAGCCTCGGGCATCCTGGTTCAAGGGGATAAAACCGGTGATAAAACACTGACTGACTATTGCAAAGAATACATCGCAGAAAAATATAATAAGCCGGGAGAAGTGTTCCTTCACCCTGTTCACCGACTCGATCGTCCGGTAAGTGGGTTGGTGGCTTTTGCCCGTACCTCCAAAGGCCTGGAGCGCATGATGGAGCTTTTTCGCAAGCGGGAGATCCACAAAGTCTACTGGGCGATCGTGAAGCGAAAGCCTCGCGAAGAGATGGGCAAACTGACGCACTACCTGACCAAGGATGAATTCAAAAATGTGGTTACTGCACATGAAAAGGAAGTTCCTGGATCACAAAAAGCCGAGCTGAATTATAAGACCTTGGGCTACATGAATGATCACTGGCTATTGGAAGTTCGTCCGATTTCAGGTCGTCCGCATCAGATTCGAGTGCAGTTGGCTTCTATGGGTTGCCCGATCCGAGGTGATGTGAAATATGGTTTTGCCAAGCCGAATCCCGACGGAAGCATTAACCTGCATGCGTTTCACCTGATCTTTGTACATCCGACCAGAAAGGAAAAACTCTACATGCGAGCAGCACTTCCTGAGTCAGAATTCTGGGAGCAATTCCTTGAATTTGAAGAGCGAAGGGTAAAAGACCAGCATTTGGATAATACGTTTTCGGGGTAATTTGAAAAAGAAATACAGTTGAAATACCTTCGTTTTAAAGGTTGGTATTTGCTTTATCCCAGAAAAATTCCTCAATTATTTCGTCCGCTTTAGCGGATGTATTAGAACTGTATTTCGCGCAGCATATCTCAATTGTAACTCGCGAAGCCTATTTCTAAAATTTATGAAAAACCTTCTCTTTATTTTCAGTTTCATCCTGATTCTGAGTGCTTGCACTTCCAAAAACCAACCCAAAACGATCTACATCGTTCGCCATGCTGAGAAGCAACTCGTGGGCAATGATCCGGATTTACTTTATGCCGGTGGAGTCAGAGCGTTAAAACTTTCGCAGATTTTAGAAGATCAGAATATCAAGCATATTTTTTCCACAGATTACCTCCGAACTCGAAATACAGCACTGCCAACTGCTGAAGCAGTGGGAATACCTATTCAATCTTATGACCCTTCAAATCATGATGCGCTGGTCGAGCAGCTAAAAAGCCTGGAAGGAAATGTTCTTGTGGTTGGACACAGTAATACTGTAAGCCAATTGGCAAATTATTTTATTGGGGAAGCCGAAAAATATAAAGATTTGGACGATCTGGAATATGATTTTATTTATGTAGTCAACTTGGAGGAAAACACTTCTTCTGTTGAGCGAAAAGTTTACAAGGATTTTTAACCCGATTTTTCCTATCCCAATTCATTTCCTTTATCTTGAACTGACAAGTTAAAGGGACCTATGAACCGTGATGAAAACCTAAAACAACTTCAAAACACTGAAAAGATCTGGGACATTGCCGTGATCGGTGGAGGGTCCTCCGGACTGGGAGTTGCGCTGGATGCAGTTTCCAGAGGACTTTCCGTAGCACTTTTTGAAAAGGCTGATTTTGCCAAAGGCACTTCCAGCCGAAGCACAAAACTCCTTCATGGAGGTGTGCGCTACCTTGCTCAAGGCGATGTTTTTTTAGTCCTGGAAGCATTGAGAGAGCGCGGTAGACTGATCAAAAATGCGCCGCATTTGACCCAAAATCAAGCTTTCATCATCCCGGTTTACAATCGTTGGGATAGGATCCAATACAGCGCCGGACTTAAGATGTACGATTACATGTCGGCAAATCTAAGCTTGGGTTCCTCGCGCTATATTTCTAAAGAAGAAACCATCAGACGAATGCCCGGAATCAAATCCGAAGGTCTTTTTGGAGGCATAGTCTACCATGACGGACAGTTTGATGATGCCCGGCTTGCACTTTCCATAGCGCAAACTGCGGATCATGCCGGTGCCTGCATAATCAATTATGCCAAGGTAGTCTCCCTTGAAAAAGATCCCTCCCAAAAGTTGAAAGGCTTGGTAGTTTTGGATTTGATTTCAAAGAAGAAATATTCGGTTAATGCCAAAATGGTCGTGAATGCCACCGGGGTTTTTGCAGATAAAATTCTTCAAATGGACAATCCCGAGGCAGAAAAAACCATCCAGCCCAGTCAGGGAATCCACCTGGTTTTGGATATGGATTTTTTGGGCGGAAAAGATGCCCTGATGATTCCCAAGACCCGTGACGGGAGGGTTTTATTCGCCGTTCCATGGCATGGAAAACTGGTTGTCGGTACTACCGATACCGTTCGGGAAAAAGCTAAACTCGAACCCGAAGCTTTGCAAAAAGAAATTGACTTTGTGTTGGAAACGGCAGCCGGGTACTTGACTCGAAAGCCTACCCGGGCTGATGTCAAGTCTGTTTTTGCGGGACTTAGACCTCTGGCGCGCCCTAAAGAAGGGAGTACCAAAACCAAGGAAATATCCCGTTCGCATAAAGTGATAGTGTCAGAAAGTGGATTGGTGACGCTTACAGGAGGAAAATGGACAACTTTCCGAAAGATGGGTGAGGACACTGTGGCGTATTTTCCAAAGATTACTGGATTGACCATGAATCCATCCCGCTCCAAGGACATCTTGCTACATGGCTTTACCAAGGTGATCCCAAAAGGTCACTGGGCCGTCTATGGATCAAATGCTGCCTTAATTCAGGAATTGGCCAAAGGCAATCCCCAACTGGAAGAGCGGATTCATCCCGATTTTCCAAATATTATGGCAGAAGTGGCATGGGCAGTGCGAAATGAAATGGCACTTAAAATCGAAGATGTGCTTTCCAGACGGATTCGCATGTTGATTTTGGATGCTCAGGCAGCCTTGGATTCAGCCGAAAAAGTGGTCAGGCTGATGGCAACTGAACTTAGAAAGGATGAGACTTGGCAGGAAAAAGAACTTCACGATTTTAGATCAGTCGCGGAAAAGTATTTGATAAAGCCCCAAAATTTCTCAAAAACAGAAGCAGTTGACGATTAACTATTAACCCTTAACCTTTTAACTCTTAACCCTTTCAACCCAAAATGACCCAAAATAAACCTTACCTCATGGCCCTGGACCAAGGAACCACCAGTTCCAGAGCCATTATTTTTGACAAGAAGGGCCAGATTGTCTCCGTTGCCCAAAAAGAATTCAAGCAGCATTTTCCAAATCAAGGCTGGGTCGAGCATGACGCCAATGAGATCTGGACAAGTCAATCTGCCGTGATGATCGAAGCCCTGGTCGACAAGGACATCCGGGCTGATCAGATTGCCGCCATCGGCATCACCAACCAACGTGAAACCACCATCGTCTGGGATCGCAAAACCGGCAAGCCCATCCACAAAGCCATTGTATGGCAGGATCGACGCACAGCGGCTTTTTGCAATGAGCTGAAAGAAAAAGGCCATGCGGAAATGATTGCTGAAAAGACCGGATTGATCATTGATGCTTACTTTTCAGCTACCAAAATCCGATGGATTCTGGAAAATGTAAAAGGAGCCCGGGAACGGGCTGAGGCTGGAGAACTGGCATTTGGTACCGTGGATTCCTGGTTGATTTGGAAGCTGACAGCCGGTAAATCCCATCTGACCGATATCACCAATGCGAGTCGAACGATGCTTTTCAACATTCATTCCCAGCAGTGGGACCAGGAGCTTTTGGATCTATTTACAATACCAAAATCCATGCTGCCCGAAGTCAAAACTTGCAGCGAGGTTTTCTGCCAAACTGCAGGGGACGTGCTGAGTGTCAAAATCCCGATTGCAGGAGTGGCCGGAGACCAGCAGGCCGCACTTTTCGGCCAACTTTGCATCGAGCCAGGCATGGCAAAAACTACTTATGGTACAGGTTGCTTTCTCGTCATGAATACTGGTAAAGAGGCCGTCCGCTCCAAAAATCAATTGTTGACAACCATAGCTTGGAAAATCGGGAATGAAATCAACTATGCATTGGAAGGTTCTGTATTCATTGGAGGAGCTGCAGTTCAGTGGCTTCGGGATGAACTTGAACTTTTCAAAAAAGCTTCCGATACTGAAAAGCTGGCAATGTCTCTGGACGACAATGATGGGGTTTATTTTGTTCCGGCACTTTCAGGTTTGGGGGCTCCGCATTGGGATCAGAATGCGCGGGGGGCATTTTTTGGAATTACCAGAGGAACGACCATTGCGCACATGACCCGGGCAGCTTTGGAAGCGATCGCTTACCAGGTTTATGACGTGCTCAAAGCAATGGAAAAAGACAGCGGCAAACCGACCCAAGCGCTTCGAGTGGATGGAGGCGCGACTGCCAACAATTTCCTGATGCAGTTTCAGGCAGATTTGTTGGGTTGCGAGATCAAAAGACCCCAAGTCATTGAGACCACCGCCATCGGTGCTGCTTTTCTGGCAGGTTTGGCTGTTGGATTTTGGAAAGACCGAGGCGAACTTCAGGCACTATGGGCTGCTGACCGAAGCTTTCAACCGGAAATGGAAAAAGATAAGCAAGAGAAGCTGATTCACTTTTGGCACAAAGCAGTAGAACGATCCAAAAATTGGGTAGAATGAAATCGAGCATGACGAAAACGTCACCCACTGGGATGATTATAACCCATGCGAGATTCGATGTGGCAATTACAAAACAAATCACAAACACATGAATCCATTTGTCGCAGAGTTTATCGGAACCGGAATCCTCCTTCTTATGGGATCAGGAGTTGTTGCGAATGTGCTTTTGCCCCAAACCAAAGGTCATTCCGGTGGATTGATCGCCATCACCACTGCTTGGGCCTTGGGCGTTTTTTGTGGAGTAGTCGTGGCAGGACCCTACAGTGGTGCGCACTTAAACCCAGCCGTGACCATTGGCTTGGGAATAGTGGGGAAGTTTGAATGGGCGTTTGCACCGGGATATATCCTCGCTCAACTTGGAGGTGCCATGTCTGGTTCATTTTTGGTTTGGTTGATGTATCGGGATCACTTTGATTTGGAAAAAGACCCTTTATTAAAGCGTGCTCCGTTCTGTACTGATCCGGCGATCCGAAATTTTAACACAAGTTTGATATCAGAAGTTATCGGGACCTTTGTCCTTATTTTTGTGATTCTTTACATCGCTGGTGCAAAAATAGAAGATCCAACAGGTACACCAATCGGATTGGGTTCAATCGGTGCGCTACCCGTTGCATTGCTGGTTTGGGTCATCGGCTTATCCCTAGGAGGTACCACCGGGTACGCCATTAATCCCGCGCGGGACTTGGGTCCGAGAATCATGCATCAGATTCTTCCGATCAAAGGAAAAGGAAGTTCAGACTGGGGATATTCCTGGGTGCCGATTGTAGGTCCGATTATCGGAAGTGCTCTGGCTGCGATGTTGTATTTGGTAGTGGGAAGTTGATGTAAAAATAGCTTTAAATTAGTGGTATTGGACTGGAAAAAAGGAAAATGGATCTTATCAAATGGATCTTATCAAATGGATAGTGAGCAATTGCTTGGGGGTTTAGAAGAGCTTAAAAAGCAATTGGAGAATGATTCCCTTCCTGTTGAAATAGCTGAATTGTTGGAGCTTTCCAATCAAACCTTGGATGAACATTTGATTCGTCATACCAAAACAAAAATTGTTTTTGGGAAAAAATGAACAGGATCGAGATTTTTTGGGGATCATAATCGCAAATATTCAATTTTTGAAAATTCTCTTTATCCAATTAAAAAGCCCGAAGATTAATTATGGGCTCTCTTGTGTCTTGCCTCTCGCTTCTTGCCTCTCACCCAAACATCTCCTCTATCAAATCGGTGTAAAATTCTTTCACTTCCATCCCGATGGCTCTCACCTGCTGTGAAATTAGACTTGTCTCAGTCTGTCCCGGCACGGTGTTGATTTCGATGAAATAGAATTTGCCGGTTTTGTGGTGTAGAAAGTAATCGATCCGGACGGCACCCTTGCAGTTTAGCTTTTCATAGACTTTAGTCACAATTCTTTGGACTCTTTCTACTTCTTCTTGGGTCATCCGGCCAGGAGTGATTTCCTCACAGACTCCAGGGACATACTTCGCTTCGTAGTCAAAAAATTCCTTACTGCTCACGATTTCTGTTGCCGGCAAAACGGTAATCTGTCCTTTCCCCTTGAATACGCCTATGGAAAATTCCCTTCCTGAGACAAACTCTTCTACCAGAACCTGTTTGTCTTCTGCAAAGGCTTTTTCCAGTGCTTCAGGCAATTCTTCCCAGGTTTTCACCTTGCTCATTCCTATCGAACTTCCGCCATTGTTTGGTTTGATGAAAAGAGGTAATGAAAGTTCTGCCTGAATTTTAGAAACATTCTCTTGCAAATTTTCAAAAAGCTGAATGGACCTAGCCACATTCAACTCCGGAATATCCTGGACAATCGCTTTTGTGTAGCCCTTGTTCATGGTGATAGCCGAAGTTAACTGATCGCAAGTGGTGTAGGGAATTCCCAGCATATCGAAGTAGCCAGCCAGTTTTCCATCCTCCCCTGGAGAACCGTGGAGAATGTTGAACACGCCGTCAAACGTGATTTTTTCGTCGCCCAAGTTGATACTGAAATCATTTAGATCTACGGGGATTTTTTCTCCTCCGACATTCACATAGTGCCAATCGCCCGGATAAATCAGGATTTTGTACACGTCATATTTCTGTCGGTCGATTGTTTTTTCGACTACAGCGGCACTTTTCAAAGAGATGACAGATTCACCGGTAAATCCTCCGGTCACCAAGGCAATTGTTTTCTTCATAGCAGGGGAAAAATTACAATACGAAGTAGCTTATTTTCTGTTTACCCTCCAAAGGTTTCCAAAAAACCCTCCAAGGGTTCGAAATCCTTGGAGGGTTAGTTAGAGGTTTTATATATTCGTTCCGATTTCACACAAGAATTTTACCCCAAATTTCAAGAATATGATTAAAAGTTGGAAAGTGCTGCCTCTGGCCTGGATCACGATGATAGGAATGATACTCAGTGCGCAGGCTCAGGGTCTGAAGAAAGTGACTTTGGAGGATGTCTTCAAAAAAGGCAGGTTCAATCAAAAGTCCGTTTATGGTATCAATTGGATGAAAGACGGGCAGTATTACAGCTCTTTGGTGCAAAGATCAGGCACCTCCACTGTGGTGAAAATCAACCTTGCAACCGGCGAAGAAGCTGGGGTTTTGCTCGATGGAAGAGCATTGGGAGTCAATTTTTCTTCCTATAGTTTCAATGCCGACGAGTCCAAAGCCCTGATCGCAACCGACGTGGAGCCAATTTATCGAAGATCCTCCAAGGGAGTTTTTTATGTGGTAGATATGGCCTCCGGCCAAAAGCAGGAGTTGATGAACGGTGAAAAAATCTCCTATGCCACCCTTTCTCCGGACAATGACAAAGCGGCTTTTGTCAAAGAAAACAACCTGTACCTGGTCGAGTTGGCAACCAATAAGTTAACACAAATTACGACTGACGGAGCGTGGAATAAGGTCATCAACGGTGCTGCAGATTGGGTTTATGAGGAGGAATTTTCCATGGCCCAGGCTTTCAAGTGGTCGCCCGATGGCAAAAAGATCGCATTCCTCCGATTTGATGAAACACAGGTACCTGAATTCAACATGCAGACCTGGGGGCCACTTTATCCCCAGGATTACAAGTTTAAGTATCCTAAAGCAGGAGAGAAAAATGCGCTCGTGAGTATTCATGTGTATGACTTATCCTCCGGGAAAACCCAAAAAATAGATGCTGGCAACGAGACTGATATTTATTTGCCACGAATCTATTGGACCAAAGACGCAAATCAATTAGCCTTTATCCGGATGAATCGTCTGCAAAACCAATTGGACCTTTTCCATGCCGATGCAACTACCGGTGAAAGCAAACTGATCATCTCCGAGACGTCCAAAACCTACGTGGATTTGGATTACAATGATGATTTGCAATACCTCAGCGACGGAAAAACCTTTATCCGAACTTCCGAGCAAGATGGCTTCAAGCACATTTATCATCACAACATGGACGGAAGTCTGATCCGTCAGATTACCTCCGGAAATTGGGAAGTGAGTTCCATGCTGGGGATCGATGAGAGGGCAAAGAAGCTTTATTTCATCTCCACTGAGGCTTCGCCTTTGGAGCGAAATTTCTATGTAATCAATCTGGATGGAAAAGGCAAAAAACTCCTTACTCCGGCCAAAGGGACTCATACGATTAACATGAGTTCGGATTATAAATTCTTTATTGATTACTACTCCACCACGGAAACTCCAGTGAAAGTGACTTTGAATGATGCAGCCGGAAAGGAGATCAAAGTTTTGGAAGACAATCAAATATTGAGAGAGCAGTTGGCAGGTTTTGCTTTGGGTAAAAAGGAATTTTTCAGCTTTCCGACTGTGGATGGAACAGAGCTAAACGGCTACATCCTCAAGCCGGCCGACTTTGACCCAACCAAGAAATATCCCGTGCTGATGTACGTCTATGGAGGTCCGGGCTCACAAAATGTGCTGAATTCCTGGGGAGGAGCCCGGGACTTTTGGCATCAGCAACTGGCCGCTGAGGGGATTATTGTGGCCTGTGTGGACAACCGGGGAACCGGTGGCAAAGGCAGGGATTTCAAGCATTCCACGTATGCGAACCTTGGCAAATTGGAAACTATCGATCAGATCGAGGGAGCCAAGTATTTTGCCAAAATGCCTTTTGTGGATGCGTCTAGAATCGGAATTTGGGGCTGGTCGTACGGTGGCTACATGTCATCCCTTGCTCTGATGAAAGGGAATGAGGTATTCAAAACTGCCATTGCTGTTGCACCTGTGACTACCTGGAGGTATTATGATACGATCTACACCGAGCGATACCTGCAGACTCCGCAGCTAAATGCGTCTGGTTATGACGACAATAGCCCTATCACACACGTGAATATGCTTAAAGGCAATTTCCTGCTTATTCACGGAACAGGCGATGACAACGTCCATTTCCAGAATTCTGTCGATTTGGTCAATGCGCTGATTGCTGCGGATAAACAGTTTGAGACATTTTATTATCCAAATCGAAACCATGGGATATCCGGTGGAAATACCACTTGGCATCTGTATACCATGATGACGGATTTTCTGAAGCGGAAGCTGTAAAAACTAAAGTTGACCAAATGAAAAACCGCAGGATGAAAATTCTGCGGTTTTTTGTCAACAATAAACTTGGGAGGTTATTTTAGTCAGGTATCCATTGGATTTATGATTTTCAATTCCTCTACTTTACTAAAATCTTTTATTTTTTAGAATGACTGTTCTAAAAGGGACTGAATCTTGATTTTAGAATCCTAAAATGCAGGTAAGTTTCATCGGTAAAACCTTCCTTCACTGGTTTTCATAAGATTGAGAGATTGTCCACACCCCATTCTCTACAATTCTTATATTATCTAAACCTTCAAGCGGTGGATGTTCTTGGGGAGGAACCACTACTTAACAGAGTTTTTCAAGCGATAGTCAAAAATATACCAAGCTAAAGTTCCCAAAAGAACTAGAATTGAACTCACTATGATCAGAGAGGAAATTGGAAGTGCATAGCGAGCGATCATGAAGTAATACATATAACCTACTATGAACAGAGTCAATGCCCAATTAAGATATTTCCAAATCCCCAACACCTTCATGCCTTTTTCGACTACCTGCTTAGCCTGACGTTTGAGTGCGATCCAGATGCCCGAGAGGATCAGACCACAAATGGCCAACCCACCCACAAACCAAATGATTTTGGTGGTCAGGCCGCCCCAGTTTCCAAAGTGGAGTGGATCGGCAATATCGTTCAGATACATCGTAGTAGGGATTTCCTCCGCCTTTTGGACTCCCACTACTTCATGAGTTACCGGGTCTATATAGACCCTGTTGGATCTTTTTCTGACTAAGGGTACCTCACTTTTTCCTCTGAAATAAATCGGATTAGTGAGGCTACCTCCAGGTACAATTCCTCCTATTCTCAATCCCGGGATTTCCTTTTTCGCTAAATCCGCCGCTTGATCATAGTCAAGTTGGTAGGAAATTGAAATAGAACGGTCAAATGTGTGTTCTTTTTCCTTGAGCTTTGGAGCTGAAGGATTCGAGATATCCGATACTTTGGCGATGTTGGTTCGCTCGATAAAGTACCAGATTCCTGTAATAGAAATCAGAAGGGCAAACGGAACAGTCCATAACCCAACCACTCGGTGTAAACTTCTAAATAAGACCAAAGGACCTTTTTCAGATTTTAATTCAAAAAGCTTATTCCACCATTTTTTGTAAAAAAACAGGGGGGTAACCATTGATACAAGCAGGAAGAAGGCAAAAACCAGTACGATGAAATAGCCGATCTGATTGAATGGCATAAATAGGTAATAGTGAAAGTCCCTGAAAAAACGCTGAAAAGTGACCGTGGTGCTTCCGGTCACTTGGCCTTTGAGCGGGTCTACAAATACATAATACCGCTGATCTCCGTCTTCCACATAAACAATATCATTAAGATAAGGAGCGTCTTCCATCAACCAATAGGTGAGCTCTCCATTTGGGTAGGCATTTTGGACAGCCCGGGCTAGCTCGTTGTAGGATTTTCGCTCGCCTTCACCGGAGGCACGGAGACCAGGATAATAAAGCCAATCCATCTCATTGCTCAGTGTGGCCAGGGTACCTGAAAAGCATACTATGAAAAACAGAATGCTTAACTTGATCCCTATCCAGCTGTGGACCTGAAATAGTATCTTTTTACTCAGTTTCACAGGTTTTGGACTTGTTTAGAAGGTGTACGATACAGTGGTCATGATATTTCGGGGAGTACCGGGGAAGGCTCTGATCACGTCATATCCTCCTACCCAGTGGATGTCATTCATCAGGTTATTGACATTGACTTGAAACTGAACCTTATCCAACTTGTAATACAGCGCTGCATCCACAATGCCATAGGAAGGAAATATATCCGGCTGATCCGCTGTAACAATCGATCCCAATCGATCAGATACATAGTTATAACCAAAGCCTATTCCCAGGCCTTTGAAAGAACCTTGTTCAAAAATGTACTTGGACCAAAGGTTAGCGGTATTTTTAGGGGCATTTGGCTTTTGTCTTCCAATTACAGCCTCATCGTCTGCCTGTGTGATGGTTGCATCATTGAAGGCATATCCTGCGACAATTGACCAATTGGGTAAAATATTACCGGTGACATTCACTTCTACCCCCTTGGACAATTCTTCTCCCAGTTGAACCAGTCGCTCGGGGTTATTGGGGTCGTTGGCATTGTATAATCCCCCTCTTTCTTTGATTTGGTAAAGGGATAACGTAGCACTCAGTCTTTTTTGAAACCATTCGGTCTTGGTGCCAATTTCAACCATCTCACTGGTCAGCGGGTCAAAAGGTCCGCCTGCATCAGGATTGATGACAGAAGCACCGTCCTGAGGCTGGTATCCCTGTACCCAAGTGCCGTAGAGGTTGATATTAGGGTTAACTGTGTATACTAAGCCTACTCTTGGGAGGAGAGCCTGTTGTTCGATTTGTTCCTCGCCGGGACTGTTGAAGTTCAGATAGTCCTTAAAATATTCCTGCCTGAGGCCTAGTAGGACTTTCAAAGCACCGATTTCCGATTGATTTTGAATATATATTCCGTGGGACTGCTGAAGGTATTGATTGTAGGTGACCCGGGTGTAGAGGTACTTACTCATGTCCTGTAGCCCGTTGGCAATGGGGGAGGTGAGGTCGAAATGTGCCACGTTGGTCACCGGATTTCCGTTTGAATCGAGAACATAGTTTCCTGCATTTCTGGGGTTGAAAGCGTTTGCTGTTCCTCCATTGGCAAGTAAGTAGGTTCTTGCCTCAAGCTGGGATCCCCCAGGAAGTTGCTCCTGTCGGAAATAGTCGTATCCCAATAGCAGGGTGTTTTTAACCTTTCCAATCGAGTAATCAGCATTGAGGTAATTATTGAATGAGTTATTGTTCCAGGATCGTTTTCTGTAAAAAACCCGCATAGCAACCTTGGTATTGTCAAAGCTTCCATCGCCTAAAGCTGCAAATTTGTTGGAAGTACGGTGTTCCAATAGGTCCTCGGTATAACTGGAGAGTTGGTAAGTACTGTTAAAGCTGACACGATCCGAAAAGTTGTGACGCAGGGAAACCGTAGAGTTGATGGTGGCTTCATTCAAATAATCATTGACGGCACTCAATGACTTGGTAATCGGGGTGGAGAAGAGATCTCTGTTTCCAAATGCCGCTTGACCCCGGTCCAGTCTGCCCTTGGAGTCCTGATAGACAATATCAAAGTTGAGGCTGGTATTGTCCGTAGGCAAAAAAGCAAAAGATGGTGCGATGACGAGGTTGCGGCTAAACTGTAAGTCCCTGAACCCATCCGAATTTTCAAAGCCAAGATTGAGGCGGTAAAGGAGTTTTTTATCCTCGGTCATAGTTCCGGTGAAATCCGCTAGGGTCCGTAGGGTATTGAAACTTCCTACTGTAGTAGAAATCGATTTTCTGGATTCTTCCAATGGTTTTTTGGTCACTCGGTTGATTGAGCCACCCGGTGAGGCATTGCCAAAAAGTGCCGAAGCTGGACCTTTGATTACTTCCACTCGCTCAATATGAGGGATCAGTTGAGGTTTCCAAAAGCTGGTAAATGTTCTCATCCCATTGAGTAAGGTGCCGGAGTTGCCTTGTCCCTGAACCCGAAATCCACGGATGGAAATGTCATTGTAAAAACTATATTGGTTCACTCCCGCTACGTTTTTGACAACATCGTTGACCGTGAATGCCACTTGATCCAGCATTAGCTCCTTGGTCACAAAATTGATTGAGGCCGGCACGTCTTTGATCAGTGAAGCGGTTTTGGTTGCCGAAAAAGTTTCCTTGTTGTCATAGCCTATTTCTCTTCTCCCGGTAATTTCTACCGTCTGTAGTCCAAGTAGATTTTCCGAGAGGACGAAGTTTATTTCAGAAACCTGTCCCGGGATAATTGTAATCTCTTTGCTTACAGTATTAAAACCAATGAAAGATGCGGTAATCGTATAAGTTCCTGCTTTGATATCCTGGATGGTATAATTCCCTGACTGATTTGAAATGGCACCCAGATTGGTTCCTCGTACACTGATGTTCACAAACTCAAGCGGCGTGCCATTGCTACTGGACACCTTACCCATTATCCTTTCTCCCTGGGCAAAAATTGAATTCCCCGCGAGCATCATAGCGATGAAAAGGACTGTCTTTAAACCTATATTCATAAGAGTTTATTTAGATTGATTATAAACAGCGGCAAATATAAAGCGCAGTAATCTCATGATCCAAATCTTATTTAGATTATTTCTAATTAGTAGAAAAATGAGCTAAAAATTTCTTAGGGTAATTCTATAGCTTTTTTTCAGTTTCAACTGATTCCCCCGCCCATCCCCCACCTTTTTTTCTCTTTTACCCCAAAAAATACCCAGTACTGGAGGACCGGGCGTAAAAAAATGATCCCTTAGGATCATTTTAGCGAGGAGCCAGCTTACAGAGCCTGTCCCGAACGCGCAGCGATTCGGGAGAGCCAGCTTGCAGCGTTGTTTAGTTCCAGATTTTTCCCTTTCTTGAGCAACCAACTCAATACCAACAAATTGCTTATAATTAACCAACCAAATGATTCCAGTATTTCGGCAATTTCTTGATTTTCCTTTTCTTCAAAATGTTACGGTTTATGACTGGGGCAGCCCGGAATGGACCAGCATATTCAATTTATCACTGCTTGATCGCCTTGTCTTCGAGGAGAAAAAGGGATGAGGTAGACCAATGCAGGGTCTCGCTATTCCCGAAATCGAAATGTATCGTCAGGAAGTAGCTATTGCTGGCAGCAATTGGGATAGGTGGATAGGCCAATTATAAATTGGTTTGGATATTTGAGTGAAGTTACAAACTTCACTCAGTCCCAACGATAATTTGACTACTCCCAGAGGGGGCAGGAGGTAATCATTTACTTAGTCAATTTCAGCAACTACCCAGTTTCCAGGTAATTCAGCCGGTAAGTGCTTGGCATACATAATGGTTTTGTTAAAAGGATTGACAAACTGAACTCCTATAATCCAGTTAAAAATCCAAATGTTGTCAATAGTAAACATAAATATTTTCTAAATTTCAGAATGAATTCAAAAGAACAATTCGGCAATAAACTGACGGAACTCCGAAAAGGAAGAAATTTGACACAAGTTCAGCTTGCAGAGCGATCTGGGCTTGACAGACCTTATATATCCGGAATAGAGCAGGGAAAGCGTAACGTTTCCCTGGAAGTTATCGCCAAACTGGCTCAAGCATTGGAAATTGAGATCAAAACCTTCTTTGAAGAATAAGCCCTACATACTGCCCAAAGTAGCCGTTGCCCAGTTCTGCGAGGAAAACGGTTTCTATACAACTGAACAGCGCTCCTACAACATGTCCCGGATCCGCTCCAAGGGAACCAAACCCGAGCTGCTACTCAAGAAAGCACTCTGGCAGGTAGGTGTCCGATATAAAACACCCAAGAAACCACTTCCCGGCAAACCGGATATCAGTTTGAAAAAATATAAGCTTGTCATTTTTGTAGATGGTGCTTTCTGGCATGGCTACGATTGGGTAAACCGCAAAAACGCAATTAAATCCAACCGGGAATTCTGGATCGCCAAGATCGAGCGCAATATGCAACGTGATCAGGAAGTTAATGCAATCTATCAGGCCAAAGGCTGGAGAGTATTGAGATTCTGGGATTTTGAGGTGAAAGGGGAGTTGGGTATTTGTCTGAGGAAGGTGCTTTCAATTCTGAATTAGGACAGAAACAGATAATTTCCTTCCCGACAGCTTATGTCAAATATCATGCATGTGATAAAGTCGGAGAAATCCCTGATCCAAATTCAATATATTTGATTGATTGAATATATTGTTTACAGATTAAGCTCAGAAATGCCCGTTAAGTACTCAGATTTAAAGAAAAAATTGAAAATCGACATCAAAAAGCCAGAACAGACCGAATTGGCTTATTTGACCCACTTTTTGCATGGTGCCGGAAATGGTACTTCCAAGTACTATCAAGCCGGTGCAACACAATACGCGGAAACAATTTTGGACATGGTTGCGGAGCCTTGGTATCAGGGATATCTACCAATCAAATGGGACATCCCTTTTCCTCCTCCCGAAAATCCGAAATTCAAATTCATTGATCTCTTTGCCGGTATAGGAGGTTTTAGAATGGCCTTTCAGAATTTAGGGGGCAAATGTGTTTTTACCAGCGAATGGAATCACTACGCCCAAAAAACCTATGAGGCCAATTTTGGAGAAGTGCCTTTTGGTGATATCACCAAAATAGACGAAAAAGAAATACCCGATCACGATATTTTGGTAGGAGGTTTTCCTTGCCAGCCTTTTTCTATTGCAGGAGTCTCTAAAAAGAATGCATTGGGAAGGACGCATGGATTTTTGGATGAAACCCAGGGTACCCTGTTTTTTGATATAGCCAGAATCATTAATGAAAAAAGACCTAAGGCGTTCCTTTTGGAAAATGTAAAAAATCTGGTCTCCCATGATAAAGGTAAAACATTCAAAGTGATCTCTGAGACCTTGAGAGAGTTGGGATATACTATTCATTATCGGGTACTTGATGGCAAATATTATGCACCCCAGCATCGGGAGAGGATAATTATTGTCGGATTTAATAAAGATATATTTCTAGGTAATGAGGAGTTTACGTTTCCTGAAATGCCCGATAATCCTCCGATGGTAATCGAAGATATTCTGGAAAAAGAGGTAGATGATAAATATACTCTGACCGATAATCTCTGGGAGTACCTGCAGAAGTATGCTTTGAAACATAAAGCTGCAGGAAATGGCTTTGGCTTTGGACTGGTAAAGTTCGATGGAATCTCCAGAACCCTCAGTGCGAGGTATTACAAAGACGGATCCGAAATTCTGATACCTCAAGAAGGCAAAAACCCAAGGAGATTGACCCCGAGGGAATGCGCTAGACTCCAGGGATATCCTGAAAATTTTGTCATTCCATCTTACGTTTCAGACACTCAGGCTTACAAACAGTTTGGGAATTCAGTTGTGATGCCTTTAATGGAAGATGTCGGAAGATCAATAACCCAAGTTTTATTGAAAAAGAATAAACATGTCAAATCCGTTATCTAAGTTTTTTGTTGCCGCGGGTGCTAAAAGACTTTCTGCGGTTGAAACAGATCCCGAAACATCCAATCAGCATGAGTTTAATGGAGTTCTAGGGTTCAAAGAGATTTTTGGAACAGAGCGTATCACGTTTGATACAAAGTTCTTGTACCTCCCTGATAATGAAGAAGGAGAACTTTTGGAATCTGGGCATTTAACATGGTATGACGCTAGGGAAAATCATGCAACCAGGACCGAATTCAGACTTTACTACAGTCCAAACAATCCAATCAAGCTGGCTCAGGAAGGGGATTTGGTGATAATTGCCAAGTCAACTGAAGGATATTTGTTAGTGATAGTTTGTCCCAAAGGTTCAACTCACGAGAGCCAATTATTATGGTTATTTGGACTTGAGGAATCAGAAAAGAGATTTCTGATCAAGGATTACAGTGCGGAAAAATCTGATTTGGGTTTTGCAGGTAAACTGATTGTTTCATCTTTGGGGTTGGAGATAGAAGAGGAGGAACCGAACTACCTTGAGGACATGCTCAATAGATTTGGTGAAAAATTGCCTTCCACTTTTTTGTTTTCAGAATATGCTCGGACAACTTTAAAAGAAAAAATATCTCCAACTGAGGCGCCGGATGACACTTTAATAGCTTGGATGACTTGGGAGGAAAAGTTGTTTAGAACATTTGAAAAGTATGTAGTCCAAGCCAAATTGAAAGAAGGATTTGGAAGTGACGGATTGGATGTGGACGATTTTATCAGCTTCTCTTTGAGAGTTCAGAATAAAAGGAAATCAAGGGCAGGATATGCCTTTGAGAATCATTTGGCAGAGATATTCGATCAAAGCTCGATAAGCTACTCGAGAGGTGTGAAGACCGAACGGAACAACAAGCCGGATTTTCTTTTTCCAGGAGTAAGGGAGTATTTCGACCCTATGTTCCCAAATACTCAATTGACCATGTTGGGATTAAAGACCACCGCTAAGGATAGATGGAGACAGGTAATCCCGGAAGCTGATAGAATCAGCCCCAAGCACCTGATCACCTTGGAACCGGCAATCAGCCGAAATCAAACGGATGAAATGCGTGTTCAGGCAGTAAAGCTCGTGATTCCAAAATCGATTGCACCTACCTATTCTGCAGAACAGCAAAAGGAATTAATGTGTTTGGAAGATTTTGTGGGCTTGGTGAAGAAGAGACAGTGATAAAAAATAGGCCTGACTTATACAAGAAGTAGTTTAACAATTGATGGAAAACAATCCAATTTTGAAACATCCTTGGAATTACTCTGCAGGAGAGTTGGAAAAATTAATGTTTAAACCACTCAGATTTCATGTAGGTGAAATCAAATCAGATGAAGTTAAGGAAATTGTTGAAGGAGTGATTGTTAAAATCATTTTAGCGAGTAATCCTCCTCATCTACCTGCCGATATTGTGGTTGAATTGGTTGATAATAGTACTATAAGATATTGCATTTTAGAAGTTAAGGGCTTTAGTTATCCCAAAAATTGAACTAATGATTTTTTGATTCAAGAGGATTTTAACTCTAAATTGAATTGAATTGAATTGAAAATATTTCTTAAACCCATAACTAATTCGTGCAGTTCTAGCCTAGGATGAAAAAATTTATCGCATATTTTGACTACCTCGGCTTTCGGCAATTCATTGAGAAAAATGATGTCCTAGCCCAGAAGAAAGGGATGAGCCACATATTCAGAGAAATTGAACAGGCTATTGCAAAGGAAAAAACAAAAGATGCACGGCATGGAATAATAGCTGATTTAGAGGAAAGTAACTTAAACTGTATCAATTTCTCAGACACAATCATTTTTTGGACGGAAGACGATGGCCTGGAGTCATTGAAAGAAATACTTGAAGTTTCATATATCTTTAATTGGAGGACTAATTGTTATTTTTTCCCAGCAAGGGGAGCGGTTGTTCATGGCGAACTCGAAGGAGTAGACTTTTCTTATTTGAATGGTAAGGGTAAAAATTATAATATTAATTCTGTCTATGGAAAGGGTCTAATCTCTGCATATGAAAAAGCTGAATCGCAAAATTGGGCTGGAACTGTTGTGGATCAGTCGATCATTGATTACTTGGAAGCAAATGGCGAAAGTCCAAAAATTTTTCTGGAACCTTGGTGTGTCCCTCATATGATACCTTATAAGTCCGGATATCTGACAAAAAAGGAATTTGCATTTAATCTGGTTAAAGGTGGTTTAAATGATTTAGCATTTGAAAATTGGAGTAATCGAATACAACGCAATTTTGAAAGCTATAATAAAGGACCTCTAGACTCTAGAACTGAAGAAAAATTAAAAAATACAATTGAATTTTTAGAAATTTTCAAAAAAATCAGATAAAGGTTCAGCTTGAAGATGAATGCCTTAAGGATATAACGCAGCAATACCTAATCTAGCTGTATGAGATGAAAGCTTTTGAAGTATATCAGCAAAAAGTTTATCTTTAGTTTTCATGATTACTTTGAATTTACACTTATTAATCAAGTCACTTTCATTAATTGTCTGAAATTTGTAAAAATCAAAAATTGCCATTTGTGGTTTTTCAATTCCTTCTATCTGTATTGGATGTAAAAAAGAATAAAATGCCTCTCCTTTAAAGTAAGTATCCTTAATTTTTTTGTCGTAATCTAACATTACACCTCCTACAATCCTTGACTGAAGTTGTTTCTTTTTTCCTGCGAAATCGCAAGGCGGAGTAACTTCAATAGCAATTCGCTTTATAACTTTAGGGACGTCAATTTCATTTCCGACGGTATCTTTACCTTTTTCTTTAAAATCTTTGTGATCTTCTAATTTGATTTCGATATCCTTGTTGTAAAAACTTTTAAAATAAATTTGATTTTGATTTTCTAATACCTCATAAATGTTTCCAGGGAGCGCTATATCTTGTGACAGATTTTGAAAATCCAACAGTAACAGAGAATTAAGTTTTGAAAACACTCTCGTTTTCCCGTTACTCGAGTCATATTTTAACTTATTTGGATTTAAAAATAGATCTTTTATGTCATTATGGTTATTTGAAATTTCAACTTGTAGAGAATCCATCAATGACTTAACTAGATCCTTTTGTAAAAATGGATTAACTTGGTTTAAGAGTGTATTAACTGCATCCTTTGCTTGTACGGAACTATCTTTAGGAATTATATTTACTGGTATTCCTGTATAATTGCATGCTAAATTGAACAAAACAGCTTCGAGATGCTTGTTTTTTTCTTCATTGGATTCAAATAAATTGTATAATGTAGATATCGTTTTATCTGACCCTTTTTTTACTGCTTTATTCCATTCAACAAAGAAAGAAGATGAAACATCATTTTCTAGCATTTCTTCTAGTTCGGTTAAAACACCTTGATAGTTTCCTTGTTTTTTAAATTTTGTTTTATCCAAAGGAATGACAAATAGCGGAAGTGTAAATGGGTTGTTTTTTAGAAAAATCTTTGAACAGAAATCTTCAAAATGGTTTATATGTTTTGTCCATAAAACAATTCCATAAGTGCCAAAATTTTCACCTATAATAGACTTAAAATATTTTCTTATTAACGCAATATTATCTGTGCTGCTCCTCGAATCATCAAGATATAAATCAAGAAATATTATTTTCCTATTGTTAAAAGGAATTGTCTTCTTTTCAACTTCTGAAGGCGAATAGTATTTTACCCAAATATCTTTTTGATCTTCTAAATAGGAGATTAAATCTTTAACTTCTTCAAAATCATCGTCAATAACCAATGAACTCGTTATAAATTCCTGTAACATACCTATTTTTTTTGACTTTATTTTTTTTATTTTGGAAAACAGAGAGCAACAATTGCTTTAGTGACTTTATTATCTCTAACAGGCGTTGGAAAATCAATTTCATTTTCATCTGAAATTAGTAATAGTTTACCTTTCATTGCTATCATCATTTCTTTCGCTACATGAAGTCCTAACCCAGAACCTATATTGTGTGGCTTTCCAGTTTGAAAAGGCTCTATAGCCACATCCAAGGGCAAATTAAATCCTGGACCGTTGTCGGAAACAATTATTGAGTTGTATCCTTTGATTTGATCTGTAATGTAAACAGATATATATTTATCAGTTTTTCTTGCATAACTTAACCAAAAAATCGAATTATCCAATAAATTAGTCAAAACTGAAATTGATTCAGCTTTGGCAAGGTATGCTTCTAACGATGTTGAATTTTTATTTGTTATAATATTGATGGAATGATCCAAAAATCTAAATTCATAATTATCTAATGCAATTGAAACAATTTCGCTTAATTTATTTAATCGAATATCTGACTTTTTAAGCATCGCAGAATATCCTCGGATAATTTTTTCCAACGATAATGATATTCGAATTGCTTTATCCTTGTCATTTCTTTCAATGCAACCAGTAAGCTCAGCAATTAACTTTTCTAATTCATGAATTACAATTCCTAAATTAAGTCCAGCGTTTGCGCTTTTTATGAGTACTTCTTTTACCTCTTTGTATTGGTCATTAATTCTATATAGATATTTTAATATCTCATTTTTAATTTCTTTATTATCAACTTTATTTTCGACGATTGCCATTACTTCATTTAAGTCTGATAGTACGGGCTCAATAGATCGATGTTTTTTATAAAGATTCGTGAGTATTGTTTTATCTGTATTTCTCTCACGCACAATTAATGAAAGCGCATAGTTTACTGCTTCAACAAAATCAAAATAATGTTCGTTTTCAATAAAACCCTCTCTATTTGTTTTTTCAATTAGTCCTGTGCTTGAGTCTCTTTTAATTTTTACCGAACCTATTACTATATTATTACTAACGTTTCCTCCAACTCTATGAACTCTTTTTAAGTCAATTCCTAACCAATCATTATCTCTTTCTCCATAGTTATAGACTCTAACGCCATCTCTATAGACTCTCACTCCTCCGTTTTCTCGTAAATAAGTTTTCAATGCTGCCTTTTCAGTATTTACATAGCTAAAAATTTGTGCATCGGTATCAAAAATAACTATATCAAATTCAATTGTACCTACTTCGCTCTCATTTAGATCGATATCTATAAATTTCCTAGTCTCCGAATTCCATTTTTTAATTATTTTATCTTCAGCTAATAGATCTTTCAATTCGATTTTTCTACCTGAATCAATTCTATCAAGGGTGCTCCATGGTTTAAATTCATATTTAAACTCTACTATTTCCCCACCTCGCATTTTGCAATGACCAAAATAAAGAGCATTGTTTTTTATATCTTCAAAATCGGGTAGTCCTTCAAATACATTAGTATTACTTTTTACTAGAACACGGAATGTATCATTTCCATCTGAAAATGGGCTATTTAGGGAAGTGATGTTTCTATAAACTTCCCGAAGTTGACGCCTATCCCAATCAGTTTTAAGATCTTTAATTATTATTTTCGTTCCAGTTGAATTTAAAAAGGTTTTTGGCTTTGTATTTTCAATTAAATCAATAGTAAAATCTTTAATAGCTTTAGCTTCGTATAATTTATTCCAATCGATAAACAATTCTATTTCTTCATTTTGTTTAGTTTTGGAAACCAATTGAATTTTACTTCCAAGCTTATGAATACTTAATCTTCCTATTCCCTTTTCACCTAAGGGTATTCTGTTGCATTGATTAGGTTCAAGTTTCTTCTTTTTACTATCTGTACCCACAACAAGCCATACTTTTTCGATCACATCTTTATTCATCCCGAAACCATCATCCTCAATTGCAAGTGATATTAATTTTCCGTTTTGAAAGTTAAACTCAACAATACAAAGCCCTGCACACGCATCATATGAATTTTTTATCAATTCAAACAAAGCTATGCTCTCATTTTTTATCAGATCTTCTCCAAGATGTGATAGAATTCTCGGTGATATTGAAAAATTTACTTCCACTTATGGTTTTGAATTATAGCCTCTCCAATTGCTGTCGCATATTTCGGTGGAACGGCATTCCCTATCATTCGTGCGATATTGGCGATGCTTGTTCCTTTGAATTTGTATGTAAGAGGAAATGATTGTAAAGTAGCACCTTCTCTGATCGATATGGCTCGATCTTCAAATGGATGGACAAATCTGCCATTTGAAATACTGGAAAATTTAGTGGTAATAGTGGGTGCTGGGCGATTCCACCATAGTCTTCCAAACGTATCTTTAAAAGAATCGTCTTTGCCAATAAAGCAATTTAGCTGTAGCTCAGGGTCGTTCGCAAAATCAAGCCTATTACCTCCGTCCTTTTTAATTTTTTTTAAACGTCTTTTGTTAATTTCGGTGATGTTTGGAACTGTATGGAGAAAGTCAGTTTCATCTCGGTGTCCGGCTTCTATCATTGGAAATCCATTGAGAACTCCTAAGACGTCTTTTACTAATTTCCTTGGGCCCTTTTTTTCAATAGGCTTGATTTCATCTTGGGAAACTCTGGAGGCAATTAAGGTAAATCTTTTTCTACTTTGTGGGACGCCGTAGTCATTTACATTATGAACTTTAAAATGAGGTGTGCCATAACCGTTTTCCTTTAACCAGTCAATAAACTCGTTTAGTCCGCTTTCTTCGTTTCTCCTGAGAACACCTGGAACATTTTCCACGACTACATATCCAGGTCTGAAATATTTCACAAACCGAGAGAATTCTACCAGTAGATTCTTTGATTTAACAGATTTGGTTTTATCGGTATTAATGATGCTCCAAAACTGACATGGACTGCATCCAATTAAGATAAGATCGTCGTCATTTTTTTGTAAAGAAAGTTTATGCTCCAATTCGTTTTCGCTAAGTTCGAATACATCAGCTAAAATGAATTGAGCGTCCTTGATATTGGCTTCATAGGTATCTTGGCAGTTTTTGTCAAAGTCTATTCCTGCAAGAATCTGGATTCCAGCTTCCTGCATGCCATAGCTCATCCCGCCTCCAGAACAGAAGAAATCGACAGCTTTTAATTTTTTCATTCTACAAAAATAATCTTAAAGCTAACCTGTAAAACCATTTTTACAAATGTGGATTTTGAAAACTACAAATCGATTAGAGACCAATTTTCCCAGAAACAATCCCCTCATTGTTTATTATTTAAACGTTTTAGTTATGGATTAAGTACATTCAGGCAAACTGAGTAGGTTATTTGGTTCTTCCCCGTCATTTTTTGTTTTTAGGTATTTTCTGCCAGACCTACTGGTAGATATAATTACATCAACTTTGCTTCCACCTCGATAGACATAAAATGCGTACTCTCCTTTTTCTATTGAGCGGATTGCTTCATCAAGGGTAAGCTTCCATCGGGTTCCGGAAGAGTTCTTTCCGCCGATGTGGGTTATCCTTTCTTGTGGGTTTTGTCTGTCATCTTTATTGATGCAGAGAATTTCATGTGAGCTTGACATAGATGTGGTTATTTGGTTGATCACAAGAAAAGCAATAAAACGGAACGAAAAATACCCAGTACTGGGTATTTTCGCATTTTTAAAGCACTGATTTTGTATTAATTTGAATTTTTATTCAGCAAACTCGCCCATCCTTTGAACCAATTGTAAGAAATCCGAAACTTTCACTTCCCAGTTTTCATCCTCTTTACCTCCTCAGCCAAATCAATCACCGTCTTAGTCAGCATCTCAATTTGAGCCGTCTTCTTCTGATCATCCTGAAGATACTTTTCTAGCAGTTGAAAAAGTTGGTCGACAGAACCGTTATTAATTTGCGGCTTAAAATGTTGGGTTGAAGAATTGTCTCTAAAAGTATTGTGATTTTGAATATAATAAATAGTTTTTTCGTCGTTAAAATTCTTAATAAACTCTGGTGTGACACCCAGTTTTTCTGCCACAATTTTCAAGGTTTCCTCATCGATTTCTTCTGAGTTTTCCAATTGCGACATTTTTTGCTGACTCCACCCGCAGTCTTCTGCCAATGCCAATTGCTTAACACCAATTATTTCTCTTGTTCGCTTTAGGTTATTTCCATGGTGAACATAACCTCTGTCTTTTTTTGCTTCGCTCATGGTAGAAAGTTAAAAATTTAACCTGTGGTAAGATACCATAGACTATGGTTTTTTACCGAATAAATTATTCACATTTTTGGATTAAGCAGTTTTGACCAGCTTTACTGTGGTAATTTACATTATTCACAGGAGAATTTATAATCGTAGTTATCAGATTGCTGTTAATTGCTGACAATGAGTGTCCTAAAAATATTGATCTAAATGCATTTAGAACTGACCACATATTATTCCTTTAAAGTTGCTTCGCTCGTGACTGGAATTGCTGTGGATTTTTCTTATGCTTTAAATCTTGGACCCTTACGTGGTTTACTTATTAATCTCTTTGAAGGGAAAGTTGGTTTAACCGGTGTTGATCGGATCTATCCCCTGAAACCCAAGAATCCGATTTAAAACTTAACACACTTTTTCTCTCTGATTGCTTCGCTGCGGCGGACTACCACTATTGATCAGGGATTGACGACCACGTCATTGCGAGAAGGTTGATTCCCGATAAAAAGAGCTCTTGAGGGGATTAAACCGACGAGGCAATCTCATAATGATAAGACTGCTTCTCCGCCTGAGGCGGATCGCAGTGACGAGAACCTATTGCTTTGCCGCCTTGGAGAAGGCACGGTGGAAATGTTTATTTCCTTGTTGTACGAAGTACCAAGTACCATTACTAATGTACCAAATACGAAGTACCATGTACCAAGATATTTGGAAAGCAGACCGAAATCCGCAATCCGAAATCCGCAATTTCAAATTCAACTGAAATGAAAGTCCTCAATATTATCAATCCTATCGGAGTCCAGGTCTCCTTCAAGCAGATCCAAAAGAATCTGATTAAAAACCCTACCTGATTTTCTTTTTTGCCGATCAAGAGGATGCGCAGCCTCGAGCAGATCGGTTACCACACAATCACGTCAGCAAGCTCTGAATAGCCGGTCGCGCTGACAATTCATTCTATTTATTCATTAGTTGTATTGACTTGGCTCATACGGGGTCAGGGAGGAAGAGTATTGGGTAAATTCTTGAGATATGCTTCGCGAGATACTTGTTGAGATACGCTTCGCGATAAGAATAGAGATATGCCAAGCGAAAAACGATTGAGATACGCTTTGCGAGATAGGGGAGCGCAATTGGTTCGAATCTCTAAAATCTCAATTTGAGATTTTGGAAGTTCAGAATAAATCTAGCAGTAGCTAAATATCTCACTCCGAGGTACGAGGAGTGTATTTCGCGCAAGCCTATTTCGCATTAGCGTATCTCAGCATAGCTACTATTTCTCGACCGCAGGGAGCTTATCTCGCGTCAGCATATTTCGCGCTAGCGTATCTCAATTTCTTCCTTCTTCATCCTCAAATACCCTTCAATTCAATCCGACTACTAACACCTAAAAAGCATGAAAAATTTCCTACTCATATGCTTCCTGGCATTGCTATGCCTGAAAATTGCGGACTTTCTGGTTTCAATACCATTGAAATTCCTCCTTGTTCGACTTAGAAACGCCACAGTTGGGAAGCCTATTTCGCCCGACGGAGGAGGGCATATCTCGCCCAAGCGTATTTCGTCCCGATTTTCCGGGACTTATCTCATCCACCTCAATTTGTAAACACATGAAAACACTACTACTGATTCTACTGCTTAGTAGCAGCATAGAAATCCCATCGAGCAAAGTTGCAGATTCACCCGGGGCTGAACTTCTTCATAGGTCAGACAGCCCCAATCGGGGAGGAGCAATCCTTCCCGATACTTTCCTCAAGTATCCATCTGGAGCAGAAATCTCTATGCTTCCAATACACAGCAGTAGTCTGTCGACCGTCGACGGTGGACCTATTCTTCGGTCTTCGGTTTTCGGTCTTCCGTCTCATATTAATTTTGGTTTAGTTGATAGCGACCAGGACATAAGGGTAGGAATGGAAGGAGAATCCTTCCATTCCACCCCTGTCCCAGTCTCTCTTAGCAGAAACACACCAGAAGTTGCCCGGAAGATACCAGAATCTCAAAGTCTTGAATCTCATATCTCACATCTTACGGCTTCGCCTGTTTCTTTTCTTTTGAGTTCCCAATTTTCTTCTTTCCCGATCTTTGATAATTCTCCCAAAAATGATCAGGAAATTAAATCAAGATACTTGTTTCTGGAACTCGATGGTGGGCCTGTTGAGTCTAATCCGAAGTTTTTAGACCATGTTTCTTCATCAGAAAATCTAATTACCTCTTCGGATGATTCATTTGCCATTGAAGATTGGGTTTTTAAAGACAGGACATCCCACACAGCTCAAAGTCAAATTCTCCTTTATGTACAGGAGGATTCCAAGCGTGATTCTTCCGAATTGAGATTGGTTTTTTTGGAACAGGTCATCGATGAAAATGCCCGGGCACCCAAATTCCAAGAAGTCAGAGAGACATTTAGACCAGGTACTCTTTGGGATGGCGCTTATGGTTCCCGCTGGGCGAGGCTGGCTGTTCCCGCCAAGAAACCCGGATACCTTTCACTTTTTCTCAATGAAAAAAGGGTACTGGACGATTTTCTTACTTTTCCGGGGGACAGTGTTCAAGTGTTTCTTAACCTGGAAAAAGGAGAAAAGACTTTTGTTGGACCGGATCATCTTCTTTATGAACTGCAAGATCGAATTCAACAACTCATCCTTATTCATCAAAAAGAAAAAGGAATAGCAATCCATACCTCCCAAGACGAACCACTTTTTCCCAATTCCCAAGTGCAAGAACAATTTGAAGCGTCTCAAGAAGCCTTTGGACCAAGGGTTAGCCTGATCCAAATCGATGTGGAACAAATGCTCAAGGCTTGGAAAATCGAAATGGAAAGTGGCCTATATCGAAAGGAATTGGATCATTTGTTGGCTTTTTATTCTGGATTGATAGATGCTCAAATTCTTGATTTTATCCTTCAGGAGACCTTGAGTGCATATTACACGAAAGCCTTAACCCATCTTCAGACCCTTGCAAGATATTCCAAAGGAGATGAAGTTTTACTGGAAGGGATTCTTAAGGAATTAGAAGAAATCACCGGGATTGTACAGTCCTCAGTCGCCTCTCTCGACTTAGAGGCTAGACCTGAGAAGAAAATTGAATTCTATTACAGTGTTGTCCAGCTTTATGCAGCCCTTTCTAAAAATGTTGCTGTAGAAGACTTTATCTCTTCAAAGGTTCCAAGAGAACTTAGAGACTTGGTTTTAGCAAAGCATATTTATAAAAAGCTAAAGCTTGGTACTGCTTCGCCAGAGACACTGGTAGCCTGGTCAAATCTCCTAGAAGATGGGGAAATCAAAGAAGAAGTCAATTCCTACATCGATAGGGTTTTGCCAGGTTCTGATGTCACAGATTTTGAATTTGTGGATGGCGAAGGAAAGGTCTTTACGCTGGAAGATTTTAAGGGCAAAACGATCCTGATAAACACCTATTTCACCGGATGCTCAGCCTCAGCAGGCTTTTACAAGAAAGTGTTATCTGTTTTGGAATCGAAACTGGCCAATGAAGACCGATTCGTTTTGGTATCCCTGTCAGCGGATAGAAACCCGGAAAAATGGATTCGGGGGAATGAAAGCGAACTTTACAACTCCAAATCCTGGATCCGTCTCCATACTGAGGGGAAAGGATATTCCCATCAATTTTTCAGAAACTACCTGATTTCAGCAGCCCCAAGGCCAATATTGATTGGTGCAGATGGAAAGCTGGTAGCCATCACAGAATTGCACCAAGATGCCGAAACCCTCTCCCAACTCATTTATAAAACCATAAATCCCCAAACCCATGATTAAACGATTCATGATATGCATCCTTATGGCCTTGGTGTCAATGGGTGCTTTTGCTCAAAATTCAAAGCTTCAGGGTGTGGTACTCTCCGCAGAAGATCGAATCCCGCTTCCGGGTACCACAATCAGAATAGGAGGAACCAATCAGGTGGCTATTACCGATGAGGAGGGAAAGTTTAACCTGAATACCCCGAATCAGGAAATTAGACTGACTTTCAGTTTCATTGGGTATCAAAGTCAAACGCTGGATTTGATTTTACCAACAGATCCCCTGACTGTGTTGATGGAACTGGAAGAGACTTCACTTCAAGGCGTAGAAGTGTTTGCCACCGGGTATCAAGAAATTCCCAAAGAAAGACAAACCGGTTCCTTTGTTGGCCTAGACAGGGAATTGATAAACCGACGAATCAGTACTTCTATTTTGGATCGGCTTGAAGATGTTACCCCGGGTCTGATATTTAACCGAACGGGTTCTACTACCGACCCGATTAGTATTCGCGGTAGATCAACCATTTTCTCCAACGCTGCCCCACTGATCATCATTGATAATTTTCCTTATGATGGTCCCATCGAAAACATCAACCCGAATGATGTGGAAAGTATTTCGATTTTACGGGATGCCGCAGCGGCTTCCATTTGGGGAGCACGAGCAGGGAACGGAGTCATCGTGATTACAACCAAGAAAGGGGTAAGGGGAGATAGTCCCCGGGTCACATTGGTGGCCAACTCCACTTGGGCGGAGCGTCCTGACCCATTCTATCAACCTCTAATGAGCAGCAGTGAAGTAGTGGATATGGAGCGGCGGTTGTTTAGTGAGAACTTTTACCTGAACCAGGAAAACTCTCCGTTTAGAACTCCGCTGACCCCTGTGGTGGAAAGTCTCATTCAGAACAGGGAAGGCCTGCTTTCCAATGCCGAACTTCAGACGCGACTAGAGTCCTTCCGAAATTTGGATATCAGAAACGATTACAGGGATTATTTGTATCAAAGCAGCTGGAATCAACAATATAACCTCAACGTAATTGGGAATTCAGGAAAGTATGGCTATTACCTTTCGGCAGGTTGGGATGAAAATCAAAGTAATCTGGTAGGGAACCAAAGCAGCAGATACACACTTCTCAGCAATCAAAATCTCAATCTCCTGGATGGAAAGCTTGAACTGGGATTAGGGATAAATTATATTTTGAGCACTCAGTCCGGTTCAAATAACGGTCCTTCCGGAATCCGCTTTAACGGTGCCCAGCCATTGTATGCCTATGGTAGTTTGGTTGATGACAGTGGCAATTCTACCGCATTTTACTCCGGAATAAGGGAAGGCTTTGCCAGGACTGCCGAATCCAATGGATTGTTGTCATGGGAATTGAACCCTTTGGAAGAATTGAGGCTGGTGGATCGGTCCAATGAATTGGAGGACATTAGATTAAATCTGTTCGGGAAATACAAAATTCTACCTCAGTTGAGTGCTGAGGTTTATTACCAGTACTGGAAGGGATCCGGTCTGAACAATACAGTGAATGATCCGAACAGCTTTGCGGTGAGAGATCAAATCAACCGGTTTACCCAACGAGGGGAAAGCGGGGCATTGTCCTATGCTATCCCTCAGGGAGCTATACGTGACTGGAGTGTCAGAAACAGCGTTAGCCATTCGGTTCGCGGCTTGGTCAGATGGAATGGGGACTTGGGAAAATCCGGGGTTTTGAATTCACTGGCTGGATATGAGATCAAACAATTGAACTTTGAAGGTTTGTCAAGTCGGGCTTATGGGTATAGTCCCGAGACAGGGAATACAGTTCCTGTAGATCAGGTTACTTTATTTTCTCAATATCAGAACCCAGCTATAAGAGCTCAAATTCCTTTTGGCCTTGGTGTATCGGGCGGGGCAGATAATTTCATTTCGTATTTCGCAAATGCAGCCTATACGTTCAAGAACAAATTTACTGTTTCGACCAGTGCAAGAAAAGATGCTTCCAATCTTTTCGGAGTCAATGCAAATCAAAGATCCGTTCCACTTTGGTCTGCAGGACTGGCTTGGACAATTTCTGAAGAAAACTGGCAACTTCCCCAATGGGTCTCATTTCTGAGATTGAGAACAACCTACGGGGTAAATGGAAATGTGAACAAGGGAGTCACTGCTTTGACCACCGCGCGGATCGTGGGCGTAAGTCGATATTCCGGATTTCCGGTTGCAAACCTTACCAATCCACCAAATCTAAACCTGAGATGGGAAGAGATTAAAATTTTGAATGTCGGGTTCGACTTTGATTTTTGGAATGATCGATTAGGAGGTTCATTCGAAGTTTTTCGAAAAGAGGGAAATGACCTGATCGGAGATATTCCTTTTGCACCCAATACGGGCGTGGAGCAATTCCGCGGCAATTTTGCAAACAGCCTAGGAAAGGGATTTGATTTTCAGCTTAGAGCCTTACCGATTAAGAAAGCTCTTGCTTGGAGGATTGATTATTTTCATTCCCATGTTCAGGAGAAAGTGCTGGATTATGAAGTAAAGACCACTGTATTGAACTATTTAGGTCAGGCGACAGGAGCAAACCCTTCTTCTCCGATATTCCCTTTGGAGGGGAGGCCTATTTATGCGATTTACAGTCTCCCTTTTGCCGGACTTAATCCAGACAATGGAGATCCATTGGGATTGTTGGATGGTGAGTCATCTTCTGATTATGCTGCCATTTTATCTGCTGCCACACCTGAAGACTTGACCTTTCACGGTTCGGCCAGACCCACCCATTTCGGATCATTTAGGAACACTTTTACTTGGAAGCGCTGGAATCTTTCCGCTAATATCAGTTATCGTCTAGGCTACTATTACCGAAGAAACTCAGTTCGCTACTTGCCGATCCTATCGGGTGAACAGGGGCATGGGGACTATTCATTACGTTGGCAAAATCCAGGCGATGAACTCACTACTCAGGTTCCTTCCCTGCCAGCGACAAGAAATACATTCCGGGATAACTTCTATTCTTTTTCTTCGGTACTGGTTGAAAAAGGGGACCACGTAAGATTTCAGGATGTCCGATTAGGCTACTCGCATGCCAATTCAAATGGGAAGAGGGGGAATTGGCAGATTTTTGCCTACGCAAACAATCTGGGCATGATCTGGAAGGCATCCAACGATCCATTGGATCCAGATTTTAGGACGATGAGACCGCTAAGATCTTTCACATTAGGACTGCAATGGGATTTTTAATCCTGCCCGAAATGAGGATTTCGGAATGTTTAAGGCTGGTACCGATCCTCTATCACAGCCTATCTGATCACTACTACTCAAATTGTATTATGAAAAATAAAATCAAAATCTTAAGAATTCTGATCGTAATGTGTGCCGGTATATTTTATCATTCCTGTACGGGTATTTTAGACGAAAAGCCGGATAAAGCACTGATTACGCCTACAACAGTTGCAGAGTTATGGGCTATGTTGGACAACAATTTGCAAGTCATGAATCAGGAGCCCTCGCAATTGGATCCGAGTTCAGATGATGTGCTGATATTGGATTCAAGACTAGCGACATTGGACGAAGATTTAATTCGGTTGTATACTTGGTCACCTGAACCGATAAATACTGCATTAAATACGGATTGGTCCAGGCCTTATGAACAAGTCCTGTTCGCCAATGTGGTGTTATCTGAGCTGGAAAATTTCCCCTCTATTGAAAAAAATCAGCAGGATTGGAAGGCGTTGAAAGGATCAGCTTTATTCTACCGAGCCTATGCCTTCTTTTCACTGGCCAGATCCTTTTGTCTTGGGTATAATTCCGCTACAGCGGACAATACGCCCGGATTGGTTCTGAGACTGGAACCAGCCATAGATTTACCGCTGGGTCGTTCGACACTTAAGCAAACTTTCGATCAAATTTTGGAAGATCTTGAGAACTCTTTACCCTTGTTGAATACCCAAGCACCTGCCAAAACCCGACCTTCCAAAGCAGCTTCATATGCATTGTTATCCAGAGTGTATTTATATATGGGTGATTTTGAAAGAAGCCTAAGTGCTTCAAATTCGGCCTTATCGATAAAAAACACGCTGCTTGATTATAACACGGTAAGTGCCTCCCCTGCCCGCCCGTTTGTGGGTAAACTAGATGAAGTAATATTTTACAGTGAGCTGACCCTTAGAACTTATTACTTCTTCAGTGCGGGGTCTGCTGTTGCTCCTGAATTGATTGAAAAATATGATCCAAATGATTTAAGACTGAGTTTATTTTATTCAAATAGGGCTGGATTTAAGGCATTTCGAGGCCAATATTCCTATTTGTTAAATCCGTTTGGTGGATTGGCGGTAGATGAATTATTGCTTAATAAGGCAGAATGCCTGGCCCGAATCGGGAAAGATTCAGAAGCTATGACTGTGCTTAATGAATTGTTGATTAAGCGCTATAAGACCGGAACATTTAAAGAAATGAAAGGTCTGGAACAGGGAGTTCTTCTTCAAAAAATTCTGGACGAAAGGCGTAAGGAGCTGGTGTTAAGAGGGATTCGTTGGGGGGATATTAAAAGGCTTAACCTTCAGGGAGAGTCCATAGAATTATCTCGCATGGTAAATGGAAGCGAGATCCGTTTACCTGTAAATGATCCAAGATATGCCTTGGAGATTCCCAGAGAGGAGATCGATAGAAGTGGAATTGTTCAAAATCCACGGTAAAAATTAAGGGCTGGCAGTCAGCCAGCCCAAAAATTTAAACCGATTAAAGAGGAGTATAGACACCCTCAACTTCGGTACCAGGAATCATCTGATCCAACTCATCAAATCTGGCCACACAAGAGCTTTCCTCTTCATCACACACATACTGGGTGTTTTCGGGAATTGGTTGCCATTGATTGTTGATGAATGCTTTCAATGTTCCATTTGCCTCAGGACTGGCAAAATTCATTGCCATCGCCAAGGTTGCTCCCAGCACCAATGCCAGTGCAGGAAGCAGTTTTTGAAATTTAATCATAACCAGTGACCCTTTTTTAACCAATCAAAAAGGGCCAAACCGTTTGGAATTGAATGCCTACTCTGTTCTGGGTTTTCGGCATCTCCCTATCGGGGTTCATTGGTATTGACCAGTCTCTCACCCTGGCCATCGAGAGAAATGAACCTCTTATTGTCTTTTTCTTTCCGCTGTTACTGTGTTATTCACGAATTTATTAAATCATTTTTTGCGGCCCTTGCCTTAATACTTTTGGGCTGCGGAGCGGTGTTCCACCACACTGCTCCATTTTTTTTAACCTTTGAGGTTTTCAAAAACCTCGAAGGTTTAATTTCTGACCACGCTCCTCGACATTTGCAATGTCGAGGTCCTGCTATAGGATTTGCAATCCGATAACTCCTAAGACTTCTATTTCCCGGTAGGTCTGGATTTGAGATCCCTGGATACTGAAACTTGAGACTGTCTACTCTCCCAAACCTTCTAACTCTCCGCTGGGCCGAAATTGCAATTCGGCTCTATTTATTTTCAGGGATTTACAATCCCAATCCCTTGGTCATTAGATCCTTTCCATTGCGCTGGCATCAATTTTTCTATTCCAATTCATGATCCTACGCCAGCGCTGGGATCAATCGCATGCTTTAATTCCAGGGGTTAAAACCCCTGGCTATTTAGATGTTAGACCCCTATGGGGTCAATCCCTACTCCCCGCCAACTGAAAACTGCGACTGCCTACTCTCCCATATTCCCTAACTCCCTTACCTCCCAACTTCCACCCTTAACCCCACCACCGAAATCCCGATCAACCCCAAATTCAGCACAAAGTGTTCTGCCCATCCGAGGCTCTCGATAATTCCGGCACAGTTACAGGGCACCCGAGGAAAGGCTCCCACCCAAATCAGTCCCACATAAGTGATAAATACGGTCAGCAGCAAAGCACTGCCGAGGTATCCCCACCATCGAGTCACTGAAAAGAGTAGGAGCAGGGCAAGTAGCAACTCTACTCCAGGGACTGTATAGGAAAGCACTTCTTCAATTTCATTCGGCATGGGTTGGTTGTAAAAAGCTTTTTGGCTTTGTTTAAATCGAAGGAATTTTTCCAAACCAGTGTAAGTCCAGATTAAGATCAGAATTAAGGCTGGAAATTGATAATCAAGCTTTTTCATGTCGATTTAATTTCTCTGCTAACATCAAAAGAGAATCAAAAAAAAAAACTGGTTAATTGGTAGAAAATCATGTCAACCCTGCTTTGGGACGTAAAAGGCTGGATTTATGGGGTGAAATCGAGCCTTCCTGAGCCAGACAGGCCGGAACCCTGTAGTGTCTGTCACATGAAAAAATGATCAGCTGTCATGCGAAGATTCCCTGTCCGGATACAGGCGGCCATGTGGCCTTAAAAAATCAAATTATAACCAGAGCAAACGCAATAGCCGCTTCAATCGAAATCAGTTTATCCAATGAATACGAAGCTTTCGGATTAAGGTCACAAAGACTTTTGATCTATAGGGTGGATATTGAAATCATGTTTGATTTTTTAATTTGTTTATAATCAATAATTTACCGTTCATAAACGATTTTTGCCATTTATTTACAAATAAACTAGCTAAATCATTAATTTATTTTAAGATTTTCGTTTATTAGGTACATTTTTTGGTATTAAGGTATTTTTTCAATCTATAGAATTGCGTCGGTGGGTAAAGCAAGGCTTTTGCTTCTGCCTTGGATATTCTGTTTGTTGTACTTATTCATGTCTTATTTAGAAAGGAGAATAATTTATGCAAAGGATATCATGAATTTTACCGGAAGGAGTAGATCGTACGCTTACAATAATCTGAAGCAAGTGAAGGAGCATTACGGAAAAGCCAAACATCAACTGGTGACCATCCAGGAGTTTGCAGAATTTCATGGTATCTCCGTCGAGGAACTGAGTCTTGCTCTGGTTCCCCGGAAGTCAAACCCAATAAAAAACGGATTCCATTCTTAATGAAATCCGTTTGAGATGGGGATCTTCCCGCCGGATTGACGACCCGGTAAATGCATTTGCTGCACGATAAGTTAAATTAGTAAGGAGTTAAACAGGCCTTTTGTGACTTTGCCTGTACCGTTTGCTGTTGAGAAATCAACTAAGCCCGAGTTATCGTGGTGAGGCATTCTCTGAAAATGCTTCCTGTAATTCGGTTGCCTTGTTTCCCGATCGGGTTCATCTTTCTTACCGGAGTGTGACCTGCCTGCAGGTCCACTTGGTTCATTTCCTTTTTGTTGATCATAGATGTAATTTTTATGAAAAATATATTCACGCCTCCTGAAATCCAGTTTTCAGGGGTAAACAAACGTGTAAAGTGGTTTAGGGACAAAATGGAACCCTACTTAGCTCATCCTATTAAAATTCTGGTCGTGGTTTGGGTAGGATATGCGATTCTGGATGGAATTCTGACCCAATTCAGTAGTGTCCCCTCAAGAGGGTTTGTGTTTGGATTAATTACGGTAATCCTTGGATTTTTTTCTTCCGCGATCTATTTCTTCTGGATGATCCCTTCGATTTTTTATTCAAGCAGCACGAGATTAATCCTCGGGGCGTCGATAGTTGCTGTTTTACTGATTTCACTCATAAAGTATTTTCTCTTTTCCTTCTTTGAGGTGGATATAGGTTCCTTGGGTGTATTTTTAATCTATGAGCTTGAAAGACAGATTGCCTTTCTGATCCTCACGCTGGGGATATGGGGCTTCTATGCTCTATCCAAGTCACTTCTCGAAAAAGGGAAAACCGAAATCGATCTGGACAGACTTCACATCGAGCACAAAATCGTTCAACTGAGTCCGCATTTTTCACTGAATCTGATCGGAGGACTTGCCACGAAAGCGCTAAAATCCTCACCTGAAATCGCCCAAGACCTCGAAAACATGGCAGACGTTCTGGGATATGCTTATGTGGACCCGACCAAATTCAATCCGCTGTCTGGTGAAATAAAGGCAATTTGTTCCTACCTCCATAGTCAGAAAGTAAGATTCGAAGATCAGCTTTTCTTAAAAAAAAGGATAAGTACGGATTTGTTGGAACTGAATCAGCTTTATATGCCAAAAATGATCCTTTTGAGCTTGGTGGATAATATTTTCAAGCACGGAGATTACAAGGATCCTCATCACCCTGTATTTATAGAAGCAAGAATGGTTGGGGCAATGACACCTGACGCCTGTTTTTATTTCAGGACCAAAAACAGGATTCAATCCAAGCTTCCAGTGAAACCAAGCGGATTTGGGATTCCAACTATTACAAACTTATTGGATTTCTATTTCCCCGGATTTTCGCTGAAAATTGAAAAAGACAGCCACTGGTTTTCCTTAAACTTAATGATACCCTATGGAGAAGAGAATCCGAATTGGCCTAATCGATGATGAGCCACTGGCATTAAGCCGATTAGAAGGCTTCATAGCAGGTATTCCGGGATATGAGGTCGTTTTTATGGAAACTGATCCGATATCAGGGCTTCATAAGGCTCTTAGAGAGATGTGTGATGTGCTCATCACTGATATTCAGATGGGCCAAATCAACGGGCTGCTTATCTGTGAACAAATGGAAGAGATCGGAATGCCAGTAATCATCTGCTCAGCTCATGAAGAATATGCGCTTCAAAGTATTGAAGTTTCAGTATCTGGATATTTGGTAAAGCCAGTGAAAATATTGACGTTAAAGCAAACCCTTGAGAAGGTTACCAAAAGAATGGATGGGTATTTACAACGGAAAAAAGATGCTCAAAAACAATTCCTTCTTGTGGAGGATCCTGACCGATTTGGGCTGACCCGGGTTTTTTTTAGCGATGTCCACTACATTGAGCAACGCGACAATTACACCCACTTCATCACTACAAAGGGGGAAATCGTACAACGATCTACCTTGTCTTTTGTAGAATCTTCGATCAATTATCCTAATCTTATTCGCATCCACCGGTCGTTCCTTGTGAATGTAGAAATGGTTGAGAAAGTGATGGCAAAAGAAGTGATTCTCGAAAATGGAGTAACTATCCCCATAGGGCCAAACTATAAAGATAGATTTCTGGATACATTTTTGATCCGGGTGAGTCGATAGGTTGCTTCACCTAGTTTTTTGTAAATACCATAAATCACTTTGTTCTCCATTGGATCAGACTCAACTGTGAAAAGTCTGTTGCAGCAGAGATGTATGTGATTGGGGATGATTCTCATTAATTCTTCAATTCCTTTTTCCTGAATCAAGCGAAAATCCAATTCGGTGAGGTGATCATCGTGGGGGCGATTTTCCTCTCTTCCAAAAGGTTTATTTAGAAATTTTCTGTCATTTGCGGGGATTTGTTTGACCCAGTTGCGGAAAAAGGTAAAAAATTCCGGATCCTTTCCAGCTTTCTCAATTAATAAAGAAAACCGGTTAACTGCCCATTCAATTCTTGCTTGCTCACACCAAAATTGAATAGCATTATTTTTTGTGATGTTATCCAGTCCTAAAATCAATTCGGACTCACGGTGGAAAATTGACTCTGACGCCGATATTTCTCCTGATTTATCCCCGTACTTTTCGGTCTCAGGATAATACGTATCCATTACGATACGGTCCATCCAACCGGAATGGTATAGTGTTTCTTGAACAACTTTTGTGATTTCTGATTTTTCTCGCTGCTCGGAAGGGAATATCCTTAACCTGATCTCAAGTTGTGGACTTTGGTAAATCAAATAATACCACTTATTGAGTTGAAACTCCTGTTTCAATCGGCTAATCAGATTTGGAAGGGCTTTGAAAAGAAGGGGTTGTAGTCCAAATTCACTTACAAAAATCCGAAAATAAACCCAGTCCAAATTTGGTTTACTGATTCTATTGAGAAATCCAGGACGCATAATACCCCATTTGCTACAGGCTTTTCCATAAATAATTTGAGGGAAAATGGATTCACTTGACTGACTCTTAAAGGCAGATTTATTTACCCAGGGACATTCAAAGAGGGTGAGTTCCTCCGCTCGACCAAGCTCTTTCCAGATTAAATCTGACTGTATCGAATCAGTCCAGTCAAGAACCAGTTCTCGATCCAAATTGCCTGCAACAATTGGGGATGGAATTTTATGATTAGCTAAAAATTCAAAAAAATCAGCTTTAGAATCGTAGTTTTTCCGATTTACAACCCATCTTCTTCCCTGTAAAATATTTCCTTTCCAAGTCAATCGTGGCAAATAGGTGCTTTTTTTAAAAGGTTCTAAGTGGTAAGGCAAAAACCGAAATTGATCCTGATTTCCAAGTTCCCAAAAAAGCCTGGTAAGACTATGGGTAATCTGATTTGGATTTAGAGGATGTTGGATAGCGGGAACTATGCATTTTCCCAATCGCTTACTGAAAAGGATAAGTTTGCCATCTCTGAGACCTAAAAGAAGGTCATCTGTTCCCAATTGATCCGACCCAACACCTGTGCCAAATGGATTAATGCTGTAATGATATACATTGGAATGCCGGCCTATTGAATTTGCGTTGGAAGATTCATATAAGATCAAATCGGCAAATTCTACTGCTGGGTTCCCTTGCGCTAATTGATTACCAATGGTTTGTTTTATTTCAGGGTCTAAGCTAAATCTGCCAGAATAGGCAAACTCCCGATTGCAAACAATATTTTCTATAAAGATATCTGCTGTATCAAGGAGTTTGAATACAATTTGGACATGTCGTAGTGAAATTGGTGCAGGCTCATAATAACCACTGAGATCAATTTCTTCCACTCCATGAAAAAGCGGCCAATATCCAATACTGCCCTCTTGATTCTCTGAGATGGATTGGTTTGATCCCAGAACAAAATCAAAATTATGGCTGATAAGCGGGATAGGAACGAACCTATCGTCGTAATGAAACCTAAACCACTTTTTGAATTCAACCAGAAATTCACTTTCGATCGGAACAAATAAATTCCCTATTTCCGAAATTAGCGTATCGAGCTTCTTTTTGACCGGTTTATTGATGAGGAGCTCAGATTGAATACGAATATCAATACCCTTCGCCTGTTTGGTGCAATTGGGGAAAGTTGACGGAATAAGAATGCCGGATTCCAAAATCATTTTCCAGATTTTGGAAATCTTCTGCTGATTTTTCACCTCAAAAAAAGATTCAAATCCTTTCCTGTCTAAGATTTCAGACCTTTTGAAATAAGAAAGAAGGGTCCTTATCAAAGGGTTTTTGTCCAAAAAGCTTTTACGCCACCCTTCTTCTTTTTTACAATAGCTCCAATACTGAACCTGATCAGAATATTCGATTAACCCAGGTGCCAACTTGTATGAAAGTAATAATGTGCTTTTCTTTCCTGGTTTGGACCCATTGTAAGTTTGTAGGCTACTGTAGGAAATTGGAGTCTTTAAATAATTGAAATTTCCCCAATCGCCAAGTCCAACTCCTGCCCAGAGCCCGAAAGGAGTAGATCGGTACCTTCCTCTAATCAGGTATTTGATGATTTTATTTTTGAGTTCTGGCTTAAGCAAATTAAATGGTACTTGTCCTATTTCTTGAAGCAAAGAAGGAGAGGAGTATTGGATTGCTCGTAATATCCATTCCCAGTTCTTCTGGATTTGGGCTTCATCTTGAGGATCAAAATCTATTAGAGGTAATCGGAAAAGAAAGCTCATAGTTTTTACTTTTAAATTCCGAAAAACAACATGACAATTCCTGAACTTGGGGTAAACAAGCTCTGGAAGGGGTGAAGGATAAAAAAAGACTCTTATTTACCTTGTTCTCCCTTCCAAGAGATTTGAAAAACAAGCGTTTTATTTAAGTGCTTTTGAAGGGTTAGTTTGTACATATTTTCCACAATTCAACTAAGAATCCATAGATTCCACCATTGTTTTGTTTTTTAATTATCATCTCTCAGTTTCGTGGTGAGCAATTGCATTGCGTTGATCAACAGATTGATGAGCGAGTAAATCGCCGGCGAAAACGGGAAAAAGCTGAAAGGCTTTTTAGGGGCGATGGGAGTAGAGTAGGACTTGGGCCTCTAATTTACTCTCAAGCTTTTTTTGAAAATTTAGATGGTGTTAAATCAGAAAAACTTACTCTAGATGCAAACCAAACGTTGTGTAATCTATGCTAAAGACATCCAGCGGATCACCGGTCGCAGCCCGCGCTACAGCCATGAAGTGATCCGAAAAATCCGTCAGCTGACCGAAAAATCGAAAGGGCAATATGTGACGGTGGCGGAATTCGCCGCCTTTTCAGGTATATCGGAATCGGAGCTATCCGAATACCTTAATTGATACCTCAGTCAGACCAAAGGGCAGGCAGCCTCAGGACAAAGGCATACCAAAGGTATACGGGTCCTATACTTCGTTCGGACTTTGTACCATCGCCCTACCGTCTGGCTATGGTCTGGGTACTGTTCCAGGCAATAGTATCCCGGTAATTACCCGGTAACCAAACCGCATCATCACTAAGGCCGCTATAAGACGCCTATGGAGTACCTAAAAATATGCATTAACCAAACCTTGACTACAGCTTATGGCAACTTCAAATCATCCTTTTTTGGGCCAGATTTCAGGAAAACTGGGCAATCTGGTCATTTATCAACTCAATGGAAAAACAGTAATCCGTGAAAGACCACAATGGAAAAAAAGTTATCAGCCCACAGCCCTCCAACGTCTGTATCAGCAAAAGTTTAAACTGGCGACAGCGGCACTTCGACCGCTCAACAAAATACTGGACACAGGATATGGAGAGTTTGTGAGTGCAACCCGCAAGGGATTTCATCTGGCACTTTCCCAAACGCTAAAATCAGCGATAAATGAAATTCAAGGAAGCATCAGTGTGAATTATGAGTCAATATTGATTTCATCAGGGGTTGTTTCCCCAGTCGAGCAGCTTCAAATAAAGTGGCTGGGAGCACGGCAGCCGAGCCTTCACTGGGAATCCCATGGGAATCAGGGGAACTCCAGAGAATCTGACCTCAGCTGGATTGTGGTGTATAATCCGGATCAGGGGATCGCCGAGGAGTTTATAGGAGAAGCTTTTCGCAGAAGCCAATACCAGACCCTTACCCTATCCCCTCGATTGAATCTGGAAGGCACTTACCTGTATATTTCTTTCTATCGGGTACTTCCAAGGAATAAAAGGAGGTTTTCAGATTCAGTCTGTATCCGGCTAGGTACCTAGAATCTTGCAAAGGAAGGGTTCTAGATGAATTTGGAATTAGTTGAATATCAAAAGGCTATCTCAAAATACTTCTCTGGGTCAGGGTGACAGGAGTCGAAGATCATTTTGCCCTGTCCTGCTTCTCCTGAAGCTGGAATGGAAGATCGGTTTTTTTTTCTTTTTTCACCTAGGGTTCCGTTGCTCTTACCCAAGGCTACAGACAAGGCGGACTTGCCTGCAAAAGGCAGGTCTAAGGCACGCCTTATATCTATTTCCTTTTACTTTGAAAACTGAACTTGAAACTTGGTTCTCTGATAATTTTTTCAGAGGTAATCAAAATTCAGGATAATACCTTATGACCCATTCTGGGTCGTGACTTCCAATAAGACTTCCCGTTGTCCTGCATCTCCCCCGATATTTCGATCGGGGCAGGACTTTTAATTCTTTGCGACTTACCGTCTTTGCGAGAATTTTCTGCCGCGGTTCGTGTCCCCACGAAACGCAATTCGGTCCCGTTTGGCACCTGGTTCCTCGCTGTCCTGCTTCTATTCATTGCGCTGGCATCCCCATCTTCTTCCAAGCCAACAATCTGGGCCAGCGCTGGATCCTGTTTACGTTTTTACCCCGGGTTGCGTCGTTCCTCCTTACCCGGGGCTATTCATAGTTTGACCCCTTCAGGGTCATTTTTTGGATGCAATTTTCCCGCTGTCCTGCTTCTCCAGAAGCCGGAATTTAATTTCGCTTTCCAACCTTTCAGTCCTTCATTCTTGATCATTGAATTTGATAATTGGTCAATGAAAATTTTCCCCCATTCCGGGTCATGACTTCCAATTAGACTTCCCGTTGTCCTGCTTCTCCCCCGATGGACCTATCGGGACTGGACTTTTAATTCTTTGCGACTTACCGTTTTTGCGAGAATTTTCTGCCGCGGTTCGTGTCCCCACGAAACGCAATTCGGTCCCGTTTGGCACCTGGTTCCCCGCTGTCCTGCTTCTATCCATTGCGCTGGCATCCACATCTTCTTCCAAACCAACAATCTGGGCCAGCGCTGGATCCTGTTTACGTTTTTACCCCGGGTTCCCACCCGGGGCTATTGAAAAGTTCGACCACTCTGTGGTCAGTGATTTCCCTCACTTTCACTACCATGCCCATAAGCATCCCACAGTCTTAGACGAAGCCTGCCTATCTGACTTTAACCACGGCAAAATCGGGATGAGGAGGGCGCGCTGGGCCGACGTGGCAGCGGGCCAGCGTTCAGACTTGTGCGGTAGGAGTCCCGATAGCTATCAGGATTGGTCCTTTTGGATCAAACCAAAAGGACGAATAAAAACAGCAAACAAAGAAAGGTTGGATCATTCTGGGTCGTGACTTCCAATTAGACTTCCCGTTGTCTTGCTTCTCCCCCGATGGACCTATCGGGACTGGACTTTTAATTCTTTGCGACTTACCGTTTTTGCGAGAATTTTCTGCCGCGGTTCGTGTCCCCACGAAACGCAATTCGGTCTCGTTTGGCACCTGGTTCCTCGCTGTCCTGCTTCTATCCATTGCGCTGGCATCCACATCTTCTTCCAAACCAACAATCTGGGCCAGCACTGGCTACCTGTGCTCCTATTTTTCCCGGTGTTCACAGCCGGGCTATTCACAGTTGGACCCTTTCTGGGTCCCGAATTGGACTAATTCGGTATTCAAAATTCACCATTTGGTGTCCATTATTTTCCAACTTTCCAACCTTCAAACCCAACATACAACAATTCAACAAAACCTGAACCCTGAACCTTCAGCAATTCAACGATTCGCCGATTCAACGATTAACCCTTAACAATTAACTCTTAACACATCGGTCATCCAACCTTGTCACCTTTCAACCTCACCACTTTCCAACTCTCAACAATTCGAAGATTCAACAAATGACCAACTCAACACTCTTCCAACTTTCCTGCAGGAAGAGGCAAAGAGTGCAGAAACAGGCAAGGAATGCATGTTTAGTTGAAAATCAGTTTATGTGCTTTGATCTTGGTGGCATGTTTCACCAAAACCCATAAAAATATGGCAAAACAAGCGAGTATAATTACACTGAAAGGGAGGGTCGGGAGACTTTCCTTTTACAAAACCAAGGATGGGTACCTTGCCCGGGAAAAAGGAGGGGTGGAAAAAAACCGGATCCTGAACGATCCCCGATTTGCCCGAACCCGGGAGAACATGAGGGAATTCACCGACAATGCCAACTCCACCAAGTTGGTAAAAGATGCCCTTCGTCCGGTGATCTCCAAAGTCAGCGATCAGCGCCTTGGTCTCCGGCTGAATCAGCAGATGATGAAGGTACTCAAGTCAGATGCGGTAAGTGTCCGGGGGGATCGGAAGGTGAAAAATGGAAATTGGGATTTACTGGGAGGAATGGAGTTGAATCTCCGCGCTTCCCTGTCAAAAACCCTGCTGTTTGAAATCAAAACCTTGGATTCTCCGGCTTCCTGGCAAGTTCAGATTCCGGATCTGACTCCTCTGGATGAGATTGCCTATCCGGTAGGTGCACAGGGTTTTCGAATTACTGCGACAGGTGTAGGTTTGGATTTCGATTCGGGCACCCGTTCCACGGTCACGGCGGCGACTCCTGTCCTGCCTGTTTCGGCACCGGTAGAAGCTACTGTGCTTTCCATCGACAAATCACAGTTGAGCGGTACACACTTCCTGTTTGTATTGAGTGTTGAGTTTTACCTCAACGTCAATACCACGGATTACCACATGAACAACGGTGATCACAATGCAGGAAAGATTCTCACGGTAAGTCAAAGCTAATGCGACTGCTGTTAAAGCGAAGATACACTCCCCGGGGCACTCCGGGGAGGCTCTTCCTGGGCACCCGTCAACTCTGCTTTATCCGCGAAGCTCCCAAATCCTGCTTCAATCCCGATTCCTGTTGTCTGGAGGAGGGCGTGTACGAACTCGAACCCGTGCACACCGAGGAGGAAGGCTGGAGGATCAGGGTAGGGAAGAGTGGATGGATTCGATCCAAATCTGGGGATCGAAACCCCGAAGCAGGGGAACTCTGTCCGGTCACCGAATACAGAGCTGACGGAACACCGCTCTTCACCCGATTGGCCTTCCTCAAACTGATGGATGAGTTGGGGCCGATTTGGGAGCGGGGAGAGGTGGTGGAATTGCAGATCATGTCGGTAGGAGTTCCTTATGTCTTGGAGTCATGTCGGGTACCGTCCTACTCCTGAGCATCATGGGAGCGACAGTTTCGCTCCTGCTCTCGGTGATCGCCTACTTTCTGAAGTTTCTGGTACAGGACTTCCGGAAGTTGCAGCTGGATTTTCTGGAGATCAAATCCCGTCAGGAAAGCATGAGGGGAGAGATCGACCGGATATCCGAGGTGTTGCTTTTACTCAAAAAGCAGCTGATTAAGAAAGTGAAGTGGGAACAGTGAAAACGGTCGACGGTCAACGGTCAACGGTCGACTGCCCACTGATTCCTTTTAACTCTTAACATTTATCTTTTAACTCTTAACTAATACACTATGAACATACTCTCAGAAGTAAAATCCCGTGCGATGGCACCTACACCGCCCTTCTTCCAATTCCTAAAGAAGGCTGGCCTGATCATCGCCGCAGTCGGCATCGCAGTAATTTCTGCTCCCGGAGCGGTTCCCGCCATTCTCCTGACCTATGCAGGTCATGCAGTCACAGCCGGAACCATCCTGGTATCCATCAGTCAACTGACCGTGGATGAGGCCAAGCTGGAGGAAAGGTTGCTTCAGTCGGTGAAGTAAGTCTATAAAACCTGAATACTTTAAACCCGGGCAGGAAGTCTTGTCCGGGTTTTTT
>NZ_FNVR01000002.1:0-167251 GCF_900108085.1 Algoriphagus boritolerans DSM 17298 = JCM 18970
TTCAGTGGACTGACACCTGGTGATTACATTGTGACAGCAAAATTTGTTGAAGGTGAGTGCATCAGCGAGGGAACTCCTGCAACGGTGAACCCACAGCCGGTAACGCCATTGGCACCGGAAGCGACTGTGACCCAACCGACCTGTGATATTGAAACAGGAACGATCACGGTAACAGCGATTGACGGTGTGACTTACTCCATCAACGGAATAGACTATCAGGAATCAAACATCTTCACAGAGGTTGAGCCAGGAACATACAACGTGACAGTTCAGTCTGAGGCAGGATGTGTGAGTGCGGGAACATCGGTAACGGTGAACCCACAGCCGGAAACCCCGGTAGCCCCGATTGCTGAAGTGACCCAGCCGACATGCGAAGTAGCAACAGGCACAATCACGGTAACACCGATTGAAGGGGTGACTTACTCGATAGACGGACAGACTTACCAACCTTCAAATGTATTTGCAGGAGTAGCGCCGGGAACCTATACGGTGACAGTACAATCGGGAGCTGGTTGCATCAGCACAGGCACCCCGGTTACAGTGAATCCACAGCCGGTTACGCCGACAGCACCGCAAAGCGGAGGAGATCAGGTGGCCTGTTCTTTGGAAGAGGTGGTTCTTACAGCTACGGCGAGTGCAGGAGAAGGATTTGAGGTGGTATGGTACGATGCACCAAGCGGAGGATCGGTAGTTGAAGATCCTAGCTTATCGGAAGAAGGCAGCATTACTTACTATGCAGCTGCGGTGAACGAAGCGGCAGGCTGTGAGAGTGCGGAACGAACACCGGTAACCTTGACAATCAACCGCTGCACGATAGAAATTGAGAAGACGGCGGACAAATCAACGATAAGCGGAATTGGTGAAGTAATCACCTATACTCTTACGGTGACCAACACAGGCGATGCAAGCTTGACCAATGTTACAGTAACAGATCCATTGACAGGATTTGAGGAAACGGTAGACGTTCTTGAGGCAGGCGAATCAGTGAGCTTCGAGACCGAATACACGGTGACTCAGGAAGACCTGGACAAGGAAGGAGTATTGAACGTGGCTACGGTTACGGCACAGACGCCATCGGAAGAAGAGATTGGGGATGAGGATGAGGTATCGGTAGGCGTTGGAGCGAATGAGATCATCGCCAATGACGACGACTTCGGGTCCTACTTCCTGAGCTACGGCGGTCTGATCGGCAATATTCTGGACAATGACTTGCTGAAGGGCGAGCGTCCTGATCCGGCAGATGTGGACTTTGAATTCACGGAATTGGACGGCATCATCGGTTTGTTGATCAACGACAACGGAGAGTTGAGCCTGATTCCTCAGGTGAATGAAATCAGAGACTACACACTGAGATATGTACTCAGAGAAGTGGTGAATCCATCCAACAACGACGATGCGCTGGTATTCTTCAGGATACTGAATGACCAGGCGGATCTGCGGATAACCAAGGAAGCGCTGCAGGAGGAAGTGTTCGAAGGCGATCTGTTTGACTATGAGCTGGTGGTGAGCAACGTCGGGGAGACCGATGCGACCAACGTGGTGGTAACGGATAACATTCCTGCGGGAGTGACCTACCAGAGCTACACGGTGACTTCGAACACGAGCGGATCGACGGTGACTGCGACCGTGAGCGGCAACAATGTAAGTTTTGCCATACCGTTCCTCGGAGCGGGCGAGTCGGTGACGATCCAGATTCGAGTGAAGGCAGGTGCAGCGGGCAGAGTGGTAAACACAGCGATAGTAGGTTCGGATCAGGACGAGCTGACCCCTGATGACAACGAGGATTCCGACGAGACGGAGATCGAGCCGTTCAGGATTCCGAATGTGATCACGCCGAACGGAGACGGCAGAAACGATGTATTCGAGATACAGGGGCTTGGCAAGTATGCGAGCAACAGCATCACGATCTTCAACCGGTACGGAGACCACGTCCTTGAGCGTGCGAACTACGGCAACGACTGGGATGCACCCGGTCAGGTAGCGGGTACTTACTTCTACGTGCTTCGTGTGACGAGCGCACAGGGTGATACCACAGAGTTCAAGGGATGGATTCAGGTAATCAAAGAATAACGATAAGAGCCATGAAATCGAGCATGATCAAAATGTTAGGCCCAGAGGTGATCAGCAAGGCTGCGAGATTCCAGGTGGCTGTTGGAAAAGCAAAACACAAGCACATGAAAACGACTTTTAAAATCATAGGAATGACCTTTCTGGTGGCCATGCTGGCCACCGGAGGGACTTTTGGGCAGCAGCTCCCACAGTTTAGCCAGTATATCTTCAACGGATTGCACATCAATCCGGGGTATGCGGGGTACAAGGGCGAGCCCTACATCCAGTCTACGTACCGAAGTCAGTGGATGGATTTTCCGGGAGCCCCGGAGACCTTCACGGTGACAGCGGACCTGAGTGCCAACGAAGGGACGATGGGTTTCGGGGTATCGTTGATGAGTGACAACCTGGGTCCTGCCCGGACGACCTCCGGTCTGTTGACTTATGCTTACCGGATTCAGGTGGGCAGAGAGAGTTTTCTGGGGATGGGCGCGAGTGTAGGCGTGTCTGAGTACATGATAGACGGAGCGATGTTTGATCCCAACGATCAGGGCGACGGACAGATTCCTCAGGGCAGAGTGAACATGTTCACACCGAACCTGAATTCGGGTTTGTTTTTCAACAGCAGGAAGTTCTATGCGGGCTTTAGTGTGTACAATATGATCGGTAAGAAGGCTCTGGAGAAAGAAGACATGGCCCTGGCGTATCACGACTTTCACTACTACCTGACAGCGGGCGCGATGGTGACCCTTTCGGACAACGTGGGCTTCAAGCCGAGCTTTCTGATCAAGCAGGTGAAGGGAGCTCCTACCAACTACGATATTAACGGGATGTTCCTGTTTTTCGAGCGGCTGTGGCTTGGGGCATCTTACCGATCCAACGTCAACATCTGGGCGGATGCGCTGGACGAGAATTTATCGAACCGCAACGCGGTGGCGGCCATTATTGAGGTATTCGCCACGGACCGGTTGAGAATAGGGTATGCGTATGACAAGAACCTGAACGTACTGAATGATTACAGACACAATTCGCACGAGTTGTCGGTAGGGTTCTACATGATACCTCGGACAGCAGTTATGAAAAACCAAAGATGGTTCTGATTATGAAATCGAGTCAACATGAGCAAGACAGACCCGATATCATGGGTATAAAAGGAAAGGTTCTTTTGGATACGGCTTTTGGTATGCGAGATTCTCCCGAAGAAAAATCGGGACAGGCTATGTGGCCAATAAAAATCAACAGAAATCACATGAAAAAGACATTGACGATACTCGGGGTTACGGCCGGCATATTTTTGGGTTCTTTGGGAGAAGTAGCGGCCCAGAAGACGAAGGTTCGCTATGCGGACCAGCAGATGGAGCTGATGAATTACCAGCATGCGCTGGATATGTACAAGGAAGCGTATGCCAAAAAGCCCAACATAGAGACAGCCCGGAAGACGGCGCTGGCCCAGGACAAGATTCGGGACTACAACCAGGCGTACACCTGGTGGAAGACCGTAGTGGGGTATGAGGAAGCGACGGGAGAAGATTATGTCCGGTTGCTGCAGACGGGGATTCTGACGGGCAATTTTGAAGAGGCCCAGAGCCTTGCCCAGGCGAAAGGTCTGACGGCAGACAGTCTGGGAGTTTCTCCGGGATCGATCCCCCCGAGCGCACGTAAGTTGAAGCTGGCAGGGATGGAAGAGCTGAACAGTACCGAATCGGACTTTTCGATGATCGAGGACGGGGCGGGCAACAAGTATTTTGTCTCGGACAGAGGGGGGAGCTATCCTACTCCGATGCCGAGTATACGAATAGACGGGCGCAACAAGATATTCAGTGCGGAGAAGAGTGACTTTACGGACCGGGGCTATTTTTCGGTGTACCGACAGGACAAGGCAGGGGACATTACCCGTGTGGTGTCGAATGTGCCCAATACGATGTACCTATCGGATCCGAGTTATGCAGCATCGCAGAATCTGTTGTTTTATTCGGTGACCCGATCGATCACCAAGGTGAAGAAGAACCGGAACATCATGGTCCAGCCGGAGATCTATTACAGCAAAGTGGATCCTGACGGAAACCTGGAAGGGTTTACGGCTTTCCCGTACAACGATTCACTCGGGTATGCGGTGATGCATCCCTATGTGGACGAGCAGGCAAAGCGGCTTTACTTCAGTTCGGACAATCAAGATCCGGCATGGGGAGGACAGGGCGGCTACGACCTATACTACTCAGAATATGATGAGAACATGGTGTTCAGTACACCGGTGAACCTTGGTCCGGAGGTGAACACAGCGGGTGACGAGACCCATCCTTTCAGAAAGGATAACAAGTTTTACTTTTCATCCACGGGTCACAATGGCCTGGGAGGGATGGATATTTTTGAAGCAAGCTATACACCGACAGCATTCAGCGGCACCCGGAACATGGGGACTCCGATCAACTCGCTTGCCGATGATTTTGGGTATCGGGAAGACAAGGACCGGACAGTCTACCTGTCTTCGAACCGGGAAGGGGGCATGGGTCTGGATGACATTTACATGGCCAAGGAGATGTACAAGCAGTTCCTGGCCAGGGTACTGGACTGCAACGGGGAGATCATCACCGAGAGCTACCTGGCCACCTTCCGGGATAAGACCCAGGGGATCATGGTGCCTACTGCCCGGAACGGCAAAGGAGAGCTGACGGCCCAACTGGAGCCGGAGAGTGACTTTGGGATTACGATCACCAAGCCGGGATACTTCCCATTGACAGACGAGAGCATTACCACCAAAGGCTTTGCCGGGGATACGGTAAAAAGAGAATACAAGCTGGTACCGATTCCGTATCAGTTGCCGGTCCATGTGGATATTGTGTACTACGACCTGGACAAGTTTATGATCCGAAAGGATGCGATGCCGGCCCTGGACAAGCTGGCCGATCTGATGCAGAAGTACAGCTTCCTGGATCTGCTGGTAGCCTCGCATACGGACTCCCGAGCGAGTGACGAGTACAACATCGTACTGTCCAACAACCGGGCAAAGGCGGTGACCGAATATTTGGGAGCAAAAGGAATTGACTCTGACCGGGTAAGGTTGGAGTGGTTTGGGGAGAGCCAGCTGGTCAACGACTGCGGCAACGGCAAACCGTGTGCGGAAGATAACCACCAGCTGAACAGAAGATCGGAGTTGGTGCTGGAAGCCTTCCCGGACCCGACCAAGGAGTATGATATCCCACAGGAATTGAAGGATATGGACTTCTGCGAGCCGGAGGATATCTTCGAGAAGATCCAGGAAGAGATCAACGACATACCGACGATCTACTTTGACTTTGACAAGTCGATGCTCAGATCGGTGCACAAGAGCGAGCTGGAGCGTACGGCGATCATGCTGAAGCGGATGCCGAACCTGATGCTGTACATCGAGGGTCATACCGATCAGCGTGGAGACGAGGCCTACAACCAGAAGCTGTCCGAGCGCAGAGCGCAGACGGTGAAAGACTACCTGAAGAACCGGGGAGTGGAAGACAACAGACTGGAGTCGCAGTGGTTTGGCAAGACCAAGCCGATCCACAACTGTGATGAGGTGACCTGCACCCCGGCGATGCACCAGCTGAACCGCAGGACAGAACTCCGAGTGGGCAAGTCCTCCTATGGCTACACCGGCAGACAGAAAAAAGTCGATACCATGTAGTAAGTGATTGATAAGTTTAATCTAAAGACCTCCAGATTTCTGGGGGTTTTTTTGTTTGATAAAGCCCTAAATCATAATTAGGTTGATAAACTTCAAAAAAATGAAATATAATTTACTGGGCCTATTGACGCTGCTATGCAGCATTTGCTTAGCCCAAGGAAACTTTGATCCGAAAAAATTCGGCTATATTCTGGTTTGGCAGGATGAGTTTAACGAACCAGGAAAAGTAGATTCGTCAAAATGGAGTGGACCGAGAGGGCGATCAAATTGTACCTTGACGATCAGTTGCTGAATGAGGTTGATTTGTCTGAAACACTCAATCCGGATGGATTTAACCCGTTTCGCCAGCCCCATTATTTGCTATTAAATCTGGCAATAGGGGGTAATGGAGGCGATCCAAGTGCCAGTATTTTCCCAGGGGAATACTTGGTGGATTATGTGCGGGTCTATCAGAAAGAGAAATGAAAAACTTTCTTTTCCGAATATTAACTAATTCCCATTGATTTGGCTGGAAGACCGTAGACCGAAGACAGGGGAAGCATAGTGGTCAACAGAAAATCCCCTCACTTTCAGAATTATTCTTTTACTGAAAGAGTTTTGAGAAATAAAAGTTGGAAATTAAGCGCCTTCTCTGCCTAATCAAAAGTTTTAGAGCTATCCGCAATTAGGGCGTTGAGTTCTCCCAATTCCTTTTCACTCAAATCCCGCCATTTTCCCACAGGGATATCTAGATGAATGTTCATAATCCGGATACGCTTAAGCTGCTTGACCGTGTAGCCCAGAAACTCACACATTCGGCGAATCTGCCGGTTGAGTCCTTGCGTAAGAATGATCCGGAATTTAAATCGGCTGATCAATTCGACTTTGCAAAGATCCGTTACAGTCCCGAGAATTGGGATTCCACTCGACATTTTTCGAACAAAATTCGCGTCTATGGGTCGGTCTACCGCCACAATGTATTCCTTCTCATGGTTGTTTTTGGACCGGAGAATCTTGTTGACGAGATCCCCTTCGCTAGTCAATAGAATTAACCCTTCGCTGTCCTTATCCAATCTACCGATTGGAAATATGCGCTCCGGATGCCCAATGAAATCGATGATGTTGTTCTTTTCACCTATGACATCTGTCGTCGATACTATGCCGACAGGTTTGTAGAAAGCGATGTAGGTGTGGATAGTTTTAGGTTTTCCCACCAATTCTCCATCCACACGAACTTCATCCTGAGGAAAAACTTTGGTTCCTAATTCTGGAAGTCTTCCATTGATGGTGATTCTGTTTTCTTCCAGAAACTTATCCGCGGCTCTACGTGAGCAAAATCCGACTTCGCTGAGGTACTTATTGATTCGTATGGATTTTTCCTGGAGCATAAACGCAAAAGTGGATTTGATCGAAATGTAACCGATCAAATCCACCATTGGGATACTTTAATCGAATAAACTGAAAAATTCTATTGTTCAGCTGTCTGAGTTTGGTTTGGCATTTCAGCTACCAACTTCTTTTCTCCTGTTGTACTGATTTCAGCCAGCAATCGGAGGGATTCATCTCTTTTAGCATTGAAGGAGGATATGTTTGCTTCCAATACAGGCTCAGAAGGTGGAATTTTTTCTTTCAGCCAGTCTTCCTGTTTTCCGTTTTTCCAAAATCTAAAACACAAATGAGGACCTGTAGCCAATCCCGTGCTTCCTACATAGCCAATCACTTGTCCCTGACTTACCCGAGTCCCGGCTTTAATGCCTTTTCCGATTTTGGACATGTGAAGGTATTGGGTAGTGTAGGTACCGTTATGTTTGATTTTCACATAATTCCCATTTGCAGCACTGTATCTGGCCTCTACCACGGTGCCGTCACCGACCGTTCGGATTTCAGTTCCGGTTTTAGCCGCGTAGTCTGTTCCAAGATGGGGTTTGTATCTTTTCTGAACGGGATGGAAACGTTTTAGATTGTATTTTGAACTGATCCTTGTGTATTTGAGTGGGTCTCTGAGAAATGCTTTTTTGAAGCTGTTTCCGTGCTGATCAAAAAATGAAACCTGACCATTTTGCTCGAAAGGTATCGCGTGAAAAGGCTGACCCATGTGTTCGAAATAAGCCAATTGTACCTCTGAAACGCTGACCACCTGGTCATCGATGATTTTTTCTTCAAAGACAACTTTAAAAAGGTCTCCTTTTTGTAAGCGTTGAAAATCCACGGACCAACCATATAAGTCGGCAAACTGATCAATGATCTCAGGAGAAATCCCCTGCTTGACCATGTCTACATAAAGCGAGGTCTCAATTACACCTCCGATTTCACGCTTCCTTACGATCGCTGGCTTTTCCGCTTTATAAATCTCCATGGAATCGAGATTGAAGACGACATACTCAGCAGGATTGGGTTCGTAGATGAAAAATTGTGCCTGGGGTGAGTCAGCGGACTGGAGGATCGTGAATTTTTTATTGGCTGAAATCCAGCGGACATCGAAAACTTCTTTGGACTTTTTGGCGATTTCGTCGATAATTTGATAGGGAACATTGAAGGGCGTCAGGATTGAACCTAAAGTTTGGTTTTTACTGACTGTTCCTTCCACTATACTCAGGCCCGTGACATTGATTCCGTAAAGAAAGACCTGTTTTTCCTGTTCGATTCCGGTACTGTCTACGGCAACGATGACTTCTTCCTTTATCGGGCTTGAGTTGAGGTTGCCGAATTGGACCATAGCGCCGACTCCCAGCGTAAGAATAAGAGCCGCTATACCAATCCTTTTGTTGTTCATTAATCGCTGATTTATAAAGGGGTGAAAAGAATTATGGACTAAAGAAAGAATTTCAAGACTTTAATCCAAACGGGAAGGCCCCGTTTCCGTATAAAACGCCAATTTTCATGCCGCAATGTTGCAAAAAGTAAAAGAAAAGTAAAAAAGTCTGTTTATAACTTTTTAAATTTTTTCGAAGAAAACACGACATTTTAGAATCAAATTCTACCTTTTGTTGCGAATCTTCAAAAAAGGAATGCTGATCTCTGCATCAATTATTTATCTTTGATCTCCCAAAAATCAAGGAATCGAAATGTTGAGAACTCATACGTGTGGCGAATTGCGCCTCGACCATGTCAATCAGGAAGTCACTCTCGCGGGCTGGGTGCAGCGAGTCCGTAATAAAGGAGGCTTAATTTGGGTGGATCTACGGGATCGCTACGGTGTGACTCAGTTGATTTTTGAGGAAGGATCCACTGAGAAAATTTTATTTGAAAAAGCAGCGGATTTAGGTCGTGAGTTTGTTGTGTCTGCAAGTGGGAAAGTCATCGAGCGAACCTCCAAAAACGATAAAATCCCAACCGGCTCGATTGAAATCAAGGTAAGTCAACTGGAGGTTCTGAATGCCGCTAAAGTTCCTCCTTTTATAATAGAAGACGAAACCGACGGTGGAGAAGAACTGCGGATGAAATACCGCTACCTCGATCTTCGCAGAAATGTAATCCGGGAAAAACTTCAATTGCGTCACCGAATGATGCAAGAAACCCGAAAATACATGGATGCACAAAATTTTATAGAAGTCGAAACTCCAGTATTGATTAAGTCTACTCCTGAGGGTGCGCGCGACTTTGTGGTGCCAAGCCGGGTGAATCCGGGTGAATTTTATGCATTGCCTCAATCCCCGCAGACCTTCAAACAATTGCTGATGGTCAGTGGGTTTGACCGATATTTTCAGATCGTGAAATGCTTCCGGGACGAGGATCTTCGTGCAGATCGTCAGCCGGAATTTACGCAGATCGACTGCGAGATGGCTTTTGTCACCCAAGAGGATATTCTTAAAACTTTTGAGGGACTGGTAAAGCATCTTTTCTCCTCTGTCAAAGGAATTGAACTGGGCTATGTCGAGCACATGACCTTTGCGGAAGCGATGAAAGGTTACGGCAACGATAAGCCAGATCTCCGATTTGACATGAAATTTGTCGAATTAAATGACCTTGCCAAAGGAAAAGGCTTTGCGATTTTTGACAATGCCGAACTGGTGGTCGGCATTTGTGCCAAAGGGGCGGCTGAATACACCCGTAAGCAAATCGACGAATTGACCGAATGGGTGAAGCGTCCACAAATTGGAGCAAAAGGAATGGTTTACCTCCGATATAATTCCGACGGTTCACTCAAATCCAGTGTAGATAAATTTTATTCGACTGAGGAGCTGAAAGCTTGGGCAGACGCATTCAATGCGGTTCCAGGCGACTTGATTTTGGTGTTGAGTGGAGAAACCAAAACTGTCCGAAAGCAGCTCTCTGAACTGAGACTGAAAATGGGAGAGGATCTTGGACTTCGTGACCGAACAGTATTTAAGCCACTTTGGGTGGTTGATTTCCCACTTTTGGAGTGGGATGAAGATTCCCAGAGATTCCATGCAATGCACCATCCGTTTACTTCACCCAAGCGTGAGGACATTCCTTTGTTAGAAACCGATCCTGGAGCTGTCAGAGCCAATGCCTACGACTTGGTGATCAATGGTGTGGAAATAGGAGGTGGCTCGATTCGTATTCACGACCGCCCTACTCAGCAATTGATGTTTAAGCACCTGGGATTTTCTGACGAAGAAGCTCAAAAGCAGTTTGGATTCCTGATGGAAGCCTTCGAATACGGAGCACCGCCACACGGAGGGATTGCTTTTGGATTTGACCGGCTTTGCGCCATTTTTGGAGGGTCGGACTCGATCAGGGATTACATAGCATTCCCCAAAAACAACTCAGGAAGGGACGTGATGATCGATTCTCCGAGTACCATTGCCGACGAACAGTTGGAAGAGCTTTCGATTAGAGTCAGTTTGAAGAAATGATTTGGTCAACTGACCACAGTCGATAGTCCACAGTAGCGGTAATTTGAGGAAAAATCCTTCTGTTTTGATTTGAACGCTGCAGAATATAGAATGAGGCCAAAGTCTTTATTAAAATTCTTCATTCCCGATTTCTTAACAGAACCCAGTTCAAATGAGGATTGAAGTTCATTTGTACCTACCGTGGACTGTTGACCGTCGTCCGTGGACAATTTTCTATCTATGATCAATTAGAAAAGATCGAATACCCATTACAATGAGAAGTTGTGCAATGACATAGGTTCCCATGATGATAATCCCGGATTCCGGGAAGTCCATAAAAAATCTGCTGATGGCTATCGTGCCATCAGAAATGAAGAAGAAGAGCCCACCAATAAATACTTGCCAGAAAGAAGCGGGATTACACTTTTTGAAGCGATCCCTTGCCGTAGCGACCATGCTCACAATTACGATGAGGTAGAGAATCACCGGAATTTTCATACTGCCTAGGTTTGGGTTGATCAGGTAGAACGTAAAAGCTGCTGTTAGGTAAATGGGCAGATTGAAGAAGAATAGTTTGATAAAATTCACCTGATCCAATCTGTTTGGACCTCGCTGAGCGAGTTTGAAGCCAATGATGTAGCAGATTTGGGCCATGAAAAAAGCACCAAGCCCATAGACAAACAGCTGAGGCCAAAGCAATAGAATATCGCCAATCCAAGAAAAAATCAAGGCCGATAGAATGGATTTTGTCAAAAGAGTGGAAGCTATTGGCTTGGTAATCTGATAGAAATAAATTATCAAACCCAAAAGAATCAGGGGTTTCGAATAAAATCTCATTTCAGAATTACTTTCAATCAAGAAAGCGATGTCGACCAGAGAGGCGAGCAAAAACAAATAAAGCCAGATGATATTCTTATCTCTCAATGGAATAATATTTTGGGTTAAGGGCTAAATATAAATGAAAAGATCGCGCAGAAACTTTAACAAGTTGATCTGTTCTGATAAATCGACAAAAGCCATTCTTAAAACCGGTTTAATTTTCATTCAATTTTCCTGATTTTTTTGTTCAATCTTAATAAGGTTGTTAAAATTTGCCTGACTTTTTTGAAAAAAATGAAAAATTGTTTGAGATAACATGTTAAGGTTATGTTAATTATTGTGAAATTTGGGCGTCAAAATTTAACGATAACTACCTCTACATCCTTGGTTGTCGGCTTACCTTTGTAACGCGTAAAAATCAAAACCAACTTTTACCAAAACAAAAAATTATGAGGCAAAATTTACTGAAAAACTTGTTGGCAATGATGCTGCTTGTGCTGAGCACAGGTTATGCATTGTCACAAGGCGTGACCACCTCCAGTGTGAATGGAACCGTGGTGGATGAAACTGGTGCGGCATTGCCGGGTGCAAACATTGTGGCAACACATACGCCATCAGGTACCAGATATGGTGCAGTTACCAACATTGAAGGAAGATATTCCATCCCAGGGATGCGAGTAGGTGGACCTTATACGATTGTAGCTTCATTTATCGGTTACAATACCAGAACAGAAGAAGGAATTATCCTTAGCCTAGGTTCTGGCGCTACTGTAAACTTTTCGATGTCAGATAGTGATTCTGAATTATCAGAAATATTAGTCACTGCTGATCGAAACTCAACGTTTAGCTCGGATCGTACCGGTGCAAACACGGCTGTCAGCAATCAGCAGATTTCTTCCCTGCCGACTATTTCCAGAAGAATTGGAGATTTTACAAGATTAACCCCTCAAGCTTCTGGCAACTCATTCGCCGGACAGGATGGTAGATTGAACAACATCACCGTAGATGGTTCTTACTTCAACAACTCTTTTGGACTTGGTTCTCAGCCAGGAGACCGGACCGGTGTGGCACCAATTTCTTTGGATGCAATCGATCAGATTTCTGTGAATATTGCTCCTTATGACGTCAGACAGGGAAATTTTACCGGAGCAGGTGTTAACACAGTAACCCGAAGCGGTACAAATAATGTAGAGGGATCTGCATATTACTTTTTCCGAAATCAGGACAATGTAGGTACCCAAGCTGGTGACAATACTTTCGATCCTGGAGAATTCAAATACCGTCAAGTTGGTTTCCGGGTTGGTGGCCCAATCATTAAAGACAAATTGTTTTTCTTTGCGTCCTTTGAAGATGAAAAAACCACTGAGCCTGGTACAAACTTCCGTGCCAATTCAGGCAGTGAACCTATTGGCGGAAATACAACCCGTGTACTAGCTTCTGATCTTACTGAACTAAGTAATTTCCTAAGAACAAACTTTGGTTACGAGACTGGGCCTTTCCAGGGATACGATCACAGCACTGAAGCTACCAAGTTTTTGATCAAGTTGGATTACAACATCAATGACAAAAACAAACTAAGTGTCAGATACAACCATTTGGACTCTTTCACTGACGTGCTTGCGTCCAACTCATCTTCACTTGGATTTGGAGGAAGAAGAAGCAGTGTGAATGCGCTTAACTTCCAAAATACAAACTATCAGATTCTTGAGAATATAAGATCTATCATCGGCGAATTGAATACGCGAATCAGTTCAAGTATGACCAACAATTTGATTGTGGGCTATACCTATCAGGACGAAAGTAGAGCTTCTAGAGGGGATTTCTTTCCTTTGGTAGATATTCTAAAAGATGGCTCGACTTATACTTCTTTTGGATTTGAGCCATTTACTCCAAGCAACGAATTGAGATATGGTACTTTTCAACTTCAGAACAACCTTCAGTTATTCAAAGGAAAACACACGTATACCGGCGGGATTACATTTCAAAGCTATGAGTCAGAGAACGTGTTCTTCCCTGGATCGCAGTCTGCTTATGTGTATAACTCCCTTGAAGATTTTTACACAGACGCCAACAATTTCTTAGCAAATGGAAATTCGGTTCCTTCTGAAGTAGAATTGAGAAGATTTCAAGTTAGATACAGTAATATTCCTGGTCAGGAAAAGCCTGTACAGCCGTTGAAAGTAACCTATGCAGGCGCTTATATTCAAGACGAAATTGCCGTTAGGAACAACTTGAATCTTACGCTTGGACTACGTGCAGATGTTCCGTTCTTTGGGGAAACTGGCTTTAGAAATTCGGAAGCAGAAAATTTGACTTTCAGAAATCCTGCAGGTGAAGCAGTTAAATTCCAAACTGAAAAGTTGCCTGATCCAAACATTCTTTGGTCTCCAAGAGCTGGATTTAACTGGGACGTGTACAATAATAAAACGCTCCAAGTCCGTGGCGGTACAGGTATTTTTACCGGCCCTCCAGCTTATGTTTGGATTTCTAACCAAATCGGGAACAATGGAGTACTGACCGGTTTTGATCGACTTGATAATACCACTGAGCGTCCATTTAATCCGGATCCTGATGCTTACAAACCTTCTACTGTTACAGGAGCCCCTGCTTCAAGGTATGAATTGGCATTAACTGAACCGGACTTTAAGTTTCCTCAAGTATGGAGAACAAACATCGCTGTGGATAAGCAATTGCCATTCGGTATCACTGCTACTGCCGAATTCATCTACAATAAGGACGTGAATGGTGTTTCGTATTATAATGCTAACCTTTCTCAACCGAATACAGCCTATGCAGGCCCAGATCCTAGACCTAGATGGACTCAAGGAAACAGAATCAATTCAAATATTGACAACGCTGTAACCTTATCAAATCAAGCAATTGGTAATTCATGGGTAGCATCATTCTCTTTGGAGAAAGCACTTTCCAAAGGCTTCTATGCTAAGGCTTTCTATAGCTATGGTGAAGCAAGAAATACTATTGATCCAGGTTCCATTGCATTCGGTTCTTGGAACAATAACCAGCACTCAGGTGATCCAAACAATCCTGGTCTGGGTTTTTCAGGAAACTTCCTAGGTCATAGAGCTGTAGCTGTTTTGAATTATACCAAGGATATTTTCTCATTTGGAAACACTTCCTTCTCGTTATTCTGGGAAGGTAGAACGATCGGAACTGGTAGCTATGTTTACGGTGGTGATTACAATGGTGACGGTGGGTTCTCTAATGACTTAATCTATATTCCTGCAAATCGTAGCGAAATGAATTTTGAGGAATATAGTTCTTCTGGATCAACCTTTACCGTAGCGGACCAAGTAGCGGCCTTCGAAGCCTACATAGCGCAAGACAAATATCTGAGCGCAAACAGGGGTAGAATAGCAGAAAGAGGTGCCGTTATCATGCCAATGGTTTTCAGAGCAGACTTCAGCGCTTCTCAGACATTGTTCACTACCAACAAGAATAGTTTCTTGGAATTCCGAGTGGATATCTTGAACGTAGGTAACTTGTTGAACACTGATTGGGGAACAGGCAAAACTTTCACTGATACCCGAATTTTAATACCAAGAGGTACAGACGCTTCCGGTGCTCCAGTATTTAGATTAAGAAATGTTGGCCCTGATTTAATATCTGATACATACCAGCCAACAGGTGGAATCGGTGATGTTTACAGAGTTCAATTTGGATTGAGATTTACTTTCAATTAATAACTCATCAAATTATTAAAAAAGCGCTCCAAATTTGGAGCGCTTTTTTTGTGTTTTCAAACTAATCTTGGACTTTATCTTTTGTTTCTTGCTGTAAGTATTGAGAGGGACTGATTCCGAAATGGTTTTTGAAGCACTGACTGAAATACCGGGCGGTATTGAATCCCGTTTGAGTGGCGATATCCGCAATAGTCATATTAGGCTCTTTGAGGATGAGTTTTGAAGCTTTGATCAATTTGATGTCCAGAATAAAGTCATTTGGGGTTTTGTTCGTGGTGGATTTCAATCTGGAGTAAAATTTTGTTCTGCTCATTCCCAATTCCTGGGCCATAAGATTTACGTTGAACTCTTCATTTCTTATGTTTTCCTCAACGATATTTTTTGCTTTGCTGATAAAGTCATGGTCTTCTTTGGACAATGAAGCCTGTTTGATTTTTAATTTCTTTTTTTCTTTAAAGTTCTGACGGACAAGCTTCCTGTTGTTGAGGATATTGTAAATTTTTGTCGTAAGGATTTTTGGATTGACAGGCTTGGCGATGTAATCGTCTGCACCATGTTCCAGTCCTTCGATCTTCATTTCGGTTTCGATTTTTGCGGTCAGCAGTATGACAGGTATATGCGCTGTGCTCAGATTCCGTTTGATTTTGTCAAGCATTTGAGTACCGGTCATGATTGGCATCACCACGTCGCTTATGATTAGGTCTGGTTGTTCCTGGAGGGTCTTTTCAAATCCATCCTGTCCATTGGAAGCTTCTATGATATGGAAATATTCATAAAGGAAACTTCTGATGTGAGTCCTGAAATCTTCGCTGTCATCTACGATGAGGATTTTTGGAGCATTTTTAAGTATGGGAGGACTGTTTTCCAGCTTGGTATCCAAGGCTGAGGCAAAGGTGCTATTTTCAAAAGTATGTGGGTTGACTCCCAACAGCTCATTGGAATCAAACTGACTTTTTCCTTTTTTGAGTTTAATGTGAAATGTACACCCTCTGTTCAATTCGCTTTCCACCCAAATCTCTCCGTGGTGTGCTTCTATGATGCCCTTTGAAAGTGCCAATCCTATACCTGTGCCGTATTTTCCCTCGTTTCTGTGGATATTTTCTATCTGATAAAAGCGGTCAAAAATTTTGTTCGCATCCTGTTCGGCAATTCCAATGCCGTTATCGGTAATTTTTAATACAATAGTCTCTTGTGACTCTATTAACGTCAACTTGATGGCAGCATTTCTCTCCGGAAGATACTTGAAGCAATTGGATAGTAAATTGAAAAGTACTTTTTCCATCTGCTCAGGATCAAAAGTCAAAAAGACACTTTGATCGGGTAAGTCGAGGGTGTAGTTGATTTGCTTGTCTTCAGCGATTTTTTCATAGGATTTGAAAACGGTCCTCACAAAATCACTGAAATTGTCTTCGTATGCTTTTATTTTCAGGTGACCATTTTCCAATTTTCTGAAGTCCAGCAGTTCTTTTGCCAGTCTTTTTAATCTGTCAGAACTTTTATACGCAATCTGGATTCTGTTAATGACGGATTCAGAAAGCCGATTTTGTTGCATCAAGCCTTCAAGCGTTCCTGTAATGATGGAAAGGGGTGTGATGAATTCATGCGAAACATCTGTAAAGAATTCAAGCTTTTGGTTGTTGGTTTTAAGCATCTGGGCAGTGGACTTTTTTTCCAATTCCAGTTGGTCCAAAAGTCGTGTGCGGTATAAATAGATGTAATTGATGATGGCTAAAAGCCCTATTGCCAAAATCGCATAGAAGAAGTAAGCTAGATTGCTTTTGAAAAATGGAGGCTCAACTTTCAGCTCAAGCGATGTTTCCAAGAAATTGTCCTGATACTGCGGATCAATTGAGCGCACGAGGAAGGTGTAGGTCCCGGGAGAGAGGTTGGTATAATAAGCTGTATTCTGGCTATTAGGCTCAATCCAATCCTCATCAAATCCGTTCAGCTTGTATTTGTATTTGTTTTTGTATGACGGGAGATAATTTCCTGAAGTAAAGCTTATGGCAAAAGAAGTATGCTCGGGCTTTAAGGTGATGTGGTCTACTATGGAGACGTCCTTTTCAATAATTCCGCCCTGCACCGGGAATAAGGGTTTATTGTTGACGGAGATCTCAGAAAAGTAGGGTTTTTCCAGGGGGATTTTTTTTAGGCTTGCTTTTTCATCAAACGAAACTAGCCCATCCGCTCCTCCGACAAAAACCTGACCCTGTGAAGTTAATAGGAGTGAGGATTGGTTAATGTCTGATAGCGGAAAACCTGTACTTCTGTCAAATTTATAAAATGCCTCCTCATTAAAGTCAAATCTCAGTAATCCCTTGCTTGTGCCGATCCAAAAATTATCAAAATTGGTTTCCTGTATTCCATGGATGAGATTACTGGGTAGATTATGGCTGGCTTGGGTGAAAGATTTAAAAGATTCTTTTGAGCTGTCATACACACTTATTCCGCCTCCATAAGTGGCAATCCAAATTCTGTCTTTGCTATCCTGATATATTTTGAAAATATCATTGCTGTGAATATTGGAATTGTACTTGTAAAAATGCGAGAGTTTTTTTTCATAGATATCAGCCATAAAAACCCCCTCATTTTTGGTGCCTATCCATAGATTATTGTCAGAAGACACCAAAATGGAGGTAGCGGTTGGGATTTTGATCTCAGTCCCCCAGTCTTTAAAGAAATCACCTATTTCATTGGAATCTTTCAAATAGAGTTTAACCCCTTCTGATGTGGCCAAGAGAAGGTTTTGCTCATAGGGTTTTATTTCAAAGATGGTTATTCTCGGGGAAGTAGGGTAGTTGATTTTTTCTATCTGAGCGGCTTTAATGTTCAGCTTGAATAATCCCCCCTCGTGTGTGCCTATATACAGGGTTCCGGACTTCTCCAGCCAAAGAGATTTGATGTTTTTTCCATTGAATTCGGGATGATTGAACCAGTCGTAGTTGATTAATTGGTCTTTCTTTTTGTCATAAAACTTCAGTCCGTTGCCTTCTGTAGCTATCCATAGATTTTGATCTTCATCTTCCAAGATTTCTCCCAAAACAAATTTTCCAACCTCGCTATTTGCAGTGCTTTTGTCGAGGTAGGACTTGAATAGACTTTGGGATTTATCTGTATAGTTGACGCCTCCGTAATAGGTGGCTATCCAGACAGATTTTTGATGGTCTTCAACAATTTCCCAAATAGATTGATGTGATAGGCCTTTTAAATTGTCTTTTTCAGGATAGTGATGAATGAGAGTGTTCTCTGAAGGGTTGTAAATATGAAGGCCCAAAAATGTCCCAATCCAAACCAAGCCCGAAGAGTCGATTGTTACCGAACGTACGCTGTTGTTTACCAATTTTAATGGCCCCTGTCCATTTTCATGAAAATGCTTTAGGATATTTAAATCTTCATCCAATTCAAACAGGCCTTCGGAGTAACTGGCGACCCAAATTTTTCCGTCTTTTTGATTCAGGCTGTTGACAATGCCTATTTGAGGTAGGTGACGTTTTTTTATTTTACGTGTCGCCTTGTCCAATACCACTATCCACTGGTTGAAAGTGGATGCATACAGTGTATGTTCATTTTCATAGAAAGCGGATATGTTTTGATATTCGTTTGGGAATAAGGTGTTGTTTTTTATTATTCGTGCCTCCTCATCCAATTCCTTTATTCCATTTCCAGTGGAAACAAGAATTTTATCTTCAAATGCGGTGATTGCCCTAACACCTTCTAGAGGGTATTGGGTGAATTTGAGATTATAGAGATCTAAAGAGCTGATTCCTGTAGTGGTAAGTACCCAAAGTGTATTTTCTTTTTGAAGAATATCTTTTACATGGTGACCTAAAAGAGAGTTTGGATTGAGCTCCGATTGCTGAAAAACTTTTACTCTTTGTCCATCATACAGGTTTAGCCCATCCATCGTGCCTACCCAAATTCTGTTTAAGTGGTCCACATGCAGACAAAGGGTATTGCTGGAGCTCAGTCCTTGTTCTACACCGATGGTTTGAAAAGTAAATTTATCTTCCTGCGCATGAAGAGAACTGATCTGTGAAACACCACCAAGAAAGTACACGAAAAAAGCAGTAAGAAGCGTAAGTTTCGGTCTGATGGGTTTCATGATACAGGGTGATTTATTGCTGGGTCTGTAATCTATCCCTCTAAAATAGAGTTTATAAAATCTGCACCAAACCGTGAAGCTAAAAACGTCCGATATTTTAGGCTTGGTTTTGATTTTGGATTAATGCCATCATCGGCCACGGCATTATCCAGACCGTTTCCTTTTCTACTCATGTTCTGGATAATCGGGTGTTTCTGAAGTAAATCTCTGAACTCTTCACAGGCGTCTCGGACTCCCCGGTTGGAATGGAAAATCCGCTCATTTGGATTTTTTGGCCTTTTTCACAGTGCCATACAGATGACGCTACTACGGTTGGATTTGGCTTTCTTGAGAAGCTAGACAACCCTCTTTTTCAGCCACTTGTCAAAATTTATGCTACACTAACTGGCTCCGCTTTTGGTCCTAACCCGTGTTGGAGATGCAGAATTTGATTTTCCGGGAACAACTGATTCAAATATTGTACTCAGATATTCCAAAATAGTACATATTTCTTTTTGCTAAAAGTGATTTTTTGGCCCTAGGAGCTCATTTTTTAGACAAATGGTTTGCTGGACGATTTTGGACTTTTAATGCCAAATCTGATAAGGTACCTGATTTGAACTATGGGTAATATTCGAGCATGGAATCCCAGCTAAAAAATAATTCACGTTCCAGCTTTAAAGTCATTTCCTTGACGCTACTGATACTTATTGTAGCGGGGGCTTGGTTTGAGTTCAGTGTTCGTGCTCAGGTATCTAAAGAAGATGTCGTCGAGCATGCTGCAAGTCAATACATGCTGCTTACCAGTAGGGCCAAGGAGGATTTGGAAATCCCCAGGTCTGTGAAAAACGGAACCATCAGACCGATAAATAAGGACTTTGACTGGACCGCAGGATTTTTCCCGGGGAGCCTGTGGTATTTATATGAATTGACAGGGGACGATAATTGGGCATTTCATGCCAGGTATTTCCAGGGCCAGATCGCACACATGAGGTTTTTTCCCGGTTCACACGATCTGGGACACATTTTCAATAATTCTTATGGGCATGCCTACAGGCTGGAAAATAAGCCTGAAGATTTAGAGATTCTTTTGGATGCTGGAAATACCCTGATAAAGCGATTTAATCCTACTGTCAAAGCTATTCAATCTTGGGATACGGATAAAGGCTGGCAGAGTCAGAGGGGATGGTCATTTCCAGTGAGTATTGACAACATGATGACTCTTGAATTGCTTTTCCGGCTTTCAGAATGGACAGGTGATCCAAAGTATGCGGATGTCGCGGTTGCCCATGCTAATACCACCATGAAAAATTTTTTCAGAAATGATTATAGCTCCTATCATGTTGTTGACTTTGACGTGAATTCAGGCAACCCACTCTCATTTGAGACAGCTCAAGGGTACTCGGATGATTCCAGTTGGTCAAGAGGTCAGGCATGGGGACTTTACGGTTTTACTACGGTTTATAACTATACTAAGGATAAAAAGTATCTTGAGTTTGCGGAAAATATAGCTTCCTATTACCTCAACCACACACACCTTCCCCAAGATAAAATCCCTCATTGGGACTTGAGTATATCCCCTTCCGTGGAAGTTCCAAAAGATGCATCTGCTGCCTCAATCGTCGCTTCGGCGCTCCTCCAGCTTGACCATTTTTCAACGATAGACTACCAGGAGAAGGCAGAGGAGATTCTAAAGAGCCTTAGTTCAGAAAAATACCTTGCCAAAATGGGGGATAACTATGCCTTCCTGATCAAACATGGTACAGGGAGTATTCCGCACAATGAAGAGATCGATGTTCCTCTAATTTATTCAGACTACTATTTCCTGGAAGCAATCTATAGACTTAAAAATTCTAAAAACAACCTAAACAATTAACAATAAATAAACCAAAAATGATGAAACAGTACTTAAAATTTCTATCTCGGATAGGCCTCCTACTTTTGCTGGGGGTATTTTATCAAAGTGATCTGATTGCTCAGACAAGAATTACGGTACAGGGGATTGTCCGTGATGGCAAAGCAGCTGAAGGTATGCCCGGTGTCAATGTGATTGAAAAAGGTACGAGCAATGGTGTGATTACAGGTATGGACGGTAGCTTTGCCCTAACTGTAAGTTCTGAGAATTCCACATTGATATTCAGTTTTATTGGCTACAATAAAAGAGAAATTCTTGTCGGAAACCAAACTCAAATTGAGGTCAGCCTCGAAGAAGAAACGTCGGAGTTGGGAGAGGTGGTCGTGGTCGGTTATGGAGTACAACAAAAAGCCAATCTTACCGGTGCAGTTTCCACGGTAGGAAAGGAATTGCTGGAAAACAGGCCAGTAGCCAGTGTAGCCAATGCCTTACAAGGAACTACACCCGGTCTGAACGTGACCCGAGGTACAGGCCAGCCTGGTTCTGAGGGGATCAATATTCAAATCAGAGGAGCTACCTCTGCCAATGGCAACGTCGAGCCTTTGTTGATGGTGGATGGGGTCCCTGCTCCATTATTCACCCTGCAGACCATCAACCCAAATGATATTGAATCGGTAACGGTACTTAAAGATGCGGCAGCGGCTGCTATCTATGGAGCACAGGCATCTGGAGGAGTCATTCTGGTTACAACCAAAGCTGGAAAAGACGGTAAAACTGTTTTTGAATATTCCAATCTGATCGGGACACAATGGGCATTAAATGTTCCTCAGCGTATGTCTTTATTGGAGGAAGCAGAATTTGCAAACTTAGCTCGGGCCAACCGAGGTCTTGGACCTGAATACAATGAAGGAGCCCTTCAAAACATTCGTGACGGTATTGAATTCGTGGAGGATCCTACCAACCCAAACAGATGGATTACCTTTAACCAACAGAGTATCCGAAATCAGATATTGAGAAATAATTCCCCTATGCAAACTCATAATTTCAGTGCAAGGGGTGGAAATGAAAAGACAAGCTTCTTGGTTTCATTAGGATATTATGAAAAGGCAGGAGTATTCAAAGTAGGCCCTGACAAGTTTGACAGATACAATGTCAGAGTTAATCTTGGGACACAGCTTACCAAACATATTCGTCTGGATTCAAGAATTGCTTATTCCAGTCACAATACAAAAGCGCCATCTGCAGAAGTAAGTGGGTATGGGCTACTGACACAGGTATATCAAGCCAGGACTAGATTCCCGATATTTATGCCTGACGGAAGACTTTTTGGCGGAGCCGGAACATCCGGAAATAATACCTATGCTACCTTGACTCAAGGAGGCTATGAAAATACCGGGAGGGATGATTTTGATGGTGTTTTTACTGCAACGGCAAAGGATTTTGTGAAAGGGCTTCAGGTAAGGGCAATATACGGGCAGCAATACCGAGTCACAGCAAGTAACCGCTTTGCCCGAACAGTCAATCTTTGGAATAAAGGCGGAGATGTTCCTGCATTTATCCTCAATAATCCCAATGTGTATGAGGTAACCAATCAATCGCTGCTGAATACCAGTTTCCAGTTTTTGGTTGACTATAATCTTGAAATCAATTCCAAAAATATAGTCACAATACTTGGGGGATATCAGTATGAGGACTACAGGTTTACCTCACAGTTTTCTCAGGCAAGAAACCTTATCAGTAATGATACCCCATCCCTAAACCTAGGTGATGAAAATTCCAGAATTACCAATGAGACCATTAATACTTATGCCAATCAATCCTTTTTTGCAAGATTAAATTACAGTTATGATGGGAAATATCTTCTGGAAGCTACGGTAAGAAGTGATGAAAGTTCAAGGCTGGCTCCGGGAATGAGAAAGCAAACGTTCCCTTCTGCATCCATAGGTTGGAATGTTCACAGAGAAGGGTTCCTACAAAATAACTTAGGCTTTCTTTCGGAATTAAAGTTGAGAGCTTCTTGGGGTAAATTGGGCAGTGCGTTAGGAATTGGGCTGTATGATTACCTGGGCTTACTGTCCAGAGGATCAAATCTTATCTTGGGAGGTCCGGAGCAAAGAGCTACTTACTTTTGGCAAAATGTGGTACCATCCAGTACCCTGTCATGGGAAAATATCGAAACATCAAACTTTGGTACTGACCTAGGCTTTTTTGATAATAAGCTCCAAGCAACCTTTGATTACTACATCAAGCACAATAGAAATATGCTTACCCCGCTGCAGTTGCCTGGTACTTTTGGTGTCGGTACACCAAGGGTGAATGAAGGAGTTCTGAAGTCTTGGGGTTGGGAACTAGAATTAAAGTATAGAAATAAAATCGGGAATAATTTCAACTATAATGTAGGACTAAACCTTTCTGATAACCAAAACAAGTTGATGGAGTTTGCCGGAAGAAATGTCATCGGGCTAGGCTTTCAAAATATTGTAGAAGGTTATCCGCTCGGAACAATATGGGGTTATAAGACAGCGCCGGGGTATTTCAATACGATCGAAGATGTTCAGAATTCACCTTTCCAAGACAATAATACAGGAGTAGGAGATCTCAAATATGTCAATCAAAACGGCGACGATAGAATCACGCCTGGCCGTGGTACAACTGAAGACCCGGGTGATTTAGTATTTCTGGGTACCAATCAGGAGAGACTACTGTTTGGTATTAACCTTTCTGCCAATTTTAAGAACCTTGATTTTGCCGTGTTTTTACAAGGTGTGGGTAAAAAAAGCTTCCTTCCGCAAAGAGATATGCTTGCTCCAATGATGCAGGCTTGGTTTATGCCGATGGCACACCACAGAGATTTTTATACTTCTGAAAATCCCAATGCAGCTTTTCCAAGACCATTTTTGAATGGTTTCCACAATTACCTTCCTTCGGACCGCTGGGTTCTTGATGGCAGTTACATCAGACTGAAAAATATTCAGCTTGGCTATTCGTTTTCGACCGAACTGTTGAAAAAAGCTAAAATCAGTCGTGCGAGAGTATATGTATCAGGGGAAGATATATGGACCAAGTCAAATATGGGACCATTCAATGGTGTCTTTAACCCTGAAAACAATGTCGGAGTAAGAGCAGATTATCCCTTCTTTGGCACCATTTCAGGAGGTATAAATCTGACCTTTTAATTAAACTATTAAATGAATCAAATCATGAAATCGAGCATGACGAAGATCGTCACACACTGGGATGATTATAAACCATGCGAGATTCCATCTGACCTTTCAAAAACAAATTATAAACAGATGAAAATAAAATATAAAATCCTATCCATGGTCTTTGTTTCCACCATTGGGTTTAATGCCTGTGACGTGGTAAGACTACCTGAAACCGAGATCACAGATCAAACTTATTGGAGGAGTGAAAACGATCTCAAAATGGCCGCCAATTATTTGTACACATTTTTGCCCGGCTTACCTGTCACCTCGGATATTTGGTCTGATGATGCATTTGCAATAGGACCAAACCCAATCAGTGATGGAACCAGACTTGCTCCGGCAACTGACGAAAGTTATAATACGCCATATCTTCTGATCAGGGCAGCCAATAATATTATCGAAAAAGCGCCCAACGCACTTGAAACAGGTGTGAATCAGTCAATAGTTGACAATTATTTAGCTGAGGCAAGATTCTTCAGAGCATGGGCCTATTTTGAACTGGTTAAGCGCTATGGCGATGTGCCTTTGATCCTCACTACCCTTGCCGAAAAAGATGAAAAACTCTTTGCCCCGGCAGATTCAAGAGAAAATGTAGTAAATGTGATTTACGAGGATCTTGATTTTGCCATCGCTAATTTAAGAACTCCCTCCATGCTTGGAGCAGCCGGATACGGTAGAATTGCTAATACCACCGCTATGGCGTTTAAATCAAGAGTGGCTTTGTTTGAAGGTACATTTTCGAAGTATCATAAAATAGGAGATGCTAATCGTCACTTGAACATAGCGCTTGCAGCAGCAAAGGCATGTATGGATTCGGGAGAGCATGATCTTTTCAATTCGTACTTCAACTTGTTTCAGTATGCCGGTGAAGGGCGTGCAAACAGAGAAAATATCCTGGTGAAACAGTATGGTCTTTCTCTTACAGAAAGTGTCCTATTCCACAATGTGCAGCGGCTATTGGAAACAGGGGTGGCTAATCCCACCAAAGCACTGGTCGATTCTTATTTGATGCAAGATGGACTTCCCATAGAAAAGTCTCCTCTGTATAAAAAACCCACAACCATACTGGAAGATTTTAACGATAGGGACCTCAGAATGTCCGCTACCTTGTTTAAAAAAGGTGACCCCTACATCGGCACACTGCCGACCTTCAATGTGCCTAATCTTTCGTTTCAAAGGACAGGCTATGCCAACCGTAGGTATGCCAACGTTACAGATTGGCAAAACTCCAGGTCATTCATGGATTATACCCTTATCAGGTATGCAGAAGTTCTGCTGAACTATGCTGAGGCAAAGTTTGAGCTAGAAGGCACAATTTCAGATCAGGAACTGGATATTACCATCAACAGATTGAGGACTAGGGGAGGAGTAACACCCCTCACTCGTGCTTTTGCCGCACAGCATGACCTTGATCTTTTGCAAGAAATCAGAAGGGAGAGAAGAGTGGAATTGGCGATGGAAGGCTTCAGATATTGGGATCTGATCAGATGGAAAATAGCAGAGATTGAACTGCCTAAAGATGTTTTGGGAAATTTTTATTTCCGTGATGAGTTCGGTTCTGCGGTTACACCTGATATCAATCAAGACAACTATATAGTTCTTCAGAGAGCGGCCAACAGAAGATTTGATCCGGACAAAGATTATTTGTGGCCATTGCCTATCAATGAACTTGGTCTTAATCCAAGCTTGAATCAAAATCCAAACTGGTAAATTTTAAAGTCTCCACTCCTGACGATGATAAATCGGATGAGGAGTGGGGGCTTATTTTTTTGAATTTTTTCAGGTTTGAGGAGCGATTTTAGGATGTATATCCCTAAGTCATCTTGGTCCAAGCCAACTAAGCCTAGAAAGGTTTGGTTGGCAAGAGATGCAATGGAAAGGGACCTTACTTGTTGGAAAGTAAAATAGTAGGGCTAAATACAGCCTTTGGCAATTTTTCACCCTAAATAAAAAGGGAATTAAACCAGATTACAGCTATTGAGTCAACGTGTGACAATAGTATCCCCCTTTTTTTCCTTTGATAGTAAAGATTTGCCTTCAGTATCTTTTCTATAATTCCCCCCGATTTAATGCTGTATTTTTAGTGTTCGGTAAACTTTTATCCTTTTTGGCAGTCTAAACTCTTATGTTGTATTACAAGAAATTTGTACATCCGCAGAGTAGCGAATGGGTGGTCTTCATCCATGGCGCAGGGGGATCTTCTGCGGTTTGGTACAAGCAGCTGAAGGATTTCAAAAAAGAGTTTAACCTCTTACTCATTGACCTAAGGGGCCATGGTAAATCCGCAGACCTTCCCCAGGCTGTTTGGAATGATGAATATACTTTTGAAGCTGTCACAGGAGATATTATAGAAGTGTTGGACTATCTCAACACTCCGCCTGCCCACTTTATGGGAGTTTCCCTGGGGACAATATTGGCTAGACAGCTTGCAGAGTTAGAGCCCCAGCGGGTCAAATCGCTGATCATGGCAGGCGCCATCACGAGACTTAATGCTCAGAGTAGAATCCTTGTTTTCTTGGGCAATGCTTTCAAAAGAGTGATCCCCTACATGTGGTTGTATCGCTTATTCGCCTTTATAATTATGCCCCGCAAGCAGCATGAGGAATCACGAAACCTCTTTGTACGGGAGGCACAAAAGCTTTGTCAAAAAGAATTCATCCGCTGGTTTAAGTTGACCAGTGATATAAATCCATTATTGAAATTCTTTAAGGAAAAAGATCTTGGAATCCCTACCCTGTATGTGATGGGAGATCAGGATGTGATGTTTCTTGAACCGGTCAAAAATTTAGTAAAAGAACACAAAAACTCCATTTTAAAAGTGCTTGAGAGCTGTGGACACGTAGTCAACGTGGAGAAGCCTGATCAATTCAATCACTTGTCGGTGGCTTTCATCAAAAACCAACAGTAATCTTACCTATTTGCCTTAAATGAAAAAACAAACTAAAATTGCTCTGATCATCGGGATTATCGTAATCATTGCCATTGCTTTTTTTTACCCCAGACTCAGTAATCAGGGAGGAAATAAGCCTGATTCTGAAGGCCAAGGTGGAGGTCCTGCCGGTTCAAATCAAGATCTGCCCGTAAACGTAGTCAAACTTCAAAAGGAAACACTTCGAAATCAACTCCAGGTATCGGGAACCATTCTTCCCAATGAATCAGTTAATCTGAGATCCGAAATTTCCGGTCTGGTCACCCGGATTGCCTTCAGGGAAGGCCAATACGTCACCAAAGGCACTCCTCTTTTTTACCTGAATGATGATGAGCTTCAGGCACAGTATCAGCGGCTTCAGTACACTCAAAAGCTGTTTGAAACTCAGGAAAATCGTCAAAAGCAGCTTTTGGCTCGGGAAGCAATCAGTCAGGAGGAGTACGACATTGCGCTGAATCAATTCAATACGGCATTGTCCGATATTAAACTTGTAGAAGCCCAGCTATCAAAAACAGTCATCAGAGCTCCCTTTAATGGAATCTTGGGCCTAAGACTGGTATCCGAAGGATCGGTGATTGGTACCAATGATTTACTGGTGAGTTTGGTAAATATTGATCCTATAAAAATTGAATTTTCAATTCCTGAGCGATATGCAAATCAGGTAACTATCGGTTCGCCGGTCTATTTTACTAATGAGGCTTCCACCGAGGAAGTGGAGGGTCAGGTTTACGCCTTTGAGCCTCAAGTAGATCTGGCTACCCGAACTCTGAAACTTCGCGCTCAAAGTCCGAATAAAGACAGACGGTTTCTGCCGGGGATGTTTGTGAAAATCCGTTTTATCCTTGAAGTCACCGAAGATGCGCTGTTGGTTCCCGCAGAGTCTGTCATTCCCGAACTTTCAGGCTATAAGGTTTTTGTAGTTGGGGAAGGGGGCAAAGCTGAAGAACGAATTGTAGAAATTGGAACACGGACAGATACTCAAGTGCAAGTCCTCACAGGCTTGAACGAAGGTGATCTGGTACTCACTACAGGTGTAATGCAAGTAAGGCAAGGAATGCCGCTACAACCTACTCAAATCAATTAAGCATGGCTAGCTTATCCCAAATCAGTATCAACCGGCCGGTATTGGCCATCGTGATGTCCCTCGTGATTCTACTCTTTGGAGGAATAGGGATTTCGTTGTTAGGTATTCGTGAGTATCCCAGCGTGGATCCTCCTGTGATCAATGTCAGCACTACCTATGTGGGAGCAAATGCCGATGTCATCGAGGCTCAAATTACTGAACCCCTAGAGGAACAAATCAACGGTATCCAGGGGATTAAATCCCTGACCTCAGTCAGTGCAGATGGTCGAAGTAACATCACCGTCGAATTTGAGGTGGGTGGGGACTTGGAAGCTGCCGCCAATGACGTACGGGACAAAGTAGCCGGCGCACTGCGAAATCTTCCCCCCGACGCAGAGCCTCCTGTGGTGTCCAAAGCGGATGCAGATTCTCAGCCCATCGTCGGAGTCAATGTGAAAAGTGAAAACCGAAGCCTTTTGGAGCTTTCGGATATTGCTTCGAATATTTTCAAAGAAAGACTTCAAACTATACCCGGTGTCAGCAGAATCCAGATTTGGGGTGAAAAAGAGTATGCCATCCGCCTTCGAATGGATCCACTCAAAATGGCCTCTTATGGCATTACACCCTTGGATGTCCTTCAAAAAGTACAAAGCGAAAACGTTGAGCTTCCTTCGGGAAGAATCGAAGGGCAGAGTATAGAACTATCTGTTCGTACCAAGAGTAGACTAAGCTCTCCTCAGGAATTCAATAGCCTGATTATTAAAGAAGATCAAAACAATATCGTTCGATTCCAGGATATTGGAAATGCTGAATTATCGGCATTAAATGAAAAGACAGTCTTGAAACGTGATGGTGTACCTATGGTAGCCGTGGTGCTTGTCCCGCTCCCCGGCTCTAATAACATCGAAATTGCCGATGAGTTTTACCGGAGATTGGAGTTTATCAAAAAGGATTTGCCGGCTGATGTTGGCGTGGAGATTGGGTTTGACTCTACATCTTACATTCGAAGTTCTATTGCCGAAGTAGAGGAGACCATCATTACTGCCTTTATACTAGTAGTTGCTATTATATTTCTGTTCCTGAGAGATTGGCGAACTACTTTCATTCCTGTGCTTACCATCCCGATTTCCCTGGTTGGGGTGTTTTTCATCATGTATTTGATGGATTTTTCCATCAATGTCTTGACTCTGCTGGGTATAGTTCTCTCGATTGGATTGGTGGTCGACGATGCTATTGTAGTTTTGGAGAACATCTACACTAGAATTGAAAAGGGAGAAAATCCCCTTAAAGCGGCAGAAAAAGGATCTGAAGAAATCTTTTTTGCTGTCATCGCAACCACCGTTGCCTTGGCGGCGGTATTTCTTCCCGTAATTTTCCTAACCGGAACCACCGGAAGACTCTTCCGGGAGTTCGGCATTGTAGTGGCAGGCGCTGTGATTATTTCTTCCTTTGTTGCATTGACGATGACTCCGATGTTGAGTGCCAAATTGCTCAAGCGTCGCGAAAAGCAAAACGCTTTTTACAATTTCACAGAGCCATTTTTTGTTTGGTTAAATGACCGCTATGACTCAGCTCTTGGCGTGTTCATGAAAATTCGCTGGATTGCATTTCCGGTCATCGGAATTATAGTACTGAGTATTTATTGGTTGTTTTTACAGATTCCTACCGAGCTAGTTCCGACTGAGGATCGTTCCGAATTGCGAATCAATATGGCAGGTCCAGAGGGAGCTACTTTTGGCTACATGAGTAGTGCAGTGGATAAATTGACGGATCAGTTTATGGAAGAGATACCCGAAACTGAACGCCTTGCAGTGATCAGTGTGACTTCCCCGGGATTTGGTACTGCAAACACCAACTCAGCCTTTATCCGACTTTTCCTCACCGATGCAAATCAACGAACCAGAACGCAGCAGGAAATTTTTAATAGTATAAATACCAAATTGAGAAATGAAACTTCCGTCAGAGGTTTTGCGCAGCAACCGGTTTCAATCGGTGACAGAAGAGGAGGACTACCTGTGCAATATGTTATTCAGGCACCAACAATTGAAAAATTGAAAGAGGCAATTCCACCATTTATGGAAGAAGTGGGGAAAAGCCCAATCTTTATTTTCTCAGATATCAACCTAAAGTTTACCAAGCCCGAACTTGAAATAGAAATCGATCGGGAAAGAGCAAGAAACCTTGGGGTATCTGTTCAGGAAATTGCAAGAACACTTCAGCTCTCTTACTCAGGACAAAGGTTTGCTTATTTCATCCGAGATGGTAAGCAATATCAGGTCTTGGGAGAAATGAGACTTGAGGATAGAAATGAGCCTGTAAATCTTCGAATGCTTTATGTTCGTGGGGAAAATAATCAGTTGGTTCAACTGGATAACCTGGTGAAGGTGGTAGAAAAAAGTACTCCACCGCAACTTTACCGATTCAATCGATTTGTGAGTGCTACTGTCTCCGCCAACTTGGCAGAAGGGTTTACCATTGGAGCCGGATTGGACGAAATGGATCGGATTGCTGCCGAAGTATTGGACGATTCCTTTTCCACAGACGTTTCCGGTCCATCCAAAGAATTCCGCGAAAGCTCCAACAGCTTGTTATTTGCGTTCGTATTTGCGCTGATCTTGATTTATCTGGTGCTTTCGGCTCAGTTTGAGAGTTTCTTGGATCCGCTGACTATTATGTTTACCGTACCACTTGCGATCTTCGGGGCATTGGCCACGCTTTGGGCATTTGATTTTACACTGAATATTTTCAGTCAGATCGGTATTATCATGCTGATCGGTCTGGTGACTAAGAATGGGATTTTGATCGTGGAATTTGCCAATCAACGAAAAGCTCAGGGAATGGATGTACATGAAGCCATCTTTGGTGCAGCAGTGGCCCGATTCCGACCGATTTTGATGACCAGTTTGTCCACTATTCTGGGGATTTTGCCGATTGCTTTGGCATTGGGTGCCGGAGCCGAAAGCCGGGTGCCTATGGGAGCTGCTGTGATTGGAGGGCTGTCATTTGCTACGATTTTGACCTTGTTTATCATCCCGGCCATTTATACTTACCTCACCTCCAAAAAAGGAAGATTAGCCAGAATTTAATGAAGAAATTAGCGATTTTGCTCGTTTTGAGCGTAAGTGTTTTAAGTCTTGGGGCTCAAGCCCAAGAAGCCTTGGATATTGAGAAAGCCATACAGATAGGATTGGAAAAAAACCTCCAGATAAAAATAGGGGTTGAAAATGTAGCTTTAAGGGAACTGGATAAGAAAATCGGTGCGGGGACCTTTTTCATGCCTGTGATTGATGGTAATTACTTACGCTCTTTTGCTACGGAGGATGTAACACAAACTTTCGTTAATGATCCTGAAAATCCACGTCAGATAGATGATGCTAAGTCACGGAACAAAACCTACAGCTTTGTGGGAATCTACGGGTTTAGACCCGAGTCTGTTGTCACGATGAAGCGCTTGGGGGTTTTGTCCGAAATCAGCGAGTTGGACTCCAAGGTCATAGTAGAAAATACGGTTGCAGGCATTTCTACAGCCTATTATTTATTGATTCTGGAGCTACAGCGTTATCAAGTCCTTAAAGAAACGCTTAGATTGAGCAAAGCCAGATTGGATATTGCCCAAGCTCAATATGAACTCGGAGGAGCAGGTAAAAGAGACTTTCTCACCGCTCAAGTGGATTATAATGCGGATTCAAGCCTTTTGATTACCCAAGAGCAAATCATACAGAATACAAGAGTAAACCTGAATGAATTGTTGGCGATTGATCCTGAAACTGAGTTTCTGCTACAGGATACGACCATTACGATTGGCGAAACCCTATCATTGGAAACACTCAATGAGAATGCTTTTGTTGAAAACAAGCTTTTGTTGGTCAACCAAAGATTGAATAACGATGCCTACCTTCAGATTAAAGAACTCCAAACCTCACGACTTCCAGGCCTGAATCTTAATTCCTCCTATACCAATCAGGTTTTTAATTCTGATGCGGGATTTCTCCTTCAAAATGAGCGGCAGGGTTTGAACTACGGCGGTAACATCACATTGAACCTTTTCAGTGGGTTGACCTTAAATCGGAGAATTCAAAGTGCCAAAGTCAATAAGCGAATACAGGACTATTCTTTGGAACAATATGAAATCCAACTGAAATCAGACATTCAGAGAGCGTATAACGTCTATTCCAAGAATCTCCAGTTGTTGAAAATTGAAGAAGTCAACTATGAAGTGGCAAAGGAAAATTCCGAAATTGCCTTGGAGCGATTCCGGTTGGGGATTGCTTCCTATCTGGAGTTTAGGGATGCTCAGGTAAATTTGCTAACTGCTGAAAACCGATTGATTACGGCGATTTTCAACATCAAAGAGCAGGAAATTGAGCTGATGCGCTTGAGTGGTAAAATCTTCTTCGACACCAGTTATGAGGATTTTTCCATAAATCCCTGAATTCTAAACTGAACAGAAACGGAGCGAATTTTTTCTCCGTTTTTTATTTGCTTTTTTTAACAATCGCTTCATTTTTATTTTGGCATAGGCTTTGCCAAGTAGCGGAATGAACCATCCGGGATTTCCCCTTGGAATGAAAAAAGCCTTTATTTCTGCTCTTTCTACCTTAGTGATGCTCTTTTCAGGTGTACAATGTACGTTTCTGGAAAATAGGATCGATCAGGTGTTACAGGAGCCCTATATATTTGATCTGCCGGCCATTCAAGCTCGTGGCACTCTCCGCGCCGCTGTGGATAATAATTCCACCTCCTATTATATCTACAGAGGTAGGAGGATGGGTTATGAATATGAGCTTTTGAGAGATTTGGGCAAAAGCCTCGGAGTTCAATTGGAATTGATTGTGTTGGAAGATATCGATGAGGCGTTTGATTACCTGGAATCCGGCAAGGTTGATGTCATTGCGATGAATCTGGAAAATTCCAGGGATCGCAAGCAAAGAGCTGCTTTTACCAATTACCTGGGCACAATGAGTACTGTCGTAGTAGGTAGAAAACCCGTCGGAAGTCCCATGACTTGGCAAGAAATCGGCTCCGATACGATTTTTATCAGAAAAGGAACGGTGTACTCTGATCAGCTAAAGGCAATCAAAGATTCACTAAAGCTTAATTTTTTTATTCAGGAAACGGTGGAGCATGAAGAAAACCTGATCGATCAGATTGCTGAACAGAAAATCAACTGGACAGTCGCTGACAGAAACATTGCCAAAGCAAATCAAACCTACTATTCCGGTTTGGATGCTTCCCTCAAGGTATCCGAGAACGGAACCGTGGCCTGGGCAGTTCGTAAAAACGCTCCGCTTTTTCTGGAGGAAATCAATTCTTGGTTAGCCGAAAAGAAGAAACGATTTATCCCCGAATTATACGCCAAGTATTTCCTGAGTCCCAGAAATAGTTATTACCGGACCAACAGTCCCTTCTCTTCTTTGGCTGGTAACCGGATCTCTGTTTTTGACGAACTGATTCAGGAAAGCTCCAGGGAATTAGGCTGGGATTGGAGACTCTTGGCGGCTTTAGTCTACAAGGAATCCGGTTTTGATACCACGGCTCTGTCTTATGCCGGAGCAGAAGGATTGCTTCAGCTGATGCCGGTGACTTTGGCGCGATTTGGCGTCACTGATCCCAGTGATCCATCCCAATCGTTGCAAGGCGGAGTGAAATACCTGCTCTACCTGGATAAATTCTGGAGAGCCCGGGTGCCTGATACAAATGAACGAATTCGGTTTATTCTGGCCTCATACAACATCGGTCAGGGACATGTCGAGGACGCCTGGAGGCTGACGCTGAAATACGGGAAAAATACCCAAAGCTGGGAGGATGTATCTTACTTTCTCAACTTAAAAAGTGACCCCGAATTCTATCGGGATCCTATGGTCAAAAGTGGCTTTGCAAAAGGCCACATCGCTGTCAATTATGTTCGGGATATTCTCAACCTTTTTGAATCCTACAAAGACTTGGTAGAGCCTTAGTTTTCTTCGTGAAGTTCAAAAATCGCTTCAATCTCAACCGGGATATTATCAGGAAGTGATCCCATCCCCACGGCTGAACGCACGCCAATTCCATTTTCTTCTCCCCACACACTCGCAAAAAGTTCGCTGGCACCGTTAATGACATAGGGATGCCGCTCAAAGCTTGCCGTGCAATTCACCATGCCCAATACTTTGATGACCCGCTTGACTTTGTTTAGCGAACCAATGTTTGCTTTAATGGTAGCGAGCATAGCCAGTCCGACTTGCCTGGCGGCTATTTTGCCCTGCTCGATATCCAGATCCACACCTATTCTGCCAATGATCAGCGAACCGTCAGGTTTTACTGTTCCATGCCCTGAGAGGTACAGGTACTTCCCGTCGATCAGGCAGGGCTTATACACACCAAGGGGCTTGGGTGCAGGTGGTAGGGTGAGTCCGAGTTTTGAGAAGTTGATTTCAGGGGTTTCCATTTCGTTGGATTAAGAATTAAAATTTTTACTTGAACTTGCACGTAGCTATAGAAGTTGGGTTGGAGGCCTGAATAGTAAAGCTATGGACCATGGTCTATCGACTAGGATAAAGGATCCTCAACCTATCGAACCAATTTTTACTCAATTTGCAACTTTGCGGAGCCTCATTAAAATTAGACAAAAAGATCCAAAATCAGGACACCGAACAATCCCACAACTGCTACAACGGTTTCCATCAGTGACCACGATTTGAGGGTGTCTTTGATGCTTACATTGAAAAACTCCTTGTAGAGCCAAAAGCCCCCGTCATTGAAATGTGAAAACATCAAGCTTCCTGCACCGATGGATAGGACCAATAAATTGGGATCGACATTCATCGTAGTCACGAGTGGTGCTATAATTCCGGCTGTGGTCAGACCCGCCACAGTGGCAGAACCTACACAGACCCGAATCACCGCCGTAATCAGCCAAGCCAAAATCAAGGGATGCATATCCCAGGTTTTCAGACTTTCGGCAATGGTAAGGCTCACTCCGGTGTCGGTGAAAATTTGCTTTAAAGCCCCTGCACCAGCTACGATCAGGAGGATCATAGAGACGTCTTTTGTTGCGACTGTATAAATGTCCATCAGCTTGGTCATGTTGGTTTTTCGGCGAAGCCCAAGTGAATAAGTCGCATACATCAAAGAAACCAACATTACAATTCCCGGATCAGCGATGAAATTGACAATCGGGCTCATCGGATCTTCGTTGGAAATATTCAGGCTAAGGGCTGTGGTCCCGATCAGTAGGATTACCGGAAGCAAAGCAGTGAAAACACTGTTACCGATACCAGGAAGTTCATTTTCCGGTTTTGGTTCCGCTTGGAATGTCTTCAGTGGCTCAGATTTTATGTTTTTAAGAAAAGGAGCGAACAGTGGCCCTGCAATGATGATCGTGGGAATGGCAATCAAGAACCCGTAGAATAGTGTCAGGCCCATGTTTGCTTCAAATTGGGAAACCAAAGCTGCCGGAGATGGATGGGGTGGCAAAAAGCCATGGGTCACTGAAAGCGCTGCAAGCAAGGGGATGCCCACATAGACCGCGGGAAGTTTATATTGATACGAAACAGTAAATGCCAAGGGTACCAGCAGGACGAAGCCGACATTGTAGAAAAGCGGAATTCCTACGATCAGTCCGGTAAAAGCCATGGCCCAAGTCATGTGTTTTGCACCAAAGATTTTCATCAGAAATCCTGCAATTCGCTGTGCGGCGCCACTTTCTGCGACGAGCTTACCGAGCATCGCTCCGGTGACAATGACGATCACAAGATCACCAAGCATGGCTCCCATGCCTTTTTGAACCGACTTGGCCACTTGGTCGGCTGGAAGGCCGAGCATCAGTCCGCCGGCAATGGAGGCAATCAGAAAAGCGAGGAAAGGGTTGAGTTTTGCCCATACGATCAGGAGCACCAAGATCGCGATGCTGAGCAGTACAAATACAAAGGTCATAGGTTAGGTTGGTGTTAAAGGGGGAAGATAGGAAAAAGAGCCTAAATTGTCCTTTCAGAGTATATAATTCTCCTAGTTCCTGATTAATCTTTCCGTGTAGACCTGTTGATCGGAGCTAATCCTTATCAGGTAAATCCCAGGAGGCAAGTTCAACAGGTGTCGAGCTATATTTTGATCGAGTGGACTCGGCCCCACGATGACTTTTCCCTGTGCATCTAAAATCATCAGGTTGCCCTTTGCAGCATCCATGGATTTGGGAAGGATGAGGTCAAGATCTCCTGAGTGATATGGATTGGGAAACAAGATCAATTGTTCTTTACCCGGATTTTCGCTGGGGAATACTACTTTTGTCACTCCGCTCCAAGTGGACCTACCGGTGAAATCTACTTGAAGGATTTTATAGAAGTAGTCGGTAAACCTTTTTCGTGAGGTATCCAGGAAGTGATAGCCCCTGGGTGAATCTGTATCTCCGATCGAATTAACCACTCCAATTTTTTCCCAACCATCTTTCAAATTGCCGGAGTTTCGGTATACCTCAAAAAGAAGGTTATCCTTTTCCATGGCTACCTTCCACGAGATTTGATTTCCCTCGTTTCCTGATTTGGAGCTCACCTCAAGCCATGTTACGGGTAGAATCGAAAGAGTGCGGAAGCTTCCAACAGTAAAATTTACTCCCAACAAATCAGCAAAAGTCAGTTCCCGTCTTGCCCAAAGTTCCACCGGATCCAATCCCGGCAGAGTGGTTCCAGGGGCAGCATATCCTGTTCCAACAATCCGAAGGTCATCTACATCGTCGACAATCAGATTGGCGGCTGAGATTCTCAGTTCAACTGAATTTCCACTTGACGTTAGATCTGAGAACTGGAAATAGCTGAAAAGACGGTACAAAATTTCTATGCCATCGTAATCGAAAAAACCGGAATTGTATTCCGCACCCTTGAATTCTGTAAAATCAATGGACAGGTTTCCTCCTACAGAAGTGCCGAGAAGTTGCACTTTTCGAATTCCTCCGTTTTGGGTGTCCTCAAATGGAAATGTAGAATTACTGCCGTCCAGATTTGTAGGTATGCCGAAGTAGGTAAGCTGACCCACATTTTTCCAAGATCCTGCGGCATAAGTAAGCTGACCTGCAAGTTCCGTATTGATCAGGAGGTCATTTCCTTCCAAATCCATATTTCCTTGGATTAGAGTTAGATTCCGTTGAATTGTCAGGTTATCATTTGGATAAAAAATTCCACCCGATTTATTCAACTCCAAATCGCTCACTACCAATGGGAAACCGAGCATTTCTTGATCCGAACCTCCCAGCAAAGTCAAGGTGGTTCCTGTAGCATTAAAATTTCCAAGGCCGGCTTTTTCCAGATTTCCAAACAGAGACAAAGCTGGAGGAAGCAATAGATTTTGATTTCCCTGAAGTTCCACATCACGAACGGAGCTTGGTGTAGCAGCATCTGCATAAGAGCTACTCAGAAAGGATTTTGGCCCTGTTCCACCTCGATAGATTATCCGGCCATTAAGTTGAAAGTTGGAAGCTTCGATTCGAGGAGTTGATCCTTCCAGAATCAGTACTCCACCATTTTGTAGGTCGAAGTTGAGTGCGCTAATCGTGCCGCTTGTGGATCGGTTTAAAATATTTGCATTGCATTCTGAAATGAACGTCCCACCAGATTCGATGACAAATTCTCCGAAGGGACCAACTCCGTAAACAGTTGTTTCAGTATTAAAGGAAAGTGTAAAACAAACATTAGGAGTCACAGAAGCATCCACTTTTTGAAGGACTGTGCCTGTTCGAACTGTGAAAGAAAGTGACTTGAAAGGGGCTTCCAAAACAAATTGTTCGCCCGGGTCAGGCTCGAAAATCACTGAAAATCGGCTTTGGGTGGTTTGGGCACTCCAGCTGTTCTTTTCTATCAAGGTGCGACTATTTCCTTTAAATGTCAACGTACTATTTACAGAATTACCAATCCAATTTTGACTGTTCCAGGCATTATCCGGTGTTCCAGGAGCAGCTCCGGAGAAGGCCTGAAGTGTTCCATAAATATCAAGGTTATTTCCATCCAAATTAAGTTTTTGACCCGCTTCCTTTTGAGCATTGATAAACACACTTTTTACCGCCTCATTACCTGTAAGTCTCAGCGTGTGCGTTTGATCGATGTAGATATCGTTGGTCTGATCAGGTTTGGAAGTAGCAGGATTCCAAGTGATTCCATCCCAAACATTCCAGATTGAAAAATCAGGGAAATCACCGGAGGCGATCGTCTTATAAGCATTGATTTCCTGTGAAAAGCAAGCCTCCATGATTAGGCAGACTCCTACAACTGCCAGGAATATCCTGTATATTCGGCAGGAGAAAAAATTACCCATGAAGGCTGAGAAATAGTTAGCATTCATAAAAAATAAGGTTTTGAAAAAAGAATTTTAAGTTAATAAAATGATTTCAAAAAGTAAAATAATTCTTTTCGTTTTTTTATTGACTCTCATGGGGTTAGCTCCTGTAAAAGCTCAAGTCTATGAAATTAGTCTTCTAACCTGTGACCCGGGAAAGGAACTTTACAGCAGTTTTGGCCATAGTGCCATCCGCATGAGGCAGATCGGATCTCAGGGTCAGGATTTGGTGTTTAACTTTGGGACCTTTGACTTTAGAACTCCCAATTTTTACGGGAAATTTGCCACCGGCAAGCTGGATTATATGCTGAGTGTCAGTACTTATGCGGACTTTATCAGTGAGTACGATTATTTCAAAAGAGATGTACGAGAGCAGATTTTGGATTTGAATGCCGAGCAACGTGATTTTTTGATTCAGCATCTCTGGGCACAGTATGACCCTGCGAGGAGATATTACCGCTATGATTTCTTCTTTAATAATTGCGCGACTAAAATCCGGGATGCTTTTGAGATTGCCATGGGAGACCAGTTGGTATGGAATGACTCATCCCAAATGGGGGAGAAGACGTTTCGTAATCTGATCGACGAATATGTCTACCCTTTGCCCTGGGCAGATTTGGGGATTGACTTGGCCTTGGGTTCGGTAATCGATCGGGAAGCGACAGCGCGAGAGTCCCAGTTTTTGCCGGATTACATGGAAGCTGCGTTTGCCAGTGCCACACTAGTAGGAGATGGCCCTACCCGGCCTTTGGTTAAGGAATCCCGGGTGATTTTGGAATACCCTGACGAAGAGTTTAAGATGGATTTGATCAACCCATATTTTGTTTTTTGGGGAATTGCGATCCTGTTCACCGGGATCACTTTTTTTGGACATAGGAAAAAGCAACTGTTCCTTGGCTTCGATGTTGCCTTATTTTCCATCCTTGGGATTTTGGGACTAGTGGTCACCTTTCTGTGGTTTTTCACGGATCACTCTGCGACAAAGTGGAATTGGAATATTTTATGGGTTTTTCCCGGTCACTTGGCGTTAGTTTGGGGATTGATGAAAAAAGAGTTACAGCCCTGGGTAAAAAAGTACCTGCTTTTTGCATTGATTATGGCAGATGCAGCAGTGGTTTTTTGGATTTTGGGTTGGCAATCCTTTCATCCCAGTTTGATTCCGATTTTATTGGTGATTATCCTTCGGACGAATTACCTCTACTATAATATTGGAAACCGAAGTTTAAAAGCTGGCTGATTTCTACATTCTGAAAACCTTTTTCCCTCTTTTTGGTGTTGGCAATGGAAGAATAAGCTATGGATTTTAAACTTACCTCAGATTTTCAGCCTACCGGCGATCAGCCCAAAGCCATCAAGGAATTGGTGAAAGGGGTAAATGATGGTGATGTTGCCCAGGTACTGCTTGGGGTGACCGGTTCGGGGAAGACTTTCACCATCGCAAATCTGATCCAGGAAACCCAGCGGCCTACGCTGGTTTTAAGCCATAATAAAACCCTGGCCGCTCAGCTGTATGGGGAGTTCAAGCAGTTTTTTCCTGAGAATGCAGTCGAGTACTTCATTTCTTACTACGATTACTATCAGCCGGAGGCATTTATCCCGAGTTCGGGAACTTACATTGAAAAAGACCTAAGCATCAATCAGGAAATCGAAAAACTTCGATTAAGTGCCACCTCCTCGCTCTTGACCGGTAGACGCGATGTGATCGTGGTTGCATCTGTTTCCTGTATTTATGGTATTGGTAATCCGGAGGAGTTTGGTAAAAATGTCGTGCGACTTCAGGAGGGTGACCGAATTCCAAGGAATCAGTTGCTGTTTAAACTAGTCGACATTCTCTACAGCAGGACCCAGCAGGATTTGACCCATGGTACTTTCCGTGTCAAAGGTGATACGGTAGACATCCATGTGGCTTACGGGGATTTTGCCTATCGAATCTTCTTTTGGGGAGATGAAATCGAGGCCATTCAGCGGGTAGAACCCGCTACCGGAAAGAAAATTTCAGATGAAAAAATCATTTCCATTTTCCCCGCAAATCTCTTCGTTACGGGTCGGGACACCATAGACATAGCTATTCGGGAGATTCAGGACGACATGGTGGCTCAGGTAAATTTCTTCGAAAAAGAAGGAAAATTCCTTGAAGCCAAGCGTCTCCAGGAGCGAACAGAGTTTGACCTGGAAATGATCCGCGAGTTGGGCTATTGCTCAGGCGTGGAGAATTATTCCCGTTATTTTGATAGAAGACAACCCGGGACACGGCCATTCTGTCTCTTGGATTATTTTCCTGATGATTACCTTTTGGTGATTGACGAAAGCCACGTCACCGTGCCTCAGATTCGTGCGATGTGGGGAGGAGATCGTTCCAGAAAAGTTAATTTGGTGGATTATGGATTTAGATTGCCCTCGGCATTGGACAATCGTCCTTTGAAGTTTGAGGAGTTTGAGCAGATGACGGGACAAGTGATCTATGTCTCTGCGACCCCGGCTGATTACGAACTTGGGCGGGCAGAAGGAGTCGTTGTCGAGCAAGTCATACGTCCTACAGGCTTGTTGGATCCGACGATTGAAGTGAGGCCCAGTCAAAATCAGATCGATGATTTGCTTGAGGAAATCGATCAGACGATCAAAACCGACGCACGCGTTTTGGTCACCACTTTGACCAAACGAATGGCTGAGGAACTGCATAAATTCCTCGATCGGGCAGGAGTGAAGTCACGCTACATTCATTCCGAAGTGAAAACATTGGATCGGGTGGAAATTTTGCGAGAGCTGAGGCTCGGTGTCTTTGACGTTTTAGTAGGTGTAAACTTACTTCGGGAAGGGCTAGACTTGCCGGAGGTTTCACTCGTCGCGATATTGGATGCGGATAAGGAGGGATTTCTCAGAAACGAACGCTCCCTCGTCCAGACCATTGGTCGGGCGGCGAGAAACTCTGAGGGCCGTGTGATCATGTATGCGGACAAAATCACCGACTCCATGCAGTCGGCCATCGATGAAACTAAGCGGCGACGTGTAATCCAAATTGAATACAATAAAGAGCACGGTATCACGCCTACCACCGTGATCAAATCAAGAGACAAGATCATGGGACAAACCAAAGTAGCTGATTCCAAGAAAAACGCGAAAGTCTATGCTGAACCTATGCCCGGTGAGGCCCAGATTGCAGCAGATCCGGTAGTACAATACCTCAGCAAAGACAAGCTGGAAAAGTTGATTCAGCAGACGCAGAAGCAAATGGAGAAAGCAGCCAAAGAGCTGAACTTTATGGAAGCGGCACGACTTAGAGACGAGTGGCAATCCCAGAAATCCCGTCTGGCAGAACTCAGCCGCGGACTCGGAAACTAGTTTTCACCTGATAATCCGAATTTATGACCCTTCAAGAAGTGAAGGCCCTTGCAGCAAGAGGCGAGGGGCTTACCATCGAATTCAAGAAGAAAGCTGCTTTCCCCGAGAAGATTGTCAGGGAAGTGATTGCTTTGGCTAATACAGAAGGAGGGTATCTCCTGATCGGAGTCGATGATGACGGTACGGTCAGCGGACAGCGGTTTATTGAGGAGGAGATTTTTGTGATGGAGAAGGCTATCCGGGAGCTGGTTTTGCCAAAATTGGACTACAACATCTTTACTATAAAACTCTCCGAAAAGAAAGGCGTAGCCGTCTTCAGAATTCCCAAAAGTACGGATCGACCTCATTTTTTACAGGAAAAGAACCGAAAGCAGGCCTATATCCGGGTGCAGGACCGCAGTGTACAGGCAAGTCGGGAAGTTTGGGAGGTATTGAAGAAAGGTCGAATTCCAAAAGACACGATTTTCACTTACGGCTGGAAGGAGGAGATTTTGATGAAGGCCTTGGGAGAGAACGGTAAAATTACCCTGAAAGAATTTGCCGGATTGGCAAAGGTCCCCAGGTTTTTAGCTTCCAAGACTTTGGTCAGACTCGTATCGGCAAATGTCCTGAAAATCCATCCTCAAGAATCCGAGGACTTTTTTACGCTCAAAGAATAGGTAAAATGATGCCTGTTTTTGATTTAAAACCCGCATTCCCCTGAAGTCCACCGGTATGGATTAAAAGAATTTTGGAATTGGTGGGGAAATGATCTTTTCCAATCAAATCCCAAGCTCCAAAGGCCATTTTCCCGGTATAAATTGGGTCAAGCGGGATATTAAATTCCCCATAAAACCAGAATACAAAATCAATCAACTCCGACTTAAATTTTCCATATCCTCCAAAATGATATGTTGTTTTAATTTCAAAAGAACCTTTTGGGACGATCTGATTTGATTCAAGGAGTTTTCCGATTTCCTGATGAATAAATTCTCCTTTTAAGGAAGAGAATCCAAGGAGCTTTTGATGACTTTTTAAGACAGAAGCCAGTCCTGCGAAGGTTCCTCCCGTTCCTATGGAAACACAGAAATGGGTGAAATCAAGGGCTTGATCCCCTAGTATTTCTTTGGTGCCCTGAATGGCCAAATCATTCGTCCCTCCCTCAGGAATCAGGTAAAAGTCTCCGAATTGAGCTTTTAAATCCTCCAAAAACTCAGCGGAAGACTGCTGTCGGTAGCTTTCCCGATCTACAAAATAGAGTTGCATTCCCAGTTTTTGGGCATGTGCCAAAGTGGGGTTTTCGCTGTCCGCATATTCGCCCCTAATGATTCCGATACTTCTAAAGCCAGCAAAATGAGCAGCTGAGGCCGTGGCATAGATGTGATTGGAAAAGGCCCCTCCAAATGTCAGGATGGTGTTTTTTTTCAGTCTCTTTGCTTCTTCTAAATTGTATTTCAGCTTAAAAAACTTGTTTCCTGAAACCAAAGGATGAACTTGGTCTAATCTTAAAACAGCCAGTTCAACGCCTTTTTCTTCCAAAAGTGCATGAGTAAGTTTTTGGATTGAGACTGGTTCGGGTTGAAGCATTCGAAGTCTTTTGGCAAAGTTAAGGCACATCATCCTATTTTTGCGAAATGAATCAACAGTCGGACGAAGAGTTAGAAGAAGACGAGTTAGAATTGTATGAACGCCACCGCATCGTAGTGGACAAAGGGCAGTCTCTAGTTCGGATAGATAAGTTTTTGACAGAGAAGATCGCCTTTGTCACCCGTAATAAAGTACAACAGGCAATTGATAATGAGACGGTATTGGTGAATGGCAAGCCCGTCAAATCCAACTATAAGATCAAGCCGCTTGACGATATTCAGGTGTTTATGGATAAACCCCGCAGGGATACGGAGGTGATCCCGGAGGATATTCCACTGGATATTATTTACGAAGACAAGCATCTCCTGCTTGTGAATAAGCCTCCGGGTATGGTGGTGCATCCCGCACACGGCAACTGGAGTGGTACACTGGCCAATGCTTTAGTTTACCACTTTCAACATTTACCGGAGATGAAAGGGAATGAGGGAAGGCCTGGTTTGGTACATCGGATCGATAAGGATACTTCCGGTCTGTTGGTGATCGCCAAATCGGAAGATGCCATGACCCCACTTGCCGCGCAGTTTTTTCATCATACCATTGATCGGACCTATGTCGCATTGGTATGGGGTGAACTGGCTGAGGATTCTGGGACGATCGTTGGGCATGTAGGCCGTAGTGCCAAGGATCGCAAGGTGATGGATGTTTTCCCCGATGGAAGTCAGGGCAAGCATGCAGTGACCCATTGGAAAGTCTTGAAGCGTCTCCGCTATGTGACCTTGATCCAATGCAATCTGGAGACAGGCCGTACCCATCAGATCAGAGCCCACATGAAATTCATCGGTCACCCGCTTTTCAATGATGCGATGTACGGTGGAGATAAAATTCGTAAAGGGACACAGTTTGCCAAGTATAAATCCTTTATTGACAACTGTTTTTCGCTGATGCCTAGGCAAGCACTACACGCAATGAGTCTGGGATTTGTACATCCGGTTACCAAAGAGCGGATTTATTATGAAGCACCGTTACCCGAAGACTTCAGGTCTGTGCTTGAGAAATGGGATAACTATGTCCAATACGAGTAATGTTATCATTAATTCAATAAAAACTATTTATTGTTATTGAAAATGTAATGAAATATAGATTTTGATAAAATAATAGCAATAGAGTAGTGAATTGTTAATGAATCGTTAAAAATCAAAGAAATAAATGAGTTCATTTTAATGAATCGTCAAATATCAATCGATTTCATTAAAAAAACTGTAAATATTTTGATAAAATCTTGAATAATTTGCAAAATAGAATCAATCCGTCCTATCTTTGATTCATCAAAAGGGATAAAAGATCCCTCACACAATGTAGGATGTTGAAATTGGCAGACAAGCCCTCCTGTCTCGGGGGTGGAGTCCCGATAGCTATCGGGAGGATAAAGCATTTAGCGAGCTCGTAAATTTGCCTAACTACTCCGTGGAGGTTCGAATCCTTCTCCTACAGCAGGTTATTTTGGGTTTATTGTTAATTGAATAAAACCATGGAATTTTATTTCATGGTTTTTTTATTGCCTTTTTTTAAGTGGACAAATAATATTTTGTATTAGAACACAGAACCGAAGCTTATTAAAGTATTTTTCTCATTCATATTCTATTAACAATTTGATTATGAATTGGTGATTTTATTCTGTTTGAATTCCGTATTATTTGGTAAAATGGATTTTTATTAAAAATAATGTAAAAAATTAAAATAAATCTTGCCAAAATTTTAATAAACCAATGGTATTTCTAATTTTGGGTATTCAATGACTCAAACCTATTACACTTAATATCAAAGAGCTCGCAAGAGCTTTTTGATTATATGGGAAATGAGTCCAATTCTGTTAACGGACAGAATCAAATCCAATGATTGTCATTACATCTTGTAGGATGTTGAAATTGGCAGACAAGCCCTCCTGTCTCGGGGGTGAGGATCCCGTCCCGATAGCTATCGGGATCGGCACTGGACAAAGCATAATTCAACCGGACTATTGCCTAACTGCCTCGTGGAGGTTCGAATCCTTCTCCTACAGCTAATCCAAAAGCAGTGCGTCGCATTGCTTTTGGTGTTTTTGGCGTTATTTGTGCTATCTTTTCAACAGTTTTAGCGTATTTCACTTTTATGGAATCTGGGAAAAGGAAGAAACATTTTGCCCATCCTCTGCGGAAAAAAGTTCTTCGTTGGGGAATGATAGGCTTACTTTCCATTCTCTTTTTGGAATTTATCGTCTACTTCGGTTCTAATCTTTTCCTTTCCAAATTTGCCCAGCGAAAAATCAATGAGGCCACAGAGAATATATACCAGATAGATTTCAACCGCTTTAGTTTTTCCTTACTGAGAAGAGGTTTTTTTATGGATGGGTTTGTGATGAGGCCTATCAATCCGGAAATCAGAAAGGAAGATCAGGCGCTTTTTGACATCAAGTTGGATCAAATTTCCTTTACAGGACTCTGGTATAGCTTTTCCCAGAAGAATTTTACCATAGGTAGAATCTACATCGATAACCCAAACATTATTCTGGATCTACCCGAAAATTCCGAATTCCCCGGGCAAAGGAATGCGGGTAATCCCGGTGAAGTTTCAGGAAAAATTTCTCCGATTAGGGCACTCGAAGCAGAAATCAAAAAGACTGTTCAAAGTATCAATCTTACGGGCTTGATGATTGAAGAAGTAGAAATAGACCACGCCAATTTCTTCTTTTTCAACTTCCTCAGTCAAGATGCATTGCGTGCAGAAAACACCTCTTTGATGGTACGAAATATTGATTTTACCACTCAAAAGGAATGGGAAACCCCCTTCAACGCAGAGGGATTTGAGTTTGAATTGGACCAGGTTACGTTTCCGCTGCCGGACGGGGTGCATATAATTAACGCAAATCGGGTGCTGATCTCCTCTCTTGACAAATTTATCGATATTCAAAAGTTCATTCTGACTCCGGATAAGTCGAAGGACAGTAAGGCCTATTATCAGGTGGCAATGGAAGAGTTGCGAGTGGGGAATGTTGATCTCAACAAGGCATTTATGACCTCGGTTTTGGATATTGACGAGTTGATTTTGGATGATCCTGACTTCAATGTAGCGAGCAATTCCAAAGCACAATCAGATAGTGCTGCATCCGGTGATTTGAATGATTTTATCAAGGGAAGTCTTGAGTCTGTGTCTATCAAAGAGTTGTCGATCAATCGGGGGAAATTTGTAAAATCAGAAGTAGATGATACGCTGAAAAATCGGATCGAGCTGGATGAATTGGATTTCAAAATGATCCAATTTTATCTTGGTGAGGACGCTGAGAAGCGGGAAAATCAATTTTTTTATGGCAAGGATGCCGCAATGGACATCAAAGGTAGTCGGGTGTACCTTGGAGATGATCTCCATATTATAGTTGGTGAGGAAGTCAGCGTTTCATCTTTCAAGGATGAATTGATCGTGCGCAACCTGAGCATTCAGCCCAGAACGGATCTTTTGGCCAATCCAAATCCCGAAAAACTGCTGCGAGTGGATCTTACCGAGTTTTCGATAGAAGAGGTGGATCTTAAAAAACTTCAAAATGAGGGTATCCTTGTCGCTGATCAAATTCTGATTTACCAGCCCAAAGTAGAATTTACCGAACTTCTTGAATCAACAACACCGGGAAAACAGGTTCAGGTGGAGGAAATCATTGCCGAATTCTTGGGAGAGGTCAGGATTGGAAATTTTGAAGTTCAGGAGGGTCTGATTCAGTTCAAAGATGAACGGGGAGAGCGGAGTAATGATATTGGCTTCGAAAAATTCAGTTTTCGACTGGAAGAAATGGAACTATTCGCAGCTCCACAACTGCCATTGGTTGAGAAATTGAGCATTGGGGAAATCTACCTCTCACTGGATCAGTACCGGCTCAAACTCCGGGATAATTTGCACACTATTTTGGCCGATAAGCTGATCGTGGATTCCAGAAGACAATTGCTGGAAGTCACCAATTTTTCCATCCGTCCTGAAAATCAGGCGCAGATTCAAGCTTCTCTGGATACTTATGGGAAGACCGCCGCCATTGATTTTTCGGTGCCTATTTTCAGGGCAGAAGGGATTGACATCAAGTCTGCCTTCTACGATGAGCGACTTTTTGTGCGTCAAATATTCCTTCCCGGGCCTGTTTTTACGATTTCCAACTACAGGGAAAAAGCGAGATCCAAAGACACACCGGAGTCCACTGATGAGGTGAAAAACCTGCTTTTGGGGTATTTCAAGTCCATTCAAATCGATTCACTCAGCTTGGATAAGGCTCAGATCAAGTATCAGAGTTTGATTGAAAACAAGCGATCGGTATTTGAGGAAGATAATTTTTCCTTAAATCTCAAGAATTTCATACTCGATCAGGACGCCATCATCCAGGAAAGCAAAACCATGTTTTCGGATGAAATCGACCTGGTATTTAATAATTATTCATTCAGTCTGGCAGGTGGGAAATACGAGGTATCCACCGACAAACTTCAATACAACTCAAGGACCAAATCAATTGTAATCAAAGATCTGGAGTTGGCGCCCAACAGTGAATTTTCAGATAGAATTCAGTTGGGAATGCAATTTCCATCGGTAAGTTTTCAGGGTGTGGACATCGAGGAGTTCTTCTTTGACAATAAACTCGATTTGGACAAACTTGAGATCGACCAAGGAAATATAGAAATAGGGATCGATCGAAAAGTTGCGGTAAAGTCGCCCGGTAATCTACCAAAAAATGCAAAAAAGAGGACCTTGGATGAAATAGTGATTGACACCATTCAGAGCAAAAACTCCACGGTTTCGATAAATTACCAAGTAGATGAATCTATTCTGAATTCAATTCAGACAGAGTTTGAGTTGATGATCCGGGAATTTCGACTGGATTCGGCAATTACAGCCAGCAGAAATGTGGGCGATTTGTATCAGGAGGTCAATCTGAGTTTGAATGATTTCAAGTTTGCCTTTCCGGATAGTGTCCACACCCTAGGGTTTTCTGAGGTAAATATCAGCACGCTTCAGGAGGTGATCACGTTTTCTGACTTTTACCTGACACCCAAAGATCAATTTGGAACCCCGGGGAATCCGGTAATCGATGCCAAAATTGATCAGTTGATCCTGAGAAATAACCAACTGTCCGAGATTCAGGAATCCGGGGTTTTTGACCTGAAGGAAGTTCGACTGGTCAATCCCAAAGTGGATGTGTATTTGGATACGGTAAAAATAAAGCGGGAATTTAAGCCGGTAAAAGTAAAGTCATCGTCGGCCCTGGTGCAGTCCATTTTACTCGGGGATTTTCATTTGGAGAATGGTGACTTGACCTTCCACAGAAAAGGGATTGGCCCGATTCCACGTTTGGATTTCCAGGAGATTTCCTTGGATGTAGAAGGGTTGAATCTTGATCTTCTGGATCAGAATCAAGCTTTGGATCTGAAAAAATTCGCGGCCGTGGATTCCCGATTCCATCTTGGAAAGTATTCCATCCTGACTCCTGATAGTCTCTACCAAGTGGATATTGGCAGTGTTGACTTTATGGATCGAAATCTTGTCTTAAAGGACATTTATTACAGACCGGTTGATGGAATTTACGGATTGTTGAGAAAGTTGCCCTACCAGACAGAGGCAGTCACGGCTAGAATTGATGCCGTTCGGCTAATGGAGCTTGATCCTCTCAGCTACCTGGAATCCAATTCGATCAAAGCGATGGATCTGACCGTTGAGGGTCCGGAGATTGATTTATTTAGGGACAAAAGACATCCTTTTGACAGTGCAGCCATCAGACCTATGCCACAGCATTTATTGGAAAATGCCGGGATCAACGCGGATTTGATTTCGCTGCGAGTTCGGGACGGAAGAGTGAGGTATTTTGAATTTGCCGAAAAGGGGATGATGCCCGGTATGGTTTCATTCCACAGGCTGAATATGGATATGGCCCCATTTTATCTGAGAACCAAAAGTCAGGAATATCCACTGGATCAATTGAGGATTGGTTTGGAGGCATATATCATGGATACTTCGAAAGTGAATTTGGATGCCGTGATGTATTTTGAGGAAAAGTACCCAATGGATGTGAGCGTTCGAATGGAAGGTTTTTACTTTGGTGAGGTGAATGATTTTTTAGCCAAGACTTTATTTGTCAAAGCGGTGGATGGTACTGTAACCGATGGAAATTGGCAATTCACCCTGACCGATGATGAGGCAATCGGTGAAATGAAGTTTGCCTATTCAGATTTGAAAATCCAGTTTTTGGATTCCCTTACGTTGGAGCAAGGACAGGGAAAGCTTAGGATTTACACGGTTGGCGCCAACCTGTTAGCGAAAAACAACAATCCCAGAGCCCTCTCAAATAGGGTGGTTTCCCGAAAGATCTATCAGGAGCGCGATAAGCGGAAGTTTGTCTTTAGTGCCTGGTGGAAAGCGACCTTCAGTGGGCTGAGAAGCACTTTAGGTTTTGGACGGGCCAAAATGCCAAAGGGTAGGGAAGAGGAGGATTAGGGTTTTTTCCACAGTCGAGGAGCAGTAGAGGCAAAGATTTTTTTACCACGGAGAGCACGGAGAAAAAAGAGATTCAGAAAGCTGGCTTAAAAAAGGGAATTTAAAAGCCTTTTGGCTCAAATGGTCTTTTTCAAGGTTACGGAGGGCAAATGCTGAAGCTTTTCTATGGTTAAGCATTGAGGTTTTAAAAATTTCGAAGGGTTTCTTTTTTAACCACAAAGTTTACAGAGGAACGAGAAGAAATTTTACCTCAGGCGTAAAGTAACCGCAATGGTATTTTTTTTCACAACATAGAAACATAGGAACACACAGCTTCCAATATCCAAAAGATCTTACATTATTTGCCGCTGATTAAGGCTGAAAAACACGCTGAATTTCAAAGATTTTTCTCTGTGGTAAATTTCTTTCCCGCTGATTAAGGCGGAAAAAGTCACAGATTCCCGCAGATTTACCCAGTGTCTTTTGAACTTAGTAGCAAAATCAAAAAACTTTGGCTTTTCTCTGTGCTTTCAAAAAAGTTTGAGATAGGATTTAAGATTATGGTTCTAATGAGGCCAAAAGTTCTAAACCTTTTCTCTCCGTGTTTCTCTGTGGTAAAATTTCAATGTAAAAGCAGTCTGAAGACTTCGCCTTTGTGAGTCCAAGACTGAAGTTGAACTATAATTGGGAAGAGCAAAAAATATGAAAGGCCATGGATGATACCACAGCCTTTCAAGATGTAGATGTCAGTTTTACTTCCTGACCAGTTTGAGTTGTTCTGATTTATTCCCCCATAGGATTTGAAGAATATACATTCCAGGTCTTGCCTTTTCCAGGTAGAAATTAACAGCATTGGATACGTCGGCCGGATCAGAGACTGAAAACGATTGATAGACACCCCGGACGTCAGATACCCTAATTTCGATGGTGCCGTCGGTATAGCCTGAGTCGTCAAGAAGTGCCACGTTAACAGCCGACCCCATGTTACTTGGATTGGGATAAGCAATCCATTTGGTAGACCCATCTAAAGGTTCCACTTGGATGGATCGAGTCACACTGTAGTTGTATTCCCCACTCATATTCACCTGCTTCAGCCTGTAGAAGATATTTCCACCTGCTGCAGGAAGCTCAAGATCGGTAAACTCATATTCGACTGTGGTATCAGAATAGCCTTGGCCTTCGACTTCACCTACTTTTGTCCAGGATTTCACATTATTGACAGCCCGCTCTATCTCGAAGTGGGAGTTTTCCCATTCTTTTGTCGTAGCCCAATTTAGCTCGCCTGATCTATTTTGAAGATTATAGTTAGCATTGAAATAGTCGTATTCAACGCCTAGGATTCGGACGTTTTGATAAATGATGTAGACTACTCCAGAGCCTCCTCGGCCCCCACCTAAATTACCTGCTCCTCCACCTGACCCGGTATAATCGGTACCCTTACTACCAATGGAATTCGGTCCTCCGTTCCCTCCCAAAACCACATCATTTACTTCTCCTCCAGGACCTTCAATTTTATTGTTGTTACCAGTGGTACTGTTATCGTTATATCCGATTCCCCCACCACCGGCGCCGTATCCATATGGAGTCCCGGCTAAATCAAATGAAGCTCCATCCCCTCCTTCTCCACCTTCGGAATTACCCACACCAGCACCATCTCCTACTGTGCCAGATTCACCTGCACCTCCTCCGCCACCTCCAGCGCTAGCACCTCCACCTGGCTTTTGAGCTGTTCCACCATTACCTCCACTATTCCCTTGTCCTGCTATTCCTGTACCTCCTGATCCCGCTATATTGTCACTTCCAAAAGCGCCACCTCCACCGGAAGCTCCATTACCACCATTTTTATCATTATAGGAAGCACCTCCTCCTCCTCCCTGAGCAGTGAGAGTAAAACTAAAATCTCCATTTTGATCAGGAATAGTCGTCGAGGTAACTTCAGTATTTCCACCATTACCACCTTTTACATTTACTGAGGATGATCCATTTCCACCTTGACCTACTTTTATATCCAGAGAATTTCCTGCAGGTATTCCAAATTGGTTGTTGCTAATTACAGTTGTGGAGTCGAGACCACCGCCACCACCGCCACCGCCACTATCACCCATTCCGCCGCCGCCGCCGCCGCCAACAGCGAAAATTGAAAATTCAACCAATCCCTCAGGGATTTCCCAAACGTCATCACAGATAAAGCGAATAATTGTTGTCCCACTAACTGCTCCATCGTCGATTACCTCCATGCAATCAACCTCACTTGCATCTGGGCATGAGTAGGATATATTTACTTGACCATCAGCTCCATTTCCTCCACCTCCGCTGGCATAGACATAACTTGAGGTTTCTGGATCGGGGAGAGAGGAATCACGAGTCACCCAAGTATCACGTCCGGTACCCGTTGCATCTCCTTCTCCTACATAAATCCCAATGGCTTGTCCTGGATTGACCGATATGGTAATTACTTTGGTTTCACCAGTAGGACCCGCTCCTGTTGCCTGAATGGTAACCTCATATACTCCAGCGGGTACAAAGAAGGTTCCATCTTCTTTAAAAGGTGCGCCACAGACACTAAAGTAAGTGGTATTAATCGGATCGTCTATGTCTAGCGTAGTAACACATCCTCCTGTAGTCTTTCTGATTGCTTTGATTGTCAATTGATAAGCATCTACATCTAAATCATCGAGTGGAATGGATGCAAAGGTCCCTCTTCCATTATTTACATTAAAAGAGGAAGAAGTGTGTTCAACAGGAGTGTTGATGCCATCATCCAGAATATAGGTAACCTCATATGTGCCATTTGGAAGTTTGTCTAAATCGCCATTAATCGTAATACTTGCAGTACCTCCAGTGATAGTAGCAGAAATAGAACTGACCGAAGTTAATTCATATTCTGGGGTAACATCTATGGTCCCCGTGGCAGTTAAGCCATTAATGCAATTCCCGATTAATGGGATACTGTAGCTATAGAATCCCGTGGTTGTTGCAGTTCCAGCGAATGATATCACTCCTGTAGAGGGATTAAATGTTGCTGTGATTCCGGGCGGTAGACCCGTTGGGGTACCAATACTTGAAACCCCTGTGGTGGATTGTGCAAAACTCAAAGATGAAGGATCAGTAATACAAACACTCGGCGTCGGATCTGAGGAAGGCCCTACCGTAGCAAAGGGTTCCACTTCGGTGGTTGAAGAAGCTTCTGAAGATGCGATACATCCCGTACTAGCATCAGTGTAGCTGACAGTAACTGTTTTTGAGCCTAAGGTCAACCATTTCAGGGTAATGCTTTCACTAGATGTTCCTCCAGATATAATGGTATAATCGGTTCCTGCTGTTCCAGGTAGATTCCAAACGTAGTTAGTTTGCCCAGATTGGGTGGTATAGGTAACGCTACTTTGTTCACAAACCACGGTTCCAGGGGATATGGTAAATGTTGGAACAGGTAATGGATCGACTGTGATTGAATTGGTGGTAGGGCTCGCTGCAGTGCAACCTGTAGATGGATCAGTGTATGAAACCAATACATTTTTTGAACCATCTGTTAACCAAGTAACCTGAATACTATTACTCTCATCCAGAGATGAACCAGAAAATGTCAAAGTATAATCCGTTCCTTGAACTCCTTGAATATCCCAGATATAATTATCTTGCCCCGCTGTTGTTGTATAAGTTACTGTATTACCCACACAAATTATCGGATCTGCATCTACATCTGAAGTAAGCGTAGGCACTGGAAGAGGATCTACTGTAATTGAATTGTTTGCAAGACTACTTGCCGTACATCCGTTAGGGTCCGTATATAAAACAGTAACATCTTTGGCTCCATCTGTCAACCAGGTCAAAGTAACTGTATTGCTTGAGGTACCAAGACCTCCAGCTGAAATAGTAAAATCTGAATCTTCGACTTGATCTGGAATATTCCAAATATAGTTGGACTGCCCGGCTTCGGTTGTATAGGTTACTGAAGTTCCAATGCAGATTACCGGATCCGCCTCCACGTCGGAAATTAAGGTTGGAACGGGGAGAGGATTGACAGTAAAAGCTCCGGAAATGGATGAAAGAACGTTAGGGCCACATTCACTCGAAACCTTAACAAAATAGTATAATGTACCCAACGTAGTGGGTGGAGTAAAAGAATCTGAAATTTCACCTGAAAGTTCGATTACTTCTGCCCCTAATGTATCTGCCACAGGACTGGTATTACTATACCATTGGTATTCAATAGTTCCTGTTCCGCCTGCTATTATTGAGATTGGATCAAACGTGTCATTCACACATATTTCCTGGGCGTCTAAATCTTCACTGACAACTACCGATGGTTGAGTCACGGTAAAAGCTCCCGAGATTGCTGTTGGGACAGTACCACAATTGCTTCGGCCAGTGGCATAATAATACTTTGTCCCCACAACATCACTTGGGGGGATGAATGTTGGGTCGGTTGCACCGTTGATTAGTGTTCCTCCGGTATTTTGCTGGACATCATTGCTATACCATTGATAAGTGATTGTCCCCTCCCCGGAAGCCAAAACGGTTTGCTCAGGAAAAGGATCACCTTGGCAGACACTGTAATTGTCAGTATCTGGACTATCGTCAATTACCGTTTTAGGAGGGTTGACACGATATAATCCTGAGATAACAGAAGTGTCCGAGCTACAATATCCTGAAACAACTACATAATAATATAAAAAGCTACCTATCTCTGTTGAAGGAGGGATAAATGTTTCTGAAGTTGCATTTGGAATTAAAGTACCCCCGCTATTTTGCTGATTGGTATTGACATACCACTGATAGGCCAGATCTGCACCTTCAGCAACCACAGTCAATGGATCAAATCCATCTCCAAAACACTCTACATCGTCTGCGACGATGATATCATCCGTAATACTGGTAATTGGCTCTACTGTAGCCCGCATAAATCTGGATGTTGCAATAGGGCTGCATTCGCTGGTTACCTCAACATAGTAATAGGTGGTTCCGATAGCATTGGCAGGAGGAGTATAATTTGGTGAACTTGATCCGACTGGAGTAGCTCCTGATTTGCTTGGACTATCATTGCTGAACCATGCATAGGAAAGAGTCCCTGTTCCTGTTGCAGTAATTGAAATTTCACTGAAGGTTTCTCCATCGCATATTCGCTGATCGGCCATATTCTCAACAGTGATAGCTGAGGCAGGGTTTACAATGATTGTTCCCTCAGCATACAAATCATTACATCCTCCGAGTAATGGGATAGAATAATTGTATGGACTGTTTATGTGTTCGGATGGTGATCCAGAAATTGTCAAAATATTTCCATTCCATGTAGCCGATACTCCAGGAGGAAGTCCATTGGCCCCAGACACTCCGTCACCATCAATTCCAGTTGCTCCCGTGGTGGTAAAAGCTATTTCGGATAATTGCGTTCCGATACATAAGGTTTGATCGACGGGAGTCGTTGGGATAATTGTATTATCCGGTTGAACAGTTATGGTTCCTGTGGCGGTAATATTTCCGCATCCACCTAATAGATCAATTGAATAATTGTACGGACTTCCAGCCGTCGAGGTAGGGGTACCCGAAATAGTAATTACCCCTGCATCCCAAGAGGCTGAAACTCCAGGAGGTAAACCATTTGCTCCAGAAATCCCATTATTGCTTATCCCTGTAGCTCCTGTGGTATTAAATATTATATCTACCAAGGCTTCATTAATGCATTGACTTTGGTCTTCACTTCCCACCACCGTTGCTGTATTATTTGGGGTGACGGTAATGGTACCTGTAGCATTAATTGCTCCGCAGCCCCCAGTTAAAGGAATCGCATAAGCAAAAGTTCCTGAGGATGTGGGAGTTCCTGAAATTGTGATTACTCCGGCATTCCAAGTAGCAGAGACACCTGGGGGTAAACCATTTGCTCCCTGCACAGCATTATTTTGTATTCCAGTAGCTCCAGTTGTATTAAAAGTAATGTCCGTTAAGGCTTGATCTATGCATTGAGTTTGGTCAGAATTCCCGACAGGAGTTACCGTGTTATCCGGATTCACAGTTATAATTCCTGTGGCATAGATTTCACCACAGCCCCCTGTTAGAAGTATTGAATAATTATAGGGGCTCGCTGCGGCTGATGTTGGTGATCCTGAAATGGTAATCACTCCTGAATTCCATGAAGCACTCACTCCAGGGGGTAATCCATTTGCTCCAGAAATACCGTCATTTGCGATTCCGGTTGCTCCTGTTGTGGTATGGGTAATATTTGACAGTGCGGTATTAATACAAACCGATTGATCAGGATTAGCAGAACTGACTGTATTATTTGGAATTACCGTCACCGACCCCGTTCGAGTCAGAATAAATGGAGCAACGATGAAACTTGATAAAAACCCGGGAGTTACATTTAAAGTATAAGTACCGCTTGCTGTTGGTATTCCAGAAATAGTAATTGTATTAGTTGTGCTATTAAAATTCGATGTTAGTCCAGCTGGTAGATCTAGCACCGAAACTGAAGATCCGGATGGAACTGTATAGGTGGTTGTTACAATTGGATCACCTTCACAGACAGCTTGATTGTCAGTTCCAGAAGCCGAGGTAAGGGCTATGTATGATATACGTATCTGACCATTCCCTCCAGTACCACCTGCTATATCTGTTTCAGAAGAACTCGATCTTTTTGCTCCGCCACCTCCACCTCCTGGATTCGAGCCATTTTCCCCGTCTCCTTGGTTACCTGTCTTTCCATTTCCACCATTTCCACCACCCAATGGAGCTGTTGCTCCGACTTCGTTGGATGCATTATTTCCATCAGCATTAATTCCCGCGGATGATCCACCTCCTCCTGGAACTGCATTATTTCCGCTTCCGGTAACATTTGCTCCATTACCTCCGCTACGTTTAAAATCGCCAATTCCATCTGCAGCAGAACCTCCTATCGCACCGTCAGTGCCGCCATTTGGAACGGAATTTCCACCTTTTGCCAATACCGTAGTTTTACTTAAAAACCAGGTATCTTCTCCAGCGTCTATAGTGGTGGAACCAAATCCTACATAATATTCAATTACTTGACCGGGAGTGACGGAAATTTCTTTACGGGAATAAGCTCCTCCCCCTCCTCCTCCAGTTTCACCGTTGTTATCTGATTTTCTTCGTGTTCCCCCTCTTCCTCCAGCTCCCCATACTTCCACGGTTATTGAGGTTACACCAGGAGGAACTGTAAATGTTTCTCCTCCTCCGTTTTTAGTATCAATAATCGTCTGAGTTTGGGCAATAGATTCACCGCTGAAGAAGATCAGTGTCGCAAAAAATAAACCTTGGAGTAGATTTTTAATCATAGGCTCACATTCCTGATTTTTTGTTTTTCAAACCAGTAAAAATGTATTTCAAACTTACATGGTTAACTTGAGAATTCAAATTATTTATCCTTTTTTGATTGAACTTCAAGGAATTACGGTTATTTGGCATTCTTTGGATTTTAAGGGCGATTTGAACTTTTTACAATCCGATTTTTAATTCTGAACTGAGACTCATTTTTGTTTTTATTATTACCCTTTAAGGTTTTGCTGTTTTTTGTATATCAAATGCATTTTGAGTAGATGGAAAAAATAATATTTCTTATGTCTCTCAAAATGGGCTTGAAATTTAATATTACGGCGTATAAAAACAAATTTTATTTTACAAAGATTCGAAAAGTCATATTCCTTTAATGAGTTTTCTGAAAAGAAAAGGTTTTGAATTTTAGTGTGGTTTTTTCAAAAAATAACCTGATCCTTTTTTAGACCAGGTTTGAGAACTTGAGGCGGAATTAGGGTTTTCTTTTATTCTGCTTAAAAATTGGCTATCGTTTCAGAATTATTTTATGATATTCTACCGAATCATCCCAGCTGATTTCGAGCGTATAGAGTCCTGGATTTTTTCTTTTCATCACATCGGAAAGCAGTGGACTAAGCTGAGTAGCTGCATAGCCTTCAATCATGTCAACTTGTCCGGAGCTTGAGATGACCCGCACCAGCACTTTTGTGTCATTTTTCCTTGCGGTTACCAGCTGCTCCAAATTTATGGTATCACCTGTGGTCGGATTGGGATAGACGCTCCAATAAGTGGTTCCAGGGATTGGCTCCACCCGGATAGCTTCCGTATCACTGAAAGTTGCATTTCCATTTAGGTCTACTTGCCGGATTCGATAAAAGATATTTCCACCGGCTATAGGCAATTTTAAATCTTGAAAAGCGTAGTCTACAGGTTGATCCGAATATCCGGCACCTTTAACCGATGCGATGGTTTCCCAGGAACGGACATCATTCACTGATCGCTGCACCTCAAAATGGGAGTTTTCCCACTCGGATGTAGTGGACCAAGTAAGATTTGAAAGACGAATCTGTGCTTCATATCTTGCAGAAAATGCAGCCCATTGAATGGGTAGTACCCTCAAATTCAATAAATCACAAATATTAGCAGTCTCATTTGTCCATGTTATATTCCCAGAACCGTTGCTCTCTGGAGCATTACCGTTTTCACAGACTTCAGTACCTGTCCATCCGTTAATTTCAAGACCATCTTCACCGACAATATTAATTTCTGCATCTCCAAATTCTATCGCTGCATTAGGGCCCTGTAAATTGATCTCCACGGCATCAAATGTAAACGTGTTCCTGCCTCCATTCCTGGAATCCAATATTAATTTACCCCCTTCTTCAATGCAAATGGTGAAATTTGATAAGGAGGTGATATAAATCAAGTTAAGAATTGATCCAGAACCAATGGAAATGCATTGTCCGGAAATTGTAAATGCTGGATTGTCCCCGTTGTTTGGGCGATCTAGGGTAAGATCTGCACCGTTGGTAAGTATAATTCCACCCAAAGTAAAGTCGCTTGCTTCCCAAGTGAAATTTAAGTTTCTATCGAATTTTGCGATTTGACCTGATAAAAAATTTCCTGACCCCGACCAATAAGAAGCACCCAATGTAGCATTAGGTGGGCTATTTTTAAGCGAAGTATTCGAATCAATGTATGTCCTCGGGCTTCCGCACTCGGCACATTGGGCCAAGCTTTGAAGATGGATTCCCAGTAAAAACAAAATAGTAAAGCTTACCTTTTGAAGATACTTAAAGATGGACAGCAAGGTTGGAATAATTAGTGGGTGATACTTAAAATTTAACTCAATTCAAGAGAGAATATACAGTTAATTTACAAAAGTACGCAATTAGTATACCAAATATTTTTTTAGTACAATAAATGACTCTTGATATAATACAATTTTGAAAGGAGTCCCAAAGAACTTACAAAGCAGCTGTTGGAAATTAGGGCTTTTAAGTTCTGTTGAATACATTCAAAAATATAACCAGCATTGAATTGAGCTTGTTTAAACAAATTTCTGGTGAACAGATGGGGTGAAATTGATCGGGATATACTTATTCAAAAACATGGGTTTGAAATACAAAAAAATGACCCCAACTTTTCAGCTGGGGTCAGAATTAAATTTTTTAATTAGGAATTTTACCCATTCATACTGATCAAAAACTCCGCATTGTCACGGGTGCCTTTCATTCGGTTCAAGAGGAATTCCATAGACTCCTGTGAGTTCATATCGCTCATCAGTTTTCTCAGTATCCAGACACGCTGCATCTCTTCTTTGTCCATGAGCAAGTCTTCCCGACGGGTACCTGAACCTAAGACATCAATCGCAGGATAGATTCTTCGGTTGGCCAACTTACGGTCAAGGGCAAGTTCCATGTTGCCGGTTCCTTTGAACTCTTCAAAGATCACCTCATCCATCTTGGAACCCGTTTCCACCAGTGCAGTAGCGATGATGGTCAATGAACCCCCATTTTCTACATTTCTTGCCGCACCGAAGAAGCGCTTTGGCTTGTGAAGCGCATTGGCATCCACACCACCGGAAAGGATTTTGCCGGAGCTAGGTACCACCGTATTGTGAGCACGGGCTAGTCGTGTGATAGAATCCAAAAGGATCACCACATCGTGACCGACTTCCACCATTCGCTTTGCTTTTTCCAACACGATATTTGAAACCTTCACATGCCGATCTGCGGTCTCATCAAATGTGGAGGAAATTACCTCTGCATTTACCGAGCGAGCCATGTCTGTTACTTCTTCGGGACGCTCGTCGATTAACAGAACCATCAGGTGAACTTCGGGGTGATTTTTCGTGATGGCATTAGCAATCTGTTGCAGCAAAACTGTCTTACCGGTCTTGGGCTGTGCTACGATCATCCCTCGCTGACCTTTTCCAATAGGAGCAAAGAGATCAAGGATTCGGGTGGAGTATCCGTCTGCCTTGGTTGACAAGTTCAACCTTTCTTCCGGGAAAAGTGGAGTCAGGTATTCAAATGGAACCCGATCGCGGATTTCGTCTGTCGTCTTGCCGTTGACAGTTCCGATCTTTAGTAGGGCAAAATACTTCTCACCTTCTTTTGGCGGTCGGATGGATCCTTTGATGTGATCTCCTGTTTTTAGACCAAAAAGTTTTACCTGACTGGGTGACACATAGATATCATCCGGCGAAGCGAGGTAGTTGTAATCCAAAGAACGTAGGAAACCGTAGCCTTCCTGCATCATTTCCAATACGCCTTCGTTTTCGATCACTCCGTCAAATTCACGGGGACTGACAAATGGTTTCTTTCTGTTGGGGTTGTGAACGGTCTCAGCTGCTGGAGCCATGAGTTCATCGGGAGATCTGAAATTCTTCCTTCTCGGGAGTTCGATTTCAGTTTCTTGTCTGGGAGAGTTTCCGGATATCGGAGTACCTTGATTCGGATTTTCGATGGTGTTACCGGAAATTTCCACTTCTTCAAATGCTCTTCTTCGCGGTCTGAAGGTCTTTGGTTCCTCGGTAGCAGGAGTTTCTTTGGGAGCAGTTTCTTTGGTCTCAGCTACCGGCTCTTTTTTCTCCGGAACTGGTCTTGGCTCTCTTTTTTCAAAAGTCGGACGTTCTTCACGCTTTTGCTTCCACTCAGGTTTAGCCGGTTTGGGTTCTGCCGGGGTTGCCGGCTCTTCGCTGGTAGCTGGCTTTTCAGCCGCAGGTGCGGCAGGTATTTCAGTGACGTTTTGTCTTCTGAATTTTGGTTTGAATTCGGCCGGATCCTCAGGTTTTGGTACGCTCGGGGAGGGGGATTCGGCGGGTTTTACTGCCTCGGTGGAAGGGGTATCCACGGCGGAGGGCTTTTTCTTGGGGAGGGCTTGCTCTGGGGTGATGGCTTGCTGATCTAGAATTGCATAGACGAGTTCGTCTTTTTTGAGGGTTTTGAAGTTTTTGACTTTAAGCTCCTCAGCAATCTCCTTCAATTCAGATAAAAGCCTGATTCGGAGTTCTTCTATGTTATACATAAAGAGGGTATGAAATAAATAAGATATTGTAAAATGCGGTATTTGGGAACGGGAATGATTTTCTGAGCAAAAAACGTCTGCAGGAAAAACTCAAGTCAATGTGGGCGACTTGTTCATTCACGATGATGGCACAATATTAAACGATGCTTTTGTATTTAACAAATTTTTTGTTTGTGATACAGTTTTTTGACAGTCAGATCATTTACTCCATTACTTGTCTGATAATTGCCAAAGATTTGAATGAACTGGGATTTTCCATGTGCTGTGCATAGAAGTCAAGCAAGTGATCCAGCAGTTTTCTTCGAAGGGATCCGGAGATCTTTTCACAGCATTGAAACTTCTCGTCCAGCAGTTTTTGGAGGTAATTCAGAGTAACCGGTAGCTCTTCGAGGGTGAAAGGCTGATTGTTGGACTCCGAAAGGAAGCCTTCCGCATCCTCTGGAGAGAATCCCAGGTATTTGGCTTTTTCAATCAAAAATACCAGTGGAAAATGGGCCAACAAGGTTTCACCCTGATCCAGTGCGATTACACTTTCTGCAAGAAAATCAAAGAGTAGTTCATTTTGATAATTTTCATAAATGTTTCGATTGATTACTTCCGTCATGAAAAGTGCGATGCTGGTTCGGGAAAAGTCAAAAGGTATCCGTTGATGTGCCCGTTGCAGTTTGGCTTCGGAGATTCGCTGGAGTCCGGAGTTCTCCTTATTATACACCACCAGATCCAACAAAGTCAAAGGTTGGTAAAGTGCCATTTTAGAGCCTTTGCCGATGCTTCTGACGCCATTGATCAGGTAAGATTTCAGGCCTAGCTCCCGGGTGAAAATCTTCACAATGATGCTCGTATCCTTGTATCGGATCGAACTGAGCACAATGCCTGAAGTTTTTCGGATCATCGTAAAAGAGAAGTCTAGGGTGAATCTACGTGACCTGTCGTCATTGCGAAGGGTCTCAGCCGTTAAATAGATAAAATAACCTTTAAAACCCAGAGTGGAAAGATTTGTATGAGGATATTGAAAATTGGTAGAGATTGCTTCAGGGCGGAAATATTCTAGCAAGATTTTTAGTCTAAAGCAGCCCTTCGCAATGACGTCTATTTCTTGTCCTCGAAAAAACACCTGCGGCACCGGGCTTCATAGCTTTCTTTTTCCCCCAAGACCACCTTTTCCTTAGCTTCAGAGAGCCTCAGCGAAAACGCAGCCAAGTCACCGCATTTCATACAGATCGCATGGACTTTGGTGACATACTCTGCGATAGCCATCAGTCGGGGCATCGGTTCAAAGGGCTTTCCCTCAAAGTCCATATCCAGTCCTGCCATAATTACCCGCTTGCCTTTATTTGCCAGTAACTGAACTACTCGAACTATTTCTTCATCGAAAAACTGTGCCTCGTCGATCCCCACCACGTCGCAGTCTCCCGAGAGCAAAAGAATGTCACCTGCAAAATTAACCGGTGTAGAACGAATGCTGTTCTCATTATGGGATACGATATCTTGCTCATGGTAGCGCTTGTCCACGGAAGGTTTGAAGATTTCCACCTTCAACTTGGCCAGTCTGGCACGATTCAGCCTTCGGATCAATTCTTCTGTTTTCCCGGAAAACATCGAGCCGCAAATGACTTCAATCTGACCTTTTCGATCAGATTGTCTGCGGCTGTTCAGGGAGGGTTCTATAAACATGCTTACTCAGTATAATCTAAATGCGGAAATTTGTTGACCTCGGCAACACGAATGACCAGCTCATCTTTCAGAAGCAAACTTTGGCAACAGAGTCGCTCATTGGGTTTCAGGCGGTTTTGATTTCGGTAAAAAACCTCCCGGTCAGTCTCCGGACTCAAGTTCTCCATTCCTTCCACCACAATCATTTTACAGGTAGTGCAGCGCCCCTTTTTTCCACAGGCATGCATCCAGTCCGTACCGTTTTGATGAATAATTTCGATAACTTTACGATCAGGGTGTTCCGAATCAATTCTAAGATTTCCCAGGTTTTGAATGACTATTCGGGGCATTTCTTCGTTTGCTTTTGAAAACAAGACCCACTCATGACAGTTCAAATTAACACCAATTATTTAGAAAAATATTCAGAGGACTATGCGCGCCGGGTTTGTGAGAAGTTTTTCACCGACAGGCAATTTATTACAGGTCAGGATATCATTCAGTTGACGAGTAGTACTCAGGTCAATTTTTTTATCATCAAGCGCCTGTTTGAGCTTTGGCAGGAAGAATTGGCCAAGCTGAAAAGCAGCCCCTACTTCGATTACAGAGATATAGCGGTGCATGATGCGCTGACACAATTCATGAATGTGCTTTCCCGCCGAATCAAAGTAGAGCGGTCAAATCTGGAACCCTTGATCAAATCAGCAGTCGCTCAGGCAATCCAGGTAGCCACTGATCCGGTGTCCTTTTATCAAAAGGAAATCGGCAAAGCACCTCAGGGCAAAATCAATGATTACCTCCGGGAGAATAAAAAATACTACAAGTGGCATGATAAAGTGGTCTCATTTCTGATTGACAAAACAGGTTTTGGACATGATCCGGACTCCTATCTGAGGGCGATCGCGGCCAACTACCAAGTAGTCAAAGACTCACTGGAGTCAGTCAATTTATTGCTTGCAACTTTGGGCGATGTCATGGCTTTCGATTCAGACTTGTATTTGGGTGTGGACGAGGCTGAGTTTATTTCGGAAAATGAACCTGTAGTAAATGTGGAGGCTGCGGATGGATCGTTTTTTGATTCTGTAGAAATGGAAACTCCGGTCCGGAAAGTCACTCCGACAGCTTCTGCTCCGAAGGAAGAAAAAGTAGATTCAAACTATGTCACAGTCGAGAAAGTTTCGGTATCCAGCGAGGGGAACCGGCTGAATGCGTCCAAGTTGAAGGCACATTTTGCAACCGAATCCTATCGTGGGATGAAGGGCATAGTGGGTGACCTTTCTGAGAGTCTTGCGCTGAATCAGCGGTTTATGTTTACCAAAGTGTTGTTCGACGGAAATGCAGACTTGCTGCGCCATGCGCTCAAATCGATCGATGAGGCAGGTAATTTCGATTCTGCGGTTGAATTGATCAATACGCGGTTTGTATCGGAGTTGGGCTGGGAAACGGACTCTGAACCAGTTCGGGAGTTTATGCAGTTGGTCTACAGGAAATATTCGGATTAAAATGGGAAGGAGGGGTTAAAAGTCGTTTTGCTTTTTTTTACCACATAACTTCCCAATCCGCAAAGATCTCTTGCTATGTTTTCTATATGACTATGTGGTATTAAAAACTGCGAACTGAAAATTCCGACTGATAACTGAAAACTGCCTACTGTTTCACCCCAACCTTCCCAACTGCGTCGCCCTTGAGGAATCCATTTTAATGAAAATGAACAGGAGCACAGTAAAGGACCATAGCGAAGATCCTCCATAGCTGAAAAACGGCAACGGAATCCCCACTACAGGAAATAATCCGATGGTCATCGCAATGTTTATCATGAAGTGGAAAAGCAGAATAGATACCACGCAATAACCATAGATTCGGGTAAACCTGGTTTTCTGCCGTTCGGCCATGATGACTAGTCGATAAAGCAGGCCCACAAAAAGTGAAATAACGACCAAACTTCCCATCCACCCAAATTCCTCTCCTAGCGTACAAAAGATAAAGTCGGTATGCTGTTCCGGCACAAAGTCAAATTTGGTTTGTGTTCCTTCCAGATAACCTTTTCCGAATAGCCCTCCTGAACCAATGGCAATTTTGGATTGGGTCACATTCCAACCGACTCCAAGTGGATCCAAATTGGGGTTAAAGAGCACCATGATTCGGTTTTGCTGATGGGGAGGAAGTTTCGAAACAACAAAATCAATGGAGTAGATATAGACGATCACTCCTAACCCGATCAATGAAAAAGCAACGATCCGTTGCCAGGTTCTTTTTCCCAAAAAGATCAATATCAGAACAATCCCCACAATTCCGGCCACTAGGAATAAGTTGTTCGCCACGCCTAGTGCCAGGAGTGTAACGGCCACAAATCCAAAACCAAAGATGAAATAGTAGGAGGGAAGACCCTCCCTGTAAAACATCAAAAAAAAGGCAAAATAGACCATGGCCGTTCCGGTATCTGGCTGGAGGATAATCAGTACCATCGGAAGCAACAAAACTCCGAAAGCGATCAGCTGGTAATTCTTTTTGCTCAAGTCAAAAGTCGGCCGCTCCATGACTTTTGCCAATGCCAGTGCGGTGGCAAACTTGGCAAATTCACCGGGCTGAATACGAAAGTTTCCAAAGCCTATGGAGAGTATTTGTCCATTGACTTCTTTACCCACAAATGGAGTAAGAACCAAAAGCACCAAAAATACCAGGTAAATCACCAAGGAGAGATTCTCGAAAAATCTGGAATCGGCAACCATTATAATGGTAATTAGCACAAGGGCTGTTCCAATCCAAACTAACTGGATTCCAGAGTTTATAGATAAATCAAAAATGCTTTTTTCGACTTGGCTATCATAGACAGCGGCGTAGATGTTGAACCAGCCAATAATGACCAAGGCGAAATAAATCGATACGGCGATCCAGTCAACCCGATTGATTTGTATATCAGCTTCCCGCATTAGTAAATAAAATTTCCGGCTAAAACATATTCCTGAAGAGCAGGGCGGGTAATTTCCCCTCTCAGATATTTTTCAATCATTAAGGAAGCCGTGCTGGCAGCAGCTCTTCCTCCCCAACCTGCATTTTCCACATAGACGGCAATCGCAATTTTCGGATTGTCTTTGGGCGCAAAAGCAAAGAACACCGAGTGATCTTCGCCGTGTGGGTTTTGTGCAGTACCTGTCTTGCCGGCTATCACAATATCCTTGATTACAGCTCTTGCTGCTGTACCGTAAATTGCCTCGGCCATGGCATCGTGGATTAAGTCAAAATGATGGGCATCGATTCCAACCTCATGTTTGATCTGATATTTTGACGGAATTTGAGTAGGATCCCCGTCGATTTCCTTAATCAGGTGCGGGGTGTAATAATATCCCTTATTTGCAAAAATGGAAACCAAGTTGGCCATCTGAATTGGAGTAACCTGAAGTTCGCCCTGTCCGATTGATAGTGAATAGATAGTGGAATATTTCCATCTACCCGCTCCATAAATCCGGTCATAAAGCTTACTTGAAGGAATATCGCCCCCTCTTTCTCCAAACATATCAATGCCAAGGGGAGTGCCAAGCCCAAACTTGAGTACACTTTTTCTCCATTCATCGAGTCCGATTTTTGTGTCTGTGAAGGTGTTGCTTGAAACCTCCCGGTTGATAATTTGGCGAAATGCTTGATGGTAGTAGGGGTTGCAGGAATTCCGTATCGCGCCGAACAGGTTGGAAGGACTGGGATGATTGTGGCAAGCTACCAGGGATCTATTGCAGGCGAAGGTTGAATTTGGTGTCAAAATCCCTTTTTGGAGCCCGATTAAACTCTGAACGATTTTGAAAATTGAGCCCGGAGGATACATGGCCATGACTGGTCGGTTGAAAAGTGGCTTCTCCAAATCCTTGGTTAAGAGTCCATAATTCTTACTAAACTCCGCTCCGGTGAGGACATTAGGATCGTAAAAGGGAGCTGAGATCATGGCTAAAATTTCACCCGTACTGGGCTCGATAGCCACTACTGATCCGGTTTTTCCTGCCATTAGCATTTCACCATATAGCTGAAGGTCCATGTCGATGGTGGAGGTGATGTTTTTCCCGGCCACGGATGCCGTATCGTATTCTCCCTCTTTGAACGGACCTTTGTCGATTCCCCGTACATTGACCATTTTGTATTTCACCCCTTTTTTACCCCGAAGCTCATTTTCATAATAACGCTCCATACCACTCAATCCCACATAATCGCCTTGAGAATAGTATCTTGAGGAGTCTCGCTCAAGCTGGGCAGAGCTGATTTCACCGATATATCCTAAGGCATGACCCGCAGTGGAGTTGGGATAGGATCGGACCGATCGTGTCATGATGAAGAGTCCGGGATAGTCCACCAAAAAATCCTGGATTCTGGCAAAGTCTTTTGTAGAGATTTGCTTGATAAATGTGGAGGGTTTGACAGAAGAATACTTTCGCGCAGCAGTATAGGATTCGATGAGCTGTTCCTTGGAGATTTTGAAAAGCTCACAGAATCGTGTCGTGTCGCCTACTTTGAACTCCTTCGGTACCACCATGACATCAAATATCGGATTGTTGAATACCAAAAGCTTTCCATTTCGGTCATAGACCAACCCACGATAAGGGTGATCCACGATTCGCTGGATCGCATTGCTTTCAGCACGCTTCATGAAACTGTCGTCTACCACCTGAATCATGAAAAGCCGGATAAGCAAGACAATACTCACCAGAAATATGAAGATGAGAATGACTATGGGCCGTTGGTCTTTCATGTAGTTATAATTGTTTCTTAAAGGTCACATGCCTGTCTGTCGACAGACAGAGAATGCATCAGATTATCATCCCTTTGTGTCTGAAACATTTTCTCTTGGATATTTCATTAGATTCCTCTTCTGCGTTTAAAGAATAGGAGTTGTACAAGTATAGCCAAAAGGCAAGTCAAAATTGAGGAAAAAAAGCTTTTGTTTAGTACGCCTAAAAACCCACTGGTACCCCACTGATCCGCTATAAAAAACACCAAAGAATAAACGAAAATCAAAGGGAATGAATAGGTTAAAAACCATACCAATCCCATCTCATTCAAGGATGGCTCCTCCGTGTCCACATAGCCTCCCGTGGGACTAATGACCCGTAGCCACAGTGATCTGAAAAAAGCCAAACAAGTGGCTGCTGCTGCATGCATTCCAATAGTCTCGTAGAATACATCAATCATCAGACCTAGAAAAAAGGCAAGGAAAAGAAGCGGGGAAGTTTTCACAGAAATAGGCAACAACAGGATCCCCAACAGATAAATAAAGACAAAGGCAACTCCGAATAGTGCCAGATTCTTTAAAAACAGAATCTGAATCACCCCCAAAAAAATGATCAAAAGAACGAAAGAAAACAGATTTCTAATATTCATTGCTTATCTCTGATTGGCGATAGAGCGAGTCCAGTTCGTTGAAAAGGGTGTTTTCTACGAGATAGACATAATTGACTTTGCTAAAATCCGTACTGAGTTTTACTGTGAGATCCAGGTAATTTGGGTCTTTTTCATCCGGGGAAATTTTGGAAATAATCCCAATCAGGATCCCCTCCGGAAAAACCGCATTAAATCCGGAGGTCACAATAGTGTCTCCTTCCTGTGCTTTGACATGTCGGGGTACAAAAAGCAGTTTTGCCTCTGTGGAACTTTCCCCGTCCCATTGCACTGATCCAAAAACGTCAGTCGATTTAATTTTTGAAGAGACCAACAGGTCAGTGTTGAGCAAGGAAAATGCCACAGCGTAATTTTCCGAAACTGATTTTACCCGGCCAACTACTCCCTGTGGGTTAAATATTCCCATTCCAGGTTTGATGCCGTCTTTGGCACCTTTATTAATAGTCAGGTAGTTTTGTGAAAATCGCAATGAGCTGCCTATCACCCTCCCTCCTTTAAACTGGTAAGTTGCCGCCAATGCAGAATCGAGCTCGATACCCATGCTGTCCGGCTTAACCTGAAGGAAGCTTAACCGTTGGAGAATCTCAGCGTTTTCGGCAGTGAGTGCCTCATTTGCTTCAGCCAAAGAGAAAAACTGCACCACATTCGCCTGCTTTTCAAGGGCAGCGCCCACCAAGCGATTGGAACTATTAAAGAAAGCGGCACCCTGTGGAGAATTATTGGTGACAATCATCCAGATTGCCAAAACTTCAAGAAAAACGAATAGGATAAAAGCCCGTATTCGGTAAAGAAACTGTAGGATGCGTAGCATTCAGCGTTTAAGACATCAGGACGGTTCGGAAGTTTTGAATATTTTTAAGGGCGGTGCCTGTACCTCTTACTACAGCTCTCAGCGGATCCTCTGCGATGTGGATCGGAAGTTTGGTTTTTTGATGAAGCCTTTTGTCGAGCCCTTTCAAAAGTGCACCACCTCCGGTAAGGTGAATTCCATTGTCATAGATATCCGCAGAAAGTTCCGGTGGAGCAATTTCCAAGGCTTTCAAGACTGCCTCTTCAATTTTGGAAACTGACTTATCTAAAGCAAAAGCAATCTCAGAATAGGAAACCTTGATCACTTTAGGGATACCGGTCATCAAGTCACGACCTCTGATTTCGTAATCCTCGGGCGCATCGTCCAATTCTGTCAACGCGGACCCGATTGCGATTTTCACCTTTTCGGCAGATCGCTCCCCGATCAGCAAGTTGTGCTGACGGCGCATGTAGTCCAAAATATCTTTGGTAAATGTATCTCCGGCCACGCGAATGGACTGATCGGCTACAATTCCTGATAAGGCGATCAAAGCAATCTCAGTGGTACCACCCCCGATATCTACGATCATAGAACCCATTGGCTTTTCAATATCAATACCGATACCAATGGCTGCTGCAATGGGTTCGTAGATCATGTAGACCTCTTTGGCCCCGGCATGCTCAGCAGAGTCACGGACTGCTCTCTTCTCCACTTCGGTAATTCCTGAAGGGATGCAGATCACCATCCGGTGTGATTGAGGAAACAATCCCTTTTTCTGTCCCGGTATCATTTTGATCAAACCTCGGATCATCTGCTCGGCAGCATAAAAGTCAGCAATCACCCCATCTTTCAGCGGACGGATTGTTTTGATATTTTCGTGTGTCTTTTCGTGCATGTTCATCGCCTCTCGGCCGACAGCGAGCACACGGTTGTTGGTCTTGTCGATGGCGATGATGGAGGGTTCGTCGACCACAATTTTATCTTTATGGATGATAAGGGTATTTGCGGTACCCAAATCAATGGCTATATCACTAGAGAAAAAATCAAATAATCCCATTTTGTGCTTATTGATTGGCGTTGTTTTGGAGTTTCTGGTTTAAGATAGTACCTGAGTACCGTTTTTAAACGTGGGTCGGCAAAATTATTATCTTAAATCGACAAAACTCAGATAAAGAAGATTTTTTTATTCCCTGAGCGTAAATGATTTATTGACCCGCCCAATCGGAAGTTTTTTTGGGATTTGCACAATAAAAATTGCTGTACAATCTGGATTAAAGGCGCCTGCTTTGCATTTCGGATTTCTTTATATTACTTTTGCAGCGTATTCGAAAGTTTCTGGAGGGGACAACAAGTCCCCTCTTTCATTATTGAAATCTATGAGTGAGCTCAGTAAAGCGATCAGAGAATTGGTAGAAAAGCATCTTCCGGATGATTCCCATTTTTTGGTGGACCTAAAAGTGGAGGAAGTTTCCGGCAAAACAAAGGTGTTGATCCTCATCGATGCTGATCAGGGAGTCACGATTCAGGCATGCGCCAGAGTCAGTCGTAAGGTTTCAGAAGAATTGGAAGCAAATGAAATAATCGGAGACGCCTACGTACTTGAAGTTTCTTCTCCCGGAGTTGATTTTCCGCTCAGCAACATGAGACAATATCAGAAGAATATCGGCCGTGAGCTTAAATTGTCGCTTATTACCGGTACTGATGTGGTGGGTAAATTACTCGAATTGGATGAAGAAAAAATAAAGTTATTGGTAAAGAAAAAGGAAAAAGGAAAGAAGGCGACCGAAGAGGAACTGGTTTTTCCTTTTTCTGAAATCAAAAAATCTATCGTACAAGTATCTTTTAAATAACTCAAATGGATGCCAAAATCTTAATAGAGTCTTTCGCAGAGTTTGCGAGGTCTAAAAATGTGGATCGACCTACCATGATCCGTATTCTGGAAGATGTGTTCAGAGCCATGATCCGTAAAAAATTTGAGACTGACGAGAATTTTGACGTCACGATCAATGCTGACAAAGGAGATCTTGAAATTTTCCGTATTCGGGAAATCGTAGACGATAACTCCGAGGACATTTGGGATTTTGACAAAATCAGCTTTACTGAAGCAAGGAAAATCGAGCCCGACTTTGAAATCGGTGAAGAAGTGTACGAGAAGATCGAGTTGGAAGAGTTTGGCCGAAGAGCCGTTCAAATGGCACGTCAGACCCTTATTCAGCGAATTAAAGATCTTGAGAAGGACATTCTTTACACTAAATATGAAGAGCAGGTTGGGGAGATTGTCTCTGCCGAAGTGTACCAGATCTTGGGTCGGGAGATTCTGTTGATCGACAGTGATGGCAATGAGTTAATTCTTCCGAAAGGGGAGCAAATCCCTAAAGACCGATTTAGAAAAGGAGATACAGTAAAGGCAATCGTCCACCGGGTAGACATGAACAATGGTAACCCAAAGATCATTTTGTCCCGAACTTCTCCGGTCTTCTTAGAGCGATTGTTTGAGAATGAAGTTCCTGAAGTTTATGACGGGCTTATCACAATCGTGAAAATCGTCCGTGAACCGGGAGAAAGAGCAAAAGTGGCCGTAGAGTCTTACGATGATCGGATTGATCCTGTGGGAGCCTGTGTGGGGATGAAAGGGTCCAGAATTCACGCTGTAGTGCGGGAATTGCAGAACGAAAATATTGACGTGATTAATTTCACCGAAAACTTGGACCTCTATGTCACCAGAGCACTTAGTCCGGCCAAGGTTTCCTCTATTACAGTAGATCAGGAGAGAAAGCGGATTTCAGTCTTTCTTAAGCCCGATCAAGTTTCCCTTGCCATCGGTAAAGGCGGATACAACATCAAATTGGCAAGCCGTTTGGTCGGTTATGAGATCGATGTTTTCCGTGAACTGAATGAATATGATGATGAAGATGTTGATTTGAGTGAATTTGTTGACGAAATCGAAGGTTGGATCATTGAGGAGTTGAAGAAGACTGGTTTGGATACAGCCAAGAGTGTGTTGGCCTTGACCAAAGAGGACCTGACTCGAAGAACGGAATTGGAGGAAGAGACAATCGACGAGATTTTCAGAATCCTCAGACAAGAATTTGAACAATAACAGAGGGACCTCCCTCTAGATTACCTAATTTTATTTAGAATTTCGAAAGCGGTTTTTGCTTATGTCAGAAGAGAAAATGATGCGTTTAGGCCAAATAGCCAGAAAACTTAACGTGGGAACGGCAACCATCGTTGAGTCTATGGCTAAAAAGGGCTTTGAGGTTGAAAATAATCCTAATTCCAAAATCTCCATGGAACAAGTGGCGATGTTGGAAAAGGAATTCAAATCCTCTGCCCTCGACAAAGAGGAAGCTTCCCACTTATCCATAGGAAAGCGCCATGAGCCTATTTCGCTAGAGCCTGAAGCGCCTAAGCAGGAAAAAGCCCCTGAGCCAACACCTGCGCCGGTTCATAAGGAAGAACCAAAGCCTGCCGTAATTCCATCAACCCCGACACCTGAGGCTTCTACTCCCACACCAGTTCCTGAACCGGAACAAGAACCCGAGAAAGTCTCCTCTGATCCTCCAAAGTTGGAAGGAATCAAGATTTTGGGAAAAATAGATTTGGATAAGAAACCGGCAATAAAGTCGGCTTCAGTTCCTAAGCCCTCATACCAACAAAGAGGGGAACGACCACAGGATCAGCGAAAGCAAAATCCTAATCAGCCAAAGCAAAGGCCGGATCAAAGGCCAAGTCAACAGCAAAACAAACCCGGTCAGCCTCAAAACAGGCCAAACCCCCAAGGCCAAAAGCCAGTACAACAGCCTCCTAAACCCAATGTGCAAGCCCCTGCTCCGGAAGCGCCGAAGGCTCCTTTTGTTATTCCAAAGGAGGAAGCAGTAACGGAAGAATTAATTTCTGCAAAAGCAGATTCTTTGAAAGGCTTGACAGTCCTCGGAAAAATTGAGCTGCCAGTTGACCGTCCTAAGAAGAAAGGTGGTCCTGTGGCTTCTTCTGATGAGCGAAACAGAGACAAAAAAAGACCCCGTAAGCGTATAGATAAGCCAGGGACACCTGGACAAGGTGGCCAAGCCGGCGGGCCAAGACCTCCTCAGGATCAACGCGGCGCTCCAAGACTGGCCAATCAACGTCCGGGTGGAAATCAACAACGGGGTGGTGCTCCCCAACAACGGGTACAAAAAGCAGAACCAACGCCTAAAGAAATACAGGACCAGATCAAACAGACGCTTGCCCGTCTCCAAGGGACAAAGCCCGGATCAGGTAAATCCAAATCCAGAAGAGATAAGCGTGTGGCCAGGGATAGAGAGGTCGAGGTAGAAGGAGAAGAAGCAAAAATCCTAAAAGTTACCGAGTTTATCTCGGCCAACGATTTGGCAGCCCTCTTGGATGTATCTGTCAATCAGATCATTTCTACCTGTATGTCACTGGGCATGTTCGTTTCGATCAATCAGCGGTTAGATGCCGAAGCGATCACCATTATCGCCGATGAATTCGGATATGACGTGGAATTCACAAAATCCATTGAGGATGAAATGGTGGAAGAAGTTGCCGATGAAGCTGAAGATTTGGTTGATCGAGCGCCTATCGTTACCATCATGGGACACGTCGATCATGGAAAGACATCCTTGCTCGATTACATTCGTATGGCAAAAGTGACATCGGAAGAGGCCGGAGGAATCACACAGCATATCGGAGCTTACGAGGTGAAGACTAAGACAGGACATAAAATCGCCTTCCTGGATACTCCAGGTCACGAAGCCTTTACAGCGATGAGAGCCCGTGGTGCAAAAATTACGGATTTGGCTATCATCGTCATTGCAGCAGATGACAACATCATGCCTCAAACCAAGGAAGCGATTAATCACGCTCAGATGGGTGGAGTTCCAATGATTTTTGCAATCAACAAAGTCGATAAACCAAATGCCAATCCAGCTAAGATAAAAGAAGCGTTGGCAGGTATGAATCTACTCGTAGAGGAGTGGGGCGGAAAATACCAGTCTCAGGATATTTCAGCGAAAACAGGTCTTGGAGTTGAGGAGCTCCTGGAAAAAGTATTGCTGGAAGCAGAAATTCTTGAGCTCAAAGCAAATCCAAATAAAAATGCCGTAGGTACGGTCGTTGAAGCTTCCTTGGATAAAGGTCGTGGATATGTAGCCACGGTCATGGTTCAGGCTGGCACCTTGAAAATCGGTGATATCATGCTTGCCGGCCAGCATTATGGCCGTGTCAAAGCGATGTTTGACCACAAAGGCAAAAAGCTGAAAGCAGCAGGACCTTCTACACCTGTTCAGGTATTGGGCCTCAGTGGTGCTCCGCAGGCAGGTGATACGATCAAAGTGTACGACACAGAGCGTGAAGCCAGAGAAATCGCCAACTCCAGAGAGCAGATTCAGCGTGAGCAAAACTTGCGCACCAAGAAGCATATCACCCTGGATGAAATCGGTCGTCGTTTGGCAATCGGTAGCTTCAAAGAACTCAATATCATCCTCAAAGGTGACGTGGATGGATCGGTCGAAGCACTATCTGATTCTTTGCTGAAGCTATCCAAAGATGAAGTGAAAGTATCCATCATCCACCAGGGTGTAGGTCAGATCTCTGAGTCCGATGTATTGCTTGCCTCGGCATCCGATGCAATTATCCTAGGCTTCCAGGTAAGGCCATCTCCCAATGCGAAGAAACTTGCTGAGCAGGAAGAGATTGAAATCCGTCATTATTCCATCATCTACGATGCGATCAATCAGATCAAAGATGCGATCGAAGGGATGCTTGAGCCGGAATATGAAGAAGTCATCACGGGTAACATTATCGTCAGAGAAGTCTTCAAAATCACTAAAGTCGGAACCGTGGCAGGTTCTTATGTGACCGACGGATTCATTACCAGAAAGAATAAGATCCGTGTCATCCGGGGTGGAATCGTAATTCACGAAGGTGAAATAGATCAGTTGAAGCGATTCAAAGATGATGTGGCTGAGGTTAAGGCCGGCTACGAATGCGGTATTTCGATCAAAAACTTCAATAACATCGAGATCGATGATACAATTGAAGGATTTGATTTGAAAGAGATCAAACGTAAAAAGTAAAGTTTTGAAATTATTTATAGAAAAGGGAACGGCTTAGGTCGTTCCTTTTTATTTTAAGGTTATGCTAATTGCCATTCAGGTTTTAACAGTTGGTCTTGCCATACTTTCCTTGCTAAGTATGATTTTAGGATTAGTTAAACCGGTGTTGGTTTTGTGGTTTTTGGACCGATTCAATCGGTTGACTGTACTTCAGATCTATGGAACTGCCTTTTTGATTAGTTTAGGGTTCTTGATAATTTTGAAATTAATCGCTTCTTTTTGAAATAATATTTGTTTTTAAGGCAGTATTTTCAAATAAAGTTTCGAATTTTATTTTTTATAGGAAGAAACTTTCTTTTCTAGGAATTTTAAATCAATTTTCAGTTCGAATAATCTTTACCCTTGAGAAAAGCCGTAGCCATAGCACTTTTACTTTGCTTTGCCATCTATCACTTTGGCTACTATGCCTTCTATTATTCCTACCAATATTCATTGGAAAGCAGCTGGAAGGATAAAATATACGGAGAACAAGTTGGGACCTTAGAAGAAAGGATGATGGAAATACCCCTCTCGGCACCCTACATGGCCAATCAGGAGGATTTCCAACTCACAAATACCCGATTCGAAAAAGACGGGAAGTACTTTCGAGCCATCAAACAACGCTATCAAAACGACACGCTACAGGTAGTGTATGTCCCTGATACTGCAAGGAGTGTTTTGGAATCCACTGTTAAAAGTTGGATTTCATCCCTCACGGATGACGATCTTCCCCAGGATCAAAAAGGCAAAATGCAGTTGAAGCTTTTCGCCAAGGATTACCTTGAGCCAGAGGTTTATCAAACAGATCTGGTGCCACAAATCAGCGTCAAAAATATGATTGGGTTTATTTTTTCGGCTTACATGAGTCCTTATTTCACGCTAGACTCACCCCCTCCACAGGTTTCCTGATATTTTCTGAATGGGACAACATCATGGCTTCCAATGCATATCGTTGTATTGATGAAGGGTGATTGTTGATTCTTTTTAGTGCTGTTTAAAGTTTTCTTTTGACCTGCATAAGTCAAAGGAAAGGTCATGGAGCAGCACCATTTATCCATCTATTCAAACCATCAAAATTTATGAACTTGAATTCAAAATTGTTGAGCTTCCTTTTTGGAAGCTTGGCAATTGTACAGATATCCTTTGCCCAGACACCTATGGATGCGTTGATGATGCCTAAAGGTGAAATCTGCCTCGCAGTAGTCTATGAAGAGGCTAACTGGGATCACTATTGGGAGGGAACAGCTCTCCGCACTAATGGAAACATCGGAACATTCAACAGAAAAATGCTGATGCCGATGGTTGTTGGCGGGATCACAGACAAGATTAATGTTATCGTCAGTTTACCTTATGTAAAGACCGCCGCCACCGGAGGACAAATGACAGGAGTAGAGGGGATCCAGGATTTCGGACTGTCGCTTAAAGCACAGCTTGTAGACAAAACTTTAGGCCCAGGCCAATTGATGGTTTTCTCCAATCTTAGTTTTAGTACACCCGCCTCAAATTATTTGTCTGACTACATGCCTTTTAGTTTAGGCTTTGGAGCAAATGAATTAGGAATCAGAGGTATTGGTCACTATGAATTAGATAAAGGTCCTTATGTCAGAGGTTCTTTGGCATATCTACATCGGGGTGCTACTGAGGCTGAGCGGGATTATTATTATCAGGATGGAAGCTTCTATACCTCCACGATGAACGTGCCCGATGCGCTCCAAGCCCAACTAGCAATCGGATCTTGGTTTCTACAGAAAAAACTTCGTGTCGAAGCTACCTTCAATACGATAAGATGTACCTCGGGAGACGATATCCGGTCTTACAATGTCCCACAGCCAACCAATAAAGTGGATTTTGACCAAGTTGGTGGGTTTGCTCAGTATTATTTTAAAAAAGACGGAGGACTAGGAGTATTGGCTTATTACAATCACATGCTTTCCGGTAGAAATATGGGACAATTTTCCGGCTACGGCTTGGGATTAACCTATCAGTTTAAAGCCTTCTAAGAGACAAAAATATGAAAATACAACTACGATATCTTTTCCTTTTTGCTTCCTTTTGTGTCTTGACTGGTTCCTGTATGGAAGAATTGCCTACCAGATTGGAATATGAAGGATATGAATATGCTGAATTAGATGAAGATGCTGGAAATTGGAATTTAATTCTACTGACTAATCCAGAACAAGTATCAATTCCAAATCCGGCTCCAGCAGGTTCACCTGACCTAAATCAGGAACTTCAGGATGCGAAAACCAAAATTGCAAATGCTACCTCAGCCCAGCGAGAGTCAGTTAAGTATTGGACCAACAATTCCCTGCTTCGCTGGAATGAAATAGCGCTGGAATTATCTGTGAAATACAACTTGATTCCCGGCCCAAATCCCGATGGAACTTACACACTGCCTAATCCGGCAGATCCTTCAGCCACCCCCAACTTCCCTTTTGCCCATCCGCCTTACATCAGCCGAATGCTTGCTTACCTCAGTGTAGCGCAATATGATGGATTGATTACAGCCTGGCATTATAAGAAGAAATTTGGTCGTGAAGCTCCCTATAAACTGGATCCTCAAATCAGTTCTGCTTACTCCGAAAACGGACTAAGGTCCTATCCATCTGATGGAGCAGTAATTGCCATTACTTCAAGAGAGATCCTTTCCGTCATGTTTCCTTTGGAAAAAGAATACCTGGCAAAATTGGCAAATGAGCATTTAGAATCATTGGTGATTGCAGGAATCAACCTTAGCAGTGATGTGGAGGCAGGAATACTGATTGGCACAGCGATTTCAAAAACTGTCTTGGCCAGAGCTTCCACTGACGGAATGAGAAATGCCCAAACGCCAAAACCCATCTCTGATTCTATCAAAAATGCCGCATTTGAGCGCTTTGGGTGGAAATGGGACAACATGGAATCTCCCCAAAGGCCAGTCGGATTAACTCCTCTTTTCGGAAAAGTGAAAATGTGGAATGTTCCAACAGTTGAAGAAGTTCGCCCGGGTGTTCCTCCTGCGCCTGGTTCGGAAGAGTTTAATGAAAACGCTGAAGAATTGAAGCGCTATGCAGCCAACCTTACCTATGAACAGCGTAGAATTGCCAACTTCTGGAATGATGGATTGAACACTTACAGTCCGCCCGGCCATTGGAATAGATTTGCCAAAGAAACGGCTGTAAAGTATCGCTTGAGTCCGGTTCGAACTGCCCGTGTTTTTGCTTATATGAATATGGCCATCGTGGATGCCGGGATCAGTTGTTGGGATACGAAGTATTACTACCACTATCCACGACCGATTCAGACTATTCCTGGTTTCAAGACCATTTTGGGTACACCAAATTTCCCTGCTTATACTTCAGGGCACAGCACTTTCTCTGCTGCTGCAGCCGAAGTTCTGTCACATTTCTTCCCTACTGATGCTTCGCAATTTAGAAAGTGGGCCAATGAAGCAGCGATGTCTCGGGTTTATGGGGGCATTCACTACCGATTTGATGCTGAAGTGGGTTTAAATCAAGGAAAGGCTGTCGCTGCCTATTCTGTGGCAAAGGCCAAACTTGATCAGGCAGATTAATAAAATTATAAAAATCAAAAAAATGAAAAGATATATACTTCTATCAGCAATTATTTTTGGGATATTGCTCCTGAGTCAAAAATCCATTGCCCAAGGCTGTGTTGCCATCAGGCAGTTTTCTGGAATTGGCAACGCAGTCGGCCAGCTGAATGTTCAGACTCAAGGGGACTGGAACATCAGTACCAATTACCGGTATTTTAGATCTTTCCGACATTTCAGTGGTACAGAGGAGCAGCCTCAGCGTGTTGAGCAAGGCACTGAAGTGATCAATTGGTCACATGGCGTTGACTTCAACATCAGCTACTCATTTACAGACCGACTGTTTGGAACAGTATCTCTTCCCTTCGCATACAATGAGCGGAGTTCGCTTTATGAACATGGGCGTCAGTCCAGACACCTGTCTTATTCGGGAGGTCTGGCGGATATGAGAATTGGGGCCGGCTATTGGCTCCTTTCCGGCGAAAAGGCTACCAAAGGAAATCTTGCTTTAGGGTTGGGTTTCAAGTTGCCCACGGGGAATTATAATGCGCAAAGTACCTTTTACAACGTAGGGCCTAATGGGACTTCCGAAATCAGGCCTGTCGATCAAAGTATCCAATTGGGCGATGGAGGATTTGGAATCACATTGGAATCACAAGGCATAAAGCAATTTAAATCTGCCCTTTTTGGGTATTACAATGCCTTTTATCTCTTCAATCCCCGCAACACCAACGGAACCCGAACGTCTCGCTCCCGCCAAAGTGAAGCCATCATGAGTGTGCCAGATCAATACGCCCTGCGTGCGGGGCTTTTCTATAGCATCAAACAAATTCATGGATTGGGATTTTCGCTTGGAGGCCGTCTTGAGGGAGTTCCCATTAGGGATGTGATCGGAGAAAGCGGTGGATTCAGGCGACCCGGTTATGTGATTTCTGTGGAGCCTGGTGTAAGCTATATGTTGGGAAATGTGACAGCTACTCTGAATGTACCGGTGGCTTTGGTACGGAACAGAACCCGTAGTCTAACCGACATTGCAGATTCCACGCCGGACAATTACAGACATGGAGACGCTGCTTTTGCGGATTATCTGATCAACTTTGGCTTGGTTTGGAGGATTCCCAAGAAAATCCCCGAAGTATTTAATTCGCTTTGATTTTTGAGGTCAAAGGGCTTTGGCAGGCTCTTTGACCTCATTTTTTAAGCTTTTGAATGCCAGGAAAATCAGGGAAATGGCTAAGACAAACAGCAATGCGGCAATGACAGCGAGGACATATCCTTTTTCCTGAAAATTCTTCCAGGCAAATAAACCCAACGAAGCCAAAGTCACCGTGAACATAAAAAACATGGGTATCGTGACGAAGGTAGCGGGTATCTTTTTTCGGATCAGCCAAACTGCAATCGTCAATAAAGCCAGTGCGGCCAAGAGTTGATTTGCTGAGCCAAAGATCGGCCATAACGTGTTAAACTCTCCCGATGCCAAAAGCAAAATGGATAAGATTACCACTACGGTAGTGGACAGATAGCGGTTTTTGGCAACGACCTGAGCTGCAGGCTGTGGCATATCCTCAAAGTATTCCTGTAGGGTAAATCTTGCCAGACGGGTACAGGTATCCAAGGTAGTCAGGGCAAATGCTGAAACTGTCAGTGCCACAAATCCAACGGCGAATGTTTCCGAAATACCCAAGGTAGAGATCATGCCTCCAATCCCATTGGAAAATAGAGCCACAGGTCCTTCTATTTCCAGTCTGCTGGTATAGTCTTCTTTTGAAAGCACAGCAACTGCCCCAACAGAGATGATGGCAAGGAATGATTCGATCAGCATCCCTCCAAATCCCACGACTTTGGCATCGCTTATTTTGTCCAACTGCTTGGAGGTCGTGCCGGAAGCCACCAGCGAATGAAAACCTGAGATTGCCCCACAGGCAATGGTGACAAACAATACCGGGAACATGTAACCCAGACTTTCGCTTGAGGTTTGTATTTGGGAAGTCATCTCAATCTGAGGATTGGCGATGAAAACCCCCACCACTGCAGCAATCATCATTCCATAAAGCAGATAACTATTGAGATAGTCTCTTGGCTGTAAAAGCAAGCTGACAGGGGTAACTGAAGCCAAAAAAGCGTATCCCAATAAGGCTAAAATCCAAAAATTATAAGACATGGCAAATGGAATTTGAGTACCGAGATATACAAAATAATACATCAAAATAACCCCGATTACGGTGATCAAAACGAATGTAATTTTTCCATTTCCCACCCACCGATTAAAATATCCAAATACGACCGCCAGAAAAATAAACAGAATAGAGGCCGAGGCCACTCCGGGATTAGCGATGAAGGTTTTGGCAATAATATCGGCAAAAACACCGATGACCAGAATCAGGGTAGAGAAGCTGAAAATCACGAAAAGCTGTTTTCCTCTGGGTCCGATCTGATTCCGTATGATGACTCCGATCGATTTCCCGTCAGTCCGCAAAGAAGCCGCCATGCTGCCCAGGTCGTGTACCGCACCAAAGAAAATTCCACCCACCAAAATCCAGATTACCGCTGGAATCCACCCAAAGGTCACAGCGATAATCGGTCCTACGATCGGTCCTGCGCCTGCAATTGAGGCGAAATGATGACCAAGAACGACGATTGGTTTGCTCGGTTCGTAGTCGACACCATCGCGCAGCAAGTGTGAAGGCGCTTTTTGTGTGTCGTTAAGTCCAAACCTTTTGTAAACAAAATTTCCGTAGAATCGGTAGGCTAATAAAAGTATGACAGCTGAGATTAATAATAGGATAGCAAGATTCATAGGTTATCGGGCAATTTTGGAGGATCTGAATTTGAAGTGGAAATTCGTAATCTTTTCTTTAATAAATACAGTAGTTCATGGATTTTTGACCTCATAGGGAAAAAACTAAATAAATGGAATTCAATCTTTTTGCCAGGGAAGTGCGCTACTTTTGCTGTGAAATGGAAATTAAAGAATTCAAGTATTCCGCAAATTTTTGCGAGGAAAATATCTGGCACCTGTGCAAGAACCCAGCCTTGGCTGATTTTTCCAAAAAAGTGCTCATCGTCTCTAACAGCTCCAGTTATTGTCCTTTTAGATTTCATAAATCCATCAACAATCATGAGATCGTTTGGTGGAATTACCATGTGATCTTATTGGCATCACAGGAAGGATCTACCTTGGTATATGATTTCGATTCCTCCCTACCTGTGCCCACCTCAGGGATGGAATATATGGAACTGACTTTTGGAGGTATAGAAGATTTGAACCCTGAACAATCTCCCTGTTTCAAAGCAATAGATGCCAGAGATTACCTGAATTCCTTTGTGTCAGACAGAAGTCATATGAAGGATTCGGAAGGGAATTGGCTTTCAAATCCACCCAATTGGCCGCTCATTGGCAAAAATGGGGATTTACCATTGCCTGCATTAATGGATTTTACACAATCCAGCAGCGAGCGAATTTTCTCCTTGGGAGAAATGATGGCTTTGGTCGCTTTACTCAGCATCCCAAATTGATTTGAAGGATTGGAAATCAGCGATTTGCAGGTTTCCTGACCTGTTTGATTGAATTTCCTTAAAGGGACTAGACATCTCAAACTGCAGATGGACATAAGTAAGGAATAATCCAACTGAAGCGAAAGAAGGTTTTATTTAATGGATAATAGGCCTAAATTTGCGTCCTTTAACTTGTCAAAATGTTGATCTAATTCTCTATGGCTTGGTTTAAAAGAAAAGATAAAGGCATCAAAACTTCTACCGCTGAAAAGAAAGATGCTCCCGATGGGCTTTGGTTTAAGACACCAAACGGAAATATTATTCATACCAGAGAGCTCAAAAACAATGCGTTCGTCTGTCCTGATGATGATTTTCATGTGAAAATCGGTTCCAAAGAATATTTTGAGATTCTTTTTGACAACAATAAATTCACCGAGCTTGACCCAAACATGAAGTCTGGTGATCCATTGAATTTCTCCGATACCAAGCCTTATTCCTCCAGAATTGAGGAAACAATTAAGAAAACCGAGTTGAATGATGCTGTTCGGACGGCCCATGGCAAAATGAATGGATTGGAGATTGTCATAGCCTGTATGGACTTCAATTTCATCGGAGGATCAATGGGTTCGGTGGTAGGAGAAAAAATCGCCCGGGCAATAGATTACTCGCTGAAGCATAAAGTCCCATTCTTGATGATTTCCAAATCCGGCGGTGCCAGAATGATGGAGGCAGGTTTTTCTTTGATGCAAATGGCAAAAACCTCAGCTAAGCTAGCGCTTCTGGATCAAGCTGCCGTACCTTATATATCACTCATGACTGATCCGACCACAGGGGGTGTGACCGCATCTTACGCCATGTTGGGGGATTTTAACATAGCTGAGCCGGAAGCACTCATCGGTTTTGCGGGTCCAAGGGTGATCAGAGAGACTATCGGTAAAGATTTGCCAAAGGGTTTCCAAAGTTCAGAGTTTGTGTTGGAACACGGATTTCTGGATTTCATCATCGATCGCCGACAGTTGAAATCGCGATTGACCACTTTGCTAAACCTCCTGAACAATTAATCAGTTATCTCATCAAATTACATCCACTTTCAAGCCAAATTTGAACACGTATTTGGCCAGTTTTCTGGATTAATAAATATATTTGTGCACCCTTAAGGGGTTCAATCCATACGAATAAATAAAACCAAGATTTCATGGGTTCTGTAATTATTACTTCCATTGTAGCGTTTACCATCATTATTCTGCTACTGGTATTTATTCTCCTCTTCGCACAGTCAAAGCTGGTGAACTCCGGAGATGTGAAGATCATTATTAATGGAGACGAGAGTAATCCAATCATCGCCTCTGCAGGTTCAAGCTTGCTTTCTACCTTGGGAGGTCAAAAGATTTTTCTTCCCTCTGCCTGCGGTGGAGGAGGTACCTGTGCCATGTGTAAGTGCGTCGTAGAAGATGGGGGAGGAGATGTGCTTCCAACTGAAGTCGGTCACCTAAGCCGGGCTGAGCAGCAGGGAAAAGTCAGACTTGCCTGTCAAGTGAAGGTAAAGCAGGACATGAAAATCCGCGTGCCTGAAGAAATCTTTGGTATTAAAAAGTGGGATTGTGAAGTTGTCTCAAATTACAACGTTTCCACGTTCATCAAAGAATTCAAAGTGAAATTGCCTGAGGGAGAAACACTCCACTTTGAACCAGGGGGATACATTCAGATAGATGTCCCAGCCATTACGGTGGATTTTAAGGGTATGGACATTACCCCACATCCTGACTTGGGTCACCCTGCTGATGTCTACAGGAGTGATTGGGATAAATTCGGGCTTTGGAGCTTAGTCATGAAAAATGACGAGCCCCTGTTCCGGGCATATTCGATGGCCAATCACCCCGCAGAAGGTAATATTGTCATGTTAACTATCCGAATTGCGACTCCGCCTTGGGATCGTGCAAATAACAGATGGATGGATGTGAATCCGGGTGTTTGTTCTTCTTACGTATTCAGTAGAAAGCCAGGGGATGTCGTGACTATTTCAGGTCCATACGGTGAATTCCACATCAATCCAACCGAAAGAGAGATGATCTACATCGGTGGTGGAGCGGGAATGGCACCGTTGCGTTCGCACATTTTTCATCTTTTCCATACCGAAAAAACTACCCGCAAAGTATCTTATTGGTATGGAGGTAGATCTAAAAAAGAACTTTTCTACATTCCCCAATTTAGAGATATAGAAAAAAAATTCCCCAACTTCCAATTCTATGTCGCGTTATCAGAACCGCTTCCTGAAGATAACTGGAAAGTGAAAGCTTCGCTCGACGGGGACGGGGACGGCTATTTGGGATTCATTCATCAGGTGATGTATGACAATTACCTCAAAAATCATCCCGAGCCAGATGAAATCGAATATTACCTCTGCGGTCCTCCATTGATGAACGCGGCAATTTTGAAGCTTCTCGATGATTTGGGAATTCCAAAGGAAAATATCCGCTTCGATGATTTCGGAGGATAAAATTTAAAATAATCCCGCCTCGGCGGGATTTTTTAGTTTAGTACCATTTTTGATTATTTTTAAAATCACAACCCCACCCTATGAACATTCAAACCTTTTTTGAGCCTATCGCTGATTTTCTTCAGGAGAAAAAATACCCGGAAAACTCTTTTTACAATCAAATTCATGTCCATGGTGAAAATTTCCCCGACCTCAAGGGCATGCAAATCGCCTTGGTTGGGATCAAAGAAAACCGGGGAGCAAAACAGTCAGAAAGTATTGAAAGGGGAAGTTCTGAAATCCGTGAAAAGCTCTATTTCCTCAAAAAAAGCCTTGTGCCTTATCGGATAGCCGATTTGGGTGATTTGATATCCGGTGCCACATTGAATGACACCTATCAGAATATCCGCCAAGTCGGAGAGGCCCTGATGAAGCAACAAATTTTGCCTGTTTTTTTCGGAGGATCACATGATTTGGACTATGGACAATACTTGTCCTATCAAAAAATGAAAAAACTGGTTAGTTTGGTGACAATCGACGCAAAAGTCGATATGGAGGAGCTGGGTCCCGAAGACGACCGGCATACCCAAGAGATCGTTCTCCATCAACCAAATTTCCTGTTTTCTTATACCCATTTGGCATATCAAAGCTTCCTGGTCGATCCTACGCTTATCAATGTAATGGAAAAGCTCTACTTTGACCATGTCAGATTGGGTCAGGTAAGGGATAATTTCAAAGAGACCGAGCCATTGATAAGAGATGCTGATTTGTTGAGTTTTGATCTATGTGCCATACAATCCGCTGATGCACCGGGTGCAGTGGATGCTCAGCCTTTTGGCTTGACCTCCGAGGAGGCTTGCCAGATATTTTGGTTTGCCGGAATGAATGAAAAGTTGAGCTCCATTGGTCTGTATGGCTATGATCCTTATTACGATGATGCGAATAACAAGTCTGCCAAAGTCGCGGCGGTGATGATTTGGTATTTTATTGAGGGATTTTACTCAAGAAAAGACAGTCTTTCTTTCAAAAGTGCGGATTACATCAAATACACCGTTTCATTGGATACTAAGCCCAATGCATTGGTTTTTTATAAAAGCAAACGAAGCGGAAAATGGTGGATGGAAATTCCGCACAACGAAACAAATCGATTTGATCGCGTGAGTACTGTACCCTGTAGCTACTCAGACTATCAATTGGCACAAAAGGGCGAAATTCCTGAGCGTTGGATCAATGCACAGATTAAGTTGTTCTGATGAAGCACTATACCAAGCAACAACTTGCGCTGAGAAATGGGCAAGACCGACCTGAAATTTGGGTAGCTTACAAAGGGATCATTTATGACGTGTCGATTTCCAAGCTTTGGAAAAAAGGGATGCACTATGAGCATTGGGCAGGACAGGATCTTACCGATGAACTCGCAGATGCCCCTCACACCGAAAAAGTGTTTGAAAAGTTTATGGCCATTGGTCAACTTACCTGATATGATATTAATTGCAGACAGCGGTTCCAGTAAGACAGACTGGAGGGTCATCCATCACGACGGAAAAATCAGTCAACATCGTGGAGTAGGTTTCAATCCCTATTACATGACTTCGGAGGAGATGGCAATTCAGATGCGGAACGATTTCCTGGTAAATCTCGAAACGGAAATCGAGGAGATTTACTTCTATGGAGCAGGATGTTCTTCTTCTGAACGTAAAGCCGAAGTTTCAAGTGCCCTTGAGACTATTTTTCATCATGCCCAAATCCAGGTAGATCATGATTTGGCAGCTGCGGCGCATGCCACATGCGGGCATCACTCCGGGATCGCGTGTATCTTGGGCACCGGCTCCAATAGCTGTGATTACGATGGCAAAGAGATCATTGCCACGCGCCCGGCGGCCGGCTATATTTTGGGCGATGAAGGTGGAGGCTGCTATGTGGGAAGGCAGTTTTTGATGGATTTTATTCACGAAGAAATGCCGGATAAAATCCGAAAAGCCGCTATTGATCGGTTTCATATCACCCAGAATATCATTCAGGATCATGTTTACCGACAGCCTTTCCCCAGTCGGTATATGGCAAGTTTTTGCCGGTTTATTACAGAAAATAAAGCTGATCCTTATTGCTATGGATTGTTTTACAACTCGTTTATGGACTTCTTTAAAAAGCATATTTTTAAGTATCAGGATTATCGGAATAAGCCTGTAAACTTTGTCGGGTCTATTGCCTATTACAACAGTGATATCTTGAGAAAAGCTGCGGCGGATGCCGGAATAAGTGTAAATATGATCATCGAGAGCCCCATCGCAGGACTGACACTTTACCACCAAGAACTACTATGACGAAGGTCACCGAAAGCAGCTCCAATTATGAGAATCTGGAGAAAATGGGAACTACCGAGCTTCTTCAAAACATCAATGCAGAAGACCATAAAGTAGCTCCTGCCGTAAAAGATAAAATTCCTGTGATCGCTGCACTGGTCGATCAGATCGTTCCCAGGATGAGGGAAGGAGGAAGATTATTCTATATCGGAGCGGGAACTAGTGGCAGGCTGGGAATTTTGGATGCTTCTGAGTGTCCGCCAACTTATGGGGTTCCCCATGACTGGGTAATAGGATTTATTGCTGGTGGAGATGCTGCCATTCGTAAAGCAGTGGAAAACGCCGAGGATGATCCCGAGATGGCCTGGAAGGATATTCAGGAATACGGATTCTCTGAGTTGGATACGGTAATTGGAATTGCAGCCTCCGGTTCGACCCCTTATGTCATCGGAGGGGTCAAAACTGCCCGTCAGAAGGGTTTGCTTACCGCCTGCATCACATGCAACACCGATTCTCTATTGGCAAGAGAAGTAGCACACCCCATCGAAGTAGTAGTAGGTCCGGAGTTTGTCACGGGCAGTACACGCATGAAATCCGGAACCGCCCAAAAGCTGGTATTGAATATGATTTCTACCACGGTCATGATAAAGCTCGGCCGGGTGAAAGGCAATAAGATGGTCGATATGCAACTCTCCAATGCCAAATTGGTGGATCGCGGGACCAAAATGATCATGGAAGCCACAGGTGTGGATTACCAAACTGCCAATGATTTATTGCTTTCCCAAGGCTCAGTTCGCAAGGCAACAGAATATTATTACAAAAGTAAAGCGTAATCCTTAAGAATATTTCGGGAAGCATACTGAATATCAACACTTAGGGTGTATCTTTGCACCCCGAATGGGCGTTTCAGCTTTGACACCCTATTCTTCACAACAAACTACAGCAGTGATGCTGCATACTATGAAAAAAAACAACTCAAGAAAGCCGTTTTTTAACGACGAGCGCAAAGATTCCGGTGCGCCAAGATCATCCGGAAAATCAGATTTTTCATCAAGCGGATCCCGCTTCGATAAAGGAGAGGGTGAATTTTCCTCAAAAGGGAAATTCTTCGGAAAGAAGGAAGACTCATACAGTAAGCCTTCCTATGGAAAAAGAGACGATTCCAAGCCATCTTACGGTAAAAGGGACGATTCTTTTAGCAAACCGTCATATGGAAAGCGGGATGATTCCAAGCCTTCCTATGGTAAAAAAGAGGATTCCTATGGAAAGAAATCCTTTGGTAAAAAGCCTGATTACAAATCGTCCTTTGGTGACAAGCCGAAAGGAAGATTTTTTAATTCTGAGGAAAAGAGCGGAGAAAAGTCAAGTTATGGAAAGTCGTATGGTGCGGGAGATTCCGAAAGGAAGTCATTTGGGGAAAAGCGATTTGACAAAGGCGAGGGATTCAAAAAGAAGTTTGAGAAAAAAGACGGAGCAGACTATCCCAAGAAATCTTTTGGCGATAAGCCAGGCAGATTCAAAAAAGAAGGTTTTACAGGAAAGAAATTCGAAAAACGTGACCAATCTGATTCTCCTAAGAAGACTTACGGTGATAAATTAGACCGCTTTCCAAAACGGGATTCGGACTCCAAGGATTTTGGAAACGAATCCAAACCAAGAACAGAAAAGCCTTTCTTCAAAAAGGATTTTTCTGAAGATCAGACTCCAAAAGAACATGGAGAGCGACTGGTCTACAAAGGAAGAGGACGTGACCAAAAGCCTGTTTTTGCACCGGAAAAACCCAAATTCAACGAGGAAAAACCAGCTGAGAAGCGAGGCTTTGGAAAAAACCGACCCAATCGTCAGGAACTGGATATCGAAAGACCGGATTACAATTTCGATGCCCTACCCGCCAGAAAGGTAAAAGGCAAGGAAGAAACCGATTCACTTCGGTTGAATAAATACATTTCAAACTCAGGCATCTGTGGACGAAGAGAAGCCGATGATCTGATTGCCAAAGGCTTGATTTCCGTCAATGGTCAGGTGATCACTGAGATGGGTTACAAAGTCAAGAAATCGGATCGGGTAATCTATCAAGGCAAGAAAATCAATCCCGAAAAGCCGGTTTACCTGTTGCTGAACAAACCCAAAGATTTCATCACTACGACAGATGATCCGATGGAGCGTAAGACTGTGATGAACTTAGTGGGGAATGCCTGTGAGGAGCGCATTTTTCCTGTGGGTAGACTGGATAGAAATACGACTGGGCTGCTACTGTTTACCAATGACGGTGAATTGACTGCCAAGCTATCACATCCTTCCAATGAAGTGAAAAAGATCTATCAGGTGACTTTGGACAAGCCTCTGACTCAAAATCATGAACTGGAAATCAGAGCGGGTTTGACACTCGAGGATGGTGATGTGACTGTAGATGATATGCAGGTCCTTTCCTTGGACCGGACGATTTTGGGACTGGAAATCCACATCGGCAGAAATAGAATCGTCAGAAGACTTTTTGCTCATTTGGGCTATGAAGTCACTGCGCTGGACCGGGTAATTTATGCCGGTTTGGATAAGAAAGATCTAAAGCGGGGTCACTACCGCTTCCTTACCGAGCAGGAAGTGATTCGGTTGAAGTTCTTCACTTAAGAAGATGAAAGGCTCCAATTTGGAGCCTTTTTTTATGATAATTTTTGTCAATCGATTAAGTGTACGCTATTCGTTGGGATGCATTTTCATCCAATGATCTATCGACCATTTTCCGGAACCGTAAATTAGGAATACGATCAAAAGAATCAATACGATCAGGGAGAGTTCAAACTCTAAATTATTCGAAACGGTAAAGAAACCCTGCTTTACATTGACCAGGAAAACTGCTACGAGAAGGATCGGGAGCTGGAAAAGGATTGCAATTCGGGTAACCAGACCCAGTGCAATCAAAATTCCACCTACCAAATGTGCAAAGGCTACGTAATGGGCGATTCCTAAATGAACAAACTGTAAGTCTGCGCGCTCCATCAATTGTAACAAGGCAGCTGTATTTGAGATAAACAGAATCCCTTTGTAAAGGATGGTGAGTCCGAGTGCGATGCGAATGATGTCAATCCAGTTGGGATGATGAGATTCCGCCCAATGTTCGATTTTAGTGATAGCGTTCATTTTATTTTGGGTTTTGGTTCCCCATAATTTAATAAAAAATGAAATAACATACTGAAAATGAGTTTAATAATAAGAGTCAGAAAGATTTGGAGACCAAGCCAAGAGGAGCTTAAACAAAGCCATTGAATGCTTGCAGTAATTCTCTTTTTGTAAATACCCAATCCTTCTCTCCGGAGTATTTACTCTTTTGAGAAGAATGTTCAGGGGAATCAAAGTTTCCCTTTTCAATTTAGAGATTTTTGAAAAATGAGGTTTGCTTCACTTAAGTTCTTGAATCAGAAAGAATTTTGACGACTCAGGAAGTAGATCTCGAAGAAAAAAAATGGTTGAATTAGTATCCCAAATCACTGTTCCCAATTTCTCAATTCAGCGATTTCTTTTTCGATTTCAGAGATTGGTATTTTTGGAAGGATGCCACTGTATTTTTCCCAATCAACGATTTGAAAGTAGGATTTTCGAGGGATCTCGATTAATTTTTTATTTACTATTCTTGAAGCTTTTTAAGGGCTTTTTTATCCAAGATGTTGATTGTTAGCTTTTCCCTAACTCAATTTACAATTTTAATCTGATCCAAGTAGAACTTCATCCGGCTATGATCCCGCTGTAGGTATTCGATTTGATCGATTTTGTCCAGTTTGTGATTGTAGAAGACTTCGACGTATTCATTATCAAGCAAATAGAGATTCACCTTATGTTGGTAATAGCGAATGCCCACCACAAAAGTACCCTCGATAAAGAGGGTTCTGATTTTTAGATGGATAGGTAAAACGCTAAATTCTTCTCGACTCATACCTGTTTTGTTACTCGACAAAGACCCCAATTTAGACAAATTGGTTCAGCTTATTGATCGTGAAATTGATAAAAAGCAAGTTCAAAACTTCATTAGGAGAATAAAGCCATTCCAAGATGGCGACTGATCACCTTACTCCGGTAAACAAAAAACCTCCGGTTTGGGCCGGAGGTTTGGGTGTGACAACTTTTCTATTTCCTGATTAGTGAGCAATCAGTTGAAACTCTTTGATTGCCTCGCTGAGGTCTAATACTTTGGTTTCTTTCAATTCCCTTGAAACAATACTTGATCCTGCGGCAGATCTATAACCGCCTGCACAATGCACTACTATTGGTTTTCCAGTAGGTATTTCTTTGGCTCTTTCCCTTAATTCCTGAAGCGGAATATTGATCGCTTCTTCGAAAATCGGTGCCGTGGCATGCTCATCTCTACTTCTGATATCAACGATGGTATAGTGCCCTTTATTTGCTTTGAATGCTTCCAAGTCAAATGAAATACCTTTTTCGGTCATTTCGGCCGGATTGACGACAGCACCTTTGATCAGTTGCTCATAACCGATTTTTGCAGCTTTGGCGATCAAAATCTCCAACTCTGTGGATGAGCCTGCTACCAAAAAGAATTTTTCTTCTGGTCCGACGATTGAGCCAAGCCAGGTTTCAAATTTGCCTCCGTTCATGATATGGATTGCTCCGGCAATGTGTCCAGCAGCGAAATCAACCTTGTTTCTGGTATCGATTACCAAAGCATCCGTAGGCAAAGTAGATCCCTCTGGCCAAATGCTCACTTGAGAAATGGATCGCTGATAGGCAGGAGCGCCTTTTTTGTTCATGTCCACATCATATCCAAAGTATTTTGGAATGTAGGGCTGACCTTGAAGTAAAGAATCAATGAAGGTTTTTTCGTCCAGATCATTGAAGGCCCAGTTGGTTGCTCGCTGTTCGCCGATCGTAGACTGACGTGCATCGCTGAGATTTTTGCCACAGAGTGAACCTGCGCCATGGGCGGGGAATACCAGGACATCATCGGCCAAGGGCTTCAGTTTATTCTGTACGGTGTGGTACATCATTTTTGCCAATTCCTCCCGCTGTGCGGTCAGGTTTCCGGCTTTTTCTCTCAGGTCAGGTCGTCCTAGATCACCGATGAAAAGTGTATCTCCAGAGAAAAGTGCATGGTCTTTTCCGTTTTCATCTTTTAGCAAAATGCTGATCGAATCAGGCGAATGGCCAGGAGTATGTAGGGCATGCAAGGTCACGTTTCCAAGGTGGAATGAATCTCCTTCATCAAACCCGACATGCGGGTATTCTGCTCCGACTAGTCTGGATACGTAGATTTTGGCATCCTCATTTTTGTGAAATTCCAGGTGCGAGCTTACAAAATCTGCATGGGGATGAGTTTCGATTACAGCTACGATTTTGGCATTAGTTGCTTGCGCAAAATCAGAATACTGCTGAGGATTCCGGCCCGGATCCACCAGAGCGACTTTGCCTTCACTCAGGATGGCATAGCTTGCATGGGCTAATCCTTCGTCATAGAACTGTTGAATATTCATAGTTATTAAGTATTGTTTCTGAATTTTGATACAAATGTAAAATGGAGGGGATCCTCAATTCTGTGACGATAATCACTTTAAAAAAACATCTTTAGCAATCCTTTAAAACTTTGGTAAAACCAGCTGTACCCCTTAAACTTGAAAGACCAAAAAAGTATTCCATTGCCTGTTCAGAAAGCTTTTTTAAAATTCCTTCCCATTTTTCTCTTTCTGGGAATTGTCTTTGCCCAGAGCTGTAAGTCTAAAAAGGCAGCAAAGGACAATCCGGCCTTTACCGTAATCGAAACTGCCAAAACTTATCGGGGGACTCCATACCGTTTTGGAGGAACTACTCGCGCAGGGATAGACTGTTCAGCCTTGGTTTTTCACTCATATTATGCAGTGGGGATCAATCTTCCCCGGATGTCTGCTGATCAAAGTAAGCTTGGGCAAAAGGTAAATCTGAATCAGGTACAGCCTGGAGACCTTTTGTTTTTTGCGACTAGCAAACGAAAAAATCAAGTCACTCACTCCGGAATAGTCACTGAGGTGAACAATGGAGATATCCGGTTTATTCACGCTTCCACCTCCCTTGGCGTGACTGAAGACTACCTGAGCAATCGCTATTGGTCCGGGGCTTTTCTTTTTGCGAAGCGAATCTTATAAAAAAAATGGAGCGCCGAAGCGCTCCTGTTTACCCAGCTTAAAAAATTATCCATATTGACTAAAATGTTGTAGTTCCGTTTGGCTGTAGGATATATCTGAACGTGTAGTGTGCACTTGGGGTGCTCATTGGATCAATCTCAGCAGCGGGAGGATTTCCCTTGTAGTAGCTCAGAATCTCAATTTTCGCATAATTACCATGGGTTGTTTTTACTAATAATACTCTGCCAGGAATCGGCGTGACTGTGAATGTGGCTGAATTATAATTATACCAGCCGTTGCCACTGCCGGTTGGGATAGCAAAGGATTCTCCTGAGTCTGTAGCAAATGTTGCAGAAGTAGGAACCTCAGCTATTTCATCAAATATTCCGGTGACTACAGCTGCAGTCACGTTTTTTGTAGCATTCACTCGGATAGTGGTTCCTTTGAAAGCTAGATCCCAATCTTCGGTTTCCTCAACAAGCGCATTTTCTTCCAGGCTGAAAAACTGAAATGGACGAACTTCTGTGACTTCTCCTGTATTGCGGTTGATGACATCATTTGGAGCTGCAAGGTCTTCTACCAATATTGCTTCAAGTGGTACGATAGGTTCGGGTGTATCCTCTGCGCAAGCGAAGATAGAAGCTGAAAGGAGTGTGATAAAACTGAGTTTTAGAGTAGTTTTCATTGTATTATTTGGTTTGAATAAAGTTTGCAAAAGGAATTTTTAGACCGGCAAATAGCACTCTGCCTGGATTTGTAGGTTGGAAAGTAGTTTGGGTGTTATTCAGATTTGTGCCCCCCACTTCAAGGAAAACCCCATTTTCGAGAGTTTTGGAAGCGGTGAGATTCAAGCTCATCCAGCCGGGAGCGTATTCGCTTTCATCGTCCAAAATGAGATTTCCATTGAGATCTGCGAAGCCAAATTTGCCTCGGAAGATGGCCCTCACTGCTAAGTCAATGCCTGTGCGGTTTTCTCTATAATTAACCTTGATATTTCCACTGTGTCTGCTGCGATTGAAAAGTCCTCCATAATCGCTTCTGACTACACGGCTTGTTCGGTTTTGATCATCCCGCTTGAAGATCTCTCCGGCATCTATTTGATCCAGCACCGTAGCATCCTGAGTATCCAGAAAGGCATAACCCAGACTCAATTGGAGGTTGCTGGTCGCTTGGAAGCTCAGGTCGGTTTCGATCCCTTGGGTGACCACCTGTGAGATATTGAAATAGGAAAAAGCATTCTGGCCGGTAACCAGCTGCGCAATGGGTGCTGTTTCTATGAGGTCATTGATGTGATTTCTATAGGCGTTGGCTACCCACATCAGTCTTGGATTAAGTTTCCATCTAAGACCAGTATTTAAGGCCCACGATGATTCCGCTTTAAGATCTCCCAGTGTCGCCGGATCCAAAAGGATTCTGGCTACCAGCCCTTCATTTTGAAGTTTTTCAATTCCTTCCTGTGCTAGTGTAGAGCCGAAGACATAATATCCTGCAGCAGCATTGTTGAAATTCAGCAAAAGCTGCCGGAAATCTGGCGCTTTAAAGCCTGCTCCAAGCGAGGCTTGCCAACTGAAATTCTCTGAAAATCGATATTGGCCCGAGATTTTTGGGCTTATTCTACTTGCATATTCACTGTGGCGGTCAGCACGAAAGCCTGAAATGATGTTGGTCTTGGTACCCGGATCCCACTGATGCTGTAGAAAAAGGTAACCGGCATCAAATCGGTTGTTTTCATCATATCGCGTGGCTTCGACCGTTTCGATTAGATGGCCCATTCCAAGGGTCAACAATTGGTTTTCCTTGATTTGATAATCAGTTTGAAACTCTGTTCGGTGGTAAAATTGATTGAAATCCTGAAAGTCAAAAGCCTGTCCATCGGATTCAAATCGGGTATCAGACACTGTCGAAAACCAAGAACTCATTCCCCGAAGTGTCATCAGGATTTTGGAGTTTGGCTTAAAGCGCAGAGTCGGATTGAAATGGAAATCTCTCCTTGAATTGTCTAAACTCAAAAGTTCACGTCCTGATGAACTTGCAGTTTCCAGGAAGCCGGATGAATTCTCTACATAAGCTCTCCCGAATAAACTCAGGTCCCAATTCTGATGAATTTCCCCATTAATTTTTAACTGTGCGGTATGTGCATCATAAGGATTTTGAGTTTGACCAACTGCCTCCGGAGTCAGATCATAACCGTCAGTTCTCATGTAATCATAGAAGAGTTTGGTGCTCCATTTTCCTTTGGAAAAGCCTAAATCCGCATAGGGATTCCAGGAATTGAAGGAGCGATGACGAAGTCCCAAATCCAGTCTGGTCTCTTCCTCCGTGGATTTAGTTATGATATTGACGACCCCAGCCATTGCTTCACTGCCATAGATGGCACTGGATGGACCTCTGAGTATTTCAATCCGCTCAATATTGGAAACCGAAATCCGATCCAGGTCAAACGTACCCGCAGTTCTTCCGATAAGCGGTTCACCATCCAAAAGGATCAAAATGTAATCCGAATCCAAACCCTGCATCTGGAGTCCTGCCCCATGATCGCCTTCGATTTGAAGACCGGTCTGTTCACGAAGGATTTCTGAGAGCCTGATTCCACCGGTTTCCTGAATAGCTTTTTCATTTAGTACAGTTACTGGAAGTGGGAGATCCTCGACCGTTCGATCAGTCCGGGTGGCTGCGACCACCACTTCCTGCAGTGATCCTGATTTTTCTTTGAGGATAAATACTTCCTTCGCCAACCAATCTTCCCGGGAAATCTGCAGCGACTCATACCCTAAGGCAAAGATCAGAATGGATTCTCCTTCGGGTAAATTCGCTGTGACTTTCCCTTCCTTATCAACCAATACCGGCGCAGCACCTCTTACCTGAATGGTAGCATTAGGAATAGGCTTGCCATCCTCATCTAGTATTTGCTTGGGGTTTTCCACCGCTGCCAAAACTGGATGGGAGAAGAAAAAGGAGAGTAAAATGGATAATTTAATTAGATTAATTCTAAACATTGGGTCAAAATTTTTGCGGGATAGGTCATCCCGGTAGAGAATTTTAATTGAGTCTATCCAATAAAGTTTTCCACTCAGGCTTTTGAGGTAAACCCGGCTTTCTCAGGCCAAAAAACTGGGCCACCATTTCTCCGCTTTTATCAAAAAGCTCCAAAGCCGAAACCAGTCCGTCTTCTGTATTTTTATGAACTACATAGGCAGAATCTACCACATTTTCATTCAGGTGCATGTTGAAATCCGGGTCGAGGACATTCAACCAATCGCCCAATTGACGGATCGTGCGCACTTTTCCCTGATGGATTTGGATGTTTCCTTTGTTACCTGCGAAAATCATGATCGGCAATTGGGTTTCGGCTGCTTTTTCTACCACAATCCGGGCGGAAAGTCGATCTACAGGATACGCCCATTTGTCATCGATCCATTTGACAGCATCCAGTCGATTCAGTTTGTATTTGCGCAGCATGCCAAAGAAGTCGTGGGTGTCTTTCATATTTTCCCAGTCAGACCTGAAGCCCTCAAAGTCCAGCTCTTCTCGTGTCGTGTACTCAGGAGTGGGAAAAGTTTCCAATTCCAATTCTGCACTTTGATCTGCTGCTGTATAAAGTTTCACAATCGCTTCATAAGCTTCATTATTGGAGTTGTCCTGAAGATAGACTTTCAGAATTGCTTCTCCTTCTTTGTCAAAATACTGAAGACTCTTCATGGTGCCTCTCGGAGTGGCTGTCGTCACCGCAAAACCAAACTTCCAACCTGCAAAAAATACGCGCTGCTCAATCGGACCAATGACAGTGGCGATCTTGTGTGGACCTGCCTGGTGCATTTCAATTTTTTGAAAGGGACCCTTATGCTCCAACACACAACCTTCACTTCTGGTCAAAGCCATCACTCGACCAAGTTTTGGGAATTCCAGCATTTGTTCTTCAAACTGATCACTCAGGCGGATCACGTTTTCGCCGATTCCTGTAGCCAGCAATTCGGCTTCACTGGTTCCAAGTTTGGCAGCAGCATCTCTGATTCTCAATGAAGGTTCAGTAAGCTTGAGCTTTTCCCAAGCTTGTTTTAGCGAAGTGACGGATTCTTGAATAGTGTCCATGTTAGGCTTGTTTTGATGTGGCTAAAGTTGAATAAGAATGCGCACCGGAAGCGACAATTAATCGTCCAGTTGCGGGATTTTGGATCAAGCGGATAGGATGGTCAAAAACATTTTCTAAAATTTTTTCATTTAAGACATCTTCTATAATTCCCATTTTGGTCATCGCTCCATTTTTGATCAAAGCAATTTTATCCGCGTATTGAGCAGCCAAATTGAGCTCATGCAGGATGATCAATATTCCAATATTCCTTGATTTCAAAGTCTGAAGGATGCTGAGTACCGCATGCTGCTGAGCAATATCAAGGCTAGAGGTAGGTTCGTCTAACAACAGATACCGTGGAAATGGCTTCGTCTCCCAGATTTGAACCAATACTCTGGACAGTTGAACCCGCTGTTTTTCACCCCCTGAAAGACTATTGAAAACTCGGCTTTTTAAATGAGAGGTGTTGGTAGCATCCAAAACTTCCGCTATGAGTTTGACCGGATCATTTGACTTTGTGCTGATCAAGCCCAATTCCACTACTTCCTGAACGGTAAAAGGGAAATTGACCTGAGAATGCTGCGGCATTACTGCCCGAATTGCGGCAAGTTCTTTTGGCTTTAGAGACTCGATGCTGTGACCATTGTAGCCGACGTTGCCATGTTTGCATTTGATTTCACCTGAGAGGATTTTGAAAAAAGTTGATTTTCCTGCTCCGTTGGGACCCAAGACGGCAAGAATTTCTCCCGGATTGATTTCCAGACTGATCTGTTCTACAATCGGTCTTTGTTTCACACAGAAATGTACCTTGGAAGCTTTCAACATCAGTTTTTGGATTTATTCAGGTTGAAAATAAGCCAGATAAAAAACGGTGCTCCGATCAATGCGGTGATCACTCCAATAGGCATCTCTGCAGGAATGACGACAATTCTGGAAATCAGGTCCGCAAAGTTTAATAGAATTGCACCTAGGAGAAATGAACCGGGAAGTACTAGTCGGTGATCAGACCCGAATAAAATCCGGATCAAATGAGGCACCACGAGACCGATGAATCCAATCATTCCGGCCATAGAAACCCCCGTACCTACGATCAAAGCACTGAAAAGCAGCAATTGGATTTTGACCCGCTGCACATTCACGCCCATGTGAAAAGCCTCCTGCTCACCAAGAGCCAACGCATTGAGCTGACGGGAATTCAATAGCAACAGTATGGATGGGACCGAAATGAGAATCATGCTGACCGGAATTTTGCTCCAATTGGCTCCTGCCAGATCTCCAAGACTCCAGAAAGTGAAATTGCGCAAGGCGGAATCATCCGCAAAGAACAATACCAAACCAATGAGCGCTCCTGTCAGGGCATTGATCGCAACCCCTGCCAGTATGAGGGTGGCGGCGTCATTTCTTCCTTGGGATTTTGACAGACTGTACACCGCCAGCACGTTAATCAAGCCTCCAACGAATGCAAAAAGCGGTAATCCAAGTGGTCTGATCCAAGCCAAAGAAGAAGCCACAGGTACCAACACGATAAAAATAACAGCAAAGAGGGCAGCACCACTGCTTACCCCAATCAATCCTGGTTCGACGAGGGGATTTCTGAACATGCCCTGAAGAGCAGCCCCGGCGATACCCAATCCACCTCCGACAACAACTGCCATAATAATACGGGGCAGCCGTATTTGAAGCAGTACGTTTGCCTGCTGCACTTCAAAAGTCCCAAGCTTTAACCCGATATAATCAAACAAAATAGCCAGAGTCTGTGGAAAAGGAATGCTATAGGCTCCCAAAGAAAGGGAGGTCAAGAGCACCACGATCAGCACAACCCCAAACCCGATAAGAGTTAGATTCTGACTTTGGACTTTTGTATGATTCAAATTTGAGATCATGTTATTACTTTACTTTCTGACTGATTTTGCAAGTTCCAATGCGGCTTTCCCTACGCGGGGACCAAATCCGGATAAGTACAATCCGTCCAATGCTACGATTTGGTCTTCTTTATAGGCAGTGGTTTGATCTATTCCCTGAATTTTTTTCACGCCATCTTTGCCTCCAAGGCTTTGGATACCGGATTCAAAAAAGACCAGGTAATCAGGATTCATGGATACCAGTGATTCAGGAGTCAGGGGGGCAAATTCATCAAATCCAGTTGCCGCCGTTTCGACTTTGGCCAGATTGAACATTTCGCTGGCAAAGGTTTTTTCTCCCGCAATAAATACAGTCTCAGGACCTCGAGCCATGATAAAGACAGCCTTGGGCATGGATTCCTGCGAAACTAAGTAGGTGTTCAATTCTTCCATATCCCGGTCGATAGAAGCGTTGATTTCCTGGCCTTTTACGGCGGAATCAAATAGCTCAGCCAAATCGGTAACAAGTTTTTTAGTGCCGTCCACGCTGAGTGGTTTTGAAAAAATGTGAATGTTCACTTGGGCTGCTTTGAGCTGCTCGACCACGTCGGGATTGAGATATCCTTCTTCAATCAAAACCAGATCAGGCGCTTGGGCAAGGATGCCTTCAGCTTTAATCTGATTTCTATAACCGATCGAAGGCAATTGTTGCATTGATGCCGGATAGGTGGAGGTAATATCTGTAGCGATGATTTGATCTCCAAAACCCAATTCATGCACGACCTCGGTAATTGTTCCTCCGGCAGTTATTATTTTTCGCGATTCTTCAACAGAATTTTGAGTTTCGGGTGATTTACAAGCCCAGAATGAGAGGAGGAGAAAAGCAAAAATCAGTCTAGCCATTATTAAGATCAATTATAAATAATAATGCAAAAGTATCTTTATTTGGATTCAATCCAAATAGAAGGAGCTAAAAAATTTTGTTATTTTTTTGGTTTACGTTATTGATCAGCTGTTGCTCCTCAATGAATTAACACCTCCTCAAACGGATGTTGAGCAGGGTGAAAAATATTTCTATTTTCTTAGTTTAATCTGTTTTGGAGTTGAAAGGTCAGTTTTGTGATTATTGGTTTGTAATTCCGGAATGAAATTAACCCTACAAAAAGACGAGTGAATTGGCAATTCCTCTCCAAAGAATTAATGAATCAGTTCATGCTCAGGATTAATTTTCCAAATATCCTTTGGGATTAGGCTTTTCTGCCTAATTTTGCGCTCGAATAAAAAAAGCGGATCCTTTTTACATTTCAAGCAAAAATGGCAAATTTTGGAAAGATAACTCAGGTAATCGGCCCCGTGGTGGACGTTTCCTTTGAAGGCGGTAAGCTGCCAAACATCCTTGACGCACTCGAAGTGACCAAAGAAGACGGTCAGGTAGTCGTAATGGAAGTACAGCAACACCTTGGCGAAGACAGAGTAAGAACCATCGCAATGGATGCCTCCGAAGGGATGGTACGTGGCATGGAAGTGCGGGATTTGGGTCAACCGATTTCCGTACCAACTGGCGAAGCCATCAAAGGAAGACTTTTTAATGTGGTAGGAGAGGCAATCGACGGCCTTCCTCAAGTCCCTGCCGGCAAAAGACTTCCAATCCACAGATCCGCGCCTCGATTTGAGGACCTTTCTACTTCTACCGAAGTACTTTATACCGGTATCAAAGTAATTGACTTGATCGAACCTTATGCAAAAGGGGGTAAAATCGGTCTTTTCGGTGGTGCCGGGGTAGGTAAGACGGTATTGATCCAGGAATTGATCAACAACATCGCAAAGGCTTATTCAGGGCTATCCGTATTTGCCGGTGTAGGTGAAAGAACCCGTGAGGGAAATGACCTGCTTCGGGAAATGATCGAGTCAGGCATCGTGACTTACGGAGAAGACTTTGTCCACTCTCTGGAAACTGAAGGTGGATGGGATCTTTCCAAAGTTGATTTGAAAGAGCTTGAAAACTCTAAAGCAACCTTCGTGTTTGGTCAGATGAATGAGCCTCCCGGAGCACGGGCACGAGTGGCTTTGACCGGTTTGACGCTTGCAGAGTATTACCGTGACGGTGATGGTACAGGTCAGGGAAAAGACATTCTGTTCTTTATTGACAATATCTTCCGATTCACACAGGCAGGTTCTGAAGTGTCTGCACTTTTGGGACGTATGCCATCGGCGGTAGGTTATCAGCCGACGTTGGCTACCGAAATGGGAGCCATGCAGGAGCGTATTACTTCTACCAAAAACGGTTCGATCACATCGGTACAGGCGGTTTACGTGCCCGCCGATGACTTGACTGACCCGGCTCCTGCAACGACTTTCGCTCACTTGGACGCTACTACTGTACTTTCCCGAAAGATTTCCGAATTGGGTATTTATCCTGCGGTGGATCCGTTGGATTCTACATCACGAATTCTTTCTCCAGACATCTTGGGTGATGAGCACTACGGATGTGCACAGCGAGTGAAAGAGATTCTTCAGCGTTACAAAGAATTGCAGGATATCATTGCGATCTTGGGTATGGAAGAACTTTCTGACGAGGATAAGCAAGTCGTACACCGTGCGAGACGTGTGCAGCGTTTCCTATCTCAGCCTTTCTTCGTTGCCGAGCAGTTTACTGGCTTGAAGGGGGTGTTGGTAGATATCAAAGACACCATCAAAGGCTTCAATATGATCATGGACGGCGAGTTGGATCACCTTCCGGAAGGAGCGTTCAACTTGGTAGGTAGCATCGATGATGCCATCGCTAAGGGTGAGAAAATGCTTGCCGAAGTAAGATAAATTAGTTAATGGTTATTAGGTATTGGTAGATACAAGTATTTAGAAACCAATAGCTCCTAATCTAATAACTCAATAACCAAACATCTATGAAGTTAGAAATCGTCACACCGGAGAAGAAAGTATTTCAGGGAGAAGTATCAGAGGCCAGTTTCCCTGGTGCTGATGGATCCTTTCAGGTGTTGAATAATCACGCACCGATCGTGTCGGCTTTGGCCAAAGGGGCTGTGTCTTTCACTACAGCGGAGGGAAAGCAGTCCTTCATCGTGGATGGGGGAGTAGTAGAGGTAAAAGACAACGTGATTGTGGTATTGGCTGAGAAAGTAATCGACTAAAGCTCCAATTCAAAATAAAAAAAGTCTAACTCGCAAGGGTTGGACTTTTTTGGTTTTAGCAGTAGAACTTTTCCAAAGTTTGTAAACTTTGGAAAAGTTTAGAATCTATCAATCCTCAATAGGCTTCAGTACCGCCCTTTTGATGTATTTTTCTTGGGTTATTTTCTGGCTACCCTCAAAAAAGATTAACTCTTCATTAATGATTCCGGCTAAATATCCCATTCGATTAATATTCACGGGATTTGAGGATTCAGACCAATCCTTATTATATTTATCAAAAATGAAGAGATGGCTTTTTGCTTCATATTTTTCTAAATTATCGTTATTCCTCATAATTGTCTGTATGATTAGATATTTCTCATTTTCTACTATTTTCTTAAAAAAGTGAGAGTTGGGAACTTGCCAGTGCTTCTGGAATTCTGAATTGAACTCTTTCTCAAGGCGAGCCGGGGAAAAATCAAAAAACCTGCTTTTTCTTGGTATACCTGAGTACTCAATCCCCTTGGATACCGATATGTCCTTAAACTCGAGGACATTTCCAGATACCGGAAACGCGATTTTAAGAGGATAGTCTGGGTTGTAACTTTGAGCGAATGTTTGATATGGTTTGATATGGAATTCTAGTTCTTTTAATTCTTTCGGATAATTTAAAAATTTGCTTTCCATTTTGCCATTCTTGTCAAATACCCCTACCAATTCATCTACCTCAGAATAAAATTCAAGTGCATTATGGTTAAGGAATGAAGGAAAGAGTTCTATATAGTAATAGTCTTTATCCACCCAAAAAAAGGAATCGACTGTTTTGACCATTTTATTTGGAGGAAGACTCAATTTTATTTTTTGTAGTAGTGATTTTTGAAAAACATCAAAAACGAAAATTGTGTTTTGTCTTGGGTCTAATATTTGTAAGATTGGAAATTTGAAACTATGAATACCAGCTGGGAATAGCGGGATATTCATGATATCTCTATCTGCGATTCTATGTTTTATTTCTCCGCTATCTAGCTCTATAAACCAAACACCAGGAGTTAAAAAACTGGAGATAGCCAAAAGACTATCTCCAATTAATTGAACATCAGAGCTTCCGTTAAAGAACTCGTTTTTCTCAATAACTTCCAAAGAATCTATCCACTCTATGTCAATTAACTTTGGATATTCATGGATCTCATTTCTTGGATTACAGGAAAACATTCCTATAATTAAAAAAGAAAAAATCAAATTTTCTTTAGGCCTCATATGTCAATAATTAATTGATTAGCATTGAACACTATCTCCATCCGGACATGAGATATAAAGGCAGTCACCGCATTCTTTAACTGTACAATCTCCACTTTCAATTTCGGGACCACATGGTCCACCTTGTGCTTTCACCGGCTGCACTACCGCAAAGCTACCCAAGACCATACCCAGTACGGCCAGGGTTAAATACATCGTTTTTTTCATTTCATTTTTTGTTTAGATAAAAGATTTATTAAAAAGCTAGCTTAGTTAAAGCTAGAAAATGAGAAGTTGAATGCCAAAAAATCACCTAAGAAATTTGCTGTAAATCTGATTATCGGTCAAATTCTATTGGGGGGGGGTTAAATATTTAGTTTGAGTGGTTTTAATCTCTATCCATTATTAATTCAATGACTCCTAGACCTCCCAACAGCACCTCACAATTTTTAAATTTTCGATTATTCCAATTTTTAAATTATTCTCCTACCTTTGCAGCCACGAAAGGGGGTGTATACTATGATCATTGTAAACGTAAAAGAGAACGAGTCCATCGAAAAAGCGCTGAAGCGTTTTAAAAAGAAGTTTGACAAAACCGGTGCGGTTCGCGAACTCAGAGCCCGTCAGGCTTTTATAAAGCCCTCTATCGTAAGAAGAGCACAAGTCATCAAAGCTGCTTACAAGCAACATCTTCGTGACGAAGAGATGAAGTAATCACATTTGATTCCAAATACAGACGCACTTGCTCACAAAGGTAAGTGCGTTTTTGTTTCTAATCTCTGACCAAAGTCACCGATATTTTTCAGTTTTTCTGCTACCTTTTGAGTGATGATTGACTCATTTATCAATTACCTCGAATACGAAAAACGCAGTAGTACTCACACGGTGACAGCCTATCGCACCGATCTGGAGCAGGTGCTGGAGTTTGTCAGAATTTCATTTGAACTACATGACCTGAGTCAATGTACTCATGCTGAGCTTCGTGCCTGGGTGATCGACTTGGTAGAGCAAGGGCTGACGACCACTTCTGTCAACCGGAAAATTGCCACATTGCGATCTTTTTTTAAGTTTTTACTTCGGTCGAGATTCATCGCCTCTGATCCTACCTATAAGTTAAAATCCCTTAAAAACGCCAAAAAACTACCCGAGTTTGTACAGGAATTGACCATTGAGGCCGTTTTAGATGAGAACGTGTATGAACCCACATTTGAGGGGCAGCGGGACCGCATGGTGATGGAGTTCCTTTATCTGACCGGCGTCCGTCTGTCGGAGCTCAACGGGTTGAGGTGGGCCGATCTAAATCTGATTGAGGACCAAGTGAAAGTTTTAGGGAAAAGAAAAAAAGAGCGAATAATTCCTATCACAAAAAAGCTAAAACAGAATATCATTTTGTACCAAAAAGTATTTGAGGAAAGGTTTTCAAAACTAGACGGGAATGCCTACTTTATTGTGAGTAATGGGGGAAAGCAAAGCTATTCTATGATGATTTACCGGATTGTGAGACATTATTTGGATCTTTTTGCGCAGAATTCGCGAAGAAGCCCGCATTTGCTCCGGCACACCTTTGCCACTCATCTACTCAACAAAGGTGCCGACCTCAATGCCGTGAAAGACCTTCTTGGGCATGCCAGCTTGGCGGCGACTCAAGTTTACACGCACAATTCCATGGAAAAACTGAAGGCTGTGTTTGAACAGGCACATCCTAAAGCGTAAATAAATCAATTGTTCAACCACTTAAATGCAAATCATTATGAAACTGCAGATGCACTCCATCCATTTTGACGCGGATCGCAAATTGATCGACTTTATCCAGAAAAAAGCGGACAAACTGGACACCTACTATGACCGAATCATCGATGGGGAGGTTTTTATGAGAATTGATAAAAACGAACGAAATGAGAATAAAATAGTCGAAATCAAACTGAATGTGCCCGGGAAACAGTTTTTTGCAAAGCATCAGGATGATTCCTTTGAAGCAGCTGCCGATGAAGCCATCGAAGGACTGAGACGACAAATCAAAAAATACAAAGAGAAAGTGGTGCTGGTTAAACAGTAAACCCTCTAATAATTAACCAAAACCCTCAGGAAACTGGGGGTTTTTATTTTGACTTTTCAGAAGACTTTTTTCGTTGCAAAAAGAAATACTTTTTACCGGTTGCATTCAACAAAGGATCAAATTCAGGTTTTCCGTATGATTTTAGGAGTTCAGGAATTTGCTTCGAGTCCCAATTAACCGAAGCCTGGCCCACCTCAAATTCTGAAATACTTAAGGAATCGAGAAATTTATCTTCGATAATAAGACGTTGATACTCGTTTACCCTTTCTTTCCAACTTGATTTAGGTAAATCAATAAGATGAAATTCCGGACCTAGGCTCATACGGATTTTGCTTCCTGCGTCGAGATTTCCTACAAAGGCAATCAGCATTTGGGAATCTATCCCTGATTTCTGGATAAAATCTCTGACCTGAGTACCCTGATGCGGAAGTGAGATATGGTAAGTGACGGTGGAAAGTAAAAAGAAAATTAACAAAAAAGCATAGGTGATCACTTTTGGTAGCTTTGCTTCTTTCTTGGTTAAAAGAATCAGATAGCCAAAAATCGGAAATGCCAAGCCAATCTGAATCCAAACAGACCAATGTGTTTCCCCTTTTACCCCAAGCCAAATTCCCGCTATCAAAACAACTCCAGAAAGAGACAGAAATAGGATTGAAGCTAGTTTTGAGCCGATTTTTCTCAACTCAAATTCTCCTCTAACCAAGATCCATCCCTGCAAAACAGCAAGTACCGGTGCGACAGGAAGTAAATAGCGTTCATAAAACTTACTCGTCATAGCGCCCATTGCCAGAATAGCCAAGCCCCAAAGAATCGCGAAGCCAAAAAAGGTAGCATTTTCTTTCCAACACTGGGAAATAACTATCCTAGAACTAGGAATAGCTAAAAGAACCCAGGGAATAAACATGGCAATCAGTAAAACATAGGCAAGAAGTCCGTTTTGAAAAATCAACAATAGCCTTGACGCAACGCGTATGCCGACTTGATCTTCCAGAAAGCTATCGAGGTAAGTTGGTCCGTGGATTTTCCACATGGCCACAAACCAAAAAAGCGCAATAAAAATGCTGACACTCAGAGCCGGGATATTTAATAGTGTTTTCCAAGAAACTCGTTTCCAAGGATTAAAAAGAAGATAAATAATTCCCAAAACGCCCAAAGCAGCCGCTGGAAGTCCTTTTACTTCGAAAGCTAAGGCTAAACCCAAATACATGATCCAAGTGTATTTTTTTGGCGCTTCATTACCATATCGAAGTAATCCTGCAAAACCAACCGCACTCAAAGTCATGGTCATCACCAACAGGACATCCGGAATGGATCTGCCTGAAGAGAGGATCAAAACAGGGTTTGCAGCCATAATCAAAGCTGAAATCCCGGCAATTTTGGAATTGCGAAACAGGACTTTGGCTAAAAGGAAAGTCAGTCCAACAGTTGCTGCCCCAGCCAGTAAAAAGAAAATCCTGGAGCCGAATTCATTGACTCCAAAAAGCTTGAATCCCGCTAAAACGGCCCAATAAGTCAAAATCGGTTTCTTAAATCGCAGCTCCCCGCTACCCAAATACGTGGTGAGGTAATCATTGTTTTGCAGCATTTTGATAGCTGCGTCCCGATAAAAAATCTCATCCGGATAGTGCATGTGAAAATTCAATGCAAATGGCCCTACCAGTACGGTAAAGGCGAGCATGAGGATCCAGGGATTGATTCGCAATTCTTGGGAAATCATGGCGCAAAGATAGGTTTATTGGGCTTTTTCATACCAAATTTCCTTTTGCGGCTAAAAGCTAATTCGGTGTTTTTTGCTGCAGGAAGGTTTATTCGGTATTTTTGACCAAATTTTACCTTATGAGCCAGCCACTTTTGTCCGTTGTCATTACCATTTACAACGAAGAAGAAAACATCAAGCCACTTTTGGACGCGACTTACGCAGCGCTTGCTGAGATAGATTACGAGGTCATTTTGATCGAAGATGGCTCCACGGATCGGACGGTGGCAGAAGTAAAAAAGTATGCGAATGAGCGGACGAAGCTGATTATTTTTAATCGCAATTTCGGCCAGACGACTGCATTGGCAGCCGGGATAGATATGGCAACCGGGGAGTACATCGCCACCATGGATGGAGATCTGCAAAATGATCCTACTGATCTTCCTTTCATGCTCAATAAAGCAATAGATGAGGAATGGGATGTCGTGGCTGGTCGCCGTGCCAAGCGGAAAGACGGTTTTGTCCTCCGAAAAATTCCCAGTAAAATCGCCAATTGGGTGATCCGCAATACGACCAAAGTATATCTCAATGACTACGGCTGTACGTTGCGAGTCTACAAAGCGGAGATTGCGCAAAACATGGGGCTTTACGGTGAATTACATCGATTTATCCCGGTTTTGGCTAAGCAGCAGGGTGCAAAAATGACGGAAGTAGATGTCAAGCATCATCCACGGATTCATGGTACGTCGAAATATGGACTAAGCCGGACTTTCAAGGTCATGGCCGATCTGATCTTGATGCTGTTCTTTCAAAAGTACTTTCAGCGGCCGATTCACCTGTTTGGTGGATTGGGCTTAATGGCTTTAGTTTTAGGTTTTTTGATCAATTTCTACTTGCTGGTAATCAAAATCATGGGAGAGGATATTTGGGGTCGACCGATCATGATTGTGGGCTTCATTTTGCTATTGGGAGGAATTCAATTGATCACCACGGGAATCATCGCGGAGATCATTGTCCGAACTTACTTTGAGTCTCAGAATAAAAAGACGTACTCGGTGAAGGCGATTTATCAAGGCGTAGTTGCTAGACCTGATTTAATTCCAGAAAGTGATCCGGTAAGAGTAAACGGTGAAGATTAATTAGTTAGGTGAAAGACGGATCTAAGGGATTTTCAAACCAGCTCAAAACTGCCCTGAAGCTGTTGCTGACAGGATTGGCTTTGTACTTGGTTTTTCGAAAAATCGATACCGGGCAACTTTGGCAGATTACCAAGACCATTCAGTGGATCTGGTTGATTCCGGCAGTTCTACTTTTTGTAGCAAGCAAAGTTTTCACAGCTTTTCGCCTTAACCTTTATTTTAAAAATATCGGATTACAGATATCCGAAAACCAAAACTGGCGACTCTACCTGATCGGGATGTTTTACAACCTCTTTCTTCCGGGAGGTATCGGTGGTGACGGCTACAAAGTTTACCTACTCAACAAACACTTTAAAACTCCTGTAAAAAAGTTGATTCAATCGGCCTTGTTGGATCGATTAGGAGGATTGGTGGCGATTGTTTTCCTGCTTTTTGGTTTGTTTTTGATTGTAGATATCCAATTGGATTTTCTGGAAAGTCAGCTTTGGAACGGACTGATGATTGCTGGATTGCTCTTGACCATTCCCGCTTTTTGGCTGGCACAAAAGTTCTTCTTTCTTGACTTTTTGCCCTCATTCTGGCCTGCCAATGGGTGGTCATTTGCCGGACAAATCGCACAGCTCATCTGTGCTTGGTTTATTTTAAAGTCCCTTGGGATTACCGAGAATATTCTTGCTTACCAATTGGTGTTTTTACTATCCTCTATTGTGGCAGTGCTTCCGCTGACGATTGGCGGTGTCGGTGCCCGTGAGTTGGTTTTTGTCTATGCGCATGCTTATGCAGGCATAGAGGAGACAGTTGCGGTTGCTTTCAGTTTACTGTTTTTTCTGATCTCTGCAGCTGTTTCTTTGGTTGGATCTTTTATTAAAGTTGATTTATCTAAAAAATCATAAAAACTTGTAATTCAACACTTTTATAAAAAATCATCCTTGCAAATTTAAAATCAAATTTTAAATTTGCAAGGATGATTAAGCGATTACTTTTCCATAAACTCGAAGAACTGATGCCGGATTTCCCGGCTATTGCTATCCTGGGATCCAGGCAGGTTGGGAAGACTACGCTTGCGCAAAGCCTGGCGGAGCATTTTGATCAAGAGTTCATTTACTTGGATCTGGAAAACCCATCGGACCGTTCTAAACTCGCTGAAGCGGAGCAATACTTTGACCTTCACGAAGGAAAGCTGATCATCTTGGACGAAATCCAACGGATGCCGGATATGTTTCCTGTCCTGCGGGGACTCATCGACCGAAGAAGGAAAAAGGGATTTCGAGCCTGTCAGTTTCTGATTTTGGGTTCTGCTTCGCTGGAGCTGATACGCCAATCTTCAGAATCACTGGCTGGTCGAATCGCCTATGAAGAGCTTCCTGGCTTCACCATTTTGGAAGTCGGAGATGAGGGAAAAAACATGGAAAAGCTGTGGCTTCGCGGTGGATTTCCGGATTCATTTCTAGCGAGTTCGGACCGGGCAAGTATGACTTGGCGGCAAAACTTCATCACGACTTATCTGGAAAGAGACATCCCTCAAATCGCACAGTTTGTGCCGACAAATCGGTTACGCAGGCTTTGGACAATGCTTGCTCATGAGCAGGGGCAAATGATCAACTTTTCCAAGTTTGGGGCAAGTCTGGATCTGAGTTCACCGACGGTCAAATCCTACGTGGAGCTGCTGGAAGATCTTTTGCTGATCCGATCCATCCGACCATGGATGAGTAATGTCGGGAAGCGATTGGTGAAAAGTCCGAAAGTCTATATCCGAGACTCGGGAATCGTCCATACACTTTTGCAGATCAGTTCAATGGATAATCTACTGGCGCATCCTGTAGCAGGACTTAGCTGGGAAGGCTTGGTGATTGAGCATATCCTGTCGGTTTTGCCCAAGAATGCAGATTATGGTTTTTACAGAACCTCTGCCGGAGCAGAGTTGGATTTGGTAGTTCAAATGGGCTCCCAACTTTGGGCCATCGAGATCAAGCGAACGCTTAGTCCCAAGCTGTCCAAGGGCTTTTCGATCGCTGCAGAAGATGTGGAAGCCACCCATCGATTCTTGGTTTATGCAGGAAAAGAAGAATTTCCGCTGTCGGAAAATGCCAATGCGATTGGGTTGATGGGAATTTTACAAAAGATTAGATTAATAGGGGGAAATGGTTAAATGCCATTTTCCCTACCTTTGCCTAAATTCAAAAAAACATGACCCGAGCCGAGCTTTTCTCCCAAATCCAGAAAAAATCATCCTTTTTATGCGTCGGTCTTGACCCGGATTTGGAGAAAATTCCCGCTCATTTGTTGTCTGAACCTGATCCGATTTTTTCTTTTTGCAAGCAAATCATTGAAGAAACTGCGGACTTTGCAGTGGCCTATAAGCCCAACATTGCCTTTTTCGAAGCCTTAGGAGCTAAAGGTTGGGAGACGCTGGCGAAAGTAACTGAGCTCATTCCCAAGGATATTTTCACCATTGCCGATGCCAAGCGGGGAGATATCGGAAATACTTCCAAACTCTACGCAAAGGCATTTTTTGAGTCCATGAATTTTGATTCGATCACTGTGGCACCTTACATGGGAAAGGATTCCGTAACGCCATTTTTGGAATTTGAGAACAAATGGGTGATCCTATTGGCTTTGACCTCAAATATTGGTTCGCTTGATTTCCAGTTAATCGAAGACCAAAATGGCAAACCGCTATATCAGTCTGTGCTGGAAAAAAGCCAAGAATGGGGAAGTCCCGAAAACCTGATGTATGTTGTCGGAGCAACTCGAGGAGAATTGATCGGAGAAGTGCGGAAACTTGCACCTGATCATTTCTTTTTGGTGCCGGGAGTCGGTGCCCAAGGCGGTAGCCTATCGGAAGTCGCGAAATATGGAATGAACTCGACCTGTGGACTTTTGGTCAATTCAAGTCGGGGAATAATCTATGCTTCTGGTGAGAAAGACTTTGGGAAAGCTGCGAGAAAAGAAGCGCAAATGCTGCAGGAAGAGATGAAGGTGCTGTTGGAGAAGTATCTTTGATCTACGATTAACCCTCCAAGGGTTTCGAACCCTTGGAGGGTTTGCCTAAATCAAGCCTTGACTTCTATTTCTGAATTCTCTAAATTCCATAAACTTTTAGTCTTTGGGAATTATGAATTTCAAAGAGGATTTTTTACAGCTGGTCTGGAAGTATCAGTACTTCGACAAAAAATCGCTGTTGACCACAGATGGTCAGAACGTACAGATTATGAATGTTGGCTTTCACAACCAAAGCGAAGGTCCGGACTTCAGAGATGCTACAGTGGTCTTGGATGGCGTTTCCCTTCATGGACATGTGGAAGTTCACCGGCTGGCCTCTGAATGGAAGCAGCATGCCCACGGCGGCGATCCGGCATACAATTCCGTCATTCTTCACGTGGTTTGGGAAAATGATCAGGAAGTCCTACGAAATGATGGAACTCCACTTCCAACTATCGAGCTCAAAGGCAAAATCTATCTTGAAATCTGGAGAAATTATGAGCAACTGCTCGATTTCAAATCCGACCTACCCTGTGCCCATGCCTTGGGTATGGTTCCGGAAATCATTCGATTTTCGGCACTTGAAAAAGCCCTGGTGGAGCGGCTTCAGGAGAAATCAGAAATGATATTGAAAATCCTGGATCAAACCAAAGGTGATTGGGAAGAAACTGCTTATCGTTGGCTGTTCACTTGCTTTGGATTCAAAATCAACAGTCAGCCGATGGGTGAATTGGCAGCTTTGGTTCCCTATAAAATCCTTCAAAAACACCGGACGCAGGTTTCGGCATTGGAAGCGATGCTCTTGGGTCAAGCCGGACTTTTGCCCGAAAAAAGCGATGAACCCTACGTTCAGCATTTGATTTCTGAGTATAATTTTTATCAGAAAAAGTTCGGGTTCACCACAAACATGCTCCGTCAGCATTGGACCTTCATGGGTGCTCGGCCTACTAATTTTCCGACACTACGAATTGCGCAATTGGCAGCAATTCTTTCCAAAGCACCAAACTTGCTGCAAGCCGTGATGGAAGACAGTCGGGAATTTTCAGTTTTTAAAAAACTCCTTCAAGTTCCGCCATCCGACTATTGGAAGTATCATTATTCTTTTGCTAAGCCTACCGAAAAAATCGCCTCCAAGGGCATTTCAGGCAGTTCATTGGAGCTATTGATTATCAACTTTGTGATTCCGCTTTGGTTTGCGTACGGTCGATACTTTGAGCAGTCAGAGTGGCAGGAGCGCTGCTTTGACCTGATGCAGACGATTCCTGCAGAGAATAATTTCATCATCCGAAAGTATGGGGAGAAAGGTTGGAAAGCTGAAAATGCTTTTGACTCGCAAGGCATGATCGGTCTTTTTCGCAACTATTGTCAGCCACAGAAATGCCTTTCCTGCAAAATCGGACAAAGTCTCCTCAAGGGTCAATCCAAATGAAGCTTTGCGTAAGCGAGACGTAGCATAGCCTAGGTCAGTGTCTCCACTGACCGAAACAAAAAATTCAACATGAAGGAATTAAGGACATTAAGGATTTTGTTCAATCCTGAGGTTTGACTGTTTTTATTCATTGATGGCAATCATCGGTTCTTAATTTCCTAAATAACCTTAATGGTTTAAATCAAAAGGGTTAAAGACAAAAGTTCCTCATCCGATTTTTTTGAGAGATAATTATACGCTTATCCATTCGTGCTTCGCTTTCCCAATCCAAATGAAGCTTTGCGTAAGCGAGTCATTTCCCGTACTTTTGCAGGCCAAAACCAATAGAATTCATGGACAAACCGGTGATCATTCTGGGAGCAAAAGGAATCGCTCATCCCGCACTTGAGATTTTCAACAGCAATCAAGTCATCGTCTATGGCTTTTTGGATGAGGATCAGAGCCTTTATGGAACAGAAATCAATAATATTCCGATTTTGGGAAATCCTGAAGATGAAGGTTTTTTGAAACTGATCGGGAAAAAGACGGAAGCCTTCGTTGCAGTGGACGATGTGAAATACCGCAAATTTCTTGTCGAAATGCTGGTCGAAAACCGAAAGGTCCAGCCGGTAAACGCCATTCATGAGCGTGCTTACATTTCCACAGATGCAGCTTTGGGTCACGGCAACTTTATCAATGCCAAAGTGACCATTGGTGCCGGCGCAAAAGTGGGTAGTCATTGCATCTTCCATACCGCCGTGATCGTTGATCACAACGTAGTGATTGGTGACTTTGTCCAGATCGGTGCCGGATCGATAGTAAATGCTGATGTGACGATCGAGGAAGGGGCATTTATCGGTTCCGGAGTCACTATCGTGGCTGGTGTAACAATTGGTAAAGGCGCTCGAGTCGGCGCAGGCTCGGTCGTAATAGGTTCCGTTGGAAAAAATGAAACAGTCTTTGGGAATCCAGCGGCGAAGATTAAGTAAGAAGTACGATTTAAGAAACACGAGGACTTAGTGAAATCAAAGTCATTGTTCGAGTGAAGTAGAAAAAAAATTAAGTTGAATATTGAATTCTGAATGTTGAATATCGAATGATGAAGTAAAACATCGGTCATCCAGCATCGGACATCAAACAAATACCAAACACCCTGCCGAAACAGGGCATTAGTTATGGAAACAACAACAAACAAGCCTTATAGCATCCTGCTATACTATTGCTACGCAAAAATTGATAATCCCGAGGAATATCGGGAAGAACATCACCTGTTCTGCGTCGAAAACAACATCCGTGGCCGAATCATTATCTCTGATGAAGGGCTGAACGGTACAGTTTCTGGACTTATCGAGGACTGTGAAAAGTACATGGCTTATATCCACGCCGATCCTCGATTTGCCAAGACTGAATTCAAAATCGACTCCTTTGACAAGCATGCGTTTACCAAAATTCATGTGCGGTACAAGCCTGAAATTGTACACTCTGCACTTCGCCACTTGGATCCAAATGTGAAAACAGGAAAGCACCTCGAGCCTGAAGAATTCAAAAAACTGAAAGATCAGGAGGATGTGGTAATCCTGGATGTTCGCTCCAATTATGAGCACGAACTCGGGCGATTTAAGAATGCGATCACGCTTGATATTGACAATTTTCGGGATTTTCCTGAGAAAGTAAAGGAGCTGGAGCACCTGAAAAACAAGAAAGTGCTAACCTATTGCACCGGAGGAATTAAATGCGAGAAGGCCTCAGCATTCCTTTTAGAGCAAGGTTTTGAAGATGTGTATCAGCTTCATGGCGGCATCATCAAATACGGAATGGAAGCTGGTGGTGAAGATTTCGAGGGCAAGTGTTACGTCTTTGACAATCGAATTGCTGTAGAAGTAAACAAGGTAAACCCAACCATTATTTCTAAATGTCACGTGTGTGGCATGGCAAGTGACCGCATGGTCAACTGCGCCAATCCTACTTGCAACGAGCATCTCCCGATCTGTGAAAAATGCGGTTGGGAACTGGACGGCGCTTGCTCTGTTGAGTGCAAAGAGAACCCCGACAAGCGACCTTACGATGGGACCGGCTATTATCAAAAAAATACCAACGGATACAATCCTTACAAGGGTCTTCACCGTAGGCCAGAAAAGGAACTCAACAAAAAAATTCATGGAAAATCAGAAAATTCCTGCGTCTGAGTTAATCATCCATCCTGACGGGAGCATTTACCATCTGCATTTGAAGCCAGAAAATCTGGCTTCACTTGTTTTTACTGTAGGAGATCCAGACCGAGTCCATTTGGTTTCAAAGTATTTTGATCAGATTGATTTTAAGATGGGCAAGCGGGAGTTTGTCACGCATACCGGTTTGAAAAATGGCAAAAAGGTCACTTGCATAAGTACCGGAATGGGTACGGACAATATCGAAATCCTGATGACGGAGTTGGATGCTTTGGTTAATGTGGATTTGGAAAACCGGGAAATCAAACCTGAGAAAACAAGCCTTCAGATCATTCGAATGGGGACTTCAGGTAGCATGCAGACCGATTTGCCAGTTGGGACCTTGTTGGCATCCGAGATAGCGATCGGCATGGATACCTTGATGGTTTACTATCCAGAATTGAGGGGAGATCAAAGCTTGGCAAAGGCTATTCAGGCGGAGTTAGGCCTTTCATTTCTACCCTATCAAGCTTCTGCTTCGGTTAGTCTTATTGAAAAGCTTGACCAAAACTTTGTGAAAGGTGTAACCCTAACCTGTCCGGGATTTTATGCGCCTCAGGGGAGAGAAGTGCGATTAAAACCACGATATGATCAGATGATTGAGCGACTTTCTTCGCTAAGAATTGACGGTAAAAGACTGACCAATTTCGAAATGGAGACAGCAGGCTATTATGCCATGGGAGAACTTTTAGGTCATCAAATTTTAAGCCTAAATGCCATCGTAGCGAATCGACCTTTGAAGCAATTTGATCCCGATGCTGATAAAACAGTGGATCGGTTGATTCAAAAAGCGCTGGAAATATTCACCAAATGAGTTTGTTGACTGAGCAAATTTTCGAATCGCTAAAGGATAAAGTAACTCCTTATTGAGAAGTTTCCGGAGGAGTTACGGCAGGATTTTTTGAAGGGAAGGGTTTGAAATTTGCCACAAAGTCACAAAGTTTTCAATTTGAAACACTCTCAACTATCCAAGGACTCCAAAAGTGCTTTGATATATTGGTCGGTTACATTTTCCTTGTCTGATTTGTCAATAATTGAAAGTAGGTAGATTCGTTCTTTTTCCACTTTCACCCAAGTTATTAACCTGCCTCCCCCGCTTTTCCCCTTACCCTTGCTTTTGATCGAAAATCGGATCTTTTAGCAGTTTTTGTAAACTTCTACTCCCAATTGAGGATTTTTAAAAAGTTGATTTCCCAAAATTTCCAGATCAGATTCAATTGAGGCATATTTCTTTCTAAGCTTTTTTAGTTCTTTCAAAAAATTGGAAGTGGGAACTAGCTTATAGCTTATCCATTAATTCTTTAAATGAAGAGTAACTTTTCGCATCTTTCTCTCCCGATTCGATCTTTTTAGCTTCTATAAAACCTTCAGCGATTCCATTCGCTATTTCCAAAGAATCTATAGAAATGGAACTGGAAGACTTGAAATTTATATTAAGGGATTTCAAAAACGCCTTTATTGCTCTGGAATCTTCTGGATTTTTGGACTCAATGACGAAAGTTTCCATAATTTCTATTCTAATTAGTTTAAGATAAGCTATTTAACGAATCTATAAAAACATAAGTTAATCCAAACCTACTTTTACCCTATTTCTTAAATTTCGATAAACCTTTGTGTCGTAGCGGCGAAACTTTACTCAATCCCCTCCAATTCACTCAGTTCCAACCAAGTCAGTTCCAACTCCTCAAGTTCCTTGTCAATGGTCTGAAGGCGGTTGGATTTGGTCATCAATTGGTTGACATCGGAAATTCCGGCAGCTATTTCTTCGGATATTTTAGCCTTTTCAGCCTCCAGCTTTGCCATCGTTTCCGTCACCTTTTTGAACTCCTGCTTTTGCTTGAAGCTCGCCCTTACCCTGGGTGTAGCCTCGGACTTCTCAACTCTAGTTTCTTGCTTCTCGATACTCGATTCTGGAGTCTTGATACTTGTGTCTTGATACTTGCTACTAGTTTCATTCTCCTTTTCCCATTCCCTGAAATCCGTATAATTCCCCGGAAAATCACGGATTTTTCCTTCTCCCTCAAACACAAACAAGTGCTCAACCAAGCGATCCATGAAGTATCTGTCGTGAGAGACAATGATTAGGCAGCCAGGAAAGGTGTCCAAAAATTCCTCCAGGATATTCAGCGTCATCAAATCCAGATCATTCGTAGGTTCATCCAGGATCAGGAAGTTCGGATTCTTGATCAAGACCATCAAGAGTTGAAGGCGTCTGCGCTCCCCGCCACTCATTTTGGCGATCGGGGTGAATTGCTGCTTGGGTGGAAAGCCAAACTGGGTCAAAAACTGGCTTACCGTAATCGTCTGACCCTTATCCAAAGTCACAATTTCAGCCACTTCTTTTACCACATCGATCAGGCGCTTTTCCTCATCAAATCGGTCTTCTTCCTGACGGTAATAGCCGTAAGCCGTCGTTTGACCCACAGAAATTTTACCTGAATCGGGTTGATTCAAGCCCGTGATCATTTGCAGAAAAGTCGTCTTTCCGGCACCGTTTGGCCCGACTATTCCTACACGGTCTTTCTTTCTGAATACGTAAGAAAAGTCTTTAACAAGGGTCTTATCTCCGTACGCTTTAGAGATTTTGTCGATTTCGAGAATCTTATTTCCAAGCCGCTGAGTAGAAACTGTCAGCTCAATATCCCGCTCTTCCCGCTTGGCAAAGGCTTTTTCTTTGGTTTCCTCGAAGGCATCGACACGGTATTTGGCTTTGGTACCACGGGCTTTTGGCTGACGGCGAATCCAGTCCAACTCTTTTTTATAGAGACTTTTGGCTTTCTCGATTTCGATGTCCTCGTTTTGCATCCGCTCGGCTTTCTTGTCTAAGAAATAGCCATAATTGCCTTGATAGCGGTGGATTTTGCCCTGATCGAGTTCGAGGATTTCATTGGTGACTTTCTCCAAAAAGTATCGATCGTGAGTCACCATAAATAGTGAAAGGTTGGCCTTGGCCAAATAATCCTCCAGCCACTCGATCGTCTCCAAGTCCAAGTGGTTGGTAGGTTCATCAAGTAAAAGCAAATCAGGTTTCTCGAGGATAGCTTTTGCTAGCGCAACTCGCTTTCGCTGACCTCCTGAGAGCGTGCCAACAGGTAGATCGGTGTCATGCAGGCCAAGTTTTCCGAGCACTTCCTTCACCTGATATTCAAAATCCCAAGCTTGGAATGCATCCATTTTCTCAAAAAGGTCAGACATCTTATCCGAGTTGTCAATCCCATGCTCGGAGTCCAAAAGTGCCTTGTGATAGTCCTCGATCACCTTTAGGATTTCACTGTTGCTTTGGTCAAAGATGGTCTGATAGATGCTCAGCGAACCCTCAAACACCGGGTTCTGATGGACGTAGGCGATTTTAACCGACTGATTGATGCCGACTTGGCCGGTGTCGGCGATTTCCTGACCCATGATGATCTTCATCAGGGTGGACTTTCCAGCGCCGTTGATGCCGACAAGTGCTATTTTTTGACCTTGGGAAATGCCGAAGGATATATTTGAAAAAAGCTTTCGTTCCCCGAAAGCCTTACTGAGATTCTCAACTGAAAGGTAATTCATGGGGCAAAAGTAAGGGAAATAGGGCTATTCCTTGGTATTTGAAAAGAATGAAATATGGGAGATGAGAAATACATAGAAATACATTGGAAATAAGTCCTCCTTCGTCGGACGAAATATTTTGCGAAGCTTCATGTTAGGAGCGCTGCATATATTAATTTATTTCACCGACCGCAGGGAGGTATATTTCCATTGTATTTCGCAAAGCATATCTCTATTAAAACCCACGAAGTATATTTCGAGCATCATATCCCATATTTACCTAATGAAAACCATCCACGACATCCTCAAACTTGGGGATCCTAGACTCTACGAAGTCTGTGAACCTGTGTTCGAAACGGATCTTCCGCTTGTGCCAGAATGGACACAACAACTCCACGAAGCCATGGAAGATATCCGACGGGTTTATGGGTTTGGGAGAGGAATCGCCGCACCGCAATTGGGCATCATGAAGCGGATGTTTTACCTAAATCTGGATCGGCCCTACATCATTTTGAATCCCGAATTGAAGAATCTGAGCGATGAAAAATTCGAGCTTTGGGATGACTGCATGAGTTTTCCCAATCTTCTGGTCAATGTAAAACGTCACCAATCGCTGAGTTTGGAATACCGGGATGAATACTGGGAAAAGCAAACATGGACCGTGGAAGGAGCGATTTCGGAATTAATTCAGCATGAATATGATCACCTGGACGGGATTCTGTGCACGATGCGGGCGATTGATGAGAAGAGTTTTCGGTGGAAAGGATAGGTTGAAATAAGGTAGAAATGCTGTAGAAAAAACCCGACTCCGTCGGGTGAAATAAAAATGAAAATCAATTGAAATCAGCTCACTTTAGCTTCAAATACGGCTCAAATCAAAGTGAAAATGAGCCGTATTTTGATGTTTTTATACTTCTATTGAGCCGATTCAAGCTCTAAACCTACAATTCGGCCCTATTTCACTTTGCGAAGCAAAGTCTATTTCTACAGTATTTCCATTGTATTTCCCTTGTCATATCTTTACCCCATGAATTTCCCCACCCTCTCCGATATCCGTGCGGCGCATGACCGCATTCAGTCCTTTATTCACCGAACCCCGATTCTCACTTCCACCGCAATCAATGAAATCGCAGGTTGTGAGATTTTTTTCAAATGCGAAAACTTCCAAAAAGTCGGCGCCTTCAAAGCCCGTGGTGCCGCCAATGCCGTCATGAAACTTACCCCCGAGCAGCGAGAAAAAGGAGTAGCGACTCACAGTTCGGGAAATCATGCCGCTGCCCTTGCCCGTGCTGCAAGTGTGGCGGGAATTCCTTCCTACATCGTCATGCCTTCCAATGCACCCGAGATCAAAAAGAAAGCCGTCAAAGGCTATGGTGGAGAAATCATCGAGTGCGAACCCAATCTCAAAGCGCGGGAAACTACGCTGGAAGCTGTCGTAGCCCGAACTGGCGCGACTTTTATCCCGCCCTATGATTTTATGGATGTGATTGAGGGACAAGCAACCTGCGCTTTGGAAATACTTGAGGATCAGCCTGATCTGGACATTGTGATGGCCCCGGTGGGAGGAGGAGGTTTGTTGGGCGGTACCGCTTTGGTAACTCACTATCTAAATCCTGAAATTAAAGTAATCGCAGGAGAACCTACGGGAGCGGATGATGCGTATCGATCTTTTCATGCAGGAGAAATAATTCCCCAAACCGATCCAAATACCATTGCCGATGGATTGCTGACTTCGCTGGGAAAACTGAATTTCGAGCTAATTCTAAAGTATGTGGATGATATTCTGCTGGCTACCGATCCGCAGATCATCGATGCGATGCGCCTGGTGTATGAGCGGATGAAGATCGTGATTGAACCTTCCTGTGCTGTTCCTTTGGCGGCTTTACTGGCGAATAAGGACCGATTTGCCGGGAAAAAAGTCGGAATTATCCTCTCCGGTGGAAATGTGGATTTGGGGAAATTGCCGTTTTAGAATCCATCAAATTTAGAATCCATCAAAAAATACGTTTTGATAAAGATTTAGCTTAGTGATCAACCAAAAAATCTAAATCTTTACCCTATGCCTTCTTCCATCTTTTCTAGATTTCGCATTCTCCCTTTACTCTACTTTTTGAAGCAGCAAGTTTCGAAGGTTAAGCTTTGGGTTTGGGTGAAAGTCGGGTTTGTGAAAAAGGTACAAATCCAACCTTATGCGGGCTATGGAAATGGAAAAGAGTTGTACTTGGCAGGGAGAGTTTTGGCAGATCGGGATATTCAGGCATCCACTCCTGAGGATCGATTTTGGCGGAATTTCCGGAAAATGAGGAAACGCTTTCTCACGATCGTATTTCCCGGAGTGGACGTGGAGGCAGAATTCGGAGGGAAAACCATCAAAGTCACCACAGATGAAGAAGGGTACTTTGAGATTATACTTTCATTGGAAGAAATAGAATGGAGTCAAGGCTGGCAACCCATACGGCTGCGATTGCTTCATGATCTGCTTGGACGAGCCACTGAGGTTGTTGCCATTGGAGAAGTTTACTTTCCGGTCGCCAATCCAGATTATGGGATCATTTCCGATATCGATGACACGATTCTGACCACGGGTGCAATGCGGATGTGGGAAATGCTGAAAGTGACCTTTACCCAGAATGCGCACACCCGGATTTCATTTGCCGGAGTGTCGGAATTCTACGATGCGCTGCGCAAGGGACGGGATGAAATTGTTAGCAACCCGATTTTTTACGTGTCGAGCAGTCCTTGGAATATTTATGATTTTCTAATGGAGTTTTTGGACGCGCACGGGATTCCCAAAGGACCTTTGATGCTTCGGGATATAGGTTTATCACGGGATCAGTTTATTGCCGGAAGTCATGAAGTTCACAAGCTGAAGCAGATCAATCATATTTTGGAGGTGTTTCAGGAGTTGTCCTTTATCCTGATTGGAGACAGTGGGCAGAAAGATCCGCAGATTTACTTTGAAGTGGTGAAAACCCATCCGGGGAGGGTTTTGGCAGTCTATATTCGGGATGTTTCGGGGTCAGACCTAACTGATTTAATTGCAGAATACCTCATTCAAGGTGTCGAGTTGATTTTGGTTAAAGACACCACAGCCGCTGCGGCACATGCCCTTTCGAAAGGATGGATTTTGCCAAGTGATACGGAAAAAATCAAAGATCAGAGAGTCAAGGATGAGAAGGAATAGGTTCAGAATTGCGAGCTCAATTTTGTTATTTAAAGAGGGTTTAAAATAGTAAGAGGCTATCTCAATTTTCTAGACCGCCTCTTACTATGTTTAAGTTGCTATGAAAATGCCAAGTCCTCCTGATAGACTAAATCCCAGGACTCGTTTTGCTTTTTAAATACCTTTAGCCTTAGCGTATAATTAATTTCAAACACCTCACTTTCAAGGATTATCCCGTAGATTTCTTTGTCGATACCCTCCGAAATAATGGGATAGGAATAAGAGAAAATAGTCTTTTTAGGTACAAATCCTTTAGTTTTGTTTAATTTATCTTTGCAGTTAAGACATTTTATATCTATTAAAAGGTGTTTGTTGGATTTTAACTTTTGTTCAATTTTTCGCCTATCATTCTCGTCCAAAAGGCTGTCCAAATCAAAACTTTTCTTGCTGTTGCTTAAGTTTTTAATTGTAGTAGGTAAATCTGAATAAGAATTAAAGCCCGATTCTTCCCAAGAAAGAAACCGCTCATCTAATAGCGCATTTTCATTTGTTTCGCAGGCTAGATAATTGATTAGATCGTATTCATTTCGACACTCTTTCTTGGTATCTAGAAATCCAATCAACAGTAGACTAGCAAGGATTACTTTTAGGAAAATCATTGGCGGGATTTTTATAGATCATACGGGAATTGAAGCAATCTGTATATAAGGAGGAAAGAAATAGTTGAAAATACTTATAAAATCAGAAGATAAAATTTCAAATAGTTTCATTTATATTATGGATATGCTTTCCCATCATTTATACTTTCCCTTTTTTGATCGCCCATTCCCCGACATTTCCTTATCTTTGCCCCCTGATTTGGCCAAACCAAAACCCGGATTTGCGGGTTTTTAGCTGAGAATAAGACATCCATGAACAGAGAAGTTCGCGTACGATTTGCTCCATCTCCGACCGGAGCATTGCATATCGGCGGCGTCCGCACCGCCCTTTACAATTACCTTTTTGCCAAGAAAATGGGAGGGAAGTTTCTCCTCCGCATCGAAGATACCGATCAGACCCGCTTCGTACCCGGAGCAGAAGATTACATCAAGGAATCTCTGGAGTGGCTGGGAATTTCTCCTGTGGAAAGCCCTTGGAATCCGGGAGACTGTGGACCCTACCGTCAGTCAGAGCGCAAGCCGATGTACATGCAGTACGCGCTGGATTTGGTGGAAAAGGGGCATGCCTATTATGCTTTTGATACTCCTGAGGAGCTTGAAGCCATGCGTGAGCGCTTGACTGCTGCCCGCGTGGTCCAGCCCCAATACAACAGCATCACCCGAACTCAGATGAAAAACTCCCTCACGCTTCCGCCCGAGGAGGTGAAGGCGCGCTTGGAGTCCGGTGATCCCTATGTGATCCGCGTAAAGATTCCCAGAAATGAGGAAGTACGGCTCAATGATATGATCCGGGGTTGGGTCTTGGTTCACACCAGCACCTTGGATGACAAAGTCCTGATGAAGTCTGACGGCATGCCGACCTATCACTTGGCCAATATCGTGGATGATCATCTGATGAAAATCACACACGTGATTCGTGGTGAAGAGTGGTTGCCATCTGCCCCGCTTCATGTCTTGCTTTATAAATATTTCGGATGGGAAGATACCATGCCTCAGTTTGCCCATTTGCCGCTCTTGCTGAAGCCGGACGGGAATGGAAAGCTTTCTAAGCGGGATGGGGATAAGTTGGGATTCCCGGTGTTTCCATTGAATTGGGTAGATCCTTTTACCGGAGAAAAGTCCTCAGGATTTCGTGAGCAAGGCTTTTTGCCGGATGCTTTCTTGAATTTCCTCGCATTCTTAGGTTGGAATCCCGGTGACGCAAGGGAACTTTTCACTTTGGATGAAATGGTGGAAGCGTTTACTGTAGAGCGAATCGGGAAGTCAGGGACGAAATTCGACATCGCCAAGGCAAAATGGTACAATGAGCAATACCTAAAATCCAAACCAATTGCAGAACTGGCGGTGTTCTTACTTGCCGATGCGAAAAAAGATGGAATAGTGATTCCCTCGGACAAAATCGACCCAATCCTTAATCTTGTTAAAGAGCGGGTGACTTTCCCTGCCGATCTGTGGAAAGAGAGCAAGTTTATTGTCATTGCTCCGACTGGTTTTGACGAAGAAGTGGCTTCCAAAAAGTGGACTGCTGATGCAGCAAAATTGCTTGGAAAATATGCAGTTGCTTTGGATAGCTTTAGCGGTGAGTTTGATGCAGTTTCTGCAAAAGCATTGTTGGAAAGAACAGCAGAGGCTGAAGGAATTAAATTGGGGAAAGTGATGCAGGCGGTTCGACTTGCGGTGACAGGTTCCGGTGCAGGACCGGATTTGATGGTAGTTTTTGCTATCTTAGGAAGTGCCGAAGTGGCCAAAAGAATCCGATTTGCGTTAAATACCTTGACAGTCGCAGCATAACCATAACATGGCAAAGAAAAAGAAAAAAGAAGAAGAGCCACGAGTTCATGATGAGCTCAAGGGCTTTAAAATGGAGATCAATTCCTTCGGGGAGATTTCGTCCAGTTTTCCCATTGACAAGATCAATGAATTTCTTAACAAGAATGTGGAGGATAAAAAATTAAAAGACAGAGATGACCTCAAATCAGATAAATAATTTTCTGAATGTTAAAAAACAAAACTAAGAGCTCCAGATTGGAGCTTTTTTATATACTTGAAGCGACATTCTTTAAACCTTTGTAAAAATGAGCTATAGAATCATTTTTTCGCTGCTTTGTTTTTTCCAAGCAGCATTTGTAACCGGACAAACTTCCCGAATCCAGGGCAAAGTCACGGATGAAATCACAGGCAATCCGCTGCAGGATGTCCATATTTTCATTCCAAATACTACCTATCAGGCATTTTCAGATTCTCTTGGGAGCTTTGTGATTACAGGTGTACCGGAGGGGAAATGGGAAATCCAAGTATGGAGACATGGGTGGGTAACCCATCGCGAAATGCTCTTATTAAAAGCAGGACTTCAGAAAACCCTTGAAATCAAGCTTTCTCAAATCACCGAATTGGGTCCACAAGGAGCCGACCTTTCCAAAGGTCAGTCAGACAAAATTCTGGATCAGTTAATGGAAATCTTTGTCGGATCCGATTTCAAAAAGAGGGAAATTGCCCTGCTCAATCCTGACAAACTGCTGTTTGAAAAACTGGAGGATAAGAGCTATAGGGTTCATTCGATAGGTCCGATTTTTTTCTCAAATAATGAAACCGGCTACCTGATTTCTACCTATTTCGAACCTTTCATCCTGGGCTCTGGAGCGAAAATCACTGCAAACTACAGCTATTTTGAGCTGCCTGGAGCGGAAGGACAAGCCCCAGTCTGGCGTAAGCGACGTATGGATGTTTATCAGGAATCTCCACAGAAATACCTCTCTGATTTGATGACGGGTGTGGTGGAAAAATTTGAAACGAATCCAAATCCTGAAGTGTCTTTCGCCGGAAATCCGGGAGATTACCTTCTGAGTTTCACCAAGCCATTGACGGTAAACTTACCCGATGGCAGGAAGGGGGTATTGAATTATTCGGGTGAAAAGCTTGAAGTCAAATTCAATGGAGCACCGGTAAATGCTGAAGCTTTGCTTCTAAGTGGCGTGTTCTCGGATAGGAACCCGATTTTCGGTTTACCCGCCAATTTCAACGCAGAAAAACTGATCAAACTGGCAAACTTGGAAAAGACTGCCGAGTCGATGCAGGAGCGAATCTTTGTTCACACGGATCGGAAGCATTACTGGCCGGAGGAAAACCTTTATTTCAAAGCCTATCTGAATTATGGAAACCCCCTGATGGCTGATGAATTGAGCAAGGTCCTGCACGTAGAGATCTTGGATAGCACAGGCTATCAGTGGATCCATCGCGTATTTAAAATCAACGGAGGAGTCGCGGCGGGTCATTTGGCATTACCGAATATTCAGGAATCAGGTAATTTCATCCTCAGAGCGTATACTGCCTGGGGGCAAAATTATTCTGAAGGGGACTTTTTTCAGCCTATTCAGATCCTCAGTCACCAGTTTCAGCCAGAAGGGACCGAAATTCAGCCAGAAGCAGTGGGCGTTGGTGTTTTTTCAGACAAGCAGTCCTATGAAGGAGGAGAACAGGTCAAACTTAATATCATGGCCTTCAACCCTGGCGGAAACCCAGTCAATGCCAATCTTTCGGTGACGGTTTTGGATTTGAATCAGGCAGTAGCCATTTCTGATGCCAAAACGATGGAGGAGAGTTTTCAGCCGAAATTGGCAAAGACTCCGATAGAAGATTTCCCCATTCTTCCTGAAACCGGCTTTTCGCTCCGAGGCCAATTATTGAATACCAGTGGTCAGGCAATTCCCGGCAGCCTGAAAGCATTTATCAACGGTTACAACGATGTCAGATCGATTGGAACGGATAAATCAGGAAATTTTGAATTGCCCCCTTCCAATTTTGAAGGAGATTTTGAAATCGCCTTACAGGCTACTGACAAGGATGCACGCCCGGTGAGAAATGTCAGTTTGAATATCAAAAATTACCCCCTTCAATCCCTTCCTCAATCGTTCAAATTCCCCACTGTAGTCCCCAGAGGGATCAAACCTTCCCCGGACATTCAGCCACTCCGGGATTTGGAGGTCGGGGAAATCTTAATGGAGGAAGCGATCATCGAAGATAAGCGAGAGCTTTCGGTGGGTCCCATGATCTATGGGAGACCGGATCGCGTAGTCAAAACTGAAGATATATTTCTAAACGGAACTCCGATCCAATTTTTGTATGCTTTGGCAGCGCAGGTACCTGGAATGACCGTTTATGGAGCTCCTCCGGCGATTCGCTTCCGTGGCGGAGAGCCATTGGTTTTAATCAATGGTGCACCGATCAATTCAGCAGGAGGGGGTACATTTGGAGGTACGGGAGGAGGACAGACCGCGTTTGATGTGATCAGTAGTTTGGACGTTTTCTCCATTGAGCGGGTAGAAATCATCCGGAGGCTGGTGCCTCAATATGGTGATCAAGGGAGAAACGGAATTATTTCCATCATCTTAAAATCCGGTTTGGATCGAACCAAAGCCATGGAGGCGAATATGAATAACTATACCATCTTTAATCTGGATGGTTTTCCTGCCTATCAAGCCTTCGAAGAACTTGAAAAATCCAGAGCCGGGTTTCCATTTCTTACTGAATTTAAGCCCACACTTTATTGGAATCCCTACCTTATCGCTACGGAATCCCGCATGAGTCAACAAATTGAATTTCAGTTGAATGAGAAATCAGGGCCGATCTGGGTTGAAATCCGGGGAATTACCGACCTCGGAGAGCCGATCTATGGGTCCTTCCTGATCAATGGATCATCTTCGCTGGGAAAATGATTCAAAAATCGATTACTTGTAACAGCTAAACCAACCGCCACAATTATGAATAAAAATGCCTATTTTCTCCTTCTGGCTTTTTTTGGATTTTTCAACCTTGCTTTTGCCCAAACGGGCACAATCACAGGATTGGTCAAAGATGCAGAAACCGGCGAATCGCTCCCCTTTTGCAATGTTTTCATCAATAACACCACGATCTCTACAGTCACTGACTTAGATGGGAAATTTGTCCTTTCAGGTCTTGAACCTGGACCGTTGGAAGTTGGATTTTCATTTATGGGCTATGTCGCAGAGACCCGGAAAGTAACCCTAAATGCCGGAGGAAATCTGACAGTAAATCTCTCGATGAAGCCCTTTGCAACGGAATTAAATGACGTCGAGATCAAAGCCTCCCGCGACAAAACATGGGAGCGGGATTTGAGGAAGTTCGAAAACCTTTTTATCGGAATTGACGAAGCGGCTGCAAAAACCCAAATTCTGAATCCCTGGGTAATTGATTTTCCCGCCTCCAGCGAAAAGGGAGCTTTTACCGCCAAAGCAGACTTACCAATTGAGATTGAAAACAGATTTTTAGGCTACAAAATCACTTTTAATCTGAATGAGTTTTTTGACTCTCCGACCAATTATCGAATTGTGGGTGCAGCAAGATTCGAAGAAATGAATCCTGCCTCTGATACTGAAAAATCCACTTGGGAAAAAAACCGAGCAGATGTCTATCGCAAATCACCCATGAATATGTTTCGAGCCATCCTGAATGGAAGCCAGGAAAGGGAGGGCTTTTACCTTTATGGAGACAAAGGTGGAGGATCTGCCAGCCGGAATATGCGAAGTGATATTTTTGCCAACGAATTGGGAAATTCTGTGGTCGTGTACAAAGCCGATCCCTTGGTGACGCCGACCAGTCCTCCTGGACAGTACTTTATCAATCTCAAAGGCCGAATTGAAATTCATTACCAAAAGGGTTTTGCGCAAGCCAATACGTATAAGGATGCCCCATACCCCATTTCTTGGCTGGAAGTAACTGGTGGAAAAGTGAAGGTCCGTGAAAATGGGATGGTGATGAATCCTCAGGATTTGATTTTCTCCGGGGATATGGATCGCAAGCGGATTTCCAATCTGCTCCCATTGGATTACAATGCTCAAAAAGCCATCCAACTGCAAGATCTCGCAAAAACCGCCAAGAACTACCAGGAAAAAGTCTATCTGCATACCGACAAACCCTATTATTACGCTGGAGATCAGGTTTTTTTCAAGGGTTATTTTGCCTATGGAAACTCCTATCTGCGGGATGAACTCAGCAAAGTGCTCCATGTGGAATTGATCAGTGGGGATCGGGATATCGTAATCGAGAAAAAATTCCAGATTCGCGATGGTATTGTAGTCGGTGACTTCTATCTGGCGGATTCTCTTTCAGGGGAAAAGTATTTTATCCGGGCTTACACTAACTGGATGCGGAACTATGGACCCAACCAGTATTTTCTCCAACCCATCAGCATCCTAGATCCATACAAACGAATCGCCCCGGAGGAGACTGTTACCACATGGGTCAATCGAGGAGCTGCAATTAAAGCCGACAAATCACAATTTGGTCCGAGGGAAAAAGTCACCGTCACGCTGAACGTAAGCAATGAAAAAGGTCAGGCAATTCCTGCTACACTTTCTGTAGGAGTCTGGGATGCAAGGCAGGTAGTTCCGGTCAGGAGAACTGTCGAGATGGAAAATTCCCTCGATCTTCAGGGCGTTCCAGAAACTTTGGGATTGGATCGATTTTCTTATCCTATCGAAAAAAGCCTAAATCTGACAGGGACTGTGACCGACGAAAAAGGCAAAGGAACAGCGGCACAGGTTACCGCTTTTGTCAATGATTTTCAGGGAATGATCGACCTGGAGTCAGGAAGTAACGGGAATTTTGTGTTGGAGGAAATGGAATTTTATGGTCCGATGAAGTTGGCTTTCTCGGCCTCTGACAAAAAAGGGAAGCCGCTGAATATAGACCTATTCACACCATTGAAAGCTCCTATAGCACTTCCTTTGGATTCGTATTTTCCAAAATTCATCACACTTGCCACTCCGGTGAGAGTTTTTGAACCTTTGGAGGAAGTCCAGCCTGTTTCAAAACAAACTAATTCCAACACCAAACCAGCTATTTATGGTAATCCGGATTTCATAGTCACCGGTGAGGAATTGACCAAAACTGGCAGTAATACAGATTTGGTCAACAGTCTGGTAGGAAATGTGCCCAGTATGCGTGTAAATACCACCGGTGCGACCGGGCAACAGTCCATCCGGATTCGTGGAGGGGCTGTCTCTGGCTCTGGCAGCATGGAGCCTCTGATCATGGTGAATGGAGCCATCATGGGAGTGACTGGGGGAGCAACAGCAGCCGATAACCTAAGGAGCATCAATCCATTTGACATAGATCGGGTGGAAGTGGTCACTAGAATGGCACCGATGCTCGGAGATCAGGGAAGGAATGGAATCATCGCAGTCTATCTGAAGGATAATCTGGACTCGGGTCTGGATGGACTAGCCGGTCAGCCTGGGTTGAAGGAATTTGTCGTGGAAGGATATCAGCCGACAGGAAATTTTGTTCCTGTAGACTACGAGCAGATCTCTGAGCCTGTTGAAAAGGACGATCGGCAGACGCTTTACTGGAACCCATTCCTGGTTGCAGATGAAAAAGGCACAGTCAGCTTTTCCTTTTTTACCAATGATTCGGAAGGTCCGGTAGTGGTGGAAGTTCGAGGATTGGGAATTGACGGGGAGGTTATCGTTGGGACCTTTATCCTCAATCAGAGGTAGGTGTCAATTGATCAGGATATCCTTAAATTTGACCATGAAAAAGTTTTTGGTTCTCCTCTTTTTTCTGTCGCTTTCTTTTGGAGCATTTGCTCAGCTGAGTGTAGGCATAAGAGGAGGATATTCCACCTCTTCATACAGTTATCAACCATTGGCCTCCACTAGAGCTAGAACTGTGGAGGGTGTCGGTTCGCCGACTTTTGCTTTTGTGGCAGAGTATTTCAATTCAAAAAATGCCGGAATTGAGCTGAATATTCAGCAGCTTACACTTGGATTTCGGCAGTTGAATGCAAATGAACAACTGAATCAGACTGAACTGACTTATCTCAAGATGCCCTTGTTGGCAAGTTTTTTTGCAGGAAGGTCGGGGAGGTTTCAGATCAAGTTTGGACCGCATCTGGGTTTTTTGCTCCAAGCCAAAGATATTTCCAGACAGTTTGATGGATTGAATCCACCGGAACTTCCCACTTACGGTGGATCGGGAGATAATCCAAATAGATTTATGTATGGAATGACTGCAGGTGCTGGTATATCGAAGCTTTTTGGCAAAAGCACGATATCCGGAGAAGTCCGATTTGCCTATGACTTCACCAATCCGGAGGCTCAGGACAGGATTTACGACATGAACTCTACGAACCTGGAGTTTACGCTAGCTTACCTTTTCAGAATAAGAGAACCCAAGTTTTAAAGTTCGCCAACTGAGGTTGTATGCTTCAGCGGACTACTTAACTTTGAGCCAAAGCCCTTAAACCTATCTATCAGTGAAAATACAAATCATCAACGGTCCCAATCTCAATCTGCTCGGAAAGCGGGAGCCTGAAATATACGGTAGTGAGACATTCGAAGACTACTTCGAAAATCTCCAAAAGCGTTTTCCTCAAGTGGAGCTTCATTATTATCAGAGCAATGTGGAAGGGGAGCTGATCAATAAAATCCACGAGGTGGGATTCAGTTTCGATGCTATTCTCCTCAATGCCGGAGGCTATACGCATACCTCTGTGGCGATCTCGGATGCGATTTCCGGTGTCACCACACCTGCAGTCGAGGTTCACATTTCCAACATTTACAAGCGTGAGGAGTTTCGCCACAAGAGCATCATTTCTAAGTCCTGTGTCGGGATGATTTCAGGTCTTGGGCTCAAGGGATACGAACTTGGCGTGCTGTATTTTCTAAACTCTCCAGACCTATGATCACATTTGCTCCGGGACCGTCCAAAGTCTATGACGCGCTTCCACACTATTTGCAGGACGCCTACAATCAGGGAATCCTAAGTGCCAACCACCGCAGTGGAGCCTTTATGCAACTCTATCAGGAAACCGAACACCTCATGCGTGAGAAGCTTCACATGCCGGATGATTATAAGTTGCTTTTCACCTCATCTGCTACGGAAAGTTGGGAAATCATTTCCCAGTCTGTTGTTGAGCAAGCCAGCTTCCATATCTATTCGGGTTCTTTTGGTAAAAAGTGGGTGGACTACGCCAAGCATATCATTCCAGCCACCTCAGCTTTGAAGCTCGAGGCAAATCAATCAGTCGATGTCGCCGGTTTGGACATAAATGAAGAATTTGACTTGATTGCAATTACTCAAAATGAAACTGCTAATGCATCTCAGGTTCCGATGGAGATCATCGCCGCAATTGGAGAGAAATATCCGGAAAAAATGATTGCAGTCGATACCACTTCCAGCATGGGCGGAATTGAATTGAACTTTGCGCTAGCCGATATTTGGTACGCTTCGGTACAAAAGTGCTTTGGTCTTCCCGCGGGTTTGGGGGTGTTGATAGTATCTCCGAAAGCTATCGAAAAAACGCAGCGAAAAGGCGAAAAAGGGCGATACAACAGCTTGAACTTTATGCTGGAAAATGCGGCAGGATACCAGACGCATTATACGCCAAACGTTTTGGGGATTTATCTTTTGAGTAGGGTTTTGAAAGATCTTGTCGAAATCCAGCATGTGGACGCCAGATTGAGAGCCCGCATGCGAAAGTTGGAGAATACCATTGCGCAATCTGAGAAATTCAGAATGCTGGTAGATAACGACAAAACCCGAAGCACCACTGTGATGGCAGTCGCTGGTTCCGAAGAGTTGATCTCAGCGGTAAAAAAGGCTGCTGAAAAAGAAGGAATGCAGTTGGGAAGCGGGTATGGCCCATTGAAACCCACGAGTTTCCGGATTGCCAATTTTCCGGCGATTACAGATGAAGAGTTTGACCGCCTGATTGAATTTCTGAAAAATTACCAAGCCTAATTTCTGAATTAAAACTTTCGACAACCTGATAATCAAGTTTAATTTAAAATCAAAACACCCCGGCCAAATTGATCTGGTCGGGGTGTTTTTCGTTTTTCTCAAAATCAAATTTTTATAATCGCTCGAAAACAAGTCTGGCGTGTCCCATGATCTCTCGCTCAAAGCAAACCCGATTTGGACGTACCCGCAAAATGGCTAGTTGATGTCTGAATTCCTTATCAGTAAATAATTTTGGAACCAAAGAGGCAAACCACAGGTATTTTTTCAGGCTGAATTTGTAAAAACGCTTCGTCCACTCCCGATTCGTTTTGACATAATCCAATCTTCCATCACTGTAATAAGTATTTTTGAAATACGGACTTGCAGTTCGAACGACGTGCTCATATCCGTACGGAATCCATGAATCCGGATTATGCTTTAGTAAAAGAGCCATAATGTAGCTGTCCGAATCCTTAGGTGCATTGATGTCAATCTGATCAAATGGCATCATATTTTTCTCAAAAGTCATGGTTTGCATGTAGAACTTTCTGCCTGGTTTGAGCAGATTGTACACGTGCTTGAAGTAGTCTTCGTAAACTTCATCCTGTCGGCCGTCAAGATAATCTTTGACAGAGGCCACATGCTCAAAACTCCCGAAAGCGGTGATCGCATCGAAGGTTCCAAAATCTTCAGGCTTAATATATCGCGCGTCCTTAATATAGGCAGTTAATCCATTTTGCCGGCAGGCATTCACCTGACCGTCGGAGAGATTGACTCCTATGCCTTCCGCTCCGACGACGTCTTTGAGGTATTTGAGCCATCCTCCCCATCCGCATCCTAAGTCCAAAACCCGACTTCCTGGCTTAATATCCAAAGCTTTGGTAACAAATTCATGTTTTCTTCGCTGGGCTTCTTCCAGAGACATGGAATAATCTCCCAGATACATCGCATTGCTGAATACCGGATTTTCGCCAAGGCTATATCGGATAAACTTGTCAATATTGGTATAAGTGAAGTCCATTTCCTTCTTCTTATCCCAGGCCTGTCCTTCGCGCTCACTTACACTCGAACCGCTCCATGTTTTGGTCAAAAGCTCCTTGTTGATGTCTGTTTCTTCCATTGGTTTTTTGTTTGGGTTAATACTGGGGTATAAAAAATTGATTTTCAGTAATCTAAAAGTTACTGGTTCTTTTCAAGAAAAAAAAAACAGGATGCTGATCTTCAATAAATTCCAGTTGGTTTGGTCACTTCCAATCTGGAGGATTATGGAAGGAGACAACTAGTTTAGCCACTCGGCTTCCTAAACCGAACCCTTTTTTTAAGAATAAATCGTCCATTTCCCCTTCTCCAAAAGGTCCCTCACCAGTTACTGCTGAAGCTCCAAATGCGGTCTCAGTTTCTTCCCCACCCACTACGATCATCCCATAGATCAGCATGGAATGGAGGATGTTCAGCATAACCAGCTCTTCACCGATCGATATTCCTCCGCCTGTAGAAAAGGCTGCGCCGATTTTATTTTTCATCGGTGATCCCTCAAAGGGCCAGGAATTGATAAACTCCTGAATCGCCGGAGCTACGTTTGCATTATAAACTGGTGATCCCACGATGATGGCCGAAGCTTCCAATACATCACTTTCCCCGACTTGGTCGATGGGCAAAAGTTTTACTTCGACTTCAGGTACCGACTTGGCACCTTTAGCCACTGCCTGTGCTAGTTTTTCAGTATTTCCGGATTGGGAATAATAGGTGATCAGAACAACAGGATTTTCTTGAGAAAAAGAACTGAAAATCGATCCAATCAAAAAGTATAGAAACAACGTGAACTTCCTCATTTTCAATTACTTTGGCGACATTTTATCTTTAATCATTCTCCCTAGGCTTGGGAAATATTTTGCAAGAAAAACAATGAATTTTCCGTGTCCTGTGAAAACAAATACACTTTTCCTCTTCTCAATAGCCTTGACCATCACTTTCGCAGCTTTTTCTGTAGTCCACATCAATTTTGCCGGGCGGGGATCCTGTCGTTCTGGATGGAAATTTCCCTCGTTATCAACTCTGGTAATGTTGCTTTCGACCATGCCCGGATGGATAATCGTACAGGAAACCCCGGTTCCTTTCAATTCCATTTGAAGGGACTCTCCCATGTTATGAACGGCCGCTTTGGATGCCCCATAGGCCCCAGTTCCAGGATTTGGAACAAAGGCCGCAACACTTCCCAGCAAAACCAGCCGACCTTTTGTTTTTCTGAGATGCGGCAAAGCAAACTTGCAGGAAAGCGCCAATCCAGTCACATTCACCGCCAATTGGCGACTCCAGTCTGCTTCATTCAGGTCTTCAATTTTCCCCAAAACTCCATAACCAGCATTGGCGATCGCTACATCCAACTTACCAAAATCGCGGATAATTTCATCCACACAATTTTTTATGCTTTGGGAGTCCAATACATCGCAATGATAGGCGTTGGCTATTCCGCCTTTTGCCTCGATTTCTTTTACTACTTCCTCTAATAAGTCCATTCTACGAGCTGAAACGGCCAATTTTGCACCCTGGGAGGCGAATTCCAATGCCATGCCTTTTCCCAATCCAGAGGAAGCGCCAGTAATCCAGACGACTTGATTGCTTTGTTCCATATCCGAAGGTTGATAGTAGTCGTATCAAGTTAAACTAATATCGATTGGTTTCAAAAAATGCTTTAATCCGTCATGGGGCTAATTATCTAATAATGAACTTTTGAATGCAGTCGTTCTGGCTGCAAAAGATAGTTTCGGAAAGCTTTGATTTTCTTTACAGAACAAAAAAATCCCGCTGATTCCGGTCGGCGGGATTTTCCAAAATATTAAATAGTAATCTCTTACTTCTTCCAGCTCGCTTTTCCGCCCTTGGCGGAATCGACAGTGATGCTGTAGTTTGATGCAGAAGAGACGATCCATTTCACTTTTACTGCTCCCATTCCTGGAATATTCTCAACGGCCATTTTCTCAGGAGAGGATTTCTGCTCTTTGAATTTCTTCATGTCTTCATCTTCTACGACAAATCCTGCAATTACTTTTGCACCGGTGATTGTCACATAGTCAGGGCGTTCGATTTTGTACTTCAAATCCTGACTGGCGTGGGTAGGCATCATGCGCTCATTGAAAATGGTCGCTGTGATCGCTTTCAATCCTCCCCCAAGATCCTCTTCTTTCACATCCATCACAGAAAGTTTTGGAGTATGGTATGCGTGATAGATGGTGAATGCCGAATTACGATGTGCATCCTGCTCCAGCAAAAATCCCGGATGGGCACGGCCAAAGTTTTTCTTGAATCCACCGATCTCCACGGTCCCGAATTGCGGATGGTTATATTCCTCAAAAGGGACAAAAGCATCTCCGAAAGTCAACAAGTGATCCACCTTGAGTTGCTCATCCTGATTGCCTCTTCCCGCTTCTTTGTTGAAATAAAGGTAGGAAACCATCAATTCATTGGTGTAAGTGAAGATGCCCCGATTGCCATAAAACCAATCCAATTCGCCTCCAAAAACCGAATACAAATCCTTATAAACAGTCAGATAACGATAGCCAGGAATCATTTCCTCTCCTTTTTTACCGATCGCGTCATAGATTCGAATGTCATCTCTATTATAAGTATTCAGATCTTCCTCTGCACCCGGTCCGCGTAGAATCATTCCTCCTGAGTTGTGAAAACTCTGTGCTCCGGCGATGTTAGGATGCTTCATCACAAACTCCATCACCGCACGATTCTCCGGCAAAGTGAACGGATAACGCATGGCGCCCCGCTGAATGTAATCCGGCTGCCAGTTCCAACCCCAATCGCGGTTGGGATCATAATATCCAATGCCATCCTCGTTGACTTCTCCGTCACCGTCATTATCCATGCCTTCCTGTCCCAGCATTTCGTATTCGCCTACCTGATCAGGTCCCACTGCCATCAGTCTTCTTGGATCCAAAGGATCCTTGATAAATCGGCCTGTTGGCGACTTGCGGATCATCATCGTGATGTGTCCGTCTCCATCGAGGTCATTCATCATGTCCTCACCGGCCTGACCGTCACCGTCATTATCCAATACGATCATACCTGATCTTGGAGAGTTAGCGGTATTTGGCTCCTTAAAGAAGTTGTTTCTGGCGTCAGGATTGATGGTTGGGGTGATGTAAAATGTCTTATCCCGAAGCAATTCCTGGATAAACTTCGTGTCAGCATGCATCTCAGTCAAATACCAAGCTACATAAAGAGAGAATTCTCCGCCTTGAACTTCGTTGGAGTGGATGTTTCCATCGATCCACATGGCGGGTTTGTCGGTATCTTTTCCTGCGGAAAAATCCGTGATAGTCAGTGTCAAGATATCCCGGCCCTCGTAAGATTTTCCGATGGATTCGACTTTAGCCAGGTTTGGATGAGCAGCTGCAATTTTTTTCATCCAATCCCACAGACCTTCTGCGCTGTGGTAGCGGTTCCAGGCTATTTCTACTTTTGGCTGATGGGGTGAGCCGATTGCCCGGAAGAAATTCTCCTGCTGAGCATGGGCGGGAAATGCGTCTAGACACAATGCACCTAAAGCCAAGGCAACGATTAGTTTTGTTGTTTTTAGCATATTCATGGCTTAGAGTTTTACAGTTTGAGTGGCAAAGCCTGCGTGGGGAGCTCCTGCTTTGATCGTAATATTTCCTGACCCACGAATAATCCAGCTCAGGGAAGTTTTTTCAAAAGCATCCATCGAATCCACAAGTTTGATTTTGTCGCCGGAGACCAGCTTGTCAGCAGCAGCATCGATGTCAATTCGCACTTTTCGCAGCCAGCGGGACCTGGCGCCCATTTCCGAATGGGTGGGAAGGGGGGAGTTGTTGAACAAATCCACTGTGATTCGAGTCAGTCCATTTCCCAATGACTCTGTCTTTAGGTTATGAAATTCCAACTGTGGCTGCATTTCAGCCAACTTTAGAATGAAGGAGGTGTGCTCAGCTGCGATTTCTGCTACTTTTTCAAAAGGAGGATTGACCATCACAAATGGCTTAATTCCACCTACTTCAACTTTCTGATTGGGGAAATCAGGATGCTTTACTGCTGTCCAAGGCACGAATGAATCCCAACCCAAAGAGTCAGCCCAAGCCAAATAGTTGGCTTCTGGGTTGGTTTGTCCTTGGAACTCAGGAGTCCAATATCCCGGTGTACTGAAGCTCAGTCTGGCAAAGTGAAAATAGGCCCACTGGAAGAAATCCCCGTCAGTTCCCTGATTGGATTGCTGAAATGCTTTTTGGCTCACTGTCTCATTGTAGAGGCCGGAGACCATCGCATTGATGGCCTGGTCTTTTTCCAAAATGGATGTTACGACCCGCTTTTTGGCATCGCCCGCATTGTATTTCAGCGGTGAGCTCAAATTATTTGCAGGAGAAAAAGTCACAAAAGCGAAGATATTCCATTGCTCAAAAAGATAATCAAGCATTGCTCTACTTTCATTTTGCGAAACCGGAATGTCGCCTGCTAATGGCTGAAAAACAGGGAATTTGTAAGTCAATGATCGATTGAAGGCGATGCCTTCCTGTAGATCTTCGGCAAATTCACCGTCTTTGTCGTCGTCTTTGCTTTCTTTGAAGACCCGGTATTTTCCGGCTTCTCCTTTGGATCGATCGGCTTTTATAAGAACCCGCTCATCGTCTTTGGAGACCATCCAGTCGCCCATCGGGTCTTCTACGCGCATCCAGGTGATCATGCCGTCGCCGTTGAGGTCGGAGTAGCCGCTTTCACCGGACTTTCCGTCACGGTCGTGATCCATCGCTACCGCATTTCCTCTTCGTTCATACTTGAGCGCAGCATGATATTGCTCGTAGGCATCGGGAGACATGTTTGGAAAAATGTAAAAGGTGGTTTTCTCCAATACACTGCTGTTTTCAGCCACAAGCTGCTCTGCAAACTGAAGTGCCAACTCCACACTGAGCACATGAAATCCTTCCACTCCACCAACTACTGCGATGGCAGGTTTTTGGTCTTTTGCGCCTGTACCTACTTTGAGTACATGGATGTCTTTGCCACCGGCTGTTTTGGTGAGAGATGTTAGCTCCACGGAGGAATTGCCCCCAAGCTTTTGGAGCCTTTGGGTGACCTGGCTTAGTGTGGGATAATCTGATTGCGCCAAGGCATCGGCACAAATCATACCTCCCAGCATTAGCCCGGTGAGTAAGAGTTTTCGCATAGGAAAATTAGTTTCGGGTTATTTCTGAATAAAAGAAATAAAAATTCAAGGGAAGTTTATGAAAATAAGTAACAATTCAGGATGCGATTTTTCAGGGAAAAGAAATCAGTCTCAAGTGGATTTTCTAATGGATAAGTGGCAAAGTATCAAATTGTGGTTTGTCCTTTGGTTAAAATTGCCGTATTTCAGAAAAACTAAGAAGAATATATATGTACTCAAAAGTTGCTCTCGCCATAGCATTTTCGCCTAGGATGGAGGCTCTGATTGCTGAAGCCCGAAGATTGATTGGGATTTTTCAGGGAGAGCTGGTACTCATTCATGTGGGTGTAAAAACACCCGAGCTTGAATCCAATTTGGAGCAAATTCTCCAGCGGCACTGTGCTGATCTGGGACGAGTCAAAACGATCTGGAAAGAAGGAAAAGCAGCCAAAACCATCCTCAAAACCTGTGAAGAGGAGCAGATTAACTTGTTGGTACTTGGGGCATTGAAAAAAGAAGGGCTATTCACCTATTATTTGGGGTCTGTCGCTCGAAAAGTAATCCGAAAATCACCTTGTTCCGTCTTGACTTTAATTGATCCTAAAGTTGAGACCACCCGATTTTCCAAAGTGGTCATCAACGGTACCAAATTGGAAGTCACCCCAAGAGTCATCGAAAAAGGCTTGAAATTCTGTCAGGCGGAAGAAGCCTCTCAAGTACATATTCTCAATGAAATTAAGCTTTACGGCCTTCAAATGGCCACTGCCGGCGAAGGATCTGAAGACGAAGTCTCTAATACAAGAAGAAAGCTCGTTCAAGAAGAAATTCGCTACGTCCAAGAGATTCTTGACGGATTGGATCAAAGTGGACTCAAGATCAATATTAAAATTACCGCAGGAAAATGGGCAGTTGAATTGGTAAGATACTGCGAATCCATCAATGCAGATTTACTGATCATGGGGGATGAAAATGGCTACACTTTTATAGACCGTCTATTTCCCCATGACTTGGAGGAGATTCTATCGGAACTCCCCTGCAACCTTTTAATCGTGAAGTAGAATATGGAAAGCTTAGCACATAAAGAAGTCATCAACCTACTTCTGCAGTTAGCTACAATGCTACTGTCTGCCCGAGTTTTTGCAGAAATAGCTCAGAAATTCAAACAGCCTGCCGTAGTAGGTGAAATTATAGCGGGAATCGTACTGGGGCCTACGATTTTGGGAATGATCATTCCCGACTTCTTTACCTATTTGTTTCAAAGTAATCCCTCCGCGAATCTTGCCCTTGATGGAATTGTGCAGATGGCCGTTATCCTCCTGCTATTTATAGCAGGTCTGGAGGTGGAGCTTCACCTGGTCTTGTCTCAGGGCAAATCTGCCATTAATATCAGTATCCTAGGCCTCATAATTCCGTTTATTTTGGGCTTTGTCATCCCTTATTTCTTTCCGTCATTCTTCGGACTTGCCGAGGGAAACAGGCTTCTTTTCTCCCTCTTTATGGGTACGGCGATGTCCATTACAGCCTTGCCGGTGGTCGTCCGGATTTTGATGGACATGGATTTGTTCAAAACTAAAATGGGCATGGTCATCGTGGCCGGTGCCATGATCAATGACATCATTGGCTGGCTGATTTTCTCGGTGATATTATCCTTCATGGGCAAAAGCGGAAACCTTTCCTTAATAAGTACCATTGGGATCACATTGTTGTTTACCATCTTCATGTTGACGCTTGGCAAAGGGCTGCTGAATCGTGTTTTGCCATGGATCAACAAAAAATTAGCCTGGCCCGGAGGGCTATTATCTTTATCCATCTCCTTTTGTTTTCTGCTGGCTGCATTTACCGAATGGCTCGGAATTCATGCTATTTTCGGAGCGTTTCTTTTTGGGGTTGCCTTAGGCGATTCAGATCACCTTTCCGAAAAAGCCAAGGAAATTATTCATCAGTTTATCAACAATATCTTTGCGCCACTTTTCTTTGTGTCCATCGGGCTGAAAATAAACTTCTTCACAAACTTTGATTTTCTTCTCATAGCGGTAATTATCGTGATTTCTTTCCTGGGGAAAATCATCGGGAGTGGCTATGGTGCGTTACGGTCTGGCTATCCACTCAAAGAAGCTATGGCTGTAGGTTTTGGAATGAACGCCCGAGGCGCAATGGAAATCATTTTGGGATTGATTGCATTGGAAAACGGCTTGATTGATGAAAAGCTATTCGTTGCCCTCGTAGTGATGGCTTTAGTCACATCTATGACAAGCGGACCGCTGATGAAGTGGGCGCTGCGAAAAAAGCCTGCTGCCTAAAAAACAGAAATGTACCGGACGGAGATTTTGGAAACCGAAGTATAGGACTTAGAAAAGTTCAATCATCAGAAACCAAACAAACGGACTATTTTTGGGCTTTCTTAAGCAAAAAGATCCAGAATAATGGCGAAAAATTCAGCAAAAATAGGCGTTCTACTTGTCAATTTGGGAACTCCAGACAGCACCAAAACCGGTGATGTGAGGAAATACCTTCGGGAGTTTTTGATGGATGGACGAGTGATCGATTTCCCTTTTATTCCCCGCTGGATGCTTGTCAATCTGATTATTGCCCCTTTTCGTGCTCCAAAGTCAGCAGGTGAATACCGGAAACTTTGGACAGATCGAGGTTCGCCGCTACTTTTCCACACCCAAGATCTCAAGGAAAAACTGATCAAAAAACTCGATCCTGAGAAATACCTTGTCGCCATGGCGATGCGCTATCAGAATCCAAGTATCGAAAAGGGACTGGAAGAACTGATGAAGGCCAAGGTCAAAAAGATAATCGTCCTTCCGCTCTTTCCACAATATGCTTCGGCGACTAATGGTTCGGTAATCGATCGGGTCATGGAGATCGCACGCACCTGGCAGATTATTCCTGAGATTACATTTATCAGTAATTATGTAGATCATCCACTTTTTCTGGAGGCTTGGACTGAATTAGGTCGGGAAGCTATGCAAAAGCACAACTACGATAAGTTTCTATTCTCGTATCATGGGTTACCGGAACGACAAATTCGAAAAGGTAGTGTAGAAGGCTACTGTCAGTTAGGTACCTGCTGCAATAAATACGGCCTGAAAAACCAATTTTGCTACCGTGCACAGTGCTTTCAGACGACACGCTTGGTCGCAGCGAAATTGGGATTACCGGAAGACAAAGTCCTGACTTGCTTTCAATCCAGACTGGGAAAAGATCCCTGGATCAAACCCTATACAGAGAACACGATCAAGGAATTAGCCAAAGAAGGAGTAAAAAAAGTACTCGTTTTCTCCCCGGCTTTTGTGGCAGATTGCCTGGAAACTACCGTGGAGGTAGGTGAGGAATACAAAGAGCAGTTTGAAGAACTCGGAGGAGAGCATTGGGATTTAGTACCTAGTTTAAATTCGAATGATACCTGGGTGGATTGTGTGAAGGATTTAGTGGAGAGCAGGACTTGAATTTAGGAGATTCGAGGTACGAAATAAGAGGTAATTGAGAACTTTTATTTTATTCTTAAATATCTTCTTCCTCCAATGATGGTTCTGACCTTGGAGTTCAAGTGTGAAGAAAAGTCCGTAATTCGTATTTCCTAACTTCAATCGTACCTTCCCTTGCAAAATCGCCAGCTACCTAGCCAAGCATTGCTAATCCTCGGAATCGTTCTGATTTCGATCAATCTGAGGACCTCTATTGCTTCGGTTGGGCCGTTGATCCCTTTCATCCGGGAAGATCTGGGAATATCAAATGGTCTTGCGGGATTTTTGACCACGCTTTCTTTAGTGACATTTGCGGTCTTTTCTCTTTTTGCTCCAAGTATCGGTAAAAAGCTAGGCCATGGTAAAGCTATCTTTCTCGGAATTCTACTTTTGGCCATCGGTGTGGTGCTGAGAGTTCTTGGTGGAATCGAGCTGCTTTACATTGGGACGGCACTGACTGGCATTGGTATCGTGATCGCCAATGTGCTGATGATTCCATTTTTCAAAGCACGCCTTCCGGAGAAAATCGGTTTGATGACAGCCATTCTCTCGACAGGAATGTCGCTTTTTGCTGCTGTTGCATCAGGGTTCAGTGTGCCTTTAGCGGTTGACTTGGGACTAGGTTGGAGAGGATCCCTGGCTTCTTGGGTGGTTTTGATGGTTTTAGCTTTGGTCGTTTGGATTCCGCAGATGAGGAGTAGAAATGCCGGGCATCAAGGGGATTTGCTCAAGGCAAAAAACGTATGGAAATCAAAATTGGCTTGGCAAGTCACGCTGTTTATGGGAGCTCAATCCGTCATGTATTTTACCATGGTAACCTGGCTTCCCGATATGCTGATCGCAAGAGGAATGAGTCCGGTCAAAGCCGGAATAGCCCTCTCCTACATGCAGTTGATTTCCCTGATCGGGACATTCTTCGTTCCCAATTATTTGATTCGTCTCAAAGAACAATCCAGGGTCATCCTGATTGTAGGCATTAGTTATCTGGTTGGTTACAGTGCACTTTTTATCCAAAACGAACTCATTGCCTTTGTAGCATTGACCATCATCGGGGTAGGAAGTGGTGCAAGTTTAAGTATCGCCTACACGCTGATTTCGCTGCGTTCGGCTGAGGATTTGACCACCGCCAAACTATCGGGAATGGTCCAGTCTGCGGGCTATATTTTGGCTGCTTTGGGTCCCTTGGTTTTTGGGATTTCTTTGGATTTGTTTGATAATTGGGAAATCCTGATCTGGTTTTTACTCATCATGACTGTTCAGTTTATCGGGTTTGGATTGCCTGCAGGAAGGAATTGCAAGATTTGATTTTTGCCTCTTCCCGTATTTTTCAGCTACCAAGCCGGAGAAAAGCGGTATTTTTGTGGAAGTTCTAAAACTGCTATGCAAGACCTGTTTCACTCCCTCGGAATTTCTGAAAACCTTCTCAATTATGTCCTGATGCCACTTTTGATTTTTGTGGCGCGTATCGGGGACGTTTCGATCAACACGCTCCGGATCATGTTTATGATGAATGGGAAAAAGAGCATCGTTCCTATTTTGGGCTTCTTTGAAGCGATGATTTGGCTACTTGCGATCGGGCAGATTTTCCAAAATGTAAATAACCCGCTCTCCTACATTGCTTACGCCGGAGGATTTGCCACGGGGACATTTGTAGGAATGGCACTGGAAGAAAAACTCGCCATCGGCCGTGTCCTGGTGCGGGTAATCACACCCCAACCCCATCCTGATCTCCTGGAATTCATGAAAATGAAGAATTACCGATTCACCAATGTCGGGGGCGAAGGACGGTTTGGAAAAGTAAATCTGCTCTTTACAGTCATGAAGCGGGATACCCTGCAGGAATTTATTTCCAAGGTAAAAGAAGTGGACGAAAAGGCCTTCTATACCATTGAAAGCGTGAAAAGAGTCTCAGAAGACGAGCTCAATACGATGGAAGATCGTGCCGGATTCCGCAGTAAATTTTTCAGTAAGGCACGGAATTGATGGCAAATTCCTGGTTTCAGTTTCAGCAGTTCCGAATCCATCAAGATCGCTGTGCGATGAAGATCAGCACGGATGCAGTTTTGCTGGGGGCTTTGGCACAAGCAGAAAATCCTTCCAGCATTCTCGATATCGGGACAGGTACGGGCGTTATTGCGCTGATGCTAGCGCAGCGATTTCCTCAAGCTAAGATCACGGCCGTGGAGCTTGATGAGGATGCGGCTGTTCAGGCGGGGGAAAATTTTCAGGAAAGTGCTTTTTCCGAAAGGCTAACATTGATTCCCGGTCGAATACAGGATTTCCAGTCGCGCGATAGATTTGATCTAATTGTGAGCAATCCGCCATTTTTCCCAGATCATCTGAAATCTGCTGATACAAAACGAAACAAAGCGCTCCATACGGATGAACTGTCCTTTGACGCGCTTTTAAAAAAGGTTACTGAATTGCTGGAGGAGTCGGGGACTTTTTGGGTAATTCTCCCGCCCCGTCAATCGAAGTCTTTGGAAGATTTAGCTCAAAATGTCAGTCTGTTTCTCTCTCAAAAAATTATGATTAGGGATTCCAAAATCAAACCTGTTCATCGGGAGGTTAGTGAGTTTACATTCCATAAAGCGGTTAAAAAAGACAAGGAATTGGTTCTCAAAAACGAAAATTCGAATTATTCCGGTGAATATGCATCCCTACTTTCCGGATTTTTATTGGGTTATTGAGGGTTTTTGGTTTTTATCCTTTTGATTTTTGTTAAAATATCAACGCATTTTTTTTGCTCGGTTGAATTACACCTGCTTTTTTATATTTTTGGCCACTACTACTACCACATTTTATGCGAAGATTACTGTCACTAGGCATATTTTTAATGCTTCTGGCTGGGTGGGCTTGTACTGAGGAAGAAGACGCCACTGTTGTAGTTGCTACAGAGGAAGTGGTGTTTGTAAGTGGAGAAAAAATCCGGGTCTTAGGTAGACTGATTACCAATCAACCTATTTCTGCATCGGATCATGGGTTTCAACTTTCTACCAGTGAAGATTTTTCGTCTCCGATTCTAGTTTCCCTGGGGATAAAAGAAGGACCGGGAAGATTCATTGGAGAAACGGCAGGCCTGGCGATAAATCAGCGCTATTTTGTCAGAGCTTTTGCTTCTGTTGACGGAGTAGAATTGGTCGGTGAAACAATCGAGATCCAAACGCTTTCTCCAGTCATTGAGTCTTATGAGCCGACTTTTGCCAAGGCCGGTGAAGAAATCATTATTCAAGGCCGAAATCTGCCGGATGGCACACGGGTATTTTTTGGGAACCAGGAAGCAACGGTCCTACAAAACCTTTTTGAGTCCCGACTAAGAGTCAGAATTCCGGAGGCAGCCGGAGAGCCTTTGGTGAAAGTTCGGGTTCAGATTCAGGATCAAGTTCTGGAGTTCGGTCAAGCATTTGAATATCAATCGGGGAAATACACCCTTTTGGGGCAGTTTCCAGAGGGGCAGCGAATCTATGGCAACGTCTTTTTTGACAATCAATCCGGTTTTTTTGTGGGCTTGGGGACCCGCAGACTTGATGCCGGTTATTATCAGGGATTTCAGCGCTTGGATCCTCAATCTGGTACTTGGACCCCCGTCTCTTTTCCAGCTGAAAGCAGGGTTGGAGCCTTTGCTACTTCCAATTACTTGGGAGGAGGAGTAATAGAAATCGACAGAGAAGTATTCGACTTCAAGCGTGACTTTTGGAGAATTGACGGCAGTACCTTTACCCAACTGCCAAATTTGCCGACTAACAGTCTGAATTCCTTGGCTTTTGAGCTCAATGGGGAATTGTTTCTCGCAGGGGGTGAAGGGGTCGGAACCCGAACTGTCTGGAGATACAGTCCGAATGCTCAGTCCTGGGCTACTCAGTCCCCTGCACCAATCGATATTTCCAACAGCTTAGCTTGGTTTACAAAAGGAAACAAAGCCTATTTTATTGCTTCCGACAGTGCGATTTGGGAATATACTCCCGCCTCTGATTCCTGGAGGATTCTTACTTTCTATCCGGGATCATTGGGAAATGGCTATGGTATGGCACAAGTGGTCGGAGACAAAGTATACATCGGACTCTATAGGCGAGTAGAACAAGTTTGGGAGCTTGACTTTAATACGCTTGCATGGAAGGCTAAGAACTTTATTCCGGGATTGCCCCAAAGCATCAATGCCGGGTATTTCACATTCGAAGGCCAGATTTACATCCTTCGTGCACCTGAAGAATCCATCGCCGGAATACTTCCGATGGAGCTGTATCGATTTGATCCTAATGGCATTTAAAACCAATTCTATGAATAGAATTATACTGCTTTTAATCTTTTTGATAGGACAAGGAGCCTGGGCACAGACTACTGCACCTACCAAAAGAGAAGTCATTGGTCGGGATATCGGTCAACTCAAAGGGATAAAAATATCCGGACGAATCATCGATGCGATTTCCGGAGAGGCATTAATCGGGGCTACCGTAACAGTGCCTGAATTGGATGTCACGAAAATCACCGATAACAACGGCAGCTTTGAGCTCATACTTGATCGTGCAGAATACACTATCCAATTTCGGTATGTAGGATACGAGACAATCGACTACCCGATCACCGCTGTGGGTGATGGTAGAATGTCCATTCGGATGCTTCAAGAGGACTTTCAGTTGGATGATGTGGTGATTTTTGGTCGGGATCCGGAGAAAAATATCCGATCAACTGATATGGGGGCAATTAATCTGAACATGAATACGATTCGGGAATTGCCTCCATTTCTGGGAGAAATAGATATTGTTAGATCTTTGGCCACCCTACCGGGAGTCAGTCAAGTAGGTGAAGCATCCTCAGGGCTGAATGTCCGGGGTGGAGGAGTCGATCAAAACCTGATTCAGTTTGCCGGTGCACCGATCTACAATCCCTCTCACATGTTTGGATTGTTTACAGCTTTCAATGCCGATGTGGTCAATGATGTTACGCTGTACAAAGCGGTAGTGCCTGCCAGATTTGGTGGCAGAAGTTCAGCGATTTTGGATATTCTACCCAAAGCCGGAAGTGTGGATAAGTGGGGAGGCGACTTGATGTTAAGTAATTATTCAGGTAAGCTTTCACTGAATGGGCCATTGATCAAGGATAAAGTTTCGATTTTGGGTGGATTCAGACTATCCTATATCAATTGGTTTCTTAACTCCCTCAGCAATCCAACAGTAAAGAATTCTCAGGCAAACTTTTATGACGGAAATCTGGTGATTAGCGCTCCAGTCTCTGAAAACAATGAATTCACATACAGCTATTACACCAGCTATGATGACTTTGCGTTTGCCTCGGATACGACTATCTCATGGAAAAATACAGCCCATTCCCTTCAATGGAAAAGCAAGCTTAGTTCCAGGTTGAGTTTGGAGGCACTGGGCTACTATTCGCTCTATGACTACGGAATCTTCAACCAAAGTGGGATCAATGATTTTGAAATCAAGTCAGGAATTCAGGATTTGGGAGGAAAACTTTTTCTGGGGTATAATTTCAATGAGACCAATAAAATCTTCTTTGGGGGTGAATTTAAGCAGGTAAAAATCCAACCGGGGGAATTGGTTCCTACCGGAGCCGAGCAAGAGATTTTACCTCAGAAAGTCCAGGATGAGCTAGGTCAAGAAGCTGGAATTCACTTTCAGCATGAATTTGAATTGGGAGAAAAGTTCGGGTTTTCTTATGGCATTCGCTATGATACTTACCGCTATCTGGGGCCACGAACAGTCAGGCAGTACGAAGAAACTAAGCCGGTCTCGGATGGAAGTGCGATCAGCGAAACAGCTTTTGGAGAAGGAGAACCCATCCAAACCTACAATGGTCTTGGCCCTAGAGCTTCATTCCGCTATTCTTTCAGCAAATCAAGTTCGGTCAAACTTGGATATAACAAAATGTACCAGTTTATCCATTTGATATCCAACACGGCGACCATTGCACCAACGGATGTATGGAAGCTCAGCGACAACTTCCTGGAACCTCAGATTGCTGATCAGTATTCTTTAGGCTTCTATAACAACTTCAAGGGGAATATCTTCGAAACATCCCTCGAGGTCTATTACAAAGACCTTCAGAATGTGGTAGAGTACAAAGACGGAGCGACCCTGATCATGCAAAATCATCTGGAAACAGAACTCATACCCGCGGAAGGTCAGGCTTATGGCGTGGAACTTTATGTCAAAAAGAACCTCGGGAGATTGACCGGATGGGTTTCTTATACCTATTCTCGAACACTCCGACGGGTCATCACGCCATTCGAAGAGGAGAATATAAACAACGGCGAATGGTATGCTTCCAATTTTGACAAACCCCATGATTTGACTTTGATCGGGAATTATAAAGTCAGTACGAATACCTCCATCTCAGCAACTTTTGCTTACAATACAGGCCGTCCAGTGACTTTCCCCGAAGCGAAGTTTGATTATTCAGGTAATAACCTGGCCTATTTTAATTCTCGAAATCAGCAGCGCATTCCTGATTTTCACCGCTTGGATTTTTCAGTCAACTTCAAACTCAAAGGTAAAGGACTCTTCTTTGACGGGGATTGGACGTTTTCGGTCCTGAATGTTTATGGTCGAAAGAATCCTTTCTCTATCTTCTTTGATGATGCCGAAAATGCTCCTCCTCAAGCGCTGCGTTTAGCCATTTTGGGTGTGCCGCTTCCTAGTTTGAGTTATTCAATTAAATTTTAATCTGATGCTAAAAAGACTGATCAATCTTTTCCTTCTTTTGCCAATGGCCTGCATCGATCCCTATGAGGTGACAGTGCCTGATGGACAGCAGTTGTTGACCGTGGAAGGTTTGATTCATACCGGTCCCGGACCTCATGCTATTACACTGACAAGAAGCGATACATACGGAAGTGTATTTGAAGGCTTGATCCGGCCGGTCACGGGTGCTACGGTAGTGGTGCGTGACGATGAGGGCAGAATCACTTTTTTGGCCGAGGGCCAGGATAGCAGGGGAAGTTATTTTACCCCTGTTGGTTTCCAGGCTGAAATCGGCAAATCTTATACACTCCAAATCCAAACCGCTGATGAAAGAGTCTACACTTCACTGCCAGAGCGGGTAGAATCTGTCCCTGAGATTGAAGATATTGGCGTTAAAACCGTCACTATCCCCGTAGAAGGAGAAATAATTCCAAGATCTGGCGTTCAGCTCATCTCCGAAATCAATGATCCAGCAGATCAAAATAATTTTTATTTCTGGAGATTGAGTCCGGTAGTTCATGTGCTGGAGGCAAGACCGGATTTATTCACGGATCGGGAGTTTCGTACTTCTGCGCCTAAAGATTGCTGCTCGGTGTGTTACCGGACTGAGAGCACAGGCAACCAAAGCTTGTTTATTGCTCAGGATGATAATTTTAACGGGTTGAACACCCGAATTCCTGCCGCCTTTATCGAGGATAACGGGCTTCGCTTTGTGAATACACTGAGAGTTGATTTGAAGCAATACGCCATTTCACAGGAGGCGTTTAGATTTCTCCGTCTGGTGAAGCAGCAAGCAGAGATCAGTGGATCAATTTTCGATCCTCCTCCGGCTACAATCCGTGGCAATATGATCAGCCTGGACAATCCTGATGAAGTGGTTTTGGGCTATTTTATGGCAGCCGGGGAATCCACTAGGCGGATTTATATCAGTAAAGCTGACCTGACTTTTCAACAAAATGCCGGGATCATACCGGACGATTGTAGAACCGTGTCAGGGGCTAGTGTGAATCCTCCATTTGACTGGAATCCATAAGGAAATCCCGAACCGGGATTTTCTCATGCTTTTCCAAAATATTCTTTGAAAATCAGGAATTCGTTTCTTTAGTTTTTTCCTTCACGCGAAGTATGAAATCACTCAATGCATTCATGAAGTTTATAAATGCATCATAGGGGGTATCATACGGGCTAAAATACTCATGAACTGATCCGTCGGAGAAGAATTTGGTGCACATGTAATAGAAGTGATCCGACGTCTGTAAGTATCCCCAATCGCGTTGGATCTCCGGATCATCGATTTCTCTTACCAACTTTTCCATTTCATACAGCCGGTCAAAGGCTTCATCCTGCATATCGTTACCCAACCATGCAGTCAAATCCCGCTCCTCATCCGCCCATGAGATTGGAATGGGTACATGAATTTTACTTACTCCGGGTGCAGATGCAGCTACTTCTGAAGGGGTGGAAAAGGTGAAACTGGATTGGTCCAATACTGCTGCCGGCAAGTGTCTCATGAATTCAAAAATACCTGTCTCGGCCCACTGATGTTCTCCAAAGGTTTCGTAGTCCATGAAAAGATTCAAGACTTGTTCTTCTTTTGGAATCGCGTTGATCCATTTAACGAATTTATCCGTCGTCAGCGGGTAATCCGGCCAAGTCTTATTGCTGAATCTGAATGCAATATCATCGGAAAGCAGGAAGTTCTTAAGCAGGACTTTCAACTTTGGTTCTATGACATTGGTATAGACGTAATTTGGACTTTTCCATCCGAGAACATGCTTTGCTCCTTCGGTCAAAACTGCCTCATAGCCTAGTTCTGCCACCATTGCACCGATTTGATCAGAATAGATCAGCTCCGTATTTCGGAATACTTTGGGAGTATATCCGTTGAAAAGCTCCTTTATCCTATCCTGATGTTTTTTGACTAAGCGGTTAAATTCTTCCTTGCTTTTGAGCGCAGCCAAGGAGTGCGTATAGGTTTCATTGAGTAGCTCGACTTGCCCTGTAGCCACTAGCTTCTGGAAACTTTCGAGCACATCCGGCGCATAGGCTTCCATTTGGTCCAAAAAGGTGCCTGAGAGCGAAAAGGCAACCTTAAATTTCCCGTTATATTTCTGGATTAATTCGAGGAGCAAAGCATTCATGGGCAAATAGCATTTTTGGGCTACTTTGCGAATCACATTTCGATTTAGGTAATCATCCCAATAATAGTGATCTTCTCCAATATCAAAAAACCGGTAAGGTTTCAATCTAAAAGGTTGGTGCACCTGAAAGTAAAAGCAGATGGTTCTCATGATCGTTCGGCTAAAGTTTTTTCGTATACAGAGATTAGTTTGGCAGCCACATGCTCCCATTTTAATTTTTTCAGTTCCTCGCTTCCCAGCTCTTTAAACATTTTGGAAATACCCTCGTAATGCAGCAGTGCAAAAATAGCGTCAGCCATGGCGTCTACATCCCAAAAATCAACCTTAATGGCATTTCTGAGTACTTCTGCTACTCCGGATTGCTTGGAAATAATCACCGGGGTATTGTGACGAACCGCCTCAAGCGGAGCAATTCCAAAAGGCTCTGATACCGACGGCATCACATACACGTCTGAAATCGCATACATATGATCCACATCATCCCCTTTTAAGAATCCGGTAAAATGGAATTTCGTAGCCATTCGTAGCTCTGCCACTCGGTCAATCATCCTATTCAGAAGGTCACCGTTACCTGCCATCACAAAGCGGACGTTTGGGTCTCGATCGATCACCTTTTTTGCGGCTTCCACAAAGTACTCAGGACCTTTTTGGAAAGTAATCCGTCCCAAAAATGTCACAATTTTCTCAGGCACCTTTTTTTCGTATTCTGATTTGATGATGTCTGCATCAAGGACGGCATTGTGAAGCACGGTAATCTTACTGGCCGGCACTCCGTATTTCCTGACGATGATGTTTTTGGTGAGTTGACTCACAGCGACAATATGGTCTGCAGCATGCATACCTGCCCGCTCGATGTCATAAACAGGCTGATTTACAGTTTCTCCGGAACGGTCGTACTCCGTGGCATGAACGTGGACCACCAATGGTTTTCCGCTTATTTCTTTGGCTGCAATACCAGCAGGGAAGGCCAGCCAATCGTGGGCGTGAATGATATCAAAGTTACTCTTGTCACGGGCAATCTGAGCCGCTACCAGCGCGTATCGGGAAACTTCCTCCATGAGGTTTTTGCCGTATTTTCCGCTGAATTCAAATTTATCCGAGAAAATACTTTCTTCTACATCCGTCCGATCATGAATCGAGTAATCGGTAAATTTTTTAAACTGCTCAGGACCTAAGTAAGGCACCAAAAAGCTGCTTACTTCCAGATATGTGAGGTTTTTCCAAAATTTCTTAAACCGCTTCTCGCGATAATCAATCCGAACATCACTTCCGTTTACAAAGTCAGCCAGGGGCTCTTCGTCACCCCAGAGTTTGGGTACTACGAATATTACTTCCTGATTATGATGATTCATGCCCTTGACTAAGCCATAGCAAGCGGTGCCTAATCCTCCAGAAATATGGGGTGGAAATTCCCACCCAAACATTAAAACTCTCATAAAAAAGTCATTTTAAATTCTTTTGACTAAGTCCATCATTCTGAGCAATTCTGCTACGCTCCATGCCTGCGAAATAGAGCCTTTAGGGCGGTGAGGAGGATCCCCATCGTAAATTTCAGCTACAGTTCCGATTCCATATTGAGTCATAACTCCGTCAAATCCCTTGATGATTTTTTGGACAAAGTTTTTGGCTGCTTTTCCATGAAGTTTCAGATAACCTTCTACAAAATGCCCTAAAAGCCAAGTCCAAACCGTTCCATTATGATAGGCATTGTCCCTACTTATTTGATTTCCAAAATAGTAGCCTTTGTATCCGGGATCATCAGGTGAAAGTGACCGGAGCCCTCGTGTAGTTAGTAATTTGGATTTGACCAGCTCAAGGATTTTATCATTTTTTTCTTCACTGAGCATGGTATAGGGAAGCGATGTCGCAAACAACATGTTTGGCCGAATAGACCAATCCTTTTCCTCTCCATCTACCACATCAGCTAAGTAACCGTAGTCCCATGACCAAAACTCCCTGTCGAATGAATCGCTAACCTGTGCAGCCAATACCGCAAACTCTTCTTCCCCGCTCAATTCATGGAAGAAGGAAAGGGCATTGTACCAAAGCGCCTGAATCTCGACCGGACTACCAATACGAGGGGTGACCGGACCATCCGGAGTAATCGCATCCATCCAAGTCAAAGCCACATCTTTTCGACCTCCCCAGATAAGCCCGTTATCCATCATGTGGATGTTGTATTCGGTTCCGTTTCGATAGCCATCGATAATGCCTCGAAGTTTCTCAAGATAGCGATCCTTTATTGTTTTTTTGTCGCCGGTATAAACAATGTATTGCTGGAGCGTCCAAAAAAACCATAATGGGGCATCCATTGCAGTCATATTGGTGAAATCACCACTTCCGATGTTTGGAAATAGAGGTCCCTTGAGATCTCTGGACATCGTATCCATGATCTTAAGAAAGGTTTCCGTGTCGCCGTTTGACAGGGTCAGACCAGGTGCAGCGATGAATGTATCTCTGCCCCACCATCCAAACCAAGGATAACCTGCGATGATTCTTGTATCACCATTACGGGCTCTGATGAATTGACCGGCTGAATTTTTGAGGCAGTTTTCAAAGTTGTTTCTCGGAATCCTTCGCGCGATTTCCTTTTGAAAGGCTTTTTGACGAGTTTTTGGATCTGCCTCCGTCAGCCCCGCCGAAAAGATGACAGACTCTCCTTTTGCTATTTCAAATTCAAAATAACCCGGTACAAAAAGGTCCTCTTGGTATTCATACCCTCGTTCCCGCTCCTGAATGTATTCTATATTGTGATACCAATTAGGCTTGGATATGAATTCATTTTTCTTCGAAAGCTGAAGAAAAAGTGGATCATACTCCTTGTAAAGTTGAAATTTCGTGCCACAGGATACTTTAGTGAAGTTTTTGTTAAGGGTGTCGTTTGCTTTTGATAGACTGTGATAACCTCTGAAAGCTAAAAAGGGCTGAATTTGAATTTTAGTAGGTGAATTGGCATCAAGCAGCGTATACCGGATCATGACCCGATCCCTGTTGGTGTCGAGAATCAATTCCTTTTGCAATACCACTCCTCCAACCCGATAAGTAAGCTTTGGGATGGGTTCTGAATCAAAATCCTCCAAATATTTATGACCTCGGGGAGAGTAATTACCGGGATATTTATTTATTCCAAGGTTGAAACTCGCTCCATGCTGAATCACCGTCTCATGAACAGTGGATAACATGACATGGTTTTGAGAATCGATCTGGGGCTGCGGGACGACTAATAAACCGTGGTACTTGCGTGTGTTACATCCGATAATTGTAGTACTCGTATAGGTGCCAGAACGATTCGTCCGAATTATCTCTCGTTCGAGGGAATAATTCAGGTTGATTAATTGGGTTTTATCAAAGTGGATATAACTCATAAGAGGAAAATTGTAAACATTTAAAAATAGAGTTTTGTATTGATAAGAAAAATTATGTGGAAAAATAAAAGGTTATGTTTCCATAACCTTTTTTAATCTAATGCCAGATCTGTCAAGAATGAATCATTTCCCGCTGGACTTCATCGAAATTTTTCAGGGATTCTTCAAATTTCACAAAGTAATTTTGAACCAAACGAATATTAACTGGCTTGACCACCGGAAATTTTGGGGAATTTTTGAACAAAGTAAACATCTGAGTGTGGTTTAGTTTGGAATGGATTTGTCAAATGTTGTGCCAACTCACACTCCTTTACAAAACAAAAACCCCTCGATTTGAGGGGCTTGGGTGAAAGACCGGGTTCGAACCGGCGGCCTCTGGATCCACAAACCAGCGCTCTAACCAGCTGAGCTACAATCACCGTGTAATCCCATTTGGAAGTGGATGTCTCAAATGGTTTGCAAAAGTAATAAATTAGAATATTTAGAGCAAGCCAGCACTTAATTTTTTCTTAAAAAAGTGATTCGTTCGCCGTTTTTTTCCTCGTGAAATGTTCCTTCCTCATACGCCAGGTGTCCTGAAACGATCGTGTGAGTCACTTTAGATTGGAACGTATGTCCTTCAAAGGGCGACCAGCCACATTTTGACAAAATGTTTTCTTTGGAAACTGTCCAAGGAGAATTCAGATTCACTAAAACCAAATCCCCGAAATATCCTTCACGGATGAAGCCCCTCTCCTCGATCTGAAAAAGGGTCGCAACATGATGCGACATCTTTTGGACAATTTTTTCCAGCGAGATTTTTCCTTGGTGGAAAAAGTCCAACATCGCTACCAAACTATGCTGATTCAAAGGCCCACCTGAAGGTGCTTTGGTATAGACCTGAGACTTTTCTTCCAACGTATGCGGGGCATGATCCGTCGCGATGACATCGATTCGGTCATCCAGCACCGCTTGAAAAATTTGTTCCCGGTCATGGGCGGTTTTTACCGCAGGATTCCATTTGATCAGATTGCCTTTGGTCGCATAATCTTCCTCAGAAAACCACATGTGATGGATACAGGCCTCTGCGGTCACGCGCTTTTCTTCCAATGGTATGGAATTGTCAAACAGCTCCAGTTCTTTTGCAGTACTAATGTGAAGAATGTGGAGCCTGGTTCCATATTTTTTAGCCATGGCCACGGCTCGACTCGACGCGTTGTAACAAGCCTCCTCAGATCTAATCTTGGGGTGGAATTTCACCGGGATATCATCCCCATAGATCGCCTTAAATTCCTCGAGATTGGCTTTGATGATGTGATCATTTTCAGAATGAATTGCTAAAAGTCCCTTGTAATTCTTGAAAATTCCTTCCAGCGACTCGATGTTATCCACTACCATATTGCCGGTGGATGAGCCCTGAAAAACTTTCAGCCCGCAAACCCTGTGTAGGTCTAGTTTTAGGATTTCATCCAGATTATCATTGGTTCCTCCAAAAAAGAAAGAATAATTGGCGAGGGAAACTTCCTTTGCTCGGGCGTATTTTTCTTCCAATAGAGGAATTGTTACAGCCTGTGGGACTGTGTTTGGCATCTCCATATAAGTGGTCGTGCCGCCCGCCACTCCAGCTTTGGCTTCGGTATAAATTTCTGCCTTGTGGGTTAATCCCGGCTCCCGAAAGTGAACCTGATCATCAATTACTCCCGGTAGAAGGTGTTTTCCCTCCCCATTGATGTGAATATCAGCCGATTCAACGCTTAAGTCAGTTCCGATTTTGGCGATTCGGCCATCCCTGACCAAAACATCGCCCGGGCAAATCCGGCCTTCATTGACTATATTTGCACCGGTGATCAGGATACTTTTCATGTGTTTATAATTTGATTTTGAATTGTCACATGGAATGCCATGAATAATCATCCCCCTGTGTGAGATTTATTCCCATGGGCATTTCATCTTTTCATTCATTTTCGATTACCGAATTCTGTCCAAAAATAACAAACATGAGTGATCAAGCCTTAGGTTTTGATGCTTTTAAGCTAAATAAACAATTGCTCGAAGCAGTGACCGCTGCAGGCTACACGCAACCGACCCCGATTCAGGAAAAAGCAATCCCATTGGCCCTTGCCGGGCATGATGTGCTCGGAATTGCGCAGACAGGTACCGGAAAAACGGCCGCTTATGTCCTTCCGCTGCTGATGAAAGTCAAATATGCACAAGGTCTCCATCCGCGTGGAATCATCCTTGCGCCTACTCGCGAGCTGGTCATGCAGATTGAAGAAGTAGCAAAGCAGCTTGCCCAAAATACCGATCTGCGAATCGTAAGCCTCTATGGAGGTTTGGGCCCTAAAACTCAAATCGAAAACATCACTGCCGGAGTGGATATTATCATTTCCACGCCAGGCAGGTTTATGGATCTGTACCGAAAGGGCACCATTTACACCAAAGACATCAAGACGATGGTGCTAGACGAGGCGGACAAAATCATGGATATGGGCTTTATGCCTCAGATTCGGTCTATTTTGGAGGTGATTCCATCTAAGAGACAGAATTTGCTATTTTCAGCGACCTTCAGTGCGCGGGTGGAAAACCTAGCCTCAGAGTTTCTTGAATTTCCTGAACGAGTGGAAGTGACGCCATCGGCAACAACTGCCGAAACCATCGGCCAAGTCAAATATCACGTCCCAAATATCAAAACCAAGATCAACCTCTTGGAGCATTTGCTTGCAAACGAGGAAATCAACAGGGCGATCATTTTTACACGAAGCCGAAAAAATGCCGAATCGGTTTTTAGCTTTTTGGAGCGAAAGCACTTGGGGGAGATTCGTGTCATTCACGCCAACAAAGGGCAGAACACCCGGATCAACTCCATTGAGGATTTCAAAGGTGGTGAGGTGAGAATCTTGGTGGCGACAGACGTAGCTTCCCGAGGTTTGGATGTGACGATGGTCTCTCACGTGATCAATTTCGACGTGCCGCTGATCTATGAAGATTATGTGCATAGAATAGGCCGAACCGGAAGAGCAGAGCAGGAAGGTAAAGCCATTACATTTGTGAATCCGGCTGAAATCTATCACTTTGACCGGATCGAGGATATCATTCGCATGCGTGTGGATTTATTGCCAATCCCGGGTGTGGTGGATGTTCCTGATACACCTTTTGAGGAAAAGCAAGGGTATGAGCGTGAACTGGATCGACTAAAACAACGTGATAATCCGGATTACAAAGGTGCGTTCCATGAGAAAAAAGCTCCTCCAAAAGTCAATATCGGTAAAGGGGAAAAGGTTCGGGCCAAAAAGCATGTGAAGAAACCCAACCGAAATCAGATGAAAACGAAGAACCAGAAGAATAAGGGGAAATAATTTTTTTAATAAAATTAGTTGCATTGTTTTTTTTTTTTTTCTTGAACTTAGAAATGTTTGCAAACAACTAAGTAAAAGTTTAATCTAAACAACAAAAGAAATCGAGCATGACTAAAAAGTCACACACTGGGATGATTATAATGCATGCGAGATTCCATCTGACCAATAAATATCAAATTATAAACAGATGAAATGAACCTAATTAAAAAGATTTCCTGTTTTTCATTACTAGTTTTATTTTCATTCTCATTAATTCCTAGTCAGGGAATGGCTCAAGGAATGGGCGGTGATGGTTCTGGATGTTCCATGACTGTTTTAGGAGAAGAAATTAAGTGTACCAGAGTTTGGTGCTCTTCTACAATGAGTATGAGTGGCTGTAGTTTTAGTGGAGCACTTGCTAGTCAAACTTGTGATTCTTACGCCTCGTGTTAAAAATTAAGGGTTGGAGAGATCCAACCCTAATCCTTTTCTGTCAAATATGAGAACTCTCAAATTATCCATTATTCCAATTATTTTTATTATCTCCTGCAATTCAAAACCTATCAAATTAGAGTTGATTCCTGAAATAAAAGATGTCGTAATCCCAATCACATCTGATCAACTCAGCTCTTATCAGGTCTTAAGTAATTATTCGGACGATGGTACAGAAAAGTTAATCGCCTACAACGGATCAAAGCATTCCCTTGATTATTTTGATCTTGATAATTCAAAAGTATTAAAATCAGAGAATCTCTTTTTTGAAGGGCCAAATGGTGTTGGAGCAATTGAATCAATTTACTGGCATAATTCAGATTCGATTTTTGCTTATGAACGAGGAAAAGTTCATGTTCTAAATGAAAGTGGCCAAAAAGTAAATTCATTTGACCTGTATCATCTTTTTTCAGATAAAAATTTGGGTGATCCGGTTTGTAATTTTTATTTCAAACTTAAGTATCATCAAAAACAAAAGTTGATTTTCTTTTCCCTCATTCATCATGGAGAAAGCCTTGAAGAAAGGGCTGCTTTGCCTTTGGTTGCTTCTTTGAATATTGAAACTTTGGAAGTAAAGCCTCTTTCTATTAGGCATACGGAGCATTATAAAAAAGTCAGTGGAAATGTAGGTTTCATTACCTATCTGGGCTTTCAAGATTTTATGGGTGATCGAATGATCTATAATTTTCAATACGAATCCACGCTTCTCTCTCTAAATGGAGTTAATCAGGAAAAATCGGAAAGTAAGGTACACGAGATGAAATTCACCCCGGAACTACTAGCATTGGATAATATTGATGAACACGCAATTGAAAACCCTCATTTCCTAACTCCCATTCCTGATAACTACCGCAATTTGGTTTACAGAGGAATTTGGGATTCGCCTGATCCTTCTCTGCCTGAGTCTGGCTTTACTGAAAAGAAAATTTCAATCTCGGTATTTGATTCCGACCTTAATTTAATTTCAAACTACAGCCTCCCCAATTACACCTATCAAATCAATAATTGGTTTGTAAATGAAAATGGATTGTACCTGAATTATGCCCATCCTCGAAACCAAAAGGTCTCTGAAAATTATTTGGTATTTCATATTTTTCAATTTGGTCAGGTGGAGAACTGATAATGATTGCAGCGATTAATTTAATATTTGGACTTTTTTTCAATCCCATAGCAGAAACTATTATAGTTCCGCTCGATCATGGAGATCCTCAAAGCAGGAAGATTACAGTCACCTATCATTTTGAAAATGAATTTGATCCTAGAAGAGAGACGGTTTTCACTGTGGATGACCCGATCGATTATGCCTTTCAGGGATTTGATTTAAGTGAATCTATCAAAGCAGAATTCAATTGGGTTCGAATTTCAGGAAGACATTTTTCCAAAGAACTTGAAAAATTTATTCATGAAAATGCAAATCAGGATTGGGAGAAAATATATCGTTGGCTTAATCAAAACCAGGTTTCCCAAGACATAGAGTTGATTCGAAAGAAGATCCTTTGTGAAAGGAAAGTTATGCTAATTGGTTATTCCTCCTCTACCGGAATTTTGCTTCATTATTTGTCTACTTATTCTCAAAGCGTCGACAAACTGATTTGCATCAATCCATTTCTAATGGATATTCAGACGAACCTTAGTTTTTGGAATTTTTCAAACTATTTTCAAAATCAACCCACCGTTTTAACTGATGCCGAATTCTTTGGATTTGCTTACAGATCTTCCGTGGATTATTTCAATTCTGACCCATCCTTGAGAGATAGTTTGATTGATTCATCGATGAAAGATTTTAAAGAAAACCATTCAAATTCGATGGAAATAAAGTTTCCAACATCTTTTGCTGTTCGTGCCTTCGAGCATACCATAGAACTCATGGCTGATGGGAATTCCGATTTTCCTGTTGCAAATTTTTTAAAAGAGAAAAGTGAACCGTTTTGGACAACGTACTTGGAGAAAAGGTTCTCTTTGATAGGGACAAACTATGATGTGGGATTGAGCTTTGGAGGTCAAGTGATAATTCTTGGAAGTGCTTATGACCTCTTGATCAATCCAAAAGTTGTTGATGTACTTGCTGAGTTTTTTCCGAGGAGTACTTTGGTGTTATTTAGAGACGGACATTCTTTGGAAAAGACCAAAAAAGCAGAAGAATTCTCCGATTTACTTTTAGCTTTTTTGGAAAATGATTTTGAATCGAAAGTAAAAGCATATCAAAGCCTGACAGAATTAAACCTCCTTTTTCTTGGGAAAGATTACAACAATATCCGTGTAGACTAGGAACAAAAAAAGGTCCCGTGCAATCGGGACCTTTCTATTTATCTCTCAGTTCTGGTATTCGAGCCATCCACAGGAGTTCTTTGCTCTCTGTTGGCAAGATCCCAAGCCGTGTGGAAGATTAGCTGTGCACGTTTCGTCAACAGAGGGAATTCGATTTTGTCCACCGTATCCGTCACTTGGTGATAGTCATCATGCACTCCGTTGAAGAAGAATATTACCGGGATGTTGTGCTTCGCGAAGTTGTAGTGATCCGATCTGTAGTAGAATCTGTTTGGATCGTCTTCCGCGTCATAGCGGTAATCAAGGATCAGATTGGTATAGGTGATGTTGTTATATTCATTGATTTTCTTCAGGTGAGAAGAAAGCATCTCCGAACCGATCACATAGATATAATCCTTGTTTTCTTCTTTCTGGTATTCGTAGTCGATACGACCTACCATGTCAATGTTGATGTTGTTAACCGTATTTGCCAATGGGAAAACCGGGTTGTCTCCATAATGGGCTGAACCTAAAAGTCCTTTTTCTTCACCGGTCACATTGAGGAAAAGAATACTTCTTCGAGGCTTCATCCCGTCTTTGGCAGCTTGTGCAAAAGCCTCTGCAATCTCCATCACTGAGACTGTTCCCGACCCGTCATCATCTGCACCATTGAATACTTCACCCGTGGAGCTTACACCCACATGGTCATAGTGTGAGGAGATCACGAGTACTTCCTCTTTTTTGTCTGTTCCTTCCAAAAATCCCATCACGTTGACGGCATCTACAGGAGTTTTGGTTTTTACTACTTGGTAAATTACTTTTTGGGAAGCGATGGATTCAGGAGTTGACTTTGCAGCTTCTTTCAATTTTTCCACAGGAGTGTTGAAAAGTTGGCCCATCTTGTCGGAGCTCACCATAAAGATTGGTCTTTGTTCCGTTTCTTTATCAAAACCTATTCTACCTTTTCCTGCCAGAGTTTTGTAACGATTGGCAATCCGGTCGAAATTTGCCTGACCTTCCATCGAAACGATGACAATTCCGGCAGCGCCTGCATCCATTACTTTTTTCACCAGATCATTGCTCCGAACGCCTACTGCCCAAAGGCCGACAAGCTTTCCCTTTACATCAACTTTTGCCAGATTTTCATCAGTGACTAAGCCAAGAAATACCAATTCAGACTTGGCCGTTTTTGCCATGTTTCCGTCTCCTGTGAAGACGAAATCCTCGTTTTCGACAAGTTTGGATTTACCGACCTGCAAAGTGACCTTGCTGAAGTTGGCAGTGACCAATGGAACACTTTGGAAAAAGCTTCCATTTACCGGTCCTGTGAGACCTAAGTTTTTGTAAAAATCCGCTAAATATTGAGCGGCAAGTTTACCTGTTTCAGACCCTGTATCACGGCCCTGCATTTGGTCCGAAGCAAGGTAAGTTAGGTGCTTAGTCAAGTCTTCTACGCTGATAGTATTTGCGTATTTGACTTGTGGGGAAGTTTGTGAAAAAGAGGGAAAAGCCATTCCTAAGGCAATTACACCACTTAGTATTAATTTTTTATGCATCGCGTTTTTTCTTTAGCCTGCTAAACTAGACAAATTTTTGGCCCTTGATAAAACCGTTTGTCAAGAACCGATGTTAAATGGTAAATTATTACTCGGCCGCAACCCCTTTTCCTCTTAGAAATAGTACCTTTGCGCTCGTAAAAACAGGATGGTTTTAAACCCAAATACATCACAATTCCCAAGCGTTCTTTATGCAGATCAATCTTTCTAATGCTGTCAAATTCGAGAGCAGACACAATGGCCCGACCGAGGCGGAAATCGCGGAGATGTTGGAGAAAATCGGCGCCTCATCTTTAGAGGAATTAATCAACCAAACTGTTCCCGAATCGATTCAATTGACTAGGCCCTTGGATTTACCAAAGGCAAAATTGGAATCTGAATTTCTGGCAGACTTCAAGGTACTTGCATCCAAAAACAAAGTTTTCAAGTCCTTTATCGGTTTGGGATACTATGATACAATCGTACCCGGAGTTATTTTAAGAAACGTTCTCGAAAATCCCGGATGGTACACGGCTTACACGCCGTACCAAGCCGAGATTGCCCAAGGAAGATTGGAAGCGTTGATCAACTTCCAGACCGTGGTGATGGAATTGACAGGGATGGAGCTTGCCAATGCTTCGCTATTGGATGAAGGAACGGCTGCAGCGGAGGCGATGACGATGCTCCATGCGGTGAAGCCAAAAGAAAAGAAGAACGCCAACCGCTATTTTGTAGACGAGAAAGTTTTTCCTCAGACCAAAGCACTGTTGGTGACAAGAGCGGAGCCGATCGGCATTAAGTTGGTCTTTGGGGCGATATCTTCACTGGACTTGACAGATCCTCAATTGTATGGCGTGATGTTCCAGTATCCAAACTCGGATGGGGCAGTTTCTGATTATTCAGCGATTGTAGCTGCCGCAAAAGAAAACAAAGTACTAACTGCCTTCGCTTCAGATTTACTGGCCCTTACGCTATTAACTTCTCCGGGTGAAATGGGAGCAGATGTAGTCGTTGGTTCTGCGCAGCGATTCGGAGTTCCTATGGGCTACGGTGGCCCGCATGCAGGATTTTTTGCTACCAAAGATGAATTCAAAAGACAAATACCGGGAAGAATCATCGGTGTATCCATCGACCGGGCAGGAAACAAAGCCTACCGAATGGCACTTCAGACCCGAGAACAACATATCAAGCGCGAAAAAGCAACTTCTAACATCTGTACTGCCCAGGTTCTTTTGAGTGTGATGGCTAGCTTTTATGCGGTCTATCACGGTCCAAAAGGCCTGAAAAACATTGCGTTAAGAGCACATGGGTTAGCAAAGCTAACGGCTGAAGCTTTGAAAAAAGTAGGGCTGAATGTGGCAGACCATACTTTCTTTGATACGATTCAGATCAAAATGAATGAAGTTTCCAGAGAAAGAGTGCGTGGACTGGCTTTAGGAGCCAACATGAATTTCAGATATGAGTCTGATTCGGTGTTTATTTCCTTTGACGAAACCAAATCACTGGAAGATGTCAAAACTATAGTGAATATTTTTGCTACCGAAGAGGGAAAGCATACCCTTGATTTGGACCAACTGGTTGCAAATCTTCAGTTGGATTTGCCGGAGGCTTTAACCAGAAAGTCGGAATATCTTACTCATCCGGTGTTCAACAATTACCATAGCGAGCACGAGATGCTACGGTATATTAAGCGGTTGGAGAATAAAGATCTTTCTTTGGTTCATTCCATGATTTCTTTGGGCTCGTGTACCATGAAATTGAATGCTACTGCTGAAATGATCCCGGTCACTTGGCCTGAATTCGGTCAATTGCACCCTTTTGCACCGATGGATCAGACGCTGGGCTACCAAGAGTTGTTTACCAATCTGAGAACCTGGCTAACTGAGATCACCGGTTTTGCAGACACTTCTTTGCAGCCTAACTCAGGGGCTCAGGGTGAATATGCCGGTCTAATGGTAATTCGGGCTTATCACATGAATCGTGGAGAAGGTCACCGAAATATCGCTTTGATCCCTACTTCCGCTCACGGAACCAACCCGGCTTCTGCTGTGATGGCAGGAATGAAGGTGGTTTTAGTGAAGTGTGACGAAAAAGGAAATATCGATATCGATGACCTGAAAGTGAAAGCCACAGAGCACAAAGATGATCTTTCCTGCCTGATGGTAACTTACCCATCTACACACGGGGTATTCGAGGAAGCAATCCAGGAAATCTGTGCTACGATCCATCAGTATGGTGGACAAGTCTACATGGATGGAGCCAACATGAATGCTCAGGTAGGTTTGACTTCTCCGGGTAGAATCGGAGCGGACGTTTGTCACCTCAACTTGCATAAAACGTTCTGCATTCCTCACGGTGGAGGTGGACCGGGCATGGGTCCAATCTGCGTAGCAAGCCATTTGGCACCGTTCCTGCCTGGAAATCCGTTGGTTAAAACAGGTGGAGACCAGGCAGTATCTTCGATTTCTTCAGCCCCTTATGGAAGCGCGAGCATCCTGCCGATATCTTACGCGTACATCGCAATGATGGGGGGAGATGGATTGACCAATGCTACCAAAATGGCGATCCTGAATGCGAACTACATCAAAGAAAGGTTGAGTGAGCATTATCCGATTCTTTATACTGGATCTAAAGGACGTGCTGCTCATGAAATGATTGTGGATTGCAGAGCGTTCAAGGAAGTTGGAGTAGAGGTGGAGGACATTGCCAAGCGATTGATGGATTATGGCTATCATGCCCCAACAGTTTCCTTTCCGGTTGCTGGAACATTGATGATCGAGCCTACCGAATCAGAAACCAAAGCTGAGTTGGATAAATTCTGCGATGCCTTACTCTCGATTCGGGAAGAAATCCGAGAAATCGAAGAAGGGAAAGCTGATCGTATAGAAAACGTGTTGAAAAATGCACCCCATACTGCCGCTATGGTGCTTACCGGAGAATGGACGATGCCTTATTCCAGAGAAAAAGCAGTATTCCCTATCGCCTGCGTAAAAGAAAGCAAGTTTTGGCCAACGGTACGAAGAATCGATTCTGCCTATGGAGACAGAAACTTGGTTTGTAGCTGTATACCTGTCGAAGAATATGCGGCTGAGACTGAATTGGCGTAATTCCAACTCTTTCAAACAAAAAATGGCTGCCAATTGGCAGCCATTTTTTGTTTATACATTTACATGTCGCTCGGCATGGTAAGAAGATCTTACCAAGGGTCCGGATTCAACGTATTTAAGTCCTCTTCTAAGACCTTCTTCCCGGTATTCTGCGAATAGATCGGGATGAATAAATTCCGCTACTTCGATATGCATTTTGGTCGGCTGCAGGTATTGTCCCAAAGTTAGAATATCACATCCATGCTCGACCAGATGGTCCATTGCTGTCAAGACTTCTTCTTTTTTTTCACCAAGCCCTAGCATGATTCCAGTTTTGGTTCTTTTGCCAAACTCCTTTGTCAGCTTAATTTGCTCCAGTGACCGCTCATACTTTGCCTGTGGACGAACTCTTCGATAGAGACTTCCTACTGTCTCCATGTTGTGAGACACGACTTCCTGACCTCCGCTGATCATGCGATAGAGGGCATCCCAGTTTGATTTGACATCGGGAATTAGTGTTTCGATAGTTGTCTCGGGAGAAAGTTCTTTAGTCTGAACCACCGTCTGATACCAGATTTCGGCACCTTTATCCTTGAGTTCATCACGGTTTACAGAGGTTATCACTGCATGTTTTACACCCATGAGTTGGATTGCTTCAGCTACTCTTCGGGGCTCATCCGTATCGTATTCAGGCGGTCTGCCTGTAGCTACAGCACAAAAAGAACAAGAGCGGGTGCATACATTTCCCAAAATCATGAAAGTCGCAGTTCCAGCCCCCCAGCATTCACCCATATTTGGGCAGTTACCACTTTCGCAGATGGTATGGAGTTTATGTTCATCGACAAGTTTCCGGACTTTGGCATATTCTTTTCCCACAGGAAGCTTCACCCTGAGCCAATCAGGTTTTTTTCGTCGTGTTGCTTCCTCAGAGATTACGGGTAATTCAATCATGGTATTCGAATTTGCTACAAAGGTAATTTAAGGGTGATCAAAAACCCAATTGAGATTATTTTCGGAATCCGTAGAAGAAGGTAAAGTAGGCTGATTGAAAGAGCTGATTGTTCTCAGCCGTTGAAATCAAGGGAATTTCTTTATTGTACCCTTCTACCATGTACCCTACTTCCAATCCTGTGACACTGCTTCTGAAGACGCCAAACTCAAACATCAGGGCGGCTTTTAGATTTGCACCAATGGCCAATTCAGATTGTCCCAGCCCTTCAAATAATGCGCCTGTTCCTAAGATATTAAATCTACTTTGGTGAACTTCAGGATTATACTGTTCGGTCACAGTCTGTACGCGACTGACCGCATATTCAATATAGTAAGGTGCTATTAACCCAAAGCTTGGTCCGACAGCTGCAAGAGCACTTACTTGCACTCCTTGATTTGGGGCCTTTTTGAAAAGAACGATCTCTCTCCCATAATGAGGTCGGATCGCATAGAGGTAGTTGGACTTTCCGAAAATATAGCTGTTTCCGAGAACCGTATTGTATCTGGATTCTTTTGGGCTTTTTACGTTTGAAAGTTCAATTCCCCAAAAGGAAAACTGGGAATCATCCAGTCGAGTACCTGCTTTGAAGGAAATACCTCCAATCAATCCTCCATTGGTGTTTTTGTTTACGCCAAAAAGATATTCTTTGTCGTACTCATAGTTTCCCACATCATCTCGTTGAGAAAAAGCATCAAGTGATATGAATAGGAAAAATGCAGGTAAGATTAATTTCAGCTTGCTCATTCGAAGGGGTCGAAAATGTAGCTCAATAATTGAGTTTAAGTATTTAACTGAATTTTAAAAGTAAGAGTTTATGCGCACTATAAAAAGTTCAGTTTTTGAGAATTTAGGCTAAAATAAAAGTACCTTCATTTATGTTTTTTCGAGCAAAACAGCACTGCTTGATTCTTGAGAAAATTAAATGAATCTGCGTTTTATGTTCCATCTATTGTAAATTTCAGGACAGTTCGGAACCCATTCGTGGACGAATTTATTCTGAGAATATAAACCCAATTAAGTTATGTGCTACCTTTTTGAAAGTTTCAAAGGCTGGAAGGAATACTGTGAAAGCCAAAACGTCTCCTTAGTCGATTCTGTGATCGAGTACGAGGTAGAACAAAAGAATTCTTCTGAGGAAAAAATCCGGAGTGGCCTTCAGCATGCCTATTCTGTGATGAAAGATGCCGTGAAATCCGGCCTGGAAGAGGAAATGACTTCTCGCTCTGGGATGATCAATAATGGAGCAAAAAAGGTATTTAATCACCCGCTTACAGTTCTTTCTCCTGAATTTCAAAAATTGATTTCGAGAGCCCTTGCCGCTAAAGAGGTGAATTCCTGTATGGGAAGAGTCGTTGCTGCTCCTACTGCAGGCGCTTCTGGAATCCTGCCGGGGACCTTGGTGACCCTTCAGGAAATCCATTCTTTGCCTGATTCTAAAATTCTTGAAGCCCTTTTGGTGGGAGCAGGCATTGCACTGATTATTGAGGAAAAGGCAAGTTTGGCGGGTGCAGTCGGAGGCTGTCAGGCAGAGACGGGCTCGGCAGCAGCCATGGCAGCAGGCGGGATAGTATATTGTTTGGGAGGCTCAATAGATCAGGTATTTAATGCTGTTGCCATCACCATTCAATGCATGCTTGGATTAGTATGTGATCCTGTAGCCGGTTTAGTGGAGGTTCCCTGCGTGGTTCGAAATGCAAGTGCAGCCGCTATCGCTTTCAGCTCGGCTCAGATCGCCTTAGCCAATGTCAATGCCGTCATACCTGTGGATGAATGTGTAGAAGCCATGGGGGAAATTGGTGCGTCCATGGAAAGTAGATACAAAGAGACTGCTATGGGAGGGCTGGCTGCCACCTTAACTGGTCAGGAAATTTCCAATCGTATTCTGATTCAGGATATTGAAATCCTTCCAGATGAAATCGAGCATGACGAAGATCGTCACACACTGGGATGATTATAA
>NZ_FNVR01000002.1:167296-349601 GCF_900108085.1 Algoriphagus boritolerans DSM 17298 = JCM 18970
ACGAAGATCGTCACACACTGGGATGATTATAAACCATGCGAGATTCCATCTGACCTTTGAAAAACAAATTATAAACAGATGAAATCGAGCATGACTAAAAAGTCACACACTCGAATGATTGTAAACCTTGCGAGATTCCATGTGGCCGCCAAAAAAAAATTATAAACACATGAATCGAGCCTGGTTGAGGCAGGGTGGCATAATCAAAAACCTTAACTATTGGATCAAAAAACTTACCCGAGTAACCGATCAAAAAATGGAATTCTGAGGATCTGCTCAATGCTCAGGCTAAAAATGGAAGACCAAATTATTGCACTCCAAAACATGTAAAAAAAGATCTTTTGCTTTTTGGTCCCAAAGGAAACCAAAATCAAAGTTCCTCCAATCGGTGTAAGAAAAAGTGGAGTGGCGAATGCAATGCCTATTTCGCCATATTTTTTCCAAAGGGTTACAATGGCTCTCGATTTTCTGCTAAAAACAGTGCGTTTCCGGTTAAAGCGCAGGGCTAACGTTTTTTTTATTTTTTCTCCCACAAATGTAAAAAAGAACACACTGGACATCATTCCTGAAACCGTGACAAGCATGGTCAGCCAAAACCCATACCCCGCTGCGGCACCCAAAACAGGTCCTGCAATAAATTTGAACAGGCAGAGGAAATAGATACTGAAGAATGTGATCAGAGACTCGCTCATAACAGGAAATACAAATATGCGAAATAACTCAAAAGGAGTATGGAGCCTTCCACCTTGGTAATTCTCATTTTGGTTCGCATGAGAGGAAAAAGCAATAATGAAATCCCAATCATCCAGAGGAAATCGAACGTAATAAATGCATCGGAAACCATAATGGGGTTAATCATCGCGGTCAATCCAATGATTGAGAGAATATTGATGATGTTACTTCCCAGGATATTTCCCAGTGCAAGGTCAGTACGTTTTGAGTAAGCGGCTATTATGGAGGTGCTAAGTTCAGGGAGACTGGTACCAATTGCGATAATTGTCACCCCTATGACTCTTTCCGAGACTCCAAATTCTCTTGATATTAACACTGCATTTTCAACTAAAAGGTCTGATCCAAAATACAGTCCAAGGACTCCTAGGAGAAATAGCCCCACCGATGTAGGCCAGGTGTAATTTTTTACCTGCGCTAATTCTTCATTTACTTCTTCCTGGTTTTCAATAATTCCTTTCCCAAGATTTCTAAATAAATAAACGTTGAAAGTCACCAAAATCACAAATAGAAAAACTCCTTCCCAAAATGAAATGAGGTAATCTAAGGCGATGAGATAAAAAAGAACCGTAAACAAAAGCATCATGACATAATCAAATCTAATGTGGTTCTTTCGAATCAAGATCGGATAAAGAATACCACTCAAACCCAGCACCAAGGCAATATTGGAGATATTTGAACCGACTACATTTCCGATTGAAATATCACTACTTCCTTTGAGAGAGGCATTTATACTGACTAAAAGCTCTGGTGCCGAAGTTCCAAAAGCAACGACAGTCAGGCCAATCAAGCCGGTACTCATCCCCAATTTTAAGGCTATGGAAGAAGCTCCATCCACTAAAAATTTTCCTCCAAGGAGAAGAATCACCAAGCCCAAAGCCACTAAAAAATAAGCTGTCATACGGATCAGAGTTTTTCGCCAAAAGCCAAATCTCCCGCATCTCCCAATCCCGGAACTATATAGGATTTTTCATTTAAGGATTCATCGACAGCACCAATCCATAATTGGTGGGGGATTTTGAGGTGATCTTTGATATACTTGATTCCATCCGGGGAGGCAATGATAGCTGCAATATGGATTATTTCAGGCCTTCCATGAGTGAGTATACTTTCAATGGATCGGATAAAAGATTTTCCTGTTGCCAACATCGGATCTGTCAAAATCAGAGTTTTTCCTTCCAAACTGGGGCTGGCATGATATCCAAGATGGATTTTTATTTCTCCTGGTCCTTCCTCTCTAAATGCGCCGATAAATCCACTTTCAGCTTTGTCAAAGAAATTCAAAAATCCTTGATAGAAAGGAAGGCCGGCTCGTAAAACCGCAAAAATCACAGGATTTACTGAGGGAATATTTGCTTTTGTTTTTGCTAAAGGTGTTTGGATCTCCTTGGGGAGATAAGGTAATGATTTTGATATTTCGTAGGCCAGAATCTCTCCAATTCGCTCCAGGTTTTTACGAAAACGCAATCGGTCTCCCTGTACAGCAACATCCCGAAGTTCAGCTATAAATTGGTTTCCGATTGAATTGAATTCTTCTAAAATAAACATGACGAAAATATATAAAAAAAGCCCAATTAGTGAAATTGGGCTGGATTTAAACTTATTTGACTTCGAAACTTGTCCTTCTTGCAAATTGACGAGCATTCTGGGAGGATTTGTCTACCGAGGTGTCTTCACCATATCCTTTGTAAGAAAGTCGTGATCTTTCAATTCCGCTTGAAATCAGAAGATCGTAAACTGCTTTTGCTCGTCTTTCGGAAAGTTTAAAATTGTAATCGTCAAGGCCCAATTCATCCGCGTATCCCTTTACCTCGAGACTTACGCCTGGATTTCTTTTTAGGAAGTTGGACACATAGTGGGCAGCACTAATTGAGTAGCTGAGGGGTTTATCACTGTCAAATCCAAAATATAGATTTACGTAACCGTCGTTTATAGCTTTTTTCAAGAAATCAACTTCTGCGGTTTTTTCGGATACAGCGGGACAGCCGTTTGTGGCCGATGGTCCCGGCTGAAAGGGACATTGATCCAGATGATCCGGAATGCCATCACCATCTGAATCGATTGTTGTTCCAAATGTATCTACTCTTGCACCGACAGGGGTGTTCGATTCTTTGTCTAAATAATCAGGAATACCATCTCCGTCTGAATCTTTGAGCATGTCCTTAATTCCGTTAATTGCCTCATTCAATTCAGACTTTGCGACATATTTATCCGGTTTAAGATACCAGTCGGCGTGCTTTTCTGATTTTCCTAAGTAGAAATTTAAGCCTACTGTCCCAGTCCACCAGGTACCTGTAGCATGGACAAAAGGATTAAACGGTGGGTTTGGTTGATCGATTGTATTAAATGCATTCCCATCAAAAGTAAAAGTTTGGCGACCATTTACCATTACCGAAATATCTCCTGAAATGGAAACTCTATCAGTTAGGCTATATAAAGTAGTAAGACCGGAGGTGATAATGTAATAATACTCCGGCTCCCGGAAGTAAATTGCCGGTTCTTGATAAGAAATTCTTCCGCCCCCTGCACCGAGATGTCCTAACAAGCCAATTTTTTTGGTGAATGATTCAAAGTTTAACATTCTGCCGAAATTGCCTACTCCTTCAGCTGTAAGGGTTAAATAATTGGAGGTGAAGTCTGGACTTACATCTTTTGCTTCACGGAAAGTTCCAAATCCTAAATTGCCCTTTAGTCCCACGTATTCATTAATCATGTGACGCCCACCTATATCTAAATGTCCCAAATTGAGAGTTGGGGAAAGATATCCCGGAGTTAAAGGCCCCATCGGTTTATTAAACCCTCCATTAATTTCGATTGACCAGTTGTTAAATTCAGATTGGGCATAGGAATTGGCTCCTATTCCTAGTAGGAGAATGAGGACAACTTGTTTTATCATGGGTAATTAGGGCGATTAATAGGTCAATATTGAGGGAAAAAACCTGGCAATGCAAAATAAAGTCCAAAAAAAAAGCCCGATCGAGATCGGGCTTTTGATGTTTTTAAAACGTTTTATTTGATTTCGAAGCTAGCTCTTCTTGCCATTTGTCGCGCATCAGCTGAAGCTTTGTCTACTGAAGTATCTTCTCCGTATCCTTTGTAAGAAAGTCTGGAGGCATCGATACCTGAAGAAATCAACAGATCGTAGACGGCTTTCGCTCTTCTTTCTGAAAGCTCCATGTTGTAGTCATCAGGACCCAACTCATCAGCATATCCTTTCACTTCCACACTTACACCTGGATTTCTCTTCAGGAAGTTTGACACATATTGTGCTGCACTTACAGAGTAACCAAGTGGCTTATCACTGTCAAAAGCATAGTAGACATTAACATAGCCGTCGTTGATCGCTTTTCTTAAATAATCAACTTCCTCAACCACTTCTTCTTCAACCGGACATCCGTTTGTAGAAGCAGGACCTGGTTGGAATGGACAGTTATCCAAGTGATCTGGAGTGCCATCACCATCAGAATCGAGCGTATTTCCTGAAGAGTTTACTCTTGCACCTGCTGGTGTATTAGGTTCTTTATCCAAATAATCAGGAACACCATCGCCATCAGAATCTTTCAGCATGTCTTTGATGCCATTGATTTGTGTAGCCAATTCTTCCTTGGTTGCATATTTGTCGGCAGCAATGTACCAATCAGCGTGTTGTTCTGCCTTTCCAAGATAGAAGTTAAGACCAATGGTACCTGTCCACCAAGTTCCGTTTGCTCCATAAAATCCATTGCTGATATCAGGTCTGATTGCTGTAGCACCGTCCCAGGTAACTGTCTGGCGACCATTCAGGATGGTAGAAATATCTCCTACAAGAGATATCTTCTCACTTAATTTCAATTGTGGAGTTATACCAAAAATCAGGGTATACACATCGTCATTGAAATCATTAAAGGTGTTTTCCTGTGGATCAACTAAGCCAATACCTGCTCCACCGTGCATTAATAGACCAAAAGATCTACTAAACGATTCAAAATTCATGATTCTGCCAATGTTGGCAACACCCTGAAGATTTAGTCTGTTGTATTTGGTGTCGAATGATGGGCTTTCTCCATCTACTTCCTTAACTGAACCAAAACCATAATCAAGTTTTAATCCAAATTTCTCATTGAACATGTAACGTACACCGAAGTCCACGTGTCCAATATTCAAAGTCGGAGATAGATAGCCGCCCGTCAGAGGAGCCATTGGTTTGTTAAAACCACCTGTGGCCTCAAGGGACCATTTGTTGAATTCCTGAGCGTTAGCTGTTAAAGCTAAGGCACCGGCCATAAGGGATGAGAGTATAAATTTTTTCATGACAAAAAATTTTTGTTCAAATTTTAAGTGATTGATAGATGTGATTACAAATTTATAAACTTTTAATTTACTGCAAATCTAGATGATTTATTTAATTAGCAATCTGGGATTCAAAATTTATAAGAATTTTTAATTTTTGACAAAATATTAACAACACAATTAATGCCAAAATGAAATTATTGTTTGATTTATTAAATAAACGCAGCGTTTCGGGTGATGAAGCAGAAATATCGGCATTTATTGTCAATTATGTAACTAAACGGTCATTGGGATGGAAAGTTCAACCTGTAATTTTTTCCGGTGAAGAGTTTCATGATTGTGTACTGTTGAAATTTGGAATCCCAAAAACAGCGGTTTTTGCTCATTTGGACACCATTGGCTTCATGACTAGGTACCAAAATCAACTTGTAGCCGTGGGTGGTCCGGAAATTATTGCAGGGACCAAATTAGTGGGGAAAGATAATAAAGGAGAGATCTCCTGTAAAGTTCTGGGAGACGAAGATTCCTGCTTTCACGACTTTCCGAGAGGGATAGAGGCCGGAACAAGATTGTCTTTCGAACAAACTATTAGACTGGACGATGAATATATTCAAGCGGCATATTTGGATAATCGACTGGGTATTTACAATGCATTAAAATTGTGTGAAACTATTGATAATGGGTGGGTTATATTCTCTACCTATGAAGAACATGGGGGAGGAAGCATGCCCTTTTTATTGAAATTTATCCAAGAAAATGCCCCGATCAGACAAGCGCTGATTTCTGACATTACGTGGATAACTGAGGGAGTTCAGCATCATAATGGGGTAGTCATATCCATTCGCGATAAATTTATCCCGAGGAGAGTTTTCATGGACAAGATCATTGACTTGGCTGAAAAAAGTGGAATTCCTTTTCAGGTAGAAGTCGAAGCTCACGGCGGGAGTGACGGTAGGGAGGTTCAGTTTTCCCCTTATGCCATCGATTGGTGTTTTATCGGAGCGGCGGAAGACCATGTCCACACTCCTGATGAAAAAGTCTCACTTGCTGATCTCGATTCCATGATCAGGATGTACCGATTTCTTTTAAAAGAGCTTTAAAATCCAAAATGGAAAAAATTAATGTTGGGGACCTGCCTTTTGAATTATTCATTTCAGGGGAACAGATAAAAAGTAGACTAAAAGTTTTGGCAAATGAAATAACTTTCAATTTTCAAGGCGAAGAATTAATCCTTTTGGGGGTTTTGAATGGGTCTTTTATTGTGATGGCAGACCTGGTTAGACAGCTTGATCTTGCCGTTCGTTGTGAGTTTATCAAGATTTCATCCTACCAAGGGACACAAACAACAGGAAAAGTAAAGTCCCTCCTTGGGCTTTCTGCAGATTTGGAAGGAAAAAATGTGCTCATTGTAGAAGATATCGTGGATACGGGAATTAGTATGAATTACCTTCTTTCTGAGCTCTCAAAGCACAATCCCAAGCGACTTTCGATCGTTACACTTTTATTTAAGAAGGCAGCTTTCCAGTTTAATTACAGTTTAGATTATGTGGGTTTTGAAATTCCCGATAAATTTGTCGTCGGCTATGGCTTGGATTACGATGGATTGGGACGGAATCTACCTGATCTCTATCAACTCAGTACAACTTAAAAACGACTTCTGGAATGCTGAATATTGTGTTATTTGGTCCTCCGGGTGCGGGTAAAGGCACCCAAAGTGAAAAGCTTATTTCTAAATATGGACTGACACACCTTTCTACCGGTGATCTTTTCAGAAAGCATCTGGGAGAAGGTACAGACCTTGGAAACCTTGCCAAAAAATATATGGACGAGGGTCACTTGGTACCGGACGAAGTGGTAATCCGAATGGTGGAAGAAAAAATAAGTAATTCCGCAGATTCCAAAGGATTCATTTTCGATGGCTTCCCGAGAACTACCGCACAGGCGGAAGCTTTGGATAAAATGTTGGAAAATAACGGCATGTCCATATCAGGCATGATTGCCCTAGATGTGCCACAGGAAGTTCTCAAAAAGAGAATCATCGAAAGAGGAAAGACATCCAACCGGGCTGATGATCAAAACGAAGAGAAAATCAATACCCGAATAAAAGTCTATTTGGATGAGACGCTACCTGTAGCCAAATACTACGAACAGCAGGGTAAATTAAAGAAAATCAATGGAGTGGGAGAGATCAATGAGATCTTTCAGCAGATTTCAGCCACTATTGATAGCTATTGATTCATTGCAAATCCTTAATTTTGCGACACAAAGACTTGGCTAAGCTTTCGGGCTTAGCCTTTTTCATTCTTAGAAAATGGCGGATTCCAACTTTATAGATTACGTGAAATTCTGCTCCCGTTCCGGTGCGGGAGGGGCAGGTTCTGTTCACTTCAGACGTGAGAAACACGTGCCAAAAGGCGGGCCTGATGGTGGAGACGGCGGTCGGGGAGGGCATATTATCCTTCGCGGGAATTCGCAACATTGGACCTTGCTCCACCTTAAATATAAGAAACACGTAATCGCAGACTCCGGAAAAGGTGGCGAAGGAGGAAAAAGAACCGGTGCAGACGGAAAGGACATCATTCTCGACGTGCCGCTTGGCACGGTAGCCAAAGACGCAGAGACAGGAGAAAAACGGTTTGAAATTACAGAAGATGGACAGCAGGTAATTTTGACTCCCGGAGGTCGGGGGGGCTTGGGAAATGATCATTTCAAAACTGCAACCAATCAAGCCCCACACTTTGCCCAGCCGGGTGAGCCGGGAATTGAAGAGTGGATAATATTAGAGCTTAAACTTCTAGCTGATGTGGGGCTGGTAGGATTTCCGAATGCAGGAAAATCAACACTTCTTTCCTCTATTTCGGCGGCACGTCCAGAAATCGGGGATTATCCGTTTACCACTTTGGTCCCCAACTTGGGGGTGGTGAGTTACCGGGATGATAAGTCATTTGTAATGGCTGATATTCCTGGAATCATCGAAGGAGCCGCTGAAGGGAAAGGGCTAGGAATTCGATTTTTGAGACATATTGAGCGAAATTCCATTTTACTTTTCATGATTCCGGCCGATGCTCCAAGTATCGAGGTACAGTATCGGATTTTACTCGGAGAGTTAGAGAAATACAATCCTGAATTGCTCGACAAGAAGCGAATTTTGGCAATCTCCAAAGCGGATATGCTGGATGTGGATCTGATGAAGGAAATGGAAGAGGAAGTGCCTAAAGATCTCCCCTATGTTTTCATCTCTTCCGTCAGTCAATTTAACCTCGACAAACTTAAAGACCTGATCTGGCAGGCAATTCATTCTTGACAAATGTCACTTTGTCAGAAAAAGCGGTCTGGCAAAGACATTGATATTTCCCGTTTATCCAACTATTGGCTATTTCCATGAAAAAAAAAGAACAACTAGATCAAGAAGTAAATCAGCAATCAGAAGAGCAAATTATAGAAGATACACCTCAAAATGAGACGGAAGTAAATTTAGAAGCTGAAATCGAAGAATCTAAATTTGAAGCTGAAATCGCTGAGTTGAAAGATAAATACCTCAGACTTTACTCTGATTTTGAAAATTTCCGAAAAAGATCTGCAAAAGAGCGAATTGATCTGATCAAAACGGCCTCCGAGGATGTTCTCAGAGATCTGATTCCGGTGGTTGATGATTTTGAAAGAGCATCTAAAGCTTCCGAATCAGAAACCGATCCCATTAAAATCAGAGAAGGGAATCAGTTGATTTTCATCAAACTAGTCAAAATACTGGAGTCCAAAGGATTGAAAGTAATGGATGAATTGACAGGGAAACCGTTTGATCCTGATACTCAGGAAGCAATTACGCAGGTTCCGGCACCTTCCGAAGAGTTGAAAGGTATGGTCATCGATGTGATCGAAAAAGGATACACCTTGGGAGATAAAGTGGTGAGGTATGCAAAGGTGGTAACAGGAGCATAAAAATCATGGCAAAAAGAGACTATTACGAAGTACTTGGAGTATCCAAATCTGCAAGTGCGGATGAGATAAAAAAGGCGTATCGCAAATTGGCGATTCAGTACCACCCGGATAAAAACCCGGATAATCCTCAAGCAGAAGAAAAGTTCAAAGAAGCAGCTGAAGCCTATGAAGTGCTGAGCAATGCCGAAAAAAAGGCTCGCTACGACCAATTTGGCCACCAAGGTTTAGGTGGAAATGGTGGATATAGCGGAGCAGGGATGAATATGGAAGATATTTTCTCCCAATTCGGTGATATTTTTGGCGGCGGCGGAGGATTCGGTTCCTTTTTCGGTGGCGGCGGAGGTAGACGAACCAAAAAAGGGACTAACCTCAGAGTGAAATTAAAACTCAATTTGCAGGAGATCGCAAATGGAGTTGAGAAAAAAATAAAAGTCAAAAGACACGTCGTAGCTGCCGGAGTCTCATTTAAGTCCTGCGGCACCTGCCAAGGAACCGGTCAGGTAAAGAAAGTAGTGAATACGATGCTTGGTCAGATGGTATCCGCAAGCACTTGTGCGGTATGCGGAGGAAGTGGTCAAATTGTCGATAAAAAACCCCCCGAAGCAGATTCTCGTGGATTGATTGTCAAAGAGGAAATAATCTCCATCAATATTCCAGGTGGTGTAGGGGAAGGCATGCAACTCAGTATGTCGGGAAAAGGAAATGAAATTCCCGGCGGTATTCCCGGTGACCTGTTGATTGTAATTGAAGAATCTGAGGAAAATGTCCTCCAGCGTGAAGGGAATAATGTAATCTATGATCTGCATGTTTCCTTTATAGACGCGGCTCTTGGTGCATTCTTGGAGGTGCCTACTATAGACGGTAAAGTAAAAATTAAAATAGAACCGGGAACTCAAAGCGGAAAAATGCTTCGCTTAAAAGGGAAAGGCATCAAAGATATCAACGGATACCATCGAGGTGACCAACTGATCATGGTCAATGTCTGGACACCTACAGAGCTCTCCAAGGAAGAACGCCAAACTCTAGAATCCCTCAGGGGTTCTGAAAATTTCAAGCCTAATCCAGGAAAGCAAGACAAATCTTTCTTTGATAAAATGAAGGAATTTTTCTAGAAAATGGAAAGCCGGGAGTGATTCCGGCTTTTTTTATATTTTTAAAAACCTTTTCAACCGACCGGCGTAACCTATCCGTATGCTTAAAAAACTGTGTCTGCTTTTATTTTGGATTATGGTGGAGGCCATTCCCGGTCAAGCACAATTTGTAAGAGAATACAAGGTCACCGAACGAAAAGGATTCGAGCTCGTCTATCTGAATTTTTCCTCTTACAAAAGCTTGACCCAACTCAAGCGGATGATTACCTCGGATCCGATTTATATTCATGGGCATTTATTGAAGTCAAATATCCTTCCGGATTTTAACTATTCCATCCATAATAATTTTTTGGATGTCAGCCTTGTGCATAAAAATGTGGAGTCTGACAACCTTGGAAAAAGCATCACTTCCAAGCTTTTTTCTGATAATTCAAATTTTGACCATACGTGGGATTTGGGTCTTGGCTCCAATTTTTTATATGATCTCGACTTCAACCTGGGCGTGGGGAAAGCTGAATTTGACCTTTCGCAGATTCCTGTTTCACAGCTCAAAATCAAAAGCGCCAGCTCGGATGTCAAAGTGTACTATGGTGCCAATATCCCCAATCAGGTGGAAATGGACACGCTCCTGGTCACACTTAATATGGGAACTGTAGAGGTCCAAAAAGCGAATTTTGCCAATGCAAAAATTGTAATTATCGAAGTGAGCTATGGTAAAATTGACCTGAATTACAGTGATGGGCTAGCCAGTTCCTGTCAGGTAATTGCAGCTGTGAGTGGAGGAAGCATACACCTCAAACTACCACCTGAATCCAATCCTGTGAAAATCAGAATGGTAAAAAACCCCCTGTGCCGAACAGTATTCCCAAAGTATCTTAGATCAATTGACAAAGAAACTTACGTGACCAAAGGATACAAACCTTCGGATCCAAAGCTTTTAGAGTTGATTTTGGATGTGGGCGTTGGCTCGGTTACAGTCGAATAGAATCGAAAATGCTTCAAATCTCCGGTTTAAATAAGTCATACGAAAATCACCGTGCCCTCACAGATGTGGATCTTTTGGTGCCAAAAGGGGTGGTCTTTGGCCTTTTGGGCCCCAATGGTGCTGGTAAAACAACACTACTACGAATCGTCAATCAAATAATTGAGCAGGATAGCGGTACGGTAGAGTTGGATGGGAATAAGCTTTCACCTGAGGATATCAGAAAAATCGGGTATTTACCTGAGGAAAGAGGCCTGTATAAAAAAATGAAAGTATGGGATCAGCTGATCTATTTTTCAAGATTGAAAGGCTTGAGCGAGAGCGAAGCAAAGATTCAAATCAAAAGCTGGCTTGACAAGCTGGAGATCGACAGCTGGAGAGACAAGAAAATCGAAGACCTTTCCAAAGGTATGGCTCAGAAAGTTCAGTTTATCGCAACAGTGGTTCATCGCCCATCGCTTTTGATTCTAGATGAACCTTTTTCCGGCTTTGATCCGGTGAATGCTGAGATCATCAAAAATGAAATTTTAGAGTTAAAACATAAAGGGACTACCGTCATCCTCAGCACCCATCGAATGGAGTCTGTGGAATTGCTCTGTGACCATTTGGCCATGATCAATAAGTCCAGAAAAATCCTGGATGGGACTGTAAAGGAGATAAAGCGCAGCTTTCGCCCTGAGGTTTTTCAAATCGTCCTAAGTCAGCTTAAAAAAGCCTTGCCTGTGGAGTGGACACCCAAGCGATCAGATGATACTTGGGAATTTACGTTGCCCTTGGCGGGAAAATCCCCCAATGAGTTATTATCCGAAATGATGGATTTTGGAGAGGTTATGACTTTTCGAGAGCAAACCCCGAGTATTGAGGAAATTTTTATTCACCAAGTTCAATCTGCAGCAGATGAATAAAATACTATTGGTCATTCAGCGGGAATATTTGGCCCGTGTCAAAAAGAAATCGTTCCTGATTGCTACCCTTTTGACTCCACTTATTTTTCCCGCAATTATGGGAGTTTTTGTATGGATTGCCATGGAAGAAAAGGGGAATCAGTCCCTGCGGATCATCGAAGTGATCGATGAGACAGATCTTTTCTTCATAGAAAGCTCAGAACAATATGCATTTACATCCTCTGGGGTAGATTTGGATGCTGCCAAGAAAATGGTCCAGGATGGTAATCGATATGGGTTTTTGCACATCCCCAAAATTGATCTTAAGAACCCCGCAGGTATCCAATATTATGGACTTGAAAATCCAAGTATGAGCTTGATGGGGTACCTGGAAGGATCCCTAAAGCGCAAAATTGAAGATCAAAAGCTATACGATCAGGGAATAGACCCCAAAGTACTTCGTGAGATTCGCAGCGACGTCTCAATCCAGTCAATTACCTTGGGTGAGCAAGGAGAAGAAAAAATCAATAATGCGACTGTAAATTACGCCTTGGGATTTTTGTCAGGAATTCTGATCTACATTTTCATTTTTGTGTACGGCAATCAGATCATGCAGGGTGTGATCGAAGAGAAATCCACACGTATTGTAGAAATTCTGGTTTCCTCGCTGAAACCCTTCCAGCTCATGCTGGGGAAAATAGTCGGAATTGGAGCCGTGGGGCTTACTCAGTTTTTGATATGGGTGGTGCTTATTGGTACCCTTTCTTCGGTAGTAATGGGTGTTCTCGGTATGCCAATGCCTCAGCAGCAGGCCATGGAGATGGCAAATCCTGAATTAGCACAAGCAAGTCCGGATTCAAGTGAATTGGCAGATATGCTTTTGGTAATCGGTGGGATAGATTTCGCCGCACTAGTCGGTAGTTTTATCATCTATTTCTTAGGAGGGTATTTACTCTATGGAGCGTTGTTTGCAGCGATCGGTTCAGCGGTGGATTCCCCATCAGATGCTCAGCAATTCATGCTTCCTGTGACGATTCCTTTGATCGTGGCTTATATGGGACTTTTTGTTTTTGTGCTTCAGGACCCTACCAGCACAGTTTCATTTTGGCTTTCGATTATTCCATTGACCTCGCCCATTGCGATGATGGGGCGAATCAGTTATGGCGTGCCATTTTGGGAATTGGCCCTATCGATGGGATTATTGATTGGAGGATTTTTGTTTACCACTTGGCTTGCAGGTAAAATTTACCGAATCGGAATATTAATGCACGGAACCAAGCCATCCTACAAAATGATGTGGAAGTGGCTTAAAAGCAGCCAATAAAAAAATCCCGGACAGTTATAACACTTCCGGGATTTTAAGTTTTTTTATTTCAGATAGGCAGATAGCATCCACACTACTTTTTCTTTCTCGGTAATGTAATCACTCAGGAGCGATACTGTGCCTTCATCGCCGTGTTCATTTGCAGCTTCCAGGGATTTCCGCTCCAAGGTTAACAATTCGTTGAGATTTTCACGGATGATTTCTACCATTTTTTTAGCCTCATGCACATTTTTAGCTTCTTTGATTCCGGAGTTTTCGATGTACTCTTCATAGGAAGAAAATGGTCTGGCGCCCAAAGTCAGGATTCGTTCCGCCACACTGTCCACGTTGACGTTGGCTACTGTGTAAAGCTCCTCGAATTTTGCATGAAGCTCGAAGAAATTAGGACCTGACACATTCCAGTGGAAGTTTCTAAGGTTTTGGTAGTAAATCTGATAATTGGCAAGGAGCTCATTGAGCATCTTTACAAGAGTTTTGGATTCTTTGATTTCTAATCCGATGTCATTTGTTTTCATATGTTTATAATTTGATTTTTAAAGGTTAAATAGAATGTCACATGATTTGAAATAATACTAAGGATTGTACCTTGATATCATGCTAGATTTCACAATAATCACTAATTTTTCAATGTTGATTCCACTATGTAAACGCTAAAATGGCCGAAAAAGGTCACTGATAAAATCTATTGCCCACTTATACTTTCAATGACGCTCGGGAGTTTATATTCTTGACACTGCTTAAATCCTGAATGAAAAACACATTCCAAGACCTTACGTCCATCGACTTTTACAAAAATAAAAAGCAAGTCAAGTGGCTGGTTTTTTTTGTATCTGTTTTGATTGGCTCAGGTTCCATTTGGTATACCAATTTGCTTGTAGATGAATTGAGAGCGCGCGAAAATCGTCAGATTCAGCTTCTTTCCTCAGCATTGGAATATGCAGCCACCACTTCGGAAAATCTCACCTTTATCAACCAGGAAATCATTCAGCAGAATTACTCCATTCCGATCATCATGGTCGATTCTCAAGGTGATCCGATCGAATTTCGCAACATCAAATTTAAAAAAAATGCCGACGGTCAGGATTCGATCAGAATACTGGAACGCGAGCTTCTGGAAATGCAGCAGGTATATGAGCCAATTTATTTGCAAGAGGCAGATATCCGGGTTTTTTACAGAAATTCGGAGCTTCTGACTAGTCTTAAATATTATCCTTATGTCCAGTTGGCGGTCATTTTTGTCTTTGGGATTCTTGCTTTTGCACTTTTCAACCAAAGTAAAATCTCCGAGCAAAATCGGGTTTGGGCGGGTTTGACAAAAGAGACTGCCCATCAGCTAGGGACTCCTATCGCTTCCCTGATGGCCTGGATCGATTATCTTCGTAATTCTCCTGTCTGGGAGGAAAATAAGGAAATCATTCAGGAAATGGACAAAGATGTGGTCAAACTGCGAATGGTAACCGAGCGATTCAGCAGTATCGGAAGCAAACCGGTAATCCAAGCTGAGAATCTCTATGAAGTCATCGAAGAGACGATCAATTACCTTCGGCCCCGAATTTCCACCAAAGTCGATATGCAGATCCATTCCGATACCAAGGATCTGGATGCGATGATGAACAAGCCGCTATTTGAGTGGGTGATCGAAAACATCTGCAAAAATGCGGTGGATGCGATGAAAGGTAAAGGCTCGCTGACCATAGATATATTGCAGGACAGCGATAAATACGTCATCATTGATATCTCTGATACGGGAAAGGGGATTGAAAGGAAAAACTTCAATAAAGTTTTCAATCCCGGGTTTTCCACCCGGCAGCGGGGTTGGGGTTTGGGTCTAACTTTGGCAAAGCGAATTGTAGAGGGGTACCATGGAGGAAGGATTTTTGTCAAAAATTCTGAAATCGGAAAGGGGACGACCTTTCGAATTATGCTTTTGGGCAATCTGGAAGACGCTTCTCAGTTTATTACAGAAGGGATTTTGGAGTATTGATTTAGATACCAAGGAAGAAATACGAAATACGGGCTCTGGGTTTTAAATATTCCTAATCGCGTATCATTGGTTTTGATTCGTATTTCGTCAATCGTACTTCGTAATAAAGAATGCCCTAAAGGCATTTTTAATTACCTTTGCACCCTGAAATTCAATATCCATGACGCTGAAAGAAGAGATCCAGAAGAGACGAACCTTTGCCATTATTGCCCACCCCGATGCCGGAAAAACCACCCTGACTGAGAAATTACTGCTTTTTGGAGGTGCGATTCAGACTGCCGGAGCGGTCAAATCCAACAAAATCGACACTGCGACCAAGTCTGACTGGATGGAAATCGAGAAGCAAAGGGGGATCTCTGTTGCGACTTCGGTCATGGGCTTCGAATACAAAGACATCAAAATCAACCTACTTGATACGCCGGGTCACCAGGATTTTGCAGAGGATACCTATCGGACTTTGACTGCTGTCGATTCGGTAATCATGGTCATTGACTGTGTCAAAGGCGTCGAGATCCAGACTGAAAAGCTGATGGAGGTCTGCCGTATGCGCAATACGCCAGTGATCTGCTTTATCAATAAGCTGGACCGTGAAGGTCGGGATCCCTACGAGCTGCTGGAAGAAGTGGAGCAAAAGCTGAATATCGAGTGTCATCCCCTCTCTTGGCCTATCGGCATGGGCAAAAGCTTCAAAGGAGTATATAATCTTTTTGACCATAACTTGAACCTTTTCACGCCTTCGCAGCGAAAGCTGAGTGATGTCCGTCAGAAATTTGAAGATGTCAATGATCCTGAGTTGGAGAAATTGATCGGGCCTAACTTCGCCGGCAAACTTCGAGAGGATGTGGAATTGATCGAGGGCGTGTATCCTGAGTTGGACACAGAAGCTTATCTGACTGGTAAAGTAGCTCCTGTTTTCTTTGGATCTGCGGTGAATAACTTCGGTGTAAATGAAATGCTCGATACGTTTATTAAAATTGCCCCTGCTCCCAAGAGCAGGGAAACGGATGTGCGTGTAGTGAAGCCCGAAGAACCCAATTTTTCAGGTTTCATCTTCAAGATTCACGCAAACATGGATCCGAATCACCGGAACCGGATTGCTTTCCTCCGAATCTGCTCGGGTAAATTTGAGCGAAATAAGCCTTATAACCACGTTCGCGGACCTAAGCCGCTTCGGTTTTCTAACGTCACGCAGTTTATGGCGCAGGACAAGGAAATCATCGATGAGGCATTCCCGGGAGACATCGTCGGACTCTACGATACCGGCAATCTCAAGATCGGGGATACACTTACTGATGGGGAAAACATGGTGTTCACCGGAATCCCGAGCTTTTCACCGGAGATTTTCCGGGAAGTGGTGAACAAAGACGCCATGAAAACCAAGCAGTTGGAAAAAGGTCTCAAACAGCTAATGGAAGAAGGGGTGGCGCAGCTTTTTACTTTTGATATCGGTTCGAGAAAAGTGGTAGGTACAGTCGGTCAACTTCAGTTTGAGGTGATTCAATTTCGACTGAAGAATGAATACAACGCCACGGTGGAGTTTCAGCCAATGAACCTCTACAAGGCCTGCTGGATCAGCAGCAAGGACAAAAAGCAACTGGATGAGTTTGTTCGCTCCAAGAACCGTTTCATCGCCCGGGACAAGGACGACAAGCTGGTCTTTATGGCCGAGTCAAAATCCTGGCTGCAAATGGTTCAGGAAAACTATCCCGATATCGAGTTTCATTTTACTTCGGAGTTTTAAGGTTTTTTTGTGCTGTCCTCCTTCTCCTCCGATTGTTATCGGAGCTGGACTTTTTCTTGCCACAAACCTCTTTCGGAAATGGAGTTTTAACCGAGTACATTGTTAAAAACTGGAAAAATCTGGAATCGGATTCCATATTTTTCCAGTTTCCAATTCTAGAATATATCCTAGGAACATCTTTTCATATTATTTCGACCAAAGCGCTTTCATAATTTAGAATATCGAATTTTTTCATACCACCATCCTTGAATAGTAAAATTTGATCTTGAAGTTCCAGAATCCCTTTTTCGATTAAGATCTTGTTTTCATCCAGATAAAGAGGAATGGGTGAGTTTTCAATTAAAGGAATCATCCTCAGGTTTTTCGAGTTTTTGGCCAGGATTACGATTGCCGCATCGGTATCTGGAGTTAAGGATGCCAAGTCATTATACAAGCTTTCCAAGCAGGTTTTACACCCTTCGGGATGGATGACCAGGATCCAGTCCTTTGGCTCTTCAATACCCAAAATTTCCGCTATCTCACTTTTGCCCTTCGGCTTACAGGCAATCAGTCCCAGCAAAATTAAAAAGGATGCAACCAAACTAATCCTCATACTCCAATCCTTCAAAGCGGATAATATCATACCTCAGGTAGTTCTCATCGAAATCGTCCCTGTTGGGATTGTTGGTGGAGACGTAGAGTCCTTTACGGCCTACAAAGTAATTCCAGGGTTCGATTTGGTGCGTGTCAAAAAGATGGTTTCCTATAATTTTCAGATTGGTGTCTAAAACCAATAACCCAATTTTGGGTCGATTTGAATACAATTCCCGATAATGAACTTCAAAGTCGTTGACATCGATACCTACAAAATAAAACCGGTAAAATACAGCTCGAAATTGATCATAAAGAAGAAGTTCATATCGGTCTGATTCAAGTTCTTCAATGATGCCCTGGTCCCCAGATGGAAGCCCTTTGATTATATGAAATTGATTTACCAAAGGCGCTTTCACTTCCAATCGGTTAAGTAGTTCTCCGCTTTTCTTGGAAATCACCCAGATTCGGTGATCGTTGTACGGAGAAACCAAAATACTGTCTCCTCTATCTGTCCAAGTGAATTTGGACACTTTTTTCCCTTCCTTCCAAGTATCCTCAGGATTGGAGATGGGCAGCCATTCAGCTTCTGGGTTAACAGATTCCATATCCAGTTGATAGATATGACTGTATTTACCAAGATCCGAAGCAGACATATCAAAGAAATTCCGAAAAAATGGTTGTGCGCCAAATACTTTTTTTCCATCAAATAAAAAGGGGATTTCGCTGGTCGACGAAATGTAATTCACATCGTTTTGGCTGTCTTTGACTGGGAATTCACTTGTTTTTAATCCTTCAAAATTGAACAGCATCAGTTTTTGTGGATAGGAGGCAACTAACAACGAATCATTAGAAAATAACCGAAATCCATTTACTTCTCCAGAACGGTTAGGTCCATCTTTCTGAAGTTTTATTCTTTTGGCATGAATGCCGAATTCAAGATTAAATATTTCAATAGCGTGAACTGCTTTATTTTGAAGGGCTAAATACTCACCTGAGTCTGAATTTATGTATTGAAACGTGGTCCCATTTGGGTTAATTGTCGAATCCAATGGAATTTTAATTGAATCAAGGACTGTTAGAGAAAGTTGAATTTTTTCTTCTTTTGGCGAACAGGAGAAAATTGAAATACAGAAAATAAAGGCCTTTAATGCTTTCATTCTATTTTATTAATTTAGGAAAAAGAGAAAAGAGTCCACCAAGGATGGACTCTTTAAGAAATACTATTCATCTGCAATAGTCTCGCAAATACAATAATTGGTTGATAGTGGGTCGAAACAATCCTTCCCATTCCAAGTGCAGTAACCTGAACTCGCGTTTGATTGTGCTTCAGCCTCACTAGCTCCGAAATACGAAACTCCAAAAGCTGTCATCCCCAAAATTGAGGCACTTAAGACAAACAATTTTACCTTTTTCATTTTGATAAAGAATTTATTGGTTAAAAAATCCCTTTGTGTGGGCGGATTTCGGTTTCCCTGATCACTTGGCCAATAAGATCACTAGCAATATAGGAGTCGCAAAAAAAAAAAACAAACTAATTGTTAAAAATATTTTAATAATTTATTTACAAAGCTGAAAATGAATTATGAAACGCATAAATATAGTTTTTAACTAGGTTTCAAAACATAACTGATTTATCTGGGCAAGAATGTCAATTCATGTTTGTGCTTGTAGTAAGTTTATTAAGAATCAATTTGAGACGGAAGCTTTTCCCAAGATTCAAACTTTGGAAAAGCTTCCAAAATCCCCATTTAATCAAAATTTTGGCTATTATTGATCCTCTAATAAACCTATTGTAATGGCCAATTTTAATATTGATGCAGACAAAAGCCTGACCTATGATGCCATCGTCATCGGTTCGGGAATCAGCGGAGGCTGGGCGGCAAAGGAACTTTGCGAAGCCGGGCTCAAAACTCTCGTCTTAGAGCGGGGACGTATCGTGGAGCATGTCGTAGACTATCCTACCATGAACCTCGACCCTTGGGATACTGACCTCCGCGGAGGACTTACTCCCGAGCAGAAAGCTAGACACCCAAAAGGCGGTCGATCTGGTTTTATCGGCGAAATGAACGAGCATTTTCACGCCAATGATGTCGAAAATCCTTACACGGAAGTCAAGCCCTTTCTCTGGGTTCGAGCGCACCAAATGGGAGGTCGATCCCTCCTTTGGGGCAAGCAATGCTATCGTTGGTCGGACTTGGACTTTGAGGCCAATGCCAAAGACGGGCATGGGGTAGACTGGCCGATTCGATACAAGGACCTGGAATCATGGTACACCCATGTGGAGAAGTTTGCCGGTATCAGCGGCGAGGCATTAGGTCTTCCACATCTTCCAGATAGCCATTTTTTACCTCCTATGGAGCTCAACTGTGTGGAAAAGCATGTCAAGGAGCGAATAGAAAAGGAATTCAAAGGAAGAAATATGATTATTGGCCGGGTGGCTCACCTGACCGAACCGCTGAATGGACGAGGGAAATGTCGGTTCCGAAACCGCTGTGACCGAGGTTGTCCGTATGGAGCTTATTTCAGTTCCAATGCGGTGACCTTACCGGCAGCTCATGCTACGGGAAATATGACGATCCGTCCTTTTTCCATCGTTCAGTCCATTGTCTATGATGAACAAAAAGGAAAAGCCTCAGGTGTCAGAATCATCGATTCAGAGACAGGGGAGGAGATCGTTTACAAAGCCAAAATCGTCTTTGTCAATGCTTCCACGCTAAGCACTACACAGATTTTGCTTAACTCCACTTCTAACAGATTCCCAAATGGCCTAGGAAATGACTCCGGTGAATTAGGTCATAACCTGATGGATCATACCTATCGCATCGGTGCCATGGGTACCGTGGAGGGTTTTGATGATCAATACTATAAAGGACGCCGTCCAAACGGAATATATATCCCACGCTATGTCAATCTGGATGAAAATACCAAGTCGGACAAGTTTGTTCGAGGTTTTGGATTTCAAGGCAGTGGAGGTCGCGCAGGTTGGGGAGCAGGCTCTAATCAGGAAGGTTTTGGAGGAGACTTCAAGGATGGACTGATGAAACCGGGACCTTGGGAATTCTTCATTACGGGTTTTGCAGAATGCCTTCCCTATCACGAAAATAAAGTGTATCTGAATAAAGATGTCTTGGACAAGTGGGGGCAGCCAACCCTTTCCATTGATGCGGAATGGGGAGAAAATGAATTGGCCATGAATGCTCAAATCCGGGTAGATGCCAAGGAAATGCTGGAGCGAGCAGGAGTGCAGAATATCATGGATTTTGACAATAAGCACGAAATGGGCTATGGTATTCACGAAATGGGCACCGCCCGAATGGGACGTGATCCAAATACATCGGTGTTGAATGGGACTAACCAAGTCCATGATTGCAAAAATGTATTTGTGACCGATGGTGCTTGTATGACTTCATCTTCCTGTGTAAATCCATCATTGACCTATATGGCACTTACTGCCAGAGCTGCCAATCACGCTGTTTCCGAACTCAAAAAATCAAATCTCTAAGCCATGAATAGACGAGACGCACTCAGAAAATCCGCACTGTTTGCCGGTTCGGCAATAGCAGCACCGACCATGCTGAGCCTTTTGCAGGCTTGTGCCAAGCAAGATCGACTGACTTGGACTCCTCAGTTTTTGGCAGAAGATCAGGCGCGATTCATTACCGCTTTTGTGGATTTCCTTTTGCCAAAAACCGAAACTCCCGGTGGCCTGGATGTAAAAGCTGATATTTTCATCGACTCCATCTACGCTAAGACTTACGATGAAGCAGGTCAAAAAAATGTGATAACCGAGATTGACAAGTTCAATGCGGATTGTAAAGCTGCCTACGGGAAAGTATTTGCAGACCTTAGTCCTGAGGATAAAACCAAATGCTTTCAAGCTCATGAAGCGAAGTCACCCAAATTTCCCAAAAATGTATGGGGGACAGCAGTGGGCCCAAAAGAGCCAGTAGGATTCTATCGAAGCCTGAAATCAACAGTACTTTGGGCCTATTTTACTTCTGAAGGAATCGGTAAAAATGTCCTGAGCTACGATCCGATCCCGGGAGAATTCAAAGGCTGTATTCCGGTTTCGGAGGTGGGGAATACCTGGAGTTTATAACACTTTATAGAAGAGTTTTTAATTTCATTGAGCAGGAAATTGTCCTTCGGGCAGTTTCCTGCCTTTTTTTGAAGAACTATCGGATTGATTTTTTCTGGAGAAAGGGAAAAAATTGCACACTTCTGGCCTAAAACCACACAATTTGGAAGTTTTTTCCACAAGCCATTTTGGCAATAATCCTTCTATTTGCTCAGAATTAAGATTTAGGTGTTGTGGCATTGAGATTGAAACTTTGAGTGTAGAATATTTTTAATTAACCTAAACCAAATAAAAGATGAAAACTGACACAAAACTTCAAATCAAGGGTTCCTGGAATGAGATAAAAGGAAAACTGAAGCAAAAGTATGCTGACCTGACGGATGATGATCTTTTGTATGAAGAAGGCAAAGAAGATGAGCTTCTTGGTCGCTTGCAGCGAAAACTGGGTGGTTCCATTGATACCGTCAAGGACGAAATCAACAAACTTTAATACTCTTGAAATCAAACTATTCAACCTCTAAACTTATCTAAAATGAAAATCAAAGTAATTGCAATGGCAGGTTTTCTGGCGGCGGGATTTCTAATGATGTCTTGTAGTGAAAGTAATAAAGCTGAAAACCGAGATCAGGAACTGGTTCAAATCGAATCAGATTTTGATCGGGAAAAGGTAGAACTCCGAGCAGAACTCCAGGAGTTGGAGCTTGAAATCGATAAAAAGATTATGGAGCTGGAAGCCAAAAAAGAAGAGGCCAACGCAGAGATGAAGCTGGAAATTGAAGAGATGGAAGCTGAATTGAAGAATGAGAAAACAGCAGTCGAGCGTGCGCTTGATGATGTTGAAAATGCTACCGAGAACACTTGGGCCGACATCAAAGAGGCAGTCAATAAGACTACCAGTGATATCGAGCAAGCATGGCAAAAATTCAAAATCAATGTGGATGAGACCTTTGAAAAGGACAATTCTTAAATCTAAACATTTTGAATAATGTCATAGGGTGGGTTGATTTTATAATCAGCCCACTTTTTTTTAAAAAATTTGAAGAGAATTTCCTGAAGGAATATGGTAAACCGGAAGTCCGGGCATATTTTCATTCAGCCAATTTTTTATAAACTCAGAACCGCCTTCCTCACTGGCCGAATGGCCAATTTCGATCATGGATAGCTTCATTCCGATCTCATTTGCTGCCCGCACATATTCAGGAGTTTCCCATTCATTGGATTCCCCACATACCAATACATCCGGGCGATGCTCCATGATTTGGGTAAGCTGAAGGCGGCCACCGACAGCCCCCGGAAGCAAGAGAACTTTTGAGCATATTTGACTCAAGTCACCCACATATCGCATCGCAGGAACGCCCAATTTTGCTTTAATATGATTGATCAGTCCCCTGAGATCTGTTTTCGGAATGTTCAAAATCCGACTTCCAGGCGTGTAATACTCCTTCCAACCTAAATCTCCCACGACTCCGACCCGCACTCCGTCGTCTTGCATCCGGTGGACGTAATCATGATTCCTCCAAAGTGTAATGGCATGTGCTGCCATCAAGTCATATTTGGCGCGAAAAACCGGATCATTTTGCAAATAATCTGTCTCATCTTGCCCGGAGAAAAAAGTGGGTTCGTGGGGAATGATCAGATTGGCTTTCAGATCGATTGCTTTTTTGATGATTTCCATTGATGTGAACATGGTCGTTACCACCCCAGTCACTACCGTGTCTCTGGATCCGATTTTGATAGTGTCCACCGTTTGGGCAAAGGGCGCATTGGGAACCTGTGAGAGGAACGAGTCAATGATTTCTCCCACTGTCCAAGTCTTTTTTTCAGTGAATGAATATCCCGATAAAGGGTTTACCATTATCCCTGCTCCAATGAGGACTCCTGCTTTATGGATAAATTCGCGTCGGGTAGTTTGGGGCTGTTCTGTCATCTGCCTGAATGGTTGTTTTTGGTTGCGTAATATAGGTCAAAGTCTTTGAGCTAACATAAAAAATGCCGTAAGCGGGCTCACTTACGGCATTTTTTAAGATTTAAATTGAGGACAATTCTACCTAACCATTACTCGACTTTTATATTCGAAATCCAAAGGGTTCGATTTCCTTCAGCATTGAAATGCTCAGTCGCAAATTTGAGCGGGCCGTGAGTTTCGATAGTTTCCCAAGTCGTGGGACGACCCTCTGTACCATTTCCTCTTCTGAAAACCCACTCGACGATCATTAGATTTTCATCCAAATAGAGGTCATATGCATCTCCGGGAGTGTATCCCATTCCTGGAGCTGCGGGTTCGCCAGATTGGTAAATGATCGTCAGTTTGGTGGATTTTATGCCTTTTATGGGAGAACTCGTGTTTTCTTCCGTCTCATAAGTATAGCCTGAATCCCATGCCAGCTGAAATGGCATCATTGCCCAATATTTGTCATTGATAAAGGCTCCGTCCTGCTTGGGTAGCGAATCAGCCGTCAGGCTATAGGTAAACGTGGTATCCGGACCGGAATAATAGACTGTGCTGTCCTTGATGTTCCATTTCCAGTCTCTGGAAAACACGTTGACCGAGTCACGCTGAACATTCCAGGTGTAGGAGATGGAATTGACTTGATCAAAATTCTCAAATCCATAAGCTTTGGCAACTTTGAAAGGAAGCGTGTCTGGTATTTCGGATTTTTGCTCACAGGAGCTGATTATCCAGATAAAGGAAAGTAAGAATAAGAGGTTTTTCATGGGGAAAGGATGGTGTATAAAAGTCTAACTGAACTTTCTTTGGTTTGTTTAGCTACCCAAAATTGAGATTTTTTTGCATCAAATTTTTAGAAGGCAGGATAACGAAAGATAAGAAATTATTCAAAGGTTGTTAAACTTAGCGCAAGGCTGAAGCAGTAATCGTATTTTTCAATTGATTTCATCCTCAAAAGTCGGTTCTGGGAAATTGATTTGAAAAGGATTTATCCTGATCGCCAGTAAAGGTTTGATTTTTTGAATGTCCGGAAAAAAATCCGGGTTTAAATCCAGGTTTTGCACTTTAGCTAATTTGCCCCATCCAAATCCTGTGGGTTTGGTATTGTATTTTACTTTGTTCCAAGTCTGACAAAGATTGATGGGCAAAAATGAAGTTGAAACAGGGAATGAAATTCCACCATGCGTGATTTCTGTTGAAAAGATTACTTGATTATCGGATTTTAATTGGATGATGTCTCTGTTTTTCTCTTTTTTCCAAATGAAAGGGAGGGTTTCTTTTGGTATTCCCCAGTTGGTTCGTCCATTTTGGGCACTAGCCAATGTATCTACATAGATCTTTGTTATAGCCTGTTTTTTTGATTTCCGAAATTTCCCCGGTAAAAACAAGAGTTCATGGTAAGGTCCGACAGGAGATTTCTCGTATTTGATCAACATGACATATCCTAAACCTCCCTTAAATCTTCCTTTGAGGTGTTTGGGAAGCAAACCGAATTTTTCAATCCAATCTTTTTTGAATTTGAAAATAAGAATGATTGCTTCCCCATTGAGTTTCCAGGGTGGAGGTGATTTCAAGACGAGCTTTAAATCTTTTGTGATTAGCTGATTTTCATGCATAAGGTGACGGGCTTATTGCGGTCCAACCTCCATCTACAATGAGTGTCTGGCCGGTGATATGGCTTGCAGCATCGGAGAGAAGAAATGCTGCTGCTTCAGCAATGTCTGAAGTGAAAGCAGGGCGACCTAATGGGGTGAGTTTTGACCAGATTTTGACGTATTCCGGATCGGAGGTAGTTCGCTTGGTTAGCGTAGCGCCCGGTGCAATGGTGTTGATGCGGATACCAAAAGGAGCTAGCTCCAAAACCAAATTTTTGGCAAGCATTTCAATCGCTGCCTTGCTCATTGCATAGGCAGCGAGGTTTTGATGACTTTGATGTGCTGTAACAGAAGAAGTGAGCAAAATTGAGCCACCGCTTTCCTGATCTTTCATTACCCGGGCAGCTGCCTGCGTCAGAAAAAACGTACCCATCTGATTTACCCGCATTACTTCATTAAAATCCTCAAGTGAATAATCCAGAAAATTGCCAAAAAGTGTAATCCCGGCATTGGCGACCACTTGATCCAGTTGGCCAAAATGATGCATTGCCAATTCGACCATCTCAGAAATCACTTCCAGAGATGAAGAATCGCCGGAACAACCCAGTACCCTTCCTTTCCCCATTTGCAAAAGGGAAGCCACAGCCTCATCGGTCAAACCAACTTCTTTGTCGTTCAGGATCACCTGTGATCCGGTATTCAGCAGCTTCCTCGCAATCTCCAATCCAATTCCCTGACCTGCTCCTGTGATGATGGCTACTTTTTGGGGTTTCATTTTTTTAACTTAAAGACCGGGCAGGTTTTTAAAACCTGCCCGGTCTGATTTTCTAATGCGAATCTCTTTTCACTTCTGAACCTGAACTTCCCTGGAGAAAGTCAAAATCCACTCCTTCGTGGGCTTGATTCACTTTATCCAAGAAAAGATTCACATAACCTCGCTCATAAGGGAGTTGGGTAGGGATGAATCCGATTCTTCGTTTTTCGAACTCTTCCTCAGAGATGAGAAGATTTAAGGTTCGGTTTGGGACATCCAAGGAAATCATATCACCATTTTGAACAAAGGCCAAAGGTCCGCCGATGGCAGATTCCGGGGAAACGTGCAGCACTACGGTACCGAAACCAGTTCCGCTCATTCTGCCGTCCGAGATCCTAACCATGTCCTTTACGCCTTGTTCGAGTAGTTTTTTTGGCAGCCCCATATTTCCTACTTCAGGCATCCCAGGATAGCCTTTGGGACCGACATTTTTCATGACCATCACGCAGGTCTCATCGATATCAAGATTGGGGTCATCCACTTTTGCCTTGTAATCATCGATATTTTCAAAAACTACCGCTCTTCCGGTATGGACCAGCAGGTTTGGAGTTGCTGCAGAAGGTTTTAGTACGGCTCCATTTGGGCAAAGATTGCCTTTCAGCACTGCGATTCCGGATTCCGGTTTGATTGGATTATCGAGTGTTCCGATCAGATTTCGATCCCAGCATTCTGCTTTTGCAATGTTCTCCCCGATGGTTTTACCATTGACTGTAAGTGCGTCCCGGTGGAGGTGTTTTTCGATTTCACGCATTACAGCTGGAAGTCCTCCGGCATAGAAGAGATCTTCTACCCAATACTCTCCCGAAGGCTGAACGTTGGCAATCAAAGGGATTTTTGATGAGAAATAATCGAAATCTGTCAAATCGAGTTCAACTCCGATTCGTTTTGCTATCGCAGTAAGATGAAGGATAAAATTAGTAGATCCACCCACTGCTGCATTGACCATGATTGCGTTTTCGAAGGCATTTCGGGTCAAGATCTGACTCATTTTGATGTCTTCTTTGACCAACTCCACGATTCGCATTCCAGTCATGTGAGCCAGTACCTTTCTTCTTGAATCTGCCGCCGGAATCGTGGCATTGTCCGGTAATGCGAGGCCTAAGGCCTCTACCATTGCTGCCATGGTAGAGGCTGTGCCCATTGGTGCACAATGACCAACAGATCGGGACATTGCCGCTTCCGCTTCAATAAATTCCTCCTGAGAAAGCTTCCCAAGCTTGAAGTCTTCTGCAAATCTCCAGATGTCTGAGGTGCCGATTTTCTTTCCTTTAAACCTTCCCACCAGCATGGGGCCGCTTGAAAGCACCATGGCAGGAATATCCACTGAGGCGGCACCCATCACCAAGGAAGGCGTAGTTTTATCGCAACCGCACATCAGCACGACGCCGTCCATCGGATTGGCGCGGATACTTTCTTCCACATCCATGGATGCGAGATTCCGGAAAAGCATCGCGGTAGGTTTGATGGAACATTCACCGAGGGACATTACCGGAAACTCCAGTGGAAAACCACCAGCCTCCCAGATTCCCCGCTTTAAGGCTTCTGCCAAATCTCTGAAATGGGCGTTGCAGGGAGTGAGTTCGGACCAGGTATTGCAAATTCCAATTACTGGCTTTTCTCCTTCAAAAAGATGATGGGGTAATCCTTGATTTTTCATCCAGGATCGGTAAATAAAACCATCTTTCCCTGTCCGGCCGTACCATTCCTGGCTACGTAGTTTTTTCTTGGTCATAGGTTATTAAGGGTTGAGCTATTTGGCCAAGAAGTTACCAAAAAAATGTAGAAAAGGGCAAAATGGATTAGATAATTGGGAAAAGAAGTTCTGAAAACCAGCCTTTTTCTTTCTTATTTTATCTATGCGAATTTCCAGTCTGCTTTTTCATACCCTAAAAGCAGACTAATTTAAAAAATAGATTGAGAGCTTTTGGCTCTCAATTTCATTATGCAATTCGCTCAATTTTGGCCCCGAGGGCATTGAGGCGCACATCGATGTTTTGATACCCCCGATCGATTTGTTCAATGTTATCGATCATGGATATACCATGGGCAGACATCGCAGCGATCAATAAAGCAACACCGGCACGAATATCCGGAGATGTCATGCGGATTCCACGAAGGGGATATTTTCTATCCAATCCGATTACAGTAGCACGGTGAGGATCACAAAGGATAATCTGTGCCCCCATATCGATTAATTTATCCACGAAGAAAAGTCGTGATTCGAACATTTTCTGGTGCACCAAGACGGTTCCTTTGGCCTGGGTGGCTGTTACTAAAATGATCGAAAGTAAATCCGGAGTGAATCCAGGCCAAATCTGATCAGCCACAGTCAATATAGATCCGTCGATAAAAGTTTCAATCTCGTAATGTTTTTGAGCAGGAATGAAGATGTCGTCTCCCCGAAATTCCAGATGAATACCCATCCGCTTGAATGTCTCCGGAATGATCCCCAAACGGTGGATTTGGCAGTCCTTGATCGTGATCTCCGACTGAGTCATAGCCGCCATTCCGATGAATGAACCAATTTCAATCATATCAGGAAGCATCGTATGATCGGTACCTCCAAGTTGTTTTACACCTTCGATTGTGAGCAAATTTGAACCTACTCCGGTGATTTTTGCGCCCATTCGGTTGAGCAGGTCACATAGTTGCTGAAGGTAAGGCTCGCAAGCGGCATTATAGATGGTGGTTTTGCCTTCGGCTAAAACTGCCGCCATCACAATATTGGCTGTGCCTGTGACAGATGCTTCGTCGAGAAGCATGTAAGTGCCTTTGAGATTTTTTCCATCAATATGGAAAATCTCATTCTTTGCGTCGTAATGGAATTCAGCCCCGAGTTTTTGAAAGCCAAAAAAGTGCGTATCCATCCTGCGGCGGCCGATTTTATCTCCTCCGGGTTTGGAAAGTTTGCCTTTTCCGAAACGTCCCAACAGGGGGCCAAGGATCATCACCGAACCACGAAGCGCAGAGGCTTTGGCAAGGAAGTCTTCTGTTTCCAAATAATCCAAATTGACTTCATCTGCCTGAAAAGAGTACGTTTCCGGGCCGAGCTGCCGGACCTTTACGCCCATGTCTGCGAGCAATTCGATAAGTTTGTTTGCGTCGCGGATGTTGGGAACTTTGTTGACGGTGACTTTTTCTGGAGTTAATAGTACAGCGCAAAGAATCTGGAGTGCCTCGTTTTTTGCACCCTGAGGGGTGATTTCACCTTTTAGTTGGGTGCCACCAGTGACTCGGAATGATGCCATTAATTTCTACGCTTTTTGTTGTTGTGGCCATTGTTTCTGGCTTTTTTTGGATGGTTGAACTTCTTCTTCTGAGGTTCAGCTTCGATGTGCTGGATTTTGAAGTCTCTTCGGGTATTGGACTCAAAAAGTGCATTTTCCCGTACTTTCTCCAAATCAATGTGAAGTTTACCTTTTGATAGGGTCTTGATGTCATCCAGGATGATGCCGTCGTCGAAATTGTCCCTGTTCCAGGTAGAATGGAACGAGCGCATCAACTGACCGATGTAGATGATTGCGGCTTCTTGTTCCTCGTCGTTATTTATTTGGATGGCTTGTTCAATGAGCTTCTCAATGTTTCTTCCGTAGTGTTTGAACTTGATTTCACCCTTCGGATATCCGATTGGCTGAGGTTTTTTACCCAGCAGCTCCTTTTCAGGAATTGGGAAAGGTGCGTCCACGTCAAGCTTGAAATTAGACATGATGTAGATGTCGTCCCAAAGCTTCTGATCATTCTCCTGCTTCCAGGTTGGATTGAGCTGTTTGATGATTTCGACGACAGTGTAGGCACTTTGAGTGCGCTTGTCACGGTCTTCTATCGCGGTGACGTGATCTACCAGGCGTTGAATGTTTTTGCCGTATTCTTTCAAAATAAGTCGTTGTTTTCAGGTTCGGTGTGCTTCATGTTGCTTCCTGGTTATCGCCATACAAAAGGTAACAAAAAACCACCAAAGGACAGGGAAGCAGGTGATTAGTCTATGATTCTAAGCTTGGCAAAGCTAAGCAATAATGTTTTCTCCCCAAAATGCTCAAATTGTATCGTTGCTTTTTTATTAAGTCCTTCTGTTTCAATTTTTTGTACCTTTCCAAATCCAAATTTCGGATGCTCCACCAGTTGATCCGCCTTGAGGCTATTGGTGTTGGAGGGCTTGAAATCAGGTGAAGGGGTGTGGATTTTAAGCTGGGAGGGCTGTCGGGATTCCGGTTGTTTTTTGATTCCAATGAAACCACTGGCTCCCGGTAAACCTTCCTTCCGAAGTGCTCCCGGCATGTCTTTGGATGACATCCGCTTGTTTACTTTGATCATCCGTGGATCCACTTCTTCCAGGAATCTGCTCGGTTCGCAGTTGAGCAATCGTCCAAATCTGTAACGTGAAAGCGCGTAGGTTAAGTATAATTTTTCCATCGCCCGGGTGGTCGCGACATAGAAGAGACGGCGCTCTTCCTCGAGGTCTTCCCGACTTTGCATCATCATCTGGGAAGGGAAAAGATCCTCCTCCATACCGACCACAAAAACCTGCTTAAATTCCAATCCTTTGCTGGAGTGAATGGTCATCAGCGTGATGGCATCGGTTTTATCCTTGTCTTGATCGTTGTCCGTAAGTAAGGCTATTTCCTGGAGAAAAGAACCCAAACTTTTATCCTCATTCTCGGGATTATCCACGTATTCCTTGATCGCATTGAGCAATTCCTGGACGTTTTCGTAGCGGTTGAGTCCTTCGATGGTTTTGTCCTCATAGAGTTCGCGCAAAAGTCCACTTTGCTTGGCAATGCTACTGGCGGCCTCAAATGCGTCCTTTCGCTCCACTTCAATCTGGAAAGCTTTGATCATGGTGGCAAAATCATCCACCGAACTTACGGCTCTTCCGGGCAGAAAACTGTGCGCATTTTTTACCACCTCCCAGAGCGGAATGTCGTGGTCATAAGCTGAAACCAGAATTTTCTCCACCGAAGTATCGCCGATCCCCCGCTTTGGATAATTGATCACCCGCTTGAACGCCTCCTCATCCACCGGGTTCACCGTGAAGCGCATGTAAGCCATCAGATCCTTGATTTCCTTTCGCTGGTAAAATGAAAGTCCTCCCACGATTTTGTAGGTCAGGTTCATCTTGCGCAGCGCTTCTTCCATCGATCTCGACTGGGAGTTGGTTCGATAGAGAATCGCAAAGTCGCTGTTGTTGAGCTTTTTATTGTTTTTCTCCTCAAAAATTGTGTTGGCGACGATCCGTCCTTCCTCTCCGTCTGATGTCGCTTTGATCAATTCGATCAAATCGCCCTCAGGATTTGAAGTCCAGACGAGCTTTTTGAGTTGAGCTTTGTTTTTTTCGATGATGGAGTTTGCTGCCTCGACGATGGTCTTGGTAGAGCGGTAGTTTTGTTCCAGTTTGACCACAAAAAGATCCGGATAGTCCTTCTCGAAGTTTAGGATATTTTGGATATCCGCTCCGCGAAAAGCATAGATACTTTGTGCGTCATCCCCGACGACACAAATGTTTTGGTGGACCGCTGCGAGTTTTTTGGTGATGAGGTATTGGGATATATTCGTATCCTGAAACTCGTCCACCATCACGTATTTGAAGCGCTGCTGGTATTTGTTCAATACGTCCAAATGATCTCTGAAAAGCACATTGGTATTGAAGAGTAAATCGTCAAAATCCATCGCTCCTGCCTTGAAGAGTCGCTCCTGATAGCGTTGATAGAGTTCGCCCATTCGGGGTTTCATCGCAGCTTCGTCATCGGCTTTGACATAGGGGTCATCCTGATAAGCCTTCCATGAAATCAGTCGGTTTTTGGCACCGGAGATACGGGAAAGCACCACGTTTGGTTTGTATACTTTGTCGTCAATCCGCATTTCCTTGACCAGTGTGCGAATCAATGACTTGGAGTCGTCGGTATCGTAAATCGTGAAGTTGGAAGGGTAGCCGATTTTGCCGGATTCGACTCGTAGTATTTTTGCAAAAATGGAGTGAAAAGTACCCATCCAGGTATTTCTGGCTTCCAGACCGACAAGCGTCTCGATCCGATGCTTCATTTCGGCAGCGGCTTTATTGGTAAAAGTCAGCGAAAGGATATTGAAGGGATCAACACCCTTGGCGTAGATCAGGTGCGCAATGCGGTAGGTCAGCACCCGGGTTTTGCCCGAACCTGCACCTGCAATGATCATCACCGGTCCGTCGGTATGTTGTACTGCCTGTATTTGTGGGGGGTTCAGTTCTTTGAGGTAATCCATTTTTTAGTATCTAGTAGCTAGATTTTAGTATCAAGAGATAAGATCTCAGTCTAGCGTTTTCTTGTGATTTTTTAAAGTACGAAGCTTCGACTGCCCTCAGCATAAGTTTCAGAAGTACGATTTACAAGCTCATCCAACTTGTTGATGTAAAACTCAAGTTGAGGATTTGTGAATTTGGGAGTTACGGCTGCACAACCTTTCAACCTTAGAACCTTAACACTTTCCAACTTTATAACCTTACAACCTGAGTCCTCGGGCAAATTTTCCAATTTTTCAATTTTCAAATCTTTCAATTCACTACACCTTCCACCGCTTATGACTCCAGAGATATAGGTCAGGTTGGTTTCGGATGTTTTCTTCCAGCCTGCGGCAAAACTCATCCGTGATGCTGTGCGACTCATGGGAATCGTAGGGAGGCTCGGCAAGTTTAGCGATTTCAAAACGGTAATGTCCGCGTTTTAATTTGGTCATGGTGCCAAAGAAAACCGGGAGCTCCATCTTTTTGGCCATAAACTCTCCTCCTTCGAAGAAATAAGCCGGTCGGTTGAGAAAATCCCGCTGATAGCGCTTTTCCGAACGGGGAGGCCGTTGGTCCGCTGCCAAATGTACGATTCTAGGCTGACTTCGCATGGTAATCATGCTTTTGCGAAACTCCCGTTTCTCGGTCATCACTCCACCGAAATGTGTCCGGATGGCGAGCATCAGTTTGTTGAAAAAGGGATTATTCAATTTCAGGTAAACCGTTTCTGAAGTCACTTGAGTATTGAGCGCCACGCCCAAAATCGCCATTTCCCAGTTGAAGACGTGACCTGCCATCATCAGGGCACTTTTGCCTTTATTGACTTCCGCATCGATCATTTCCTGATTGATAACCTGAAATCGCTGCCGGAGTTCTTTTTCGGAAATGGTCAGCATTTTGATCGTCTCGGCGAAAAAGGCATCTGTGAAGTTGCGGTAGAATTTGTTTCGGATTTTCTTTCGTTCTTCTTCTGATTTCTCCGGAAATGCAAACTTCAGGTTTTCGTCAATTACCTTTTTGCGGTAGCTGATCAAAAAACGGGCGACCAAATAGATCAAATCCGAAAAAAGATACAAAACCGAAAGTGGCAAATAGGACAGCAGCCTAAAGAAAAACATAAAGACTAGGTGTGTTGGTGGGGAGTTTTGCTCTGATTCGGGAGCGATTTCAGCAACAAAATAAATTAATTCGCCCGACTTTCGGTTTAATTTCAGGTTATAAATTAGGCATTCATTACTTTTGAGCCTTATGTCTGAAGTACAGCGCAGAAAATATTCTCAGGAAGAGAAAACGTCCATCTTTGATGGGGAATTTATGCCGCACATAGATTCCATGTACAATTTTGCTTTTCGGCTCACCTTCGATGAGGACGATGCCAAGGATCTTGTGCAGGATACTTACATGAAGGCTTTTCGGTTTATCAATTCCTTTGAGCAAGGGACCAATGCCAAAGCCTGGCTTTTCAGAATCCTGAAAAACAGCTTTATCAATGAATACCGAAAGAAAAGTAAGCAACCTGCAAAGGTAGATTATCAAGAGGTGGAAACTTTCTACAACTCGGATGATGTTGACTACCAAAGTACTTCCGATCTCCGGGCAGAATCGGTCAAAGATATGCTCGGTGACGAGATCTCCAACGCACTGAATGCATTGGCGGTAGATTTCCGAACGGTGATTATTCTGGCAGATTTAGAGGGATTTACTTACGAAGAGATGGCAAAGATTCTCGATATACCCATCGGGACGGTGAGATCCAGGCTGCATCGCGCCAGGAACTTGTTGAAAGAACAATTGAAAGGATACGCCCAGTCAATGGGGTATAATACGGACGAAGAAGAGGAGGGTTAAAACGATTACTTATGGAAATAAACGATCAAGCATCCGGAGAGCGAAAGCTTCAGTGCAGTGATGTCAGCAAATGTTTTCAATTGCTGGAAAGCATTCTCGACGGAGAAATGGGCGAAACCGGCAAAGAGCAGATGAAAGAGAAGTTGGCCAAATGCCAGCCTTGCTTTGAGCACTATCACTTGGAGCAGGCTATTCGGGAAATGCTCAAAACCAAATGCACCAAACAACCTGTACCCACGGAACTGGCTAATTCCATCCGCCAGATGATTCAGGAAAGCAAATGAGCAAAACCCAAGGTAAAGCAATAATTTTCTCCGCCCCATCCGGATCAGGAAAGACTTCTTTAGTCAAGCACTTGATCCAACACATACCCAATTTGGGTTTCTCCATCTCGGCCTGTACCCGGGACAAAAGAGGAAGACATGAAGTACACGGGCGGGATTACTACTTTTTAAGCATTGATGAATTCAAAAAGAAAATAGACGATGATGCCTTCGTAGAATGGGAAGAAGTCTATGAAGGAAATTTTTACGGAACCCTCAAAGAAGAAGTCCAACGCATCTGGGACAACGGAAAAGCTGTCATTTTTGATGTGGATGTCAAAGGTGGACTGGCACTCAAAAAATACTTTGGACCTCAAGCCCTGGCCATTTTTGTGAAAGTACCCTCACTGGAGGTGCTGAAAACCAGACTGCATGATCGGGGAACAGAATCCGAGGAATCCCTTTCCAGAAGACTCTACAAGGCTGAGTTTGAGGCAAAGTTTGAGCCTCAGTTTGATATCAGCATCCTCAACGATGACTTTGAGCGATCTTCTCAGGAGGCAGTTACCTTGGTTTCGGATTTTTTGGCGAAGTAAAATGAAGATCGGGCTGTACTTCGGAAGCTTCAATCCGATCCACGTCGGGCACCTGATCATTGCCAATGTGCTGTACGACCGCACGGACTTGGACGAGGTTTGGTTTGTGGTCAGTCCCCAAAATCCCTTCAAAAAGCAACAATCCCTGATCCACGAGTTTGACCGGCTGCGAATGGTCGAGCTGGCAATTGCAGATCATTTCTACTTCCGGGCCAGCGATGTGGAGTTTCGGATGCCGAAACCGAGCTATACCATCGACACGCTCACGTATTTGAGTGATCAATACCCACAGCATCAGTTTTGTCTTTTTTTGGGTTCGGATAATCTGACACATTTCCAGAAGTGGAAAAACCATCAGGCGATCCTGGACAATTATGAGATCTTTGTCTACCCCCGACCGGGTGAAGTTAAGGGATTTGAGCATCCCAAAATCAAAACCATAGAAGCCCCGCTTCTGGATATTTCCGCAACTTTTATCCGCAAGTCCATTCAGGAAGGACACTCGGTCAAATACTTGCTGCCGGATAAGGTGGAGGAGTATATTTTGGATAAGAAGCTCTATCTGTAAAAATAAAAAATAGCAAATTCGTCCGATTTCTTTATCCATGAGAGTTGGTTTTATACCATTAAGAAATTAAGGAAATTAAGTTTTGTGCTTAGGATTAATTTTGCGGCCATATCCAGTCTGGATAAGGAAATATTGATTTAAAGATTCTCAGGGGTTGTTCCCAATACCAACCTAATTTAGAGCACAGAGAAAAACTAAAGCTTTTCACATCAAACCTTCTGCATTTGAGAGGATTGATTAATATAATTTCGTAAAAGTGACCGTTCAAAAAAAAAAAAACGCCGTCCAAGTATTTTACAAATAAATTTTTAGACTAGATCTTGCATTTCGAGGACTAGCTCATTAGATTAGTTTCAGCTTCAAAATGAAGCAGTTTTTGGCCAAAAGCTTTTAATCAATTCTAACATCTTAATATCATGAGAAAGTTATTCTTTGGTCTGGCGTTTTTTAGTGCCATGGCCTTTTCGAACACAATGACAATTGCGCAGACTGATCCACCACCACTGGAAACGGGCGGAGATGGTGGAGGTAACAAGATTTGTTGTCTACAAATAGGTGCATTTTGCCAAGATCGCTTCGGTAATGCCTACAGTGATTCTATAGAATCTCCAGGTCCAACTTGCACAAGGCCTTAATCAAATATTTATATATGGCAGCCAAATAATTTTATTTTTTGGCTGCCTAATACTCTTATTAGAATATGAGAAATATAATATTACTTTGCTTTCTTTCATTATGTTTTTTAGGAGGGTGTTCAACATCAAATGATACTAATGTTTCTTTGAATTTGAAGTTTGAAGATTTTAATCAATCAAAAGAATTAATAGGAAAAAAAATTCAATATGATAGTATTTTAAATCCCAGAAAAATTTTATTGAAAAACGACTATTTAATCGTTTCAACTGATGGTTCAAAAAACCTTCTTCATTTATTAGATGTAAATGGTCTCGAATATATTCAAAGTAAAGGTGTTCAGGGTCAAGGGCCTGGAGAAATTAGATCGATGATTTGGGAATTAGATCGGGGGATTGACGAAAACTCTTTTTGGGCTTATGATTTAAACAGTAAGATATTTTACGAATATGATTTAGATTCAAAAAGTAAATATGCCGTCAGAAATATCAGACAAGATAAAGATTGGTTTTTGGGGTTTTCAATAAACTTAATAGATGAAAATAAATTCATTTCCAACGTAACAAGAGATAATTTTAAGTATGCTATTTTTGATAGCCTCGGGAATAGACTGGATTCATTTGGTCCTTGGGCGGGTGCGGGTCAAAAAGTGGTAGATGAAGATACGGGATATTTATTATTAGGACTTAATCAAGGTCAAATTGATTATAATTTTAATAATAAAATTTTGAGCCATTCAAGGCTTCGTTTTGAATTATTGGAAATTAATAATTTGGAAAATGAAAATACTATAAGTATTTATGGTCCTAAAAGTTATGAAGTAAAATATGATGTTTTTGACAGTAATGGTATGCCAACAGCGAATGTGGATTCAGCTATACCTATGGGATATAGTGATGTTTTTACAGGTGAAAATTCCGTTTTTGCAGTTTATATTGGAAAAACTAATTCAACTATTACGAGTTCAGGAGAAATGTCGAGAACTATTTTTGAATTTAGTTTGGAGGGGAAACCATTATCACATTTCACCACCAATTATCCTATTAAGTCTATATGTGTTGATGAAAAAGCAAAAAAAATTTATGCAATAACTGATGATAAAGACCCAGGTATAGCGGTCTTTGAATACTAAGCTATTCATATAATGTTTAAATTTATTGAATCTGGGTATTTTAAAACCATAGAGGCCCTGCTTTTGGATTTCTCGGCGACTTTTTATCCGCAAATCCATTCAGGCAGGCCACTCGGTCAAGTACTTACTACAGGATATGGTGGAGGAGTATATTTTGGATAAAAAGCTCTATCTGTAAAATTCTTTTTTACAGAAAAAAGTTTTACCAAAGAGTACATTGAGAGGTTTTTCACCGCGAAGCATCGCAAAGGAAGATTAATTGTAGGCTTGAGTGAAATTGATAACGAACTTCAGGCATCCATAGCACAGGTTTCTTTTTTCAAGAGCACGGAGAAAAAGCTAAAGCTTTTTGTTTTTTCACCGCAAAGCACGCGGAGGATCGCATAGAAAGATTAATGGAGGCTTGGATGAACTTGATATTAAACTTCAGGAATCCCCGAAACAGATGACATTTTTCAAGGGCACGGAGGAAAAGCTAAAGCTTTTCTGGATTACTCGTCACTTAAGGCTGTCCACTTGAAACTTTTTTCACCATAAAGCCCTGTAGGGGTGAAATGTAATAGCCAGGGGTTTTAACCCCTGGATTTGAGCGTTTCCACCATTCCCTGCGCTGGCGCAAAATGCTCATTAGGAACCGAAATGCAAGTGCCAGCGCAACACAATAAATTTCATTCAGGAAAGCGATTTTACAACGGAGAGTTTCGGGAAAGGGAAACATTGATTTAAAGATTCTAAGGGGTTTTTCCCAATACCAACCTGATTGTGAGCACAGAGAAAAACGAAAACTTTTCACAGCAAACCCTCTGCATTTGACAGGATTGACTAAGATAATTTCGTAAAATTGACCGATCAAAAAAAAAAAAAACGACGTCCCAATATTTTACAAATAAACATTTAAACTAGATCTTGCATTTCGATGACTAGCTCATTAGCTTAGTTTCAACTTCAAAATGAAGCCGTTTTTGGCCAAAAGCTTTTAATCAATTCTAACTCTTTAAAAACTATGAAAAAATTACTGATTGTAGGAGCATTCATTATTATGGCATTTCCTTCTTTTGCAGACACTAGAGGGGAAACTAGAGATTATTATGGAGAGGTGGAATGTCCTAATGGAGATGTAATTGAAGTGAGAGGTAAATGTTGTGAACCAGGTGGAATATGGTATTGTAATTATGTGTCATGCGCTAATTATAATCCAGTTACCCCAACATGTCCATCAATTGGAGGATAATTTATGAGTAGATTAATTTATTTATTTATAATTCTTTCTTTTTTTTCTTGTGACAAGAACGAAGATGAATTATCAACTTTCACACCAGAGGTACTACATGTACCTCTGGGTAGTGAGAAATTAAAAGTTTCGACCATTTTTGAGAGCGTTGAATACTTAAGGCTTAGAGGAAATGGTACTTTATATCCATCGAGAGTTGATCAATTGGAATTTATAGATGATGAGATCTTTATAATGGACAAATCCATGGGAGCGATTTTTAAATTCTCAAGCGATGGGAATTTATTAGGTTTTTTAAGTAAATCAGGAGAAGGTCCCGAAGAATATCAATATCTCCATAGATTTATCGTAGACCAAAAAAATCAAAGGATAGAGCTCTATGATAAGGTGGGACAAAAGATTATCACATATGACAGAGATTTAAATTTTATTGAATCTTTTAGGATTGGTTTGTTTTTTGAAAATTTTGTAAAAATAAACAATAGGAAATATTTGATATATACGGCTCAGGATAATGTGCTTAATTCAGAGAATTTAACTGATAATTTGTTGATATGGAATAATGGTCAAATAGAATTTTCAGCTATCCTAAGAAGAGGGACAGACAGTAAATCTCAGACAAGAGGGATATCTTTTCTAGATTCAAATAAAGAAATACTTTTTATACAATCCTATAATGATACGATTTATAAGTACTCTGTTGAAGACAATCTATTAACAAATAAAATACTAGTACAGTTCCAATTTCCACTAACCAAACAACTAATGTCTGTAGATGAAATACATGAATATTCCTCGGAAAGTTCATTTTCTACTGCCATTGATAATTTATTAATATCGGAGGATGTTATATCGTTTAACTATGTTCACTTTGAAAATAATAAAATGTTGAGCATGTGTTATTATTTCTTTCCTGAATTGAACAAATATATTTCTTCAAAGTCTTTATACAATGATTTTGATAACTTTAATTTATTCAAACACTCCAATTTGAAGGGTAGTATTTTTTTCAATGTTATAGATCCTGATTATCTGAGTTTAATAGATATTGAAAACACAAGTGTAAATTTTAAAAATGCTATCGATCTTAATCTACCATTTGAAGATCAAATGATATTATTATTATTAAAAATGAAGGATCCTTCTCAAATTGAATTTGATTAAAAATAATGTTGCTGGAAAATGAATTTAAGGTTTTCCTTAGGGTAAGTATAATGCCGTCATCAAAAAAAATTTAAAGAAGTTTGATATTCCAAAATCAAAACTATTGAAGCCCCGCTTTTGGATATTTCCGCAACTTTTGTCACAGAGGCCACGGAGAAAAGTAGATTTCAAGGGGCATTATTTCCTGAGTACCTTTGTTGCGATTTCATATTTAACTTTTTAGAGACCACAGAGAAAAGCTAAAGCTTTTTGTTTTTTCACCACAAAGCTCTGAATGGGCGACATGGAATAGCCAGGGGTTTTAACCCCTGGATTTGAGCGTTTCCACCATTCCCTGCGCTGGCGCAAAATGCTCATTAGGAACCGAAATGCAAGTGCCAGCGCAACAAGATAAATTTCATTCAGGAAAGCGATTTTACCATGGAGAGTTTTGGGAAAAAGAAATATTGATTTAAAGATTCTCAGGGGTTGTTCCCTATACCAACCTAATTGAGAGCATAGAGAAAAACTAAAGCTTTTTTACCCCAAACTTTCTGCTTAGACAGGGTTGATTAAGATGAATGTGTAAAAGTGACCGTTCAAAAAAAAAATGCCGTTTAAGTATTTTTCAAATAGTTTTTTAAACTAGATCTTGCATCCCTGTGACTAGGTTATTAAATTAGTTTCAGCTTCAAGATGAAGCCGTTTTTGGCCAAAAGCTTTTTAATCAATTCTAACTCTTTAAAAACATGAAAAAGGTATTAATTGGATTGGCCTTTTTGGGGTCGCTTGCTTTCAGTAGTACCAATACTAAAGCTCAAGGAATGGCTGGTGACGGGAGTGTGGGGGTTTCGATTGTAAGGTTGAAATCCTAATTTGTAATATTTTCACTGGTTCATCGCGCTAAGTTTGTCATCAAAATGGAACTGGTGTGAGCTGTAGCTGTGTTTGTGGCGAGTCTACCACTTGTCCTTAAAACTGTTTTCCTCCTTGGTTAATAGCCAAGGAGGATATTTCATCTTTTAGATATTTGCCTTAATACTATGTTTAAGCCCTTTTGGATTATAAATATATTCATTCTTACTATTTTTTGTTCTTGTAAAACGAATGATAAGAATGAACCATACTTAGTAATTCCCTCCTGAATCCTCTGAAAATCGCACGATAAGTTCTTTGGTTAAGAATGTTGAGTTCAGACCACTAGTCGGAGAACCTATACTTATTCCCTTTGAAGCGGATCGGATCGATTTTTCGGATGAGCTTATTTTACTTGGGGACTTTACCTTCTCTCAATCTGTATATGCCTTTGATAAGAATACCGGAAAAGCACTCGAGATTCCGCTTAAGAAGGGAAAAGCCCACAGGAAGTTCGTGCCGTAAATGATTTTTGGCTGGATGGGGATGTTCTCTATATCTTGGATGGAATTGGCCGAAAAATCGTTCCTATTTCCTATTTATTGGGCACTTTTCAACAACTTGATCCTATCAAACTGGAAGTTCCCTTTCGACGCTTTGCCAAGACAAAAACGGGTTTTGTTGGACTGACGGGAGGCGGACAGGATAATACTTTAGCCTTTGTGGATGAAAGGGGAAAGTTGATTTCCTCACACTTTCCCAATTCTATTGAATTTTTAATGAGTCCTCCAAAACCCTTCCACAAATTGGTGGATGGAAATGAGGTTCGCGTGCTCTTTAATTCATCATTTAACCCGGAAATTATCCGTGTGGATAATGGGGTTGTTGAGCCATTCAGCGGTATGGAATATGAGGGAGAGTTGGTGAAAAAACCCACCAACACCAATTTTGTCCAGGATCAAAGTGGCTTCAATCAATATCGTGAAACCTTGAGAAACTAGCCCTCATTTTTTTCCATATTTGAAACCACCCCTGAGCAGTTTATTTTCCTTTATTTTATTCAGGATTCTCCTAAACTAGCCTTATCCTCCGAAGGGAAGGGAAGCACATTTCGCTTTGAAAACCTTAAAAACGACCTGAGTTTTGAAAATCAACCATTCCCCAAAGTCATCGGAGTGAATGGATCCCGGTTTGTCGCTTTGGTAAGTACTGATCAATTGAACCGGGAAGATCCTGCATTTGCTGGTTCAGATTTGGAGAAAGCGATTTTAGCCAATCCTGAAGCTATGGTTTTTGTACTGGAATTTGAGTTGAATGTGGAATAATGGTTTTTACCATTAAGGGAATTAAGAGAATTAAGTTTTGGAGATCAAATCTCCTGTACAGTTCAAGGCATTATGAGTTGAATTAAAAGTGCAAAATGAAGCGCTAAGCTTTAGGTCTAAATGCTCTTAATCTTCTTAATGGTTAGAAAAATGAGAAAAAAAATCCCGAAGCCACCGCCTCGGGATTTCTCTTGTTTCTTGATTCTAGGCTCTTGTTTCTTTCAGTTTTCAGATTTCCTTGTCTAAAATCTTGTGTCAATTATCTAGCGTCTTTCTAACATCGCTACCCGATCCGGCTTGGTCGATACCTTCTTCCATATCCATTCTCCGACCTGTTTTCCCTGTTTACTACCTTCCGTGATGGCGGGCATGTAGTGGATTCCTCCATAGAATCGGCTGATGGCAGCTTCTTGGGCCATTTGGGTAAAGCCTTTAAACTCCCGGATAGGAAGCCCATAGGCAACTTCTGTACTGTCTACGATCGGTAATTCATCTCCGAAAAGTTGCGTTAGTGTATAGGCAGCTGCAGTAGACGCGACACTGTGTCCAGAGGTATGCTCAGGAAAAGGTGGGGTCTGCAATAGCGGCACCCAATCCTCATCGATGTATTGGTTGATATAGGTCTCGGGACGGATCAGTTTGCTTCGGTACTTTTCATCCCAGCAGGCGATAAAGGCTTCATTGAGTGAAATTCCCGTCAGTGCCAAGGCTTCCACGGTACCTTTCCAGTCTTTTCCGGCTGCAGCAGACGCGATCGAAGCGATTCCCATCCAATGTCCACCGGGCGTGATTTTCTTTTCTGCAAACATTACATGGCCTTTGACATTCATTTTGTAAGGGTTGCAGTCCCAAAACATGGCTATTGCCGTTTCTTCGGGGGTCGCGTTTTGCTTTGCATCGTAGACTTCCTTGGCCAGCTTGTAAAACTCCGAGGAAGGATCAGTAGAGTAAGGCGGGGGAGGTGCAATTTTAAACTGGGCCGCAGAATCCAGTACAAAGGTTCGAATCTTATTCCAATGCGGTTCAATGGCCTCCATGTAAGCAGGAGGCGTAGGTTGCCAAGTTCCTGGCTGATTGACTACGCTGTATTTTGGGAAAGACCTACTTTCGTGGTAGTTGTCTTTCTTGGCATACGCCAAAACCTTTGAGGCAACTTCTCTACCATAGTTGACCGAAGCTTCAAATACCTCTTCGGGAATGCCTTTTTCCTGCAATTCAGCAAAAACAGCATCCCGGTGCTCATTCATTTTTTCCTCCGAAAAGATCAGGGTAGTACCCACCTGATAGTAGGCCGCTAAGGCTGCCAAAGGTGGATAAACATTTTCCGGTACAGGCATCTGAATCGGTTCCGATCCGTTCAATTGCCCCATCAAGGAAGCATAATTAGCAGGATCGGTAGCGGCGACTACCTCATAGGCTGCAAGCGAAGCGTAGGAATAAATCCGAACAGCTACAGGGGGCGAGAAGATGTCATGAATGATGACTTCTGTGACCCGATTTTGTGCACGGTGAAAATACTGCCCATCGCTGATTGCATTGCTGTAATCTACAGGTTCCTGACATGCCGAAAAGGCAAGGCTTAGAATTAGCGTAAGACAAATTAATTTAAGGGTACGCATAGTTAATTTTCATTTTTAAGTTGACGATCGATTTTCCCTGGCGGGCGATTGGGTTTTATCAACTTACATGAGTTTTCAAATCTAACTATAAGGCATTCAATGGCAAATGATTTGCCTCATGTTTTTATTGGATCCACATCAGCGGACCATTGTTTTGGGCACCGAGGATTGAAGTACCGCGCTTTGTCCTGACAGATTTCAGCTTTCTGACTTCAGCTTTCTGACCTTTAACTTTTGGAAGTTCTATAAAGCCAGATTGACTCCATTGGTAAGTCAGAATTTCAAGGTTCATGGACTTGCCAAGATCCACTCTAAAATCCGAGGAATTGCCAGCTAAGTAAATCCTACCAGACTCCTTATCCACTTCAATAGTGAAAATTGGACTCCATTGTGCCTCTGCGGGAAAAGGCACAAATTCAAAACTCCCATCCCCTTGCTGAAAATAAACCCCGGATCGGAATTCGTATGCAGGAAGTTTTCGAGCTTGTGCTATTTCTTCCTTTGAGAAAAGGTCAGCAGGCGTGCTTATTTTGGAGTAGTCTTGATAGGAGATGTGATTTCGCTTAATTCCCGGAATTTGTCTGATTAAATCATCTCTAGTGGCTAAAGGAACCAGCTTTTCTCCCATATAGTGGAAAATAACCGGATCGGCCTGTGCATTTCCGTCAAAGTCATGATGATAGAGCCAAACCGGTTTTTCCTTAGAAGCCTTAAGCTTGCTGTTTAACCCAAGATTTCCTGTCAAAATATCCATCCTTCCGTCTCCGTTGATGTCGGCGACTTTGATCGTGTTGATCCAACCTGCGCCGTATTCCAACCCTTTTGGTTGGATTTCGCTTAATTTCTTTTCCGGGGAAAGCTCAAAAACCCGAACGCCCTGCCAATCGCCGCTGAGGAGCAGTTCTGCCTTACCATCCTTATTCAGATCGGCCCAATCGGCGGAGTTAACCATTCCAAGGTCGATATTCAGACCAAACCAAGCTTCGGTTTCGTCTTTGAATTGCCCATTTCCCTGATTGATCAACAAGCTGCTTTTTGGACTAGCTCCAAAGTCTCCACTTTTGACTGAGCTACCCACAAATAAGTCCAAGTCTCCATCTCCGTCCACGTCATGAATGGCAATGGTAGCGGTATTTTCGCCGATAGGCGGGAGGGAATTCATCGAAAATCTGAAATTACCGGCGCCGTCACCAAAGAAGATCCGGTCAAAATTGAACAGATTGCCGGATTCGTATTCGTTTCCACCGCTCCCAACAAACAAATCTAAAAATCCATCCCCGTTGAAATCCGCAAACTCAGCAACTACATCCTCTGCCTTGGCCAACTGCGCAAACATGGGATTCGATATTTCTTCAAATGTTCCCTCTGCTTTTTGCATGAAAAATGCCCCGGACTGATCTTTAGCTCCGCCTACATAGAAGTCATCCAAACCGTCCCCATTTACATCGGCAACTGCCAAAGCAGGACCCATTCTGGCAAAAGTCTTTGGAGCCAAATACTCCCGTTTGATAAAATCTACATCATCTTTTTCCTGATGCGTCCAGTTGATGAATGGAAGTGCTACCTCATCGGAGGAAGCAGAAGCGCTCAAAATTGCTGGTTTTCCCTGGTTTTGAGACAGTGTAATCAGTTGATTTGTCAATGTTTTAGGAAAAATTTCAGCCTTGCCATCGGGCCAGTTGACCTGAATGGAGTCAATACCTTTAGTTTTTCCCAATCCAAATACCAAGGTGGTGGAAGGGCCCGACTGGAAGCCCCGACTGGTGCTGAGTCGCTGTGACCATTTCCGATTTTGGGAGTAAAAGATCACCTGTGCTCCAATTCCAAACGAATTTTGATCCTCGCCTTTTAAATCGATTCTGAGAAAGTTATTCCCGGATTTTTCGCTTTGATTTTGATATACAAAAGCTTCCTGATCCAAGTTGTTGATGACTAAATCCAAATCGCCGTCATTGTCCAAATCGGCATAAAGGGAACCATTGGAATAGCTTTCCTGATCCAATCCCAGGGCTTTTGCTTCGTTTTTGAACTGTAGATTTCCCTGATTTTTCCAGGCGAAATTCGAGATTTTCAGACTTGGAAGCATGTCAATCTGCCTTTTTCGAAGTTCTTCCATGCTGAGATTAGGATCTGCTTCCTGACTGTATTGGATAAAGTCCAGGTCGTTGGGCCGCTTCACGATCCCGTTGGTCACGTGAATGTCGGCAAACCCGTCATTGTCCATGTCGAAAATCAGGGGTGACCAACTCCAGTCCGAAGCGTGAACACCCGCGAAAAGGGCGATTTCTGCAAAGCCTTGCTCTCCCTGATTCAGCTGCAGGTGATTCCGCACATATTGATCCTGATAGCCGAATTGTTCCTTGACCTGATAGACTTCCGCCTTGTCTTCCCCGACTGATTTCATCCAGATTTCCGGATCTTCTGGGAGCATGTCTGTGGTAAAAATCTCCGGCAACCCATCCCCATTCAGATCGGCAGCATCATTGCCCATGCTGTAGCGACTCGTGTTGGAGATGAATTCATTCAGCGCCTCGCGAAAAGTGCCATTTTGAAGGTTGAGGTACAGGTAATCATTTTCGGTAAAATCATTGGAAACATAAATATCGAGCCAGCCGTCCCCATTGAAGTCTTCCACGCTGACTCCCAAACCAAATCCCAGAATGCTGGAGAAAATTCCGGATTCTTCTGTTACAACTTCAAAACCTATTTTACCCTCTGAGGCCAAATTCTTAAAGAGTTTGTCCCCACTAGGATCGATCTTCTCCCGAGCTCCCGCTTTGGCAAAAACCTCAGGTGATTTGACGTTGTGATTGAGTAGGTACATATCCAAATCTCCATCCCGATCGTAATCGAAAAACACGGCATGCGTGCTGTAGCCCCTGAAATCAAGCCCAAATTCAGCCGCTGCCTCCCGAAACTTCCCCTCCCCGAGATTGAGGTAGAGTTTATTTTTTCCGTCGATTCCAGGCAGATTTCCTACCTGACAGACGTAGATATCCAATAATCCATCTCCATTCACATCAGCCATTGTGACACCGGTGGACCAGCCGCCGTCACCGCTTACTCCGGCAGATTCAGTAATGTCTTCAAACTGGAAATTCCCCTTGTTGAGGTAAAGTTTGTTTGGGACTTGATTGCCGGTGAAGTACAAATCGACTAATCCGTCTCCATTGATGTCACCTGCGGCCACACCGCCTCCATTGTAGAAGTAGAGGTATTCGAGGATGTTGTTTTCTGGGGTGGAGGTCAGCTGATTTTGAAAGGTGATTCCTGTTTTTTCAGCCGGGAGAAGTGAAAATAAAGGAGGGGTATCCGTGGAGATTTCTTTTTTGCAGGAAAAAAGTAAAACCCCAAGCCCTAAAATCCAGGTGAATTTTAATTTCATTCGACGCATCAGTACTTCCAAATTTCAGCAGCTGCGCTGTTTTTCACCACCAGAATCTGTTTTTCTCCCAAAAGGGCAAATTCCCGCACGTCGCCCTCAAGCTTCAATCCATTCTGATAATTCGGACTGAAGGTGAATGTCCCATCGCCTTTTCCGATCAGGACGTCCCCATAGCTTGCGTCAAACTTTCCGATTTCTGGTTTGACCTGAGCGAGATTTCCACCCAAAATCAAATCAGGGATTCCGTCTTCATTGATGTCCAAAACCTGTATGGCAAAAGTCCAGGACCGCTGTGCAAACCGGGGAAATGGTTTCCATTCGAAGTTTCCTCCTCCGAGATTCATCAATACACCCGATTCAAAACTATTGACTTCCTGAATAATCGATTGATCGGTAATTTCTTTTGGGAAGATGTCATTCAGCCCTTTGTTGTTGTAATCCGAGTACCGAATGTATTTTTTCTTAATCCCGGGGACTTGTCTTTCCAGTTCATGCTTGAGCGTGTACGGTATCTGTACGCCATCCACATTTTGCGTGAAAATGTGCTCAATTGATCCGTTTTGGTCAAAGTCATTTAAAAACAAACTCACCGGTGAGGAGGCTGATGCTTTGAATCGGGTATTTAATCCATGATTTCCCAAGGCCATATCCGGTAATCCATCTCCGTTAAAATCACCGATTTCGATGGTTCTGTACCAGCCTTTGAGATTGGCTAGGTTTGGCATTTCTGTTTTCTCCAACTTGCCTCCCGTGTTTTTGAAAAATGTCGGAGCCATCCATTCTCCCACTACGACCAGATCCATTTTCCCATTTCCATCCCAATCCACCACCTGGGCGTCGGTCACCATTCCCAGGTCCTTCAGTGCTGGTGCCAGTGTGGCCGATTGCTCTGCAAAGTTTCCCATGCCATCGTTGATCCAGAGTTGACTGCTCGCAGGGGCGCCATAGGTAAAGGGTACAAGTCTTCCTCCGACAAACAGATCCATGGCTCCGTCATCATTGATGTCGATCAGTTTGACAGTACTGCTGCTGCTGAAAACGGTAGAAAGTCCGGGTACACTTTTTTTGTTGAAATTTCCTTTTCCATCATTCAGGTAAAGCCGATCTGCCAAATCCGGAGAACCGAAACCGGATTCATTGCCACCGGAAGTGACAAACAAATCGAGGTCTCCATCTCCATCTGCATCAAAGAAAACGGCATCCGTATCTTCTGAAAGTGCATCGGCTAAAAAGGCTTCCTGAGGGCTTTCTTTGAATTTTCCCGAAGGATCACCAAGAAAGAGTTTTGCCGGGAATGTTTTAGCTCCGCCAAAAAAGTGGTCATCGAGCCCATCTCCATTCACGTCGGCTTTGGCAAAAGCCGGTCCTTCCGTGGAAAACATAAAGTAAGTCTGTCGATCCCGGTCAAAGTCTACGAAAGCATTTTCGGTATGGATATATTCCAAATTGGAGTTTTCTGCCTTAATGAACTGTGGAGCTATTTTGGTTTCAAAAAAGGATTTCCCTTCCTGAAGATCGCTTGCTTCCTCCCATTTTACCTCCAGTAGCCGATTCGTGACTTGGTCCTTCAGTTCGGTGTATTTGCCGTCAGGCCAAAGGATTTGGATTAAATCAACTTGTTCCAGTGTGCCTAAACCAATTGTAATTTTTGGGTCTACTGAGGATTGAAATCCCCGATTGGGCATTTGCTCGGCATAGAAGATTTGGTCTCCCGCGGTCATCCGGATTTGCGCACCGATCGCTTGGGTGTTTTGTCCTTTTCCGATGAGTTTAACCTGAAGCGAATGATTATTGGGATTGAGTGTTTTTCCTTGGTTTTTGAAGATTTGGGCCGGTTGATTCACATTATTGACTACCAGATCCAAGTTCCCGTCATTGTCCAAGTCTCCATAGGCCGCGCCGTTGGAGTGGATCGGCTGACTAAGCCCAAAGGCTTCTGCTTTGTTTTCAAATTTCAGTTCTCCCAAATTATGAAAAGCATAATTGGGAATGGGATTGACCGGAATGGGATCAATGAGTGCTTTGTAATTCACACCGCCCTCGGAGATGATTTGGCTTTTGGTCTGCTCATCGTCGATGAAGTTGAGGTAATCCAAGTCTGTGATGTCCTGATAAATTCCATTGGCTACAAAAATGTCCCGCATGCCGTCATTGTCCATGTCAAACATCAGCGCGCCCCAACTCCAGTCAGTCGCCTCCACATTGCCAAGACGACCCATTTCACTGAAAGTCCCGTCACCATTGTTGACGTGAAGCATGTTTCGGGAAAACTGATAGTGGTAGCCGTGGGTCTTGTTGAACTGAAACTTGTCCCAATTTTCAAAAGTCGTGACCTGCTTCAGTCTGGTCTGCGGTTCAGGAAGCATATCGGTAACAAAAATATCCAGTAACCCATCACCATTGATATCTGCAATATCAGCTCCCATGGATGCCGCGCTGATCGATCGCATGGAGCTTTCGAGTGATTCCGTGAAAGTTCCGTCCTGATTGTTGAGGTAGAGGTAGTCTTTTTCGAAGAAGTCATTCGAAATAAAAATATCCGGCCAAGTATCCTGATTGACATCGCCGATGGTGATGCCCAAGCCAAAACCGATGATAGAGCCATAGATTCCGGCTTCTTCTGACACATCGGTGAATTTTCCGCCATCATTTCGGAAGAGTTTGTCTCCACCGACGGGATCTCTGTTTGGACGCTCGTTTTGCATTTTGTTAAAGCTTCCAATAGCCTGGTAGGAGTTGTTCAACAGATAGACGTCCAAATCACCATCTTTATCATAATCGAAGAATACGGCATGCGTGGAAAACCCCTGATCGGCCAAGCCATATTCCTCGGCCATTTCGATAAATGTACCATCTCCCTGATTAATAAAGAGCTCGTTTTGCTTGTTGTCTCCGGAAATATCCCCTGAATTGCAGACGTAAATATCCAGAAAGCTATCGCCGTTCACATCCGCCATAGCCACTCCGGTGCTCCAGGCACGAGTTCCGGCCACTCCGGCAGTTTCGGTGATGTCTTCAAACTTGAAGTCCCCTTTGTTTAAGTAAAGCTTATTCGGGCCTAAGTTGGCGGTAAAATAGAGGTCGGCAAATCCGTCATTATTGATGTCTCCGATAGCCACACCACCTCCGTTGTAGTAGTTTCGGTAAGTGAAGACATTGAAATCCTCATCGAAACTTAAGTCGTTGCGAAAGTCAACTCCTGAGGTATCGGCTGCCACTTCCTGATAAAGCGTAAGAACTTTGGTTGGGTCTTTTTGACAGGAAAACAGAAAACTCAGAAAGAAAAGATAGGGAAGTATTACTCTCATGAATTTTTGCCTTCTTTTAATTTTTTCTCCACCGGAAGGTCCGAGATCTCGACTCTTACTGCTGAAATGTGCTTTTTGAAAATCCGGATTCTGCGGTTTCCGTCCATTTTCACAAAGACAATTTGGGATTTATCTTCATTGCTGACTTCGATGAATCCCGGACCATACCACTCTTCCATAAGCTTAACGACATCTTCCCGGAGCTTCTCGACTGTCAGTTCCTCATTCCATGGGGCCCAACCCTCATAGCTAAATTCAATAGGCATGAGGTAGATTTTGTCCTGCTCGAATTTTGGATAAAAGCGCATTCGGGCAGGATTTCCCGATGCCATTTCTGCTTTATATTCAACCGAAAGTTCGGTCGGTCCATTGGATAGTTTCCCTTGCTTATTCAGTTCCCAGCAGGTTTCAAAGAAAGTCTTTCGATCCATTCCAAGCTCCAGACCAAAAAACAGGTCATTGACTTGCTTGCCCGAATTGAGTTCTTTTCGCTCCAGCTGCTCATATTCCGACTGGCATGAGAAAAGGAGAGGGAATAGAAATAAACTAGTAACGTATTTCAAAAACCAGTGGCGTATCATTGTTTCTTAGGACTACTAAATTGGGTTTGTTTTCAATATTGATTTGGAATATTTGACGGATTTCTCCCGGCACAAATAACCCGCTTTCCTGAGGTAGGAGTGCGATCCATTGATTTTTACCTTCGGGCTTCAGCACCCAGCCATAGCTCCCCATTTGGCTACCAAGTTCGGGTTTGATGCGACTTTGGTTTCCTCCGAAAATCAAATAAGGGCTTCCTAAATCTCCATCAAGTGCAGTGATCGAATAGACCGGGGCGGATTGGACTTCGATGGGGAGGGCAGCAGGTAAAAACTTCCCTTGACCCTCATTTATCCAAAGGCTAGTTTCCAGCATATCAGCCTGCAAAGTTAAGGAATTTGCCCAAATCGCTTGGGGGAAAAGCTCCTCCAAAGATTTGTTTTGATAGGATTCATAGGTTAGTAGCTGTTTTCTGAGGCTGGGAATCTGACGAATAAGTGCAGGCTTGAGAACCAGAGGAATGCTTTTTGAATTTTCGTAATTGGATAGAATGTGATCCAACGTTCCGTTCTGATCATAATCGTTGATGATCATTCGGAGTTCGGAGTTGGGATTGGTTCGAAGCCTTGAATTTAATCCGTGATTTCCGGCCAGAATATCAGGTTTTCCGTCTCCATTCACGTCTTCGACCAATAGACAATTCCATAATCCTCTGGTTTTCTCAAATCCAAAATCAGAACTTTTTTCGATGAGTTTTCCATCTTGGAAAGCAAAAATCCGAATCGGCATCCATTCCCCTGCGATGATGATTTCATCCTTTCCATCTCCATCCAAATCAGCTAATGCTCCTGAAGTCAGCATGCCAAGCTGTAAAAGCTCAGCATTTAAGCTACTGGTGATTTCTGTAAAATTCCCTTTGCCGTCGTTTTCCCAGATTTGAAGTCCACAAGGGATTCCATAGCCAAAAGGCACAGCCCGACAACCGATGATCAAATCCTGATCCCCGTCATTGTCTAGATCGCTTGATAAAATAAACGAAGTCGGAGTGGGAGAGAAGACCTGAGGCGATTTTTGGAAAGTCCCATGGCCGTCATTGAGGTAAAGCCTGTCAGAATAGTTACCGGAATTATCTCCAAACTCGATTCCACCGCTTCCCACGATAAGATCCGCTTTGCCGTCGCCGTTTGCATCGAAAAAATGCGCGGTTACGTCTTCGGCTATGGCGTCGATTTCGAAAAGTTCAGGCTGAATGTTTCGGAACTCTCCTGAGGCGCTTTGGAGTAATAGCGCGGAAGTTTGACCTTTCGCACCAGGGATAAAGAGATCCTCCAAGCCATCTCCGTTGACGTCTGCTTTGGCAGCTTTTGGGCCTTCATTGCTGATCATCCAAAAACGCAGTCGATCCCGGTCAAAGTCCACAAAATCACTTTCCTGATGGCGGAAAGGAATTTGTGTTTCCTTAAGAAGGAGCAACTGATTCTCAACCTGCGAAATGGATTGTTGAATTTTATCATCTGGCTCGGGCGATAGGGTTAAAGCCTGATTTGCTCTGACCTCCTTCAAAGTTCGGATTTTACCATCCGGCCAAAGGATTTGGATAGAGTCTAACTTTTCAGCCTTTCCCAATCCAAAATGAATTCGAGGATCAACAGAGGACATGTAGCCTTTGACGGGCTGGTATTCCTGAAAGAATGTTTGATCTTCTGAAAAAGCCATGACTTTTGACCCAAAGGCACTTCCAAGTTCGATGCTTAAGTAATTCCCACGCTTAGTTTCGGAGGTGGTGTTTTGGTAGAGAAAGACTGGTCCGTTAAGGTTGTTGATGACCAAATCCAAATCCCCGTCGTTGTCCAGATCGCCATAGGCCGAACCTGTACTGAAGGTAAGTTGATCCAATCCTGTGCTTTGGGAGAGATTTTCAAAATTCCAGTTCCCGAGGTTTTTGAATAGGAAGTTAGCTTGGGGATTGGAAGGAAAAGCATCGATCATTTTGGTCAATAAAACAGAATCCTCCCTGAAGCCTTTCACTTTTTCCTGATTGTTGACATAAAAGTCTACAAAGTCAAAATCTGTGAGGTCCTTTACAATTCCATTTGCGACGAAAATATCCTTTCTCCCGTCGTTATCCATGTCGAATATCAAGGCTCCCCAGCTCCAGTCTGTGGCTTCGACTCCTGCCATCCGGCTGACTTCGGAGAAAACCGGGGTTTTGGTTCCGGGTCTGAAGCCAAGATTTCGCTGAAGGGTATTCCGGGTAAACTGATGGTGGTAACCTGCTTTCACGCTGGATTGATACTTGTCCCATTCCTCAAATGGAGTTTTGGTTTTGACACGTGCGAGCTCATTTGGAAGCATTTCGGTTACAAAAATGTCAGGTCGACCGTCATTGTTCAGATCGGCTATGTCGGCCCCCATACTTCCCATGCTGATCTCAGGTAGCAGTTCTGTCAAAACCTCTGAAAATGTTCCGTCTTGATTATTGAGGTAGAGGTAGTCCCGCTCAAAGAAATCATTGGATACATACAGATCCGGCCAGTTGTCATCGTTCAGGTCGGCGACGGTTACACCCAAACCATACCCAATTGAACTTCCATAAATTCCCGCTTCTTCGGATACGTCTGTGAATTTTTCACCGTCGTTTCTGAACAGCTTATTTCCCCCATCGGGATCCCGAATCTCCCGTTGTCCCTCGCGAAGGTCAAAAATCCCGACAGATCGGCCTGAGTTGCTGAGGAGATACATATCCAGATCTCCGTCTTTGTCAAAATCAAAAAATACGGCATGCTGACTGAGGCGTTCTTCTGCAAGTCCGAAATCCTTGGATTTCTCCGTAAATGTGAGGTCTCCGTTATTGATATAAAGCTCGTTATGCCGCTTTTTTCCGCCTTGAGGCCCGGATTTGCATACATAGATATCCAACAAGCCATCGCCATTGATGTCTGCCATGCTGATTCCGGTAGACCAAAAGCCACTGGAATTTAATCCTGCCTGATCAGTAATGTCTTTGAATTGTAGATTCCCCTGATTGAGGTAAAGTCGGTTGGAGGTTTGATTTCCTGCCAGAAAAATATCCACGAGACCGTCCTTGTTGATATCACCCAAAGCCACTCCGGCTCCGTTGTAAAAATTTCGAAAAGTATAAGGATTGACTTTTTCGGTGTAAGTGAGGTCGTTTCTGAATGTGATTCCGGTTTGTTCCTGTGTTAATAGACGGAATAGCGAATCAGTATTTTTTTCTTCCTGTTTGCAGGAATAAAGGGAAAGAAACAGAAGGATTAGCGTGTTTCTTCGCTTCATGGGCTTTGGGTAAAAAAAAGGAAGTGTACCGAGGCACACTTCCTTTCAAAATTAATTTAAATTCTATTAATAACCCGGATTTTGTACCAAGCTTGGGTTAGCATTGATTGCCTGTTGAGGAATTGGGAACAGCGCTCTGAATGGCTCAGACTGTCCTTTTTCCCACCATGGCTGATTCCACTTACCGAAACGGATCATGTCAGTTCTACGGCTAGCTTCGGCAAACATTTCAAAACCTCTTTCTTCGAAGATGGTATCCAACGTAAGCGAAGTATACGCTGGCATACCCGCTCTTGTTCTTACCTGATTGATCGCAGTAAGTGCATCGGCAGTTTTTCCCTGACGGAAAGCTGCTTCAGCTTTGATCAAAATGATGTCACCAAGGCGGATCAAAGGATAATCATTGTTTAAACTGGAAGCAGCACCCATGGCAAATTCAAACTTACCTACTCTTACCCCTGCTTGTCTAAATGCATTGGGAGCGAGCATATTTATCTCTGGAGTGAAGGTCAATGGCTGTCCATCCGGATCACCGGCTTCTGCAGAAATATCATTCAATCTGCTTCCGTCAGATGCAAATTGAGGGCCTACCAAGAAGGAATTTTTACGAACATCATCGTCATCGAAGTTATTGTAGAATTCTTCCAAAGACGCATAGCCATTCCAAGGTTGTTCCTGAAGGTTATAAGTGTTTTGACTTAAATAGTGCAACGTCATCTGAGGAAGGTTAAATCCACCTGCGTTATTCTGATCATAAGGTAGGGTCAGGATGTTCTCTGTCGATCCATTGTTTCGCTCCGAGAAATTGGTAAAGAAGTTGGAAGACAGAGAGTAAACTCCACTGTTGATTACTTCATCTGCCGCAGCTTCTGCTTCAGCCCACTTAGCAGTACCAGTGTAGATTTCAGCGTTCAAATAAAGCTTAGCCAACATGGCCTGAGCTGAGTAGTAATTCACTGTAGTCTTGGTGTCCTCCTTTGGCAACAAATCGATATTCTCCTTGATTGAGCTTTCGATGAATGCAAAAACTTCTGCTCGAGAGTTATTGGTTGGATTTCCACCGGTAGAAGTCTCTTCGATGATTGGAACATTTCCGAATGAGTCAATCAACCAAAGGTAAACCAAGGCTCTCAACACTTTCAACTCAGCATTCAAAGCAACAACATCCGGATATTGGATCAACAGGTTGTTGATTTCACCTACAGCAGTATAGCAATAGTTCCAAGAGTTGTTGAAGGCTTCGTCTGATGGCTGCCAAGTATGTCTATGCATTCTTAGCCAAAGACCACCATCTTCCCAGTCAGCTCCTTTCTGAGGAATTGCCATTTCGTCGGATGATATTTCATAAATAGACCAGATGCTGTTGTGACCTCCCCATGAGCCCACAATTCGAGAATAAGCAGAAGCTTTGAGAACGTTAATCAAATTCGGATTGTTGCTGTTTGCAATATCATCCGCAGTCACCCCGTCCAACACTTCTTGCTCAAGCTCCTGACATGCGCCCAAGGCATAAACCAATGGGAGCATCAAACAGATTTTACTTATAGATTTTAACATATCTGTAGAATTTGATTGGTTATTTAAAGTTTACTGTTACACCCAGTGTGAATGAACGAGTCTGGAAGTAGGTATTTCTACGCTCGATACCCGGAGAAAGTGCAGAGGTAAATGCATCTCCATTTTCGGAGTCATTTGTTCTCACTTCAGGGTCCACACCGGTGTAGTTTGTGATGGTGAATAAGTTCTGAGCCGCGAAATACACTCTCAAAGAACTCAAATTTGGAGAATTGGTTTTGAAATTGTAACCCAATTCGGCATTATCCAAGCGGATAAAAGAGGCATCCTCTACTACAGAACTGTTGAATGTAGGAGTGGAGGATACCAACGGATTGGTTGGAGTCTTTGCAGTCACTACGGAGTTCCAGGTGTTGGAAGCTCCATCAGCGTTTTCGTAGAAGCCTCTGTAGGAATTATACAAATCATGACCCCATGCACCTCTTAGGAAGAAGTTTAGGGACCACTGGCCGTACATGAAGCTGTTGGTGAATCCGAATTCTCCTTTTGGAAGACCATTACCCAACTTTTCAAATTCATTCGGGTCGGTAGTGGAAAGGATGTACTCACCATTTTCGGTCAATCCGTTTAATCTGGGACCGTAAATATCACCTAGATTTTGACCCACTCGGTTGTAAATGATTTGGTTGTTGTTCTGTCCTGGAGATCCCGGGGTAGCAAATCTTAATTCCTCAAATCCAAGTTCTCCAGCTGACAAGCTTTCGATGGTAGTCTTGTCATAGATCGTAAAGTTGAAGGTAGGAGTCCACTTCAGTGCACCTTTTCCGATTTGATTGACACTTGCTGCAAATTCAAAACCTGCTGCTCTCAAGTTTGCCAAGTTTACCCAGGTAGAACCTGCTGTGTTGAAACGTCCCGGATCAAATGGATTGGGTGCACCGGTAGCAACCGGTACATTGAACAGCAAGTCGGAAATATTTCTGGTGTAGTAGTCGATACTACCGGTCACTTTGTTATTAAACATTCCGAAATCAACACCAAAGTTCAATTCTTCTTTGGTTTCCCATTTCAAATCTCTGTTTGGGTTGGAGAATTGGTTGATACCAACGAAGATGTCATTTTGAGTCAATGGATCACCGTCCAAGTCGATTCTGTTACCGTTGCCAAACACACCCAAGGCCAAGGTAGGAGAGGGAGGAAGGTTACCGGTGACACCGAAGGAAACTCTTGGCTTAAATTGGGAGAATACACCCATATCGAAGATTTGAGTGAAATCTGAACCGATAGAAAATGCAGGGAAATAACCGGTTTGATTGTTTGGACCAAATCCGGAATAGGTCTCAGCTCTAACTGAAGCTGAAAGGAAAATCATATTATCCCAGTTGAAGTTAGCTCTACCGAACACGGAGTTCAATTGATCTTCGTTTGCAAAAGATGAAACGTTGGTATTGTTGCCCAATCGGATGGCACCGGCTCCCAGGTTATTCCAACCCAAGTCAAACAGGTATTGTCTTACTCGTGCATTGAAGCCTTGGTTGGTTGTGTATTGAAGTCCTGCACCTCCCAATAGGGTCATATTCAATTTGTCAGAAAGATCAGTCTCGTATCTCAGCGTGGTTTCAAAGATTCGCTGCTTACGGTCAAAGGTGTTTCTTTCGGCAGAGCCAGTAGCACCTAGACCTACCTGAAAATCCTGCAAAGACCAAAATCCGCCAGAAAGTGTATTTCTTCTGTCTTGGGAATATTGTGCGGTGGCAGTCAGATTTGGAAGGATGTCATATTCCACTCTGTAAGAAGTCAAAGCAGTTTTTGTTTCGCCTACAAACTTTTGCTGATTAGCTAGGGCCACTGGATTGTAGAAGTCAAACAAATCGCGTTGGAAATAGCCGCCGAATCTGTTTTGAGCGTCTTCTGTGTTTTCAAATACCGGTGCAGTAGGATTGTAGATCGTTGCGTATCTAAATGCCGCGTCGTTAATTGATTCTGAATCGAGATTGGTGAAAGACAAATTGATGTTGAATCTCAATCTGTTGTTCAATGCTCCCTGAGAAAAATTCATTCTTGTGTTGAGTCTTTCATTTCCTACACCGTTGACGATACCGTTGTTATCCCGGTAGTTGACAGATGCCATGTAATTTGAGTTACCAAAGCTTCCGGAAACGCTGGCGTTGGTGGTGTACGAAAGCGCATCATCGATCAGTTCATTTCTCCAATCGGTATTGCTGCCGAAGTCAGTACCACCTCTTGCTACAAATTCCTCAGCAGAAAGGATTGGAATCAGGTTAGTTGCCTGATCTACCGTAGCGAATGAATTGATCGTCACATTAGTACTTCCTTCTCGGCTTCCTTGCTTTGTAGTGGTAATCAGAATCACACCTGAAGAACCTCTTGCTCCATAGATAGCAGCCGCAGATCCATCCTTCAATACATCGATGGACTGAATGTCATTAGGATCGACGTTTTCAAGCGAAGCACCGATGACACCATCCAATACGATCAAAGGTGAAGAGTTAGCTCCGAACGTGGATAGCCCTCTAAGTCGTATATTAAAGGCGTTGTTTGGATTACCTCCTGGACGAGTGATCGATAGACCTGCTACTTTACCTTGAAGCAATTGTGCAGGGTTGCTGACGTTACCCCGGTTGAAGTCTTCCGGCTTGACACCGACTACGGCTGAAGTGATTTCTTTCTTATCCTGCGAACCATAACCGATTACGACTGCTTCTTCAAGGCTTTGAATATCCTCTTCAAGATTTACAGTGATGTTGGTCTGGTTACCGATCTCTACTTCCTGAGTCATATAGCCGACGAAGGAAATCACGAGCACTTGGTCCTCTGCCTGGAGAGGAAGTGTGAACTTTCCGTCCAGGTCAGTTGCAGTTCCCCGTGTGGTGCCTTTGACGATCACTGTGGCACCCGGAACGGGATCTCCAAGAGATGCATCCATCACTGTACCAGAGATGGTGCGACTTTGGGCATTGGCGGCGAGTGTTGCACCGAGAGTCAGTGCAAACGCAAGCATCAATGTCTTGAGTTTTGGTAAATAATTTCTCATAGGGTTTTTTGTTTTTTAAAAATCGAAATAGGTATGAGTACTTGTATTTCGAGTCTAAGGTGAATTGTAAATTTTGATTTTGCAATTATTAACGAAATCCAGTTTCTTGCTTCTAAAAATCTATTTTCAACAGAACAAAACAAAATTTAACAAAAACGTAATGAAATGTTAATTTCATTAATTCGACACTAATGGAAAACGTTTTCCTTTTGTAAAAACTTAAAAAAATCAATTTTTTTTAAAAAAAAGAAAATTTTTATCGGAATTCAAAATCTTTGTTTAAAGCTTGGAGTCAACATTTTGAAAATTTTTATAGAAGTCATCTTTTAGGATGATTTATTTGAAAGATGAAAGAAAACAAGCGAGTCAATCCGGAGTTAACTTTTTGATACCTTAGTTATTTAGTGTTCCTTTTAGTTTAAGCCACAATCCTTACTTTTATTTCTATACCAGAAAATTAATCTACCAAGCTATAGTCTATCCTAAATCATCTTAAAAACCTTCAGACAACCTATCCCTTGCTTTCTGCATCTGTATATTCGGGAGTGAATAAACCAACTTTATGAAATCAGAAATCAGGACCACAATTCTTTGTGTTATCGTGTGCTTTTTAGGGATGACCCACTTTTCATACGCACAGGGAATCAGAGGAAAGGTAAATACAGTAGAAGGCGAGCCACTGGCTTATGCTTCGGTCTATATCCGAAATCTCGAAGATGGAGTGCCGACCAATGAAAACGGATTGTATGAATTTCGCCTGAAACCCGGATTTTACGATGTGATCGTGCAGTATTTGGGCTATAAATCCGTCTTGGAAACGGTAGAGGTGCGTGAAGAATGGGTGGAGTTGGACTTTAGCCTGGAGTCTCAAGTCTACAATCTAAGTGAAATAGAGGTTCGTGCGGGTGCGGAAGATCCGGCTTTGACCATTATGAGGAAGGCCATTTCCAAGGCTAAGTATCATCGGCTCCAATTGCAGCAATACGCCATGACGGTCTATCTCAAGGGAACTGGCCAATTGACTGATGCCCCATTTTTTATGAAAAAAACCTTGGAAAAGGAGGGGCTGAAGCTCAATGAGGCCTACACTTCTGAGTCGGTTTCCCGTGTCACGTTTACACTACCAAATAAAGTGGAGGAGAAAGTCATTTCTATCCGAACCAACGGAGACAATCAGGGCACTTCTCCGGCCCCATATATCCAAACTTCCTTTTATCAGGATCAGATCAATGAGATTGTTTCTCCGCTTTCCCGCTATGCGTTCAATTATTATAAGTTCAAGTACGAGGGAAGTTTTTTTGATCAGAATGTCATGGTCAGCAAAATCAAAGTGACTCCAAGGTCACGGGGAGAGCGGGTGTTTGAAGGATACGTCTACATCATAGAGGATCTTTGGGCGATACACAGCTTGGATTTGAAGACCTCACTGTTGGGATTTCAGATCGGGGCCAAGCAACAATATGCTCCGGTGGCAGATAATGTCTGGATGCCACTGACGCATACTTACACCTTTGGCGGGAAGATTTTTGGATTCGAAGGGGAGTTCAAATACCTCGCATCGACAAGAGAATATGAGGTGACGCTCAATCCGGATTTGGTCGCTGTGCCGGAGATTATTGATGAAAAGGTCCAAGAACTCCCTCAGGACTTGAAAAAATTCGATAAGTCAATCTCAGCTTTGGAGCAATTGGCTACTGAAGAACCCAAAACCCGCAAAGAATACCGGAAGCTGATCAATGAATATGAGAAAGAAGCGATCAAAGAAAAGCAGATTGAAGATAAGCAGGGAGTGGTCTCCGAGCGCCACTACAGCGTGGATTCCCTTGCCAAAAAGCGGGGCCTGGACTATTGGGATAGCATCCGGCCCGTGCCCCTGACGCTGAAAGAGATCGAAGGGTACAAGCGGGACGATAGCTTGGCAGTAGTGGAGACAGCCAAAATGAGTGAGGTGGATTCGGTGGCTAAAAAGGCAAGAAGTAAATTCAAGCCCCTGGATTTTATGAACGGATCACGGTATAATTTTGGAAAAGGAGTTTCGGTTGGCTTCCGTCAAAATTGGACCAAAATGTCATTCAATACGGTGGAGGGTTGGAAAGTAGGCTTGGGAATGTACTATCGAAAATATTCTGAGGTGAAGCTGGCAGATAGTGTCAACCGTGTCCGAAAAAGCTTTAACATTGAACCCGAGCTCCGTTATGGATTCTCAAGTGATCGGTTTTATGGCAAAGTCGATTTCCGATGGTCGCATACCCAGCCTGAATCCGGCCAAACATGGGGTTTGGAAGGAGGAAGATTTATCTATCAGTTCAACACCGAAGATCCCATTCAGGAGCAAATCAATGCGGCCTATTCTGTGCTTGTCAGAAGGAACTACATGAAGTTGTATGAGCAGGATTTTATCAGGGGGTATTGGGCCCATCGAATCAATTATGGATTTACCTATCGGGTAAGTTTTTCCCTTGCCGAGCGAAGGGAATTGTTCAACACTTCCAATTATTCACTGTACAAAAGGCCCGAAAGGGAATACACGTCAAATCGGCCTGAAAATGTAGAGGCCGGGCCGGAGGCTTTTCTAAATCATCAAATCGCAAAATTAAACACCGCATTAGAGTGGAGGCCTAGACTTACCTATTCCATTCGTGATGGCAGAAAATCTCCGAACTACGAGCGCTCACCATTGATCACATTCCTGTATCAGAAGGCCTTTCCGGAATTAACTACTTCCGAAAATGCCTCAAAGTTTGATTTTTTGGAAATTGGTTTGAAGCATGATTTCCGCTTTGGAGTCAGTGGGAAATTGGATTTCAATGTGACTGCGGGAACATTCCTGAACAACGACCAAGTCTATTTTCAGGACTTCAAGCATTTTGGGGGGAATCGTACCCTGTTCTCGAATTTTGGTCCGGCGTCCAATTTCCGGTTAATGGATTATTACAAGTACAGCACCAATTCCAGTTACATTTCCGGAATTGCGCATTATCAGTTTAGGAAATTCCTGTTGACCCAATTGCCAATGCTGCGATTCTCTGGATTGAGGGAAAATATTTTTATCAATTACCTGAAAACCGAAAACTCTCCACACTACACCGAGATCGGTTATTCCTTGGATAATCTCTTCCGAATCTTCAGATTAGAGCTGGGAGTTGCTTTCGAAAATGGGAAATACCTTCGAAGTGGGCCACTCTTTGGGATAGCGACCTTTATCAATGTGAGCTTTGAGGATTGAAAAAGTTGGGAGGTTTGGAGGATTGAATATTAATCATTTTAAAATTTAACCATTGAGAAATTAAGGTCATTAAGATTCTGCTTTTGCGATACAAATTATTTAAATGGGTATAGATGCTTTTGAAACTAAGCATTAAATTGGGATCTTAATTTTCTCCATTCCCTTAATGTTAAAACACAAAAAAGCCTTACAAAATTGATTTTGTAAGGCTTTTTTAGAAGGTTTATTCCAACTCAGACCTTCATAATATCTGCTTCTTTCTTCAGCAGAAGTTCATCGATTTTAGCAGAATACTGATCGGTTAGTTTCTGTACCTGATCTTCAGCACGTTTGATGGCGTCCTCCGGAGCTCCGTCTTTTTGAAGTTTTCGAAGCGATTCATTCGTCTCTTTTCTGACACTTCGGATTGAGATTTTCCCTGATTCGCATTCTTGTTTGGACTGTTTCACGAGATTGATTCGACGCTCTTCGGTCAGTGCAGGGATGGTCAGCATAATGGATTCACCGTTGTTTTGCGGAGCTAGTCCAAGGTCAGAATTGATGATTCCCTTTTCGATTTCCTGAATCAGGTTTCTTTCGAAAGGTTTGATAGCCAAAGTTCGTGCATCCGGAGTAGTCACAGAGGCAACTTGGTTGATCGGGGTGGGTGAGCCATAGTACATCACCATCACTCCGTCCAGCATATTGGGCATGGCCTTACCTGCCCGGATTTTTAGCAATTCAGCTGCAGTGTGATCCACTGCTTTTTGCATCAGTTCTTTTGCTTCGTCTAAGAATAACTCGATTTCTTCCATGATTTAATTCAGGATTTATCAGTGATCAATGTTCCTATTTGTTCTCCAAGTACGAGTTTGCTCAGGTTACCGGCCTTGTTCATGTCAAAAACGATAATTGGCAGGTTGTTTTCCTGGCATAGGGTAAAGGCCGTCATATCCATCACGTTGAGGTTTTTCTCATAGACCTCGCTAAAGGTGATTTGCTCATATTTCGTGGCAGTTGGATCCTTCTCTGGATCAGCTGTATAAACTCCATCTACCCGGGTGCCTTTCAGTACGACATCACCTTCAATTTCAATTGCACGTAGTGCTGCTGTGGAATCTGTGGTAAAATATGGATTCCCGATTCCGGCACCAAAAATAACAATTCTGCCTTTTTCCAAGTGGCGAATTGCTCTTCTTCGGATGAATGGCTCACATACACTTTCGATTTTGATGCCAGACATCAATCGGGTAAACATGCCGTTTTGCTCCAAAGCACTTTGTAAAGCCATCGCATTGATCAGCGTGGCGAGCATTCCCATGTAGTCACCCTGCACTCGATCGATACCGGATTTCTCAGCCTGGACTCCCCTAAAAATATTACCGCCACCTATCACGATCGCTATCTCCACTCCCATTTCTTTCACCTTTTTGATTTCATCAGCATATTGCTGAAGACGTGAAGGATCAATGCCGTAGTTTTTTTCACCCATCAGGGCTTCTCCACTGAGTTTGAGTAGAATGCGCTTGTATTTCATTTTTTATACGAGGTTGATTTCTAAAGTTTATTCCGGATAAATGCCCGAAATCTAATTGGATTTAGCTGTCAAATTGTGATCGAATCGACCCCGAAAAGTCTGAGCAATCCGACAAATATAATTTCTTCAACTCACAATGCTAGGGCCAAATCTAAAAATGGAAAACTGTAACTTACTTGAGTGGAGCTAATGACTTGATGCTATGGGATTTTGGACGCAAAAAAGGGTGTGGATTATCGGCGCTTCTTCAGGAATCGGAGCGGGTTTAGTGCAACTTTTAGCAGAAAAGGGAGCTAAACTCATTATTCCTGCCCGGAGCGAAGCGAAACTCCATGAACTAGAAAAAAACCTGGCAACCGCGGAAATCCAAGTTCTCCCAGTCGATGTGGAACTACTTTCCACCCTTTTTGTCAAAACGCAAGACGCATAGCGGATTTTCAATGGCTTGGATTACGTCTTTTTGAATGCAGGAGTGTCAGTCAGAGACTTGGCGTTAGAAAGCAAACTTGAAGTCGAGCGGAGAATCATGGATATTAATTTTTGGGGGCCGGTTGCGATCACCAAAGCCTTATTGAAAAAGAGAGACAGCAATGTGCCCCTTCATCTCGTGGTGACCTCCAGTCTGAGCGGTAAATACGGAGTTCCAAAACTCGCAACCTATTCTGCCTCTAAGCATGCCATTCAAGGTTATTTTGATTCTTTGCGGGCAAGAGATGTTTGGATCTGGATTGGTTGTCCATCTAGTCATTCCGGGATTTGTTCGGACAAATATTACCGTGGCGGGACTGCGGGGTGACGGAAGTCAAAATGGGAAAATGCAGAATGCTTTGGCTGAAGGTATGGATCCTTGGACCCGTGCGAGGGGAATTTTGGAAGGCCCGGAAAAAGGAAAAGAAGAGTTTGTGGTCGGCGGAACAAAGCGATATACCATCGGGCTAAACCGGTTTTTTCCGGGATTGATGAAAAAACTGATTCGATCCAATCCGCTACAGCGAATCAAAAAACTCCAGAGAATATTTTTCAGAGGGCAAAAGAGACAATAGCCAACCTGTTAAAACTGAATCAAAACCTGATTCTTTTCCACACTTTGCTTCAGGGATACTTTCACTTCCTTGACCACACCATCTCCGGGAGATTTGATGATGTTTTCCATTTTCATCGCTTCCAGGATCAATACCACGTCCCCTTTCTTGACTGCATCACCAGACTTTACTTTGAGATCGAGAATCAATCCAGGCATTGGGGCCTTGATGTTTTTGAGGAGGCCCGAACCGACTGCATTCATACCCATTTGTTCCAGCAAAAGGTCGAAACGATCCTTTAGCTGAAGGGTAGCAGTTTTGTATCCAAGTCGAATTTGGATGGTTTTAGTTTCCCTGTCAAAGGAAAGCATTTCTGCTTCCAACGATTGATGTCCTCGGATAAGGTGTAGGGTTCGGTCATCTATCCATTTCAAATCCCAAGCGATAGGATTTTGATTGACATGGATCGAATCGGCTGTTTTTTCTACTGAATGGGTGCTGTCTTGAAGGATTACTGAAAACATTCCTGCTATTTTGGGATGAATATACATCTAACGGAGATATGGACTCCTTGAGATTTTCCAAATATGATCGAAATGAATTTGAAGCCAAAGAAAATTTTGAAGAACAGTTTGATTTTAAGTTTTGCAATCGGGCTTTTAATTACTTCTTCCTGTAAATCTGAGAAGAATATTGTACAGGATAGGGTACAAGTTACCCCTTCTACTGATACCGATAGTTTAGCTGAAGTTGAAAAACGGCGGGTTTTGCGCTTGATCCAGGAAAAAGAAGCAAAGATATCAGGCTATAAAGCCAGCGCCAGGCGGGATTTCGATTTGTTGCACACCGATTTGGATTTGGCCTTTGATTGGGCAAGGCAGGCTGTATTCGGAAAGGCGAGGCTGAAATTGGTTCCTTATTTTTACCCACAAAACGAGTTGGTCTTGGATGCCAAAGACTTTGAGGTCGGGGCGATTTATCTCATACAGGAGGAAGAACAGCGTAAACTCAATTATCGCTATGATGAAAAACAGCTCAAAATCTATCTACCGAGCGTGTTCACGTCAAAGGACACGCTTGAAGTTGAAATAAATTACACGGCATTTCCAGAACGGAACTCCGGAGAAGGAAGTGAGGCCATTACTGATAACAAAGGCCTATACTTTATCGATCCTTTGGACACCATTCCCGGTAAACCAACGATGATTTGGACTCAGGGAGAGACCGAGCATAACAGCAAATGGTTTCCGACGATTGACAAACCAAACGAGCGGCACACACATCTTTTCAAATTGACTGTGCCTGATTCCTTGGTCTCCATCAGCAACGGAGAATTGATCAAGCAGGAACAACTAGGGAATGGATTTCGGAAGGATTATTGGGAAATGAATTTGCCACATGCGCCGTATTTAGCTGCAATTGCGATCGGTGATTTTGGGAAAGTGGAGGCGAAGTGGCGAGATATTCCGCTTGGATATTATGTAGAAAAAGGCTTTGAAAAAGGAGCAGCAAAGGTATTTGAAAACACGCCGGAAATGATCGGCTTTTTCGAAGAAAAATTGGGAGTAAACTACCCTTGGCCAAAGTATGATCAGATCGTGGTGCAGGATTTCGTCTCGGGAGCGATGGAAAATACCACAGCTTCTATATTTTATGAAGATTTGAGATTGAATGAGCGGGAGGCGATCGATTCAGAATGGGATTACATCATCGCACATGAGCTTTTTCACCAGTGGTTTGGCGACTTGGTCACCACAGAATCCTGGGCAAACTTGACACTTAATGAAGCCTTTGCAAACTACAGCGAGTATCTCTGGAATGAGCATAAGTACGGAGAAGATCAAGCGGCGTTGAAGTTGGTGTCAGAAATGGAGGGTTATTTTGCCGAATCTGAAACCAAGCAGGTTGATTTGATTCGATTTGATTATGTCGAATCAGAAGATATGTTTGATTCGCACAGCTACAACAAGGGTGGAGTCATTCTTCATATGTTGAGAAAGCATCTGAGCGACACCGCATTTTTCGAAGGGCTGAAACTATACCTGACAAAGCATGCATTTCAATCGGTGGAAGTTCATGATCTAAGGCTAGCCTTGGAACAGGTAAGCGGAGAGGATTTGAATTGGTTTTTCAATCAATGGTTTTTGGACAAAGGTCATCCTGAGCTCTTTTTCGAAGTAGATTATTCTCAACCGGAAAATATTCTGATCTCCGCTTTTCAAGTTCAGGATTTAGAAAATACTCCTTTGTATCAACTGCCAATTGAAGTAAGTTGGTATGAAGGCGGTATAAGGAAGTCCAAAACAATGAGGATGACTCAAGCTTTTCAGCAACTCGCCTTGGAAAATGGAACTCCAGTCACTCAAGTTTATATAGATGAAGGAAAAAATCTCCTGGCTCGAAGAACCCAGGAAATGAGTGCTGATCAATTTGCAATTCAGTTTAAGGAATCAAAGTTAGGAGTCGCCCGATATGAAGCATTGGATAGTTTGGTTGCAAGAGAAGCTAAAGACCAACTTCTGGAAATTTTGCCAATGGCTTTGAAGGACTCATTTTGGTCCGTTCGCGAAAATGTCTTGGGCTTTCTACAGAATGATCCGGAATGGAGAGAACAAGTAGATGGATTGGAGGAGACGGTCTATGAACTGGCTGAAAATGACCCAAAAAACACGGTAAGAGCCGCTGCACTCGATCTTTTGGCAACTTGGGATCCTGAAAGATATCAGCCAACATTTCTCCGTTTGGCCAATGATTCATCCTATTTAATTGCTAGTTCGGCTTTGATGGGATTGGTTAGTGCAACCGAAAGCCCCGTGGACCCGGCAATCATAGGGCGTTTTGAAAAGGAAGGAAACTTCAGAATTTCAATACCGGTGGCGGAATACTACATACAACAGGAAGTGACTGGCAAAGGTCAATGGTTTATGGATCGATTGGCTCAACTCTCCGGAGAGGGGCTTTATTTTTTCTTGGGATATTTTGCAGAGTATTTTTCACGATTTCCGGAGGAGGGAAAAGACCAGGCGATAAATAGGTTGATGGGCCTGATGGAGAATGATCCCAAGAGTTATCTTCGGATGGGAGCGTTTCAAGCGCTCTTGGGATTTGCTGATGATGAAAGAGTAATTCAAAAATTAAATGAAGTAGCCTCCCGAGAAACCGATCAAAATCTCAAAAACTATTACAATTATTTCCTCGAAACACTCAACTGAAAAAATTAACCGGTTGATTTTTAAAACATTGAATTAATAGCTGTGAAAAAGTCATCAATTTTAAGATTCATCCTTTGATACTTTGACAAAAGGCTATAATTTTGCCATCCGTTAAGATAGCAAGGAGTCAAATCCAGCCAATTTTAGCGTAGTTGGGGGAATACCAAAGCGGCCAACTGGGACGGACTGTAAATCCGTTGACTTATGTCTTCACAGGTTCGAATCCTGTTTCCCCCACGTGATTGCCCGAATGCGAAATTTTTTTTCTAGTTTTGCAGGGCTTTAAAAAATCCGGTGCGCCGGTTACAAGCGGGAGTAGCTCAGTTGGTAGAGCGGCAGCCTTCCAAGCTGCAGGTCGCGGGTTCGAGCCTCGTCTCCCGCTCTTTCATTTCCTTCGGGAAATCAAAGGGCAAAAGCCGACGTAGCTCAGGGGTAGAGTACTTCCTTGGTAAGGAAGGGGTCACGGGTTCAATTCCCGTCGTTGGCTCAATTACAGAGAATTATTATCTAAACATAACTTTAAACTTAAACTGAGGATTTTCACGCATGGCAAAAGCAACCTTCGACCGTTCCAAGCCGCACGTTAACATCGGTACGATTGGACACGTAGACCATGGCAAAACAACCCTGACTGCCGCCATCACTACCGTATTGGCTAAAAAAGGTCTTTCTGAATTGAGAGATTTCTCTTCAATAGATAACGCTCCTGAAGAGAAAGAAAGAGGTATTACTATCAATACTTCCCACGTAGAATATCAAACTGAAAACAGACACTACGCACACGTGGATTGTCCTGGTCACGCTGACTACGTTAAAAACATGGTTACTGGTGCTGCCCAGATGGACGGTGCTATTCTTGTAGTAGCAGCAACTGACGGACCTATGCCACAGACCAGAGAGCACATCCTTTTGGCTCGTCAGGTAGGTGTACCTCAACTGGTAGTGTTTATGAACAAAGTTGACATGGTTGACGATCCTGAGCTTCTTGAGCTTGTGGAAATGGAGATCAGAGAACTTCTTTCATTCTATGATTTTGACGGTGACAACATTCCGGTAATTGCTGGATCTGCACTTGGAGCCTTAAACGGCGAAGAGAAGTGGGTTGAAACTGTTCTGGAATTGATGAATGCAGTAGATACATTTATTCCGATTCCTGCTCGTCTTGTTGACAAAGACTTCTTGATGCCAGTAGAAGACGTATTCTCGATCACTGGCCGTGGTACTGTGGCTACAGGTAGAATCGAAAGAGGTATAATCAACTCTGGCGAACCAGTAGATATCATCGGTATGGGTGCTGAAGGCTTGAAGTCTACAGTTACCGGTGTGGAGATGTTCCGTAAAATCCTGGATAGAGGTGAAGCTGGTGACAATGTTGGTCTATTGCTTAGAGGTATTGAAAAATCTCAGATCAAGCGAGGAATGATCATCTGTAAGCCAGGATCTGTGAAGCCACACGCTCACTTCAAAGCAGAAGTTTACGTGCTGTCAAAAGAAGAAGGTGGACGTCATACTCCATTCTTCAACAAATACAGACCTCAGTTTTACCTTAGAACTACTGACGTAACTGGAGAGATCAAACTTCCTGAGAACGTTGAAATGGTGATGCCAGGTGATAACGTTACCATCGAAGTAACTCTTCTTAATGCAGTTGCATTGGAAAAAGGTCTTCGATTCGCAATCAGAGAAGGTGGTAGAACAGTAGGTGCCGGTCAGGTTACCGAAATTCTAGACTAATACTACTTATTTTCCAGTAAACGATGCGATCCCAAATTAATTTGGGATCGCATTTGTTTCTAAAGACATTATTCCTAATTTTGCATTCCCATTTGCGGAGCGTTCAATCACACGGGCATAGTTCAATGGTAGAATAGCGGTCTCCAAAACCGTTGATGGGAGTTCGAATCTCTCTGCCCGTGCAGTAAGTAAGTAGACTATGAATCTGAAAAACTTTGTCCTGGAGTCATACGACGAGATGAAAAACAAGGTCACTTGGCCTAAGTATTCATTTCTTCAAAATAGTGCCGTATTGGTGTTGGTAGCATCACTCATCTTCGCATTGTTTATCGGTGTGGTGGATTTGGGATTTGAGAACATCATGACATGGTTTTATGATTTATTCTAATTGACATTACAGAATGGCTGAACATAAGTGGTATGTACTCAGAGTAGTAGCGGGACAGGAAAAGAAAACCAAGACCTATCTGGACAATGAAATCCAGAGACAAAAGATCGAGGAGTTTATTCCTGAAGTGCTCATTCCTTCTGAGAAAATATATGAAATGCGAAATGGCAAAAAGCGTGTCCGAGAAAGAAACTTCTTTCCGGGCTATGTTTTAGTCAACGCAGATCTTTCCAATGGTGAAGCCAATCACGTAATAACCAGCATTCCGGGTGTCATCGGGTTTCTTGGATCAAACCAGGGGGGAGCTTCCAAAACCCCTGAACCATTACGGCAATCAGAAATCAACCGTATTTTAGGTAAGGTTGAAGAGATTGATGAGTTTGCAGAGAAGCAGGACACACCATTTATAGTTGGAGAGCCCGTAAAAGTAATGGACGGCCCCTTCAGTGGATTTACCGGGACAATTGAGGAGATATTTGAGGAGAAGAAGAAGCTTAATGTTATGGTTAAGATCTTCGGCCGAAATACTCCTGTTGAATTAAATTTTATACAAGTAGAAAAACAAGACTAAGCAATGGCTAAGGAAATCACTGGTTATGTAAAACTGCAGGTGAAAGGTGGCCAGGCTAATCCGTCGCCTCCAGTAGGTCCAGCTCTTGGTTCCAAGGGTTTGAACATTATGGAGTTCTGTAAGCAGTTCAATGCGCGAACCCAAGACAAAATGGGTACTGTGCTACCGGTACTGATTACGGTTTTTTCTGACAAGTCTTTTGAATTCGTGGTAAAAACTCCTCCGGCAGCTAATCTGCTGTTGGAAGCCGCAAAACTCAAAGGCGGTTCAGCTGAACCAAATAGAAAGAAAGTAGGATCTGTTACCTGGGATCAGGTAAAAGTGATTGCTGAGACGAAAATGCCTGACCTTAATGCTTTCAAAGTAGAGTCTGCCATGAAAATGGTAGCTGGAACTGCACGAAGCATGGGTATCACAGTATCTGGTAAAGCCCCTTGGGAAGTATAAATAAAAAACAATGGCTAAGTTAACAAAAAAGCAAAAAGAAGCTCTTTCTAAGTACGACGCAAGCCAAGTGTACTCCCTGGAGGCAGCTTCTTCACTGGTAAAGGAAATTACTATGACTAAGTTTGATGCATCCGTGGATGTAGACGTCCGTTTGGGCGTTGATCCAAGGAAAGCAGATCAAATGGTAAGAGGTGTAGTAGCACTTCCTCACGGTACTGGCAAAGACATCAAAGTATTGGTGCTTTGTACTCCTGATAAAGTAGCAGAAGCAACTGAAGCAGGTGCAGATTACGTAGGTTTGGACGATTACATAGCCAAAATCGAAGGCGGTTGGACTGACATTGATGTCATTATCACCATGCCAAACGTAATGGCTAAGGTAGGTAGGTTAGGTAGAGTATTAGGTCCTCGTGGCTTGATGCCAAATCCTAAATCAGGAACAGTTACCCTCGATGTGGCTAAAGCGGTAAAAGAAGTAAAAGCTGGTAAAATCGACTTCAAGGTTGATAAGTTTGGAATTGTCCATGCCGGTGTTGGTAAAGTGTCTTTCTCTCCCGAGCAAATCGAGGAAAACGTGAAAGAACTTATCATGACTATCTCTAAGCTGAAGCCAACTTCATCTAAAGGTACATATTTCAAAAGTATTCATTTGTCGAGCACAATGTCTCCGGGTATCGCTGTAGACAAGGGTAGCATTCAAGGTATTTAATCATGACTAGAGACGAAAAGAAAGTAATAATCGACAGTCTTACTGAGAAACTAAAGGAAAACCCTTTCTTCTACATCACTGATGCCTCCGGATTCTCTGTGGCACAAGTGAACGCATTCAGAAGAACTTGTTACGAAAAAGGTGTAGAGTATAAAGTTTACAAAAATACACTGATCGCAAAAGCGCTTGAAAATCTGGATGCAGACTACTCAAAATTAGCGGGTGGTGCATTGAAAGGTTTCTCTGGAATTATTTTCTCAAAAGAGACTAGTAACCTTCCGGCAAAAGTATTGCTGGATTTCAGAAAGAAACAAGGTAAAAAAGAGACTAGACCGGTATTCAAAGGTGCAGGTATCGATTCAGATGTATTTTTGGGCGAGAACAACCTTGAATTATTGTCTAACCTCAAGTCTAAGCAAGAATTGCTGGGTGATCTGATCGGATTACTTCAGTCTCCTGCTAAGAATCTCGTTTCTGCATTGCAGTCTGGACAGAACAACATTACTGGAGTTCTTAAGACACTTGCTGAACGGGAATCAAAATAATCTTAACAAATCATTCAAAAAACAATTAAATAAATAATACAATGGCAGATCTTACACAACTTGCAGAACAGTTGGTAAACTTGACTGTAAAAGAAGTTAAAGAATTAACAGACATCCTTAAGGATCAGTATGGCATCGAGCCTGCTGCGGCTGGCGCTGTAATGGTAGCTAGTGGTGGAACTAGTGCCGGTGAGGTTGCTGTTGAAGAAGAAAAAACTTCCTTCGACGTAATCCTGAAAGCAGCGGGAGCTTCCAAGCTTGCAGTAGTGAAATTGGTTAAAGAATTGACCGGTCTAGGATTAAAAGAAGCTAAAGATCTTGTAGACAGCGCGCCTAAAGCCCTAAAAGAAGGAATCGCTAAGGACGAAGCTGAAGCGTTGAAAAAGTCTCTTGAAGAGGCTGGTGCTGAAGTAGAGATCAAATAATTTGCTGATTTCGCGCCACTAGGTTCGAAATTAGCCCCAAGACCTGACTTTCTCAGTCAGGTCTTTTCCTGTTTATGCTCAGGTTAATAATTGCATTATTCCAAGTGATTATTGTCACTTTCCGATATTAAATTTCACCATAAACTATACACTACCTTGACTATCAAGAATCAAACCGAAAGGAAAAGTTTCTCCTCCATTAAGGTGGTCAAAGACTATCCCGACTTTCTCGATATTCAACTGCAGTCTTTCAAGGACTTTTTTCAGTTGGATACTCCCGCAGAAAAGAGACGGGCTGATGGGTTGTTCAAAGTTTTCGCAGAAAACTTTCCTATCAGCGATTCCAGAGAAAATTTCACTTTGGAGTTCATCGACTATGCAGTAGACCCGCCTAAGTACAGTGTGGATGAGTGCATCGACAGAGGGCTGACCTATTCTGTACCACTGAAAGCAAAATTGAGATTGCTTTGCCATGATGAGGACAATGAGGATTTCGAAACCATCGAGCAAGAAGTGTTTCTTGGAAATCTTCCCTACATGACCGCGAAAGGATCCTTTGTAATCAATGGAGCCGAGCGGGTTATTGTTTCCCAATTGCACCGTTCTCCGGGAGTGTTCTTTGCCCAAAGCAAGCACACCAATGGAACCAAGTTATACTCTGCCCGGATTATTCCTTTCAAAGGTTCTTGGATTGAATTTGCTACCGACATTAACAATGTCATGTATGCATACATTGACCGTAAGAAAAAATTCCCCGTTACCACACTTTTAAGAGCTATAGGTTATGGCTCTGATAAAGATATTCTGGATCTATTTGGACTTTCTGAGGAAGTAGCTGCAACAAAGGCTGCATTGAAAAAAGTAGGCGGTCGTAAATTAGCGGCAAGGGTGTTGAGAACTTGGGTGGAAGATTTCGTGGATGAGGATACCGGTGAGGTAGTGTCCATTGACAGAAATGAAGTTCTCCTCGAGCGGGATTCCGTTTTAACCGAAGAAGATATTGAAATGATTTTGGATTCAGGTTCCAAATCCATCATTCTCCATAGAGAGGATGTGAATGTGGCTGATTTCTCAATCATCTATAATACGTTACAAAAAGATAATTCCAACTCTGAAAAAGAGGCGGTGGAAGTTATCTATCGTCAGCTTAGAAATACCGAAGCTCCTGATGAAGCTACAGCTCGTGAAGTAATTCAGAGCTTATTCTTCTCAGACAAGCGTTATGATCTGGGCGAAGTAGGTCGATATAGAATTAACAAAAAGCTAGGACTCGATATCGAACCTGAGAAGATCGTTTTGACCAAGCAGGATATTATTTCCATCGTGAAATACCTGATCGGTTTGATCAACTCCAAGGCTGTAGTCGATGATATTGATCACTTGTCAAACAGACGGGTGAGAACGGTTGGTGAACAATTGTATAGCCAGTTTGGAGTTGGTTTGGCTAGAATGGCCAGAACAATCCGTGAACGGATGAACGTGCGGGACAATGAAGACTTCAAGCCAGTCGATTTGATCAATGCACGTACACTTTCATCGGTGATCAACTCCTTCTTTGGTACCAACCAACTCTCCCAGTTCATGGACCAGACTAACCCCCTGGCGGAGTTGACTCACAAGAGAAGACTTTCAGCTTTGGGTCCGGGAGGTCTTTCCAGAGAACGGGCAGGTTTTGAGGTTCGTGACGTTCACTATACGCACTACGGCCGTCTGTGTACCATCGAAACTCCCGAAGGTCCAAACATTGGTTTGATTTCCTCACTTTGCGTTCATGCAAAAGTGAATTCCATGGGCTTCTTGGAGACTCCTTACAGAAAAGTAGCTGAAGGTAAAGTAGGAATGAAAGCAGAAGACATCGTGTTCCTTACTGCCGAAGAAGAAGATAACCATAACATCGCTCAGGCAAATGCTCCGCTTGATGATGCTGGCAAATTCATCAATGAGAAGGTTAAAGCAAGATTCGAAGGAGATTTCCCGGTGCTTGAACCGAGTGAAATTACTTACATGGATGTGGCACCAAACCAGATTGTATCTGTAGCTGCTTCCTTGATTCCATTCTTGGAGCATGATGATGCAAACAGAGCCTTGATGGGATCTAACATGCAACGTCAGGCAGTTCCTTTGCTGAAGGCTGAAGCTCCAATTGTAGGTACCGGCTTGGAAGCAAAAGCTGCCATTGATTCCAGAGCCCTCATCATTGCTGAAGCAAATGGGGTTGTGGAATATGTCGATGCCAAGAAAATCACCATCAAGTATGATCTGACTTCGGATGAACTTTTGGTGAATTTTACAAATGAATATAAAACTTATGAACTGATTAAGTTCAGAAGAACTAACCAAGATACTACCATCAACCTTACGCCATTGGTGTTGAAGGGGGAAAAAGTATTGAAAGGTCAGGTTCTTGTAGAAGGCTATTCTACCAACAATGGGGAGTTGTCTTTGGGTAAAAACCTAAAAGTCGCTTACATGCCTTGGCAAGGATATAACTTCGAAGATGCGATCGTAATTTCTGAGCGTGTAGTTCGTGAGGATATCTTTACTTCCATTCACGTGGAAGAATTCCAATTGGAAGTTCGTGATACTAAGCGTGGTGAAGAAGAATTGACTTCTGAAATCCCGAACGTATCCGAAGAAGCTGTGAAGCACTTGGATGAGGATGGAATCATCCGAATCGGAGCTGAAGTTAAAGAAGGTGATATCATCATCGGTAAAATCACTCCTAAAGGTGAGACAGATCCAACCCCTGAAGAGAAGCTGTTGAGAGCGATCTTTGGTGACAAAGCCGGTGACGTGAAAGATGCATCCTTGAAGGCATCGCCTTCATTGAATGGGGTGGTGATCGAAACCAAGCTTTTCTCCAGACCTAAAAAGGATAAAGACGTTCGGGCTAAATCCAAAGCTGAAGTTGAAAAACTTAAGGCTAAATATTCGAAGGACCTATTGGGAATCAGAGCCAGAATGATCAGCAAGTTGGCGACAATCCTAGATGGCAAAACTTCCCTGGGTGTTCGTCATAAGTTTGGAGATGAAATCATCACCAAAGGCACCAAGTTCAATCTAAAGAACATTGAGAACAATCTTTTCCCTACTAAGAACCCTTACAGAGATGAGTCTAACTACAATGTGCCTGAGGAAGCAAACTTGATTTCAGACATCATTTTGGATGACTGGACTGATGATCCACATACCAATTCATTGATTGTGAAATTGGTGAAAAATTATACCAATTCGCGAAACGAAATTTCCGGTCTATTCAAGCGTGATAGATTTACACTTGAAGTAGGGGATGAATTGCCTGCCGGTATTGTGAAGCTTGCTAAAGTGTACATCGCTAAAAAGCGTAAGCTTAAAGTGGGTGATAAAATGGCAGGTCGTCACGGTAATAAAGGTATCGTTGCTCGTATCGTAAGAGATGAAGACATGCCATTCCTAGAGGATGGAACACCCATGGACATCGTGTTGAATCCACTTGGGGTACCTTCTCGAATGAACATCGGGCAGATCTTTGAAACGGTCTTGGCTTGGGCCGGACAGCGAATGGGTAAGAAATATGCAACTCCGATTTTTGACGGTGCAACCCTGGAGGAAGTATCTGCGGAATTGGAAGTTGCGGGTGTTCCGGCTTATGGCAGAACTTACCTCTACGATGGCCTATCTGGTAACAGATTTGATCAGCCGGTAACAGTAGGTGTAGCCTATATGCTGAAATTGGGTCACTTGGTCGATGACAAGATGCACGCGCGTTCTATCGGTCCATACTCACTCATTACTCAGCAGCCGCTGGGTGGTAAGGCGCAGTTTGGTGGTCAGCGTTTTGGAGAAATGGAAGTTTGGGCGCTGGAGGCATTCGGTGCATCACACGTTCTCCAAGAGATTCTGACCGTGAAGTCTGATGACGTAATCGGTAGAGCGAAAGCTTACGAAGCAATTGTGAAGGGTGAAAACCTTCCTAAACCAAACATTCCTGAATCATTCAATGTATTGGTTCATGAGTTGAGAGGTTTGGCTCTTGAAATCACCTTAGATTAATTCGGCTCATAGGGCGAGCAATTGCCCTTAACATATCTCAAAAAACTATGTCGTTTAGAAAAAATAAAAAACTCAACAACGATTTTTCCAGAGTTACGATCAGCTTGGCCTCTCCAGAATCTATTCTGGACAGTTCAAACGGTGAAGTAACCCAACCGGAGACAATCAACTACAGAACCTACAAGCCTGAAATGGGCGGATTGTTCTGTGAGCGAATCTTTGGTCCGGTGAAGGACTGGGAATGTCATTGTGGAAAATACAAGCGAATCAGATACAAGGGCATTATCTGCGACCGTTGCGGCGTAGAAGTGACAGAGAAAAAAGTGCGTCGTGAGCGCATGGGACATATCGAATTGGTAGTTCCTGTAGCACATATCTGGTACTTCAAATCCCTTCCAAACAAAATTGGATATCTTCTTGGGCTTCCTACCAAAAAGCTTGACCAGATTATTTACTATGAGCGTTACGCTGTAGTACAGCCTGGTATCAAAGCTGAAGAAGGAGTTCAATACCTGGATTTCTTGACTGAGGATGAATACTTGGACATCATGGACAAGCTTCCTAAAGAAAACCATGCCCTTGATGATGCTGATCCGAATAAGTTTATTGCCAAAATGGGTGCTGAAGCACTTGAAATGTTGTTGGCAAGATTGGATCTTGATGATCTTTCTTATTCTCTCCGCCACCAGGCAGCTACAGATACTTCACAGCAGCGTAAAGCTGAAGCTTTGAAGCGTCTGAAAGTGGTAGAAGCATTCCGTGATTCAAGAACTCGTATCGAAAATCGTCCTGAGTGGATGGTGGTTCGTATGGTTCCTGTGATTCCACCGGAATTGCGCCCATTGGTTCCTTTGGATGGCGGGCGTTTTGCGACTTCCGATTTGAATGACCTTTATAGAAGAGTAATCATCAGAAATAACCGTCTGAAGCGATTGATCGATATCAAAGCTCCGGAAGTAATCTTGAGAAACGAAAAGCGAATGTTGCAGGAAGCTGTGGATTCACTTTTTGATAACTCCAGAAAAGTAAATGCGGTAAGATCCGATGGAAACCGTGCCTTGAAGTCTCTTTCTGACATGTTGAAAGGTAAGCAAGGTCGTTTCCGTCAAAACCTGCTCGGTAAGCGTGTGGATTACTCCGGTCGATCTGTGATCGTCGTAGGTCCAGAGTTAAAGCTTCACGAGTGCGGTCTTCCTAAAAATATGGCAGCAGAGCTTTTCAAGCCGTTTATCATCCGAAAACTGATCGAAAGAGGTATTGTAAAGACAGTAAAATCTGCCAAGAAAATTGTCGACCGTAAAGATCCTGTAGTTTGGGATATTTTGGAAAACGTATTGAAAGGACACCCTGTTCTTTTGAACCGTGCTCCAACGCTTCACAGACTGGGTATCCAGGCGTTCCAACCAAAATTGATCGAAGGAAAAGCAATCCAACTACACCCATTGGTATGTACTGCATTCAACGCCGATTTTGACGGTGATCAGATGGCGGTTCACGTTCCACTGGGACATGAGGCAATCTTGGAAGCTTCGACTTTGATGCTTTCATCACATAACATCCTCAACCCTGCCAACGGAGCACCGATCACGGTACCTTCTCAAGACATGGTTCTAGGATTATATTATGTGACCAAAGGCAAAAAATCAACCCCTGACGAAATCATAGCCGGTGAGGGCATGACTTTCTATAGCCTGGAAGAAGTAATTATAGCCTTGAATGAAGGCAAAATTTCCAAGCACGCCAATATCAAGTGCAAGGTAAAAGTGAAAGATGCTCAGGGCGTAATCGCTGATAAAATCATCGATACTGTAGCAGGTCGTCTGATCTTCAACCAATTCGTCCCCGAAGAGGTAGGCTATGTCAACGAACTCTTGACCAAGAAAAAACTCCAGGAGATTATCGCTGAGGTGGTGAAAGTTTGTGGGATCTCCCGTACCGGACAATTCTTGGATGACATCAAGCAACTAGGATTCCAAATGGCCTACCAAGGCGGTCTATCCATGGGATTGAATGACGTAATTATTCCCGATGAGAAAGTTCCGATGATCGCCAAGGCGAAAGAGGAAGTAGATCAAGTATGGAACAACTACCTCATGGGTCTGATCACGGATAACGAACGATACAACCAGGTTATTGATATCTGGACTCGTACCAACTCCCATTTGACTAATATTCTAATGAAGCAGATGGAGGAGGATAACCAAGGATTCAATGCCATCTACATGATGATGCACTCAGGAGCCCGGGGTTCTAGAGAACAAATCCGTCAGTTGGGTGGTATGAGAGGTCTGATGGCTAAGCCTCAGAAAAACCTTCAGGGCTCTGTAGGTGAAATCATCGAAAACCCAATCCTTTCTAACTTCAAAGAAGGTCTGGATGTATTGGAGTACTTCATCTCAACTCACGGTGCGAGAAAAGGTCTTGCGGATACAGCCTTGAAAACTGCCGATGCAGGTTATTTGACCCGTCGTTTGGTGGATGTTGCTCAAGATATGATTGTGACCGAAGAGGATTGCGGTTCCTTGAGAGGGCTGGTTGTTCAGCCTTTGAAAGATAACGAGGAAATCGTTGAGCCACTTTCTGAGAGAATCTTGGGTCGTGTATCTGTCCACGATGTATATGATCCGATCACGGATAAATTGATTATTCCTGCAGGTATCGAAATTGGAGATGACATTGCTAAACTAGTGGATCAATCTGCCATCGAAGAAGTAGAAATCAGATCTGTATTGACCTGCGAAACCCGAAGAGGTACTTGTGCAAAATGCTACGGAAGAAACTTGGCTACCGGTAATATGGTACAGGCTGGTGAATCTGTGGGTGTAATTGCAGCACAGTCAATCGGTGAACCAGGTACTCAGCTTACCTTGAGAACCTTCCACGTAGGTGGTACAGCTTCCAACATGGCAGTAGATGCTTCCATCCCTGCAAAGTTTGATGGTGTAATCGAATTCGATGAGGAATTGAGATACATCGAAACGACAAACAAAGACGGCGAAGCAGTGACCATGGTCATGGGACGTTCTGGTGAAATCAAGATCAACGATGTCAAAACCGGAAAAACGTTGGTTTCTAACCACGTTCCTTATGGTGCGATGTTGAATGTGAAGGACGGACAAAAGGTAAGCAAAGGATATTCCCTTTGTTCTTGGGATCCATACAACGCGGTAATTCTTTCTGAATTTGATGGAAAAATCGAATTCGAAGCAGTGGTTGAAGGCATTACCTACAAGGAAGTAGCCGATGATCAGACTGGTTTCCGTGAGAAAGTAATTATCGAAACTAAGGATAGAACAAAGAACCCTGCCATCGTGGTAAACTATGGTGAAGATTCTAAGTCATACAACATCCCGGTAGGAGCTCACCTTGCTGTAGAAGCTGGTGAAAAAGTGAAGTCAGGACAAATCCTGGTGAAAATCCCAAGATCTGTTGGTAAGACGAGAGATATTACCGGTGGTCTTCCACGGGTTACAGAATTGTTCGAAGCCAGAAACCCATCCAACCCGGCTGTGGTATCTGAAATCGACGGTGTGGTAACTTACGGTGGTATCAAGCGTGGTAACAGAGAGATCATCATCGAATCAAAAGATGGTGTGATCAAGAAATACATGGTATCGCTTTCTAAGCACATCCTGGTTCAGGAAAATGACTTCATCCGTGCGGGTGAGCCATTGTCTGACGGAGCTATCACTCCAAACGACATCCTTTCCATCAAAGGACCAACTGCTGTTCAGGAATATTTGGTCAATGAAATCCAGGAAGTTTACAGACTTCAGGGTGTGAAGATCAACGATAAGCACATCGAGGTAATCGTAACCCAAATGATGCAGAAAGTAGAAATTCTGGATGCTGGCGATACAGGGTTCCTGCAGAATCAAATCGTGGATAAGTGGGCGTTCCGTGAGGAAAATGACAATATCTTGGACAAGAAGGTGGTAATGGATGCCGGGGATTCTTCTACTTTGAAGCCAGGTATGATCATCTCTGCAAGAAGATTGAGAGATGAGAATTCAAGCTTGAAGCGTAAAGATCTGAAGCTGGTACAAGTAAGAGATGCGGAGACTGCGGTTTCCAAGCCTACCTTGCAAGGTATCACGGCAGCTTCTTTGGGTACTGAATCATTCATTTCTGCGGCTTCCTTCCAGGAAACTACCAAGGTGCTTTCCGAAGCAGCGATCAGAGGTAAGCGGGATGAGCTATTGGGCTTGAAGGAGAACGTGATCGTAGGTCACTTGATCCCAGCAGGTACCGGTCAGCGTAGATTGCGTAACTTGATCGTTGGTTCTCAGGAGGAATACGATAAGCTTTCTGAAAACATGGAGCGAACTACCTCCAAAAGATCAAGCGAAGCTATCCTTTAGTAGCATTAGTATATCAATCAAAAGGCCTGTACTAATCATACAGGCCTTTTTTTAATTCTAAAATAATATGGAAGACAATAAAAGACCTGATCAGCAGATCAATGTAGAGCTATCCGAAGAAGTCGCCGAGGGAGTTTATTCCAATTTGGCAATGATCGCTCACTCCAATTCTGAATTCGTGATCGATTTTATCCGATTGATGCCTGGAGTGCCTAAGGCAAAAGTGAAGTCCAGAATCATTGTGACCCCGGATCATGCCAAAAGATTGCTTGCGGCATTGAAAGACAATATTGAAAAATATGAAGCCGCTTTTGGGAAGATCAACCAATCGGGTGGAGCACCACAATTCCCCATAAGCTTTGGGACGCCAGGGGAAGCTTGATAAAATATAACTAGATTTCATAAATCAGCAAAGTCCTGTGTAATGTCCTCACAGGACTTTTTTTGAATATGATATCCTGATTCTATAAAATATAAGAGTATCAGATTGTAGAATATTATTATCAATTTTTAAATGTCCAAATCTAGAGGTAAAGGCTTAATTTTGCCATTTTGTATACTAAAACTGATAGCAGGAGGAAGATTTAGATCTGTCTTTTCATAAACTCGGAGGCTATCAATGAATAATTTGCCAGAAAAGTCCCAAAAATCATCCTTGACCATATCCAAAGTCTTAATATCTCGAATGATCAAAGTTGTTTCAAATTCTTCCTGGGGATGAGAGAGAGAATATTGTTGGACTATTTTTCTACATCCGGAACAACCATTGTCTGCAAGAATTATAAAGTTGCCTTCCGGGCTTTTAGAGGCTGTTATTTTTGCTATATATTCAACTAATTCTTCGTCTTCATTCCTTATTTGGGAACAAGCAATCAGGGTAAATAACATGGCATAAAATAGGAGCTTAATTTTGGTTCTCTTCCAAAACAAAACCTTTGAAAACCAATTTGTCTTCTTTTGAATAATCCACGTAAGCCACATAAAATCCATATTTGTTTACAAAACAATTTTCGAAATAAATCCCGTCTTTCGGTTGTTTGAGTGTATATTCCGTCAGTTTTTTAAAATCCTTATCTAAAACGATAATCGCCCAATCCCTAGGATTGGCCATTGGGTCGAGGTAGTCACTTTTGAAACCGTCATACCCTTCAGGTTTCGGAAATTTTCCGATTCTATAATAGACATCTCTGAACTTATCATAATAGATCCCCCCGAAAGTAGGGACGTTCATGTAGTGATCGATTTCCTCTTCTACTACTTCGTAGGGTTTTGGAGCTGGCCTGATTTCCTGGAATTTTTCAGAAGTAGCTTTGAAATATTTGACTGTATCATTAAATGAAGGACTGGTGACTGAGATGTATTCAAAACCTGAGTAACTGGTAACAATTTTTTTTGTTTTGGGGTTATAACAACCATAATTCAATATTAACATTCCCCCCCAGAGTTTTTCTTGCATAGACTTTGGGAAGGGTAATCTGTAATGGAATTCTTTGTTGCTTAAGTCATAATCTGTGTAAATGCGTCCCTTGATAGTATAATCTGTTCGATCAGCATAACCAACATAAAGACTTGGAAAAATAAAATTTCCGTTATTGATAAAAGGTAAAAAACGGCTTGAAAAATTGGTAGACTGAACTATATGGCTTTCCTCTGGTAAATAACCGGAGCTATTAAATTTGATTCCTTCAGGTATTAGGTTCAACTGATCTACTACTTCAAGGTTTCCGTTAGTCAAAAGAACTCGGTAATGATATTGTTGGCTGAGAAAAATGCTGTCCTCGTTGTGAATATAAAAGCCATAGACCGAAGGAAGGGCCCCAGGTCCATTGACAGGATAGTTGATCTCCTCTTTTAGCTGTCCTGATTGTAGGTCATATATCTTAAAAGAATGATCTTTACGGACATGAAAAACCATTGACTCTGATCCATGGAAGTTTTCTACGTATTGATAGTAATTTTCATTGGGAGCAGTGCGATGATCTAAATTTAGAAGTAGGTCTTCTCCCTGTACAAGTTTCCAAGCCTCTTGATTTGTAATTGTATTTTTTTCACAAGAAAGTAGTCCAAGAATTAAAATTGTGGGGAGAAGACTTAGTTTTTTTTTCACAAGATAAGTATCCTTATGTCTTAATAGTAACAGTTGGCATAATGAAGCATCTTGTGCCTGCGATAATACAATTTGTAATGCTTACTTCTTTCATATCCGAATTTTGGTAATTCTGAAGGATTGAATACTTGGTAGATTCGGATTGGCTATGAGGTGCCATCACAAAGCCTGTAGCTACCGTCAGCGCAGACGCGCCTAATGCAAGGACTAACTTTTGGGGAAATTTTGAGTTTTTTTCATAACTGGTTGATTTTGATTGTTTTTTAAAGGAAAAAAAAACAGATTTCTTTTCAAAATTTTTAGTCGAAAAAAATGAAAAGTTTTCAGAAAAAAATTGACTTAACTCAAACCCATTCTGTATCTAGGGAATTTTGTCAGAAAATGTTGACTTTTTCCCATAGAAACCTGATGAAAGTAATCTCCTTTCAATGGACTGACGAGTGGTGCTTGCTTGAGTTGGAGTTTTGCGAATTTTATTCTTTGAGAGAGATCCTGGACAAGAGAGATGTGGATAGTGAGTTCGTCAATCTGATGATCAATGACCTCCTAAGTGGATTGGCCTATCTCCACTCACGAGGATTTGTCCATGGGGATTTAAAGCTTTCAAATGTTTTGCTTGCCAAAGAACATGATCAGCTGATAGTTAAGCTCGGAGATCTAGATACGGCCCGCCCAATCCCAAGCAAGTTTTCTTTGCAAGGATTTTATACCCCGGAGATTATGGCTCCTGAGTGCTATTTGAAAGGAATAATCGATGAAAGAGTCGATGTTTGGTCTTTTGGCGTGATGCTTTTTAGGATTTTCACAGGGGATTACCCATTTGGTCATAGGGATACTTTTACTTTTGAACAAATTAGAGAGAATATTAAAAATTACTCTTTTCAAACTTTTAAAGTCCAAGATATTCCTGCGCCTTATAGTACTTTAATTGAAGCTTGTCTAGAGCCTGACCTTAAAAACAGACCTTCTGCTTTAGAATTAATAGAATGGCTTGATTTTCCCTCATAAAATATAACTACTTAATTTTGTTACTCTTATTACTTTCTTTACCTTTGCAGTCCAAAATTTAACAGTTTACAGGAAAACTAAATATCATCAGTTAATGCCTACTATTCAACAGTTAGTAAGAAAAGGTAGAACTACGCTGGAAATCAAATCAAAGTCTCGGGCTTTGGACGCATGTCCTCAGCGTAGAGGTGTTTGTACCAGAGTATACACTACGACCCCTAAAAAGCCAAACTCCGCGATGAGAAAGGTGGCAAGGGTAAGATTGACGAACGGAAAAGAAGTGAATGCTTACATTCCAGGTGAAGGTCACAATCTGCAGGAGCACTCGATCGTATTGATCAGAGGAGGTCGTGTAAAGGATCTCCCGGGTGTAAGATACCACATCATCCGAGGTGCATTGGATACAGCCGGAGTAAAAGACCGTAAGCAAGGTCGCTCTAAGTATGGTGCTAAAAGACCTAAAGCTGGCAAAGGTGCTCCAGCAGCCCCTGTCAAAGGCAAAAAGAAATAATAAAACACGCTAAAAAAAAATGAGAAAAGCGAAACCAAAGAAGAGATATATTCTTCCTGATCCAAAGTTCAATGATACTTTGGTGACCAAGTTTGTAAACTGTCTGATGTTTGACGGGAAGAAGAGTATTGCTTACAACATTTTCTACGATGCAGTTGCAAAAGTAGAAGCCAAAGTAGGTGAGAATGGTCTTGAAGTTTGGAAAAAAGCGCTTAACAATATTACTCCTGCCGTAGAGGTGAAGAGTCGTAGAGTTGGTGGTGCTACATTCCAGGTTCCTATGGAAGTCAGACCTGAAAGAAAAGTGTCCCTTGGAATCAAGTGGATGATCAACTACGCGCGTAGAAGAGGTGAGAAAACAATGATGGACCGATTAGCGGGTGAAATCATCGCGGCAGCAAAAGGCGAAGGTGCCGCTGTTAAGAAAAAAGATGATACACACAGAATGGCTGAGGCTAACAAAGCATTCTCACACTTTAGATTTTAATTAAGAATGGCAAGAGATTTAAAATACACCAGAAATATTGGTATTGCCGCTCACATTGATGCAGGTAAAACAACGACAACTGAGCGTATCCTTTTTTACTCAGGGGTAAGTCACAAGATCGGTGAAGTTCACGACGGTGCGGCTACCATGGACTGGATGGCGCAGGAGCAGGAAAGAGGGATTACCATCACTTCAGCAGCTACTACTGTTTTTTGGAACTACCGGGATAACAAATACAATGTTAATATCATAGATACTCCGGGACACGTTGACTTTACTGTTGAAGTTAACCGTTCCTTGCGAATTCTAGATGGTCTGGTTTTCCTGTTCAGCGCGGTGGATGGTGTAGAGCCACAGTCTGAGACCAACTGGAGATTGGCAGATAATTATAAGGTAGCCCGTATCGGATTTGTCAATAAGATGGACCGTGCTGGCGCTGACTTTTTGGAAGTATGCAAGCAAGTAAAAGAAATGCTGGGAAGCTATGCAGTTCCTTTACAGCTTCCGATCGGTGCTGAAGATAAATTCCGAGGTGTAGTTGATTTGATCAACAACCGGGGAATCGTCTGGAACGAGGATGATTTTGGAATGACATTCCAAGAAGTTCCGATTCCTGAAGATATGCTGGAAGAAGTTGCTGAATATAGAGAACATCTATTGGAGGCAGTTGCAGATTACGATGAGTCTTTGATGGAGAAATTCTTTGAAGATCCAAACTCAATCACTGAAGCTGAGATTTTGAAAGCACTTAGAGCAGCTACCATCGACATGAAAATTGTCCCTATGGTATGTGGTTCTTCTTTCAAAAACAAAGGTGTTCAGACCATGCTTGACTTGGTGATGGAATTGCTTCCTTCTCCTTTGGATAAAGAAGCGATCGTTGCTACAAGCATAGATACCGAAGAGGACGTTGTGATCAATCCTGACGAAAAAGAGCCATTCACTGGCTTGGCATTTAAGATTGCCACTGACCCGTTTGTGGGTCGCCTCTGCTTCGTTAGAGCATATTCAGGCACACTTGAATCAGGTTCTTATGTTTATAATAGCCGTTCAGGTAACAAAGAGCGTATTTCCCGAGTATTCCAAATGCACGCCAACAAGCAAAACCAAATCGAGCGTTTGGTAGCCGGTGACATTGGAGCAGTAGTAGGTTTTAAAGATATCAAGACAGGCGATACCCTTTGCGACGAAAGGCGCAAGGTAGTATTGGAGTCTATGGTGTTCCCAGAGCCGGTTATCGGCTATGCGATTGAACCTAAAACCCAGGCCGATGTCGATAAGCTGGGTATGGCGATTGCCAAATTGATTGAAGAAGATCCAACACTTCAGGTGAATACTGATCAAGAAACTGGTCAGACTATCCTGAGAGGTATGGGTGAGCTTCACCTGGAGATCATCATCGACCGATTGAAGCGTGAATTTAAGGTTGAAATCAACCAAGGAGCTCCTCAGGTTGCTTACAAAGAAGCTTTGTTTGGTTCAGTTGAGCACAAAGAAGTTTACAAGAAGCAGACAGGTGGTAAAGGTAAATTTGCTGATATCGTATTCGAATTGGGACCAAGAGATCCGGATCCTGAGACTGGAGAAATTAAGCCAGGATTAGATTTCATCAATGGAATTGTAGGTGGTGTAATTCCAAAAGAATTTATTCAGCCAGTCCAGAAGGGTTTCCAGGAAGCAATGAAGAATGGTCCTTTGGCAGGATACCCAATCGAATCAATGAAAGTGAGATTGTTTCATGGTTCTTACCATGATGTCGATTCGGATGCACTTTCCTTCGAATTGGCTGCCAGAATAGGATTCAAAGAAGCTGCTAAAAAGTGTAAGCCCCAATTGCTGGAGCCGATCATGGCAGTGGACGTAGTAACTCCGGATGAATACACCGGACCAATCACAGGTGACTTGAACAGAAGAAGAGGTTTGATGAAAGGTATGGATACCAAAGGTTCCTCTACTGTTGTCAAAGCCAATGTTCCTTTGTCCGAGTTGTTTGGATATGTGACTGATTTGAGAACCATCACCTCTGGTAGAGCGACTGCGTCTTTGACCTTCTCTCACTATGAGCCCGTTCCAAATAACATCGCCGAAGGAGTAATTGCTAAAGTAAAAGGTGAAAAAGCCTAATCTTCAAGAAAATGAACCAGAAAATCAGAATAAAACTAAAATCATACGATCACAGCCTGGTGGATAAGTCATCAGAGAAGATCGTGAAGGCTGTAAAAGCCACTGGCGCGGTAGTAGTTGGACCTATTCCATTGCCTACTAAAAAGGAAAAATTTACAGTGTTGAAATCTCCACACGTAAATAAGAAGGCAAGAGATCAGTACCAATTGTGTACCTATAAAAGGCTGGTAGATATCTATTCAAATTCCTCCAAAACGGTGGATGCACTAATGAAAATCGAGCTTCCAAGTGGAGTGGATGTAGAGATCAAAGTCTGACCGGACTTTAAGTTTAAAATTCAAAAAGGCCTGCATACCCTGCAGGCCTTTTGTTTTCTGTCAAATTTTAAAATTTTCTTTCACCAAGTCGGAACTAATTCCGTCCAAACGAAATCATTTTTTCTAATTGTTTGAAAATATTGGAGTTGGGATTTGTTGCCAAATTATATTTCAGTAACTTTGCAGTCCTTTAAAAGGGCCCAAGTGTGTAATCTCTTGTGGATTATCAAATTATCTTAATAAAGATGTCTGGTATTATAGGAAAAAAAGTAGGAATGACTAGCATCTTCAGTGCCGATGGACGTAACGTCGCATGCACGCTAATAGAAGCTGGTCCTTGCGTAGTGACGCAAGTAAAAAACGTTGAAACAGACGGGTACAACGCAGTGCAGTTGGCATTCGGTGAGCGTAAGGAGAAAAACACTCCTAAGCCACTAATCGGTCATTTTAAAAAGGCCGGTACTACGCCAAAGCAGAAAGTTGTTGAATTCCGTGACTTCAGGGTCGAGTTTGAAGGCCAAGTGGAGCTCGGAAAGACAGTGAATGCCAAAGAGGTTTTCGTGGAAGGTGACTTCGTTGATGCCATTGGTACTTCAAAAGGTAAAGGCTTCCAGGGTGTTGTGAAGCGTCATGGTTTTGCCGGTGTGGGTGGACAAACTCACGGTCAGCATAACAGAGGGAGACACCCAGGTTCCATTGGTGCATGTTCTTGGCCATCCAGAGTATTCAAAGGCATGAGAATGGCCGGTAGAACTGGTGGTGACAGAGTAAAAGTAATCAACCTAAGAGTATTGAAAGTCTATCCTGAGCAGAACCTATTGTTGGTTTCCGGTTCAGTACCTGGCCCAAAGAACTCTTTTGTAATTCTTGAGAAATAAGCCATGGAATTAGCAGTAATCAATCACAAAGGAGAAGATACAGGTAGAAAGGTGACACTTTCTGACGAGATTTTCGCGATCGCACCAAACGATAACGCAATCTACCTGGACGTGAAACAGTACCTGGCTAACCAAAGACAGGGAACTCACAAATCAAAAGAAAGAAACGAAGTAGCAGGCTCTACTAAGAAGATCAAAAAGCAAAAAGGTACCGGTGGTGCTCGTGCTGGATCTTTAAAATCTCCTGTTTTTCGTGGAGGTGGTAGAGTATTCGGTCCTAGACCGAGAGACTACTCTTTCAAACTCAATAAAAAAGTAAAACAGTTGGCTCGTAAGTCTGCACTTTCTTACAAAGTGTTAGAAAATAGCTTGGTAATAGTAGAGGATCTTTCATTTGATGCTCCAAAAACCAAAAACTATATCGCTTGGCTAAATGGACTTTCTCTTTCTGATAAGAAGACCCTATTGGTGCTTCCGACAGAAGACAAGAATGTGTTCTTGTCCAGCAGAAACCTTCCAAAAGCGAAAGTAGTGACTGTAAATGATGTAAATACTTACCAAGTTCTTAATGCTGACCAATTGGTTTTGTGTGAAGGTTCATTAAGTAAGTTGGAAACCATTTTATCGAAATAAGACAATGGATATTCTAAAGCAGCCTTTGATTACAGAAAAAATTTCTGCTGGTAACGAAAGAGGAGTCTACGGATTTATTGTAGAAAAAACCGCCGACAAAATCCAGATTAGAAATGCGGTAGAGAAAACATACGGAGTGAAAGTGATGTCTGTTCGTACCCTACGCTATGCTGCAAAGCATAAGACGCGCTACACCAAGAATAAAATCGTCTCTGGTTATACCAATGCTTTCAAAAAAGCAATTGTGCAGATAGCTGACGGTGAGGTAATTGATTTTTACGGAGAAATTTAATTGAATCAATATCATGGCAATTAAAAAGTTGAAGCCTGTAACTCCAGGGACAAGATTCAGAGTGGCTCCTGCTTTTGACGAGATTACCAAGTCAAAGCCGGAAAAATCACTTCTTGCTCCTTTGAAGAAATCAGGCGGAAGAAATAATACAGGCAAAATGACTGCCCGCTACATCGGTGGGGGTCATAAGAGAAGACTCAGAATAGTAGACTTCAAAAGAAACAAGTTTGGTGTACCTGCGACAGTGAAAGCTATTGAATACGATCCAAACCGAACAGCTCGTCTTGCCCTACTCTATTACGCAGACGGTGCTAAGGCCTATATTATCGCCCCGGAAGGTTTGACAGTAGGTCAGACAGTGATTTCCGGTGAGCAAGTTGCTCCAGAAGTGGGCAATGCCATGCCAATGGCAAATATTCCAATGGGTACGATTGTACACAATGTGGAATTGAAGCCAGGTAATGGTGGTGCCATGGCAAGAAGTGCCGGAGGATATGCGCAGATTGTAGCTCGTGATGCGAGATACGTGACCGTAAAACTTCCGTCCGGTGAAATGAGACTCGTTTTGGGTACTTGTATGGCAACAGTTGGTACTGTCTCCAACGGTGATCATATGAACGTGGTGTTAGGGAAAGCTGGTCGTAAGAGATGGCTTGGTGTAAGACCTCGTACTAGAGGTGTAGCTATGAACCCTGTCGATCACCCAATGGGTGGTGGTGAAGGCCGTTCTTCTGGTGGACATCCAAGATCAAGAAAAGGACTTCTTTCCAAAGGAAAGAAAACCAGATCACCTAAGAAGTATTCAAACAAGTTCATCATCAGCAAAAGATCTAAATAATTATGGCACGTTCATTAAAAAAAGGTCCTTATATCGAGCACCATCTGGTGAAGAAAGTAGATGTCATGAACGAGTCAGGCAAGAAATCTGTCATCAAGACTTGGTCAAGAAGATCTATGATTTCCCCGGATTTCGTAGGCCATACCTTCGCAGTGCATAACGGAAATAAATTTATCCCGGTGTTTGTCACTGACAACATGGTAGGTCACAAGCTGGGTGAATTTGCTCCTACTAGAAACTTCCGTGGCCACGTAGCTAAAAAAGATAAAGGAAAGAGATAATCATGGAAGCAGTAGCAAGATTAAAAAATGTCCCTACATCCCCGCGCAAAATGCGTCTTGTGGCCGACCTTGTGAGAGGTAAGCGAGTAGGAATGGCACTTAGCATTTTGAAATTCACTCCTAATCATGGAGCGATGAAATTGGAGAAACTTCTCCTTTCGGCAGTGGCCAACTGGCAGGCAAAAAATCCTGAAGAGAAGCTCGAAGAAGCTGATCTGTATATCAAAACCATTATGGTGGACGAAGGCAGATCACTCAAGAGGCTAAGACCAGCTCCTCAGGGACGCGGTCATAGAATCCGCAAAAGATCCAATCATGTAACCCTTGTAGTTGATGCATTCATTGCAGGTGATGTTACCGCTGATTTAGTTGAAACAAACGAAAAGGCAAATTAACAAAGACTATGGGACAAAAGATTAACCCAATAGGATTTAGACTTGGTGTAGTCAAAGGCTGGGATTCCAACTGGTACGGTGGGAAAGACTTTGCTGAAAAACTATACGAAGATCAGCAAATCCGAAAATATGTCCTTGCCAGAATCCCCAAAGGAGGTATTTCTAAAGTAATTATTGAGCGTACGCTTAAAAGAATCACTTTGACAATACATACCGCCAGACCGGGTGTAGTGATTGGTAAAGGCGGAGCCGAAGTAGATAAGCTGAAAGAAGAGCTTAAGAAGATCACCAACAAGGATATTCAAATCAATATCTTCGAAATTAAACGTCCTGAACTGGATGCCAAGTTGGTTGGTGAGTCTATTGCACAGCAGCTTCAGGCTAGAATTTCCTTCAGAAGAGCAATGAAACAAGCCATTGCAGCATCCATGCGAGTGGGAGCAGAAGGAATTAAAGTTAAGCTTTCCGGTCGATTAGGTGGAGCTGAGATGGCTCGATCTGAAATGTACAAAGAAGGCAGAATTCCCCTCCATACGCTTAGAGCTGACATTGATTACGCACTTTCCGAAGCACTTACTGTGTATGGAATTATCGGAATCAAAGTTTGGATCTTCAAAGGTGAAGTGTACGGAAAGAGAGACCTTTCTCCAAACCAAGGTGCTGCGAATGAGCCAAAAGGCGCACATCGTGGTCCAAACCCAAAGGGTGGTCGCGGAGATAGAGAAAACGGTCCAAGACGCCGAAATAAGAAATAACTATTTTCACCGAATAAGTGAGAAATCATGTTACAGCCGAAAAGAACTAAATTTAGAAAAATGCACAAGGGCCGCGTCAAAGGTCTTGCTACAAGAGGGGCAGAACTCTCTTTTGGTAACTTTGGTGTCAAATCCCTTGAGCCAGGATGGATTACTTCTCGCCAGATCGAGGCAGCTAGAATTGCCATGACAAGAGCCATGAAGAGAGAAGGTCAGGTTTGGATCAGGATTTTTCCTGACAAGCCGATCACTAAAAAGCCCGCAGAGGTACGTATGGGTAAAGGTAAAGGTGCTCCGGAATACTGGGTAGCCGTTATCAAACCGGGTACAATACTTTTCGAAGCTACAGGCGTGAGTCTGGAGGTTGCTAAAGATGCATTGAGACTTGCGCAGCAGAAGCTACCCGTAAGTACAAGTTTTGTTATTCGTAGAGACTACGCAGAATAATCATAAGCAATGAAGAACACAGAAATCAGATCGCTTTCCGCAAGTGAGATCGCAGAGCGAGTAGTCGCTGAGCAGGAGAATCTAAGCAAACTAAAGTTTGCCCATTCGATTTCTCCAATAGAGAATCCTAACAGAATCAGAGAAGCCAAGCGTCTTGTCGCAAGATTGAAGACTGCATTAGCTTCCAAATAACTAGCTAACAGAAAACAAAATGGCTACGATTGAGAGAAATCTTCGCAAAGAAAGAGTTGGTAAAGTCGTAAGCGACAAAATGGATAAATCCATAACAGTGGCTGTGGAACGTAAAGTGAAGCACCCTATCTATGGTAAATTTGTTGCTAAGACTACCAAATTTATGGTTCATGACGAGAACAATGAGTGTCACCCAGGCGACTTGGTGAAAATCAGTGAGACTCGTCCGCTGAGCAAAAACAAGCGTTGGAGATTAGTTGAAATTATTGAAAGGGCTAAGTAATCATGATACAGCAAGAATCCAGATTAGGCGTTGCAGATAATTCAGGTGCTAAAGAAGTACTGGTTATCCGCGTATTGGGAGGAACTGGCAAGCGTTATGCTTCCATCGGTGATAAAGTAGTCGTGACCGTAAAGTCAGCCCTATCTTCCAGCAACATGAAAAAAGGTACCGTTTCTAAAGCGGTTATCGTGCGAACCAAAAAGGAAATCCGTAGAAAAGACGGGTCATACATCCGATTTGAAGATAATGCTGCTGTGTTGCTTAACAACAACGACGAGCCAAGAGGTACACGTATCTTCGGACCCGTGGCCAGAGAGCTTAGAGAAAAGCAGTTCATGAAAATCATTTCCTTGGCCCCTGAAGTACTTTAATCATGGAAAGAAAATTCAACAAGCAGACAAAACTGCATATCAAAACCGGTGATACTGTAAAAGTAATCTCAGGTGATGACAAAGGAAAAACAGGAAAAGTGCTTTCTGTAAATACTGAAAAGAAAAGAGCATTCGTGGAAGGAATTAATATGATTACCAAACACGTCAAGCCTACCGCATCAAAGCCTCAAGGAGGTATTGAAAAGAAGGAGGCAGCACTTCATATCAGCAATCTTATGCTCGTAGATCCAAAAACTGGCGAAGCTACCAGAACTGGACGTAAAGTAGGAGATAACGGAAAACTAGTTAGGTATTCAAAGAAAACCGGGGAGGTGATCAATGGCTAATTCAAGAATGAAATCAAAGTACCTGAGCGATATTGTTCCGGCTTTGAAAGAGAAATTCCAATATTCTTCCATCATGCAAGTTCCTCAGTTGACCAAGATTGTCCTTAACAAGGGAATCGGTGCTGCGGTTGCTGATAAGAAGCTAGTGGATCAAGGTGTTGAGGAACTTACGCTTATTACCGGACAGAGAGCTGTGGCTACCAAGTCAAAAATTGCGGTGTCTAACTTTAAGTTGAGAGAAGGGATGCCAATCGGTGCAAAGGTTACGTTGAGAGGCGAGAAGATGTATGAATTTCTTGATCGCTTGATTACTGTCGCCCTACCACGTGTACGTGACTTCAAAGGAATTTCTGACAAGGGATTTGACGGAAGGGGAAACTATACTTTGGGTGTAACGGAGCAAATTATCTTCCCTGAGATTTCCATCGATAAGGTAAACAGAATCTCGGGTATGGATATCACATTCGTGACCTCAGCTAAAACTGACGAAGAAAGCCTTGCTTTACTGAAAGCTTTCGGAATGCCGTTCTCTAACAAAAACAAAGAATAATAATCATGGCAAAAGAATCCATCAAAGCTCGGGAGAGAAAAAGAGAGCATCTGGTAGCCAAGTACGCTAAGAAAAGAGCCGAGCTGAAAGCAGCAGGCAATTACGAAGCGCTTGATAAATTGCCAAAAAACGCCTCACCGGTAAGATTACATAATCGTTGCAAACTAACCGGTCGTCCAAAAGGCTACATGAGAAAGTTTGGTATCAACAGGGTAACGTTCAGAGAAATGGCCTCAGCAGGCAAAATCCCTGGAATTACAAAGTCCAGCTGGTAAAATAACGACAGTAGTTTTTATTATAAAAATCAATTCGTAACTTTGCACGCCCAAAACGGGTGTAGCTAGACTATAAAATACCATGACTGATCCAATAGCTGATTATCTGACCAGGTTGAGAAATGCCATCAAGGCTTCTCACCGAATCGTTGAGATACCTGCATCTAACATCAAGAAGGAGATTACGAAAGTATTGCACGACAAAGGATATATTCAAAACTATAAGTTTGAGCAAAATGGTCCTCAGGGCTCCATTAAGATCGCTTTGAAGTACAATCCTACCAGCAAGCAAAATGCTATCGTAAGCCTTGAAAGAGTAAGTACCCCAGGTTTAAGAAAATATGTGAAGCACGATGAGCTCCCAAGAGTCATTAATGGCTTGGGAATCGCAATCGTATCCACCTCCAAAGGTGTGATGACTGACAAAGAAGCACGTACCGAAGGTATCGGAGGCGAAGTACTTTGCTACGTTTATTAATATACTATCATGTCTAGAATAGGTAAAAAACCAATAAATATACCCAGCGGTGTTACTGTAGACGTGTCAGCTCATGGAACTGTCACTGTTAAAGGTCCAAAGGGTACACTGACTCAGGAGGTTAATCCTGATATTCAAGTGAAAGTCGAAGGTGGCGAAGTCATCGTTGCTAGACCTACCGAGTCTAAGAGACATAAATCTTTGCACGGCCTTTACAGATCTTTGATCAACAACATGGTGATCGGAGTCTCTGAAGGTTACAAGAAAGATTTGGAATTAGTGGGAGTGGGTTATAAGGCTTCCAACCAAGGTCAAATACTCGAGCTTAGCTTAGGTTTTTCTCACAGTATTTTCATGGCGATGCCCAATGAAATCTCGATTAAGACAGAGACTCCAAAAGGTAAAAACCCATTTATCTCTTTAGAAGGTATTGACAAAGAATTGATCGGTCAGGTTGCTGCCAAGATCAAATCTCTACGTAAGGTGGAACCATACAAAGGTAAAGGTGTGCGTTTCGTTGGTGAACAAGTTAGACGTAAGGCTGGTAAAACTGCCGGTAAAAAATAATAGGCTATGGCATTTAATAAGACTTCCAGAAGACTTAGAATCAAACAGGGTATCAGAAGAAAGATTTCTGGTACTGATTCCAGACCTCGTCTGTCTGTATTCAAGAGTAATACAGGTATTTACGCGCAATTGATAGATGACCTTAAAGGTCTTACTTTGGCCCAGGCTTCTTCAAAAGAACTTGGCGCTAAGGCCAACACTAATCTTGGAGTATCCAAAGAAGTAGGTAAAAAACTAGCCGAAAGAGCAGTAGCTAATGGTGTATCTGTAGTGGTCTTTGATAGAAACGGCTACTTGTATCATGGTAATGTGAAAGCTTTGGCTGAAGGCGCCAGAGAAGGAGGCCTTAAATTTTAATCATTATGTCTCAAGTAAGAAGAAAACCCATAAGGGCTACAGATACAGAATTAAAAGAGAAAGTAGTAGCTATTAACCGAGTAGCCAAAGTGGTAAAAGGTGGTAGAAGATTCTCATTTTCCGCAATCGTAGTTGTAGGTGATGGCCAAGGTGTAGTAGGTTACGGTTTGGGTAAAGCCAATGAAGTAACAGATGCGATCACTAAAGGCATCGAGGATGCAAAGAAAAACCTGGTCAAGGTACCGGTATTGAAAGGCACGATTCCACACGAGCAGATTGGTAAATTCGGAGGTGGACTTGTATTGATCAAGCCAGCTGCAGCAGGTACCGGTGTCATTGCCGGTGGTGCGATGCGTGCTGTTTTAGAAAGTGCCGGTGTCACAGACGTATTGGCTAAGTCTAAAGGTTCCTCAAACCCACACAACGTGGTTAAAGCAACTATTGATGCTTTGACTCAATTGAGAGATGCAATCGCTGTATCACAGCAGCGTAGTGTGAAAATGGCAAAAGTCTTTAACGGATAATCATCATGGCAAAGATCAAGATCACACAAACGAAAAGTACGATCGACAGACCAAAAGATCAGAAAGCAACAATCACTGCTCTGGGTTTGGGTCGGATCAGTAAATCTGTAGTTGTTGAAAATACACCACAGATTGCTGGAATGGTAAATAAAGTTAACCACCTTGTAAAAGTGGAGGAAGCTTAACTATGAAACTAAATACATTAACTCCGTCAGAAGGCTCTACCAAAAACCGTAAGAGAATTGGTCGTGGTACCGGTTCAGGTCGCGGCGGAACTTCAACAAGAGGTCATAAAGGTGCTAAATCCCGTTCAGGGTATAAGTCCAAAATCGGATTTGAAGGGGGTCAAATGCCACTTCAAAGACGGGTTCCAAAATTCGGCTTTAAATCCTTCAACAGGGTTGAATTCAAGCCGGTAAATTTGGATACCTTGCAGACCTTGGCTGAACAATTCAATCTGGCTACAATCAACATGGATGCTTTGGTTTCTCATGGAATTGCTTCTAAGAATGATAAGATCAAGATCTTAGGTGGTGGAGAACTTACAGCCAAAATTGATGTGACTGCCCACAAGTTTTCCGCTTCCGCAGTTGAAGCTATCGAAAAGCTAGGTGGTGCTGTAAACAAGATTTCATAAATGAAAAAGTTTATTTCGACAGTTAAGAACATTTTCTCAATTGAAGATCTGAGAGTCAGAATTGTCAATACAATTGGATTCTTGATCATCTTCCGATTAGGTTCATTCATCGTACTCCCCGGAGTGGATCCTTCCAAGCTAGGTGGTACTCCAGAAGGAATTTTTGGATTGATTGACACCTTTCTAGGAGGCGCATTCAGTAATGCATCCATCTTTGGTTTGGGAATCATGCCTTACATTTCTGCATCCATCGTGCTGCAGCTGTTGACTGTCGGGGTACCCTATTTTCAGAAAATGCAAAAGGAGGGTGAGTCTGGAAGAAAAAGAATCAACCAGATCACCCGAGTCCTTACCATTTTGATTACCATCGCACAAGGTATAGGTTACGTATCTGCTACCATTCTCCCTACAGGGGCAGTAATGGTCAGTACCTCTCTTTTCATGTTCAGTTCTTTGGTATTGCTCTCCGCAGGAACAATGTTCTGTATGTGGTTAGGTGAGAAAATCACTGAAAAAGGCATCGGAAATGGTATATCCATGCTGATCATGATCGGTATCATTTCCAGGTTCCCGGGAGCCATTATCGCTGAGGGAGTTGAAAAAGGTACTTCAGGTATGTTGCTTTTGATTATTGAAGCTTTGGTACTGTTCTTTGTGGTTGTCGGAGTTATTGCTTTGACAGAAGCTACCAGAAGGATTCCTGTTCAATATGCAAAGCAAGTAGTAGGTGGTAAAGTGTACGGCGGTCAGCGTCAATACATTCCTATTAAAGTGAATGCTTCCGGTGTTATGCCGATCATCTTTGCTCAGTCACTGATGTTTGTTCCCGCTTTGATCGCTCAAATTTGGGCTGGCGAAAGCGATATAGCCAACTATATCGGAACTACATTTTCTGACTTTACTTCTTGGCAATACAATTTATTGTTTGCGGCCTTGATTATCATCTTTACTTTCTTCTACACTGCTATTACTGTAAATCCAGAGCAGATTGCGGAAGACATGAAGCGAAATGGTGGGTTTGTGCCGGGAATTAAGCCTGGTGCCCCAACTTCCGAATTTATCGATGGTATAATTTCCAAAATTACATTGCCCGGCTCAATACTCTTGGCAGCAGTTGCAATTCTTCCTGCTTTGGCTATCATTGCCGGTGTAGGTGGGGAATTTGCTCAGTTCTATGGTGGTACCTCCCTTCTTATTATGGTAGGTGTGATCATGGATACGTTGAGGCAAATTGAGAGTTACTTGCTGATGAGACATTACGAGGGAATGATGAAAAGTGGTAATCTGAAGAATAACCCTTCAAATTACCAAGTAGCTTAATATGATTCAATACAAGACTTCGGAAGAAGTTCAGTTGATAAAAAAGAGTGCAGATATTCTTGGCAGAGCTCATGGTGAAGTAGCCAAGCATATCAGAGAAGGGGTAAAGACCTCTTTTCTTGACAAAGTTGCTGAAGAGTTTATTAGGGATCACAATGGAGTACCTTCGTTTAAGGGCTACAATGGTTTTCCCGCTTCACTTTGTATTTCGGTGAATGAAGTAATTGTTCACGGTTTTCCAAGTGATTATGAATTGAAAGATGGCGATATAATCTCAGTAGATTGTGGAGTCTTTCACCAAGGTTTTCATAGCGATTCCGCTTATACATATCCTATCGGTGAGGTTTCCCCTTCTGTCAGATCATTATTAAAAGCCACTCGAGATTCACTCTATTTAGGAATCGAGCAAGCTGTAGTTGGAAATCGAATTGGTGATATTGGGTTTGCAATCCAAAAATTTGTCGAAGCAAAGGGCTACACCGTAGTCAGAGAGCTAGTCGGGCATGGTTTGGGAAAAAAGCTCCATGAAGCACCTGAAGTTCCCAATTATGGAAAAAAAGGAAGTGGTATCCTGCTTAAGGCAGGGATGGTGATTGCAATTGAGCCAATGATCAATCTGGGTACACGAAACATTGTACAGGAAAGAGACGGGTGGACTATCCGAACTGCAGATCGGAAACCTTCAGCTCACTATGAGCATACGGTTGCAATATTGGAAGATAAAACTGAAGTTTTGACAACGCATAAATACATAGAAGAGGTCTTTAAATTCTAATATGGCCAAACAGACATCAATAGAGCAAGACGGTACCATTATCGAAGCATTGTCCAATGCAATGTTTAAAGTGGAACTTGAAAACGGACATCAGTTGGTAGCTCACATTTCGGGGAAAATGAGGATGAATTACATCAAAATTCTCCCTGGAGATAAGGTCAAGCTGGAATTATCTCCCTATGATTTAACAAAAGGCAGAATAGTATATCGATATAAATAGACTGAAATGAAATTGAGCATCACTCAAGGGTCTTAGATTAATAGGACAATTAAGTATGCAAGGTTCCATCTGACCACTTTAAACAAACAGAAAAGATGAAAGTAAAAGCATCTATCAAAAAGAGAAGTGTTGACTGCAAGCTAATCCGAAGAAAAGGAGTGTTGTTTGTCATCAACAAGAAGAATCCTAAGTTTAAACAAAGACAAGGTTAATCATGGCTAGAATTGCAGGTGTAGACATACCGGACAATAAGCGCGGCGAGATCGGACTTACCTACATCTTTGGTATAGGTAGAAGTGCTGCCAAAGCGATCCTTACCAAAGCTGGTATCTCCTTTGACAAAAAAGCCGGAGAGTGGAATGATGATGAATCTACCGCTATTCGTAACATTATTGCTGAAGAATTCAGAACCGAAGGTGTACTGAAGTCAGAAGTCCAACTTAACATCAAGCGTCTGATGGACATCGGATGCTACCGAGGTTTGAGACACAGAAAAGGACTTCCTGTCCGTGGTCAAGGCACTAAAAACAACGCCAGAACAAGGAAGGGTAAGCGAAAAACTGTTGCTAACAAAAAGAAGGCAACTAAATAAAACCTGATTTAGATTATGGCTCAGAAAAGAAACGATAAAGCAAAAGGTAAAAAAAGAGTTGTAAAGGTAGAAGCGGTTGGTCAGGCACACATCAGAGCCTCCTTCAACAATATCATTATCTCAATTACCAATAATGCAGGTCAAGTGATCTCTTGGGCTTCTGCCGGTAAAATGGGTTTCAGAGGTTCAAAGAAAAATACTCCTTACGCTGCTCAAATGGCCGCTCAAAATTGCGGACAAGTAGCATACGACTTAGGTTTGAGAAAAATCGAAGTTTTCGTAAAAGGACCAGGGTCTGGTCGTGAATCTGCGATCAGAACATTGCAAAATGTAGGATTGGACGTGACTACGATTATCGACGTTACGCCAATGCCACACAATGGCTGTCGTCCTCCTAAGCGTAGAAGAGTTTAATTTTAAAAAGCTAACGAAATGGCAAGATATACAGGTCCAAAGGCAAAAATCTCCAGAAAATTTGGAGAACCAATAGAGGGGCACAGTAAGGTGCTTCAAAAGAAAAACTACCCTCCAGGAATGCATGGTCGTGGAAGAAGAAAGAAGCAATCCGAATATGCTGTCCAGCTGGCTGAGAAGCAGAAAGCTAAATACACCTACGGCATATTGGAAAGACAATTTGCAAAGATGTTTGACATCGCTTCCAGAAAAACAGGTATTACCGGTGAAAACCTCCTACAGCTCCTTGAAGCTCGTTTAGACAACACCGTCTTCAGATTGGGAATTGCCCCGACTCGACGGGGAGCAAGACAGCTTGTATCACACAAGCATATCCTTGTAAACGGTGAAGTGGTTAACATTCCATCTTACACTTTAAAGCCTGGTGATCTTGTATCCGTACGGGAGCGCTCCAAGTCTTTGGAAGCAATCACCAGCAGCCTAGCAGGAAAAAGTACAAACAGATATCCTTGGTTAGAGTGGGATAGTGCTTCCTTGACAGGCAAATTCGTCAGTGTACCAGGCAGAGATGATATTCCTGAGAATATCAAGGAGCAGCTCATTGTCGAACTTTACTCTAAGTAATTTTACAATTTTCAGCTAAAAACAGAACGAGATATATGTCCATACTAGCATTTCAAATGCCAGAGAAAGTGGTGATGGAAAAAGCCGATGACTTTCATGGCTTGTTCACCTTCAAACCACTTGAAAAAGGCTATGGAGTTACCATCGGTAACGCCCTGAGAAGAATCTTGCTTTCTTCATTGGAGGGATACGCCATCACTTCTATCAAAATCCCGGGAGTGGTTCACGAATTCTCATCCATTGAGGGCGTGGTAGAAGACGTGACTGATATTATTTTAAACATGAAGCAGGTGAGATTCAAGAAAGTGCACGATGCATTTGACGGAAAAATCACTGTCGAAATCAAAAATCAGTCAGTATTCACTGCAGGGGACATTGCTAAGTTCACTTCTTCCTTCGAAATACTCAATCCGGAGTTGGTTATTTGTCACATTGACGATACCAAAAACTTCGAAATTGAAATCACTGTCGAAAAGGGAAGAGGATACCTTCCGGCTGAAGAATCCAAACCAAAAGAGCAGATATTCGGACACATTGCTATCGATGCCATCTTCACTCCAATTAAAAATGTGAAGTATAGTGTCGAAAACACCCGAGTGGAGCAGAAGACTGACTTTGAAAAATTGATCCTTGAAGTCTCTACTGATGGTTCTATCCATCCTGAGAAAGCACTTCAGGAATCAGCTAAGATTTTGATCCAGCACTTTATGCTTTTCTCTGACCAAACTATGGTCCTTGATTCTACCGGTGTTGCAGAACCTGAGCCTATCGATGAGGAATTCCTTCACATGCGTAAGCTTTTGAAGACCTCTTTGAGCGATCTAGATCTTTCAGTTCGTGCATTCAACTGCCTCAAAGCAGCTGATGTAAGAACACTCGGCGATCTTGCAAGACTTGAAATTTCAGATATGATGAAATTCAGAAACTTCGGTAAGAAGTCTCTTGCTGAGCTGGAACAATTGATCCAGGAAAAAGGGCTGACCTTTGGGATGGATATTTCTAAGTACAAACTTGACGAAGAATAATATAAAATGAGACACGGTAAGAAATTTAACCACCTTGGACGAACTGCCTCTCACAGAAAGGCAATGCTTTCCAACATGGCAACTTCCCTGATTCTTCACAAGCGTATTTCAACTACGCTTGCCAAGGCAAAAGAATTGAAGAAGTTTGTTGAGCCTCTGGTGACCAGAGCAAAAGAAGATTCTACACATAACAGACGTATTGCATTTTCTTACCTGAAAAGCAAAGATGCCATCAAGGCGCTTTTCGGTGAGGTAATCGAAAAAGTAGGCACTCGTCCCGGTGGATATACCAGAATTATAAAGACTGGTTTCCGTTTGGGTGACAACGCTGAAATGTGTATCATTGAGCTGGTAGATTACAATGAGCTGATGCTGAAAGATGCTAAGCCTGCTAAGAAGACCACCAGAAGATCCCGTAGAGGAACTTCAGCAGCGAAAGAAACCGCTGCGGCTACTGCTGCCCCTGCTGTTGAGGCTAAAACTGAAGCACCCAGTGCTCCGGAAGCTAAAAGTGACAATGAAGAAAAATAAATTGAAAAGTATCTTCAACTATCAAAAGGATTGGACTCTGGTTCAATCCTTTTTTTATACCCATACCTCTTATCCTCCTTCCCAAGATTTGGTTAACTTTGGGCAATATTAAAAAAAATGATAAAACAGAAAGCAACACTTCTACTGGCTGATGGGACTGTTTTCCATGGCTCCCTTATCGGCAACCCCGGCACCAATGGCGGCGAAATTTGTTTTAACACCGGTATGACCGGATATCAGGAAATCTACACAGATCCTTCTTATACCGGACAGATTGTAGTGACCACCACTTCCCATATTGGAAATTATGGGGTCCATGCTGAAGAAATCGAATCAGACCATCCTTGTGTTGCAGGGATAGTCGTCAACAGTTTCTCTGATATTTTTTCCAGATTGGACGCGTCCGGTTCACTTCAGGATTATTTGGTGAAATATGGCATTACAGGCATTGCTGATATTGATACCCGAATGCTCGTCAGACACCTGCGATCAAAAGGAGCGATGAATGCCATTATCAGCTCCGAATTTGAAGGAAATCTGGAAGGCCTCAAGCATGAGCTGGCAAAAGTTCCCGACATGAATGGCTTGGAGCTTTCATCCACTGTATGTACTCAGGAGCCTTATTTCTTTGGCGATGAAAGTGCTCCCATCAAAGTGGCCTGTCTGGACTTTGGCATAAAGAAAAACATTCTTCGCAACCTTGCTTCACGAGGAGTCTATTGTAAAGTATTCCCTGCTAAAACCAAGATTCAAGAAATCCAATCCTGGAATCCTGATGCTTTCTTTCTTTCCAATGGGCCTGGAGATCCGGCAGTTATGGAGTACGCTGTAGATACCGTCAAAGAAATCTTAGAAACAGGTAAGCCTGTATTTGGCATTTGCCTGGGACACCAACTACTGGCAGAAGCTGTAGGTATCAAAACCTACAAAATGCACCACGGACACCGGGGATTAAACCACCCGATCAAGAATCTGATAACAGGGAATAGTGAAATCACGTCCCAAAATCATGGCTTTAATGTGGTGCGTGAGGATACAGAGAGAAATTCCGAGGTCGAAATCACTCACGTTCACCTCAATGACAATACCGTGGCCGGGATTCGGCTGAAAAATAAGCATGCATTTTCTGTCCAATATCACCCCGAATCTTCCCCGGGGCCGCACGATTCACGATATCTTTTCGATGAATTTATCGCACTAATTAACCAAAACTAATTCTAATAAACCTTTTAAAACTATGACGTTGATTCAATCAATTCATGCAAGACAAATCCTCGACTCAAGAGGTAATCCAACCGTAGAAGTAGATGTTTTCACCGAAAACGGTGCATTTGGCCGTGCGGCTGTACCCAGTGGCGCTTCCACCGGAGTAAATGAAGCAGTAGAACTCCGAGACGGAGACAATAGCAAATACTTGGGCAAAGGCGTCCTCAAAGCCGTCGCCAATGTCAATGATATCATCGCACCTGAGTTGGTCGGGATGGATGTTTTTGAGCAAAATACCATTGACCAGATCATGATCGGGCTCGACGGTACTCCTACCAAAAGCAAGCTAGGTGCCAATGCGATTTTGGGAGTTTCCCTTGCCGTCGCCAAAGCAGCAGCCATGGAGGCGGGTCAGCCCCTCTACAGATACATTGGTGGGGTCAATGCCAATACGCTTCCTGTCCCAATGTTGAATATCATCAATGGTGGCTCACACTCCGATGCACCCATTGCATTTCAGGAGTTTATGGTTCGTCCCATTGGAGCTTCCAGCTTCTCCGAGGCCATCCGAATGGGTGCGGAGATTTTTCATAATCTGAAGAAAATCCTTCATGACAAAGGACTCAGCACAGCAGTAGGGGACGAGGGAGGATTCGCTCCAAATTTCTCAGGTGGTACAGAAGAAGCCTTGGGCTGCATCCTGGATGCAATTGCAAAAGCAGGATACAAAGCAGGAGACGAAGTTACCATCGCTTTGGATTGTGCCTCTTCCGAATTTTACAAAGACGGAAAATACGACTACACCAAATTCGAAGGGCCAACCGGTAAAATCAGATCCAGAGAAGAGCAAGTGGCATACTTGACTGAATTGACTGAGAAATACCCAATCGACTCCATCGAGGATGGCTTCGCAGAAGAAGACTGGGCCGGATGGGCAATGCTCAATGCCAAAATCGGCGATAAAGTTCAGCTCGTAGGTGACGATCTTTTTGTGACCAACGTGAAATTCCTCAAAAGAGGAATCGAGGAGAAATCTGCAAACTCAATTCTAGTCAAAGTAAATCAGATCGGAACCTTGACAGAAACTCTTAACGCCATCAGCTTGGCACATAAGGCAGGGTTCACTGCGGTAATGTCTCATAGATCCGGAGAAACCGAGGATTCTTTCATCGCTGACTTAGCCGTGGCTGTAAACTGCGGACAGATCAAAACCGGTTCCGCTTCCAGATCTGATCGTATGGCCAAGTACAATCAGCTGCTACGCATCGAGGAGCAATTGGGAGAGTCTGCGGTATTCAAAGGCAGACTGAAATAAGTTGATGCTACTATCAATTGGACAGCTTACTACGGTAGGCTGTCTTTTTTTTGCATTATTTTTGTACATTTTCAGGATATCTATTTTATCATGAAAAAACTTCTCAAATACAGCAGCAACTTTTATGTATTGGCAACCCTGCTTTTTCTTTTTTGGATCACCTTCATTGATTCCAACAATCTGGTAAATCATTTCCGGCTCAGTCAAAAACTCTATCAGCTCGAAGATCAGAAGGAGTTTTATCAGGAGAAAAAAGTGAAAATCATGGCTGAACGCGAAGAACTTTTGAGCAATCCCGAACTCTTGGAGAAGTTTGCCCGTGAACGATACCTGATGAAAAAACAAACCGAGGATCTGTATGTCATTGTGGAAAAGTAAGTGGATGATTATGGCCCTTTTTGGGCTTTTTTTTGTCTCAAATCAGAGTTTTGCCCAACGGGAAATTTATGGAGACTCGACTTCTTTCAAAGATCGATTATATTATGGTGGAAATTTCGGCTTTGAGTTTGGGGTACTCACCCTGATTGATGTCTCACCACTTGTGGGTGTGATGATCACTCCAAAATTATCCGGCGGTCTAGGCGGTACTTTTCAGTATTACGATGACAATCGATTTCAAGGTGGACAAGGTACCTCCTACGGGGGCAGGGTTTTTGGGAGGTATAACATTCTGCCCAATATATTCACCCACATAGAATATGAATCAATCAACTGGAATGCCTACAATTACTTTTTGGAGGACTTCAGGCGGACTTGGACCAATGCCCTCTTTGTCGGAGTAGGGTATTTTGCTCCTTTTGGATCACGAGGAGGAGCTAATTTCACTTTTTTGTACAATCTACTTCACGACAATAGAAATTCTTACTATGCTGAACCTTATGCAATTCGAGTGGGTTTTGTCTTGTAATTATTGCATCTTCAAACCTACATGGATTCTTTCATCAGAAAAATTCACCTGGCGCATCAAGAGTGCTCCGACTGCCCTTCGCCTAAGCTAATCCAAACCTATTTTGAGGACTTGTTGGGATTACTTTTCCCGGAATACTCTGTCCAGAATATCCGCGAAGAAGAAGAGGTCAAATCCAGATTGGAAAACCTTCAAGCCCAGCTAGCGAGCATACTGACCCGCAATATCCACCTGCATTCCGGCGATGGTGAAAAACTGGCCAAGCGTTTCTTCAACGATCTTGAGCAAGTCTTCGACTGGATCAATCAGGATGTGGATGCCATGTTTGCAGGAGATCCGGCCGCCAAGTCCCGTACAGAGATCCTCCGAAGTTATCCGGGATTTTATGCGATTGCGGCCTATCGGATCGCGCATCTTTTGCTGCAATTGGGGATAAAGTTGATTCCTCGGATGATCACCGAATTTGCCCATAGCCGCACTGGCATCGACATCCACCCCGGTGCACAAATAGGACAGTTTTTCTGCATAGACCACGGCACGGGAGTCGTGATCGGCGAAACCACGGTGATAGGAAATCAGGTCAAAATCTACCAGGGAGTCACCCTGGGCGCACTCAGCGTGGACAAAGCCGATGCAGACACCAAGCGTCATCCCACCATCGAAGATAATGTCATCATCTATGCGGGTGCGACGATTCTTGGCGGAAAAACTGTCATTGGTAAAAACAGCGTCATCGGTGGAAATGTCTGGCTGACCAAATCGGTTCTTCCGGGTTCCAAGGTTTATTACCAAACCCAAATGCACCACGAGGAAGGCACCGTGACGGAAGTCTACGTATTCAAAAATGATATCGACCTGAGCCAATAAGGATTCTCCCCACCGGATGAGGCTTACCCATCGTGCACTTCCTCCTGTAAAGAAAGTGTCAAAAACCCCTCAAATACAAAATCATGAAACTCTTTGAACTGATCGGCAATACCCCCTTGGTAGAATTGGGAGCGATCCCGACCAATCCTAATGTCCGGATTTTTTGCAAAATGGAAGGGCAAAATCCGGGTGGCAGTGTCAAAGATCGGGCAGCTTACCAAATGATCCGCTCGGCTTTGGATCGGGGTGATATCAAGACCGGAGACAAGCTGGTCGAAGCGACCAGCGGCAATACCGGAATCGCTCTGGCGATGGTGGCCAAGGTCCTTGGACTGGACATGACTCTGATCATGCCTGACAATTCCACCAAAGAACGCGTACTTTCTATGGAGGCTTACGGAGCGAAAGTAATTCTCACACCCGCTGCGCAAACCATCGAATATTCCCGGGTTTTGGCAGAAAAGATGCGGGATGAGGAAGGCTACTTTATGCTCAATCAGTTTGGCAATCCGGACAATTATTTGGCACATTATAAGACGACAGGTCCGGAAATCTGGAAGGATACCGCCGGGAAAGTCACCCATTTTGTCTCCGCTATGGGGACCACAGGGACCATCATGGGTGTGTCGAGGTATTTGAAAGAGAAAAATCCAGCCATCCAAATTGTCGGAACCCAACCTACGGATGGTTCGAGTATTCCGGGGATCCGAAGATGGTCTCCGGAGTTTTTGCCCGCTATTTTTGAAAAGGAAAGAGTAGATCGCGTCATTGATGTGAGTCAGCAGCAGGCTACCGAGATGACCCGCCGCATGGCCAAAGAGGAAGGAATCCTGGCCGGAATGAGCAGTGGTGGGGCGCTTCATGCCGCAATAGAGCTTTCCAAAGAACTGGAAGATGGGCTGATCGTCTGCATCACCTGTGACCGGGGAGATCGGTATTTGAGTTCAGATTTGTTCGGATAATCTGGTTAAAATGGCTTGGGCTAAAGCCCCCTTAATAATCATTCACTTTTTCAGGAATGGGCTAAAGCACCATTCCAATTCATAGGATTGAATTCGAACCCATGAATTGCCCCCCGCTTTAGCGGGAGGGATAAAAATCAGGCAAGACATTTCCGGGCTTTAGCCCAATTCTTCCATTGGCAGTTGACAGAAAAAATACCGGGCGAAGGCACCATTCCAATTCAAAGGATTGAATTCGAACCCATGAATTGCCCCCCGCTTTAGCGGAGGGATAAAAATCAGGCAGGACATTTCCGGGCTTTAGCCCAATCCTTCCATTGGCAGTTGGGAGAAAAATTCCGTAGGCAGGGACGATCTTAAATCCGGAGATAGGTTCGACACCCTTCGGGGTCGTGGGGATGGTCACGCTCATTCGTTTTCCACGGGTTTCACCCGCGGCTATTGAGAGGTTTGACCCCTTGTCAGGGGTCGTGATTCTGGCGATTTGGAAATAATTGAAATTTGGAATCAGAAAAGATTGGAGAAAAAAATGACGATCCTGAAAGGATCGAACTTCTCAATAGCCCTAGGTGAAACCTAGGGAAAAATGTAAACGATAACGAGGACGACAACCCTGAAAGGGTTGAACTTATAGGAAAATGGAATTACTCCCGACAACTGTACGGGATTCCGAAAAAATAGGTTCGACACCCTTCGGGGTCGTGGGAGATCATGTGGGAATCGCCTTGTCCACGGGTTTCACCCGCGGCTATTGAGAGGTTTGACCCCTTGTCAGGGGTCGGGAATTTGAACCATCAATAGGTCTAAATGGTCATGAATCGAAACCAATGACCACGGAGTGGTCGAACCTCTGAATAGCCCTAGGTGCAACCTAGGGAAAAAGGAAATTAAGTTGGTAATGGGCAACCCCGTGAGGGGTTGAACTTGTGAGAAAGGGAATTACAAATTCCAAAAGATATTAGGGTGTAATTACAAATTACACCCAGCGTCCACGGAACCTCAACTCCGAAAGACATTAGACTACGCCGAGAAGGGGACTTTTTTTAAAGCCCTCATAATTTTTCTTACCAAAATCAAAAAAACCTTTTCATTTTCTCCAAGCCGGTCTTCACCACATACTCCGCATCCATCGTATAGTAAGTTGGATTGAAGAGTTCGAGGGAGAGGATGATGGGTTTGCCCTTTGATTTTAAGGTATCGGCTAGTTCCTGCATGGGCGCACCACCGTCTCCCGGGAATACCCGGTCCTTGTCCTGCTGCTCAGTTCTCGGGATTTCGGTTGGGAAATCATTCATGTGAAAGATATCAATCGCATGGCCATCGAGCATCTTCATTCCCTCGAAGCCTGATCCTCCCCGGAAGAGGTGATAGACGTCGGCCAGGATCTTGGCGTCTTGGTCATTCGCCGCCGCAGCTACTGCCATGGCTTGCCCCAAGTGGTAGAAGGATGGGAAGGCTCCCCAAAACTCCAGTTGGGGCATCACACCGGTCTTGCGGCCCAGGTCCAGCAGTCTTTTGTATTTCTCCCCTGCTTGGAGCAGATCAATCGGTGCCTCCGTCCCAATGGCTGGTGCCGCTACCCGTGGGCAGCCCAAGTCCGCCAAGATGCCCATTTCGGTCTCCATCTGGGCAAAGCCTGTCTTGCTTTTGGCCTCATCCTGCGCCATCCATGTCGGAAAACCAATGCAGTCAAAAAACTCCACTCCGGCATCAGATGCCAGCTTCTTAAGCGAAGCCACGGACTTTCCTGTTTCCAAATAGGCCTGAATCTCCATCATCCAGGGCTCGAATCCGTCGTAGCCCGTTTTGGCACAGAGCTCAATGATCTGAGGAAGGCTGAGCTTTTGTCCCCGAATCGTACTGGTATTCAGGGAAAACTTAAAGGAGCTTTCTTTTTTCTGAGGAGTTTGTCCAAAAACCGGGGCAGTGGTGGCGGCCAGCGGTGCAAGGGCTAACGTTTTTAATAGGTTTCTTCGGGTAGTCATGGGTGTTGAAATGAGTTAAAGTTTCCTTTCATAAGAACAGGATGCCATTCATAGATATTTTGGATAAATCTAAACGGATACCGTTTTCAATCGTAATTTACGGCATGCAAAAAATAATATTTTTTCTATTCACCGCATGCAGTTTTGTGAGCAATGGATATTCACAGGTGGCAGGAGATAATTTAGCTTACCTTCCAGAGTACCAAGCCCAGTTGCCCTATTTTCAGGAATTGATCACCGGTGGGCAATATGCGGAAGCCTCCCGTCTCATCCAAGGCAATCCTTATTTTGGTTCCAGGCAGTTTGAAAACGGCACCCTCACCATCAACGGAATCGTGTACCCGGAGGTGCCCCTGTTGTATGACAGCTACCTGGATCAGGTGGTTACTTTTCATCCCATTTTCAATCAAAAGATCCTGATCAAGCCCGAGAAGATCGATGGGTTTGTGCTGTCCAATGGATCAAGCTTTCGATTTATACCCGGAAATTCCGATTTTATCCACAATCAAAACGGCATCTATGAAGTATTGGGTTCCGGGGAATTTACGGCACTTGCCAAGCGGTATAAATCCACCAAATCCCTGCGCGAAATGTCACAATACGATGCGGTCTTTTTAGAGAAGGTAGCTTTTTTTCTGTGGAAAAATGAGACATTCTATCCCGTCAGCAAAGCAAATCAGGCCATTGCCATCCTTGGCTTGAATCCGAAAGAAACCAAAAAGCAACTTCGGGCAGCGGGGGTGAATTTCAGACAAAATCCGGAGCGATTCCTTCAATTTCTGGTCACCAAATCCGTGGAGAAATAAATTGCCTATGAAGCTTTTTACCAAGTGTTTATTTCTTCTGCTTTTCCTTTTTTCATCCGTAGTTTTTGCGCAGCAGACGAGCGACCGGATCACGGGATTTTTCCCCGGAGTATCCTTGGTGCGGTTTATGGAGTTGACTGAAAAGGAGACCTCCTTTCGGTTTTATTTCAAGGAGTCGGATGTGGAGGGAATTTCGGTCAATCTACAGGCAACAAATGATCGACTGGAAGATGTGTTGGGTTCGATTTTTCTCAATACCGATTTGAAATTTTCCATTTCCAAAACCAATGAAGTGTACATCAGTAAGGGTCAAAAACTGACCGTTGATTTTCCTGATTCATTTTTCTCCCAATCCACCGGCAATCAATCTACTGCGTCTCTGGGAAATGAGGATGAATTTGTACGAAACAGACGCTATGTCATCGGTGTGCCCAGTGGGGCGGGTACTACTGCCAAGATTCGGGGTCAGGTGATCAGCCTCGAGAAAGGAGAGCCAATCCAGGGGGCGATAGTTTACGAAAAACTCAGTCAAGCTCAGACTATTACCGACAAAGAAGGCCGATTTGAATTGAGTATCCCGAAGGGAAATCAGACCATTTTGGTTCAAAATATCGGGGGCTATACGGAGCAGCGATTGATTGACCTTCAGGGAGACGGGGAGCTGAATATGAGTATCGGGGAGGGAGTCTTTTCGCTCAGTGAGGTGGTGGTGAGATCCGGAGCGCTGACCAATGTGTCCCGACCTGAAATGGGAGTACAGTCACTGACTGTGCAGCAACTACGCAAACTGCCGGCAGTGATGGGCGAAGTGGACATTTTGAAAGGAATTCTGACCATGCCGGGGGTCAATACGGCCGGGGAAGCGAGTGTTGGGTTCAATGTACGGGGAGGAGCAGCCGATCAAAACCTGATTCTTTACGATCAAAATACGCTCTTTAATCCTTCTCATTTGTTTGGGTTTTTCTCTTCTGTGAATTCAGATATGGTGCAGGGAGTGGAGTTATACAAGGCCGGCATTCCAGCCAGTTTGGGTGGAAGATTATCCTCCGTGCTGCAGGTCACGCCGAAATTGGGAAGGACAGATAAAATAGGTGGTTCCGGGGGAATCGGGCCATTGACGAGTCGGCTAAGTCTCGATGGGCCGCTTGGAGAAAAGACCACCTTCATCGTCGGGGGTAGGATGACGTATTCGGATTGGCTTTTAGACTACCTGGAGGACCGTGCGGACTTGGGAGCCAGCCGGGCATTTTTTGCTGATTTCAATGGGACGATTGAACATCAGCTAAACGAAAAGAACATCCTCAGACTGACAGGATACTACAGCCAGGATGAGTTTCAGTTTGATCCGGACACCGTTTACAGCTACTCCAATCAGAATTATGCGCTGTCCTGGACGCATTATTTCAATGATCAGGTGGAAGCTACATTTTCTGTGGGGCAGGATGCCTACGATTTTCAGGTGCAGGGAGAGGATAATCCGCTGAATTCTTACCGCTACAACTTTGATATCCGACAGCGATTTATCAAAGCGCAATTCCGTCAGGAAAAAGGGGACAAGCACATTTTCTCCTACGGAGTTCATTCCATTTGGTATGATTTGAATCCCGGGGAGATTGCTCCTTTTGGAGCGGAAAGTATTGTGATACCTGACAAAGTGGCTTCCGAAAGGGCGCTTGAAACCTCCCTCTTTTTCGGAGATGAGTTTGAGGTCAATGATCAATTGACTGTATCGGGAGGATTACGCTATAATCTTTACGGATACTTTGGACCTCAGACCTTGCCGGTCTATGCGAGTGGTGAGCCTAATTTGCCTCAAAATATTACCGGTGAGCAAAATTTCAATTCCGGCGAACTGGTCAAGACGTACCATGGTCCGGAGTTTCGACTCTCGGGTCGCTATGCGCTGACCAATTGGTCTTCGATCAAAGCCGGAGTGAATACCATGCGTCAGAACATCCATTTGCTGAGCAATTCTTCGGTCATCACCCCGACCGATACCTGGAAGCTGAGTGATGCATTTATCGCTCCGCAGCGGGGAATACAATATGCTTTGGGCTATTTTCAAAACCTAAAAAACAATACGATTGAGTTTTCGGCTGAGGTTTATTACCGATCGATGCAAAACTTACTGGACTACCGATCCGGGGCATCCATTGTCCTAAATGACCGTATCGAGCAGGATGTCCTCGTGACCAAGGGAAGAGCCTATGGATTGGAGCTTTTTCTCTTAAAATCCACCGGAAAATTGAACGGCTCGATCGCCTACACCTATAGCCGCTCCCTGCTGCAGACTGATCCAAGCGAAGGCAAAGAGCAAATCAATCGCTCAGAGTGGTATCCAAGTAATTTTGATCAGCCCCATAATGCCAACATCGTCCTGAATTATGAACTGAGTAGGAGACTGAATACGACCCTGGCGGGAAAATACAGTACCGGTCGTCCGGTAACCTTGCCTGTAGCCAAATTTGAATATGGAGGTTCGGAGCGAGTCTACTTTGGAGATCGGAACTCCGTGCGGATTCCGGACTATTTCCGGTTGGATTTTTCGGTCAATCTGGAGGGTAATCATAAAGTCAAAAAGCTCGCTCATGCATCCTGGTCATTTGGTGTCTACAATATCCTTGGCAGGGATAATCCCTATTCGGTGTACTATATTCCCGAGGGGGGAAAATTGCAGGGCTATAAGCTGTCGATCTTCGCAGAGCCTATCCCGTTTATCACTTATAATTTCAGATTCTGATGGATACGTTTCAACATATCAGACAGCTGAAGCAAAGCTTGGATAGCTATCCGCTAAGACGAATGGGGATGAGCTTTTTTTCGATTTTATCATTTTTCCTGCTTCCCTATTTCCCGACAGCACAACTCCATGCGCGTCAGTCGGATTTACCAAAGGAATCGGTCCAATTTAGCATCCCAAAGACACTATATCTGGCAGGCGAGAAGATCTGGTTTGAGGCGGAGGTAAAATCCGGCACCAATTCCAGTCCTTCAAAAGTCCTTTACGCTGAATTAGTTGATCGGTATTCCAACTCCGTAGCTTACACTAAAGTGCCATTGGAAAGCGGAATGGCTTTGAATTACCTTTTACTGTCTGATGCCATACCCTCCGATCACTATCTACTTCGGATCTATACCCGAATCAGCCCCTATTTGGATCTGGATTTGGGCATCGCCCAGCAGTTTGTGACAGTGATCAATCCCAAAATTCCCCCAAAACTAGTCGAAGGTGCTTCAACTTCTCGGGCTGGAGAGATTTCTACCACCGCTGATTTTGGAAAACTCAGCAAACCTAAGCCCAAAGCAGGTGAAACTTTTGCCTTGGCTTTTGAGCAGGAAAAGCAGCTTGTAGCTTCGGGAATCTCGATTTTCAATCCTTATTTGCCTGATGAACAGCAGCAGTACAAGTCTTCGGAGGTTTATGCTTCGCTGGCTCAAAAGTCACTTTTGCCGGAGCTTTTTGGTCATATAGTCGAATCCAAAGTACCCAATGCGGATACCACTTTGACCTATTTCCTTTCACTGCATGGTTCCCAAAGTGCGCTATTCACGGATCGGGCGGATGAAAAAGGACAAATACTCTTTGACGCTGGAGGACTTTCACATTGGGATCGATTGATCATTCAGCTGGAAGACGGTGCCGAAATGGAAGGCCTCGAAATCGTGTCACCGGTCATCAACACCAAATTTTCCCCAAGCTTTCAATTCCCAACCTTATCCATCGAACCGACCGATCTTGAGTTTCTGAATCTCCTGCAAAAGGCCTCAGCCATTGAGGCGTATTACCTCGAAAACTATGAGCAGGATTCGTTGGAAGTAGTCACGGGATTTGTAGCGGATCACACCTTTCTATTGGATGATTATACCCGGTTTGAAACGGTGGAGACTGTAGTTCGGGAATATATTCCCAGTGTATTTGTCCGGACTCAGAACAAAAAGAAAGTCTTTAGACTGGTCAATGAAGCGGTCAAGTCTGTTTTTGAAACCAACCCACTGATTCTGATCGATGCGATGCCCGTGTTTGATTCGGATCTGCTTTCCGGCTTCAATCCTAAATTCCTTTCCAAACTTGAGGTGCTCAATCGGGAATTTTACCTCAACGATAGGACATATCCCGGGGTACTGAGTTTTACCAGTTACGAAAATAATTTCGGTCTTTATCCTTTGGCTCCATCAGCCCGGTTTTTTGACTACTTCGGTCTCCAGCCAAAAATAGAACTTGACAAAGCTCAATTTAGCAAGCCAATGGTACTTGGTAAATTTCCTGATTATCGGACTGTGTTGTTTTGGGGAAATTCTGAGACCGAAACTATTCAAGCTTCAAGTATGAGCGGGACGTATATGCTGTGGGTTAGATTTTTGGATGACTCAGGAAAATTTCAGGTTTCAAAGCGAAAATTCGACATTACACCATGAAGGGCACAAGACTAAAAACAACACTTTTACGATTTGCCGTATTGACTGCCTGCGTCATGGTTATGTTTGCGTGCAGAGAACCTTTTGAGCCGGAAAATCCGCAGTCCGCCACCTCAGTGCTGGTAGTTGAGGGCTATATTGATACGGAAGGTTTGGAGAGTCAACTAAGAATAAGCCGGACCGTTCCCATCAATTCGGCTACAAGTTCAAGTCCGGAGATCGGTGCGCTTGTTACCTTAATTTCTGAAAATGGCGCTGCCTATTCACTTGCAGAAACTGAACCCGGAATCTATCTTATTTCTCAGAATCTTCAGGAAGACGCCAACTATACCCTCGAAATTCAACTTCATGATGGAGAACGTTTTGAATCTACTCCAATGAGACCGATCAGGACTCCGGAAATCCTTGACGCAGGTTTTGTCCGGGATGAAGATGGCGTGGAGGTTTTTGTCAATACCCAAGGCAATGAGATAGCCGATGATTTCTTATGGACATTTGAGGAAACTTGGATTTATCGTCCCCGAATCAGAACAACCTACATCTATGATGCTTCGATCAAAGATGTGAGAACCAGGACAGCATCTGAGCAGATTGCGCGTTGTTTCAAAAGCGAGCAAAATCCTGATATTTTACTGGAAACAAGTTCGAGATTTCAGAATCAGGTGGTATTCAGACAGACGATCACCGAAATACCCACAGGGGATGAGCGGATTCAGGAGCGATATAGTATTCTGATTTCCCAGAAAGCACTGGACCCGGCGGCGGTTCAATTTTGGGAAACTTTGAAGCGAAATACAGAGGATATAGGTTCCATTTTCAGTCCTTTACCTTCACAGATTTCTGGGAATATCAGAGCTGTGGATGATTCCGGTATTGGTGTCTTAGGTCAGGTGAGCATGGGGGTGACCAAGCAGCGAAGGATTTATATCAATCTTACAGACGTTTCCCCTTGGGGGTACAGCGATCCCGAATTCAACGATTGTGTCATTGAGGAAGAAGCAGTCAGGATGTCCGATTATGAGTCGATTTTTGGTAGTGGATTTATTGTTCCGGCTCGGGAGTTAATGGAAGGAACTTCCATAGTGGGGTATTATCCTACCACTAAAAGATGTGCAGATTGCACACTTTATGCTTCTCCGATTGTTCCGGATTTTTGGGAACAGGATTGAGTGTAGTGCGCTTAGGAGTTTTTCTTACGGAGTTCTGAATTAAGGAAATTACTCAGCCGAGTCTTGTATTCTGCTTCGCCGGGATAAGCTGGAGTGAGACCGTTTTTTTCCGGAAAGGACTCCATGTGCAGCGTTTGTGTGGGAAATGCGAAGCGGACACCCAGGGTATTTGCCAACTTGACGATTTGAATCAGAATTTCGTGTCTTGATTTGAGTTCTTCCGGCCATGTGGGGACTTCAAAGAAAATATAGAACATGATGTCCTGGCTGTAGGCGGAAAGGTTGTTGAAGAAAATGTTGAAATAGTCTTTTCTCGTTTTTGGATGCGCTAATACAATTTCCTGAAGCCCTTTGACAAACTCCTCGATCAATTCCGGTGGTGTGTCATAGGTGATGGTCAGCGTGGTGAAAAAACGACGGTATTGACGCAAGCCATGATTGTCTACGACTGCATCTGCTATTTTTCCATTTGGCACATACATGACTGAATTTCGGAAAGTCCTGATCCGGGTAGATCTAAATCCAACTTCCTCCACCGTTCCGTCTATTTCTCCGGAAGTCACCCAATCCCCCACTTGAAAGGGTTTGTCAATGAAGATCATGATGGATCCAAAAAAGTTTTTGATCGTGTCTTGGGCTGCCAATGCAATCGCGACCCCACCGATTGAGATTCCAGTCAGGAAGGGGAGAATGTCGAAATTGAGCCCATCTCGAAGCACGAATAAAGTGCCCACTAAAATAACCAGCGCTTTGAGCGTCTTGCGGATCAGCGGAACGAGTTGATCATCGAGTGTGGATTCGGTTTTTGCAGCAAGGCTTGCAAAATATGCTGCTACTACATCGACGATTTTGTAGAAAATCACCGTGATCAGAAAGGGCTTCAGGGTATCAAAGACCGGTACAATCCAGGCATATATTTCTACCGGTAACTGTAAAATGCGAATCAGGAAGGAAAGCAAAAGTACAATCAGATAGAAGCTGGTGATTTTGGCAACAGGCAGCAGGTAATTTTCCCCGATGTAGCCATAGCCCAATCGGTCCAGGACGTAAATCAGCCCCTTGTCCACCAGAAAAGTGAAAACCAAATGCGCTAAGAATGTCAGGAAGATCAGGAAGGTAATTCCGGCCAGTTGCCAAAGTTGGAGACCGAGATATTCACTCGTGCCTATTTTTGGCAGGATATTGAGAAGTCGATCTGTGCCATAGGGGTAGGTCTCGCGATGGAGGTCGGTAATCTGGGCAACTGAAAAGGAAGAAAATTTCCATTGGTTGCCAACCTTATCCAAGAAAATTGCTGGAAGTTTTACCTTATCAAAGTAGAATCGCTGTTCTCCATTTGCGGTAGAATCTGTAAAGTTTGCGTCGTTTGGGATTTCACTGGTTCGTATTACGATCCCTTTTCCTTCAAAAATCTGCTGAAGTTTGATCGCAAGTTCTTCAGGATCGCCTTCCGTGTTTTTTAAATCGAGCGTTTTGGCTGCTCGCTCGGGAAAGAAATGATTTCGATCCAGATTGTAGAAAAAGGTAAGTGTGGTATGATAGGGTGAGTTTAAGTTTACGTCCTCTTCAATGGACGAGGGTAATTCATTGTCCGTAATAAGTTGTGGATGTGCGTGTTGGAAAAGTGAAATGAAGAAAATAAAAACTAAGCAGAGCCTCTTAGACATCATTGATTTCGTTTGATTTGCCCCTGCAAGTTACTTTATCCTCAAAGCCAAGCCAAGTGATTGAAGTCAATCGGGCATCAGGTACTCCAGGATTCGACTCCCACTGACGGTTCGGATTACGTATTGCCCCTTGGTGGATTGGTGGCTGATTTGGATAGGACCTTCACTTTCAAGCGGGGTGGTGGTCAGCATATCTCCTTTCAGATCATACAGGTAACCAAAGCCCTGCTCAGGATCGGAGACAGCAAGAATCTTTCTGTTTGATCCAAAATCAAAATAACCAAACTTCAGGTTTTCTCCTGATAAAAGGAGTGAAAACAATACCTTTTCCTGGTCGTCCGAGACGACAGTCTTTGCGTATTGTTTTGACAGAATTAACTCAGCATAACCCGACTGATCAGCAATTAATTCAAAGCGATCATCTCGATTTTCTTTGACCAGCTGTGTCCTGTAAGTGATTTCGCCATTGAAGCTTGCATGGATCAATTCGCCGGATTGAGAAATTGCCGAAATCTTCAGAGAATTTCCCCTTGCCCCGGAAGTAATGTTAATAGGTGTGATGAAATCCTTTCCTAAGCTTAGCGGAGAACCGGATTGTTTTTCTCCTCTACGATTAAAAAGGTGAACATTACCGGATGCAGACTGGGCTACCATGAAGTCCCCTTTTCCGGGAACCCGGATGTGTCGAGGAGTCAAGATCACCCGTTCTTGCAGTTTCAATGGATCCCATCCTTCGAGTTTTTTTCCATTTCTGTCCAGAAGCCATAGGTTTCCGGATTCAGTGGCTATGAAATAGCGGTATTCCCGTGTATTGTCATAGTCTACCAGATTTAAGTGTGTGATTCGTTCGTTGAGCGAGACGGGGAATCCCGGAAGGGGATTGCCGAGGCGGTCGATTGCATAGAGATTTTCAGCAGTGGCAATCAGCAGTTGAAGTTTGCCGTTTTTCAGAAAATCGATCTGATAAGCATCCGAAACCACAGGCCCCGAAAGTGGAACTGAATAAACCTTCTCGCCTCCGGAATTTATTAAGTGAAGCACATGATTGGTGTCTTGCACTACCAGATCCTCTGTTCTGTCATTGAAGTTCAAAATGGCTTTGGGGCCGAAGACTATTTTGTCAGAAAGCGTAATTGTTTTAGCTGGAATCAGACTCACTCCGGCTGTTTCTTTCACCGCGCTGACTCCTGAGGATTGATAGGGGATGGTCAACGTTGCCTCAGGCTTTCCACCGATCTGATTTATTCTCAAACTCACGAATGGGAAAGCACGGAAGGTCGGAGCATAGATCTGCAGGAATGGACTCCAGGAGGGATTGCTTTTGTTTTCCCAGCTTTCCCAGATCTTGTCGATCAGAAAAGTTTTGGAATAGCCAGCGGCAGGATTGATTGCCCGGTTTCCGGGGAAGGATTCGGGCGCTTTTGCCCAAGTGTTGCCCATGGCAAAATCATCCAAAATCATCTTCATTCCGGCCGCCGAATTGGACATCACGAGGATTTCTCCCAATAAACTGATGTGTGTCTGCGGAAATCCGGCAAACTTCCCGTTGAATAAATGTGCCGGGAAATCTTCTTCCGGGAAATACAAAATCTCCGAATCCCGGTAAAAGTCCGATTGCTCACTGTCTGTACTGGTTCGGTATTCTTTCAGAAAAGCAATGGCCTGGGCAGGATTTAAAACTCGGGCTAAGACCACTTGATTGTCATTTTGATTTCCGAGGTTTTCCAGTTTTAAATAGTAGAATTCACCCGAAAAATTATCCAAAAAGCCACGGTCAGTGAGCTTGCTTTGGATTTCTCCACTGATGGTAGATTTGGAGGTAAAGGCGGTATTTCGCAGTTTTTGTGTTTCAAAGACCCCATCCATGTTGATTTGGGTGATGGTCTGTGTTCGGGAGGAGATTACCTTTTGAAATTCCGGGAAATTCGCCCTCACCGCCGGAGTGAAGTCCAATTCTTCTGAGAGAATTGCAGGACCTTTAAAGATGAGCTGACCTTCCTCAAAAGTCAGGTTCAGAGCAAACACGGCATCATTTTGCGCAAGTTCTTTAACCGTAATATTGTCTCTTTCCTTACTGATTCCCTCCAAAAGTTTGGATAGGCCATGGGCTGAAAAGATCAGTCTTCCCTGCTCCGCATCCAGTTTCAAATTGGAAGAAAGTTTCGAAGCGAGTGAGTTTTGATCTGCGCTGATATAGAGTCGGATAGCCTCCTCTATGATAAAAGAGGAGGAAGAGGCCAATAGAACATTGCCTAAGACAGACACGGACCACTTCCGCGAGTTTGCGGAATCGAAAAATTCCAAGACTTCGATGTCGCTGTACGTTCGGGATTGAATCCGGATGGATTTGGGTATCCGGCTTTTTATTTCTTCCAAAAAATCAAGCGGTGAATTAGCTCCGAAATTGACGGTGAATAGAAGGTCAAAACTGTCAATTCCCGTGGCGTGGTAGCTGATGGTAACTTGCTTATTGCGAAGTGTCCGGGAAACCTGCCCATTCGCACCAGTCAGGCTGTCCAAACTGACCAATTGATCAGCAGTTTTGGCAAAAGCCGGAAGTTGGGAAATCACTTCCCAGAGGGGTTGGCTTACCAGTTCATTCCATGTTTGATCTGCCTGATTTGATTCAAACACAAATACAGCCTCAGGATGGATCAGATCCAGGCTATTGATGTTTCTTCCGGAGAGGAAATTTAGATAAAGCCAAAATCCACCCCAGGAAACGAGGATAATTACAGCGATTATCAAAAGGCTTTTCCAGATTTTCACAATACTTCCAGGACTGATTTCATTGACATAATACAAAAAACAGACCTAAGAAACCCCGTTTTTGAGCGGTGAATCTTAGGTCTTAGCTTATTTTTTGTTTGAATTACTTGGAAAGGTTGTCCAATACATTCATTACTTCCTTGACATGACCTCGGGATGTCTCAAGCAATGCTTTTTCTTCCGCATTGAGATCCAGCTCAAGTACTTTTTCAACACCGTTTTTGCCTAAAATTACCGGAACGCCCAAGTAGCAGTCATCGATGCCATATTCGCCGTCCAGTTTGATGCATACCGGGAATACACGTCGCTGATTTTTCAGGATGGCTTCTACCATTTGTGCGGCAGCAGCTCCCGGAGCATACCAAGCAGAAGTCCCCATCAACTTGACCAGTTCCCCACCTCCAAATTTGGTGCGTTCGATGATGGCGTCCAGCTTGTCTTTGGCGACCAATTCCGTCACAGGAATACCTGCCACTGTAGTGTATCGAGGAAGTGGAACCATCGTGTCGCCGTGGCCTCCCATCAGAATCGCCTGAATTTCTTTTCCTGATACATTGAGTTCTTCGGCCAGAAATGCTCTGTAGCGAGCTGTATCCAGGATACCCGCCATACCGATCACTTTATTTCTGCTCAGTCCGGAAGTCAGATGTGCCTGATAGGTCATCACATCGAGTGGGTTGGAGACCATAATGATGATCGCATTTGGAGAATATTTCACCACATTTTCAGTCACAGACTTGACGATGCCGGCATTGGTTTCGATCAGATCGTCTCGGGTCATACCCGGCTTTCTCGGAAGACCGGAAGTGATCACGACCACGTCTGAATTGGCAGTTTTGCTGTAGTCATTGGTGCTGCCCACAGTTCTGCTGTCGTACTGATTGATCGGGGCTTTCTGCCAGATGTCAAGGGCCTTACCTTCTGCGATACCTTCCTTGATATCAATTAAAACAATTTCTTCGGCTACTTCGCGATATGCTAAAACATCGGCACAGGTAGCACCTACGTTGCCTGCACCTACTACGGTTACTTTGCTCATGATTTTGATGATTTTTTTATGATTACTGGCTTTAAAAGCGCCGCTAAGATATTAAACAACAACAAGTATTCGAAGCTTGGCTTCGAATACTTTAGGATGGGTTCAGGAATTTTGATGAACGAAAATCAGAGCAGATGAACCGCTATTCAAACATTTGTCTGAGGCTGAAAAATCCGAATGACTCCCGATAGGAGCGAAAAAGGCGCTGGTTGTTGGCATTGAAGTATTCAGAGAGCGAGGTCATCATTTTGGCTTTGATCTTTGGATTGCTGTCAAAAATCTCCTGAATCGCAAAGTGCGGTATCACGATCAACTCTGCTTCATCCGAAGTGATCAAGGCGGTGTAAGTCCGCTTGGCCTCTTCTAAAAGTGAATTTTCACCAAAAGCTTCCCCACGACCTACTTCCATGATGGTTTCAAAATTGTCCTTGATATCAATGGTCAGGTCTACTTTTCCTTTTTTGATGAGGTAAAGCGCCTGGCTTGGATCCTTGCTGAAAAAAACCACCTCATCGCGAAGGTATTTTCTGTGGTGCATTGCGGGAATAAAGCGGGCTAGCTCTTTTTGTCTCAGTCGCTCAAAAAACTTGATCCCCTGCAAAAAATCAAACATCAGCAGCTGCTCCTCGTCGTAGGTTTTTGAAAATGGATTTATCATGGATCAGGTTTTTTTGATGTAAAGCATTCGTTGCGTTGCCGGAGTGCACTTGGCCCAATCGGCGATTCTCAAGCCGATTACCCAGACTATTTCCTTTCCCGAAACTAAGACTTTTACGTCTCTTTTCTTAGCTAAAGGGATTTTGGAATCGATCAGAAAATCAGAGATTTTTTTGGAGGAAGTCATCCCCAAGGGGACGAATTTATCCCCCTCCTGCCAAGTCCGGATTTGGAGGGGAAACTCCAGCCTTGCAGTGTCCAGTTGCGCATGCATTGGGTTTTTATCCAGTTGGGCAGGCCATTTTTGAGGGGTAATTGAAAATTGCCCTTCGGGTAGACTGAGCCCTGAGTCACTTTCCCTAATCAAAATGGGCTTGAAATCTTCCACGATTGGTGCCAAAATCAATTCCATTCTATCAAAATGAAGAAGATGGGTGGCGCTTTTGAATACCACTCCAGACTTTGGTTGGCCCAAACTTGAAGCAATAACTTGAGTTTGATCCGAATTAAAACCATACAGTCGAAGCCAAAAGTAGAGGAGCGTTGCTGCTCCGGGTTGATTTTGGATGGATTCATAAGCAAGGAATTGAAAGTTCGATTCCTCTCGGATGGCAGTTTTTTTCCAAGTTTCGAAGAGCCCGCTGAATGCCTTTCCTGTATCTTTCAATCTTTGAAAGCTCGTCAAAAGATTCTTTCTGGCATCTTTCTCCAAGTTGTAAATCGCGGGAAGCCCGTTGATTCTGAGATTGTTTCGTTTGTAATCTGATTTATTATTGGAGCTGTCATCCCGCCATTTCAGTTGATTTAATTCCATAAATGACTGAATATCAGTTCTGCTAAATGGTAAAAGTGGCCGAATCAGCCAGCCTTTCCGGTCGGCCATTCCATATACACCTTCTATTCCTGTGCCACGAAGTAGGTTAAGAAAAATCGTCTCCAACTGATCGTCTTCATGATGAGCCAGTAGGATTCCGTGAAGATTTTGTGCAGCTCGGATCTCTTCGAAAAATGCATACCGGATCTCTCGCGCTGCCATCTGAATTGAGATCCCTCTAGCCAATGCATAACTTTCGGTATCTGCTTGCTTGAGGTGAAAAGTAAGCCCATGGTCTTTGGCCCAGGATCTCACAAACTCCTCGTCCCCAATACTTTCTGATCCACGAAGCTGAAAATTAAGATGAGCGACTTCGAAAGAAATACCTGCTTGGGTCAAAAGATTACCCAAACACATGCTGTCCATTCCACCGCTGCATGCGAGTAGGTAAGTGCATTGTGGATCGATCAGATTTTTGGACGAGACGTGAGATCGGAATATGTCGAGCATTGATCAAAAATAGGGTTTTCTTTGACAAAAATAGAACTGAACGTGCTTGTTAAGAAAGATCAAAATCGAAGCTTTAGGTGTGGCGTTGATAGAGTTTTACGGTGCTTTCCGCTATTTTTGCCCACATCTAAGCAATTATGACTATTCGCTTCTTCCTTACATCGGTGTTCTGGATCCTGATTTTTTCCCTTACTGGCGAAGCTTTCGCACAACAGAGCTCTACGCTTGAAATCAATAAGGCAGATTTGTTGAGGGGTGCAGTAGGATTTGATCGATTGCTGGGTAATGTGGAAATGAAGCATCAAAATTCTCTGATTTACTGTGATTCAGCCCATTTTTATAGAGCAGAGAATAGAGCCCAGCTTTTTGGCCGAGTTCGGATCAAAGACGTAGAGGACCCGATCACCACGACTAGTACCTATGCGGAGTACGATGGAAATACCAAAGTTGCCAAGCTGCGGAACAACGTTGTTTTTACCAATCAGGAAACCACACTCTACACTGACTACCTGGATTACAACAGAGAAACAAATGTTGCCACTTATTTCAACGATGGTAAAGTTGTCGATTCAACCAACGTCCTTACGAGCGAAAGGGGCGTTTACGAGGTCAATTTTGAACGGATTACGTTTCGTCAAAATGTAATTCTGGTCAATCCGGACTACACCATGAAAACCAATAACCTGATCTATCTGACGATTCCAAAAACTTCCGAGACTAAAGGATTAACCAATATAGTCTCCAAAGAGGGGTATAAACTGGATGCCCAAAATGGAAGTTTCTATGATACCCAACAGAAACAATTTCGATTTTTCGACGGGATCGTAGAGACAGAGGAAAGCCGGATCAAAGCGCAGGAGTTATTTTATGACGAAACTAAAGCCTACTATGAAGGAAAAGAAGATGTCCGTGTATTGAACAAGGAACGTCAGGTGGAAGTCTATGGAGACAATGGGAAATATTGGGAAGACAGGAAATACAGTTTGATTTATGGAAATGCGTTGGTACGAAAATACTTCGAGAAGGACACCCTGTTTATGACTGCAGACACCTTGATTTCTCAGGATAGCGAAGCTGACACCGCCAGATATTTATTGGCATTCAATTCCATTAAGCTGACCAAGGCAGATCTTGCAGGGATTGCAGATTCGCTCGTGTACAACTACGCTGATTCTTCGATTCGATTATTCCAGGATCCGGTCATGTGGAATCAGAAAAGCCAGATTTCTGCCGATTCCATGATTTTTTACATTGCCAATGAGGAATTAGATAGGGTTTACATGAAAGACAAGGCTTTTTCGATCATGACGGACACCCTGCTGAATTACAACCAAATGAAAGGAAGGGAGATGACGGGATACTTTGTGGAGGGACAGATGGATAGGTTGATCATTGAAGGGAACGGGGAATCCTTGTATTTTGCTTTGGAGGCAGATACGCTGACACAGGGAGTAAATCGGATTTTGAGTGCCAATATCAAATTGACCTTTCAGGACGGGGCAATTCGTAAAGCTAATTTCGGCATTCGGCCAGACGGAAAATTTACTCCTGTCCAAAAAATAGATGAAAAAGTCTCCCGGCTCGATGGGTTCAACTGGAGAATTGAAGAAAAACCAGATCGGGCTGCGATTGATGCCTGGAGAAAACCGGTCGAAATTGACTTGGATGCTGAAAATTTATTCAATGATCCCGATGTGAAAATTGAGATGCCAACTGAAGAACAAATTCAGGAAAAACTAGGAAAATCGGGTTTAGTCCCAATAAAAACGATGTTGGTTCCTTTGCCTAAAAAGGGCAATCAAATCGAAGTCGAATTACTTTGAAAGTATTTTAAAAGGTTAACAACAATTAACCCGTAATTTTATTGTATTGAGAATCAAAAAAGTATTTTTGTCCGTATATTAATTTCAGAAAAACCAATCTGCCGATCCTATTGATTAAAGTTTTACATGAAGTCCTTATTCAAATTTTTAACATGCATGTTGTTCTTTGCGCCTGTATTGGCTGGTGCGCAGCAGGTTCGTGTATTGAGTGAGGTAGTGGACTTTGCAGGGGAGATCGGTTCTTCTCAGCGGAAAACCGTCATTTTGCAGAATGAAGCCAATCAGTCTAAAACCTATCTTCTGAAAAACCTCCGGGGAAGTGTCGGTTCCTCTCAGAAAGTTAAGATTTGTATTGACGACCAGTGTTTTGATCCCAAGAAGGATCTCGCAAAAATTTCCTTGAAACTAGCGCCGGGAGAAATCTATACCGATCTGTACTTGGAATTCGAGCTGGGAATTGCCGAAACAAGAGGAAGTTTTGACTTATTTTTCGTTAACGCAGAAAATATTCGGGAAAATTTCGTCGTTGAAGCTAGGTATGAAGTTGCTTCCACATCTACCAAAGACTTCTCCCATAAGGATATTAATCTCAGCGAAATCTATCCAAATCCGAGTAATAGAGTAGCACAATTGGACTATGAATTGGTTAATCCTAAAGCCAAAGCCAAGATTTCAATCAATAGTTTCATTGGTAACCCTATTGCCGAATATGAACTTGATCCGGAACGAAATTCATTGGTAATCAACGTGACGGACTTTCAGCCGGGTGTGTACTTCTACACCCTTTTTGTGGACAACAAAAACGTTGTAACCAAGAAACTACAAGTAAAGAAGTAGGAATCCTTGAATTATTCAGGCATTTGAATACAAACAATTTACCCGTATATTTGCGGTCTTGAAAATGAGCATGCTGTCAAAATCCCTTCAATTTCTTTTCGTACTGTTTTTGATCTCTTCTTGTGGGCCTTTCACCAAATTGGAGAAAAGTACCAACTGGGAAGAGCTGTATAACGGTGCCAACAAATATTATCAGGAAGGAGAATACAACAAAGCCATTATTCTTTACGAGAAGGTATTACCGGTAATCAAGGGATCAGAAAAAGCAGAATTGGCAGAATACAATTATGCCAACGCGCATTTCAAAATCAAGCGATACATTGAATCTGCTGGTTATTTTAATACGTTTTTCAGAACTTACAACAGAAGCCCTCTGGCAGAAGAAGCACTTTTCATGCATGCTTATTCACTTTACCTGGATGCTCCTGATTTCAATTTGGATCAGCAAAGTAGCCAGGAGGCTGTGGCGGCGATCCAGCAATTTGTGACCAGATTTCCAGAATCTGCAAGTTATGAACGAGCCATGGAGATGCTGATCGATTTGGAGGGAAGGTTCGAGGACAAAGCATACAGCGAGGCCCAGATGTATTACAGGTTAAAGGATGGGTTATTTCCCGGAGACTTTTATAGGGCCTGCATTGTGAATTTCCAGAACTTCACAAAAGACTATCCTGAAAGTAAGCGTAATGAAGAGCTTTCTTATAAGTTGGTTGAAGTAGGATTTGGGTACGCAAGAAATTCAGCTTTTGATAAAAAAGAAGAAAGGCTAAAGGAAGCAATTTCTTTTGCAAATACCTTTTACAGAAAATACCCAAGTAGTCCATACCTGAGTAAAGTAAAAGCCTTCGAGGCCGATACGCGAGGAGAGCTGGAATCGCATTTGAAGTTGAAGAAAGAATACGCGGAAAAAACGGCAGAGGCCGAAGCAAAGGCTTTGTCTGAAGCGAAAATAGGGGAAAACAATAACTAAAATTCGAAAAATTAATAGCAAAAATACTATGGCAATCAATCCATCTATTGTAACTCGTGACCTTGATAAAGTGGCTGAAAAGACCGGAAACATCTATGATTCTATTCACATTATTGGGCAGCGTGCAAAGCAGATTTCTACTAATCTAAAAGAGGAGTTGAACAACAAGCTTTCTGAGTTTGCATCTACCGTGGATAACTTGGAGGAAGTATTCGAAAACAAAGAGCAAATCGAAATCTCAAAGTTTTACGAGCGAATGCCCAAGCCTTCGGCCTTGGCTATGGAAGAATTTATGGAGGGGAAAATTTATTTCAGATATCCCACCGAAGAAGGGGCTGAGTAATCGCGATGAACCTCAACGGTAAGCGAATTCTACTGGGGGTGACTGGCAGTATTGCTGCCTATAAATCCGCTCATTTGACCCGTTTACTAATCAAATCAGGAGCTGAAGTGCAACTCATTATGAGCACTTCGGCTCTTGACTTTATTACCCCTCTTACTTTAGCAACGCTATCCAAGCGTCCGGTCTATTCAGAATTTTTTGATAAGAAATCCGGAGAATGGAATAATCATGTAGCACTTGGTCTTTGGGCCGATCTTTTCATTATCGCTCCGCTGAGTGCCAATACCCTTGCGAAATTTGCAAATGGACTTTGTGATAACCTGCTCTCTGCTACCTACCTCTCAGCTCGGTGCCCCGTCATGCTGGCGCCAGCCATGGACTTGGACATGTACCAACATCCTGCTGTCCGCGAAAACCTTCGAAAAGTTCAATCTTTCGGAAATTTACTTTTGGATGCCGAAAGTGGAGAATTAGCGAGTGGGCTTTTGGGACAGGGAAGAATGATGGAGCCGGAGCATATTTTGGTGCGGGTGGAGAATTTTTTTGGATCAAAACCTGATTTCAAAGGAAAAAAAGTGCTGATCACACTTGGACCAACTCAGGAAGCTATCGATCCTGTCAGATACATTAGCAATCATTCTTCCGGAAAAATGGGCTTGGCTATCGCAAATGCCTTCAGGACCTGCGGAGCCGAAGTTTTTCTGGTTTCCGGTCCAGTTTCGCTTCCAATCGACACCGGGCTATTTCACCTGGTCAAGGTAAAGTCTGCCGCAGAAATGTACCAAGCCTCCAAAAAACTTCATGGAGAAATGGATGTCTGTGTTTTTGCAGCGGCAGTAGCGGACTATTCTCCAGCGGTGGTCGCTCAGGAGAAAATCAAAAAAGCTGATTCGGAAATGTCGATTCTCCTTAAAAAGAATGTTGACATCGCCTTTGAATTAGGTAAAGCCAAGAGGAAAGGGCAAATTCATGTTGGATTTGCCTTGGAAACCGAAAATGAGGAACTGAACGCCAAGGGTAAGCTAGACAAGAAAAACTTTGATCTGATCGTTTTGAATTCGGCAAACGAAAAAGGGGCTGGGTTCCAACATGACACGAATCGAGTGAAGATATTTCATTCGGATGGAAGGTCTGCAGATTCAGGACTTGTCTCGAAAAATGACGTTGCAGTCTTAATTTTGGAAGAAATCAAAAAGGTGCCGGTTTGGATTTGACTTTCGAAATTTTAGCTACTTTAGACCTATGACTAAGCTTAAATTTCTAATTCTGTTTTATTTTTTTACATGGGCAGCGGAGGCGCAAGAACTGAATTTCACGGTCATCATTAACAGCGACCGATCCAGAATTCAGAATACGGATATTTTCAATCAGATGAAGACCAATTTTGAGCAGTTTCTCAATGGTAGATCTTGGACGGATGACGAATATCGCCCCGAAGAGCGAGTCAAAGGAAACCTACTGATTACCATCAATGATGTACCTCAGATCGGGTTTTACAACGCCACGGTTCAGGTTCAGGTAGTTCGTCCGGTCTATGGGACCAATTATGAGTCCTTGATTCTTAATTTTGCGGACCGAAATTGGAACTTTGAGTATTTGGAGTCTCAGCCCTTGGAATTTAACAGGTTTACATTTTTGAATAATATCAGTTCACTTCTGGCTTTTTACGCTTACATCGCCTTGGGTATCGACTACGACACTTTTGCCAGCCGGGGAGGAAATCCATTTTTTGAGGTGGCAAACGATATTGTAAACAATGCCCAACAATCCGGGAGACCCGGCTGGGTCCAAACTCAAACTGACCGAAGAAATCGCTATTGGCTGATCAATGATATTTATGTGTCCACGATTTATGGATCGATACGTGATGCCTACTATCTCTATCATCGGCAAGGCATGGATCTGATTCAAATTGATCCCGAAACTGCCTACAAGAACATCCTGGAGGCAATCAAACTAGTGGCAACAGCAAATAAATTACAGCCAAATGGGATCTTTACCATTACTTTTGTGGATGCCAAATCAGATGAAATTTCACAAGTGTTGAAAAGTGCACCTTTTGAAATTCGGGACGAGGCAGTGAAGTTACTTTTGGAGGTCGACCCAAATAACGCCAGAAAGTACAACGAGCTTCTGAGAAGCTAAGCTGGTTTTTTTTTAGCTTTGTCCAAAGCTGATCAAGTATATGCTCAAATCACTTAGTATTTCCAATTATGCGCTAATCGACCAACTAAGTATGCAGCCCAGCAATGGGCTTAGTATGATCACTGGGGAGACAGGTGCCGGCAAGTCTATCATGCTGGGGGCTGTGGGACTTTTGCTCGGCAATCGCTCAGATTCGAAGGTTTTGCTGCACGAAGATAAAAAATGCGTCGTCGAAGGCATATTTGATATTTCTGAATATGGGTTAAAAGAATTTTTCGATCAGGAGCAGTTGGATTATGAGGAAAGCTGCATCATCCGAAGAGAAATCAGTCCGAATGGAAAGTCACGATCTTTTGTAAATGATACCCCGGTCTTGCTTGATGCTCTGAAAATTCTGGGATCGAAACTTATGGATGTCCATTCCCAGCATGACACCCTTCAGCTCGGTGAGGGAAGTTATCAACTTAGTCTGGTGGATGCTTTTGCCCAGACCATGCAAGATTTGGAGGCTTATCAGCAACGCTACAGGAATTTCCGCAAGGCGAAAAAGCAATTTGATGAATTGAAATACAAAGCCTTTGAAATGCAGAAGGAGGCTGACTTCAACCAGTTCCAATTGGATGAACTGAGTGCAATGGCTTTGGTTGCAGGCGAACAATCTGAACTGGAATCCACCCAAGAGGTGCTGGAAAATGCAGAGGAAATCAAGCTGAAGATCAACGAAATGCTTGCTCTTTTTCAGGAAGAGCAGTTTGGAGTGATCCAGGGATTGGGTCAAATCCAGCATGGGTTGCAGAGTCTCGAGCGTTTGGCTCATAAATTTTCCGAGCTGAGAGAGCGGTTTCAAAGCGTATTTATTGAATTGAAAGATCTCAGTGAATCGCTTGTCGATGAGGAAAGCAAGGTAGAAATAGACTTTGAAAAGTTGGAGCAGATTCGGGAGCGCTTGAGTAAAATCTACCAACTTCAAAAAAAGCATGGGGTAAGTACTGTGGAGGAATTGATCCAAATTGAAAGCGAGCTGGCAGATAAAGTTTTTCAGTTTCAAAACCTGGACGAAAGTCTTGCAGAAGCGGAGAAGCAAATGAATGACGCAAGAAATTCCATGGAGGAGTTTGGGAATTTGTTGACCCAAAAACGGAAATCCTGTTTTCGGCAATTTGAAAAGGAACTTCAGGAATTGCTGGTGGGATTGGGCATGGAAAATGCCCGAATCCAATTTGAGCATCGGCTGATTTCCCCCTCACTTTCAGGACTTGATGAAGTGGAGATCTTATTTTCTGCCAATAAGGGTGGCACCTTACAACCCTTAAAAAAAGTGGCTTCGGGAGGAGAATTTTCAAGGTTACTCTTTGCAATCAAATTTTTAATGGCTGATAAAATGGCCTTTCCCACGCTGATTTTTGATGAAATCGACACGGGTATTTCGGGTGAAGTGGCGCTTCAGATGGTTCGAATGATGAAAGAAATAGCCTCACGACACCAGGTGATTTGCATTACTCATCTTCCTCAGGTCGCTGCAAAGGGGGAATTGCATTACTTTGTGTATAAAGACAACTCGGCCGAAAGGACTGTAAGTAAAATTAAACTTTTGACTCATGAAGAGCGGGTGGAGGAGTTGGCCAAGATGATCGCAGGAGCTAATCCATCTACATCATCACGTGAGAGTGCCAAAGAGCTATTGTTGAATTGAGCAGGGTAATCCCAAATTTTTCCTATTTTTACCCTAAAATTTTTGAAATCAATCCAAAAGCTATATGCCAGAAAATTTGCTAAAAGGAAAAGTTGGAATCATCACAGGAGCACTGGATGAAAATTCAATTGCCTGGAAAACTGCCCTAAAAGTTAAAGAACAAGGTGGGCGTTTTGTGCTCACTAATGCACCCATAGCAATGCGCATGGGCGCCATCAAGGAACTCGCTGAAGAATGCAACACCATCGTCCTTCCGGCGGATGCTACGGTCGTGGAGGATATTGAGAAGCTTTATGCTGAGGCCAAGGAGTTTTTGGGTTCAGATTTTGATTTCCTTTTACATTCCATTGGCATGTCCCCCAATATTAGAAAAGGCCGCAGCTATGGTGACTTGAACTACGAATGGGCCATGAAGTCTTACGATGTTTCTTCCGTTTCCTTTCATAAAATGATGCAAGTGGCGGAGAAAATGGATGTGATGAAAGAATGGGGTTCGATCGTAGGACTTTCTTACATCGCAGCGCAGCGGGTTTTCCCGTTCTATACCGATATGGCTGACGCCAAAGCCCTGCTGGAAAGCATTGCAAGAGGATATGGATATCGCTATGGGAAGTTGAAAAAAGTCCGGGTCAACACGATTTCTCAGTCTCCTACCAAAACTACTGCCGGATCAGGAATCAGTGGATTTGACTCCTTCTACAATTTTGCCGAGGCACTTTCCCCTCTTGGTAACGCATCGGCTGAAGCCTGTGCAGATTACATTGTGATGATGTTTTCGGACTTGACCAGAATGGTCACTATGCAGAACCTCTTCCATGACGGAGGCTATTCTTTCACTGGAATCTCTGAAGATATCATGGAAAAGTTTAAAGATTTATAAAACCACTAATCTCTATCGAAAAAGCCCGATTGTTCTCAGTCGGGCTTTTTTCATGTCGCTCAATGAGACAAATCCAATTTTTTCCTGATGCATTTTATTTTATCTTATTGTCCTAATTCACATCCACTCAATCTATGTATCGAAGAATTCTACTCGCAGCCTTAGTAGGCATTGCTTTCACACTTCAAGCTTTTTCCCAAATCATGCCCGCCCCAATCAGGGAGGAAGGTGAAGGGCCTTATTCCAAATTGATCCTTCGCGGAGTAATTTTGGTGGACGGAACCGGAGCACCGCCTGTTGGTCCGGTAGATATCGTGGTAGAGAAAAACCGTATCACTCAAATTGAAATCGTTGGCTATCCGGGACTTCCGATCAATGAAAGCGAAAGGCCAGAAGCAGATTCAGTCACAAAAGTACTTGACCTAGAAGGGCACTACCTGCTACCTGGTTTTGTGGATAGCCATGGTCATATTGGAGGCACAGGACAGGGTACTCCTGCCGAATATGTTTATAAATTATGGATGGCACATGGGATTACCACGATTAAAGATCCCTCAGCCGGAAATGGACTGAACTGGGTCTTGGACCAAAAAAAGAAATCACTGAACAATGAAATCACCGCCCCTAGGATTTTTGCCTATACTTCATTCGGGCAGGGTTCTGAAAGTCCCATCATAAATGCAGCGCAAGCGAAGGCTTGGGTCAATTCCAACAAAGCCAAAGGAGCCGATGGGATTAAGTTTTTTGGTGCCAATCCTGAGGTGATCGAGGCAGCGATTTCTGAAAACAAGCGAATCGGACTTCGATCTATCATGCACCATCAGCAATTAGGCGTTGCCAGATGGAATGTCCTGAATTCTGCACGTGCCGGGTTAACAGGTATGGAGCATTGGTATGGATTGCCTGAAGCTTTATTTCAAGACAGGACAATCCAGGATTTTAGGCTGGATTACAACTATCAGAACGAACAGCATCGATTTGCTGAGGCAGGAAAGCTATGGAATCAGGCCGCACCACCTTATTCTGAGCACTGGAACAAAGTGATGGACGAATTGCTTGAGCTTGACTTCACGCTTGATCCTACTTTCAATATTTATGAAGCAAATCGTGACCTGATGCGAGCAAGGACTCAGGAATGGCATGCAGTTTACACACTTCCTTCTTTGTGGAAATTCTATTCCCCGAGCAGACAATCCCACGGATCTTATTGGTTTGACTGGACTACAGAGGAGGAGGTTCAATGGAAGAAAAATTACAGCCTATGGATGACTTTTGTCAACGAGTATAAAAACCGAGGTGGTCGGGTAACAGCCGGATCTGACTCAGGATTTATCTATCAATTGTATGGATTTGCCTATATCCGGGAATTGGAGCTACTTCGGGAGGCGGGTTTCCATCCTTTGGAGGTGATCCGATCTGCTACCATGTATGGAGCCGAAGCTTTGGGGATGGACAAAGAGATAGGAACTGTTGAGGTTGGCAAGCTTGCTGATTTTGTTATCGTAGAAGAAAATCCACTCCAAAACCTCAAAGTACTCTACGGTACAGGTTCTATCCGAATCAATGAAAAAAACGAACCCGTGAGAGTAGGTGGCGTTAAGTACACGGTGAAGGACGGCATTGTCTACGACGCAAAGCAACTTCTTGAGGATGTTCGGAAAATTGTGGATGCGCATAAAGCCAGAGAAAATGCCCGAATGACTCAGCCAGGCTTGGACTGGCAATAACTCATCAAAAATTTATATGGATATACGGAACTTTGCCAGTAGCTAACTTCGAAGTTCAAATGAACTAGTAAATGCCAATTCTTGGACTTCTTCGGTCTTCCGTCTTCGGTCTCCCAGCCCAAAATCAAGGGTATACTTGTCTACTTGCAGAATAGCATATAATTAGAAAAATTTATCCTTTATTCAAATAGTTCTACTCAAAATCCATTGTTTTTATGCCCACTATTGAGGTTAACGAAGTGAAGCTTTTCTATGAAGAGAAAGGATTCGGGAAAGAGACCATCATTTTTTCGCATGGATTGCTTTGGAGTCACCGGATGTTTCAAAACCAGATCGATTTTTTCAGTAAAAATTACCGCGTGATAGCATATGATCACCGGGGTCAAGGGCAAAGCGAAGTGAAGGGGCCATTTGATATGGAAACTGTCGCTGAAGATGCTGCTGAATTAATCCAAAATCTGGTTGATGGCCCCGTCCATTTCGCGGGCTTGTCCATGGGTGGATTTGTGGGGTTGAGGCTTGCGGCGAGAAGACCAGATTTGATCAAAAGCCTCATACTCATGGAAACTTCTGCCAATGCAGAGCCCGTAGAAAACCTACCGCAATACAAAACCCTCAATGGAATTGTAAAATGGGTTGGAGTAATTCCTCCCATTGCTTCCAAAGTGATGCACCTCATGTTTGCGGAGAGTTGGCTTTCAAATCCGTCGAATAAGCCCCTGATCAAGTACTGGAAGCAGGAATTGTCCTCCAACAAAAGAAGTATCAGCGGTCCGGTAGAAGGAGTCATTTACCGAAAAGGCGTGGAGGATGAGCTGTCCAAAATTACTTGTCCGACCCTGATCATTGTGGGTGACGAGGATGTAGCCACTAAGCCTGAAAAGGCTAAATACATTCAAATGGGGATAGGTAAAGCAAAACTTCACCTCATACCCGGTGCGGGACACAGCAGCTGCATCGAAAAGCCCGATGAGGTCAATCGACTGATTGCGGAATGGATCATGGAACAGTAGCAAAAAAAAGCCCCGAGGGGCTTTTTTTAATTGGATTGGAATACTCTCACATAATCCACAATCATGTGTTGAGGAAAAGTGGTATTGGCATCTGGAGATCCGGGCCAATTTCCCCCCACAGCCACATTGAAGATGAAGAAGAAACTTCTCCTAAATTCATCCAATTGGGCGGGAGAAGTGTCAATTACATGGTATTCCTGATCATCTATCAGCCAGCGGATGGATTGGGCATCCCAACTGATAGAAAAGACATGGAATTTGTCTGATAGGGTCCCAGAAGGAAGCGAATAATCGCCGCCGTATTGAGCTTGTGATCCGTCATGTTGCCAGTGTACCGTACCATGAACAGTCTTTTCCCTGCCATTTCCACCAATCATCTCCATGATGTCGATCTCTCCGCATGCTGGCCAACCAACAGAATTGAAATTGGATCCAAGCATCCACAATGCAGGCCACATCCCTTGCCCTTTTGGCAATGCTGCCCGTATGTCTACTCTTCCGTATCGGAATTGTTTTTTGTCCTTTGTTATGATCCGTGAAGAAGTGTACTCCTTTCCACCGAATGATTCTTTTTTGGCTGTTATTACCAAGTAACCATCTTGCAAGGAGGTGTTTTCTTGTTTGTAAAATTGCAATTCATTGTTTCCCCAGCCATTCTGGCCCGTTCCGGTCTCATGACTCCAATTGGAGGTATTTAGCAAATTTCCTTCAAATTCATCTTCCCATACCAGATTCATTCCCGGATACGAGGAAGGTGAGGTAGCTCCGGAAGTTGGAATGGCTACAGAAATTGAAGCTCCATTGCCGTCAGGATTACCCTCCTCAGATACACATCCGCCGAATCCCAAAAAAGAAAAACATACCGTCAAATAAATCCATTTTTGCATAGCTAATAAAGTTTAGGTAAAGTGAAGATTTCTGGAATTCCTTACAAAAATCTTCACTTGGATTTATTCAGACACTAATTTGAAAGTCCACCAAACTCCGGTACCTGTTTCAATATGTAAGGTCATTTTTTTGACTCCACCGGCCTGGGTTAAACTTACAACCTGATAATTTACCTCATTGGGTACAGCAACATTTGGCAACTCCCCTCCATTTACAGCTTTAGGAAGTGCGACATGAGCTCCCTGACCGATAAGTTTGAGGGTAGTACCATCGTATTGATAGGTGTAAGATCCAGCTCCATCATGAGGAGCTTTTGGAGTTCCGCATCCATCTGATGCAATTCCCTGCCAAGCTTCCAACCATGTCTGCTCTCCCATCTCTATTGAGAATGTACCGTCTTCGCCGAAAGTGTAGGTGTCATCAAAAAAGCAGGCTCTTGTGGACACATCCGCAGTGGTATTAAAGAACCATTCTCTACTGCCTGCCGAAGGACCCACTGCAAATGCTCCTTCTACTGGTTCCATTTTCCATGTTCCAGCAAGAGGGGCACTTGCCGGTGTGCCGGAGATTAATTTAAAATCCCACCAAACACCAGATCCAGCCTCGATTCGAAGGGTCATTCTTCTTACATCACCCTCTTGGGATTGCTCTACAATGGTATATGCGATCTGACTGGCCAGGGGAGCGCCATTGGAGATTTCTCCTGCATTATTGACTTTGGCAAGACCGATATGGGCACCTTCTCCTATCAAGGTAAGCGTAGTACTGGTGTAGCTATAAGTAAAGCTCCCTGAACCATCAAAAGGACTAACTGGAGTTCCACAGCCATCAGCTGCCACACCCTGCCAAGTTTCAAGCCATGTTTGGCCCCCCATGTCCTGGGTAAAAGTGCCATTTAAATCAAAGGTGTAGGTGTCGTCAAAATAACAACTGCGCAGCGCAACGTCTCCCGCAGAGTTCTGATACCACTCTCCACTGCCCGGGCTAGGGCCAACTTTAAGTGCTCCGGCGATTGGTTCCATCGTCCAAGTTCCGGAAATATCAAATTCAGGTCTTGCCGAGGCTACCGTGAAGGAAAGATTTTCTGTGCTTTCATTTCCGTTGGAATCTGTAGCCAAGATGTCAAGGTTATAATTACCAGGTTCGAATCCATTAGGAATTTCAATTACTACCGTTTGAAGATCTCCTGAAAGATCCTCAGATCCGGAGGATACAGTTTCCCCTGCTCTGGTAATGGCATACGTAAAGGTTGATAGCGTACTGATGGTGCCTTCATCCCTTCCATCTCCAATCGTGATTTCAATTTTAAAATCTTGGCCTTCCACCAATCCACTTGTGATTGCTCCTAAGCTGAGGCTGGGGGGAGAATCAATTACCGGTACATCGTTGTATCCATTATCGCATGCCGATACGGAGATAAACAGCGATATAATACCTGTTAGTCGTAAGATTGTTTTTTTCATCTGTTTATAATTTGATTTTTATTGGTCAGATGGAATCTCGCATGGTTTATAATCATCCCAGTGTGTGACGATCTTCGTCATGCTCGATTTCATCTGTTTGTAATTTGATTTTTATTAGTCAGATGGAATCTCGCATGCATTATAATCATCCCAGTGTGAGACGATCTTCGTCATGCTCGATTTCATGGGTCTATTTTTTTAATGCAAACTGTCATCTAATTGACTAAAACCCAAATAATAACCCACTACAACTATTCATCATTACTCTAAAATTACTACATCAAAATTTCATCAATTGGGAAAAAAAGTCAGTTTTGCTTAGATTAAGGCAGATTTTTAATTTTTTTAATTTTCACAAGTCATTTTGGCTGTTACATCTGAAAAGTATGGGGATTATCTCAAAAGTGATTGTGCGGAGTAGAACAAAAGGCTTCTGGTTTCTTTCATTATTCTTGATTACCCTTACTGCTTTTGGTCAGCAAAGTAACGATTACAAAGGCCTGCCTTTTATTGCAAATTATGAACCAGCTACCTATGAAGCCGGCATTCAAAATTGGGATATTATTCAGGATGATGTGGGTAGAATCTACATAGCCAATAATCTTGGTTTGCTGGAATTTGACGGAAAATTCTGGAAGAGATATGGACTCAATAATACTAAAGTTCGCTCCGCATTTTGGGGGAAAGATGGGAGAATTTATGTCGGAAGTCAGGCTGATTTTGGTTTTCTCTCCAGCGATGAGACGGGCACTTTGAAGTATACCTCATTAGCGGACAGTCTTCCCTCCTCGATTCGGGACTTTGATGAAACATGGAAGATTTTTGGGCAAAATAACGTGGTTTATTTCTGTACGTTCAAGCGGATATATGTTTATGACGGAGAGACTGTTGAGCCAATAAATTCGGATAAGAGATTGGATATCTCTTTTCAGATTGATAACCAGATTTACACTCAAATTACTGGAGACGGGCTTTTTTTGGTAACACTACAAGGCTTCAAGCCCATTCCCAATGGGGATTTTTTTAAAGAAATTCGGATTTCAAATATCCTGCCCTACGATCATGACAAATGGCTGATAACCACTTTTTCAAATGGCGCTTTTCTTTATGATGGAGATATCACTCCGTTTCCGTTAAGTTCAGAGTTTTGGAAAAATGAATACCTCATCAATTACAGCATTCGACTTAGAAATGGAGGGATAGCGATCGGTACTCAAAATGCAGGACTTTTTGTGATTGATAAAGATGGTAACCTGATATCCCATATCGATAAAGGGGCCGGATTGAGAGATTTTACGATAAATTTTATTTATGAGGACAGTCAAATGGGACTTTGGCTGGCGATGAATAATGGAGTCGCAAGAGTGGATTTGGTTTCCCCTTTTTCAGTGATTGATGATCGGATGGGACTGGCAGGCTCAGGATATGCTGCTTTGAAAAAGGATGACCTCTATTACTTAGGGACAAATAACGGATTGTTTATCTGGCAAAACGGAAAAGCTAAACTTGTTTCGGGAACCGAAGGTCAAGTCTATTCGATTCAGAATATCCGTGGAAAAGTTGTTTTGGGTCATAATAACGGTACTTTTTTGATAGAAGGCGAAAGCGCACTGCCTCTTTCCTCAGAGCAGGGAGCTTGGATTCTAAAAGCTATCCCTGATCATCCTGAGTACTTTATTCAAGGGACTTATTCAGGGCTTAGCCTTTTTAAATGGCAGAATGGAGAATTGGTTTATGTACATAAAATAAGGGGTTTCGATGAATCATCCCGAGTCATGGAGTTTGATGGAAATATCCTTTGGGTGGCACATGGCTACAAGGGAGTTTTTCGGGTCAAATTCAACCCTGACTTTTCTGAGGTGGTTGAAAGTGACCTTTATAATAGCGCCGATGGCTTTCCGAATGATGTCTTAATCAACGTTCATCGAGTCGCTAACCAAATGATTTTTACCGCAAATGGAGGATTCTATCGATATGATTCCGAGAAAAATTATTTCTTTCCCTGGGATGAGTTCAATGATCTTTTTGGATATGGGACAGTGATTGCAGATTTGGAATCAGATGAGCTGGGCAATATTTATTTTATTGAACAATCCCAGCTGGGAATCATTAAAACCGAAAACAATAGGCAAAAACTTCACACAAAAGCTTTTAATAAGGTTAACAGGCTTTGGAATGATGATCTGGCGAATATTACGGTTTTGGACAATCAGAATATCCTGATTGGCGGAAAACAAGGGTTCATTCATTATGATCCTCAAAAGGATTTGCCACGGGAAGACAGGCCTCGCGTACTTTTTAGAGAAATCCTAAATCATGGGAGAGCATTAAATCTTTTATTTTCAGGACATCAGGCAGGGGTTGGCTTTCCAAGCATACTCAGTGGAGGAGAATTTTCCTATGCTCAAAACTCCTTCGTTTTTGAGTTTTCCTCCCCGCATTTTGAGAGTGGTGATCAGGTTCAGTTTCAAGTGATGCTTGAGAATTATGATGCAAATTGGTCTCCCTGGTCTTTGGATAGCAGGAAAGAATATACTGGACTGAGGGAAGGGAAGTACAATTTTCAAGTTCGCTCAAAAACTATCTTTGGAGAGGTCTCTGAGCCAATTTCCTTTGTTTTTACCGTCAAGCCGCCTATCTATAGATCATTTGCTGCCTATCTCTTTTATGCGATCACAGTTGGTGTGGGTTTGTATTTAGGGTTTAATTGGCTTGATAAACGCCACAAAGCGCAAACGAAGCGACTTGAAAATGAAAAAAATAAGGCTATACAGCGTAAAAATGATGAGATAGAGAACCTTACCATCAGATCTGAGGAGGAAATCATGCAATTAAAAAATGCCAAACTTCAAGCTGAGATCACCTTCAAAAATCAGGAGCTGACTTCCTCCGCGATGCACCTGATACAGAAAAATAAACTGCTACACGATATTAAAATCTCCCTAAAGAATCTGACTGAAGAGGAAAAGAACAGACAGCTTACAGCCCAGCTAAATCGCCTGATTAAATCCATTGACAAAGACCTGGATGGGGGAGAGGAGTGGAGTAGGTTTTCAGAAAATTTTGATCAGGTGCACGGGAATTTCATCACCCGGCTCAAAGAAAAATATCCCGAACTCACACCTCAGGAAATTAGGTTTAGTGCCTATCTACGAATGAATCTGAACACCAAAGAAATCGCAAATCTTTTGGGCATCTCAGTGCGGGGTGTTGAAATCGGAAGGTATCGTGTTAGAAAAAAATTAGGCCTGTCGAGACAAGAAAACCTCAGCGATTTCTTGCTGAGGTTTTAGAGATTTGGTTCTTTTGAAGCTTATTGAGCAGGAGCTAATTCCTCCAATTTTACTTTTGTCACACCGTAGCTTTTCGGGTTATACCAGTCGTCATTTACTACAGCCGGTCCGATACTGATGATCTGTGGGGCTGTTTCTGCATTACTGAATAAGAGATAGACTTCTTTTCTCCCTCTTTCGGGTTTAATGAAATAGTTTGTTCCTCCCAAAGAAATTCTGATTTCTCCACCTTGGGGGAATTCGTTGGGGTTTTCCAACTCGATAGTAAATCGATAGTCTTTTCCCAGAATCATTGAAGTAAATACAGACAGATTTACCGCCTGATAGTGTCGCTGTCCTTGTATTCTGTCATTTAGAATTGGGATAATGTAGAAGGCATTTTTCGAATAATTGCCCATAAAACTGATATCCATTCCAGGGGTGATTGGTCTCAGTGGAGTTATTTCCCAAGATTTCACCCGGTTTCGCTCAAGATCTTCGGGATTTAGGCTGATTTTTGGAATTGAGCTTATGGATTTGTCCAGAATCTGAACACTAAGCTGATCCATCGTGGTCTTGCTCAAAGTCAACTTTGAAGTATTTGACAAATTTACCCCTGATTTCACCGTTGTGTTGGTTGGGATTTTGGAGGTAGTGCTGAATTGAGCTTGGGAATAAAATGGCATCAAAAGCAAAGTCAAAGCGAATATTTTTAAAAACGGTTTCATGATAGATATTTTTTTAGGTTAAAATTTCTTGAATTCGACCCTTCGGTTTGCTGCTTTTTCTGCAGCCGAAGAGTTGGTATTTAATGGCTCTGATTCCCCTTTTCCCAGGGATTGAAGTCGGGAATTTGAGATGCCGAATTTTTCTGTGAGGTAATTCGCGACAGACAGTGCTCTTTTTTCGGAAAGGACCTGATTGCTGCTCTCGTCTCCATCACTGTCCGTGTGTCCAATGATTTGAATTTTCAGAAACTCATCGTCTTTCAAGACTTGACCCAACTCGTCCAGAAACCCAAAGGATGCGGGTTGAAGCTTATCCGATGCTGTTTGGAATAGAATTGCCGTTGTCGAGAAACCCTCTGCTTTCAAAAGTTTGGAGCGCAGGTCTTCTCCTTCTTCGGTGATTTTAAGGTTGGCTAATGCAACTACGAGATCTTTTTGGAGGTCCACTTCTCGCACGTAGAATTGAATGTATTTTCCAAGGTTGTCCGAAGCCAAAGAAGGAATGTCAATTACTTTCGTCTCGTCGAGAAATAGCCGAACTCGCTTTCCATTTTTGATCAAGGTAAAATGAATGATGTCGTTCAGCTTCTCGGTGTAGTCAAAGGGGATTTTATTGTTTATTTTCGTTGCAGTGCCATAGGTCTCTACCAAAAAATAGTCGGAAGCACCCTTGTACCAAAGTGGCATGTCAATCTCAGCTCCTTTTTTTGCTTTTGAAATTAAAGGTTGCTCCACCAAATGAATTGCAAAACGAAGTGGTGTGGTTGTTTTATACTCTAGATTGTAAGTAAACAGATCAAATTCCACAGCATAATTCTCAGGGAGTTCGGAAGGGAGATTGGGCGTATAATAGCCCGTTCCAGAAGTGCGCAAAGCCTTAAAATCATCTACTGTGACGATCTCACCCCCGGAGTTGGTTTCCCATTTGGAAGGAAAATCCCCCAAAGCGTCCCGTTCAAATTCATCGACGTACATCACCTGACCATTTGGGATGAATTGGTCGGCCACAGAGATATTGCGGTTTGATGAGGAAGGTTGGTTGTTAGTTGATGTTGAGCTTTTGGAGTTTTTATCAGAGCCGCCTGTCCGCGTTTCGGATGGATCCGAATCAGGGTTTTCGCGATTTTTCTTTGATTTAAAGATATTTGGGGCATCAAATACCGCCTCTACCGCTTCATCGGTTTTTTCGGCAGTCTTATCCTCTACTTTTCGCTCGACTGTCCGTTTGGCTGATTCCTCAGCCGCCTTTTTCAAATCCTTGATAAATTTTGACTGTGAAAAGGCTGGGATAGCTCCAAGACAAAAAGTGAGGACGGCTAATGAAACAAGGGGTCTTAAGGTTTTCTCAATAGTTTTCATGCTGTGTGGTTCGTTTAATGCTTTTTGAAATAGACGCGTTTGAAGGGAATTCCATTTTGAAGGAGGATAAGCTCGTATTGACCTTTTTCCAATTCGTTTACATTCAATAAAATCTGTCGACTCTCCAATGGCGGAAGTTTTCCCTCATATTTTCCTGGTTTTTTTTCCATACCATTCTTTCGAATCAAACTTAGTATCTCCGAATATTAATGGCTGGTCACTGTGTAACAGCTTCTTGGTCAGTTGTAACAAGCCACAAAAAAGGCCTCAGAATAATCTCAGAGGCCTAATTAAAAAACGAGAAAGGATTAATTTGACTGTTGATAGTCGGTCGGACTCTGTCCAAAGCTTGCTTTGAAGCTTTTTGAAAAATGGGAAATGTCATTAAAGCCGACAGAATAGGCAACGTCCGAAACACTCAAATCACCTCGCGAAAGTAAATTGGCAGCCGTTTTTAAACGCTGGTCTTTGAGAAACTCCATAGCCGAAAGGCCCGTCAGATGCTTGAGTTTGCGATGAAGCTGCATTCTGCTCATCGCCATGGCTGAGGCAAAATTTTCTGCACTGAAATCAGGGTTTTCAAAATTATCAGCGATGACTTGCTGTAATTTTTCCAAAAACTGCTCCTCAGCGGAATTGATGGCAAGATCCACTGGCTTTAGGATGACTTCTCTGCTGTATCGGTCCCGGAGTTTTTTGCGCTGTGTGATCAGCTTTTTGATTTCGCTGATGAGCAGATCGTGATTGAAAGGCTTGGTCATGTAGCCATCCGCTTCTGCTTCAGCACCTTTGATTTGAGAAGCTATACCGCTCGATGCAGTCAATAAGAAGACCGGAATGTGAGATAGAAACTCATGGACTTTGATTTTTCTGCAAAGTTCCAATCCTCCGACATCCGGCATAGAGATATCGGACAAAATAAGGTCTGGAACTACTTCCTGGCATATTTTCCAAGCTTCTACCCCGGTCTTGGCTGTGATGACCTGATAGTCTTTCCGGAAAATGTCTGAGAGAATGGCCCGTGTATCCGGATGATCTTCTGCAATCAGTAGGATTGGTTTTTCACCAAGCGCTTCAGTAGGATCAGCAGCTGCGGCTTCTGGTTCCGGAGTTTCTTGAAGCACAATAGCATTTTGGGGAAGGAGGTCCAAGGTAACCGGAATTTGTGCTGAAATGACCAATGATTGATCCTGAATTGCCGCTTCCCAAGAACCATTGAGTCGATCAAGTACCGCTTTGACCAAGGATAAACCAATCCCGAATCCAGAAGATTTATCATCTTTTTGATAGAATCGGTCAAAGATTTTTTTCAAATCCTGAGGGTGTATATCGGGAGCAGAATTTTGAATTTTTAACTTCAAAAATTTTCCGTCATGGCTTCCTGATAAAATGATTTTTCCTTCCGATGGGGTGTATTTCAATGCGTTGCCAAGGAGATTCCCAAGTATTTTTTGAAGCAAGTCGAAATCAAACCATACTTCTTCCTCCGATAATTTAAGCGCGGACTGCCATTGAATTCCTTTTTCTTTAGCCTGAAATTCAAAAGGATCGAGAATAGATCGGATTGAATGATTAAGGTTTGATTTTTTGAGCAGCACATTTATTTCCCCGTTTTTCAGTTGATTTAAAGAGAGGATCTGATCAACTAGTTCCAATAATCGGCTACTTTGACTTCGGATTAATTCAATTTTGGTTTTTGCTTCAGGAGTAGTTTGATTGTCTTTTGAAAGAAGTTGTAAGGGGCTGTCAATGAGTGTAAGGGGGGTTCGAAATTCGTGCGTGATGTTTTCGAAGAATTGATTTTTGACTTCATCCAAATCGGTGATTTTTTTTGCAAGAGCTATTTTCTTTCGCTGATAGCGTACAAAAAATATAAATCCAGCTACCAAGAGAGTAAAAGCAGCTAGCCCAATTCCGATTTGGAAATTTCTTCGGCTGGTTTCCAATTGCAACTCTGCGATTGCCTTATCTTTTTGTGCAGTTTGGTATTTGATTTCCAGTTCCTTCAATAGATCATATTCCATTGCCTGATCGATGGAGTCTTGCATAGTCCAGGCTTTTTCCAAATAGTCAAAAGCCTCCCGATCTCTCCCAGCTTTACGATAAAGAGTTGCCAAATTGTAAATTGTGCCATTTAAGGGGCCGATGTCCTGCTCTTTTTCTGAATTAAAGAGTTTTTCCGCTGTTTCAAATTCCCGGATAGCTCCGTCAATGTCCTCTCTGCGATTTAAAAAATTAGCATAGATCCAATGTGCACGGGCCATGTCGTTAACTTTTGCAGAATCACCGGAGTTTAGACGAATGAGTCTTTGATAAGTATCTTCGGCCTTGTCCGGCTCATTTTCGGATTCATAAGCCCATCCCAATCCCCAAAGTGTAGAGGCCAGCAACTTCTGATTTTTCGTTTTTTCAAAAAAGGCAATGGCCTGCAAATACACATTTTCGATTGAGTCCAGTTTCCCTTTACCAAAATCCTGTGTTGCAAGGTAGGTGCTGAGGTCATAGAAAGAGGTGCTGTCATTTGTATGGAGTGACAGGGCAAGTGCTTTGGAATAATAATAGTCACCGGAACGAAGAAAGTCCTCTGCTCGCCCTTCTTCTACGCTGAGCATCAGCGTCCCCAGATTAGTTAATGCTTTGATTTGGGTTTCGATCCCATCTTGGTATTTGTCACCCAGGCTGTCAATTTTTAGATAAAGCGCTGTTGCTTCTTTTTGACGAAACCGGGAGTAGTTGACATTCCCCAAAACCAGAAACGACTGCATCTGAAGCGCTGGGATTTCATCAAAAACGCCGGTACGAAGGAGACTATCGGCAAGGTGGTGAGCGTCTGTTAATTTCTTCTGTGATTGAAGTGCGATAGCTTTTAAAAGAACGGCATTGGCTTGATCGATTGATCCGTTTTGGCTTTCCGCAATCAGAGAATCTACAAAAACTTCGGCGGCATTAAATTTTCTTTGGTCGATTAACCGCTGGAATTGTGCCTGCGCGTGACTACTTACTTGACCCAAAGTTTGCCAGATGTCCAGAGGATTCAGAAAGAGAAAAAAGATAAGGACAGAAGAAAGCTTTTTCATAGTCAAAAAAGGAAATGGAAAGGAAGTTAAAAAAAAAACTTTTCTAAGGCCCGAACTTCAAAGTGTGAATTTTTTGAAAAAATAATTGAGAAGTGTGAAACCTTTTTGTACATTTGAATGTATATACATTTAATTCATCTGTAATTAATATGGGAAAAATCGAAGAGGCAATTCAGCAAAAGGAATTTAAGGATCCTTACAACAAATTGGTGGTAAATCTCCTGTATACTAATAGTTATTTGGTGACCTCTCAAAATGCCCTGTTCAAGCCTCATGATCTTTCACCTGAGCAATACAATGTGTTGAGAATTCTCAGAGGTCAAAATGGTGCGCCTACAACTGTTTCTTCGATTCAGGATCGCATGCTAAACAAAATGTCCAATGCTTCCCGTCTGGTGGATAAGTTGAAAATGAAAGAATTGGTGAAGCGTGAAGAGTGCCCAAGTGACCGGCGTCAGGTGGATGTTCTGATTACAGAGAAAGGTCTGGAGTTGCTCAATCAATTGGAAATCCAAGTGGAGGAAGCAAATCGAAATTTTGTGAAACTCACCAAAGAAGAGGCGCTTCAGCTAAATGACTTGCTGGATAAACTGAGGGGTTAAAAAAATTTGAATTAATAAATGTCTATACAATAAATGTCAAAACAATTCTAAAACAATCTACTTAAAACAACAAAAATTATGAGTACAGCAAAATGGATTATCGACCCAACACACTCTGAAGTTTCGTTCAAAGTAAAACACCTGGTCATCTCAACAGTCACTGGTTATTTCAGAAGCTTCGAAGGTTCTGCAGAGTCAACTTCCGATGATTTTGACGGAGCAAGCGTTAATTTTTCTGCCGCTATTGACAGCATCGATACCAATCAGTCAGACCGTGACAATCACTTGAAATCAGCGGATTTCTTTGATGCCGCTAATCATCCAAATTTAACTTTCTCAGGGAAAGTGGTCAAAAACGGTGGTGATTATAAGTTGGTAGGAGATCTTACGATCCGCGGAAACAAGAAAGAAGTAACCTTGGACGTTGACTTCGGTGGTGTAGCCGTAGATCCTTACGGACAAACCAAAGCTGGATTTGAAATTGAAGGCAAAATCAGCCGTAAAGAATTTGGCCTGACCTGGTCCGCAGTTACCGAAGCTGGAAATGTGGTAGTAAGTGATCAGGTAAGATTGATCCTTAACGTACAAGTAGTAAAACAGTAACCGAACCTTCGTTCCAGAGGCTATCGTGTAATCTATAAAAGCTGCCTCAGGGTGGCTTTTTTTCTTAAATTCAATTCTATGACTCCATTAATCACCGGTATACATCACATCACTGCGATCGCCGGAAACCCACAAAAAAATGTTGACTTCTATTCCGGTATCCTTGGTTTGAGGCTGGTAAAGAGGACAATCAACTTTGATGCGCCGGATGTCTATCACTTCTACTTCGGAGATGAGTTGGGCAGACCCGGTACGGTATTTACTACCTTTCCTTTTACAGGGGCCAGAAAAGGTACCAAAGGAGCTGGTGAATTGACCTATACGGCTTTTTCTATTGGAAAAGATTCGCTGGACTTTTGGATCGAGCGATTGAAAAAATTTGGAATTGCAGTCTCTGACATTCAAACCCGCTTTGGAGAAATGCTGATCCGCTTTGAAGACCACGACAGCATGGGAATCGAGCTGGTTGCCAATGATCGGGATGATCGTCCGGGCTGGACCTATGGTCACATTCCTGCCGCTCATTCGATCAAAGGATTCTATGGCGCTACATTAAATCTCCGAGCCAAGGAATTGACAGTAAAGCTTCTGACTGAGCACATGGATTATCGGTTTATCGGTCAGGAAGGAGAGCGTTTCCGCTATGGTACGGAAGGTAAGCCTGGAGATCTTGTGGACATTGTCATCGACCGAACAGGTAATCGAGGTCAGCAATCTGCCGGATCAGTACATCACATCGCTTTCCGAACTGCGAATACGACCACTCAACTTGAAATTCAGGAGATCTTGATGCGAAATGGCTACCAAGTCACAGAAGTCAAAGACAGAAACTATTTCAAGTCAATTTATTTCCGTGAGCCAGGAGGCGTTTTGTTTGAAATAGCCACAGATGAGCCGGGTTTTGCAATTGATGAGGATGAGGCACATTTAGGGGAATTGATCAAACTTCCGGAATGGGCGGAACCTAGCCGTGAAAGAATTGAAAAAAACCTGGCACCTGTAAAACTGGACATTGAATCTTATGTCTGATATCAAAATAACAGGACTTCCTTTATCGGAAGCTAAAAAAGCAATCATCATGATCCATGGTCGTGGAGCGACCGCTGATAGTATCCTTTCGCTGGTTCCTCATCTCAATCTGACCGATTATGCAATTCTTGCGCCTCAGGCCAACCGAAATAGCTGGTATCCGTTTGGGTTTATGGCATCTGACGAAGGCAATAAGGTTGCATTGGAAGGCTCTCTTCAGATTTTGGAAGAAACCTGGAATAAAATCGAAGCTGCTGGTATTCCCTCAAAAAACACTGTTCTGTTGGGGTTCTCGCAGGGAGCTTGTCTAAGTCTAGAATTTGCTGCCCGTCATGGTCAGAAATTTGGAGGCATAGTCGCATTCACAGGAGGATTGATCGGAGAGCAGCTGAAGCCTGAAAATTATGCGGGTGATTTTCAGGGAACTCCGATTTTCATCGGTAGCAGCGATCGTGATTTTCACGTTCCTGCCCGTAGGATAAAAGAATCAGGTGAACTGCTTCGAAAAATGGGAGCAGAAGTCACGATAAAATTATTTGATGACCCGGATCATACGATCCGAGAAGAAGAGATTAACTGGGTAAATCAGAATATTTTTAGTTAAAGATCAGAAGTGTTTGATCGGAAAACTATTCTGAGAATAAGAACCCTGATTCATTTTGTCCATTTTTGGATAGACCAATTTTCTTGTAAGGTCTATTTAGTTTTAAAAGTCCCCGGCACGTTGTCGGGGTATTTTTTTGTCTTTTTCTCAAGGATGAGAAATTAAGATAGCCTCAATTTAGGCCAATTTTAACTGATTTTTTGTTGAAAAATTATTTTACAACTCACTGATTTTAAATAAAATGGATGGTAAATTTGGAATTTACTCAATATACTGAGTAAAATTACTCAATGGCTTTTTTTCGCCACTAAGTTGCGAAGGCACAAAAGAGGATTTTTATAGGGTCTTATTGAAAATAGGGTTCACTTTGGGCTTTTATTGAAACTTTTTCCCGCAGACCTGATTGCCTTCAGGCAAGTTTTGCGCAGAAAAAGGCACAGACCTGCCTGACGGCAAGGCAGGTCTTCACAGATTTCTAAAAACTCAAACCTACAACCATACCAGCGCAAGTCTTTCGACTTGTGCTTAGGATAATGAAGTCTTCAGACTGCTTCAAAAAAGAATTAATCATTAAACAGCAGTCTAAAAACTTTATAATTGTGGGTTCAAGTTTGAAAACTTGAACCAAATGAAAAGCAGGACTTTCTTCGCGCTTAACTGTCTTTGCGGCAAAGATTTCCTAAAACGAATAACTCACCTGCGAGCCGCGATCCGGATCGAGTTCGATCTGCGCATAGACGCCGACTTCCTGCTGAAGCTCTTCCACATGGCTGATGATACCGACGATGCGGTTTTCATGACGAAGTGATTTGAGCGTTTCGAAGACAACCCGAAGTGCATTCCGATCCAAGGCACCAAAGCCTTCATCCAGGAAGAAAAAGCTCTGATCAGCCTGATTGAGTGCTTTTACTTTTTCTGCCAAAGCCAAAGCAAGGCAAAGTGATGCCTGGAAAGTTTGTCCACCCGAAAGCGTCTTGAGCAAGCGTCTTTTTCCACCGTTCAGGTAGTCAATCACCCAGAACGTATTGTCCTCGTCAATCTCCAAACTGAGGCTGTTTTTGCTCAGTTTTATAAATCGCACATTGGCCGTGTTGCAGAGTTCTTTGAGGTAGATGGAGCTGACGTATTTCACAAAGCCACTTCCACGAAATAGGTTATCCAGCTCACGGAGGTTGCTTTCCCGGTTTTGGAGCTTGGAATAAATCAGCTCCAGCTTCGCCTTTTCTTCCAGTTTTTTGAGGGATTCTTTGATTTCCTGACCGAGGAGAAGTTGTTGTTTTTGGAGGTTTTCCGCCTCGGTTTGGAGGAGTTGCAGCTTCGCTGAAAGCTGAAGGAAGGATTCCTCCTGAAACTGGCCGACCTCGGGATTTTTGGTTAATTCCTGAATTCTACTTTCGGCGATAGCCAAATCCTGATCAAACTTGGTGATCTCCTTCAGGACTTTTTCTGCATCCAAAGAATGCTCAAACAACCGAATCAAAACCTGTTCATCCGGAAATCCAAACTCCGCTTTCAACTGCTCAAAGCGTTCTGTGAACTGCTTCAGCTTCTCCAAGGTTTCTGTTTTTAGCTGAGTGAAAGTCTCCAAGTCCGCAAGGTTTTTGACTTGTTCCACTCGCTTTTCCCGTAGGTGTTTTTGCTTTCCTTCCAAGAGTTGAATCGCTTCCTCGATGTCCTTTTCAACGTTGTGAATCATCTGTTGGATTACGTCAGGTTCCTTTGCGAAAAAGCCTTCGCAAAATGGCGGATCCTTGATTTCTTCCCGCTTGGAGCTGATCCCGGACTGAATGGATTGCATTTTCAGCCGTGCTTGGTTCAGCTCATTTTCTGCTCTTTCCAGATCTTCCTGTTCGGTATCCAGCTTTTTCCGCTTGGATCGGATGTCAAGCTGAAGCTTTTCGAGGTTTTTTGCTGAATCTGAGATTTGCTGGATTTTTGCTGAAAGCGACTCTTGTGTTTCAATTCCCTGGATTGACAAGGTTGACTTCAAGTTGGCTATTTGTTGGCTGAGTTGCTCGATTTCAGTCTGCTTGGCTTCTTTGTTTTTACGGAAGTTTTCTACATGAATGGCCAATTCATTTTGCTTTTGTATCGAATTTTGGATCTGCTGAATTTGGTCTTTTGTCAATCCGATTTCCCGAGTTTTTTCATCGAGTTCGATTGCTTCCTCGGCAGCCTGCAACGGATCGGGATGCTCCAAGGCTCCACAAAGCGGACAAGCTTCCCCATCGTGGAGGAGATGAATATGTGCCACCAAACCCTGCTTTTGGATCAAGGCATCGCGCTCGGATTCTAGCTTGGCAAGTCTTTCCTTTTCTCCTTGAAGCCAGGTGTCTAGACTAGTTTGTGTAAAGGGAAGTGATTGGAGAATATGAGTCAATTCGCCTTCAAAAGCTCGGGATTCATTCTCGATTTGCTTTATTTCCGCATTAAACTTTGCCGCTTGATTTTCCCAGTTTTTCCAATCTCGCTCAGCCGATTTCAAATCTGCCAACAGCGAACTGTCAGTTGGTGCTATTTTTTCGCTTTCGCTCTCCAAGTGCTGAATTTGCAGTTTAAGCGCTTTTTGACCTGCTTTTTTGGTGTCAATCTGAGGTTGGAGGGTCTCGAGTTGAGACTTCGCAATGTTCAGATTTTGGTTTAAAAGCTGGATCTCCAAGACTTTTTTGAGGTCACGAACTTTGGCTTCCCGCTGTGGACGTTCTTGGTTTTTCTTCTTAAGTTCAATTTCCTCGTTTTCGAGCTCAGCCACTTCTTTTTCAAATCGATCCTTGAACCGAATGCAATCTTCGACACTGACCGTGTACTTTTCCAGCTCGACTTTGGCATCGTTCCGCTTTTCCCAAGTGGGTTTGAGGTGGGTTTTTGCCGTGATGAATGCTCCATGAAGCTGGCGTTTGGATTCGATTTCCGGCTTTTTTTCGAGTAGTTCAGTCCGGAGGGATTGATACTTGAGGAGTTCTTGGTGCTGATTTCTCAGGATTTCTTTTGCCCGAAATTCTTGATCCGCTTGTTTTACAATGCTTTCCGCATGGGTAAGGGACTCCGTCAGCTTGTCAAAATGTGTCTTCTTTTCGGCTAGATTTTCTTTGGTGAAAGCTTCCAATGCCAATAGTTGCGTTTCCAGCCGGATTTTTTCTTCCCGAACTGCCTTGAGCAGTGTACCGGTTTTGCCCGAAAGATCAAATCGCTCCAAACCAAAAAGCTCCTTCATCATTTCTGCCCGTGGACCGGGCGTGAGATCGATGAATTCCCGGAATTTTCCCTGCGGGATGATCACCGTCTGCTTGAAGTGGTTCTTTTGCATTCCGACGAGCTCCTCGCCACGCTGACTCAAGGCTTCCCAAGTATCACCGACACGCTCATAGAATGTATGTTCGGCAGGTTTTACATCCTCGAAATTCTTCGGGTTTCGTTTTGCGGCATAGCGGGCCAGGTAGGTTTTGGCATTGTTTTTTCCGGCACGGAACTCAAAATTAATCAGCACCTGATCGCTTTGGAGGTTGAGCATGGAGTTCTTTTCTCCCCGATCCGAAAGCCGCTCGGTACTGCCGTAAAGTGCCAAAAGTATGGCTTCCAAAATGGAGGATTTTCCGCTGCCCACAGCTCCGAATATCCCAAACAATCCTGCCCCGGTGAGTTGATCAAACTCGACAGTTTGCTTTTCCCGATAGGAATATAAGCCTTGAATTTCCAGTCTTACAGGGATCATAATTGGTCGTTTTGGCTGATGACTTCTTTGAAAATGCCCAACAGTTCTTCGTTGGGTTCCTGCCCTTTTTCACTTTGGTAGAAAAGGGTAAACAGTGTGGTCATGTCCTTTCCCAAATCCTCGACTTGCAGGCTGTAATTCTGCTGTCCATGTGGATTTTTGATTTGGGGAATCAGATTGACAATGCCGTCGTGGGCTTTCAGGAGTGCTTTTCGGGTTGCCGCGTCGATCGAGTGCTCTGTTTCGTAAGTCAATTCGACAAAGCAGTAGGGATTTTCCTCCAGCCATTGGAGTGCTTTGGAGAGTTCGTCAAACTGTACCCGATACAAAGGTCTGCCTTGGGAAAGACCAATTGGTTGAAAGGTTACGGGTTTGGCTGGTTCAGCATCGATGATCACGACTTTTTTCTCCTGATCCGCTTCGCTGAAAGAGTAGGCTAGCGGCGAACTCGAATAGACCACCGGAATGCTGGGATGGGCCACGGAATGGTAGCGATGTAAATGTCCCAAAGCCGCATATTGAATCTGTGCGGGAAGATGATCTGTGAAAAGCGCCTGCGTACCTCCGACATGAAGAATCGGACGCTCCGATTCGGGTTCTGCCTCGGGCTTTTCGCCTTCTTTCATAAAGAAAAAATGGCCCACAAAAAGATTGATACCGGCCGTATCGCAGTTGCGATCTGCAAGTTTTTGCCAATTTTTTGCCAATAAATTCCTGAATTCCGCTTCCCGATTCTCTTCCCCTAAATAGGTTCGGAGGCTGACTTCATTGGCATAAGGAGCCAAAATCAAACGGACCGGAAAATCAAAAGCTGGTAATTTCAATTCCGCAAAACCGCTTTCAGATCGAACGATTTCCACTCCCGAATCGAGTTTGCCCACAGGAATAATGGTGTCATATCGACTGTAAAATAAAATCCCCAATTCTCTGGCCAATGGATCCGGCGCTTCGACAAACTGCGTGCTGTCGTGATTTCCAGAAATGGCAATAATAGGTCGGGTACCGTTTTTTGATAGTCTTCGGAGGGTTTTGTACAGCAGTTCGACCGCTTCGTGAGTGGGATTGAACGTGTCAAAAATGTCTCCGGCCAAGAGTACGAGATCAACATCTTGCTGATTTGCGATCTGGCAGATTTCATCCAGGACGAGCTTTTGCTCTTCGATACGGGAATATTCCTGAAGTCGCTTGCCGAGGTGCCAGTCGGCGGTGTGGAGGATTTTCATTAGTTTTTGGTCAACGGTCCATGGTCAACGGTCCACAGCTTCTGAAAGTGATTTTGATTGGACTCTTCAAAATTGAGTTCAAAAAAATAATTCAGAATGGAAGGTTGACAAACAAGTTTCACTAAGATAAACTACAGCCAAGCTTAGACCAAAAGTTTATTGAAAGCCGGTCAGCAATTGGCATTCTTATTGGGAAATCGGGCGGAAATGGTAGATTCGGCGGTGAAAATTCGATTCCTTTTGGTTTTTCTTTTTGGGTTTTGGGCTTCTATGGCGGAGGCGCAGGTGGATTCCTTATTTATTCAAGCGGGGACAGCAAGTTTTTATGGGAAAAAGTTTCATGGTAAGAAGACGGCTAGCGGCGAGATTTTTCACCTGGATAGTCTGACTGCAGCGCATAAGCGATTGCCTTTGGGTACTGTGATCCGAGTAATCAATCAAAAAAATGGATTGGCTGTAGTCGTGCGGATCAATGATCGGCTGCCCAGCTACTCCAAGCGGCAGATTGATCTATCCCGTGCTGCGGCGACCCGACTGGAAATGATTCAGGATGGATTAGCAAAAGTGAGAATCGAGGCAGTAGATCTGGACCAGCTGGATAAGCTTGTGGAATATTATGCAGACGAAGAGCATCCGGGTCTGAGGATCAGGCCTTATTATCAGGGAATTTCAATACTAAAAAGAGAGTTAAATCTGAATTTAGTACATTACACACCTGAATGCATTGAAATTTTTCCTACTGATTTTCAGTTAGTTAAAAACTAATTTCATTTTTTTTTTTTTCACTTATTTTTTTCAATTCACTGCGATAGTTTAGCTAACGAAAGATCAAGGTTGGTGCCAGAGTCTGGATTTATTTAGGGATAAAAGCCTCGCCCTGTATGGTGTGGAAGGAGGCATAAATTTTAAAAAATAATTTATGAGAATTTTAAATTTGGGTTTGGTTTTAATTTTTTTGTTGAATTCCTGTGACATGGTAGTTAATCAGGAGCAAAGGTCGATTCAAGAAATTCCGTATTAATTGAAAAAATTAGAAAATAAAGAACTTTTTAACTCCTTTCTTCAGATGAAATCGAGCATGCCCCCTTCGGTGACATACACTGGGATGATTATAATGCATGCGATATTCCATCTGACCAATAAAAATCAAGTTATAAACAGATGAAAATGGATTTATTTAGTGGTTTGAAATTAGAGAGTAGCGCAACATTTAACAATAATGAAGTTTTTGAATTGGAAATTAGGGAAAGTGGTGAGAGATTATTAGTCTTAAATCAAGATGGTTTTGGCGAAGAGAGACAATCCAACTATGGCTTGGTTGTTCCAATTTTAAATGGGGAATTAGGCGATTTCATGTTTATTCAGACCTTAAAATTGGATAATGGTCAATTGGAGATCAATTATTTTTCTAAAAATCACAAATTAGTTTCAAGTATTAGCTTAGATCCCAAATCGGAGGCTATACTAGTTAATTCTGGACCTGACCCCAATGCCAGGTTGCTTTGCGGTGAAGGAGTGGCTGGTTGTATTGCAGATGCCTACACGAACCACGGTTGGATTTCAGTTTGGGCCTTCGTTCAAACCGCTTTCATTCCGGCTACAGCAGCCGGTATTGCTGCTGGATGTGCTTATTTGAACTGTATATAAAAATTGACTATGAAAAATATAGGTGTATATTATTTTGCAATATTACTTCCATTTCCATTATTGATTTGGTCTGCATTTTTCGATCCTGTTATATTTAGTTTTTTGTTGATATCTTACTATTTATATAGAGGATTCACAGATGGACAGCGTTTGATTGATTTGAAACTTCTTGAGTCAAATAAAATTTATTTAGCCTTCATCCCATTTTGGACCTCTAGGTTTTTTGGGAAGTTGTATTTTGGATAAAGTTTTGTTTAAAGAAATATTTTGAAAGAACCTTCAATTTTATTGAAGGTCTTTTTTATTTAACGATGGATATGGGTTAATTAATAAGGCAGGCGCAGGTTTTTACTTTGGTGACCTATTTACTTTCGGAAAATAGACTTGCTGCCTATGAATACCAACCTGGAACTATTTTATTTTTTGAATTGAAGTTATAAATAGGATTGATAACCATTCTATAGATTCCCTATTTAGGTTAAATGCATTAATGGAATACTCCCATTTGCTCATCCAAGACAGTTGGGATTTTGATACTTCTGTTTTGGTTAGGTTCAAAGTACCAAGTTGAAAAATTGGACAAAGAACATCCCGGTCTGAGGATCAGACCTTATTATCAAGGGACGGTGGTGAAACCCAAGAACCTTGATCACAGATTGCCTTCAATTAAGAAATTTTAAAGTCTTCTAATCGAACACTCTGATTTTTTCTTATATCTTAGTTCCTATACTTTGAAATCATAAACCAATGACTGTTTTTTCTACTGTTCGATTAGGAATTCTTGCCCTTTTGCTCCTTTCCTGTTCCAAATCTGAGGAAGGTTCTCAGGAAATTCCATCGGAAAACTTCCGTAATGAAATGGCTGCCACCGAAGTTCGTGTGGCGAATGCTGAGCGTTAAAGCATTGACTATACGATCAATGTCATTGGAAAACATGAGACTCAAAGCGAAGTGAAAGCACTCGTCGAACGTGAATGCTATCTAGAGAAAGTTCGCTTCGATACAGTAGATCTAGGCCAGATCGTGGAATATTATGCCGACAAAGAGCATCCGGGACTGAGGATCAGGCGGTATTACCAAGGGATTGGAATACTAAAACGAGGGTTAAATCTGAATTTAGTACATTACATACCTGATTATTATAAAATTTATACATTTGATTTTCAAGTAGTTAAAAAATAAAATTTAAATTTTTCCGACTTACGCTTGTTTTTTTGAAGGGGGCGGTATAGATTAACTAACGAAAAATCAAGGTCAGCGCCACATTTTGAAATTTTCTTAAACTTAAATAATAATTTTTTAAATATTTTTAATTAAAACCTTTAACGCTAAATTAAAAACAGATGAAAAAATTTAAAAAATCTCTTATTGTTTTCTCCTTGGCAATTGCGTCAACTTCTTTCTTCTGCTTACCTGCAAATTCCAGAGGTATTTGTAGCGGAACATTGTCTATAATTGGTCCAATAGTTTCGTGCATTGGGGCAGCTTATGATTGTGCTTATCATTGTCCAGATCAATGAAAATTAACAAGCCAGATTTCGAGTGTATTTCTGGCTTGTTTACTATATTATAATCTTTAGTTTTTATTGTTTTCTAATCCAACTTAAATATGAAGGGTTTTATTGTTTTCATTTTGTTCTTATTAATTTTATCTGGTTATTCATGTGGTAATGGTTATTCTATTTCAAATGATTCCTTTAATGATGAAAATGTAAATGCTAGTTTAATTCTCAAAAATAAAATTAAGCTTTTTAATGATAGTTTAGCATTCTCTTATTATAACTTGGAGAAGATTGATTCAGATTCTATTCTTGTTTTTCAGCATCCGCTCTTAAATTTAAGTCTGTTTGATACTCAAGGGAATTTCATTAGAGAAATTGCTAGAAAAGGCAATATGAAGGAAGATTTTAGGGCCGAATTTATTTTGCCCTTATGGGGAAAGAATGGTCAGTTATATGTTGTAGAAGAGGGGAACGTAACTAGATTATCAGTATTTGATAAAGGGCTAAATTATTTAACAAGTATTAATCTTTCACAATTCTTAGAAAGTTCGTTTGTTGTTCCATTGATATCGAATGCATCGATTGAAATTGTAGATCCCTCTAAAGATCAAATTAAATTAGCTCTACCTATTGCGAGTACTATATATAGTTTAAATGATCCGAAATTTTATGAAACAGATAATTTTATTGCTCTTTTTACTATTGAGGGCAATCAAGTAATAGACTTAGAATTTAAAGCTCCAATTATTGAAAATTTAACTATCAAGGATGGGATTTCTAAAAATAGAAGATCTTGGGCTTATATAACTCCAATATATTTGAAACAAAATGGAATTAATTATTTAAAATTTAGATTTGATGATGATCTGTACTCGTTCGATAGTTCTTGGAATTTTTTGGATATAGTTAAATTTGAAGATCATTTTGAATATCCTAATTTTTCGGTGGATTTATTGGATATGGATGATCCAATTCAGAAATCAAAGATAGATTACAAAATTAAATATATGAATAAATTTTATCAAAGTGGATACATAAAAGGAGAAAAAATTTTTATGCTATTTAATAAACCCCCAAGTTCAATAAGTAAAATTCCCGAATCATTTGGCGATGATTGGAACTATTCTCCTGAAATGGCTTTATTAGTTAAGGATTTGATTTCTGGTGATGAATATATTGCCGACTTACCAAATACTTTATCACCATGGGGTGAGATTTTTGTAGATGATAAAGGGTTGATATATCTTATAGATAATCCAAAAAATGGAGAAGAGTTGTATATTAATGTTTTTGAAATTTCTTTAAATTGATTAATTGTGAGATTTGTTGCTAATTGGTTCTTATTTGTATTATTCTTGTTTCTTTCTTGTTCTGAAAAAAAAGAATTCCTTGAAATTGAAAAGTTGTTACGTAAGAATAATGTCTCTATAGAAGGTAAGTCAAAATTGTTTTTTTATGACGAACGTTCATGTGAAAGTTGTTTTCATACCATGAGGCAAGCTGTAAAAGATATAAAAAATAGTGATTTTCTTTTAATATACATCTCTAATGGTTCAAGAACTACTTTAAAGAATTCAGTTTTTTATGATTATTTAAAGGATGAGGATAATTTTCGTGTTGTTTCAGATAGATCTCTTTATGATCATTTAGTTTCCATAACTGATGATTATAAAGGCGGTTACTATATTCCGATAATAGATGGTGAGATTAAGGATGTTCTATCAATTTCGATGTACTAAACTTTGTTTATCATGATGTCGTTTATAAGTTTATTTTATTTTTCGTTTTTATTTTCAGATCCTGTTAAGGTTATTGAAAATACAATATTGGAAATTGGTATTGATGCAAATGATTCTAACAATATTTTTTTGCTCGAAATTAATGATTGTGATTTTTGTACTGATGTTCTGCTAAAGTACCTTTCTGGGCCACTTAAATCTAAAACAAATAATTTTGTTTTAGTTTATGGAAATTTAGGAGATAATCTTATTAAGTTTGAAAGGTTGGTCCAAAAAGGTAATATTTATTATTTAAATGATAAAGATCTGTTTTTGGCTGTTGGTTCGATCTTAAACTTTAAAACTTCGCCATATATTTTGAAAATTGACAATAATGGTAAATTTCTTATGGCAGGAAGATTACTGAATGATTGAATATTTGTGATTTTATAATTAAATTGTTCTATGTTTCACTTAAATTTAAAATGTTATGTTGAAGATTGCAAAATTCTCGTTTGTCTTACTTTTAACTTGTAGTTTTTTTATAGCTACACCTAGTAAGACCCAAGCAAGTTGTTGGAAAAGCGGAACGCTTGATTCAATAGGTCCAATTGTAGTATGTATTGGTCCTGCTTTGAATTGTGCGTATGCTTGCCCAGAGCAATAGGTGAAGTTTTAGAGCTAGTTCTCATTTGCATGTGATAATGTTTACTAGGTCTTTTTTATTTATGATATTTTTTGAACTTAAATTTTTCTTATATCTTAGTTCCTATACTTTGAAATCATAAACCAATGACTGTTTTTTCTACTGTTCGATTAGGAATTCTTGCTCTTTTGCTTTTCTCCTGCACCAAGGCAGAGGATAAATCTCAGGAAATTTCCTCCGAGTCCTTCCGCAATGAAGTGGCTGCCACCGAAGTCCGCACAGCTACCGCCGAGCGCAAAAGCTTTGATTACCTGATCAATGCCATCGGTAAGCTGGAGGCGCAAAGCGAAGTGAAAGCACTCGTAGAGCGGGAGGGATACCTAGAGAAGGTGTCAGTGCTCGAAGGTCAGTATGTCCAAAAGGGACAGCTCATCGCCACACTGGACCGACGGGAAGCGGAGTTTGCCTTGGAAAAGGCCAAAATAGCCGTAGTCAAAGCCCAATCCGAACTGGAAGTGCTAAAGACACAGTTTCATCTGGCCTTGGAATCCAAGGACAGTGCAATTTCCAAAACAGTTCAAAACCGTATCCTGGTCAACAGTGGCCTTTCGCTTGCCGAAGTAGAATTGAAAGAAGCCCAACTAAACCTCTCCCGCTGTGAAGTTCGTGCTCCTGTCTCCGGCAAAATCGCCAACATCAAATTTCGTGAAGGAAGTCTAGTCACCAAGAATGCAGAGTTTGCAGAGATACTTTCCACTGATCGTCTCTTACTTCGTGTGAATGTGTTGGAATCTGACATTCCGCTCATCTCATCCAACCAGCGCGCAGAAGTCTATCCCATCTCCGATTCTCAAAATGCAATCGAAGGGCGGGTCACTGCCATCAATCCCAAAGTGGATGAAAATGGCTTGGTACAGGTATCAATCACTTTAAATTCTGTCAAAAATCTTCTTCCCGGTATGAACGCCCGCGCAATCATCCGTGCTCCGCAGAGTAACAGCTTGGTAGTGCCCAAAGATGCTGTGGTCTATCGATCCGGTAGAGCCGTTGTTTTCACAGTTGAAAACGGAAAGGAATCCAAATGGAACTACGTGGAAGTGGGCAAAGACAATGGGCAGGAGATCGAAATTCTCGAAGGAATTCCCGAAAACAGTACCGTCATCACCACCAATAACCTTCAGCTGGCGCATCAGGCTCCTGTCAAACTTGTAAAAGAATAAGCCATGATTCGATTTTTGCTTGAGCGGCCGATTGCGGTGATCATGTCTTTTTTGGCTTTGATGGTGTTTTCGGTGATTGTGTTTCGGTTGTTGCCGATCTCGCTTTTACCGCCTATCGATGTGCCGCAGATTGTGGTCAAAGTCACCTATCCCAACGCTTCCCCCGAATCCATCGAACAAAACGTCCTGCAGCAGATCCGTGAGGGACTCATTACACTCAATGGTTTGGAGGAAATGGAAAGCAAAGCGGGTTCGGAAATCGGAACTGTCCGCCTGACTTTCGACTACGGAACCAAAATGGAACTGGCCTATATCGATGTGAATGAAAAGATCGACCGCCTGACCAATTCTCTTCCCAATGATCTTCCCAGACCTGAAGTCATCCGAATCAATACCTCTGATATTCCCGTGGCTCGGGTGCAAGTGATTCCCAAAGCAGATGTGGATCAGGTCGAAGTCAGTCTTTTGGCAGAAAATGTCCTCAAAAAGCGAATCGAGCAGCTTCCCGGCGTCTCTTTGGTCGATATCAACGGGAAGCGAGAGCGCATCATTTCGGTTCAACCCAATGATGCTGCCCTCGCCGCGCTTGGCATGAGTCAGCAAGAACTCATTGAGGCGATCAAATCCGGAAATGCCGAGTTGCCGGGGATCAGTGTGAAAGACGGACAATTCCGGTACTACCTTCGACTTGCAACGCGTGTCGACACTCCGCGCGATATCGAGTCGCTGCCAGTTCGCTCCCCAAATGGAGCCATTGTACCTTTGGGTAGGGTAGCGACAGCTAAATACGAAACCCAGGAAATGCTGGGCTATCACCTCTTTGGGATGAATGAAGGCTTGGTGATCACTGTCCACAAGCAGGCCTCGGCCAAGATGAATGAGCTGATTCCCGAGCTCAAAAAGTCACTTGAATTGTTTCGTGTGGACTATCCGCAGGTAGACTTCGAGATTACCCAAGATCAAAGCAGTTTGCTGAATGCTGCTATTTCCAACCTTCAGACCAGTTTGCTATTTGGAGGGATTTTCGCCTTTGGCATACTTTTCCTTTTCATCAAAGACTATCGGATTCCGCTCATCATGGGCATCAGCTTGCCGTCTTCTCTGCTGATCAGTTTCTTGATTTTCTACTTTTTTGATATCTCGATCAATATCATTTCCCTCTCGGGCCTTGCGTTAGGGATCGGGATGCTAATAGACAATGCCATTATCGTCCTGGACAATATCACGCGCAAGCGGGAAGCCGGAATCCCACTTTTTGAAGCTTGCGTGCAGGGATCCAATGAAGTGATGGGTGCGTTGATCAGTTCGGTGCTGACGACTTTGGCGGTTTTTGTTCCGCTGGTTTTCCTGAGCGGAATCTCCGGAGCTTTGTTTTATGATCAGGCGGTGGCAGTGGCGGCGATTCTATCAGTTTCGCTGTTGGTGGCTTTTGTCTTGCTTCCGCTTTTGTATTGGTTGATTTTCCGGGTGGGAAAACGGGATTCGCTCAAAGGGGAGCCCAAGGCCTTTCTGAAGGTTTTGAATGTTTATGAAAAGGGATTTCACTGGGTTTTTGCCAGAAAGAAACTGGCACTTTTGGGATTTTTCATGATCATTCCCTTGGGATTAGGCTTGAGTATTTTACTCGAAACGGAAGGATTGCCCGAAATCGAAAAACCCGATGCTACCCTCGAAATCGACTGGAATGAGCCGATTTCTGCAGGTCAAAACCGAGATCGATTGGTTGGGCTTATTCAGGAAATCAAAGATTACACGCAGGCAGAAGCCGATATTGGGGTTCGGCAATTCTTACTTTTTGACGGAGATAATTCCATTCAGAAGTCGCTGTTGTATTTGCTTTTCCCCTCGGAAATTGAAAAGGAAACCCAACTCGAGCTGCTGCGAAAGAGAATCGAGGAAGAATATCCACTGACGACGTTTGTCCTTGGCGATGCGCCCAATGCCTTTGATCAGCTCTTCAGCTCCAACATGCCCTATTACGAGGTGCGCTGGAAAGATCTGAAAGCCAAAAAGCCAATCGAAGCTGCCAAGATGAAGCCTTGGTTGGATGATTTTCCTACCGAAAACTGGGAGCCTGGGCCTGGCTTGCAGCAAGAATCCTCGGTAGTATTTACCCTTTTGGCTGATAAACTCGCCTTGTATCAGATTCCTGTCCAGAATGTTCAGGATCAACTTTCCAGACTTTTTGGTGTATTCACGATTACGGATATTCGTCGATTTGGAGAGATTACCCCGATCCGACTTCAGGAGAATCAGGATCGATTTGAAGATTTGTTACGAACGACTAGGGTGTATGCTTCTGACAGTACGTCGTATTTGCTCAGGGAATTTGTAGACTACCGCTATGCGGATCAGTATAAATATGTGACGGCAGACCGTGGGGGAATTTTCCAAAGTGCCTTGGTGACTTCCGAAAATCCACATGGACAGCTAGAAGATTTTATCCAATGGGGTGCTGACAAAAATCTGGCGGTGGAGACCAAAGGGCAATATTTTCGTGATCAGGAAAACATCATTCAATTGATCGGGATTTTGGGAATCTCCGTCTTGCTGTTATACTTCATTTTGGCAGCGCAATTTGAGAGTTTTGTGCAGCCGCTGATTGTAGTCTTTACCTTGCCATTGGGGATTGGCGGAGCATTTTTGGTGCTTTTGATTTGCGGAGCTACACTCAATGTCATGTCGGCTATCGGTCTGGTGGTCATGCTGGGGATCATGGTGAATGATGCGATTCTCAAGATCGATACGATCAATCAGCTGAAAATTGAGTTTGCTGAAAATGAAAGGATTACTGGAGGATTGCTTTTGGAAAAGGCGATTCGTGAAGCAGGAAAGATCCGACTCAAACCTATCCTGATGACTTCGATCACGACGATTTTGGCGTTGATTCCGATCATATTCAGCTCGGGACTCGGCGCCGATTTACAGCGTCCTTTAGTTTTTGCTGTCATTGGAGGATTGACGATCGGGACAGTGACGGCCTTGTATTTTGTGCCGTTGATGTATTGGTTTTTTGATACGGTGGTAGGGAAAAAGGAGAAGCTATGACACCATTTCGGGTACTGATCGCATTTGTGGTTTTGGGGATTTTGGGCTTTGCCGTGGTTCCTTTGCTTTCGGTGGATCTGAATCCACGGGAGCGGGAGCCTGTCCTTACCATCGGCTATGGGATACCCCGATCTTCGCCTGAAATCATCGAGAAACTGGCTACCTCGCCGCTTGAGGGTGCATTTTCACAACTTTCCGAACTCAAGAAGATCAAGTCTGTCTCTAATTACGACCGGGGGTCGATCACACTCACGTTTGACAAGAAGTCTGACATGGAGTTGAAGAAGTTTGAGGTTTTGGCCTTGATCCGGCAGATCTATCCTCAATTGGATGAGCGACTCAGCTATCCGATTGTGACCCAATCAGCCCAAGCTCGGGATGACTTCAAAACTCCAATTCTAACTTACAGTGTCAATGGACCATTTGCCTCTTTTGAAATCAAAAAGATCGCAGAAGATGTGCTTAAGCCTGCCTTGACTCAATTTGCTGAAGTAGAGGAAGTACAGATCCGGGGAGCAAATGACTTGCAGGTGTTTGTGACGTTTGATGCGCAGAAGATGCAGTCCTTTGGCATTTCCCGCAACATGCTCAATACTGAGATCAATCAGGCTTTTGGACAAAAGTTTCCGGGGACGGTGTATAACAATCAAGACCAAACGCTTTTTGTGACGCTGGATCGAAAACTGAATTCCCTCGATCAACTCGAAAATCTTAACATCCGTCAAGTCGGGGGTATGGAAGTGCGCCTTCGGGATATTGCTCAGGTGACGATGGAAGAGGGCGAGGCGACCAATTACTACCGGATCAACGGAAACAACTCTGTGACGTTGACGGCCATCAATCGGGATGGAGTGAATAAGGTGTTGCTGGCAAAAACTCTAAAAGCAGCCATCGAATCTGCAAAAGCAAATCTTCCGCAGGGATTTGAAGTCCGACTCGAAAACGATGACACCGAGTTTCTTGAAAAGGAGCTGAATAAAATCTATCAGCGCTCGGCCTTGTCTATTTTGATTCTGATCACCTTCATTTTCCTGATCAATCGCAACTGGAAATACCTCAGCATTCTCTTTTTAGGTATTGTGGTCAATCTGAGTTTAACGGCGATGGTGCTCTATTTTTTGAAAGTAGATATCCACATGATTACGATAGCCGGCTTGACGATTAGCTTTGGACTGATCGTGGACAATGCCATCATCATGATGGATCACCTGCATAAGTATCGTAACCGAAAAGTCTTCGTTGCATTGCTTGCAGCTTCGTTGACAACCGTGGTTGCCTTGATGATGGTGTTGCTTTTGCCGGAAGAGGACCGAAAAAGTCTGACTGAGTTTTCGATTGTAGTTTCGGTAATGCTGGGCGTCAGTTTGCTGGTTGCGCTATTTTTTACTCCGGCATTTTATGAAGTCTTGTTTAAAGAGTCTGTGCAAAAAGGCAGGAAACTTACCTTACCAAAGCTTCGGAGAAGAGTGCACTGGCTGAGACGCTATGAGTCTGGAATTGCCTTCACTGCGAAATACAAAAAGACCTTTTTGATTGGCGTTTTATTGCTTTTCGGGACGCCGATCTTTTTTCTCCCTGCCAAATGGGAAGGGCAGGAGTGGTACAATAAGACAGTGGGAAATACTTTTTACCAGGAAGAAATCAGGCCTTATGTAGACAAAGCACTGGGCGGTTCGCTGCGGATGTTTGTCCGGGGAGTGTATGAGAAAAGCTCCTACCGCGAACCGGAAAAGACCCGCTTGTATGTGTCTGCCCGACTTCCATTTGGCAATACGCTGGATCAGATGGACTTTATTATGCGGGAGTTTGAATCTTACCTAAAAGGCGTGGAGGGAGTCGATCAGTTTGTAACCTATGTTACCTCGGGGCAGTATGCCCAAATCGTGATTACCTTCAAGGAAGAATACGAGCGAGGTGCTTTGCCTTATCAGTTGAAAGGGAAACTATCCGTAAAGTCCACCGACTGGAGTGGGGCACAGTGGAATATTTATGGCGTGGGGCAGGGATTTTATACCGGTGGTGGGGGAGAAGGAATTCCAAGTTTCCGCGTGGAAATGAAGGGCTACAACTTTGACGAACTGGAGCGACAATCAGAGATTTTGGCAGAAAAACTCCGGCAACATAAGCGAATCCCGGAGGTCAATACCAATGAGCGATTGAGCTATAATGAACAAAAAACTCAGGAATATGTGCTTCGCCTCGACCAAAATCAAATTGCATTAGGCGAAACTAATCAGTTTGAAGTGCTAAATACCCTTCAGGACTTGTCCAAACCTCAAGGGCCTTCAAGCTACCTTGAATTGGCAGATCAAAACTACGGCTTGATTCTGCGGGAGCAACAATCAGAGCGCTTCAGCAAGTTTGACCTGGAGCAAAAAGGACTGATCAGTGGGGAAGATCGTATTTTGAAGATATCCGATTATGGAACGCTGAATCTGGAAACGACCACCAATGCCTTGCACAAAGAGGACCGGCAATACATCCGGGTGGTTTCTTTTGAGTACATGGGTTCGGCCAAGTTTGGCAACGAATACCTCGATGAGGTTTTGGAAGAAATGAAAGTGATCATGCCGATTGGCTACGAAGCCAAGAAGCAGACCTGGAGCTGGAATTCTGAAAAAGCCAAGCGGGAATACGGGCTTTTGGGTCTGTTGATCGTTGGGATTTTCTTTATCTGCACGATCCTGTTCGAGAATTTTAAGCAACCGTTTTACATCATCTTTCTGATTCCGATCAGTTTTATTGGCTTGTTTTTGATCTTTTCGCTCTTCGACTTTTACTTTGATCAGGGCGGCTATGCGGCTTTTGTGATGCTTGGTGGATTGGCAGTGAATGCCGGGATTTTCATCCTGAATGATTTTAACAATCGCAATTCCAGAGTGTATAACCGAAACATTCTTAAATCTGTGGCTGGCAAAGCGATTCCGATTTTGCTGACAGTTCTTTCAACTTGCTTCGGCTTGGTTCCATTCCTGATTGAAGGACAGAATGAGATCTTTTGGTTTTCGCTTGCCATCGGAACGATTGGGGGTTTGGTGTTTAGTATGGTAGGCGTTTTTTGGATATTGCCCGTGCTGATGTGGAAGAAAGAGAGGAAAGTCTGACCTTTTTCTGTAAAATTTTAAAAAGTTTCCCGCAGATTATCGCAGAAAAAGTCACAGATTTTCACGGATTTTATTAAATCGATGTGTAGTGTCTTGGTTTTTTTCATTCGCAAACCCAAACTATTGTATCTATGAACCTTTCTGATTCTCGTCGGGATTTTATGAAGAAAACGGCTTTGGCGACCGCTGGAGCCAGTTTGTTGCCGTTTTCTTCTTTTTCTGAAGTCAAAAGGAAAAACAAACTTCCCGCCTGGAAGGGCTTCAATCTGCTGGATTTTTTCTCCCATAATCCGGATCAAGGCAGACCGACTAAGCCAGATTATCTCAACTGGATTGCTGATTGGGGATTTGATTTTGTCCGAATCCCAATCTCCTATCCAAGCTATTTGAACATCGATCGAACTCGACCGATCCGGCCGGATGAAGTGCTGAATTTTGACGAAAGCAGGCTGGAAAAAGTGGATCAACTGGTCGAGCAAAGTATTAAAAAAGGACTTCATGTCAGTCTGAATCTTCATCGCGCACCGGGTTTTTGCATCAATGCGGGTTTTGAAGAGCCCTATAACCTATGGAAAAACCAAGAGGCCTTGGATGCGTTTTGTGCACATTGGGAAATGTGGGCGAAGCGGTATCGGGGCATTTCTTCCAAGAAACTCAGCTTTGATCTGGTTAATGAACCCTATCAGCGGGAGAATCCAAATGACCAGCATAGCCCAGGTGGACCGGTTGATGTGGTAGATTATCATCGTGTAGCAAAGGCTGCCTTGGAGCGAATCAAGTCAGTGAAAAAATCCCGTTTGGTCATTGCAGATGGGAATGGGGGTGGGGGAATGGCTGTGCCTGAATTGGCTTATTTGGACTTGTCCCAAAGCTGCAGAGGATATCATCCTTTTCCGATATCACATCATAAAGCAAGTTGGGTTTACAAAGATCCGTCATCAGTTCCTCCGGTGGATTGGCCTCTGAAACAGGGGGAGAGTACCCTCGATATTGAGAATATCCGTCAATATTATGCGCCATGGAAAGACCTGATCGATCGGGGAGTTGGGGTGCACTGTGGGGAATGCGGTTGCTACAATCAGACGCCGCATGATGTGTTTTTGGCTTGGTTTGGAGATGTGCTTCAGGTATTGAAAGAAATGGAAGTTGGATTTGGAATCTGGGAATTTTCCGGTGCATTTGGAGTGATGAACTCAGGGAGAAAGGATGTGGATTATGAAGATTGGTACGGCGAAAAGTTGGATCGGAAGTATTTGGAGTTGCTAAGGGCGCAGATTTGAAATAGAAACTGATTTTTTGTTGATGTCAATTCAGAAAAAGTCAAAAAGTTGAATCTTTATTCCGATTCATGGCAACCGAAAAAAGAAGGTAAATGGGTTGGACCAGCTTATCCTTTTATAGCAGCTAGTTCAAAAAGTAAGGTTATTGCAGTTTTGCCAAGGATTGGAGATCAATTATTTTTTTTCCAATTAGAAAACAATGAGTTGGTTCCCAAAGGAGAAACGCTGATCAATCATCCCAAACGAAAGCGAGGGTTGGTTTTTAATCCGGAAGATGAACCATTGCTGTATCCAAGTGAAAATGTAGGTCTTATCAAAAAATTATTTTATGAAGGAATTGATTCGATTTGCGATAAAGATTAATTGAACGCACCGTAGACCAAGAGGCCAATAGAAAAGGTGAGTTTCGAAAGTGGGGCACTTCTGATTTCATAGTCAAAGGTACCTCCTCCTCCCGGTAAGGGATCAAATGACGCATCACCTTTGGTTAAAAACCGAATGGAATTGCTGCTTTGGTAGTTCGCTTTGAACTCCAGCACCAAGTCAGGGTTTGATGGAATGGGGAATTGAACTCCCGCTCCGAATCCATGGGCTAAAGTCCAGTTTTCAAAGTCTTTGCCCGACTCGATTGCCTCATCGGAAGCGATGCTTTCCCGGATTTTATAGCGTGTGTAGAGGTAATTTGCTCCGAATTTTGCCTCCAGAAAAGGTGTGATTTTGCTGTCAATGAAAGGTAAATACCGAATGACGATCATTCCGGTAGCGATGTTGTTATTTCTTCGTAATCGGAGTTCGTCGGAAAAGCCCTCATACAGGTCGGTGCGTTTTTCAAGCTTAGAGCCGTAGATCCCATAACCCAATTCCAGTCCAAACTGAATCGGAGCGCTACGGGCTTCGTGAAGTAGAATTCCTGATATCGTTGGGAAAAACAATCCTCCTGTTTCTTCTTTGAGTTGACCTGTGGCAATTCCTCCATTAAAATGTCCACCTGCTAGAAAAAACTGTGCGTGGGTAGAAAATCCTGTTAAAAAAAAGATAAGAGCAAAAAAAAGCTTTTTCATAGGCGTTGAGTTAGCTTTTCTTACGAGAAATTACCCCGAAATGGTTACTGATAATTGGGTCGGCATTTAAAGAAAACTGTTTTGTTACTTGGTGCTGTCCAAAAACTCCAAAAAACCACGAAGACCAATCACCCGGACATTTTTGGCTAGAGGGTAATTTTCATTCTTGGGTACAATTACATGGAGAAGTTCGATGTCGAGATCTTGCATAGCAATGTAGGTGCCTTTAGTTAATACTGGAGCCGAACTGAATTTGATTTCTGCTGCGGCAAGCCAACTGTTATTTCTTCGGATCAGAAGGTCGATTTCGGCGCCGTCATGAGTTCTATAATAATACATTTCATCATCTGATAAGAGTACGGAGGAGACTTGTGCAATCACAAATGACTCCCAAGATGAACCCAAAATTAAATTTCCGAAAACAGAATCTCTATTGAATATGCCCAATAGATAATGCAACATACCTGTATCTCTGTAATACAGTTTGGGAGCTTTTATCAGCCTTTTTTTTGGATTGACCGCCCAAGGATATAATTCTCGAATTAGAAATGCTTCTACAAAGAAGCTAAGGTAGGTTTTAACAGTTGGGATACTTAAACCTAGGGATTTTGCATAGGTTGAGTAGTTTAAAATTCCACCGTTTGATGAAGCAATCATCATTAGGAATTGGCGAGTTACTTTGGAATCGGCAGGTAGTCCATATTGAGGCAAATCACGATGGATATAACTTGAGACAAAATTTCGATACCAATTGCTCTTGGATTTTGTATTGGAATAAAGAAAAACTTCTGGAAACCCTCCAAAAATCCACAGATCTTCCCATGATTCAGTTTGATCTATTTCTAAGAGAGAAAGCGGCATCATTTCGATATAGGAAATTCTTCCCGCCAAACTTTCATCACTTTGTCTTAGGAGAGCAGGTGACGCTGAACCAAGAATTACAAATCTTCCTGGCTTCCTATGTATATCTACCATGGCCCTGATCAATTGAAATAGGTTTGGCAAATGGTGGATTTCATCCAAGATTATTGTTTTGTCCTGATTTTCTTCGAAAAAAAATTCAGGATCATTTAGCCTGTTTAGATCGGAGATTTTTTCCAAGTCCAAATAAATCGACTCAGATAGATAAATGGAAGATTTGGCAAGTGTGGTTTTCCCAACTTGTCTTGGCCCAATCAATCCTGTGACAGGAAACTGCCTGATTGATTCATTGAAATCTGATTCTATTTTTCGCTTAATCATCCCCGTAAATCTAAAAATAAATTTTAGATTTACGGGGATGATATTATCATAAAGTATTGAAAATCAATAAAAAATCCTAAATGATTGATTTTTTTTTACGGGATTTCAAATTTTGAAAATGAAGAGTTAAATCAAACGTTCTTCGGTTCCGGATGTACGTAAGGAGCTCGATAAGGTCTGCGGAGTTTGGCCGTGGCTTCCGGGTCACCAATCACGGTCATGGTTTTAGGGTCATAGCGAAGCGGTCGACCTCCAAGATCCATGGAGATATTCGCGAGAATACAGGAAGCAGTTGAAATATGACCATCTTCTACATCTGCAATTGGCAAAGTGTCTTTGTCAATCGACTCAAGCCAGTCTTGCATGTGAATTCGGGTCGCCGGAGCAGCGTTGAGTTCAATTCGCTCTTCGGTCAGATCTTCCGGGTACTTTTCCCGCTCAAAGAAGCAATCGAAATGGACTTTTTCTTCCTTACTGTCGTAAGGAATGTAGTCTGCCTGCATGGTGCTGCCGGCTAGCATACCTTTTTCACCGTAAATCTTGAAGGCCCAGGGATATTCTGGATCTGCAGGATTGCCCCATGTCCGATGTTGCCAGACGACGCTAAGTTCAGGGAATTCGAAGATGGCAGTTTGAGTATCAGAGATATTGGATTTCCCTTCTTTTTGCACATAGATACCTCCGGTAGAGGTAATCTGTGTCGGCCAGCCAAGCTTGAGCATCCAGCGAACCGTATCCAGCATGTGGACGCACATGTCACCGGTGATTCCATTGCCATATTCCATGAAGGTTCTCCACCAGCGGATATGCGGAAGTCCATCGTATGGCCTCATGGGTGCCGGTCCGGTCCAGAGCTCATAATTCAGGAAATCCGGTACGGGTTCGACAGGTGGATTTCCATTTGCGCGCATGTGGAAGTAGCAGCAGACTTCAGCATGGCTGATTTTTCCGAGTTTGCCCGTATCGATGATCTGTTTTTTGGCATCGATGAGGTGCGGCGTGCTTTTGCGCTGTGTGCCGATCTGGCACTTTCGGTTATATTTTCTGGCGGCTGCGAGGATGGCTTCCCCTTCAATCACATCGACTGAAATAGGCTTTTGTAAATACACGTGAGCCCCTGACTTCATTGCCTCAATAGCCTGAAGTGCATGCCAGTGATCCGGCGAACCGATCAGGACGAGATCACATTTATGCTTTTGGAGCAACTCCCGATAATCTTCGAATAGTTCAGGGATATTTTTTGATTTTTGACGCTGGGAAACAAGTTCTCCGGCAGCTGTGAGGAGGTTTTTGTCCACATCGCAGAGTGCGACCACTTCTACGTCGGCCACTTGGATCAGTCGGAAAAGATCCGACTTACCATACCAGCCGGTTCCGATAAGGGCAACTTTGAGCGGGCCTTCCCGGTCTTTGAAGTCCATACCAAACAGGCCAAAACTCGCCAAAGTCATCATGGCAGATGAGCCTTTCAAAAAGTCACGTCGATTCAATTGATTCATAGGTTTTTGGATTAGGAGGTAATGTTGATCAACAATTTACAAAAAGGGTGGACAGATGCAAATCGGGATAGGATGGGAGGGGGATAGTTGAAAAGTATCAAGGTTGAAAAGTTGGAAGGTTCTAGCTTTAATTTGAGAAGTGAAAAAGTCATTAGAGAATTTACCTAATTCTTATCAAGATTTTCCAAGTCGTCTAGGTCTTTCGATCTTTTTGATGCATTTTTAGCTGCAATCAAATCATTTTTATGTAGAGTTCTGACGTGCAAACCACCATCATCATAGATTTTAGATTTTTCAAAAGCTAGATCAAAATCTAAACCTTTAACTTCGGTCATTATATCGATTGCTACTGGTGATCTTCCATACGAAAAGACGTTCCAATCAGGATGATTGAGGAAATTTTCTTCACTCATGTCAAAAATGGGCATACCGAATTGAAGGAAGGCTTGAGTGATTTTCCAATAATTTTCTTTAGTCTTCCTTACCCAAATATCCATATCTCCTGTAGTTCTGGAATACCCATGAATGATAACTGAAAAGCCTCCAACTAAGATGTAATCAACTTTTTGGTCATTAAAAGCATTCAAGAATTCTCTAAAATCCTCTTGAAAAATATTTCCCATCACTCTCTTTTTTTGATCTGAAAGAAAGTCTTGTCCATCCGTGGAGGATTGTCCAAGTCATATCCGTAGGCGATGCTATTGAGGTATTGGTGGATTCTAAGCCGTTCCTGCCAGGTGAGTTTTTGATGTTCCTTCCCGTAGTTTACTTGTTCTGAAGCATTTCTGGCCTGAAAAGCGGTTCGGTCTAGGTGGTATTTTTTAGGAGATTCAGACATTTAAAGGATGGAAAACAGCTTAAGGTAGAAAAAAAGAAATATTTTTTGAATTCTTCAACTAGGATTGCTTCGCCTTATCTCTTTTTTTGTGATGTATGAATATCCGAGAAAGCCTTCGAAATATTCCAAAACAACCACTTCCGAATTAGGTACCGTATCTCTGAGTTCGCAAGGGAACATTAATTGTTTTTCAATTCCATGAATAAAAACTACTATATATGGAGTATTGCATTTGTTACGCTTTCCTTTTGCGAGTTCACCTGTATCCCTAATTGGGCAGGTAATGGACTTGGTTATGCTTTTTGGAAAAGTTTTGTTTAATAAAAGAAATGAAAAATAGAATAGACCTCCTCCTACAACCACTCCGGTAAAGATGAGTGATATAAACGAAAGCTTTTTTCCTAAGAAAATCCAGAAACTTAGAAATGTAACTATAAAACCAATCGAAACAATACCGAAAAGATCAGTAGGGTTGATGATAGTGTTCCTGTAAATATTTATAGCAAAAACAACTAGAATAAATGACAGAATGATCAACCCGAAGAAAAGCCCATCCAAAACAATATTTCCTTTAGTTTTTGGGACATGTTGTTCGAAGAAGATAAAAGTTTTATCGTCTTTGATGTTAGGTGATTTTGATTTTTTCATTCCTTAAAACCTCACCCCAAACCTTTCTCCCAGCTGCGTCAAATCCTTCACCACCGGATCTAGCAGTGGAATTCCTTCGGTTCTGCGAATCACTTCCAATTCCCGCTCGGGATCTCCGGGGATTAGGACTTTTTCATTGCCAGGAGTAGGGGTGGCAGATCGAAACCGGGTGATCCAATTATCCATGTGAGTCTTGAATTCATCTGCCGGACGGAAGGCATCTACCCGCATCGCGCCGAAAAAGTGGCCGATTCCTTTGCCCACCAAATTAGGCAAGGGATCCAAAAACGCAACAAACGGCGGAACCCAAGGGCCATAATTGGCGCCGGAGAGTACGGCTGAGAAAATGTCCACGATGGCACCCAATGCGTAGCCTTTGTGCGAACCGTGCTCTCGGTCTCCTCCAAGCGGAAGTAAAGCTCCCCCGTCTTTTACCCCATTTGCAGAGGTAGTTGGACTTCCTTCTTTGTCTTGGACCCAGCCGGTCGGCGTATCAAGCCCTTTACGTTGCAGGATTTCAAGTTTTCCGTTTGCAGCTGTGGTAGTTGCCATGTCAGCTACGAATGGAGGTTGGTCTTTTGCCGGAATCGCTACTGAAATTGGGTTAGTGCCCAAAAGCCTTTCTTTAGAAAATGTCGGTGCCACAAGTGGACTGGCATTGGTCAGGGAAATTCCGATCATGTCGTGTTCCAAAGCCATCATTGCATGATAGCCCGCGATTCCGAAATGATTCGAATTTTTAACCGAAACCCAGCCGGTACCCACACTTTTAGCTTTTTCGATGGCCACTTTCATCGCAAATGGGGCAACGACCAACCCCAAACCGCTGTCTCCATCCATCACCGCTGTGGACGCAGTTTCATAGCTGACATGTATATTCGGAGTGGTATTGATTCTTCCTTTTTCCCATAATCTCACATAGCCTGAAAGTCGCGCAACGCCATGACTGTCCACTCCCCGAAGGTCTGCTGAAAGTAAAACTTCCGTGCCAATCTTGGCATCCGCCTCAGGACAGCCGATTTTGGTCAACATTTCAAAAGTGAACTGGTAGAGTTGCTCGTAGGAGAAAGTTTGCATAGGGATTGATTTTTTGCGAGTGCAAAGATAAGCCGTTAGGCCTCAGATGCACAGCTGATTTTTAGAAAAGCAGGAATAAAAGCGAATCTCAATTAGATCATTCATGCCTGCTTTTTTTCAGTAAATTAGTGGAACTGGTTGACCTCGACTTCGCTCGGTCACCGAATAATTATTTTTTTTAGGGTTGGAGGGGAAAATGCGGCAGCGTCGCAATTTCCCCTCCAACCCTCTAATTACATAAACTTCCGGACACCGAGCGAAGTCGAGGGGATGATATTTAGACTGTGATCAATGGAAGAATTCCGAAATCTTTTAAATTCTTAGTGCCTTTCCGCCGTAGTGGCAAAAAAAACTAAATCGTCACCTGTCCGGCAAGCAATCTGGAGACGGCTCCTTCTTTCAAAGAATAATGAGAGCAAACAATCGCTTCAACTGGCATATAGCGCAGGATAAATTCGATCAGACAACTCGCCACTACGATCATATCTACCCGCATGGGGATCATTCCGGGGATTTGTAATCGCTGAGATCGATTTTTTGTCTTTAATAATTCAAAAATTCGCTCAAAGTCAGCGGTTGGAAGCTCGAATACATGCTGCCCCGTTAACTTACACTGAAGCATCGACTCAAAATAAATGTCGGTCAGCGTGTCAAAAGTCCCAGAGGCACCAACCAACCCCGTTGGTTTGTAAAGCTGGATCGCCTCAATCAGGGGCTGAAGCTTTTCCAGACAGTAGGCTTCCAGCTTTTCTACTTCCTCCGGTAAAATCGGATCATGATAATGAAAGGCATCCAAAAGTCGCTGTCCTCCGATTTCAAAGCTTCTTTTCCAAAAAACATCCTGCGAAGTGCCTATGATAAATTCCACCGAACCACCACCAATGTCCATCATCAAATTTGTATGTCCATTGAGCGAGCCTGAAAGATTTATGCCTTCATAGATGAGTTGGGCTTCCTGCTCTCCTGATATGACATTGATGTGGATTCCAATGTCTTTTCTGACTTTTTCGACAAACTCAGCACCGTTTTCGGCATTTCGTACCGCGCTGGTAGCAAAAGCAAAAATTTGATCAATCTGTTCTCCATCGATCAGGTTTTTAAAATGTCTCAGTGTGTGAAAGGCTCTTTTTTGTGCTTCAGGAGCAAGTTGGTTTTGGCTGATTCCTCCTTTACCGAGTTTGACTGCGATTTTTTCCTTGTAAAGAGTCTTAAAACCTACTTCATTGATTTCCACCAATAACAAATGAAATGTATTGGTTCCCATGTCAATCAATGCTGCTTTTCCCGTACTCATTTTACTGCCAAAATTTTGGATTCGCGAATATAGAAAGTTTTTTAAATGTTCAAGTTAAGAATCCGGTTCTACCGTGTTAAGCTATTTCGATCCCTTATTTTCGGATTTTTAAGCCTTCCAATTCTTCAATCGAATCAAGGGGCTATATTTGGCTAGGAAAAAAAATTGAAATATGTCAGAATTAAATAAACCCATTTATACCCTGCCCGGAAACGCTGAAAAGCTGGAGCTTTTGCAAAAGAAAAACCATGAAGCACTGAAAGGTGGAGGCGATGAGAGAATTGCAGCTCAGCATAAAAAAGGGAAATTGACAGCCCGCGAACGCGTGGATCTTTTGTTGGATGAGGGGACTTTTGAAGAAATAGACAAGTTTGTCATGCATCGGTCCAAGGATTTTGGACTGGATAAAGAGCATTATTTGGGTGATGGTGTGATTACTGGATATGGCGAAGTGAACGGGCGCTTGGTTTATGTGTTTTCGCAGGACTTTACGGTTTTTGGAGGCTCCCTTTCTGAAACTCATGCTGAGAAAATCTGCAAAATCATGGATATGGCCATGAAAAATGGGGCTCCCGTCATCGGCTTGAATGACTCCGGCGGGGCTAGAATTCAGGAAGGCGTAAATTCATTGGGCGGTTATGCGGATATTTTTTACAGAAATACGGTGGCCTCGGGAGTGATTCCACAAATTTCGGCCATTATGGGCCCATGCGCCGGAGGGGCAGTTTATTCCCCAGCCATTACCGATTTTATTTTGATGGTGGAAAACACCTCTTATATGTTTGTCACCGGCCCTAATGTGGTGAAAACCGTGACTCAGGAAACTGTAACTGCAGAAGAACTCGGTGGTGCTTCTACGCACAGTACCAAGTCGGGTGTGACACATTTTGCTTGTGCCAACGAACTCGAAGCTATTCGCCACATCAAACGATTGCTGAGTTATATCCCTCAAAACTGTGAAGATCAGGCTCCGGTATATCCGTATGAATTGAAGAAAGATGAATCTAGAAAAGTTTTGGATTCCCTAATTCCGGAAAATCCCAATCAGCCTTACGATATGCGAGACGTAGTCCGGGGAATCGTAGATGAAGAGTCTTTTTTGGAAGTTCATGAAAACTATGCAGACAACATCGTGGTTGGTTTTGCAAGAATTGCAGGAAGAAGTATCGGCATTGTGGGCAATCAGCCTCAGTCTATGGCTGGAGTTTTGGACAATCATGCTTCGGTCAAAGCAGCCCGGTTTGTGCGTTTCTGCGATAGTTTCAATGTCCCGCTGCTGGTTTTGGTAGATGTTCCGGGCTTTTTGCCGGGCACCGATCAGGAGTGGAACGGAATCATTACCAATGGAGCCAAATTGCTCTATGCATTTTCTGAAGCGACTGTTCCGAGAATCACGGTGATTACCAGAAAGGCCTACGGTGGAGCCTATGACGTGATGAACTCCAAGCATATCGGAGCAGACCTGAATTATGCCTGGCCTACTGCTGAAATTGCAGTGATGGGGGCGAAGGGTGCGGCAGAGATCATTTTCAAAAAAGAAATCGCCGAGGCCATCGATCCGGAAGCCAAGCTTCAGGAAAAAGTCGATGAATACACTGCTAAATTTGCCAATCCATACCGCGCTGCTCACCGTGGGTTTATCGATGAAGTGATTTTACCATCAGATACGCGAACCAAACTGATCAAAGCTTTCAAAATGCTGGAAAACAAGGTGGATAAGCTGCCTAGGAAGAAGCATGGGAATATTCCGCTTTAATAGGGGAATTGGTTATTGAGTTATTTGTGATTTGACGCATAACCCTTCTTAAAAATGAATATTAGAACTTTTGAGGATTTGGAAGTTTGGAAAAAGGGTAGAGATGTCAGACTTTTTGTCCAAACTGTTGTGAAAAAGTTTCCAGCAGAAGAGAAATTTGCTCTTACACTTCAGATCCGAAAATCTTCAAGGTCAATCACTAATAATATAGCAGAAGGATATGGACGGTTCTTTTACCAAGAAAATATTCAATTCTGTAGAATTTCAAGAGGTTCTCTCACTGAACTCTGGACCATATGATCGTTGTTTTCGATGAAAAATATATCAATGATGCAGAATTAAATGAATTTAGAGTATTACAAGATGATTGTTTAAGGCTACTCAATGGATACATTAGCTATCCACAAAAAGCGAAAACTGGCTCCTCAAACCAATAACATAATAACCAATAACTCACTAACGATACTAAATGAATAAGTCTAATACCCCACTCCACTTCCTCACCACCTACCTCAACAACGCCTCACCAACCGGTTTCGAGGCTTCTGGCCAGCAAATTTGGTTGGATTACATCCGGCCTTTTGTGGATACTTATTTTACCGATAACTATGGAACAGCTGTCGGAGTGATCAATCCCAAAGCCGAATACAAAGTAGTAATCGAAGCCCACGCCGACGAAATCAGCTGGTTTGTCAACTACATCAAAGACGACGGCTATATCTATGTCCGCCGAAATGGAGGATCTGATCACATGATCGCACCCTCCATGCGGGTGAATATTCACACCGACAAGGGGATTATTCCTGGCGTGTTTGGCTGGCCGGCTATCCATGTGAGAAAAGAGGGAAAAGAAGATGCGCCTACGTTGGACAACATTTTCATCGATGTAGGAGCGCGCTCCAAAGCAGAAGTGGAGGAAATGGGAATCCATGTTGGCTGCGTCATCACATTTAAGGATGAATTGATTGAGTTGAACGGGAAGTTTTGGTCAGGCCGTGGGCTGGATAATCGAATCGGCGGCTACATGATTGCGCAAGTGGCTCGAAAAATCAAAGAAGCCGATATAAAACTTCCTTTCGGTTTGTATATCGTCAATGCGGTGCAGGAGGAAATTGGGCTTCGAGGTGCCGAGATGATTGCACACCGGATCAAACCAAACGTAGCCATCATCACGGATGTCTGTCACGACACCACAGCTCCGCTTTACAGTAAGGTGACAAGTGGCGATCAAACTGCCGGTAAAGGACCTGTTTTAACCTATGGAGCTTCGGTTCATAAAAAACTGTTGGATTTGATAATTGCTAAAGCAAAAGAAAAATCAATTCCCTTTCAGCGCTCGGCTGCTTCTAGAGTTACCGGAACAGATACAGATGCTTTTGCTTACTCCAATGAAGGCGTGCCATCAGCTCTGATTTCCCTTCCTTTGAAGTACATGCATACCACTGTCGAGACTGTTAGCAAAGAAGACATCGAGCATGTGATTAAGTTGTTGTATGAGTTTTTGGTGGATTTTGATCCAAGTTTTGATTTTAGATATATAAAATAAGCCAACTGCCCGCAGTCCACGGTCGACAACTGTGGACTGTGTACCGTCGACAGTTAACCAGAATGGAATTCACAGATCATCTTAACCGCAGCATTTTTTTACCAAATCTACCAAAGCGAATCATTTCTCTGGTTCCGTCTCAGACGGAGTTGTTGGTGGATTTGGGTTTGGAGGAAAAGATCGTGGGAGTGACCAAGTTTTGTGTACATCCTGGGCATCTTAGAAAGTCAAAAACAATCGTTGGAGGCACCAAAAACTACCGTTTTGAGGTGATTGATTCCTTGAAGCCAGATTTGATTATCGGAAACAAAGAAGAAAATGATCAAAAGGGGATTGAGAAACTGGCCGCAAAATATCCGGTTTGGATGAGTGACATTTTTGATTTGAAAGATTCCCTTCGGATGATTATTGATCTCGGGAAAATTACAGGAACTGAGAAAAAGGCCACTAGGGTTATTTCTGAGATTGAGTACACTTTTTCTCAGCCGCTAGCCAAGAAAGGAAGTTGCGTGTATTTGATTTGGGAAAATCCAAAGATGGCAGCTGGCAAGGACACATTTATTGATACCATGCTTTCCTCGGCTGGTTTCGAAAACTTGATTGAGAATAGTCGATACCCGGAATTAATGGAAGAAGAACTTATTGACTTGTCGCCTGATTATTTGCTCTTGAGTTCAGAGCCTTTTCCTTTTAAGGAAAAACACATTAAGGCATTACAAAGCATTCTCCCAAATACAAAAGTCCAGTTAGTGGATGGAGAGATGTTTTCTTGGTATGGGAGTAGACTTTTATATGCAGCAGATTATTTCAAAAGATTATAGTCGAAGCATGGCAAGGCTGCCGATTTCCATTTGTAAAAATTATACTTTCTTGCCGGTACTTTTTTAAAAAATTCAATTAACTTTTCGGCATTAACATTAAACCTATTTCATTTAAATGAAAAATAACCGAAGGAGCTTTCTGAAAAAGCTAGGTCTGTCAACCGGCGCAGCGGCTTTAGCTCCGTCCATTTTGGCAGAAGCTAATATCATCAATCAAGAATACCTCAGTAGAACTGAAGGGATTTCAGCTGATCAACCGATCAGACTGGCCTTGATTGGTGCTGGTATTATGGGAACTGAAGACACGAATATTGCTTTGAAACATGCCAATGTATCCTTAGTTGCAGTTTGTGACTTGTATGACGGCAGACTTGCTTCGGCAAAACAAAAGTGGGGAGACCATCTTTTTACAACTAAAGATCATAAAGAGATCCTCAAGAGAGCCGATGTAGATGCTGTAATTATCGGAACTCCCGATTCTTGGCACAAGCAGATTTCAATCGATGCTCTTAATGCAGGAAAGCATGTCTACTGCGAAAAGCCGATGGTTCATTCCGTAGAGGAAGGAGCTGAAGTAATTGAGGCATGGAAAAAATCCGGGAAAGTGATGGTAGTTGGCTCCCAGGGACTTTCTTCTTTGGGAAATGAAAAAGCCAAAGAATTACTTGCAGCGGGTGTTATTGGTGATTTGGTATATGCTGAGGGTTTCTGGGCGAGACATTCTCCGGAAGGTGCATGGCAATACAATGTTCCGGCAGATGGCAATGAAAAAACGGTGGATTGGAAGCGGTACATATCAAATACCACTGCAAGAGACTGGGATCCATTGCGGTTTTTCCGATGGAGAAATTACCTTGACTATGGTACAGGCATGTCTGGGGACCTCTTTGTACACCTTTTTTCCAGCTTGCATTTCATTACCAATTCCAAGGGACCAAACAAGGTTTCTTCAATGGGTGGATTGAGGTATTGGAAAGATGGGAGAGAAGTACCTGATGTTTTGTTGGGTACTTTTGACTACCCAGAGACTCCGGAGCACCCAGGATTTAACCTTTCACTTCGTTGTAATTTCGTGGATGGAACTAGCGGTACCACTTATTTGAGAATAGTTGGTACCAAAGGATCAATGGATGTCAAATGGGAAGAGGTTGTGGTGAAGTTGAATAACAATGCAGAGAGCGAGGATCCGTTTATGAAGGAGCAGGCAAAACTCAGGGCTGCAACTGGCCAAGAAGAAAGAGCTAAAATTCTTCCTCCAAGAGAAACATCCTATGCAGCAGAGCGGTCGTGGAAGGGCGCCCATTACGATCATTTTGGTAATTGGTTTAATGCCATAAGAACAGGTGGTACTGTCGTGGAAGATCCTATCTTTGGTTTCCGGGCAGCTGCTCCCGCATTATTATGTAACGACAGCTACTTTCAGGATAAATTCATTAAGTGGGATCCAGTAAATATGAAATTGATATAAAACTATGAAGAAAAGTTATCTAGTAGGGATTGCATTACTTTCCCTGGTATGGGCTTGCGGCCCAAAAGAAACTTCCGAAACCGCTGAAGTGGCAGAGGAGGTGGTGATTCCGGATAATTCACTTTCAGATGAAGAAAAGGCACAGGGATGGTTCCTGCTTTTTGATGGTACTTCAATGGAAGGATGGAGGGCTTTCAATGGTGATTCTACTCCGCCTAATTGGATCATCGAAGATGGTGCAATGAAGGGACTTGGAGCTACTGGAGGAGAGGATTTTGGAGGAGACATTGTATTTGGGCCGATGGAATTTGAGGAATTCGAGTTGGAGTTCACTTGGAAGATCTCACCGGGAGGAAATAGTGGGGTGTTCTATCACGTGGTTGAGGGACCAAATTATAAGGCTCCTTATTATACCGGTCCGGAATATCAGGTGATTGATCAACTTGGTTTTGCCCAGCCTTTAGAGGATTGGCAGTCATTGGCAGGAGATTATGCGATGTATGTGCCGGATTACGAAGGTGTCGTAAAGCCAGCCGGGGAATGGAATACTTCCAAAATCATTTTCTCAGAAGCAGGATCGAGTTATTGGTTAAATGGTAAAAAAACGGTTGAATTCGTTCCTTACTCCGAAGATTGGTATACCAGAAGGAATTCTGGGAAGTGGAATGACTTTCCAGATTACAAGATTGCTAAAAAAGGATTAATTGCTTTGCAGGATCATGGTGATCCAGTTTGGTTTAAAAATATTAAAATTCGACCGCTATGAAAAAGATATTAATTATTGGGCTTATGCTTTTAGTAGCCCATACCTCGTTTGCTCAAAAGAAGAAAAAATTATTTAATGGTAAAGATCTCTCAGGCTGGGTGATTTATGGAACTGAGAAGTGGTATGTTGAAGATGGTCTGTTGATATCAGAGAGCGGGCCGGACAAGGGATATGGTTATCTCGGGACAGAAGAGGATTTTGATGATTTTGAAATTAAACTTGAGTTCAAACAGGAAGCTAATGGGAATAGTGGAGTTTTTATACGCTCTACTGTAGAGGGTACTAAGGTTTCTGGATGGCAAGTAGAAGTTGCGCCTCCTGGCAGCGATACTGGAGGGATCTATGAATCCTATGGACGTGGCTGGTTGATAAAACCCGAACCTGAAAAGGATAAAGCTCTGAAATTTGGAGACTGGAATAAAATGAAGATTGTGGTTAAAGGTGACAATGTAACCTCTTACCTGAACGGTGTTGAAATGGTGAATTTTTCTGATGCTAAAATCGGTGAAGGTAAGGGAGGCGTACTACTCCAAATCCATGATGGTGGAGGGATTAAAGTCTATTGGAGAAAAATTGTGTTAAAGAAACTTTAAAGTTTCTTTAACACATAATTCTACAGCTCTGGGATCTCAAGACCTAGCGCTGTTTTGTTTTAAATTTTTCCTGATCATTTCCAGTGACTTAGCGTTGATGATAAATTTTTATTGGATGAGGTATTGTGTTGGGAGAAAAAAGGGGGATATTTGCACTCCCAATCGCGTCAGATGGACGGGTAATCGGGAGGAAAGAGTAGGGGATTGAGCTTGAGGGGAGGGCAAAAAAGAGGAAGTTGGACATAAAAATTTCCAAATTAATTTTCTTCTCATTGTTGAAAAAGTAAAAAAGTTGCTTACCTTTGCATTCCCGTTCGGAAGGGGCGGGAGAGAAGGGAGTTAAGCTTCACAAAAAATCCGCTTGAAAGCGGGTTGATTGACAGACCCTGAATGAGTTTGGGGAGAAGTTCTTTGAAATGTTGTAAGAGAGAAAGAATAAGCCTGAGAGCAGAGGCGGGAGATTGTTGGCTTGCTTAGGCGGTCAATGATTTGAAATAAAGATAAATTACAATGGAGAGTTTGATCCTGGCTCAGGATGAACGCTAGCGGCAGGCCTAATACATGCAAGTCGAGCGGCAAGTCGAGGAGTAA
>NZ_FNVR01000005.1 GCF_900108085.1 Algoriphagus boritolerans DSM 17298 = JCM 18970
TGTCACAGTACCATGGGGTATTAATCCAGATTTCTCCGGGCTATCCCCCTGTATGAGGTAGGTTGCATACGCGTTACGCACCCGTCCGCCGCTCTAGGTCTTAGATTACTCCTCGACTTGCCGCTCGACTTGCATGTATTAGGCCTGCCGCTAGCGTTCATCCTGAGCCAGGATCAAACTCTCCATTGTAATTTATCTTTATTTCAAATCATTGACCGCCTAAGCAAGCCAACAATCTCCCGCCTCTGCTCTCAGGCTTATTCTTTCTCTCTTACAACATTTCAAAGAACTTAATCCCGATCTTTATCGGGAATTGTGAGACCCTTGTCCCAAATGCGAGTGCAAAGATCGGTTTTTATTTTGTTTTCACAAAATCGAAAAGAAAATTTTATCCTTTTTTTCTTCTCTTTAAACCTTTTTTTTAATTTTTCCCAGAGACATCTTCTCGAATGGGAGTGCAAACATAGAAGAGTCAATTTGATTACACAAGTCTTTGCAAAACAAAAATTGTAAACTTTTCTAAGACCCTACTCTAACCTTTAAAAATCAGGACTTTGATTTTTTGAATAAAGGAACTGTGCTGCATGGCTCCCCAAACATCAGGGATCGAGCAACCGGCTGCAACACAGAAACCATCCTTCCATAAGCAAAAAGTGGTATTGGATAAGAACTGCAACCTTTGATTACTACCGGACGGTCTCTGAAAGATTCCAAATCGAAATTTGAAATAACACGTTCAGAAATCATGATTTCTAGGACATCCAATTCTCCTACCACATACCCTTTAGTCACCGGCTCCAAATAGGTACAGACCAGCATAAATGCCCAGGTAGGAACTATCGCATCGGCGGAACAGATAATGCCCACCCATCTATTACGATAAACTTCCCAATTGACTTCCTTAAGTGCTTTTCTAAAATCCTGCTCTTTCAGAATCAATTCTTGCCAAAGGAAGGGCTTCAAATCGAAGACCACACGTTCCTCCTTTGGATAAATCTCTTCAAGATTTAACGAAATAATAGGACTTGACGAAACCCTGTTAATAATTTCATTCATAGGCCAAGTAACGGATTCTTCATGGAATGTAAAGCCTTGAACTCTTTGAGGTAGTTTGGGACTAAATAAGCAAGATCAGCAAAATCCTGATTCGCAAATTTTGAAAAAGCCAATTTCCCCAAGTGAAGAGCAGAAAATGTTAAATCCGGAACAAACCGGGCATTTTCATTTGTGACAACGGTTTTTACTTTTTCCACTGCATTCCCAATGAAATAAACTGGCCCTTTCTCTAAAAAGTTCTCAAAAGCACCCTCTTTCAAAATTTCCGAATCAAGCTTCGAAATAGAATTAAGCTTGGGATCAAATACTTCCCGATAGACTTCCATTCTTCTGGCGTCCAAAACGGGAATAATAAAAGAACCTTGATCGACAATCACCCCACTGGCTAAAGCCTGCAGGGTGTTAATTGAAATCAGAGGAAGATTTAACCCAAAAGCCAAACCTTTTGCTGTGGAGACGCCGATACGAAGGCCTGTGTAGGAGCCTGGCCCTTCAGAAACAGCAATCGCATCTAAATCCATCAATTCAGACCCGGACTTATTAACCGCATCCAGCACCAATTGCATCAGTCGCTCCGCATGAGCACTTGACTCGGTAATCTCGCAAAGGCTCAACAGATTTCCCGAATTATGAACAGCCACAGAGCAAACCGAAGTCGAGGTCTCAATGGACAGAATTAATGCCATATTACTTGGAGGAAGCTGATAGAATTTTGAGGGATTTGACAGGATCAGAAAGGTAAGATTTTGCCAGGTCGATAGCAGGATCCTGATCCAAGCCAGCCTCAATCATCCCTTCCTGAAAATAGTAACGAGACACAATTTCTTCACTGAGAATTTTTTTGACCTCTTCCTTATGTGTATCAAGATCACTCTCTTTACTGTGGTTGACTTTAGCTTTAATCATTTCCAATTGACTTTTGATTTCTTCGAAATAGGCCTCCTTTTCTGCATATTTCTCTAAATCCTGCATTGATTTCTCCACATAAGTAGTGTAATCATACTCTTTGCCATTCAAAAACTTTTTGAAGTCTTCATAATCCTGATCGGAAATAGTGAAGGTCATCGGATCTGAGATTGACTTATTTTTGTAAAAATATTGTGTGGCAAAATCAAAAATATGATTGCCTGCCACTAAGGTGTATGAAATCGGCGCGTAGCTAACTTCCTGAACCAAATCATCCGGCTCGATCCCCGCACCGTCACGAACAATTCTCCCGTTTGCTGTCTTGAAAGCTTTCCTCAAAGAATCAGGAACGGTAGTTAAAGACCCATTTTCGCGAGTCTGCGCATAGTCAATCGCCTGAATACATCGTCCACTTGGAATGTAATACTTCGCTGTTGTTACTTTTACCTGCGCATTATAGGTAAGTGGAATCGTCGTTTGCACGAGCCCTTTTCCGAAGGACTTTCTTCCTATCAAAACTGCCCGATCATAGTCCTGAAGCGCACCTGCTACAATTTCAGCCGCAGAAGCACTTCGCTCATTGATCAAGACAACAAGTGGAATCTCTTTATCTATGGGTGTTTTAGTCGTCTTGTACGTGTAATTCACATTTTGGAGCTTTCCGAGTGTCTTCACGACCTCTTTCCCTTTTGGAATAAAGAGGTTGACGATCTCAACTGCTTCATTAAGCAATCCACCGGGATTGTCTCTCAAGTCTAAAATCAATCGTTCGGCTCCTTGGCTTTTCAGATTTACTACTGCGTTTCTCACTTCGCTGGAAGCATTAGTGGTGAAATCTGACAATTTGATATAGCCAGTCTTGTCGTCGATTTTACCGTAGAAAGGCACGTTTTTCAAGGTGATCTTTTTTCTGATCAGTGAAAAATCAAGGGTATCCTTATCCCGAAGGACTTTTATGGTAAGTGGCGTATTTGCAGGACCTTTCAAAAGTTCTGAAACCTCTGCTGTTGGCTTATTTGAAACATCAATAGCGTCTACTTTCAATATGAAATCAGCTATTCTCAAACCAGAAGACTGAGCAGGAAACCCTGTATAGGGCATCAAAATCATATTCCCTCCTCCCCGATTACCAATCAAGGCTCCGATTCCTGCATATTCGCCGGTCGTCAGCATTCGGAAATCAGCCGATTCCTCCTCCGGGATATACTCGGTATAAGGATCGAGCTCTTCCAGCATCGCATTAATTCCGATAGTAACCAACTTGTCCGGATCAATCTCATCCACATAATAGGAATCCAGCTCTCTGACCAAAGTGGCAAAAATGTCAATGTTCTTTGCCAAAGCAAAAAGCTTGTCGTTCTTGACCTGAAAGGCAAAAGTTCCCAAGAAAAGAACTAGAATTAATGGAATGAATACAATGGGTTTTTTCAATTTTTGAATCATGAGGAAAGCGGTTTTTGGATTAACTCCTGATTGAGCTTTGCCAGGAGTTGAATCATTTTGGGTTGAATCTCAGCAAAAGTCATTTCTGCCTTACCAACAAATATAAGGCCGAGGATAATTCCATCTGCCGGAAGGATTTGCTTGTTAAGCCGATAGGCTTCTTTTAATCTTCGTTTGATGAAGTTTCGGCCAGTAGCCTTTCTGATTTTCTTTTTGGAAACTGAGAAAAGGATTTGATTGGGTTGACCTGCCAGTTCAGTTTTTTTTATAAAAAGTACTTTGAACGGATACAAAAAAAAAGAGGAACCTTCGTTAAAAAGTTCCTTGATTAGTTTTTCGGCATGGAGCCGCTCGTTCTTTGGAAGTTTAAAATTCATCGCAAGGACTGTACTCGTATGTGAACATACGAAAAACAGCGCAGAGAATTACTTCTTAAGAGTCTTTTCAGAAGAGACGGTCAACTTATGTCTTCCTTTTGCTCTTCTTGCCCTGATTACTCTTCTACCGTTAGCAGAAGACATTCTTTCTCTGAAGCCGTGCTTGTTCTTTCTTTTTCTTCGAGAAGGCTGGAATGTTCTTTTCATGATCGAATATCTTTAACTAGTTGCGTTCTTTGTCTTCCATTCAGGCATTGACCCTGAAAAGGATTGCAAAGATATGGACCATTTTCTGAAATACAAATCCAACTTCTACATTTGTTGGGTCTAAATCCGATTTATTATGCTCCGATATAAAGTCAGTTGCCAAAATCCGGCTTCTCAGTTTGTTGAGATAGAATTAGCGATTGAAACAATTGAAACCGAAATTATAAAACTTCAACTTCCCGCCTGGAGAGCCGGACGCTATCAGCTCGCAAATTTTGCACAAAACATTCGAAACTTAAGCGTAATCGATTCGGAGGAGAATTCGGTACCGGCAGGAAAAACGAGTAAAGACTGTTGGGAATTCAGCGCGAAAAAAGCAGGAATTCATTGGGTTTCCTATGAATATTTCTGTGGAAAAATGGATGCAGGAAGCTGCTGGGTCGATGATGAGCAGATTTATTTGAATCTGGTCAATTGCTGTTTTGATGTTTTGGACAGAAGTGAGGAGGAAATTGAAGTCACACTGAATTTGACCCAATTCCCCAAGCAAATCAGCACGCTGATTCCTTTATCCGACAATATTTGGAAAGCAAAAGGCTTTCAAATGTTGGCTGATGCTACCATTCTGGCCTCCAAAAATCTGACTCATTGGAACTATTCGATTGGAGAAACTGCATTTCACATTTGGATTCATGGTGAGATTAATTTTGACCAAAAACTTTTTTTAGACCAGTTTAATGCCTTCTCTTCAAAACTCATCCATGACTTTGGTGAATTCCCCGAACCGGAATATCATTTCATTTTCCAGCTTTTACCCTACCCGCATTATCATGGCGTGGAGCATCGCCGCGGTACAGTGATTACTTTTGGTCCGGCAGTAAACCTAGCTGATCCAGCTCAAATGGAAGAATTGCTTGGCGTAAGCTGTCATGAGCTATATCACGCCTGGAATGTCTGCCGAATCCGCCCAAAGGAACTTTTGCCTTATGACTTTTCTAAAGAAGCCTACACCAAAGCTGGATTGCTTCTGGAAGGGGTAACCACTTACATGGGAGATCTGTATTTACTTAAGTCCGGAGTTTACGATCTGCCCACCTATCTCAAACATTTTGAAAAAGTAATCGCCAGAGAAGTAGCAAGCTTGGGTTGGAGAAATCAGACGATCGCTGAATCATCATTTGACCTATGGCTGGATGGCTATGTTACAGGAATTCCCGACCGAAAAGTAAATATCTACACCCATGGTGCTCTGCTGGCACTTTGCATTGATGTATTATTATTGAAAAATGGGAGTTCGCTCAGCCTAATTATGAAAGAAATGTGGGAGCAGTTTGGGAAACCATTCAAAGGTTATTCAATGAGTGATTTTGACCAGTTGGTATTTGAAAAATTCTCAGACAAAACAGAAGTCCGCTCGTTCTTTTCCAACTATGTAAGTGGAAAAGCGGATCTTTTTCCTGTACTCCAATCTCAACTCTTCGCTCTGGGAATTGAGATGATTGAGGCTCAAAGTAAGGATTGGCCAATGCATGAATTTGGAATCAAAACAAACTCAGAAGGAGCAATCCTCCAGCTTCACCCGGATTCTAAAGCTTATGGTTCATTGATGAGAAACGATCGAATTGTGAACTGGCCAATCGTAAAATCAGCTGGCAATTCAGATTTGAAACTTCGAATTAACCGGAATGAGCGGTCTTTGGATATATTTTTAGAAAATGAGAATAGAAGGTTTTATCCTGTTTTTCAGCTACTTGTTAAAAAGCTTAACCCGATCACCGCAAAATGGATGACATAAAAAAGGCTTCCAAAACCCGGAAGCCTTTGATTTAATGAAAGAGTGGTATCTATTGGAAATCTGAATCCGAAAGTACCTGATTGAATTTCACCGAAATCATTTTAGCTTCAAGGGCTTCTGGAAGCATTGGGTTTTTGATCGTCAGCATCATGGGAAACTTCACTCCTTCAACCTCTTGGTAATCCGAATAGGTGATCTCCCCGGTAGCCTCAGAGCTCGTTCTGATTTTAAGGCCGCTTTCAACAGAATAGAATTCGTTGGTCACCATGCCATTTGGCGCGGTAATTCCAAGCTTGTTGGTTTGCTGTCCGTCAATTTCCTCTGTTCCGAGAAACTCCAAGGTGAAGCCCATTTCAGAATAAAACTGCTCTGGAAACACATAGGTCTGAGGCTTAAGAAGAGCGACTGTCTCCTCAGGAAGCTCCTGAACTTGCCCCATCATTACCATTTGACCTTGCCCACCTACCAGTAGTGTTTTTTGCATGACATTGCCACCCACTGATGTGGATTGCATCATTCGTGTATTTTCAGAATCAGCGATGGTTTTGATTTCGATCACTTGACCCTGAAAATTAGCTTCAGCCGTCATGCTAGCGTTTTTGATGGCCTTCACTTTAGCTTCCCCACCTACTGCTTTGATATAATTTGCAATGATAGTTTCCGGATCATTTTCAACTAATGAAATTTGATCACCAATGCGGATCACTTTTTCAGCAAAAAGATCGGTATGTGACGCCACTACGACAAGGCCTGCGACTAAGAGAGATTTGAAGTTCATACTTGTTTTTTTTTAAAATTAAAAGAATAAAAAGGGAGGAGCAGCCCTCCTCCCATGTCATGTTATTTAACGTCTTCGTCAGTCACTGGCACATTCAATTCCATCGAAGTAACTTTGGCTTCAAGGGGAACCGGTATTGCAGGAGACTTGATGGTCCAAGCCATCGGCAGCAACACGCCATCCTTGGCTTGATAGTCTGAATAGAACGTGTCACCGGATGCAGGGTTTTCGTATTTGATTTTCAATCCGGTCTCCTGGGCATAGTAGTTTGTCAACTTTGCTCCGGTGGCGGTGGCAATGATTACCTTATAAGCCGGGGTACCGTCTACATCTTTCAACCCGTCAAAAGTCAAGGTATATCCATTTTCTTGGTAAACTGCTTCCGGAAAGAGAAATGAATTCAATTTCGCTTCAGCAAGCTGAGCTTCGTTCATTTCCATGGAATTTCCCTGAACCGACATAGAACCTTTGCCGTCTGCTAATGTGGTTTTTTGCATCACATTGCCTCCAACCGAAAGTTTTTGACCATATCTGCCATTTTGAGAATCGTATACAAAAGCCAGGTTTAGGGGAGTGCCCATCACATCTGCATCCATTGAAATTTTTGCAGTTTTGATCGCTTTTACTTTTTCCATTCCACCAATGGCAGTGAGATAAGTTTCCAGCACCTTTTCCGCAGTCATGTTTGCATCCGCCGTCAATTCCTTTGCAGGCATTCCCATGTTGTCATACAGGGTGACTTCGCCAAACTGAGCCAATTTCTCCTTGATTTCAGCACCGTTTCCAACTGTAGTGATGATAAACTTATCCGGTTCGATGAGACGCTTTGCAGTGGCATTGATATCGTCTACTGTCAGGGCACTCAATTTTTGCAGGTAAGTCGCGTAGTAGTCTTTTGGAAGCTTGTATCGATCTGTATTTAAAGCAAAGTTTGCAACAGTGGCAGGCTGCTCTAATGATCGTCCAAAACTGCCTGACAATTCTGCTTTTGCTTTTGCAAGCTCTTCTTCAGTCACTCCATTTTCCACCAAATTCTGGATTTCATAAATGAATTCGTAAACAGCAGAGTCAGTAACTTCTGTACGAACCGAGGCATTTACCGAGATGGTCGCTACCAATTTATCCGCTCCGATAGATGAATAAGCGCCATAAGTGTAGCCTTTGTCTTCTCGAAGATTCATGAAAAGTCGGGAAGCAGAACCCCCACCCAAAATCTGATTTAATACTCTACTGGAGATATAATCGTCATCTCCAATTTTCATTTTCACTGGCTGTGTCAGATTGATCACGGATTGCACGGAAGAACTTCTGTCTACCAAGGCGACAGCACGCTTTGAAGCACGCTCAGGGATTGGGTAAGTAAATTTGGGCACTTCGCCTTGCTTCCAATTGCCAAAATACTGCTTTACCACTTTCTCAGCTTCCGCTTTGTCCATATCCCCAACGATTGCCAGATAGGCAATATTTGACTTAAAGTAAGTTTGATAATACGACTTCACATCTTCCACTGTCACATTATTGATGGTCGCTTCAGTTTCCACCTCTCCATAAGGATGGTTTTTGCCGTACACAACCGCCGCTGAAAGCCTGGAGGAAATCACGTTTGGATTGTCTTTGCTTTGCGCCAATGCGGTAAGCGATTGCTTTCTCAATTTGTCCAACTCTTCCTGAGGAAACACGGGATTGAAAAGCACGTCAGCCATTAATTCCAATACTTTTCCCTGATGCTTTTTCAAAGAAGAAGCAAACATCGAGGTAGAAGATGCACTCAAACTTGCTCCGATGAAATCCACTTCCTGGTCTAGTTGATCTTTGGTTCGGTTTTTTGTGCCTGCCATCATCATTTCCCCGACAAAACCTGTCAAACCAGCCTTGTCTCCTTCCAGGATTGGATCACGCTCCAAAACCAATGTAAAAGACACTCTTGGTAATTTGTCGTTTTTCACCACAAATACCTTGAGACCATTGTCCAAGGTGAAGGTCTCCGCTTCTCCGATTTTTATCTCTGGAGCTGGTCCTGATGCAGGAAGCTTACTTCTGTCCACCTGAGCAAATCCGCCCACCGCAACCAAAAGTGTCAATACAAATGCTATAGCTATTTTTTTCATTTCTAGGATATGTTATAGGTGAAACAATTACTCAGTTGCTGGTTGAGCTGATTTTGGCAAATAATAAAGTACAACTCGACCTTCAAGATCCATATACTCTTTGGCCACACGCTGAATATCCGCCTTGGTGACTTTGGAGTAAGCATCCATCACTTGATTGATGTAGTTGGTATTTCCGTAGATTACTTTAGCTTCAGCCAGATTGTTGGCAATTCCCGCAATCGTAGAGTTTCCGCTCACAATTTTATTTTCCATGATATTTTTGAGCTTTTCAAATTCCTCATCACTGATTCCCTGATCCTGCACCTGCTTGATCAGCCGGTCCACTTCAGCTTCCAGATCCTTAGGTTCTACGCCCATATTGGTGATTCCATACATCAGGAATACCCCGCCGTCTTCCAGTTCCAAAGGAATCGCTGCAATGACCAATGCTTTTTGTTGCTTATCCACCAATTCTTTGGTCATCAGGGACGAGTTTCCTCCAGTTAGATAGGTAGAAAGCATGGAAAGTGCATACGAATCCGGATGATTTCTAGGAGGAAGGTTGTAGGCTTGGATTACAGCAGGGATCTGAATGTTGTCATAAACAATATCCCGTATTTCAGCTGTTTTCTTAGGCTCAACTACATTAGGTCTGTAGATTTCTTTAGCTCCTTTCGGAATTTCCGAGAAATAATTTCTCACCAATTTCTCGGTAGTCTCATAATCGATGTCACCTGCGATGGTTAATGTCGCATTGTTTGGCACATAGAAATCCTTGTAAAACTGCTGGAATTCTTCAATCGTGGCCGCATTCAGGTGATCCATCGAACCGATCGGAGCCCACTTGTAGGGATGGACTTGGTAAGCTCGCACCAAGGTCTCAGGAAGAATGGTACCGTAAGGCTGATTTTCATACCGCTGACGCCGCTCCTCTTTTACCACTTCACGTTGCGTTTCTACACCGGTGATATCCACTTTGGAATGCAGCATTCGCTCACTTTCCATGTAGAGCGCCAGCTCCAATTCATTGGAGGGAAGTAACTCATAATAATAAGTGATGTCGTTGGAAGTGTAAGCATTCAGTGTTCCTCCACGGCTTTGGATGATGTTCATGTATTGACCTCTGTCAATATTTTCCGAACCTTCAAACATCAAATGCTCAAAAAAGTGAGCAAAACCGGTACGCTCTGGATTTTCATTTTTGGAGCCTACATGATACAATACCGAAGTCACCACAATGGGTGTCGTATTGTCCCGATGCATGATCACATGCAGTCCGTTGTCCAAGGTGAATTCCTTGAATTCGATCTTTTTTTGGGCCAAAACCGGAATGCTGAGCATCCCCAGAATTAGGCCTAAAGCAGTAAATTTTCTCATGGTAAAAAGATTGGTTTAGTATTCAATTAAGAATTTGGGCGGAAATTAGAGTGTTTTATTTCAAATAAGAAATTAGCCTCTCATCAAATTAAACTCAAAAAGACAGGTGAAAGGTTTGAAAAATCCACCATTGCAGGAAAAAGTAGATAAACGCGGTCCAAAAATTGAATTCTTGGACAGCGTTAAATTTTCTTAAGGATTCAGTTTTGCCAGGATTTCTTTGGCTTCATGCCACTTTAGTCTGGGCCCAAACTGGCTCACAATTCTGGAACTGGCCATGGAGGCTAACTTCCCGCTGGATGCATAAGAGTGCCCGTTTGTGATTCCATATAGAAATGCTCCGGCAAACATATCTCCGGCACCGTTGCTGTCGATCGCGGTCGTCTTATAGGGCTCGATATCGATAAAGGTGTCTCCGTCAAAGATCATTGCGCCATTTTTTCCCTGAGTAATTACAAAGTGTTTCGCCACCTTTTTGAGTTCTTCCCGAGCTTCGGTAAGATTATCTTTTCCCGTGAAAAGCATAGCTTCTTCTTCATTGGCAAAAAGCAGATCCACACTTGCACCGATCACTTCATCAAATGGCTCCCGGAAATACTTTACCATTGCAGGATCCGAAAAAGTCAATGCCACTTTTACCCCGTTTTCCTCGGCAATCTTTTTGGCATGTTTCATGGCAGCTTTTCCGTTTTCAGAAGTAATCAGATAGCCTTCGATAAATAGGTATTTGGAGTCTTTGATCGCGGATTCGTTGAGGTCATTTACAGAGAAATTCTGCGTGATTCCGAGAAAGGTATTCATCGTCCGCTCGGAATCTTCCGTGACCATCACCAAACATTTACCTGTCACGCCATCTTCTAGTTTCTCAGGACTCAAGCCAATCGATACTCCGGAATCATTCAAATCCTTCAGATAGAAATGCCCCAATTCGTCATTGGCCACGCGAAAGCAGTAATAGGATTTTCCGCCAAACTGACTGACGGCAACCACCGAATTGGCCGCAGAACCCCCGGCTTGCTTTTTGGCCTCTTCCGTATTGATCACCTGCATCAGGGAATTTTGACGTTCTTCATCCACCAGAGTCATCAGACCTTTTTCGACTTTATTATCCAGAAAAAACTGATCTTTTACTTTAAACTCAATATCTACCAGGGCATTTCCAATGCCGGTCACATCGTATTTTTTCATTTTTTAAATAGTTGGAAAGTTGTAAAGTTAAAAGGTTGTAAAGTTGGGATTACTTCAGCATTCGATATTCGACATTGAAACCCGTTGACCTCCCTACCAAGAGTAAGGATTGAGGTCTAAAAACACCTCGTAAATCGTATTTCGTAACTCGTACTTAATCAAATATCGGGTGTCTTTCAAACGGTTTTTCCCGATCAAAGAGATACCGGTACGTATGATGCGTCTTGTAGATCGTAGCCAACAGCTGCTCACAAACCCGCATCATTTTGGGATTGAAGTCCCCGATCCAGTTCATCTCGATGGTTTTGTATGGGAAAGAGGACTTGCCACTCATCTTATCGTAACTGATGATCATGGCGCTTTCCACACCTTTTCCCTGGTGCTCCGGCACTACGCCAAAGACTAAGCCAAGCATTTTATTGGGAGGGAAAAAGGTCTTGTACCACAGAAATTTCAGCTTCCCAATCAGGTCCATTTTCCCATTCACATGCTTGAAGATCTGATTGATCTCAGGAATCTGGATGAAAAAGCCCACCGGTTCGCCTTTATGAAACGCAAAGTAGATCAACCTCGGATCGATGATCGGCTTCATCTTGCCAAACATGAGCTGAGCTTCTTTCAGCGAGATCGATTTTCCCATGTGACGAGCCCAGGCTTTGTTGTAAACCGTCATGAAATATTCCGGCGCTTTTTCCTGAAGTTCTTTCCCCTTGATATACCGGAAAGAATAATCCGGATTCGCCATGATAGTGTTGGCTCGGTGGATCATTTTCTCGTCAAACCCGAGATCCTGCACCGGACGCATGTACGTGTATTGCTTGAAATAAAGCTGAAAGCCATAATCTTCAAAGAACTTTTGGTAGTATGGGAAATTCCAAGGCATATTGTAGTTCGGCTCGGAGAACCCATCTACCAACAATCCCCACCACTTATCACGCTCGCCAAAGTTAATTGGTCCATCCATCGCTTCCATGCCTTCGCTTTGAAGCCAGGCTTTTGCGGTATCCAAAAGCAGAAAAGCCGCCTCCTGATTGTCGATGCATTCGAAGAAACCAACACCACCCGTTGGCTGTTTTTCCTTCATCTTGGGATTGACAAAAGCCGCAACCCTGCCGATAGTCTGCCCTTTATCGTCCTGAAGCAACCAGCGCCTTGCTTTAGCCCCATTTCGGAAAAGCTTATTGGTCTCGGGATGAAAAAGTCCCTCGATGTCCTTATCAAGCGGACGAATCCAGTTTTTTTCATTCTTGTAAAGCCTCACCGCCATTTCGATAAATTCTTTCTGATGGGCAGGAGTGGTGACTTCGATCAGCTTCATTCGGGGGATTTTAGATCGGCTAAATTAGGGGATCGTGGGGAAAGGGCAAAAGACGAGTTTTCCTGCTTCTCCAAAAGCTTGACTAAATAGAATCTAAAACCAAATCAAAATGACCAATTCTCTCACTACCATAATCAGACCCCATGACATCAATGCATAGATGAATGCATTTCTCTGGAATTTGTATAAGAAATTGAATTTGTGAAATCCTACATTATCGGGCTTTATGACCCTTCGATACCGATAATAACCCAAGCCGAAAAGAACTAATTCAATTAAGATTTTTAAAAAAACAGAAAGATCATTCATAAATATCCTTTCGATATCCAATTACAATAAGCTCAATAGTTAGAATGCTATCCTCTAATTCATAAATAATTCGGTAATCCAATACTCGAATTCGATAGGCGTCTCTGCCTTTCAACTTTTTATATCCTATAGGTCTTGGATTTTCCGCCAAATTATAAATGTCCTCTTTTAAGCTTTAAAAATAAGGTTCTGCAATCTTGGAAAGAGATTTAATCGCAGACTTCTTAATGGCTATTTGGTAAGCCATTATATTTCTTTTCGGAGAATTTCGATCATTTAAAAAGCCTCGTCAATAGGAAGGGAGGATTCATCGGAATTCTTGACTTGGTCATAAAGTTTGATATCCTCCAATTCTTCAAGATGCTCTACCATTGCCTCAAATTCTTCGATTGACAAAACCACAGAAAGTTTTTTTCCTCTTTGGTCTGTGATGTATTTAGGATTGATTGTCAGCATGATGAAAGTTAGCAATTTTGCTGTATACTCCTAAAACGAAAAAAGGGAGAATTCAGCTCCCTTTTTTCCCTTTTCTTTTTGTTTATTCTTCCACTGTCGCGTACAAATCAAACTCCGTCGCTTCGAATACCTTGGCTTGCACAAAGTCTCCCACTCGGCAATAAAACTTGGATGCATCGATCAGCACTTCATTGTCCACCTCGACTGAGTCAAACTCCGTGCGGCCGACGAAGTGACCTCCTTCTTTTTTATCAATCAAAACTTTGAAAGTTTTTCCGATTTTGTCCTGATTTAAGTCGTAACTGATTTGCTCCTGCACTTCCATCAGGTGATTTGCCCGGTCTTGTTTCTCTTCCTGCGAAAGCAAATCCTCCATTCCAAAAGCATGGGTATTTTCCTCATGGGAATAAGTAAACACACCCAACCGCTCAAATTTCATCCGCTCTACAAAATCCACCATCTCTTGAAATTCTTTTTCTCCTTCTCCCGGGTGTCCGGCAATCATCGTGGTACGGATTGCAATCTCCGGAATCATCTCCCGGATGCTGTGGATGAGTTCCTCCTGCTTTTCGCGAGTCGTGCCTCGACGCATGGCTTTAAGCACATCGGTCGAACCGTGTTGCAAAGGAATATCCAAGTACTTGCAGATATTCGGACGCTCTTTCATCACCTCGATCACATCCATCGGGAAGCCCGTCGGATAGGCATAGTGCAGGCGAATCCAATCGATTCCTTCTACATCGGAAAGGTTACGAAGAAGTTCGGCAAGGTTTCTTTTTTTATAAATATCCAAGCCGTAATAGGTCGAATCCTGTGCAATCAAAATTAATTCTTTGGTTCCGTTGGCAGCTTTGTGCTTCGCTTCTTTCACTAATTCCTCAATCGGTCTGGAGATATGTCCACCCCGCATCAGCGGAATCGCACAAAAGGAACATGGCCGATCGCAACCCTCGGAAATCTTCATGTAGGCGTAGTGTGCCGAGTGAGTTAACAATCTCTCACCCACCAACTCATGCTTGTAATCTGCTTTGAATTTTTTCAGAATCGCAGGCAAATCGCGAGTTCCAAAAAATGCATCCACTTGCGGGATTTCTTTTTCCAAATCGTCCTTATAGCGCTGAGAAAGACAGCCGGTCACATACACCTTGTCCACCAAGCCTTGCTCTTTGGCATCTACATATTGGAGGATGGTATCGATGGACTCCTGCTTGGCATTGTCGATGAATCCGCAGGTATTGATAATGATGATGTTGTTGTCATCGGAGTTGGACTCGTGGCTGGCGTTGATGCCGTTACCTCTGAGTTGGGTCAGCAGGACTTCGGAATCCACCAGGTTTTTGGAGCAACCCATGGTGATGATATTGACTTTGTCTTTCTTTAATGTTCTCGCTTTCACAGAATTCGCTTCGATTTGGGAGGGCAAAGGTAGGTAAAAATGGGTTGGAAAGTTAAGAAAGTTGGAAAGTTGCAAGGTTGGTTACAGCAACTTTACAACTTTTGAACTCTACCACTTTACAAGTCCTCAGTTAACACTTTGATAAAACAAGCTTAACGCAAGATGTCGTACTCAGAGAAAAGCTTTGCTTAATTTCGCAGCGTACAGCAAATACTTTTTAACTCCTTGCATTTATTTTTTGCCTCGACGAAAGTCGGGGCACTTTTGCAAGGGAGGTCCAATGTGATGCTGAGCGAAGTCGAAGCCTCGGATTTCGGATTTTCTCAAAAACCAGTTGAGCAAATTTAAATCAGCGTCTATCTGCATCCTTTTCTGCGATAATCAGCGGGAAACCTTAATAGTTAACCTTTTTTCTTCCGTACCAAAAAACCTTTGCCGATTTCGGGGCTTAGAGTACCTTAGACTCCCAAATCGAATCGTATGGAATTCACCGCCCCAAATGCCCAAAGATTAACTTTTGACCGGAAGAATTACTCGGATAAAACCCTCCTCAAACTCTACGAATCGCTGATCATGCCCCGTAGGATCGAGGAGAAAATGCTCATTCTTCTTCGTCAGGGCAGAATTTCCAAATGGTTTAGCGGATGGGGACAGGAAGCCATTTCCATTGGCGCTGTCAACGCACTCGAATCTGATGAATTTATTCTTCCTATGCACCGCAACCTGGGAATTTTTACCGGGCGAAATATGCCTTTGGAGCGGCTATTCGCACAATTTCAGGGAAAAAAGTCAGGCTTCACCAAAGGCCGAGACCGATCCTTCCACTTTGGCAGCATCGACCACCACATCGTCGGGATGATCTCACACCTTGGTCCTCAGCTGGCCATTGCGGATGGGATTGGTTTGGCGCATAAACTTTCTGAAGAAAAGAAAGTCACCTTGGTTTTTTCAGGTGATGGCGCGAGTTCGGAGGGAGATTTTCACGAAGGATTGAATGTGGCGGCAGTTTGGAAATTGCCGGTGATTTTTGTCGTGGAGCACAATGGCTATGGACTTTCCACGCCAAGCGAGGAGCAGTTTGCCTTCAAGTATTTCACCGAAAAAGGCCCCGGATATGGCATGGAGGCCGTTCGGGTACAGGGAAACAACGTGCTGGATGTCTATGATACTATTCTGAGACTGGCCCAAGATATCCGAGAAAACCCAAGACCGGTTTTGGTCGAGGCGATCACCTTCAGAATGCGTGGCCACGAGGAAGCTTCCGGCACGAAGTACGTTCCCAAGCACCTCAAGGAAGAATGGGCACAACTCGATCCGGTGGACAATTACGAAGCCTATCTGGAATCTGTAGGCGTGCTCGATGCTGCAGCCAAAGAGAGCCTGAATAAAAATGTCAAAAAGGCGATCAATGACGGGTTGGAAATTGCTTTTGCAGCCGAAGCCATCACGCCCAATCTGGAAGAAGAATTGGCAGATGTCTATACTCCTTTTTCCCAAAAAGTCATCTCTCCAGCAGGACCGAATACGGAAAAGCGTTTTATCGATGCGATCAGCGACGGGCTGCGTCAATCGATGGAAAAGTACCCGAATCTGATTCTGATGGGTCAGGACATCGGAGAATATGGAGGAGTTTTCAAAATCACGGATGGCTTTAAGGCAAAATTTGGAGGAGATCGGGTGCGCAATACGCCGCTTTGCGAAAGCGCCATCATCGGTGCCGGACTGGGACTCTCCATCAAAGGCTACAAGGCCATGGTCGAGATGCAGTTTGCGGACTTTGTAAGCGTCGGTTTCAACCAAATCGTGAACAACCTGGCAAAAATCCACTACCGCTGGGGACAAAAAGCCGATGTGGTAATCAGAATGCCAACCGGCGCTGGATCGGCCGCAGGGCCGTTTCACTCCCAGTCCAACGAAGCTTGGTTTTTCCACACTCCCGGTCTGAAAATCGTCTATCCTTCTAATCCCCACGATGCGAAAGGTCTGCTCAATGCAGCTTTGGAAGACCCCAACCCTTACCTTTATTTCGAGCACAAAATGCTTTACCGTTCCATCTCAGGCCTTGTGCCTGACTGCTACTATACCGTGGAAGTGGGAAAGGCAGCTTTGGCACAAGAAGGAACCCAAGTCTCTATCATCACCTATGGCATGGGCGTGCATTGGGCGATCAAGGCCGTCGAGGAACTCAGGATTTCAGCAGATATTTTGGACTTAAGAACGCTACTGCCTTGGGATCAAGAAGCAGTTGCGGCAACGGTGAAAAAGACCGGAAAAGTGATTTTCCTCCAAGAGGACACCTTGACCGGAGGAATCGGCGCAGAAATCTGTGCCTGGATTTCCGAGCATTGCTTCCGCTGGCTAGATGCCCCGGTGATGCGGGAAGGAAGTTTGGATACACCAGTTCCTTTTGCCCCCAGCTTGGAAAAGCAGTTTTTGCCGACAGAGCGATTCAAGGGAAAGTTGAAGGAGTTGATTGAATTTTGATTTGTTGATTGAAAAATTGGAAAATTCAGTTGGAAAGTTGTAAGGTTGAAAAGTGGCAAGGAAGCCCAGCTCTAAGTTAACAGCCCGTATTTCAAATCTCGTATTTCCCTATGCAAATCCGCTCATTACAAAAAGAAGAACTCACCAAAGTCCAGTCCATCGCACACCGCACCTGGCCTTCAACTTTTAAAACTATTCTCAGCCCGGAGCAAATCGAGTACATGCTGAATTGGATGTATTCGCTCAAAATGCTGGAATCACAACTGGAAAAAGGACATACTTTTTTGCTCACTGAGGAAAATGGGATTGAAATCGGGTTTGCAGGATATGAACTCAATTATTCAGAAGGTTCAAAAGCGAAGCTGCATAAAATCTACCTTCTTCCCGAAGCTCAGGGAAATGGCGCAGGAAAAGCATTGATCCTGGAAGTGGCCGATCAGGCCAGAAAAGCCGATCAAAAAAGCCTGCTGCTGAATGTGAACAAATACAATCAAAAGGCCATCAACTTTTACCTCAAAATGGGCTTTCAGGAAATCTACAAAGAAGTCATCGACATCGGAAATGGCTATGTCATGGACGATGTGGTGATGGAGTTGAAGCTTTGATGACGGCAAACTTTCAAGGTCTTCGAGAATTCAAAGGTTATCCAACACCGTCTCCCAGAGCACCAAGCCATTTGCGGAGGCAGTGGGTACAGGTTCCCAAGGTCCTTCTGGATTTGCCAATCTTTCTTTGATTTGATTTGAAGAAAAATACCAAATCGCATGGACCATTTTTCTGACTTGATGATAAAGGAAACCCGTTCCGGTCACTTCAAAGGAATAAGTTTTTTCGGGTGAAAAATCAGTAAAAAAAGTTTTTATCTCGAAGACTTTCGCTTCAAAAATTTCTCTTGTAAAATCCTTTTTGTCGCCCGAGATCCTGCAAAAAACCCTGAAATCATGTTTTCCAACGAAAAGAGAGGCATTTTCCTGCATTCGTTCCAATGAGTTGATTTGGAAAGCTGAGGTCAAAAATGCCGATGCAAATGGATGAAAGGATTCGGAATCAGAGAAATAGTAACGATAGGTTTTTTGACTGACGGATTGAATCAAATTAAAATCCCGTGGGATTTCATGAACAGCATTGAGTCGGATTTCTCCATTCAAATTCACATTCAAGGCTAATAAAATCGGCTCAAAATCCACTTCTTCACGAAGAAAAATCTGAACAAAACCCTGCCGACAACTCACTCCTGAATCGGTCCGACTCGATCCGATCAATCGGAAATCTTCATGACCCAACACAAATCGAAACACCCGCTCCAATTTCCCCTCCACGGTTGGTTGCCCTTTTTGCTTGGCCCAACCTTTGAATCTTGCGCCATAGTATGAAATGGAAAAGAGATAGGAATACGGTCGGGAACGCATAGTTGGAATTCAATATTGACAAATCCTTTGAAACCCTCAGCGGGTTGACTAAATTCAGGTAACCCAAAAATAATGACCATGAAGCAACTTCTTAGCCTTTTGATGATTTTCGCCAGTTTTCAGGCAATTTCTCAAACTCAACCTTCCAAAGAAATCCAGATCAAACTGGCTGTACTAGCCGCTCCTGAGGATCAACGCGCCCATGCAACCGTGTATGCCTTTGATGGAACTTTGCTCAGAAAAGGAACAAATCAGACCATTTGTCTAGCCGATGACCCCTCCCGAGAGGGACTGAGCGTGTCTTGTTATCACAGCAGTGCTCAGCCGTTTATGGAGCGGGGTTGGGCATTGCGAAAAGAAGGAAAAAATGCGGAGGAAATATTCAATATCCGAGAAGCTGAAGCAAAAGCGGGCAAACTCAAACTCCCCGATCAGGGAAGCTTGCTCAATGCCTTGACTGCTAAGCACGCCGATGTAAACTGGACCACAGGTGAAGCCAAAAACACCTATACGCGCTCGGTCGTCTATATTCCTTGGGCTACTGCGGAAAGCACCGGATTGCCAATGAAGCCAGCCGGACCGGGTTTACCTTGGATTATGGATCCGGGAACGCATCGAGCACATATCATGATCAATCCGGCGAGAGATTAAGGAGCTTTTTGAAAAGTATACGATCAAGGACTTGGCGATTTTTGGTTCCTACGCACGCAAAGAACAAAAAGAAGCGAGTGACCTGGATTTGATGGTCGAGTTTCATAGCCGTGTAGGTTCAGAGTTTATTGAATTGGCGGATGAACTGGATGAAATCCTTGGAATCAAAGTCGATTTGGTTTCCAAAAATGGAATCAAAGAGCGGTATTTTGAGCGGATTAAGGAGGATTTAATTTATGTCTAGAAGGGACATTGAACTACTTCTCTTGGACATGTGAGATGCTACTTTGGGAATTTTAGGATAAACATTGAAACCATCATTTTAATTTTATCAATTTCTGGATTAACGAAAATAGCAAGTGATTCTAAATGATTTAAATCCAAGTAAAAGCTGGGCGGCAACACTTCATCATGTTGAAGGTGTCCCAACTCAGGTTTACATATATCTCATTCTTTTCTGCATAGGGATTGGAATCTATGTTTCATTCTTAAAAAAAAGAAAAAAGGTTATACAAACAATCGATTACTTAAAATCGAATCCATTTTAAAGTCAATAAAAAACCACCCCATTCCGAAGGTGGTTTCATTTTATCATCTAGAAATATTATCCCAAAATCTTAGCAGCCAGCCAATCCCCCACTTCGGAGGTTTTGTAGGCTTTGCCGCCCTCGGCGATGTCTTCGGTCACGATTCCTTCTGCCAAAGAAAGATTGACCACATCGCTGATCAGTTTGGCTTCTTCGAATAGTCCAAAGGCATAATCAAACATCATGGACGCAGAAAGCACCGTTCCAAGTGGGTTGGCGATGTCTTTGCCTGCTGCCTGAGGATACGAACCATGAATCGGTTCGAATAGCTTCACTTTTGAACCCAAGGAAGCAGAAGGCATCAAGCCCATGGAACCGGAAATTACCGAAGCTTCGTCAGTCAGAATGTCACCAAAAAGGTTCTCGGTAATCAACACGTCATAAGCTTTTGGCCACTGGATCAATCGCATCGCCACGGCATCCACGAATTCATATTCCACTTTGACATCCGGGTATTCAGGAGCTAATTCCTGTACGGTTTCTCTCCATAGTCTGGAAGTCGCCATTACGTTGGCTTTGTCCACGCAGGTCAGCAGCTTTCTTCTTTTTTGCGCAGCTTCAAAACCCATTCTAGCTAGGCGAACAATCTCCTCTTTGCTGTAAATATTTGTATCAAAGGCTTTGGTTCCTTGCTCGTTTCGGCCTCGTGGCTCACCAAAATAAATCCCTCCTGTCAATTCCCTGAAAAACACCAAATCCACGCCATCCACTCGGTCAAGCTTCAACGGTGACTTATCAACCAAGGAAGGAAAAGTGAAAGTGGGTCTAACATTGGCAAACAGGCCGAGTTTCTGGCGCATTCTAAGCAGTCCTTGTTCCGGTCGAACTTTGGCTTTGGGATCGTTGTCGTATTTCGGGTCGCCGATCGCTCCGAAAAGTACTGCATCAGAAGCGGCACAGATCTCGTGCGTGGAATCGGGATAAGGGTCTCCCGTGGCATCGATGGCACATGCACCGACAAGACCTTCTTTGAAGGTGATTTTATGACCGAATTTTTTCCCGATGGCATTGACTACTTTCACTGCCTGAGCAATTACTTCAGGGCCGATGCCGTCACCCGGCAACAGCGCGATATTCATTTCCATAGTTCGTGGATTCTTTTTCTGGGTTTGAATTAAATGATTCGACGATGTTCAGCATTTTTTCCGTGGCCATCATCGCTGCCACAGTTTGGTCAGGGTCGAGCCCCTTGGTTTTGAATATTTTCCCATAATCCCAAGAGATCACCGTCTCTACAAAAGCATCGGTTTTTCCTCCGGGAGGAATGGATACATGGTAATCAATCAGCTTGGGGAGTTCTTTTTTCAGGGATTTATAAATTTTCTTTACCGCACGCATGAAGGAATCATACTGTCCGTCACCGGTTGCTGTAGCATCGTAGGATTTGCCATGGACATTCAGTCGAAGTTGAACAGATGGCTTCAAACCCTTGGAATGGGTCATGTGATACCCTTCGATGAAGATATTTTTGGAGATCGAGTTGTTTTGCAATACATCAGAAATGATGTAAGGCAAATCTTCAGTAGTCACACGTTCCTTCTTATCGCCCAATTCAATGATCCGTTGGGTCACTCGGGTGAGTTCTTCTTTTTCAAGAGAAATTCCGAGTTCTTCCAAATTCTTAAGAATATTGGCTTTGCCAGAAGTTTTGCCCAAGGCATATTTCCGTTGACGGCCAAATCGCTCAGGAAGCAGATCATTGAAATAGAGGTTCTTTTTATTGTCCCCGTCAGCGTGAATTCCAGCCGTTTGGGTAAAGACATTTTCACCGACAACCGGCTTATTAGCCGGAATATGCTGTCCGGAAAACTGTTCAACCAACTTTGAAACGCGGAAAATCTTTTGCTCCTGGACTCCAATTTCAAAATCTGTAAAGTCCTTGATTACGGCGACTACGGATTCCAAAGGTGCATTTCCTGCCCGTTCGCCCAATCCGTTCACGGTTGTGTGAATACCGGATGCGCCATGAAGAATGCCTTCCATGACATTGGCAACGGAAAGATCATAATCATTGTGGGCATGGAAATCGAAGTGAGTGGCCGGGAATTTCTCTACGATCAAATCCATGAAATTCCGAACTTCATCCGGAGAAAGCAATCCTAAGGTGTCAGGGAGCATGATACGCTTGACCGGCTGATGGGTCAAGAAATCGATCAAACTCAGCGTGTATTCGAGCGAATTTCGCATGCCGTTTGACCAATCTTCCAGGTAAACATTGACAGCAATTCCTTTTTCCTGAGCGTAGGAAATGCTGGTGGCAATTTCCTCAAAATGCCGCTCTGGCGATTTTTTCAACTGGTGAACCAGATGGTTTAGCGAGCCTTTGGTCAGTAGGTTCATGACTTTTGCCCCAGCATCCAAAATCCAATTCACAGAAACCGGCGTGTCTACAAAGCCCAAAACCTCCACCCGATCGAGATAGCCCTTTTGAGCTGCCCAAGTGGTAATTTTTTGAACTCCTTCCAATTCTCCCTCAGAAACCCGGGCAGAAGCAACTTCGATCCGGTCTACTTTGAGTTCTTCCAAAAGAAGCTTGGCAATTTGGAGCTTTTCCGAAGGCAAAAAGGAAACCCCTGAGGTCTGCTCACCATCTCTCAGCGTGGTATCCATGATTTCGATACGTTGCCTCTTCAAACCCTCCAAGGATTCGGCACCCTTGGAGGGTTTAACTGTATGATTTCTATTTGCCTCCATTTTTTCTTTATCTGGATGCTGCAAATGCATCGATTTCAGACGACATATTCAATAGGTAATCAATGTCATCGAAGCCATTTTGCATGTTGTCCTTTTTGTATTCGTTGATGTCAAAAGATTCAAACTCACCTGTTGTTAGAAGTTTAACCTTTTGCTCAGGGAGATTTACCTCGATTTCAGTTTTTGGATCAGCTTGGATTGCTGCAAACAGCTTATCCGCAAATTCCGCTGAAACTGTCACTGGAAGAACTCCGATATTCAGGCAGTTATTTTTGAAAATATCAGCAAAGAAGCTGGAGACCACGCATCGGAACCCGTAATCGTAGATTGCCCAAACGGCATGCTCGCGACTGGAACCGGAACCGAAGTTCTTACCCGCTAACAGAATTTTACCGGAATAAGTCGGATCGTTCAAGACAAAATCTTTTTTTGGGTTGCCCTCTACATCGTATCTCCAATCACGGAAAAGGTTGTCACCGAAACCTTCCCGCTCGGTAGCTTTCAGGAATCGGGCAGGGATGATTTGGTCGGTGTCCACATTTTCAGTAGGCAAAGGCACTGCAGTACTACGTAGGATGGTGAATTTATCGTAAGCCATTTTTTCTTAGTTCAAAGGTGGTAAAGTTGGAAGGTGGTAAGGTGTGCCAAGCCAATTGCTTGACTCATAATCCTTACCCGCATTTCGTATTTCCAACTTTGTGTTTTTTAATTTGCAAATACTTCCCGAGGATCGGTGATACATCCTGTGATCGCTACAGCTGCCACTGTCAAAGGAGAAGCGAGCATGGTGCGGGCACCAGGACCTTGACGACCTTCGAAATTTCGGTTTGAAGTCGAAACGGCATATTTTCCGGAAGGAATCCTATCGTCATTCATCGCCAGACAAGCAGAGCAACCCGGTTGGCGGAGGACAAAACCTGCTTCTTCCAGGATTTTCACGAGACCTTCCTCATGAGCCATTTTTTCCACCTCTTTGGAACCAGGTACTATCCAGGCAGTGATGTTGTCTGCTTTTTTATGTCCTTTGACAAACTGGGCGACAGAACGAATATCTTCGATTCGTCCATTGGTGCAAGAGCCTACAAAAACGTAATCCACCGGCTTACCTTTGACGGATTCGCCGGGAGCAAAGCCCATGTATTCCAGGGATTTCAGATAGGAAGTTTTGTTTGATCCTTCCATTCCTGCTGTACTCGGGATATTTTCGGTGATCTTGATTCCCATTCCCGGATTGGTACCATAGGTGATCATCGGCTCGATATCCGCTGCCTCGAAAACCAATTCCTTATCGAAAACGGCACCTTCGTCAGTTTTCAGCGTCTTCCAATAGGCAACTGCTTTGTCCCAATCGGCCCCTTTAGGGGCATATTGTTTTCCTTTAAGGTAATTGAAGGTTGTCTCGTCCGGAGCGATCAGCCCACCCCGGGCACCCATCTCAATGGACATGTTACAGATGGTCATTCTGGCTTCCATCGACAGACTTTGGATAGCAGATCCGGCGTATTCCACAAAGTAACCTGTGGCACCTGCTGCGGATATTTTAGAAATGATGTAGAGAATGATGTCTTTGGAAGTCACACCCGGTCCAAGCGTCCCGTTCACCGAGATCCGCATTTTCTTGGCTTTGGACTGCATGATGCATTGTGTAGCCAAAACCATTTCTACCTCTGAGGTACCGATTCCAAAAGCAATGGCTCCGAAAGCTCCGTGGGTAGAGGTATGTGAATCACCACAGACAATAGTCATTCCTGGTTGGGTGATTCCCAATTCCGGTCCGATGACGTGTACAATGCCATGATGCGCAGAACCCAGGTCATGCAATTCGATCCCGTATTTCGCACAGTTTTCACGAAGTCGTTCGACTTGCATCCGAGAGAGCTTATCTTTAATGGTCTTATCCTGATCCACTGTAGGAACGTTGTGATCAGGTGTGGCAACGGTCCGGCTGGGGTTTTTTACCCCGATTCCGCGCTTCTCCAAATTCAGGAATGCGACCGGTGAGGTCACCTCATGGATAAAATGCTTATCGATGAAGAAAACGTCAGGCCCTGCAGGCACGGATTTGACCACGTGCGAATCCCATATTTTATCAAATAATGTTGTCTTTTCCATAATTATGCAGTCGCATATTCTTTGACCGGAATTTTATTTAATGCGTCGACGAAGGCCTGCGCTGAGGCAAGAACGATATCGGCGTTTGATGCAAAACCATAGTACGGTTTTTCTCCTTTGATTAATCTCATGTGAACTTTTGCCACATCATCACTTCCATTAGTCATGGCCTGAATGAGAAATTCCTCCAAGTCCACCTGCGGCCGGGCTATTTTATCGATCGCCTTTAAAACGGCATCCACCGGACCTACACCGGACGAAGAGGCATGATGCGTTTCGTTTCCAATTTTAAGTGTGACTTGAGCGCTGACTTGTCCGTTGGACGAATAGCTGATTTTTTCCAATTCGATGAAATTAGATTCCTCCATGAATTTACCCACCAAACCAAGTAGGTCTTTGCGACCGATGTCTCTTTTGCTATCCGCAAGGATTAAGAAAGCTTCGTAAACCTCTCTCAACTCCTCGCCTTCCAGTTCCACACCCAAGGCATCCAAGTGGTGTTTCAAGGCGGCGCGTCCGGATCTTGCGGTCAAGACGATCGTGGACTCGTCCACTCCGACTTCTTTCGGGTCGATGATTTCATAGTTCTCCCGATGCTTCAGCACGCCATCTTGGTGAATACCGGAAGAATGCGCAAAAGCATTTCTTCCTACAATCGCCTTATTGGGCTGAACCGGCATATTCATCAGCTTGGAAACCAATCGGCTGGTCTGATAGATTTTCGGAGTTACTATGCCTGTATACACCGGAATCGATTTATGGCATTTGATTGCCATCACTACTTCTTCCAGGGAAGTATTTCCAGCTCTCTCACCGATGCCGTTGATCGTTACCTCGACTTGCCGAGCACCATGCTGCACTCCGGCGACCGTATTTGCGGTAGCCATCCCCAGGTCATTGTGGCAATGCGTTGCAATGATCGCACGGTCAATGTTAGGCACGTTATTTTTCAGATTGGCGATTATTGCGCCATATTGTTCGGGGAGGCAATATCCAGTCGTATCCGGGATATTGACCACGGTTGCTCCGGCTTTGATGACCTCTTCGATGATTCGACAGAGAAAATCAGGTTCAGAGCGTCCGGCATCTTCAGCGTAGAATTCCACATCCTCCACAAATCGCTTCGCATACTTCACTGCCGCAACACCCCGGGCAATAATATCCACGGGAGTGGAGCGCAACTTAAACTGAATATGATAGGGTGAAACACCAATCCCTGTATGGATTCGGCCCCTTTTTGCAAATTTGAGTGACTGGGCAGCTACATCAATATCTTTTTCTACCGCTCTGGAGAGCGCACAAATGATGGGATTGGACACAGCCTTGGAGATTTCTAACACGGAATTGAAATCACCCGGGCTGGATATTGGAAATCCTGCCTCGATGATATCCACTCCTAAAGCTTCCAATGCTTTGGCCACTACAACCTTCTCCTGGGTATTCAGCTGACACCCGGGTACTTGTTCCCCATCTCTCAGGGTCGTATCAAAAATCCACAGCTTGTCACTCATAATTTTAGGGGTTTGGGGTTTAATTATTTTCTGGTCTCAACTGACGAACGACCGCTCCGGCCTGCCACATTTCAGAATCTCTCAATTCTTTCAGCTCTGCCTCAAGCTTCTCTCTGTAATCTGCTTTTGAATTGGAATCAATGGATTTTTGGGCTTCTTTTCCAGTTTTTACAGATTCATAAAGTGCCTCGAATACCGGCTTGGTCGCATCCCGGAAAGGCTTCCACCAATCCAATGCACCACGCTGTGCTGTAGTAGAGCAGTTGGCATACATCCAGTCCATGCCATTCTCTGCCACCAAAGGCATCAAGGATTGAGTCAATTCTTCCACAGTCTCATTGAATGCTTCTGATGGCGTGTGACCATTTGCTCTCAACACTTCATATTGGGCCGCGAAAATTCCTTGGATTGCACCCATCAAAGTTCCTCTTTCTCCGGTCAAATCGGAAGTCACTTCTCTGTAGAAATCCGTTTCAAACAGGTAACCTGAACCTACACCGATACCCAAAGCTATCACGCGGTCTTTGGCTTTGCCTGTACCGTCTTGGAAAACCGCATAGGATGAGTTCAATCCACGGCCTTCAACGAACATTCTTCTCAATGAAGTACCGGAACCCTTTGGCGCTACCAAAATCACATCAATATCAGCAGGAGGAATGATTCCTGTTTTCTCCTTATAAGTCACGCCGAAACCATGAGAGAAATAAAGCGCTTTACCTGGAGTCAGGTGTTTTTTTACAGTTGGCCAAAGGGCGATTTGTCCTGCATCAGAAAGTAGAAATTGAAGAATGGTGCCTCTTTTGCAAGCTTCCTCCAAATCAAAAAGTGTGACACCGGGAACCCATCCGTCAGAGACGGCTTTGTCCCAAGTCTTGGTGCCTTTGCGCTGTCCAACAATCACGTTGAAACCATTGTCTTTCAGGTTTAATGCCTGACCTGGACCCTGAACACCATAACCCAAAACTGCAATAACTTCGTTTTTGAGGACTTCTCTGGCTTTTTCAAGAGGAAATTCATCCCTGGTAACCACATTTTCTTCAACTGTGCCGAATTTTAATTTCATAATAAATGATTTGATTTAATAGTTTGATTATGATTGGGTTGAGACATTATTTAATGAAGGACTCAATCGTGAGCATTCGCTTGGCGACTGCCACACGACCGGATCGGGCAAACTCCAAAAGCCCATAGCCTTTCAGAATTTCAAGCAATTCCTGAGTTTGCTCTTTATGACCTGTGAGTTCAAGGACAACGAAATCAGGCTCCGCAGCGATGATTTTCGCATTATGCTGACGGATTACCTTTTCCAATCCTCCGTCAAGTTTTGAAACAGGGATTTTGTACAGGGCAATTTCCTGATACACCACACCTTCATCTTCGTGGTAAAAGGCTTTGATCACGTCAATGATTTTCTCGATTTGATTGACCAATTGGATGACGGTGTCTTCGTTGACATTCACCTCAATGGTGACTCGGTGAATGCCCGGTATCCGGCTTTCAGACGCAGTCAATGCGTCAATATTGATCCCACGACGTGTAAAAATGATGGTGATCCGGTTGAGAATTCCGATGAAATTCTCTGTGATAACGAAAATTGTATATCGCTTCATAGGTTGGTATTAACTGAGTCTGACTTCTTCCACCGAGCAGCCGGTGGCAATCATTGGAAATACGTTGTCTTCTTTCTCCACCACTACCTCAAGGAAAAATGGGCCATCATGGATCAACATATCCTCAATAGCCTCCTTCAAATCGGTACGTTCTGTTACTTTTTGTGCTCGTATATTATATGCTTCAGCAATTTTGATAAAATCCGGATTATCCAGTTCGGTGAAAGAATAGCGTCTGTCAAAAAACATCTGCTGCCACTGACGAACCATACCCAGGAAATTATTATTCAACAGCACAATCTTCACCGGAGCTTTGGTCTGCATGATGGTGCCCAATTCCTGAATCGTCATCTGAATGCCACCATCTCCCACCACGCAAATTACCTGTCGGGAATAGTCGTGTAATTGAGCTCCCAAAGCTGCAGGTAGCGCAAATCCCATTGTGCCCAGTCCACCGGAGGTCACTTGGGTTCTGGATTTTTTATAATTGAAATACCTCCAAGCGATCATTTGGTGCTGACCAACGTCCGTGACCAGAACCGCATCATCAGCTTTGTACTGATTAATCTGATGAATGACCTCTCCCATGGTGAGGCCTACTTTGGAAGGAGTAAGGTCATGTTGCATTACAGCGTTTATTTCCTCTTGTTCCAATTCACGGAATCGCTGAATCCAGGCATCGTATTTCTTATCCTGAATCATTTCCCTAAGCATAGAAAGGCTCTCTTTGCAATCACCGATTACCGCCACTTCGGCTTTTACATTTTTGTTAACTTCTGCCTTATCCAGCTCAAGGTGAATCACTTTTGCCTGCTTGGCGTAACGCTTCAGATCTCCTGTCACCCGATCATCAAAGCGCATTCCCACGGCTATAAGCACATCGCATTGGTTGGTCAAAAGATTTGGGGCATAGTTACCATGCATACCCAGTTTCCCAACATAATTTGGGTGGTCTTCCGGTAAAGCCCCAGAACCCAAAAGTGTGGAAGCGGCCGGAATTCCTGATTTATCCAGAAAAAACTTAAGTTCTGCTTCGGCTTTTCCCAAAACCACTCCCTGACCAAAGAGCAGGTAGGGTCTTTCTGCAGAATTGATCAATTCTGCAGCCCGTTTGATTTGTAAAACATCGATAGGAGTATGGATCTTGTAAGATCTGAATCCGTTGCAGCGCACATAATTCCACTCGCCAAAATCAACCTGGGCATTTTTGGTAATATCGATCAGTACCGGCCCAGGCCTTCCCGATCTGGCGATGTAAAATCCTTTCGCGATAGCCGGGGCAATATCCTCCACCCGTCTGACCTGGATATTCCATTTGGTACCTGGCATGGAAATGCCCACGACGTCAGTCTCCTGAAAGGCATCTGAACCTAATAAATGTGCTGCAACCTGCCCGGTAATGCAAACCAAAGGCGTGCTGTCAATCTGTGCGTCTGCAAGTCCTGTAATCAAATTTGTCGCACCTGGTCCTGAAGTAGCGATGCAGACACCGACTTTGCCAGAAACTCTGGCATAACCTTGAGCTGCATGAATCGCTCCCTGCTCATGCCGGGTCAAGACGTGCCGGACCTGATCATGATAATCATACAAGGCATCATAAACCGGCATGATTGCACCGCCTGGATAGCCAAATATGATATCTGCATTTTCGGCTATTATTGACCTCACTACAATGTCTGCTCCTCTGATCATCGAATCCTTCATAGAATTAGAATTTATCGGTAACGCATCCTTCAGACGCGGTTGACACTAGTTTATTGTATTTTTTTAATGTCCCCTGTAGTCCCTCCAGGGATTTAGGCGACCATGATTTTTTGCGCCCGGCAAATTCCCCATCACTTATCTGAACGCTAAGAAGCTGATTGTCGGTATCAATGGTTATTAGGTCGTCATTCTGGATTAATCCAATCGGACCTCCACACCATGCTTCCGGAGTCACATGACCTACCACAAACCCGTGGGTTCCACCAGAGAATCTTCCGTCAGTAATCAGGGCGACATCTGCCCCAAGACCTGCACCGATTATCATTGATGTAGGCTTGAGCATTTCAGGCATTCCCGGCGCTCCTTTTGGTCCTACATTTCGGATGACCACTACATCTCCTGCTTTCACTTTATGATCACGAATGGCGTTGTTAGCCTCAAGTTCTGAATCAAACACACGAGCCGGCCCGGTGAATAAGCGTCCTTCTTTACCTGTAATTTTGGCTACAGCGCCCTCTGGAGCAAGATTTCCGGACAAAATACACAGGTGGCCTGTCTCTTTAATCGGTGACTCGATCGGGTGAATCACATTGATTTTAGAGGGAACAATGGGTTGAATATTTTTCAGGTTTTCAGCGATGGTTTTACCGGTGACGGTCATACAATCTCCATGAAGGTATCCAGCCTCGAGGAAGTACTTCATAAATGCAGGTAATCCCCCCTGCTCATGGAGATCTTCCATCAGGAATTTGCCCGATGGCTTGAAGTCGCCGATCATGGGAGTCTTGCTATTCAATGCTTTGAAGTCCTGAAGCGAAAAATCGACTCCAGCTGTTCGAGCAATTGCCAGAATGTGCAGGACAGCATTGGTGCTTCCCCCAAGGGCAATCGCAACCCGAACCGCATTTTCGATACTCTTTCGGGTGATGATATCGCTGGGCTTGATGTCATTTTCCAAAAGAATCCGCATGTAGTGATTTACTTCGCGGCATTCCCGAAGCTTCTCAGGGGAATTTGCAGGATAGGATGCGGAATAAGGCAAGGACATCCCCATCGCCTCGATTGCCGAGGACATGGTATTGGCAGTGTACATGCCTCCACAGGCACCGGCTCCAGGACATGCATTGCGGATCACCCCATCGTAATCTTCGTCTGTGATCGTGCCTTGGATTTTTTTACCGAAAGCCTCAAAGGCAGAAACGATATTTAATTTTTCACCTTTGTATAAGCCAGATGCAATCGTACCTCCATAGACCATAATTGCCGGTCGATCGATACGAATCATCCCCATGATCGCTCCAGGCATATTCTTATCACAACCCGCTACGGCCACACAAGCATCAAAAGAATGTCCCAAGATGAATGACTCGATCGAATCAGCGATGATTTCTCTGGAAACCAGCGAATATCGCATCCCCAGTGTACCCATCGAAGTTCCATCAGAAATCCCGATGGTATTAAAAACCAAACCGGTCAGATCATATTCCTGTGAGGAGTTTTTGATCAGACCGGCAAAGTCATTCAGGTGCATGTTGCAGGGATTACTTTCATAGCCGCAACTCGCTATCCCTACAAATGGCTGTTTCATTTTCTTGTCGCTCAAGCCAGTGGCATAAAGCATGGCTTTTCCCGCCGGATGCTCGTCATTGTCGGATATTTCCCAACTATATTTTTTTAGGTTTTTCTGGGCCATAGGTGTGAAAAACAAAAAAAGTGTCCCATTTGAGTGAGACACTTTAGATTAATATGTTTTTATAATAGTCTAGTGCCTCACTTCGAAAATCCGATGAGAATAATTAAGCTTAGCAAGAAGACTGATGGATACATGTTGAGGTTCGAGATTTTATGCTTCGTGGGCGAATCACATGACAATATTAAAACCCAATTACCAGACTTACAATATTTAATTCTATCCTAATCGTTTATGACAGATTTTAATGACAGGATTGAATATTTTTTTAGAAATATTATTCTGTAAAATCAGCATATACAAAATCAATTTTTCAAAAAAGTCCCGTAAACACCGGCTATTCGAAATTTTGTATCGATTTCAAAGAAATTCAAAAATTTTCAAAAATTATTCTCTTTTATTTAAGAAAAAAAATGATATGCTGTCAAAAATCTAAAATAAACTCGAAAGATTAAGGATTATTCAAAGATCGAATGAAAATTCTTTCCCCATGATTTTCACTTACTTTTGCCTAAACGCATTTCTTCAATGATCAATTTTCCAAACGCCAAAATCAACCTCGGACTTCACATTACCGCGAAGCGCAAAGACGGTTTTCACGAAATCGAAACTTGCATGATACCCATCCCCCTTTTTGATGCCCTGGAAATGATCCTGGACAAGCAGCCTACCTGGAATTCATCAGGATTGGAAATTCCGGGCGATTCCAAAGACAATTTGATTCTGAAAGCTGAAAAACTCCTGAGAAAGGATTTCCCTTCCTTGCCAAACTTGAACATTCACCTACATAAAAACATCCCCATGGGCGCAGGTTTGGGAGGAGGTTCCGCCGATGGAGCATTCGCACTCAAGCTGATGAATAACCTATTTGATCTGCATCTGGATGATTTCTTTTTGGAAGAATATGCCGCTCAACTGGGAAGTGATTGTCCTTTTTTCATAGCAAACACGCCTAAAATAGCAAGAGGTAGAGGAGAAATTCTGGAACCCATTGATCTTCCGGTCAATGGAACTTACATCGTCCTGATCAATCCGGGAATCCATGTCGGTACCAAAGAAGCTTACGCGGGCGTAACTCCAGCTCCTCCAAAAGTAAAGTTGGAGGAAGTCTTGGCTGATCCAAGGCGTTGGAAAGCTGAGCTCGTCAATGATTTCGAGTCCAGCATTTTCAAAAACTATCCTTTAATAGAAGAGATCAAAATCAAAATGTATTCATCGGGTGCTTTCTATGCAGCGATGTCAGGTTCGGGATCGAGCGTGTTTGGATTGTTTGATGAGAAGCCTTCAGAATTGGAATTTTTGAATCACTATTTCAGATTTGAAGCTTTCCTGTAAAGGCATATAATTCAATTGATTACGGATCGTAAATATTTTTATATTTGTGTTTCATAAATATAAATCACAATGGCAACCTTCACCAGCACTCTTCCTGACGATCTCCTCCAGCGACTCGCTGATTATGCCAAAAAGCTTTCCCTCCCCAAAAACAAATTGATGGAGAATGCTTTGAATCTCTATCTCGATCATCTGAAGCGGGCAGAATATGTCAAATCCTATCGACAAGCTGCCCAAGATGAAGACATTCTACTACTAGCAGAAGAAGGAATGGGCGACTACTTGAAGCAGATCGAAAATGAGGCAAGGTGAGATCTGGATGTCCGATCTGAATCAAGTCATCGGCTCTGAGCAAGCAGACCAAAGACCGGTGGTCATTCTTAGTGGCAACCTGATGAATAAATTTCTCCAAGTAGTGATCACTGCTCCTCTTACTTCCAAAATCAAAAACTATCAGGGAAATCCGATTTTAACACCTTCAACTTCGAATGGATTGAAAATGGAGTCTGAACTGATGGTTTTTCATATTCGATCAATTTCAAAAGACAGATTGATTGAAAAAATCGGAGAAATCACAAAAGATGAATTACGGATGGCCCTTGCAACGCTCAACGATATTACTACGCTTTAATATGCCTCAACCTAAGGTTCTTACGGCCTTTCTCCTTTTGTTCCAATAATTTAAAACCGGATAAATCAGCACCGAGATCAGAATGATTAAAGTACCCAGGTAGAATTGTGGAGTCATTTTTTCGCTTTCTCCCAAAATAATAACTGCCAACACTATCCCGTAAACCGGTTCCAAATTCATGGTTAGATTTATCGAGAACACAGGTAGTCGCTGCATCAATTCCACCGTAACTGAAAACGGATAAACAGTACAAATCAATCCTAAAATCAAAAGCCAAAGCCAATCCCAATCGGTCCAAGCCCATTGGATGACTTGCGCATCGGTCATCAACCCATTGTAAAACGGCAGCATAAGCAGCGCGAAAAGACAGGCTGCCAACATCTCATAAAAGGTGATTTGGTAGGGCGAATGTTTTTTGGAAAGTCGACCATTGAGAACGGAAAATAAGGCTGCCAAAAATGCTGAAAGCAAGGCTACTGAAAGGCCCAGCCAATATCCTGATTCGAACTGAAAAATCACCAACAGCCCGGAAATCACCACAACACCCAAAACAACTTCATACCACTTTACCTTGGTACGATTCACCCAGGGCTCGATAAAGGCCGTCCAAAGTGAGGTGGTGGCCATTCCGGCCAGGCAGACCGAAGCAGTAGCTAATCGTGCAGACCAGAAAAAGGTAATCCAATGGAGTGAAATCAAAACTCCCACTCCCATGATTTTTACCAACTGTGAAGAAGATAAAACCAGGGATTCCTTTTTGAAATAAATGAGTCCTGCCACTCCGACAGAAGAAATGAGCGTTCGATAAAACACCAATTCCAAAGAAGGCAAACTAATCAATAAACCCAAAATGGCAGTAAAACCCCATATCAGTATTATGAAATGGAGAGTCAAATAATCTTTAACGGTACGTTGAATCCACATCTATCGGGGCACCGTTTTATACAGCACCAAACCCGTCAGCGCAAAGACAATATTGGGCAGCCAAACCGACAGAATAGGATAGGGTGATCCACCTTCGGCAAAAGTCCGGGAAAGGATAAAAAGCAAGATGTACACAAAAGCCAATAAAAATCCCATGGCAATCTGAAACCCTGATCCTCCCCTTGTTTTTCTCGCGGACATAATCACCCCAATAAATGTCAGAATCAATGCAGCAAAAGGCGACATAAACCGGACATAGCGTTCGATTCGGTAGAAACTAACGTTATCCGCTCCCCGATCTTCCAACACCTTGATTTGCCTACTCAACTCTGGAAGCTTTAATGTTTCATGATGATTTTCAGGCAAATCAAAATCCGAGGGAGTGATGGACAGAATTGTATCCAACTTTTCCCCAACGGTATACTCCTCACCTCTTTCAAGAATTTTGCGAAGCCTCCAGTTTTCAAGTCTCCAGACATTCTTTGCCGTATCCCACTGAATCCGATCCGAAGACAACTTGGACAACAGCTGACCATCGCGTATTTCTTCCAAGGTAAAGTAATATCCGGTGTTGGACGCTTTGTAAAACCGATTTAAGTACGCATACGCATCCGGCCCTACTTTGATGTGAATATTGGGATCTGTTGATGCTTTGCCCTTGTCAAGATAGGCTATCCGAAACTGCGTTACCCCTGCAGTTGCTACAGGCAAAACCCAGCCATTGAGCAGAAAACTGATCGCCCCGATCATGGCCGCAGCGAATAAAAATGGGCGCAGCAAGCGAACAAAACTTACTCCAGAGCTCAATATGGCGATGATTTCAGTTCGCCCGGCCATCTTGGAAGTAATGAAGATAACGGCAATAAACACCGTGATTGGAGTCAGGAGATTGTTCAAATACAAGCCATAGTTCCCCATGTACTTGAAAATTTCACCTGCCGGGACAGCATTTCGGATATAGGTATCATTCTTCTCAGTGAAATCCAAAACCAATACAATAAGGATCAGCATGACCACAACGAAAAAGTAGGTCTTCAGAAATTCCTTAATGATCAGCTTGTCGAGAATCTTCATATCAAAGTCGTGTACTCACTTTTTTCACCATCTGATCCTTCCAAACGGCAAAATCACCGGCCAGGATATGTTCTCTAGCCTGTCCCACCAACCAAAGGAAAAAGGCCAGATTATGAATACTGGCAATTTGCGCAGCAAGGATCTCTTTGGATATAGTCAGGTGACGAAGATAGGCTTTGGAATAAAACGTGCTTGCATAGTTTCCAAGCTCAGGATCAATAGGACTGAAATCATCCTTCCATTTTTCATTTCGGATATTGATGATTCCCGCTGAAGTGAAAAGCATTCCGTTGCGGGCATTTCGAGTCGGCATCACGCAGTCAAACATATCCACTCCCAATGCGATACATTCCAGAATATTAGCCGGAGTCCCGACGCCCATCAGATATCTTGGCTTGTCAGCAGGCAAAATATCAGTGACCAATTCCGTCATTTCGTACATCATTTCGACAGGTTCTCCGACCGAAAGTCCTCCGATGGCATTGCCTTCTCTGCCTTGCGCAGCGATGAATTCCGCACTTTGCTTCCGCAAATCCTTGTAGACTGATCCCTGCACTATCGGAAAAAACGTCTGCGTGTAGCCGTATTTTCCCTCCGTTGAATCAAATCGATCAATGCAGCGCTTCAGCCAACGATGCGTCAACTCCATGGAATTGCGCGCATAGCCATATTCACAGGGATAAGGCGTGCATTCGTCAAAAGCCATAATTATATCTGCCCCGATCGTCCGTTGGATATCCATTACATTTTCAGGAGTGAACTCATGCTTTGACCCATCGATATGGGATTTGAAGGTCACACCTGCTTCTTTGATTTTACGGGTTCCGGCAAGAGAAAAAACCTGATAGCCACCCGAATCCGTCAAAATCGGGCGATCCCAACCATTGAATTTGTGAAGTCCACCTGCTTTTTCCAGAATATCCAGACCTGGTCTCAAATACAGATGATAGGTGTTTCCTAAGATTATTTGCGCTTTAATGTCCTCTATTAGCTCACGCTGGTGTACCGCCTTGACAGTAGCTGCAGTTCCTACCGGCATAAAAATGGGGGTCTGAATTTCCCCATGATCAGTAAAAAGTGTCCCTGTTCGCGCTTTTGTCTTTAAATCTTTTTTCCCTAAGGTAAACTTCATATCCTACTTTCTGAGAGGGTAGCGCTTAGCTACAAAGTGTCTCGTTTAGTCTGCAAAAATATCCACTTATTCTTAAATGAGTTGCTGAAATTGATTTTATATTTGTCAACCAAAATCGACCTATGGGCCTATTTTTACTCTGGTTTTTCTTTGGCATCGGCGTTATCATTCAGTTAATATATCTTCTGGTGATATTCGGACGAACTGCCTGGTTCAAATCATTTACAAATTCTTCACAAAACCAAATCCCTGCCGAGGGAGTGACTGTCCTTGTTGCAGCTCACAACGAGCTCCAGAATCTCAAAGTATTGATTCCCAAACTTTTCCAGCAGGATTATCCCAAATTTGACGTGATGATCGTCAATGATCGAAGTACAGACCGCACCAAGCGACTGCTCGAGGAGATGATGGCCATCTATCCAAAACTCCGGTCTGTGACCATCAAATACACGCCAAATCACGTGACTGCGAAAAAATATGCACTTACCCTAGGTATCAAAGTGGCAAAAAATGACGTCATACTTTTAACAGACGCCGACTGCATGCCTACAAGTGATCAATGGATACGGAAAATGACTGCTCCAGTGAGAGAGAATGACAAGATTTTCTCCATTGGCTTCTCCGGCTACGAAGTGAAATCCACGCTGCTGAACAAATGGATCCAGTTTGAAACGATGCTGACAGCGCTTTTTTATTTTTCCTTTGGACTTTGGAAAGCGCCGTTCATGGCTGTAGGAAGGAACCTATGCTATCGAAAAAGTTTCTTCCTGGAAGTCAAGGCATTCAAAGGACTCTGGCATCTCGAGGGCGGAGATGATGATCTTTTTATCAATCAATATGCTACCGGAAAAAACACTTCACTGGTAATTGACCCGGAAGCCAACACCACCTCCATTCCAAAAGAGAGTTGGAAAGAGTATTTGATTCAGAAAAAGCGGCACCTGAATGCCGGGAAATATTACAGAGGCGAAGACAAACGAAAAATTGGACTTTTCTCCCTTTCTCATGCATTATTCTGGATTGGAGCCTTAGGATTATTAATTTATTTCGGACTTGGGCAAGAATGGGAACAATTTTTAATCGTTTTAGGTATTGTCTTAGTACGATCGTTTTTGGTGGTGTGGGCTTTCAAATCCGCCTCCAAAAAAATTCAGGGAACCGCCACCCCCATGAATATCCTGGTTAATGATTTGATGTATCTGGGATATTTTTGGGTCTTGGGAACCATATCATACCAATCAAAAGATATCCAATGGAAATAAATGAACGCGGTTTTTCAAATAAAGCTCTCGAAGATTTTGATCTGATCGATCGAGCTGTACAGGATAAAGACCAGCAAGCCTATGCTACGCTCATGAAGCGCTACAAGAAGGCCGTTTATTTCATGATTTTGAAAATGATCCGGGACGCAGATGACGCCGAGGATCTGACCATGGAAGCTTTTGCCAAAGCTTTTCGCAATCTCGAGCGCTTTAAAAAAGATTACACCTTTAGTACTTGGCTTTTTCGTATCGCAACAAATAATACCATCGACTTTATCCGCAAGAAAAAGCTCAAAACCATGAGTTTGAACAACACCCTCTCGGATGACAGCGGAAATGCGGTTAACATCGACATTGAGGACGATGACAATAATCCCCAAGATGTCTACATCCGAACACAGCGCATTGAAATGGTTCGCATTTTTGTGGATAAGCTCCCCGCCAAATATCGAAAACTGGTTCAACTGAGATATTTTGATGAGCTTTCTTATGAAGAAATAGCTCAGGAATTGGAAAAACCGCTGGGAACGGTCAAAGCACAACTTCACAGATCCCGTGAGTTGCTTTTCGAGATTGCCTCCGGCAAAGAAAAACACATCTGATGAATCCAGGTACCCAGCTGATTCTTTCTTACTTCCCCAAGCTGAGCGAAACGCAAATCGCTCAATTTGAACGGTTGCAGGCTTTGTATGAAGACTGGAACTCCAAAATCAATGTAATCAGCCGAAAGGACATGGATCAGTTTTACGTCCACCATGTACTTCATTCGCTGGGAATAGCCAAAGTAATGGCATTTCAACCGGGCACAAAAGTGCTGGATATCGGTACAGGGGGCGGTTTTCCGGGGATTCCTTTAGCTATTCTTTTCCCTGACACCCATTTTCATTTGGTTGATTCGATCGGGAAAAAGATCAATGTAGTGAAGGATGTAGCAAAGCAATTGAAACTTTCCAACGTCGAACCTCAGCAAGCCAGGGCGGAAGAATTGGTGCGCAAATATGATTTTGTCATCAGCCGTGCGGTAACTCAAATGGTGAATTTCTATCCTTGGGTAAAAAATAAAATCAAAAAGGAAGACTTCAACGAATTCCAAAACGGCATCCTCTATCTCAAAGGCGGAGATGTGGACGAGGAAATGGAAGCGTTGGACAAATCCTATGTCGTCTACCATCTGGAAGATTACTTCAAAGAAGATTTTTTTCAGACCAAAAAGGTCGTGTACATGCCTTGGGAGGACAAACGGTAAAGAAGGTGTATTTTGAGAGATACAGTTTTAAGATAATACTGCATCTTCTGAGATACAATTTTTGGGTGTAGCTGTATCTTCTAACCTACAATTTTCAAAAACCCAACGACAATCTGGAATTAGGCTGGGGAAGAAAGTTCCAAGTGTTTTTACTTGGTTTCTATCTTGAAATTCCAAATCAAAGCTCGTACAATTTCAAAATTCAACCTGTACAGTTTCAAAGTAGGCGTTGTACAATTTCAAAATAAAAATCTTGCTACTAATTGACTATCAATTATTTATACCTAATTATAAGAAAACCAGATTCTTAGATTTTTATTTGCGACAATCTCTGCCAATCAATTTTTTGCTTGGGTATAATCCCCTAATTTGAAGGCTCAATTCCCTGAAACATGTACATCATTTTTGATACCGAGACCACCGGTTTGCCCCGGGATTACAATGCACCCATGTCCGACGTGGACAATTGGCCCCGTCTCGTCCAGATTGCATGGCAGCTGCACGATGCCAAAGGCAAGCTGCTTTCCAATCACAATTACATCATTCGGCCGGAAGGCTTCACCATCCCATACAATGCCGAAAAGGTCCACGGCATCTCCACCAAACGTGCTTTGGCGGAAGGGCATGACCTGAAGGAAATCCTGCAAGTCTTCCGCGAAGACGTAGTCCAGGCCAAATACCTGGTAGGTCACAATATTGGTTTTGACATCAATGTCGTGGGATCGGAATACCTCCGTTCAGCATTGGTGATGCCGCTGGGTGACAAAAAAGAACTGGATACTAAGGACATTTCCACCGAATTCTGTGCACTTCCCGGAGGAAAAGGGGGGAAATTCAAATGGCCGACACTCACAGAACTCCACCAGAAACTCTTCGGCAAGGGCTTTGGCGATGCCCACGATGCAGCTTACGATGTGGATGCTACCGCGCGATGCTTTTTTGGACTGATTACCCAGGGTGTTCAAAAGCCTGAAGCAGGAATAAGTATAGCTGAGGTAATTTATGAAGCTCCCAGCCTAGCCGAAGCCAACTTTGTACAGGCAAAAGACACCCAAAGAGCGAGCGTTAAAGATGTCCTAAAGCAAGCTGGAAAAGCGGATATCTCTGACCTTGCAGATGTCCCGTTCACTCATCTGCATGTCCATACTCAATATTCCGTCTTGCAGGCGACCTCAGAGATTCCAGTTTTGATCGCCAGGGCAAAAGCTCTCGGCATGCCTGCCATTGCGATGACCGATCATGGAAACATGATGGGAGCGTTCAACTTTGTCAAGGAGGCCATGAGCAAAGAAATCAAACCGATTTTGGGCTGCGAATTTAACCTCTGCCGTGACCGAAAAAACAAAAGCAATAAAGATGACGGCTACCAAACAGTACTCTTAGCCAAGAACAAAGCGGGCTATCACAACTTAGCCAAATTGGCTTCCTACGCCAATATCCAAGGCTTCTATTACTTGCCACGAATTGATAAAGAACTTCTCCTGCAGTACAAAAACGATCTGATCGCTACTACAGGAGGGCTTTGGGGTGAGATTCCGTTTCTGATTTTGAATGTGGGAGAAACTCAAGCAGAGGAGGCTTTTGTCTGGTGGAAGGCACAGTTTGGAGAAGACTTCTATGTGGAGCTTTCCCGTCATGGCGTCCCTGAGGAAGAAAAAGTCAACGAAGTCCTCCTGGATTTTGCCAGAAAATATGAGGTGAAATATTTCGCAGCCAACAATTCTTACTACACGGACAAGAGCGATGCACAGGCTCACGACGTCTTACTTTGTGTCAAAGACGGCGAACTTCTCGACAAACCCAAAAAATACATCGGTAAGCGCGGAAGAGAATTTCGATATGGATTTCCCAATGACGAATTCTACCTCAAAACACCGGAGGAAATGAAAAAACTCTTCGCGGATTTGCCGGAGGCCATTAGCTGTACCCAAGAGATTGTAGACAAAATAGAATCTTATAAGTTGGCCAGAGAAGTCCTACTTCCCAAGTTTAGCATTCCGGCTGAATTCATTCATGAAGCCGATCTAGCCGACGGAGGCAAGCGGGGTGAAAATGCTTACCTGAGACACCTCACGTATGAGGGTGCCAAAAAACGCTACCCGGAAATCACCAAGGAGATTCAGGAACGATTGGATTTTGAACTGGCAACAATTCAGAATACCGGCTACCCGGGTTACTTCCTGATCGTTCAGGATTTCATTGCGGAGGCGAGAAAAATGGGTGTTTCCGTAGGGCCGGGTCGTGGATCCGCCGCAGGTTCTGCTGTTGCCTATTGCACGGGTATCACCAATATTGACCCGATTGCTTATAATCTCCTATTCGAACGTTTCCTGAATCCAGACCGGGTTTCACTTCCCGATATTGATATTGACTTCGACGATGAAGGCCGACAGTCTGTGATCGACTATGTGATCAAGAAATACGGTGCAAACCAAGTTGCGCAGATCATCACATACGGTACGATGGCGGCCAAATCTGCAATTCGGGATACCGCGCGGGTACTAAACTTACCGCTGGCAGAAGCTGGCAGATTGGCCAATCTGGTGCCGGATATCAAGCTCAAATCGCTTTTTAGCCTCCAGGGAAATCGGGCAGCCATCGCAAATAAGCTAAAAGATCAAGCAGACATGATTGCCAAAGCAGACGAACTGATCCGGATTTCAAAAGGACAGGACGAATCGGCCAAGACCATCAACCAAGCTGCCATGCTGGAAGGATCCGTACGGAATCTTGGAATCCATGCCTGTGGAGTGATCATTACACCAGATGACATCACCAACTTCGTCCCAGTTGCTTTAGCAAAAGACTCTGAGATGGTTTGTACCCAGTTTGACAACTCGGTCGTAGAGTCCGCGGGCTTGCTGAAAATGGACTTTTTGGGCCTAAAAACCCTGACGCTCATCAAGGATGCGATCAAAATCGTCAAAGAGCGGCACGGAATCCAACTGGATGCAGATGAATTTCCGATTGATGATGTCAAGACCTATGAGCTCTTCCAGCGGGGTGAGACCGTCGGCATTTTCCAATATGAATCGGCAGGAATGCAGAAATACATGCGTGAATTGAAGCCCACGGTTTTTGCAGATTTGATCGCCATGAATGCCCTGTATCGCCCGGGACCCTTAGCTTACATTCCTTCCTTCATTAAACGCAAGCATGGGACCGAGCCGATCACCTACGATCTGGACGATATGAAGGAGTATCTCGAGGAAACATACGGGATCACAGTCTACCAGGAACAGGTCATGCTTTTGTCCCAGAAACTTGCCGGATTCACCAAAGGTGAGGCTGACGTCCTTCGAAAAGCGATGGGTAAAAAGCAAAAGGACGTGTTGGATAAAATGAAGCCAAAGTTTGTCGAGCAAGCTTCTGCCAAAGGCCATGATCCTAAGAAACTGGAAAAAATCTGGACAGACTGGGAAGCCTTTGCTTCCTATGCCTTCAATAAATCCCACTCCACTTGCTATGCGTGGATCGCCTATCAGACAGCCTACCTAAAGGCCCACTATCCTGCCGAATACATGGCTTCGGTCTTAAGCAACAATATGAATGATATCACTCAGGTGTCATTTTTCATGGAGGAATGTAAGCGAATGGGTATTAAGGTGGCCGGACCGGATGTGAATGAATCCAATGGTGGATTTACGGTAAACAAAGCCGGGGAAATCCGCTTCGGAATGGCTGCGATCAAGGGAGCAGGTTCGGCGGCAGTGGATGAAATCATCATCGAGCGCGAGAAAAACGGTCCCTACAAAAACATTTTCGACTTTGCCAAGCGAGTCAATTCCAGAGCTTTGAACAAAAAAACCATGGAAGCTTTGGCGATGGCCGGTGCCTTCGACTGCTTCAAAGAGCATCACCGAAGACAATACCTCGAAGCACCAGCCGGAGATATTACCTTGATAGAAAAGGCTACCAAATATGCCCAAAAAATCCAACAGGAAGAAGACAGCGCGCAAGTGAGTCTCTTTGGAGGCGGAGGCGGAAGCATGGAAGTGCCCGTACCGACTATTGCTCCAATGGAGCCTTTTTCTCAAATTCAGCAACTGAATATCGAAAAAGAAGTGGTCGGACTATTCATCTCCGGACATCCCCTGGATCAGTATCGACTTGAGATCGAATCCTTCACCAATACACCGCTGACAGCTTTGGCTGATTTGGAAAGTCTCCGGGGTAAAAATGAGCTCAAACTTGCCGGATCGGTCAGCAGTTTTGCCCATCGGACGACCAAAACGGGGAAACCATTTGGCACGCTGACGATGGAAGATTACCACGGTTCCTTTACATTTTTCCTTTTTGGTGATGACTACGTCAAGTTCAAAGAATACTTCATGACGGGCTGGTACCTTTTCCTTACCGGAAAAGTGGAGCAACGAAAGTGGGGAAACGAAAATGAAGTAGAGTTCAAAATCACCAGCATGATGCTTCTGAGTGAAGTGCGGGGAAAAATGGTGAAAGGAATTCGGGTAAACATCGATCTGGATGATTTGACCTTGGACCTGATGGAAAAGCTGGAGGCGATTACCGCAAAATACAAAGGCGATGCAAAGCTTTACATCGACGTGATTGACAGTAATGAAAACATCGCTTTGGAGCTTTTTTCCAAGAAATTCACCATCGATCCGAGTTCCGAAATGATTCAGGAGCTTAAATCTATTCCCGAGGTAGCATACAAAGTGGTCTAGGAAAACTAAATAGAACTTGAAGTGGAGAATGATTGTATTCATCTATGATTTATAGACAAAAATTTTCATCTCCTCGGAACTTAATAACCTTGATTCCGCTTTTGCAGATATATTTGAAAAATCGAAACTTATCAATCCAAACATAAAATGGGAAAAGCAATAGAAATCACCGACGCCAACTTTGAGGAGATCATCGCAGGCGACCAGCCTATTTTGGTTGACTTCTGGGCAGAATGGTGCGGACCATGTAAAATGATCGGACCTGTGGTAGAACAACTGGCAGCAGAATATGACGGGAAAGCGGTCATCGGAAAAGTCGATGTAGACTCCAATCCATCTGTGGCACAAGCCTTCGGAATTCGCTCCATCCCCACCCTGCTTTTCTTCAAAGGGGGACAAATCGTCGACAAGCAAGTAGGTGCTGTGCCTAAGGCTGTTTTGGCTCAAAAGCTCGACGCACAACTTTAATTCTTAATTACAAGTAGATCCGAAAGCCGCAGAGAACTCTTTGCGGCTTTTTTTATTTCCCAAAAAAAATTGGGAGAAGAATACTGTTCTCCTTGAACTGATTATTTTTCGCCTCATGTAATTCACCTTGAATCTAGCTTCAAAAATCGGAACTTGAGGATAAATTATATGGATATACGGAACTTTGCCAGTAGCTTACTTCGAAGTTCAAATGAACTAGTGAATGCCAATTCTTGGACTTCTTCGGTCTACCGACTTCGGTCTCCCAGCCCAAAATTAAGAGCACATTCGTCTACTGGCAGAATAGCGTATAATCAGATAAATTTATTACCTAACCCAAAAACCTATGAAAATTCTACTATTCCTTTTGACCTTGGTTTCATTCCAAGCTTTTGCTCAAATGCCCAAAGAAATAGCCAGTGAACTGGTCATTCTCAACGTAAAAACCGGCAAAGAAAAAGTCATCCTCAAGGAGAACCGACATTTTGAAGCGCCCAACTGGAGTCGGGATGGAAAGTTCTTGATCATCAACGCCGCTGGACTTCTGGAGAAAATCAACCTAAAAGGAAAAAATTTAGGCAAAATCAATCCCGATGGCATTAATACCGTGAACAATGATCATGGATTAAGCTTCGACGGAAAGATTTTGGTATTCAGCAAAAATGACAAAGCTGCGGCACCTGGTAATAATTCCCGAGTCTATGTATCCAATGCAGAAGGAAGCAACCCAAGGCTGGTGACGCCTAATTTCCCAAGCTATTGGCATGGGATTAGTCCTGACAATAAATTCCTCACTTATACGGCACAGCGAAATGGTGAATGGGACATTTATCGAATTCCAACTGCCGGCGGAACGGAAGAGAAAATCACGGACGCGAAAGGATTGGACGATGGAGCCGAATATAGCTATGACGGCAAGTGGATCTACTTCAACTCACACCGAACCGGGAAGATGCATCTCTATCGCATGCTTCCGGATAGCAAGGGCGTCGAGCAGCTGACTGACGATGAACTTGACAACTGGTTTCCTCATCCAAGTCCTGACAATAAATCCATCGTGTACATCGCCTACCTGGAGGACCAGAAGGGTGCTCATCCTTTTGGGAAAGACGTGAAGCTCAGGATGATGAATTTGGTGACTCGGGAGATCAAAGACATTACGCCAGTATTCTATGGAGGACAGGGAACAATCAACGTTCATAGCTGGTCGCCAAACGGCAAGTCAATCGCCTTCGTCCGGTATACCGATCTGAGCAAATAGGACATGTAGTTCCAAATTCGTGGAGGTTAACCTAATTTTGATAGTGGTACTTGGAAAAGACCGAAATCAGGAGATCAAAGTAGCTCAAAATTTCAGATTGCCCAGTGTTCAAGCTTTTGTGTCCAAAAGAATTAAACCCTTATCGGGAGTTGAGGTTATTATTGAATGCCAGCTTTGATTGGCTTTAATTGAAGCGATTCAGATCTAAATTTTACCTTTGTGCCTCCTATGGCAGAACAACTGATTTCTCTTGATCAATTTTTGAGTTTGCGCGAGCAAATTCCAATGGTTGATGCACGAAGTGAAGGGGAGTTTGCTCAAAGCCATATCCCCGGAGCGTTTAACCTTCCCATTCTCAATGATCAGGAGCGAATCGTAGTCGGTACACTTTACAAGCAAAAAGGCGCGGAAGCAGCCACTCTTAAGGGCTTTGAGCTCGTAGGCCCACGATTTCACCAAATTCAAAAAGAAGCCATCCGATTATTTCCTGGGCGAAAAATCATAGTTTACTGTTGGCGTGGTGGAATGCGAAGTCAAATTTTATCCTGGCTCCTTGAGATGGTGGGATTTGAGGTTTTCCGCCTGAAAGGAGGCTACAAAACCTACCGAACCTTTACTTTTGAAGAAGTCCGAAAAGACCGAAAACTGATTGTAATCGGCGGTAAAACCGGGACTGGGAAAACGGTTTTACTTCAAAAACTGAAGGAAAAGGGCGAACAAATCCTAGATCTCGAGGGCATTGCCAATCATAAAGGTTCCTCTTTTGGAGGAATTGGCCTTCCCCCTCAGCCTACTGTAGAGCAATTTGAAAATTTACTTGCCGAAAGTCTGCATGCTTTGATTCCCACCATCCCCACTTGGGTAGAAAATGAAAGCCGGAAAATCGGCCGGTTGATTCTGCCTGATCGCCTTTTCGAGCAAATGAGCGATTGCTTACTCATCGACATTCAAAAATCGAATCAGGAGCGAATAGCACACATCGCCAGTGAATATGGTAACTTACCTCAGGAGGATTTAATCGCCGCGGTCAAACGTATCCAAAAGCGGTTGGGAGGCTTGAGAACGCAACAAGCAATTGATGCGATTCAGGAGCAGAATCACGAATCCTGGATTTCCAATTTACTGATCTATTACGACAAGACTTATGAATTTGACCTGACTCGACATGAGGCGGGAAAGACTCATATCCTTGACCTATCGGGTAAAACACTTGCAGAACAAGTCGAACTTTTATTGAAAATCAAAAACCAACATCATGGAAACAAAACCAATGCGATTGACCGAATGGAGTGAAGGATCAGGCTGTGGATGCAAGATCGCCCCGGCCATTCTCGATCAAATCTTAAATGCCAGCGGTTCGTTTTCGCAGTCTGACCCCAACCTACTGGTGGGCAATTCTCACAAAGATGATGCGGCTGTCTACCAGGTTTCAGATGATTTGGCCATGATCAATACGGTTGATTTTTTCACCCCGATTGTGGACGATCCTTTTGATTTCGGAAGAATAGCTGCGGCAAATGCCATTTCGGATGTATATGCGATGGGCGGAAAACCGATATTCGCGAATGCGATCTTAAGTTGGCCGGTGGAAAAACTTGCTCCGGAGTTGGCTGCAAAAGTACTGGAAGGTGCAAAAACCATCTGCAAGCAAGCTGGAATTGAATTGGCAGGCGGACATTCAATTGCGGCAAAAGATCCAATTTTTGGTCTTTCGGTCAATGGAATCATTCATCCCCGCAAAATAAAAACCAATCAAGGATCCAAGGAAGGTGACTTGCTATTGCTAACCAAACCGCTTGGAATTGGGGTCTTGGCGACGGCCCTTAAAAGGCAAAAAATCCAGGAGAAGGATTACATCAGTTTGCTTGACACTACCTGTAAATTAAATTCTATCGGTGCAATATTGGGAAATCATGAGGAAGTGCATGCCATGACTGATGTCACGGGTTTTGGCCTTTTGGGACATTTGATTGAAATGGCGGAAGGTGCGGGACTATCTGCTGAAATCGAAATCAGTAAACTTCCCCTGATCGAAGGGATTCAGGAATACATCAATCAGTTTATATTTCCGGACAACACGTACCGCAACTGGAATGCCTACAACACCAAAACCAAAGGAGTAGTGGGTATGGACTTGGTCAAACTTTGTGATCCTCAGACGAGCGGTGGACTTTTGATCTCGGTGGCACCGGAAAACAAGGGGTGGTTTGAAGAGACGATGAAACTCCACCATCAGCCTCATTGGGAGATTGGGCGCTTTGTTGAAAAGGGAGAATTTACGGTTGAGGTAATGTCTTAATGATTTCAAAGGAGCAATTACAACTCTTTTTCAATGTTCGATCAGGGGCGAAACTCCCCCTGAAACCATAAACTTCATCACATCGGAGCTTTTTACCCCTGTCAATGGTTTGATTTTCTCCCGTTTTGCCAGAAAAACATTTCCGGACACATTGTAGCTATGCGGAAAATAAACAGCAACCAAGTCTGGCTGGCTAATAATGGTAAGGTCTTCCTGGGTAATAAAACCCAAGCGGCACAAGCTATCGCTAATCTCCACAATTACAGGTGCGCTGAATTTCTTTTTATCACCTACGAATGCCCCCATCAGGTCCTTGATACTGGTGTACAACAGATTGACCAAAGGAATCTTGAAAACGCCCCGTTCAAACCAATCGAAGAATGGCTTGGCAAAGAATAGGCTGGCCAAGTATCCGACAAATGTAATCAAACCCAATACCATCAAGATCCCAATCCCTGGAATCGGCACGGGAATCAGATTGTCCAAAAAGACAAAAATGGCATAGATCACATAGATCGTCACTGCCAAAGGAGTAAGAAACAACAATCCTCTCAAAAAGTATGAGAAAATTCTTCGGTAGGTGAATGCCATAGCTGTAGGATTTGCAGATCAAGTTAAAAAAAATGCCTAATCTCAGGATTAAGCATTTTAAATTTTAAGTAAGAGATGAAATTAATCCAGGAGTTTAATTTTTACACTTCTGTAATAAATCACACTTTCAGGGTCATGCGCCTGTAGGGCGATAGTTCCTGAACTCAGTTTTTTAGTACCAAGGTCTCCTGTTCGGTCTTTTGACTCATCGTATTCATTGATGACTTTGCCATTGACCTTTACGGTAACTTGATCTCCTTTCACAATCACATGCTCTGTGTACCATTCTCCGTCTTCCACAAAAGTCTCCTTCACATCCTTGAATGAGTAAACTGAGCCCGTTTTCCTCCAATCCCCATGGCTTTGATTAACTTGAATCTCGTGGCCCTTATTTGGCCAGCCTGACTCTTGAAATTCAGTATGAATAAAAATACCTGAGTTTGCTTTCGGCATGGTCTTCACTTCAACCATCAATTCAAAATTCTTGAAATCATGATTGCCAACAGGTCCATCATAGAAGGCATGACCCCTTGGGCCATCTACTTTGATTGTCTTATCAACTACAGTAAATGAACCGGGATTTTCCGAGATTCTCCAACCGTCTAGGTTTGTACCATTGAACAGCTCAATCCACTCCCCATCTTGGGAGAAAGATGCAAATGAAAAAGAAAAAAGGACGAGTAATATGAATAATTTCTTCATAGAGTTTGGGTTATAGATTATTGAGACTTTAAGATAAAGACTCTTGACGAAAACAGCTTTACCATTAAAAAGAAAAGGCTCCGAAAAATTAATTCAGAGCCTTAATCTATAAAGAAAAGGAAGATTATAAATTAATTCCCATAAATGACATAAACGCCAATCCCATTAAACCTGTCAGAAGCATCGTAATGCCAAGACCTTTAAGTCCGTTAGGTACATGGGAGTATTTCAATTTTTCCCGGATAGCTGCCAATGCTACAATAGCCAAAAAGAATCCAGTTCCAGAGCCAAAACCATAAACTGTTGATTCGGCAAATGTGTAATCCCGCTGGGCCATAAAGAGTGATCCACCCAAAATCGCACAGTTCACGGCGATCAAAGGAAGGAAAATACCCAATTGTCCATACAATGCAGGAGCGAATTTTTCGACTACCATCTCTACCAATTGAACCATGGCCGCAATGATGGCGATAAACATGATGAACCGTAGAAAAGTAAGGTCAATAGAAACCAAAGAGGCATTTACCCATCCTAGAGCACCTTCTTTTAACACGAATTCATTGAGAAGCCAATTGACAGGCACCGTAACGGTTAAAACAAAAATTACCGCTGCACCAAGACCAAGCGCTGTACTTACTTTTTTGGAAACTGCAAGAAAAGAGCACATCCCCAAGAAATAAGCGAAAATCATATTGTCGATAAAGATCGACCGAATACCTAAGCTAATTAATTCCATTTTTCTAAAGAGTTTTAGTGTTCAACATAACCTGTCTTGGTACGCTGTACCCAAATGATCAATCCGAGAATGATGAAAGCCCCCACAGGAGAAACCATCAAACCGTTGGTAGCAAGCTTGAAATCAGGACCGAATATACTTGATACGTACTCAAATACCGGAATTCCGAAAACAGCTCCTGAACCCCATAATTCTCTAAAGAATGCCACGGCAAGGATAATCCAGGAATAACCCAACGCAGAGCCCAACCCATCCAATACGGAATCATAAGGTTTATTGCCTAAAGCAAATGCCTCCAAACGCCCCATAACAATACAGTTGGTAATAATAAGCCCTACGAATACAGAAAGCTCCTTATACATATCGTAGGCAAATGCCTTCAATAATTCGGAAACTAAGGTAACCAGAGTTGCTACCACTGCCAGCTGAACGATGATTCGAACCCGTGACGGGATGGTATTTCTCATTAGAGAAATAACGAAATTGGACATTGCAACAACAAAAATAACAGATATTGCCATTACTAAAGTTGGCTTCATTTGAGTCGTCACCGCCAAGGCAGAACAAATTCCCAACACCTGAATGGTAATTGGATTTTCATCAATTAAGGGGTCAGTAACAAGCTTTTTTCGACGTTTTGAAAACAAAGCCTCAGCAGGCTTTTTTTCAATCGCTTTTTCTAATGTTTCAGCACTCATTTTATTTTAATTAGTTGAGTTGAATTTGAATTAAAGACCGGCAACTGCAGTGCTGGAGGACTTTTCTTTGATAAATGCTTCATAATGTCCCAAGTAGGACTTCAGCATAGTATTGACACCATTTGCAGTAATCGTTGCTCCTGACATCCCGTCTACTTTGTGCGGATCATCTGAATAGTCTTTCCCCTCTCCCTTCATCATTTGCACTGCAACAAGTTTACCGGATTCATCAAAAACTTTTTTACCTACATATCTCTCTTGTACTCCGCCTTCGGTGATTCTGGCTCCAAGGCCCGGAGTCTCACCTGCGTGTGCAAGCGTGATTCCTCCTACAGTATTCATGTCAGTGTCCAAGGCAATGAAACCCCAGATTGCATCCCAAAGACCTGCACCGTACAACGGAAAAATGTATGATTCGACATCATCACTTCCACCTTCTCCCAGAAATATGAAAACTGGAAAAAGACGTTGATCTGCGGGCTTTTTATAATTTTTAGCGATATCTACGGTCTCAGCAGTGACGGGTACACCTGCATCTTCAGTCACTTCTTTTCCATTGATATCAACTACAATTGAAGAAATCCTTTTGGAATAATAATCATTGATTTGAGCAGGGGTCATCGCTTCGATTTCTTCAGCAGAAATCACCGCACCCAAAATCTGCTTTTTCTTATCCAAAGCGATTGCTTCTTTCTGCATAGGACCAAGTACTTGAGAAGTACCTGAAAGCAGAAGACCAAGAATTACGGTCAAGATAACCGAAAACGTAATGATATAAGCGTTAGACTGTTGCACGTTGTAACCTCCTTGTTTTATTAGCTTTTACTACATAATAATCAATCAGCGGAGCGAAGACGTTCATGAAAAGAACGGCAAGCATGATTCCCTCTGGGTAAGCTGGGTTAGTCACTCGGATAATAACCGTAAAAATACCGATCATTAGACCATAGATCCATTTCCCGGTTTCTGTCTGAGCGGCAGATACCGGATCAGTAGCCATGAAAACAATTCCAAAGGCTAATCCTCCCATTACCCAGTGATATTGCGGAGGCAAAGCCATGTATTCGTTCACGGCAAGTACATTCAGCAATAAGCCCATCAAATAGGCTCCTGCGAATCCTGAGACAATAATCTTCCAACTTGCTACTCCGGTACCAATCAAGATTGCGGCACCGATCAAGACCATCAATGTAGATGTCTCTCCGATCGAACCGGGAATCCAACCCATGAACATATTTGCAAAGCTAAATAAACCCTCACCAAGAATCGAATTATGATTATTTAGAGCTTCTACAGCATTTACATTTTGTACCCCGGCATCATATACTACCGAAAGTGCCGTAGCACCTGAGAATCCATCCACAGCCGTTTTCTCACCAAGGTAAGTCCATACCTGATCTCCTGAAATTTGGGCAGGATACGCAAAGTATAAGAATGCTCTGGCTGTCATAGCCACGTTTAGGATATTCATTCCTGTGCCACCAAACACCTCTTTTGCAATCACCACCGCAAAAATTGTGGCCAATGCCACTTGCCAAAGCGGAGTGGTTGCCGGTACCACCAGTGGTATCAACATCCCTGTCACCAAAAAGCCTTCATTGATCGGGTGCTTACGAATCACTGCAAAAGTAGCTTCCACAATTCCCCCAGCGGCATAAGCCACTATTATGATAGGAAGAACCAACTGAAGTCCTATGATAGCCTTGTCTCCAAAGTTTTCCCATATTCCGGTGGTTTCACCAGTTGCAAGTAAACTCTGATGCCCGGTATTGTAGATACCAAACAACAAACAGGGGATCATAGCAATCACCACCGTGATCATCATACGCTTCAGGTCAATGGCATCCTTTACTTGAGCCCCTTTGATACCCGTGGTGTGATTGGGCGAAAAGAGAAACGTCTCTCCTGCCTCAAATGCATAATATAAACTTTCAAGCTTTCCTCCTTTTTCAAAAAGAGGACGCTGCTTGTCCATCAAATCTCTTAGAAACTTCATATGGATTAACTGTATTGGATTAATTCTATACCTTTTCTTACCAACTCCTGCACAGGGTGCTTGGACACATCCACAAATTCGCAAAGTGCCAAGTCCTCTTCTACAATCTCATAGATTCCCAATTCCTCCATCTCGTCAAAATCTTCAGCCATGATGGCTTTCAATAAATAGACTGGAAGAATATCCATTGGTGTCACCGATTCAAATACACCGGTTTGTACAAATGCCCGCTCTTCCCCTCTACAGTTTGAATCAAGAACAAATTCCTTTTTGGGAGTGAGGAAGGACAATAGTCCAAGTGCTCTGTGGTAGCTTAGTTTGGAAGCCGTAGGTTTGGCCCATCCCAAAAACTCATAATAATCACCTTCAGGGATTACCGTAATTTGATTGTGATAGAAGCCAAGGAAACCCTCCAGGTTGATTTTTTCACCCGTCAGAACATTCCCTGAGATCACTCTCACATGACCTGAGTTGAGATTACCTTTTACAAAGGTGGAGACGTTTGCACCAACATAGGTCTTAACATAGGCGGCTTTTGTCAATTCAGAACCGGTCACTGCTATTACTTTTGAAGCGTCATAATGACCTTCCAAAACAGCTTTTCCAATTTGAACCACACCTACAGGATTCACAGTCCAAGCAAGATCCCCTTTGTTGATAGGATCCAAATGGTGGATCTGTACACCTACGTTACCGGCCGGATGAGGGCCGGAGAATTGATTGACCTGAGCATTTTTTACTCCTGAAAACACACTCGGGACGGGCTTGGATCCATCCACATTCAGGTGAACTTTTCCCGTGGTCAATTTTGCCAAAGCATCAATTCCTGCCTGGAAATATTTCTCCTCTCCTTGAAGCGTAAAGCCGTAATCAGGAGCCAGCGGGTGCGTGTCAAATGCTGAAATAAAGATTGCTTTCGGATTATCTGCCGGATTAGCAACTATTCCAAAAGGACGCTGAATGATGTTTGGCCAAACTCCTGTTGAAGCAAGTTTTGCTGCCAATGCTTCCCGATCTTGACCTAAGTCAATTTTCCCAAAGCTCTCATACGTGATGGTTTTATCAGCCAAAATTTTGATTTCGAGAAGCTTTCTCCTGTCGCCTCTTTTGATCTCAAGGATCTCACCGGATACCGGAGCGGCGTATATTACCTGATCTAAGGCTTTATCGATCAGAATTGGAGTACCGGATTTTACCGTATCTCCTTCATTGACGAGGACTTTGGGACGCTGAAATCCTATGAAGTCTGTCGGCTTAATGGCGAAAGTTTGAGCGGGGGCGAAATTGGCAATCTCTTGCGAGGCCTTTCCTACCAGCCTGATGTCAAAACCTTTCTTAAGCTTCACTATTTTAGACATATCTGTTTTTGAACTATGAGCTATTGAAAAACGACCCAAATCTAAAGAAAAACCAATTGAATTGGAGCTTATATCACATTAAATGTTCGAACTTTTGATAGAAGGGACAATCGGTGAAATTCAGGCATGAAGCATATTCTCCTCCAAAGACTCCACGTAAGATTTCACCTGTTCCATCAGCCACATTGGGGTAGATGTGGCTCCGCAGATACCGACTCGGTCTTCAGAATGAAACCACTCCGGGTCTAATTCTGCTTCGCTTTCGATAAAATAACTTCTTGGATTTTCGCTCAGGCAGATTTGGTAAAGTGCTTTTCCGTTCGAACTTTTCTTACCCGAGACAAAAAGAATTACATCATTTTCCTGAGCAAACATCTTAAGCTGTGGTTCCCGATTTGAAACCTGTCTACAGATTGAATCATTGGCATTGAAATCCAACTCATTCAAAGTTCCCTTTGCGGATTTGATCCGATCTTCAATCTTTTTAGAAACCTCGTAAAAGCCTTTAGTGCTTTTGGTTGTTTGGCTGAATAAGGTCACAGGGCGACTGTAATCTATCTTATCCAGATCTGCGTCTTCCATGACCACCACGGCTTTTTCCAAAGTCTGACCGGTCAACCCAATCACTTCAGCGTGTCCTTTTTTTCCATAGATTACAATCTGACCATTCTCACGCTCCATCTTATCAAAGGCATTTTTCACTCGATGCTGAAGCTTGAGTACGACCGGACAGGAAGCGTCGATTAGTTCAATGTTGTTTTCTATGGCTGTTCGGTAGGTCTCCGGCGGCTCGCCATGGGCACGAATCAAAACTTTGCAGTTGGTCAGCTCCTGAAGCTGCTCACGGTCTATGACAATGAGTCCTTTTTCACGAAGTCGCTTCACCTCCATGTCATTGTGCACGATGTCTCCCAAACAATACAGCTGATTGCTGTTTTCCATTTCGTCTTCTGCCATTTTGATGGCAAATTCGACTCCGAAACAATAGCCTGAATTTTTATCTATGGTTACTAGCATAATCTTTTTCGTTATCGATTACTTCTTTTGCCAGCTGCACGATTTGTACCACTTGCGCCTCAAAAGTCAGATTACTTGTATCAATTTCCACGGCATCGGAAACCTTGATCAAGGGACTTTCGGTTCTTGAAGAATCAATTCGATCCCGGTTTACAAGGTTCTTTTTGATGTCTTCTAAATCTACCAATTCACCCTTTTCGAGTAATTCCTGCTGTCTCCTAAATGCCCTTGTCTCCAAATCAGCCGTCATGAAAATTTTTAATTCAGCATCCGGAAAAACCACCGAGCCTATATCTCTCCCATCCATCACTACACCTTTAGACTTTCCTAAACGCCTTTGTTGAGCTACCAGTTCTTTTCTTATCTCTTTAACTGTCGCTATTTCACTCACTTTCTCAGAGACCGACATACTTCTGATTTCATCTTCGACATTGATGCCATTCAGGTAGGTTTCCTGCTTTCCTGTGTCAGGATTGATTTTGAAAGAAATCTCAAGTGTTTTCAACCCTTTTGCGACATCCTGCGGATTTGAAGGGGATAGATAGTGGTTCAAAAAATGCAAAGTTGCAGCTCGATACATGGCTCCCGAATCAATGTAAGTGAATCCCAAATCCTTGGCTACTGCTTTAGCTGTGGAACTTTTACCACACCCTGAATATCCATCTATGGCAACGACAATTTTACCCATCAAAAAAAACCTGTTTCGGTTTACTGATTAATTTTGGGCAAATATAGTAGTTTTAACCTTAACCAATCCCGAAACGGTAAAAGCCAATCTTAGTATTCTCTTGGCTATTCCCTTTCTTTTATTCCCTACAGCATGAAAATTAAAGGAAACCTTGTAGATATCCCAAATAGAAAAATTTACCCTGCAGAAGTCCTGGTAGAAAATGGAAAAATTTCCCGGATCAGGGAAATTAAGCTTGAATCCAATTTGCCATTCTTGATGCCCGGATTTATTGATGCTCATGTTCATATAGAATCTTCCATGCTTGTTCCTTCTGAGTTTGCAAGGTTGGCAGTAGTTCATGGGACTGTGGCTACTATTTCCGATCCTCATGAAATTGCCAATGTCTGTGGCATGGAGGGAGTGGAGTACATGATCAATAATGGAAAGCAAGTCCCCTTCAAATTTTATTTCGGCGCACCTTCTTGTGTCCCCGCAACTCCGTTTGAGACAGCAGGAGGAGTGGTAACTCCTAAAGACATTGAAGATTTAATAAAAAGACCAGAAATCCACTACCTGGCAGAGATGATGAATTGGCCAGGCACTGTCAATCGTGATGCACAAGTGATGGAAAAAATCAGAATCGCTCAAAAATATGGGAAACCAATTGACGGACATTCCCCCGGCTTGAGAGGAGTAGGAGCCGAAAAATACGTGGGTGCCGGCATAAGTACCGATCATGAATGTTTTACCTTAGAAGAGGCCAGGGAAAAACTTGAGTTGGGTATGAAAATCGCCATTCGGGAAGGTTCTGCCGCCAAAAACTTCGAGGAACTGATTGATTTGATAGATGACTTTCCGGAAATGATCATGTTTTGCTCCGATGACAAGCATCCGGATAGCCTGGCCATCAGTCACATCAATGAGCTGGCAGCTCGGGCCATTGCCAAAGGAAAAGATCTATTCCACGTACTGAAAGCAGCATGCCTCACTCCCATTTCACACTATTCACTGAAGGTTGGTCAGCTACGAGTGGGAGATGCGGCAGATTTTATCTGTGTGGAAGATCTCAAAAGCTTTCAAGTTCTATCCACCTTCATCGATGGCAAGAAAGTAGCTGAAAACGGAAAAACTTTAATTAATACCGTTGATAATAAAATTATAAACAACTTCAATACTTCACTGAAAGCACCTGAGGATTTTCAGATCACAACCAAAACCGAAAGCGTTAGGGTAATTGAAGCCTTAGACGGACAGTTGATTACACCTGAAATTACCGGGAAAATCTGTATCGTAAATGGCTTAGCCGAGTCAAATATCAAAGATGATATTCTTAAAATGACGGTGGTAAATCGCTACCACAACACTAAACCTGCGCTCGCCTTTATCAAAAACTTTGGTTTAAAAACCGGAGCTATTGCCTCCTCGGTAGGCCACGATTCACACAACATCCTTGCTGTCGGGGTCGATGACCTTTCAATTTGCCAAGCTGTGAATTTAATCATCGAAGCCAAGGGAGGAATAGCAGCAGTCACCGAAGGAAAAGCGGAGCTGCTTTCCCTACCTGTGGGTGGAATCATGTCACCGGAAGATGGATACCAGGTAGCTAAAGCTTATACCCGTATCGATCAGATGGCAAAAAAAATGGGGTCTACCTTAAATTCCCCATTTATGACACTCAGCTTTATGGCCTTGCTCGTCATTCCTGACTTAAAACTCAGTGATAAGGGATTGTTTAATGGTCAAAAGTTTGAATTCTGCGAGGTGTTCCTTTAATCCGGGTCGATTAAAGAAAGAAACCTTACCCCAAAAAAAAGCAGCACCTTTTGAGTGCTGCTTTTTAATTTAATTGACTGATTCGATTATCTAAATTGAGGCCAAGGTTTACCTGCATTTGATTTAACTGCAACAGTTCCAAATTCACCGTAGGTATTTACCCACTCAAATGTCAGAACTTCTGGAGTTGAACTGATTACTGTCATGGAATAACTATCCCCATATTTATCTGTACCTGACATTGTCAAACGGCCACAGGCATCAGCGATTCTCACATTTCCGTTACCCCATGTATCAGGATAGCAAGACTGCCATGCTCCAAAAGTTCCATCAGATACTGTATAGGAACCTGGAGTAGCAGCAACAGCCGTCCAAGTAGTAGAGCCTGAGAAAGTATCACCACAAAACGTCTCCAAGGCATCAAACGCGTAGGTACCTGCCAGATCTGAAGGGCAAATGACACTTACATTATACTGGAAAGGTGAAGCATAGAATGGAGCACCGGCAACGTTGGTAGTCACGTTGTTGGTAGAGAAAGAACGACCAAACTTGTCATTCAATACCAATCTAAATTCAAACACATCTCCCCCTTCAATTTCCGCTTCAGTCAAACCAACAGCGGCAATAGCTTCCGCGGCGGTAACCACAAAAGAAGTTCTTAAGAATCTGGACTGATCATTTGGTGCGAAATCGGTCTTTTGAAGGGTTTTAACCAAAACATCATTGGCAGGCGTAAAACTCAATCCTACTCCTGGAATCAATCGTCTGTGACGTACCCGGATTTCCACATTTTCAACAGTTGCACCATCTTCTATATCCACTGCTTCCAAAGTCAAAGCAAAATTGGAAGCTCCTAGGTTAAAGAAGTTGAAGGTGGTGCTTGTCCTTGCGATTGTCCTCAAATAGGCACCGGTATCAAATTCACTGTATGGAATATTTGGCTCCACAGAATCTCTACAAGAGCTTAGAAAGACCAGCACAGTTGCTAACAAGCCAAAACTATATTTTAGCATTTTCATGTTTTTCTAATTTTTAGGTTAATAAATCCAAGGTGAAGCAGGATTTGTATCCCAAAACACTTGTTGTGTAAGATCTGGCTTCTGAACCGCATTGGTATTGGTAACCATGTAGTTGTTTGGATAAAGGAAGGATCTAATGAATGGTCCTGGATCCGTTTCCAATGCAGGTTGCATTCTGCTAGGTTTACCTGTTCTTCTGTAAAGATTGAATGACTCCATTCCATTACCGTACAAGGACAACCAGTATTCTCTAGCGACTAGATCCAGTCTGGCATCTGCAGAGGCGGCATCATCATACTCATCACCCACATAATCAAGGTAATTTTCAACTGATCGTGAATACTCTTCAGCAGGATTGAAGCTGGAAATCACAGCACCTTCGGCAGTGGTCAAAGACCAAGTACGAACATAGTTCATATGCTTCTGTATACCGGATGTTAAGTAAGTTTTAGCATCTCCGGTCGTACCAAGAGTGACAGCAGCTTCAGCCAACATGAAGTCTACATAAGCAGCCAACATGATCGGATGAATGCCTGCCCCTCTACCGCCTAAAGCGGGATTGTTTACCGGAGTAGCTGAATTGTTGTCAAATCTACCTGCAGAGGGATATACTCCATAAGCAGTTCTTCTCAAGCCATCCGGTGGAATGCCGTCTGGATCCAAGTGATCACGACCCCAATATCCTCTCGTACCCGGATTACAGTAAGGGAAGTTACCAATAAGGTAATGCGGAGGAGGCAACTGAGTAATGCACTCTTGCTCAGCTGGATTAGTGGTATTAGTCAAGGATTGACGATAGAAATAGTAACGAGCTCTTGGATCATCAAAACCCTTCTCCTCAGTCAATCGCCACATGTAATCTGTCGACTGGTAATCGCCACCACCTGAAGTATATTGGCCTGCAAACTTAGGGTGTCTGGAATCCGGATCGGCAGCTGTAGTTCCGAATTGGAACACAAAGTCATCTCCTGCTTTCAACATATTATCTTCCGCAATCAAGGCATTGATTCCGGCAGTAGATTCAGAAGTACTTACCAATCTGGTATTAAGAAAATACCTTAACTTCAGTGTATTTACCATCCGGATCCACTTGGTGTAATTTCTGTTATAGAAATAATCATTAGGGGCACCTGCGAATGGTGTAGCTGTGAAGTGTGCAGTAGCTTCATTTAACAAAGCAAAAGCAGCGGCATAAATGGATGCGCCTGAATCTACCTTTGGATTGAAGTTCGTGGCATCTATCGCTTCGGTGTAAGGAACATCGTTGTAGGTATCCACTAAATCAAACAACACCATTGCTTTGATAGTCTTAGCAATACCTAAATGGCGCTGTAGATTAGCCTCCTCTGCAAGCGGCTCCAAAAACGCAATATCCGCTAGAATATTCGCATAAGCATTGGACCACGTGCCATTTGTTGAAACTACAGTATAGGCTGCTTCATACAACGCTGATCCCTGATTGATTTGACGAGTCAATCGAGCACCACGATCTGCAATTCCATACCAATGGTTTTGATAATCCAACTGAATTCTATTCAATAGAAAGTCTGGAGACGCAGTTGCTGCGTTTACTGCATTAGGGTTCTCAAGCAGTTCTTCCAGTTTTTCATCACAGGATACGGCGAATACCAAAGTGGTGGCTACCGTCAGTCCGTATATAAATCTTTTCATTTTCATGTCTGTTTAGGGTTAGAATGTAAGCGTTAACGTTCCACCCATTCTTCTAGAGCTGGGACCTGTCACAAAGTCGAATCCCAGACCATTACCTACACCTGTACCCAAGACATCAACATCATAGTTCATGTTTGGAGGGAAATTAAGTGCCAAAAACCAGAGGTTTGTACCACTCACTGCAAATGATGCTCGCTTAAATGGAGTTTTCGCCATCAAGGAATTTGGTAATTGATAAGATAAAGAAACTTCTCTCAAACGTACCATAGAACCATCGAACACATTAGGCTCGTCAGTTGCCCCCTGATATCCTGAGAAGAAATAATCAGAGGCAGTGATTTGATAATCGTTTGGAATGTATCGTGGAGTTCCGTCGGCATTGTTACCATCTTGTCTCACACCTGGCATGATGAAGGTCAACTCTCTATCCACAACAGGATCTTTGGTTACACCACGAGCCAGAGTTGCAGTTACTGTACTGGAGTAGATCACACCACGGTGTCTGTATTCCATCATCACATTCAAGTTGAAGCCTTTGTAGCTAAAACCGTTGATCCATGATCCTGTCCAGTCTGGGTTTGGATCTCCTAAAATAACAAGGTCAGCTGCAGGTTTGTGTACACCGTTTGACAAAATGATAGGTTGACCATCCGGTGCACGGTCAAAGCCCACCCCTTTGATTACGTTAAACGGCTGCCCTGGAATTGCGAAGTTTCCAAGGTCTGTGAAACCAGCCACAACCACTTCTTCCAAACCTCCACCAAGCTCGATAACTTCGGTCTCATAAGTGGACCAGTTTACAGTAGAAGTCCACTCAAATCCGGAAGGAGTAGAGATTGGAGTTACAGTAGCCTGAAATTCAGCACCTCTGGTTTTGATCTGACCGATGTTGATTGCAGTAGAAGTAAAACCGGTAGCCGGATCAATTGGAGATTGAGTAATCAAATCTCTGGTGTTTTTTTCATACAAGGAAAGGTCAAAGCGCAGCTTGTTATTGAACATCACTGCTTCCACACCGAATTCCAATTCACCATGAAGCTCTGGTCTCAAATTTGGATTCCCCAAAGCGTTAGAAACGGAGTGCGTCTGAGTAATTCCTCCACGATCAAATGCTCTTGCAGATTGGGCTAGAATGTTTCTAGTACTGTATGGGCTTGGATAACCTGCAGAGGTACCATATCCCAATCTCAATTTCAAGTCATTCAAAGTAGTAGAGCTCCAGTCGAATGCTGTAGTAGGAATGAAGGATATTGACGCACCTGGATAAAGGATGCTTCTGTTTTCCTTTTCTACAGTTGATGTCCAGTCATTTCTTGCTGAGAGGTTTAAGAAGAGGTAATCGGAGTAATCCAAAGTAATGTTGGTATAAACCCCGTATCTTCTTTGTTCCTCGGTGTAAGTCATTGTACCACCTGAATAAGCATCATTACTTGAGGAAGTTTGGAAGTTGGAGTGACGGAAAAGACCGAATGCCAATTGCCCCTGTGAAGCTACTCCATTTTGTGCATAGTTGTCATAGCGGGAGTTACCACCCAGCAACGCACTCATGCTGAACTTATCAGAGAATTCCTTTTTCCAGTTCAAAATCAAATCTTGATTCCAAATGGTATTGTTGATGTTGATTGTTCTGTAATATCCTTGAGCAGTTGCCAAGTTTCCGGAAGGTCCCCCTTTGTTATATCTCAATTCTTGCAGTTCAGTGTAGGTATCAAGACCTAATCGGTAGGTAATGGAGAAATCATCAGTAAGATCATAATTCAAAGAAGTTGAATTGAAGAATCGCTGTACGTCTGATGAATTTACATAGTTTCTAACCAACCAATTTGGATTAACGATATCATTACCTCCTCTGAAATAAACTGAGCTTTTATCAATTGGATTTTCGAAAGGAAGTCCTGCCAAATCTACTGAACGAGGCGTAAACAATACGTGACCGAATACTGATGGAATTGCACTTCCTGATCCGAACGAACCGTTTACAGGCGGCGTAAGCAAATCAGTGATGGCAAAAGTAAATGAAGAATTGACAGTCAACTTATCCGAAATGGCAGAGTTGATACCCAAGCCAAAATTGAATTTTTCCAATTCGTTACCCGGAAGATATCCTTGCTCATCTGTGTAGCCAAAGCTCGCATTGAATCCTGTTCTGTCAGAACCACCTGCGATTTGAACAGAGGTGTTTGAAATCAATCCCTGACGGAAGAAAATTTCGGATGGATCGGCATATGCCTTGTATTCATATTGTACTGGCGTGCCACCTACGATGCCATCCACCCAGAATTGAGGGAATGCGTTTCTAATTGATGCTATGGAAGAAGTTGCATAAGGGTGATTGATAGTGACACCTTCATCCATTCTACCTCCAAAGTTCGAGAAGAAGAAGCCTCTGTCCTGCTGGAAACCGTTTCCATAAATCTGACCATAAGTCGGCAACGAAGCCGCCTCATTGGTAAACACAGACTGGTTGATGGTTACCTCAGCTGCTTTACGCTTGGATGCACCGGATTTGGTCGTGATCAGGATTACCCCGTTTCTACCTTGGTCACCGTAAAGTACCGTAGCCGAAAGCCCCTTCAATACAGACATACTTTCGATGTTGTTTGGATCAATATCCAAGAATCGGGAAGAAGTAGCTGTACCCCCTGTTGTGAATCCGTTCTGCGCATTGGTGGAAGTGTTGAAAGGGACACCATCTACCACGAACAGTGGCTGATTAGAACCGGTAGCAGAAGAATAGCCTCTGATGACCATGTTGGTTCCGGATCCAGACATACCATTGGTGGAAGTGATACTTACCCCTGGCACTTTGCCCTGTAGCACTCGTGCTACGTCAGCCTCTGGTCGATTCTCCAGCTGCGCATTGTCCACTGAGGTTACCGCGTAACCCAGTGCTTTTTTCTCTCTTTCGATACCGATCGCTGTGACTACCACTTCGGATAGGTTAGACGCATCGGTCGTCAGAGTGATGTTGACTACGGAACGATTGCCGATAGCTTCTTCTGCGGTCTTCAGACCCACAAAAGAGAAAATCAAAACATCAGATCCCGCTGGTACATTGATAGAGTAGTTCCCATCCAAATCGGTGGTCGTACCTACTGTTGTACCCTTGACGAGAACTGTTGCTCCTGGCAACCCTAGTCCGTCTTCCTCGGAAATTACCGTACCGGTAATTACCCGTTGCTGCGCCGACACCTCATAGCTGAGGGTCATGGTGAAAAGCGCAACAACAAAGAGTAAAGCTTTTCTCATAAGGTGTTTAGTTTAGTTGATTTGTAAATAAAATTTATTATCCGCTAATTTCAAAAGCGGTCAAAAATTCATTTGAATGGGTAGAAAAGCACATTATTTGGTTACAATCCTTTATGTTAACATTTATTAACAGGAATTCGCATATTTTTTAACATTAACAAAACAATATTTTGGGAAAATGCCAAAAAGATGAAATTGAAAAATAATTTTTAACTGCAAAAAAAAATTAAATAGGGCTGAAAAACTGTTTTTTTAGAGTTTTTAAGAATAAAAAGTATCCTTTTTACAATTTTTTTGAATAAAATTTTAAATCTATCCAATTTTCGAATTTCGAAAATAGAAAAATTCAAAAAATCGAAATATTCGGTTGATTCTATCTAATATTTTTCGGTGTTTTTTGTCAAAAAGAAAAAAACCGGTTCGTTTTTTAACCAGTTTTCTAATTTAAAATGAATATCTCAAGGTAAAGGCTGCTTCATCCCACCATAACTTTGTAAAGTCAACAAAATTATATGCAGGTTTCCAATCAAAACTTAAATAGATATTCGTATTGTAAAAATTGTACTCCAGACCGGCGATAAAATCCACACCAAAAGCCTTATAATCCTCACTCCCCTGGTAAACCCATGGCGGTTCGGCTTTGGGCTCTTTCCATATTCCATAGTGCGCACCTCCACCGAGATACCACTCCATGCCTCTGAATTCCCGAATGTCCATGTGCCGCTCGTATAGCAAAGCAGCATTCCAGCCTTTCCATCGATTAAACACCATCAATTCCACAGCGGAATGGTCTGTCACAAATCGTTTCACTGCCCCCCCAAGGGAAGTACCAGCACGAATTCCGACCATCGTATTGTACGATCCCTGCTGGGCTTGAACTTGGGCTGTAGATAAAAGTAGGGCCAAAATAAAAATGGCGGACGGAAATAAAAGTGCTTTTTTCAAAGGATGATAAGTTAATTACTTCGAAAAAGTAAAAACTTTTTCGGGAGTAATGCAATAATTCAATCCAATATCGTGAGGTTCAGGCTGAATACAATCCTCCGGAGGATAAAAACTTAAGCCAATTTTAATTACCTCGGGCCTTAATTTTCCCAAAAAGGTATCGTAAAAACCCTTTCCAAACCCGACTCTATTTCCCGCCTTGTCATAAGCCAGTAAGGGGACAAAAACCACTTCAATTTTAGACGGAGAAACTATAATTGATTCTTGTGGCACAGGAATCCCCCACTCATCTAGGAAAAAAGCCGCATCAACTGGGAGTTTTAGCGTCTCCATTTCTGTATTGAGCTTATTCACCTGGGAAGTGTACAGGGTTTTACCTTTCTGATCCAAGGAATCTTTGATATAAAAGGTATTGACCTCATTGAATCGGTCTATCGGAAAAAACAAATGAAAATGCTGAATGGGATCCTGATCTTTTAGCCAGTTTAAAAACTGAAAATTGATCGCCTTGGACTTGGCTTCCACTTCTTCTTGGTTGAGACTTTTTCTCAGCTGCCTGTAAGCTGACCGGAGTTCTTTCTTTGTTTTCAAGTGCTTATTTTTTGTTTTTCAAAAGCCACAATGCTTGTTCTGACTTGTTGGAAGGCTGAATTGAATCCATTTTTTCCGGGATATTCTCGAGGGAATGTGCCTCAAGCCACTTAATGCGGCTACGGTTCTTCCCCTTTTTATTTGGATTCTAGCACCATCATTTTAAAGTCAAAAGGATCAAAACAAGCCAGCAATTCCTCAATTAGGTATGGATTTGCCAGGAAAAACTGCATCATATTTATCACTCGCTCCTGAGGGCTACCGCCCGGGGCTGTAAACTCCAAAACAGCCTTCCCCCGATTCAATTCCACTAAAAGCCTTCTTTCTTCGGCTTTCCTCAACTTTGCACTCATTTGATCCAATATTTTGAGACTCCGCACTTTTCCAGCCTGAAATGCCGTATCTAGACTTTTCTCCAAAGTCGATGCCTCTTTTCCCTTTTTGTCAAAAAGTTGCGAAAGCATGGCCTTTTCTTCCTTCAGGCTAAAATCAACCTTTGCCTGCTGTGCAACAAATTGCCTTTTCCAGCTTTCAAACTCAACAAATACATCAGAAACTCCCCAGCCCAATTGATCCATTTTCTTCATAACTGGTTTATCGAGAATTAAGGCGAAATTACGAGGCAAAAGAACTGGAAAGGGTACACCAAACTGATCGAAAACACCTTTCAACTGCAACCAATACACAACTTCAGCCGGTCCCCCCAAATACGCAAGATTGGGAAGAATCATTTCCTGATACAAAGGTCTCAAAACTACATTTGGGCTGAATCGCTCCGGATTGGATTCCACGAGCACTTTTATTTCCTCGGCAGAAAACCTGATTTCGGAATTCAATACCTGAAATTCATTTCCCGACTGTTCAATTCGCTCCCGAAGGCCCTTTTCCAAATAGAAAAAATTAATTTCTCTGGGGAAAATCTGGCTTTTAAAGCCCAAATCTTCCAATTCCTGTGTCACTTTCTGAGCTTGCTCAAAGGGAATATGCTCAAAAAGATCGGCTGTAATGACCGGCTTAAAAATGGATTTCAATGCTGCGTCATGACCGTCAACCACGACGAGACCCTGATCCCCAAATAAGTCATGGACATACTTCCGCACGGCTTCACTTAAGGTTTTGCTGCTCTGATAGGCGGTTTTAAAGACGTCAGGGGCAAAATCAACACTTTTCAAAAAAGCTTTGAACGATTCATCCAGCAAAAACTCTCCGACAGCACCCTTTTGAGTTGAATTCCACTGATACTTCTTGCCGTCCAGTTTGAAATTATTGATTTCTTCGAAATCATGATCCTCAGAAGCCATCCAATAGACCGGCACAAAATGGTACTCCGGATAAGCACTTTGAAGGTTTTTGGCCAAGTTGATCGTTGAGACGATCTTATAGATGAAATAGAGCGGGCCTGTAAACAGATTCAGTTGATGTCCCGTTGTGACCGTAAATGTTTTTTCGCTGAGTAGCGAGTCAAGATTGAAGGAAACTTCACTGGAAAGTTCCAATCCTTGATATTGGCTTTGCAAAGCTCGGTGTAGGATACCCCTGCTTTCCGAGGGGAATTTCTTAGCCTCAATTGCTGCTTTGAAACTTTCAATTTTTGGTAAATGTGCGTAAAACGGCCTAAGTGCCTCTTTTCCTTCTATGTAGTCTAAAAAAAATTTCGAGAACTGTCCCGTCTTATTCAGAGCTACGCAGTGTTTTTTCATCGGAATGGGTGAAGTATGTTTGGGAAGTCTAACTTAGCGCTTCGAACCAAAGTTCGGCTTTTTTTGTAAAAAACAGGACATCTTACATTAATGGCAGGTATAAGTGGTGAAAAAGTAAGATTTGAATGATTTTAGATTCATTTCTAAACCAAAACCTCGATTTGTGAATTCTAGATAAAGCTAAACCAATAACATGTTTCCATACCAACGAATTTTTCTCAACAACGGCCTCGAAGTGATCGTCCATGAGGATCATAGCAGCAAAATCGCTGTTTTCAATCTTCTCTATAAAGTAGGCTCCCGTTTTGAGCAACTGGGCAAAACAGGATTGGCTCATTTCTTTGAGCATTTGATGTTTGGCAGCTCGGCCAATGTGCCGGTGTTTGACCGGGAATTGGAACGCGTAGGAGGTTCCTGCAATGCTTTCACCAGCCCCGATATCACCAATTACTACATGACCTTGCCGGCTGCGAACATCGAAACGGCATTTTGGCTGGAGTCGGACCGAATGCTTCAGTTGAGTTTAAGCGAAAAAACCATCGAAACGCAGCGAAAAGTCGTGATGGAAGAATACAAGCAACGCTATCTCAATCAGCCCTATGGCGATGTTTGGCACCATTTGAGGGATTTGGCCTATGAAAAGCACAGTTACCGATGGCCTACCATCGGCCAAACCCTGCAAGACATCGAAGAATATACTAAGGATGATGTCCTGGAGTTTTATGAAACACACTATCATCCCGGCAATGCAATCCTTGTCGTGGCCGGTGATGTGACACTGGCCCAAGTGGAAAATTTGGCAGAAAAATGGTTTGGACCGATTCCTTCCAGATCATTGTATAAAAACGGAATCTTGGCAGAACCGATCCAAACAGCCAAGAAATCAAAAGAACTGCAAGCCAAAGTACCTACCGACGCATTGTATAAGGCTTATAAAATGCCGGCAAAAGGTAAAGAAGGCTACTTGGAAGCAGATTTGATCAGTGACATCCTGGGTTCTGGAAAATCTTCCCTTCTGGAACAACGACTAATCAAAAACGGAAAAATCTTTGCTTCTGTAGGTGGGTACATCACCGGTTCTGTAGATCCAGGGCTTTTGGTTTTCTCCGGTAAGATGGAATCGGGAATTTCCGCCAAAACAGCCGAAGCTGCCCTGGATGAAGTTTTGGCTGAGTTTCTCCAAAACGAGATTTCTGAACGAGAGCTTCAAAAAATAAAACATCAGGGTGAAGCCATGAAAATTTATGAGTCGATTCAATTGCTAAACCGGGCGATGAATCTGGCCTATTATGCACATTTGGGAGATCCTGATTTATATTGGCAGGAATTTGAGCAAAAATCAAAAATAGAAGCACCCCAAATCAAGGCTTGGGCTAGTCAGATTCTTAAAGATGATCAAGCTTCAGTCCTTTATTATCAATCGATCAATTAATGACACCATTTAGAATAGGCTTCGGATACGATGTCCATCAGCTTCAGTCAGGCTACGATTTCTGGCTGGGCGGAATCAAATTAGAACACGACAAAGGTGCGGTGGGCCACTCCGATGCCGATGTCCTGATTCACGTGATCTGCGATGCGCTGCTTGGAGCTGCCAATATGCGAAATATCGGATTTCATTTCTCGGACAAGGATCCCAAATTCAAAGGAATAGACAGTAAAATCCTACTCCAGGAAGTGATGAAAATGATCCGAGCGGCTGGTTTCGAACTGGGAAACCTCGACTCCACGGTTTGTCTTCAAATCCCGAAGCTCAACCCCCACATTCCGGCAATGAAAACTTGCCTCGCTGAGGTAATGAAAGTCGAGGAAAACTCAATCTCTATCAAAGCGACTACATCGGAATTTCTCGGATTTGTGGGTCGCGAAGAAGGTATTGCAGCTTATTGCACGGCATTGATCTATAAGGTATGAGTGAAAAGTTGAAAATCATTACGACTGAGGACGGTTCGCACTCCTTGTATCATGAGGGATTACAGGAAACATACCACAGTTTTCATGGCGCATACCGTGAATCTATCCATGTGTTTATGATCTATGGTCTGGATTCCTGGCTGGCAAAAAATCCGGCAAAATATCCAATTCGAATCTTTGAAGTGGGATTTGGAACAGGATTGAATGCCTGGCTCACCTTAGTTTGGGCAGAGCAAAATCAAATCCCTGTCCTCTACCACACGATTGAGCCGTTTCCCCTCGAAAAGGAATTGTACTCCCAACTCAACTACATCGAGCATGACCATGGAATTTGGCATTTTCATAAATATTTTGAGGCCCTACATCAGGCACCTTGGAATGAAGGGGAACCGGTTTCAGAATATTTCAACTTCAAAAAGGACAAAACAACCCTCGAGGAAGCACAGCTTTACCCTTCGGATGTGGTATTTTTTGATGCCTTCGCCCCCAGCAAGCAACCTGAGCTTTGGACTAAGGAAATTTTGGGGAAAGTGACCGATTCGATGCGGCCGGGAGGATTATTTACCACCTACTCTGCCAAAGGTCAGCTACGACGCGACTTGAAGGAGCTTGGCTTGGAAGTAGAAGTGGTGCCTGGTCCTCCGGGAAAGAAGGAAATGACACGGGCGTGGAAAAGTAGTAAGCCGTGATCAGTCAGTCGACGCTCGTTTATATGATCCCAGTTGGTAGTCGAAATGATCAGATTCTGAACTTCCTACATCGACTGCATGCTAAAAACGGAATAGGTTTTGCCCTTACAGGAAAATATCAATTAAGAATCTATGCTTAACGTACTTGCTGTTTTACTTTTTACACTCTTTCAAGGCCCTCAGTTTGATGGCGCAAAGCTTGAACGAATGGTCCAAGACAGAGACCAACTTCATAAGGAATGGAGAGCTTCAGAAAGCAAAAAGTCCGGGATTTTTGGGAACCGGACTAAAAAGGACATGATCGAAACGAATGAGTGGCTGGAGCGGATCATTACCAAGGACAATCAGATTATGGATGAACTCCGAATGATCGGTACAATCGAAACCACAGTCATCTCTCAGGAGAAAGAGGACTACAAATCGATCACCTTGAAGCTCGAGCGAGACGTGCAGGCGCTGAAGAGAGCTCTGGCTGAGCGAGACAAGCAAATCGAGGAAAAACTGAGTGAGCGAAGAACGTTTGAATGGACGACTTTGATATTTTTTCTGAGTACTGCCTTTTTAGCTTGGTGGATATATAGATCAAAAAAAGCGGCTGTCGGATAAACAAAGGCCGCCTTTTTTAAATTAATTCACGCGAATATATTCTTTTACAGGAAATTGCACACAGTCATTTTCTTCATTTATGATCAGGCAGTTTGGTTGTAATAGAAACATCCTTCTATCAGATGAAAATGTCAAGACTCCTTCCGGCTTTCTAAAGAAATCAAGAATAACCGGTTTCAATTCAGCCTTTGGCACGTACAACACTGCGTCATCTTGCCCGGGTAAATAAAAGTGCATCAAGGCATCGGAATAATAATATTTAAAAGTATCCCCATCAAGATTATACCAAGAGGTAGCCACGAGGGTATATCCTAAGGTTGGTCCGGTCTCCGAATCACGAACAATGCTACTGATCTCAAAAATGCTGTCGTTTTTGAATTCCATGATATCCACAAACCAGAGGTCCAAAGAATCTACAAACTCCCTTTTTTCCCAAGTCCCAATTAATGGACTTACAGGTTCCTCATTTTCGGCACAGGAAATCAAGGTTGCAAACAGAGCGACAAGCGCAAAAGGCAGGTATTTTTTCATGTGTTTATAATTTGATTTTTTCGGTCACATGGAATCTCACTTCATCGATATTCATTCCAGTGTATATCGGAGAGGACATGCTCGATTTCATCGATTTAAAAATTTTGGTTGAAAGATATCTTAAGGACGAAATCTCTCGGAGAATTGATACACTCCTTACTGAATTATTTTTTCAACCTCGCAATGGGTGTCCTCGCCCCTTTGGTCACCTGATCCATTGTACAAAGGATCTCTGCATCGAGGGGCAAATACATATCCACACGGGATCCAAATTTGATAAACCCGAATTCTCCACCTTGATCGAGTTGTGAACCTGGTTTTACATACCACTTAATTCTCCGTGCCAAAGCTCCTGCAATCTGACGAACCATAATTTTGGTTCCGTTCTGATCCTTGATTACCATAGAGGTTCGCTCGTTCTCTGTACTGGATTTCGGATGCCAAGCTACTAAGTATTTGCCTGGGTGATATTGGAAATACTCCACTTCACCTTTCACCGGGGAGCGATTGACATGGACATTGATTGGTGACATGAAAATGGAAACTTGCTTCCGCTTTTCTTTCAGGTATTCATCTTCGAAGGCGTCCTCTATCACCACCACTTTTCCATCTGCCGGCGCAAAAACAATCCCTTCTTCATTGGGCAATGGGAAAATTGGGTTTCTGAAAAACTGTAAAACAATCAGGTACAGGACCACGCTGACCATTATGGACAGATTGATCAGGAATCGCTCTTCAGGCAGATAATAATAAAGCAGATAATTGAGTGCAACAAGGATAATCATCATCCAAAACAGCAGTACTCTCCCTTCTCGATGTATAGTCATGGCTTTGAATTAAAAAGGCGTGGAGTCTAATCCACGCCTCAAAGGTAAAACTTTTAAGTAAACCAAGCCTTAGAACCCACCTCGGAAGGTATAGGTCTTGGCTACTTTATCGATTGCAACGATATAGGCAGCAATTCGCATCGGCACGCTGTATTTGACCGAGGCCTCATACACATGCTCAAAAGCATCCTTCATGATGCGGTCTGAGCGGCGATTGACCCGATCAGCTGTCCATTTATAGCCCAGTCTATTTTGAACCCACTCAAAATAGGAAACAGTCACTCCGCCTGCGTTGGCCAAAATATCCGGAACCGCCATGATTCCTTTTTCATTAATAATGGCATCCGCTTTTGCCGAAGTAGGTCCATTTGCACCCTCCACAATTAGCTTTGCCCTTACTCTTTCGGCATTTTTTGCAGTGATGACATCTTCCATTGCTGCCGGAACGAGCACATCCACTTCCAGCGTAAGGAGATCATCCGCATTCTCCATCCGATCGCCTCCGGTAAAGCCCTCTAGGGTTCCCATATTGGCATCTTTATGCTTGATTGCTTCTTGGATATTGATTCCCTTTTCACTGTAAAATCCCCCGGTGTGATCTGAAATAGCCACAATTTTCAAGCCTCTTTCTTCCAGCAACTGGGCTGCCCAACTGCCTACATTACCGAATCCCTGAACGGCACAAGTGGCTGAAAAAGGATTGATTTTAAGCTTTTGCATGGCTGCCAATGCTGTTACCATGACTCCTCGACCTGTGGCCTCAGTTCGACCTAGAGACCCCCCGAGCACAAGCGGCTTACCTGTCACAACGGACGGAATGGTCATTCCATGAGCTTTTGAATATTCGTCCATCAGCCAGGCCATTTCTCTAGGTCCGGTGCCCATATCCGGAGCAGGAATATCTTTATCAGGACCAAATACATCGATCATTGCCATGGTATAGGCCCGAACCAATCGTTCGATCTCCCCTTTTGACATTTCGCGTGGATTGCAGCGCACCCCGCCTTTACCTCCACCGTAGGGAATATCGACCACGGCGCATTTCCAAGTCATCCAGGCTGCAAGTGCCCGTACTTCGTCCAAATGAACGTCAGGTGCAAAGCGTATTCCTCCTTTTGCAGGACCAAGAATATTAGAGTGGATCACACGGATCCCTTCAAATACCTGAATCTTTCCACTGTCCATGGTGATCGGTAGGGAGACGATAACTTGTTTGGCTGGATTCTTCAACACGTTGTAAACTTCATCGGAGAGTCCGAGTTTCTCAGCAGCGATGTTGAATCTTTCCATCATTGACTCCAAAGGATTTTCTTTGTCCTTTATCGGAGCCGGTTCAATGTAAGCCATATTGGGTTCTTAAAATGAGTTATGAAATGCTTCACAAACTTAAGTAGTTTTTCAGACAGCCCGCCGAAGTTTTAAAAGATTTTCAAAAATGCGGTAATAAAAGGGGCTGAAAGTAATAATCCGTCAAAACGATCCATAAAACCGCCATGGCCCGGCAATCCGTTGCCGGAATCTTTGATTTCGATAGATCGCTTGAATAAGGACTCGATCAGATCTCCATAGGTCCCCGCAATGATGATGATTCCTGCGATCACCAGCCATTTCCAGTCTTCAATGACATGGAAGTATTGAGAAAGGATGAATGCCACAGCGATAGCAGAAAAAGCTCCGCCGAGAAATCCTTCCCAGGACTTCTTTGGTGACACCCGCTCAAAAAGTTTGGTCTTCCCAAATTTCGTCCCAGCGAAATAGGCTCCGGTATCACTTGCCCAAAGGATCATCAGGCAACCAATCAAAATTTCATATTGATAAACTTTGTCCACCGAGAATACAGCAAGATTTAAAAGAGAAAAAGGAACGGCAACATAAAAAATACCCAAATAAGTGAAAGCCACTCCGGTAAAGGGCTTTTTCTCAGTTTTCTTATACAGTTTGATGAAAAATGTAAGGGAGACAATCGGAAAGATCAGGTAAAGATACTCGTCTGGGAGTCGCTCCTTTTCTATCATAAATGTCAGCACGAAAATCATAAGCCCCAGAAAAGTCCCAAAACTCCGCAAGGGAAGCATTCCATCAATACCTGTCAATTTATAAAACTCCATTTGGGAAAACCCCAAAATGGTAGCAAAGACTATGAAATAGGTCCAATCCGAATATATCGAAGCAGAGACCACGACCAGGGCACCCACCACAGCGGTGATGGCTCGCTGTCCCAGATTGCTGTAGTTATTGATATTAAAACGAGATCTCATTCTGAATCAGTTGCATGGCAGCTATGACATCCCCTTGGGAAACAAGTACTTCGTAAGTACCCAAGACCTGATATGCAGTTTCTTTTTTGTTCATCAAAACTGCCGCAATCCCGTTTTCTTCCAAAACACCTTTGACTATCTCTGCTCGAATTTGGTTTTGATCCTCAAATACCTTGATCCAACTGTGCATCTTTCGGTTGATTGATTTTTTTAAAGTAAAAGAATCCAACAATAAGAACCAAAAGTCCAAGGATAGCTGCCGGGTAAGAAACAGTATCAGTAGACTCCAAATCAAAGTCAATTATCCCTTGGTTTGACAGGTAGATCACAATCACAGTAAGTCCATTATTAAAAATATGGGCTAAAATCGGATACAATAAACTGCCCGAATAAAGGTACAAATACCCAAAAAGCGCTCCGAGGAAAACTCTGGGAAGGAAACCGTAAAACTGCACATGGATAGCTGAAAAAATAATTGCGGTCAACCAAATCCCCCAATGGGCGGAATTGGTATACTGCTTCATCTTCGGCTGAATCAGCCCCCTAAAAAACATTTCCTCTCCCACGCCGGCAAAAACTCCAATGACCAAAATCCCCGTCAAAAGCTCTGGAATATTTTGGAAATCGGTCAGAAACTTAGTCAGTTCCATCAGCTGTGACTCCATTTCCATCATCCAAGCCTCCATGCCCGCCATGGAATCAGGAAGCGTCAGATTGGCATTCCAATAGACCAACAATCCATTGAAAAACATTGCACCCAATGTAATAGCTAGCGCGATACCCAGATTTTTTATATTGAATCTGGCCCGCTGAACAGCCCATTTTAAGTCAGCCCTTTCGATGTATCGGGTAATTATCCAAGCTGCAACCCAAAATCCGATACCGGAACCTATTCCTTGAACAAAAAGCATCGCCATCCTGCCATTTGGCACATCATAGGTGCCTGCCATCAGCGACATAATCTCCTCAAGTGAGATATTAAACAGGGTCGGCATAAAGGCCAACGCTATTCCCTGAAGCAAAATCAACGTACCAATAGTGACTAAAACAATGACTATTAATGACAATAGCCAATTCTTTCGTTTGGCTATTTCAGATTGGGTTTCGTATATCTCCATAATTTGGGGTAAATTTACGCCAAATTTAGAATAGAGAAGTGGTTAAGATTGGAAACTTAGAGCTGGGGGACTTCCCCTTACTGCTCGCCCCGATGGAAGATGTAAGCGATCCACCCTTTCGCGCAGTCTGTAAACAGAACGGGGCAGACCTCATGTACACGGAATTTATCAGCTCAGAAGGACTGATTCGAGATGCTGCCAAAAGCATCCAAAAGCTGGATGTATACGATTACGAGCGGCCGATTGGGATTCAGATTTTCGGCAACGAGATTGAATCTATGCGTGAAGCAGCAGCTATTGCAGAGGAAGCTGGACCGGATATTTTGGATATTAACTTCGGCTGCCCGGTTCACAAAGTAGCCTGCAAAGGTGCTGGAGCTGGGATTTTGCTGGACATTGACAAGATGGTCTCTATGACAGCCGAGATCGTAAAGCGAGTGAATATTCCTGTGACTGTGAAAACACGCTTAGGCTGGGATCACAATACCATCCGAATCGTAGAAGTTGCTGAGCGTCTACAGGACGTGGGAATCCAGGCAATATCCATCCACGCCCGTACCCGTCAGCAGATGTACAAAGGGGAAGCGGACTGGAGCTACCTGAATCTCGTCAAGGAAAATCCAAGATTGCATATTCCGGTTTTTGGAAATGGCGACATCGATTCTCCGGAGAAAGCCGCTGAATACAAAGCAAAATACCATGTCGATGGCATGATGATCGGTCGGGCATCGATCGGTTATCCCTGGATTTTCAATGAAATAAAACACTATCTGGCAACGGGCGAAAAGCTTCCTTCACCCAACCTCGAAGAACGAATTGCTGTTGCAAAAAAACACTTGGACTTCTCAGTAGAGTGGAAAGGGGAAAAACAGGGAATTCTTGAAATGCGTCGACACTACACGAACTATTTCCGTGGAATGCCCAATTTCAAGTCCTTCCGAACTGAAATGGTCACGGCAGACACCTATGCCCAAGTGGCGGAGATTCTCGAGCAAGTCGCATCGTTTTATGCAGCTTATGAATTTCAAACCTGATAAATACCAGACCTCAGAATTTTAATCGCTGAGGTTTTTTTGATTTTTTATTTATTGGATTTGCTTCCTTTGCAGACGAATTTCCCCCTGACAAATAGATGAGTACTTCTCATTCGGAAAACAGCCTGAAAAACTGGGTTTTATTGACCATCCTTACCTTAATCTGGGGAAGCTCATTCATCTTGATCAAGCGCGGATTGGAGGTTTTTAGTCCGGGTGAGGTTGGCGCCTATCGGATGGTGGCAGCAGCCACACTGCTTCTTCCGCTTTCCCTTCCCCGCATCAAAAATCTCAGCAAAACCCAAGTAAAAAACCTGCTGATCGCCGGAATGCTTGGAAGCTTTATCCCTGCTTTCCTGTTTCCGATGGCTCAAACTCAGTTGAGCAGTTCGCTGACTGGGGTTTTGAATGCGCTGACACCGCTATTTGTGGTCTTGGTCGGAGCGGTCTTTTTCAATACGCGAATTACCCGAAGAAACGGACTGGGACTGGTCATTGCTTTTATGGGAGTGATCATCCTGATCGCGTACAAAGAAGGCGGAAATTGGGTAGAATCGCTGGCTGGAATCAATATTTACGGGCTCTTTGTAATCGCCGCCTGTATTTGTTACAGCTTCAACCTCCATGTGATCAAAACCCGGTTCACGAAATTAAAATCCATCGAGATTTCTTCGATTTCCTTGTTGATGATTCTTCCGATGGCACTGATCTATCTCTTTGCTGGGACCAATTTTTCCTACAAGCTCGTCACTCATCCTCAGGCTTGGGAGGCATTGGGATATTTGACCATCCTTGGTATGGTGGGCACAGCTACAGCCCTGGTGCTTTTTAATATTATGGTAAAAAGTGCCAGTCCTTTTTTCGCCAGCTTGGTGACCTATACCATTCCGATTGTAGCCATCATGTGGGGAGTCTTGGATGGGGAAGTCCTGCTAATCGGGCATTACATTGGTATAGCCGGGGTAATTCTTGGCGTTTGGATTGGAAATCGAAAGTGATTTACTTCTGTAAATTTAGATCCGGAACAAAAATTAAAATCTGATTCTATCCCAAAAACCTCATTTTTTTGCGAGTTACACCGATCGAAAGGAACGTCTTTTAGGGAAAGTGGAATGCAGACAAAAAATCTGATTTTCCGAATTCTGATCAATTTCCTGACTGAAAACTTTTCAATTCCTTTTTATTCAACTCCCGGGTGATGATTTCCTTCGGATGCGTGACTGTAAAGTCACTTAATTCTTTGATCTCAATATTCCCCTCTTCCGTCGCAAAAACGACCGGAAAATACGTGTACTTCAATTTGTCAGGACCATTTTTCTCTGTTCGCTGATTTACCATTCTGACATGGGGACCATGTTGGTAATTATCTCCGGCAGATTCGGCCAGTACCTGTCCCGGAAGTACTTGATCACCCACTTCAACTTTTGCAGAGCCAGATTTCAGAACCGTTAGCTTTGTGATGGTACCATCCTCATGATAGATCTCCATGTAATTTTCTTCAGCAGAGAAGTTTAGGTTTTCTTTATCAGTGGCGTAATCCATTTTCATCTCAGCAACCACACCTTTTCTAGGAGCAACGATCAAAGTGGGCTGCTCAAAAATGAAGGAAATACCGACATAGGAATTGTCTTTTTCATCTTTATTCAGTGTATTGGAAATATTGTTATTTAGAACGGCTTTGACCGGGGTGCCTTCTGCAACGGGAATCAGGTAAATGGGGTCTATTTTCGTTTTCCCATAGACATTTCCCTTGGCAAAACTGTAGGCGTAGCGGTAGTTGGTTCCTTGACCCGCCAAAGTTGGTTTGAGTGTGGCTACTTTTGACCTTCCGGGTGAGGCAATGGCAGTGACATTTCCCCCACCGGGGGTAGTCATATTTTGGAGTTGAGAGAAATTCAGGATCACTGAATACGGGACTTTGGTGGGATTGACTGCAAAAAGGAGGACATTACCATCAGAGTCTCGTTCAGTTTCTATGGTGATTTGAGCTGAAAGTGAGGAGAAACTAAAAATCAGTACAACTAGAGAAATGAAAATTTTGAGCATTTTTTGAGAAGGTTTAATTACTTCTTAAAACTAATTTTTACAATCTATTTTCCAAAGATTAATCTTGAAGATTCATCCTTTTTCTCCAAGAATACGCAAGCATGGGAAGCTGTTGATAGGAGTTAACACCTGCTTTCACTCCCTGACTTTTCAGAAAAATATCATTCGACTTCCTGCTCAATTCATTTGAAAATGCTTTTACAGCCTCGCTTGATTCTCTGAGGGAGTTAAGATCATTTCGAATACCAATTGGCAATCCCCTGACCCATTCCTTATAATCATCGGGTGCCATTCTGTAAAAATCCCGCATTTGATATTGAAGTAAGCGGATATGACCTGAATAACGGAGCAGAGGATCTTCCGAATTGGTACAAATGACCCAAGCAATAAAATTAGCCTCCCCTTCATCCGTCACCCCATAACTGTGCGCCATTTCGTGAGCAACGGTGAAGGGCTGCTCCAGGGGATGTAAGGTCGGATCGATGTAGCTTTCCCCTGTAAACGGGAAATAAATGCCCAAAATCCCCATTTTTCGCATAAATCCATCCGGAGGAAACTGTTTTGTCCGAGGTTTACCGGTAAAATTCAATCCAAGGATTTCTAAATGCTCATTCATATTTGCCCGGACCAAGCGCTCCAAATCCCGATATTCCATAATCGAACTTATCGGTAGACTATCGGTCTTGATTCTGCCCCTATACTGAACAGTCAGTCGTTTAGTGATTTCAATTTCAGACTTGAGCTGTTCCAGATTCAGCGCCTTTGGATTGAGGGAAAGTTGCTGAAAAATCGGGGTACGGTGGTAATTAAACCCCCAAAGCACCAGAAAGAAAAAAACGATTGCTCCAAGACCGTTTGAGATAGCCTGAATCGAATAAAGGGACTTAGCCTGCCAACCCTCCCGATGGATAAATCGATAAATGAATAAGCCAATTACAAAAAATACCGTGGCCACAAAAAGGTAAACGCTGGGAAAAGGCAGATTCCCCAGCGTTAGGTCAATTACATTTCTTATCCCCGGAAAAAACTTTCGGGAATAAATTTCATCGGTAGCTTCCGGATTTTGGATTGCAAAATAGCGAATGACCAGAGCCAAAACACCAAGTATAGCCCAAGACCAATCCCTTTTTACCATGAGTAGTTATAATTAAACTCCTTCTGCCACCACTTCCTTTACCTCGGGAAGCATACGGGTTAGTAAGTTTTGAATTCCCGCTTTGAGTGTCACTGTACTGCTTGGACATCCTGAGCAGGAGCCTTGCAATTGAACATTGACAACGCCGTCATGAAATGATTGAAAAACAATCGCTCCGCCATCCTGCTCTACGGCAGGCCGGATGTATTCGTCGAGAATTTCTTTGATTTTTTTCACGACCTCAGAGTCACTTTCATCAAAAAGTGGATCTTTTTCAAAATTTGCCACTACTGCCCTTTGGCCCGACTCCAGGTATTGTTTGATGTGGTCACGAAGGATCGTTTGGATTTCCGCCCATTCCACATCATCTGACTTGGTGACAGTTACAAAATTGGAGACAATGAATACTCGCTGCACTGCCGCAAAATTGAAGAGTTCTTTTGCAAGTTGACTGTTATCTGCACTGGCAGCATCCGGGTAATCAAAACTTACCCCTTCCTCCACCAACATAAAGTTGGCGACAAACTTGAGTGAATTAGGATTGGGATTGGCCTCCATGTAAAGATGAACGGGGCGGGCTTGAGCTTTTAGCATGGGATTGAGGTTATTTTAAAGTAAAAACCAAAAAAGGCCCCGGAAGTTCCGAAGCCTTGATTTTTTGGTGGATTACTTTGGCATCTTCCCTTTGGCGGCATACCAAATACCCCCATATAAATGCTTCAGAAAATCCGGATCCAAAAACGCGGATTCCACATGACCAAGCGCGGTGTAGAATACACGTCCTCCGTCATATTCATGATACCAAGCCATCGGGTGATTGGCTCCCATCGCTTTAGCAGGCTCATAAGTAGTTTCATCGGCATTGATTAACACTTTAATGCTCGGGTTAATATTTCTGAATTCGTACAATTCATCTGTCCAAAGCCAGTTTTTGGGCAGATGCCAGGTGGCAGGATGATTTTGATCGACTACTTCCAAACGCAAGGTTTGCTGTCTTGGATGAGCAAGGAAGTACGCACCGATCATTTGATTATACCATGGCCATTCGTATTCTGTATCCGTAGCAGAGTGAATGCCAACTACGCCTTTGCCGCTTTGTACAAACTTCTGAAAAGCAGCTTTTTGAGCATCATTGAAGACCGTACCGGTGGTACTCATCAGGATAATGACATCGTATTTAGCCAGATTTTCATCCGTAAAATGGTTGGAATCTTCCGTGGTGTAAACATTGAACACATGGGTTTGACCCAGTTTTTTCAAGGCAGCTACTCCCTCAGGAATGGACTGATGACGGAATCCAGCAGTTTTGGAGAAAACCAAAGCTCGGATTTGGGTATTTTGCTGCGCAAAAGACGATAGCGCAAAGGTTAATACCAGCGCAAGGGTTAACAAATTGGTTTTTAGATTCATAGGTTTTGGATTATTGGGTTAATTGTTAAAGATTAATAATTATTTGTAATTCTTACTAAAACTTGATCCTAGTATCAACCATGATACCTAAACATTGATACTAGACACTACTTTATTATCAGAAATTTCTCTCCAGCTTCTCTGCGTGAAAATGCATTGAAATGCCACCATTCGCTACCGATTCCTGTAAACCCTGCCCCGACCATCACTTTTCTGAGAATTTCCCGATTGAAAACGTGGGTTTGAGTGATTTTACCCTCAGCCAGCATCTGTTTTTCCCGATCCGGGTAGGCGGGATAGCCAAAGTAATCATAAGTCGTGCCCATATCAAGTGGTGCTCCCTTTGCCAGATCAAAAATGGTCAGATCCACAGCAACTCCGTAATTATGCAATCCTCCGACTTTTGGGTCAGCGACATAAAGCGGCTTGATGCTGTCAGGCTTGTCCAAGTCATCCCACAGAATCTGCTGCACGCTCAAGGGACGAACTCCATCGTAAACCAAAAGCGTAAGATTGGGATATTCCTTTTGCAAGGCCTCCTGTGCTTTCCTGAGCATTTCCGCTACGACCGGTTGCAAATAGCAGCGCACATGATCCTCATAGACGTCTTTTCCAAAAAAATTATCCTCCGTGGAATATTTCAGTTCTACTTTAATTCCCGGAATAAGGGTTTCAATATCCACCAATCCCTGCGCGATCAATGTTTTCTCCAACTCGGGTAGCTCGACAGGTTCAATCTCTTCCAGAGGAGTTTCAATCTCTTCGCGCTGCTGTTCCGTGAACAATTCCTGTTCGCTTTTCTGAGGAGCAGCGCAGGCAAAACTTAAACCCAGAATTAAAGCAACGAAATTTCGCATCAGGAAAGATTTTTCTTTACCAAAGTGGCTGAAGCCTGAGCAGTCGGAAGCACCACAATATCCGCCAAAACCACATGTGCAGGTCGATTCACCACGAATTCGACAATCTCTGCAATGTCCTGAGCATAGAGTGGCTCATAGCCTTTGTATACAGATTCCGCACGGGCCTCATCTCCTTTGAAGCGAACCAAAGAAAACTCCGTCTCCACCAATCCGGGATGTATTCCGATCACTTTGATGCCGAAAGGATTCAGGTCGATGCGCATCCCCTTGGTGATGGCATCCACAGCATGCTTGGATCCGCAATAGACATTTCCATTGGGGTAAACTTCCTTGCCGGCGATTGATCCAATATTGATAATCATCCCTGAATTCCTCTTGGTCATTCCGGGAATAATGGCTTTGGATACATAGAGTAAGCCTTTCACATTGATATCCATCATCGCATCCCAATCGTCCAAGCTTCCGGTTTGAATTGGATCCATGCCGTGTGCATTGCCGGCATTGTTGATCAGGACATCGATTGCTTGCCAGTCTGAGGGAAGATTGCCGAGGATTTCACCGACTTTTTCCCGCTCCCGCACATCAAAAACCAAGGGTAAAAAGCGAACTCCAACTGTTAATTCCTTTCCCAATTCCTCCAGCCTAGCGGCTCTTCGTCCGGTGGCGATGATATCAAAGCCCATTCTGGCAAGAGTTAACGCACAGGCTTTTCCGATCCCGGAAGTAGCACCGGTGATCAGGGCGATTTTGTTTTTCATGTGTTATAATTGATTTTCATTGGTCACATGGAATCTCGCGTTTGCATAATCCCAAGTGTGTGACGTTATCGTCATGCTCGATTTCATGGCTTAAAGATAAAGGGATCAATGGAAAACTGTCACTTTGAGCGGAGTCGAAGAGTTGAAAAATTAGGTTTGGAATGTTGGAAAGTTGTAAGGTTGCAAAGTTGTAAGGTTGGAAAGTGGTAAGGTTGGAAAGTGGTAAAGTTGAAAAGTGCTCACTGCTTAGGTTAAGGGGGTCCTTTTTTCCACTAACACAAACTTGATATTGTGTATTATTTCCATTTAAACTAAAATCAATCTGTTCAAACCAAATAATGGGGGCGTATAAATTTTATTTTAAACTTGAAATGCAGTTTTTACTTTTCGCCTATGTTCAATATTTAACTTTTAAAAAACAATTTGTATGAAAAACAACCGATTAAAATTATCTATTACTGCTTTTGGGCTAGTATTAGCATTTATGTGTTCAACAGGAAAATTAAGTGCTCAAGAACCTTTGTGTAGATGGGACAAGCAAGTAGAGGCCTGTTTAGCAAGTGCACCAGATGGGATATGTGCATATGGAGGACCAGATTGCACAACCACCGTTCCAACAGTGGAAGGTTAATCCAAATTCCCAAGGCCTTCCTTAAGTTGGAAGGCCTTATACAATTTTCAAAAAATTATTATACATGAAAAAAATTCTTATAATAATCGTAACCGCTTGCATTTTTTCCTGCTCCGAAAAGAAGCTTTTGAATACCTAAATTTCAAAGCCCCCACTTCTCTTTTAAAATTTAAAGACATAATTGATTTTGGTCTAACCGCAACCTCAAATTCTCTACTACTCCTCCATTATCAAAGCAATACTCTAATTGAGGTCGATTTCAATGGGGTAGAGTTCCAAGAATATCAACTTCAAACTGATTTGATGAAAAACTTTTCTAACGCCTATTACCATACTGATCGAATGTCTAATTCAATTCAGGACAATATGAGAACTGCCTATAAAAGCTCGGAAAATTTTGGACTTACCTTCGATCCCTATAAAAAATTACTGTATCGGTTTGGCTGGCCGGGAGAAGAAATCTCCAAAGATATCGATGCTGTTCAATTAAGTTCTACCCCTCCCTATTTTATAATAAGCATCTACGATGAATCAGATTTTTCATTGATTCAGGAATTTACGCTACCTAGAAATACCTACCTCGCTCACCATTATTTTGTGGATGAAAAGGGGTTAAATCTCTTCCCTATGCATCCGGAAAATCCCGAATTCAACGAGGACGAAATGGTAATCCATACATTTGATTTTAGTGGGTTGAAAAAATAAAAATTGGAAGATTGGAAAATTAATATCGGTCTAATTGGGGCTGAAAAGCCGAAAACCCAGTTGGAAACATTGAAAGGAATTAAAATTGGAACGGACGGAAGATAAAGGCTTGAAGATCTTTTTACGTCGTATTTTATACCTCGTCAATCGTACTTCCCGATCAGCTTCTCCACAGATAGGGAAACAAAATATACGCCGTCACACCCACGATGGCATTGATTGCCAATAAGGTTAAAAGTCTATCCGCACTGACACTCCAATCCAAACCATCGAGAGCATTTTTGGAGATTCTGATCGCCATCAGCAGAATCGGAATGATTACCGGGAAACTCAAAATCGCCATCAGGGTGGCGTTGTTTCCAGCTTTGGAAGCTATCCCGCTCACCATGGTCAGGCTGGCAGAGAAACCCACCGATCCCAAAACCAAATTCAGTAGAAATAAGCCTTGATCCTGAACTGGATTCCCCAAAATCACTGAAAAAACTCCGTATCCCAGCAAGGCCAAGATCAAAGTCAATCCTGTATTGTAGATAATCTTGGAGAGAATAATAGACTCAGGCGAGGCAATCATGTAATAATACAATTGTCGGCCCTGATGCTCCTGTACAAAGCTTTTTGCAACTGCGTTGACTGCCGAAAAAAGAATGATGATCCAGTAAAGTGCATTCCAATTGGGAATAGAAAGGTTGCCCATTTTCGCGCCTACACTGAGATAAGTGATAAAAACCGCCGAAACCACATAAAGCAAAATCCCATTCAGGGCGTACTTCTGACGCCATTCCAGGGTGATTTCTTTATGAATGAGGACGGAGATTTCTTTCCACATGGCCCAAAGGTAGGTACTTTTTTTGCCACAAAGTCCCTAAGACACAAAAGGATTTATTTGAGGGGGATATAGAAAAAGAAAGCTTTAAAGAACTAAACGGCATCAATAAATCTGTGATTAACTGTGTCATCTGAGAGATCAAAAGCATCATTTGGTTTAGATAGAATTCTCTGATTAACTTGAGAGTCTTTAATGCACGATTATGATTTGGGAAGATTTCTTTTTTAGATGGACAAGAATCGCAGGGAATGTCACTTTCCGCTATTTCCTGATAGCGGGTACTGTTTTTTTTCTTTTCTACTTTATTCTCAATGGAATTTTGGCCAGTCGAAAGATGCAATCCAAATTTCCCAAACTAAAAGATTACTCCAGAGATATCAGCTATTCGCTCATTACCATTTTGATTTTTGCCACCATGGCGGCCGTCGTATTTGTCTTGCTGGACCCCTATACACTTTACTATCGCGAGGTTGAAAAATTCGGCTGGTGGTATTTCTACCTCAGTTTTCCCTTGATGTTTTTGATTCACGACGCCTATTTCTACTGGGCACATCGACTGATGCATCACCCGAAGCTCTTCAAGGCGGTTCACAAGGTCCATCATTATTCGACCAATCCTTCACCGTGGACCGCTTATGCATTTCACCCGCTGGAAGCCGTAATTGAGGCAGGAATCATCCTTGTCTTGGGTTTTGTCCTGCCTGTTCACCAAGCGGCTTTCGGGCTGTTTATGCTCTTTCAGTTTTCCTACAATGTCTACGGCCACTTAGGATATGAGCTTTATCCCAAAAACTTCCACCGAACTTGGGTAGGAAAGTGGGTCAATACCAGCACCGCCCACAATCAGCATCATCAGTTTTTCCATGGAAATTATGGATTGTACACGCTGATTTGGGATCGGATTTTTGGGACTTTACGAGAGGATTATGAGACTAAATTTGATCAGGTAACCAAACCCCTAGACTCTACCCCAACAAAGGAATCGATTAAACACTTGGCTTGAATTCTTGACACAAACTACTGACACCGCGTTGAATTAAGCCTGCTAAAGGAAATCTCGATCACTCATTTAAAAGGGAATTACCCCGATTCAATTTTTAGCGATAGACATAAAATATTCTTTATCAAGATAATTTGAGCTTCATAGTTTGAATTTGAGAAAAAACAGCCTCAACTACTGTCTATACACGATAGACCATCGTATGTTTACAGAAAAACAAATCATGAAGATAACAGCCTTATTACCAGAAGAATTGGTCAAAGAAGCAATGACGCTTTCTGGTACCACTACCATCACCGATACGTTGAAAACTGCTCTTGCACACTCCATCTCCATTGAAAAAACCAATTATTGAATAAAGGAATTGGCTTAATCGACGCTATGATCATTTTCGCAGCCATCCAAAACCGAAAAAAGATCTGGACGCTGGAAAAGAAGATAAAAGGTTTTTTGGCTTATGGCAATTTTTAGAAACGTTTTTGGCTCTCTCGCTAAGGCGCTTAAGGCGCAAAGTTTTTTGTCCTATTTGTTAGAAGCCTGAAATCAAAAAGGTTCAAATTCTAAATTCTCTTTGCGGCTTCCCGACTATGCGAGGTACAGATTTGTTTTAAAAGTATTTTAACTTCCAAAGTATGATTTAAATCCCTATCAAAATTGTCAGGAATCCAAAATCCACCGATATTCTGGATCTAAAACAACCCACCCAAATGACCTTCAAACAACTACTCTGGCTTTTGAGTATTAGCATCTTTATTTCCTGCGGAAAATCAACTCCCGAAATCGACTACAGCAACTGGTCGCATTATGGCGGTTCTGAAGATGGAGCACGCTATTCATCTCTCAGCCAAATCACCAAAGAAAATGTAGCCCAACTCGAAGTGGCCTGGACTTATAACACCGGAGATGCCAGCGAGCGCAGTCAGATTCAATGCCAACCCATCGTGGTCGACGGCCTGCTTTATGGCTCCACCCCGAAGCTGAATGTTTTCGCTTTGGATGCTGCAACAGGATCAGAAGTCTGGCGTTTTGATCCCTTTCAGGTCTTGGGAGGGGAAAATTCCTGGGCAGGTACCAACCGTGGGGTTACCTATTGGGAATCCGGTGAGGACAAACGAATCCTTTTTACCGCAGGAAATTGGCTAATGGCTGTCAATGCTCGCACAGGAGAACCAATCTTGAGTTTTGGAGATCAGGGGAAAGTAGATATCCGTAAAGATCTGGACACGGATTTGGACGATTTCCTCATCGTCAGCAATACGCCCGGAGTAGTTCATCAAGACCTGCTGATCCTGGGCATGCGACTTTCGGAAGGATTGGATGCCGCGCCGGGACATGTCCGTGCTTACAATATCAAAACCGGAAAGCGGGAATGGATTTTCCATACCATTCCTAAGGAAGGTGAACCCGGCTATGACACCTGGGATCCAAAATACATCAACCAAATCGGCGGTGCAAATAATTGGGCAGGGATGGTCGTGGATCAGGATCGGGGAATTGTTTTTGTGCCCACAGGTTCGGCTACTTATGATTTCTGGGGAGGCTATCGGCATGGAGACAATCTGTATGCCAATTCACTTTTGGCTTTGAATGCCAAAACGGGTGAGCGAATCTGGCACTTTCAGGCCGTGCATCATGATGTGTGGGACAGGGATTTTCCGGCTCCACCCAATCTCATCAGAATTCAAAAAGACGGAAAATGGATCGATGCGGTCGCTCAGATTTCCAAGCAGGGAATGACCTATGTCTTTGCTCGGGAGACAGGCGAACCCATTTGGCCAATTGTAGAGACTCCGGTTCCACCATCCACTTTGGGAGGTGAAAAGACTGCCCCAACTCAACCCATTCCAACCTTACCGGAGCCTTTCATGAACATGGTATTTGAGGAAAAGGATATTTTGAATCTTAAACCGGAATGGATGGCAGACATCAAAAGTCAGCTTTCCAATGCCAAATTCGGCGATACTTGGCTTCCACCGAGTACCGAAAATCCGATTGTCCTTTTTCCAGGAATGGACGGAGGAGGTGAATGGGGAGGTGCTTCTTTTGACCCGACTAATCAGACGATGTACATCAATGCCAATCAGATTCCATGGCTGATTGAAATGACTCCGAATGCAAGTTTCGGAAACGTGGGCCAGTCGATTTACACCAATTACTGCGGCAATTGCCATGGATTGGAACGGAAAGGAAACCTACCTGCTATTCCCGGTTTGATCGGACTCAAGGAAAAGTATACGCCTGATTCGCTCGATCAACTTTTACGAATGGGGAGAGGTGCCATGCCTGCTTTTGGGCATATTTCCAAAGAAGAGCGCCTGATCCTGATCGATTATTTAATGGGAAAAGCAGATGCAAGTGACAAGCAGGAACTGGAAGCCGAAACCGCAAAGCTCTACCCGCAGTACTACATGAATGGCTACAAAAAACTAGTCACGAAAGCGGGACTTTACGGTTCAAATCCACCTTGGGGACTGCTCACCGCCCTAGATATGAATACCGGTAAGAAAAAATGGCAGGTGACTCTGGGCGAAATTGACTCACTCAGCGTGCAGGGTTTCGCTCCTACCGGAACCGAAAACTATGGTGGTCCGGTAGCAACAGCCGGAGGGGTGCTGTTCATCGCTGCGACCAAGGATGAGAAGATCCGGGCCTTCGATAAAGAGACGGGAGAAATTCTATGGGAAGCCAAACTTCCCGCTGCCGGACATGCCACACCTGCTGTCTATGAGAAAAACGGAAAGCAGTTTTTGGTCATCGCCTGTGGAGGAGGAAAAGGAACTAAAAGCGGTGACGCTTACGTGGCTTTTGCCTTGCCGGATTGAGTTTCACACCTATGGATTTGACTGGCATCCGGACAGGATTCGCTGGTGGATGCTTCATCCTATTACAGCAGACACGGTTGTCCTTTGGGATTACCGGGGAGAGCGGGGAATTCCACAGCATCCATCCAAGTACCGCATGAACTTCTGGCATACGAATAACTGGTCCGTGGAGACCAACCCCAACTCCCTGGAAAAGCCAATCAAACGCTTTGAACTGGAAGTCGACTGGATGGGGTATCGGCCTTTCTAAATTTTCTGAATTCGAAATTCGATGTTCAATATTATTCCTGAATAGTACTGATACCTCTACCCGCTTTCAATTTCCAAAAACCTACCTTTGCCACATGTCTACCCCTCAAAAAAACCAGGCTGAAATCCTTTCAAAACTTGGAATTGCGCAACTGAACCCCATGCAGCTTGAAGCGCAAAAGGCAATTGGGTCTTCCAATGAAATCATTTTGCTTTCCCCCACAGGAACAGGAAAAACCCTTGCTTTTTTACTACCCCTGATCCAAGAGCTTGATGTGAACTGCGAAGAAATTCAGTTGGTGATCATCGTTCCTTCACGGGAATTGGCGATTCAGATCGAGCAAGTGATGCGGGAGATGGGGACAGGTCATAAGGTAAATGCGGTCTACGGTGGTCGGGCGGGTTCCAAAGACAGAATTGAGATCAAACACCGCCCTGCTGTCTTGATCGGGACACCTGGGAGAGTGGCAGACCACCTGCGCAGGGAAGCCTTCGAGACCGCTTTTATCAAAACGTTGGTTCTGGATGAATTTGATAAATCACTGGAGATCGGTTTCGAAAGTGAAATGAAGGACATTCTACACTTGCTTCCCAAGGTGAAAAAGATGCTCCTGACTTCGGCGACTCAAGGCGTGGAGATTCCACGATTTGTCGGATTGAAATCACCGGTCACCATTGATTTTTTAGAGGAAAAAATATCCCAACTCCGGATCAAAAAGGTCCTATCTCCTAACAAAGATAAATTGGATACACTCATTGATTTGATCAGCCACTTGGGAAATCAAAACGGGATCATTTTCTGCAATTTCAAAGATTCCATTCAGCGGGTGAGCGATTGTCTGGAAAAGCATGGAATCTCTCATGGGATTTTTTCAGGAGGAATGGAACAAACGGATCGTGAAAGATCCCTGATCAAATTCCGAAATGGCACTCACCAACTCCTTGTGGCCACTGACTTGGCTGCAAGAGGAATCGATGTCCCCGAAATCAAGTTTATCATTCACTATCACCTCCCTTTGCGAAGCGAAGAATTCATCCACCGCAATGGCCGAACGGCCCGAATGAACAGTGCGGGGACTGCTTATGTCTTGCATTATGAGAAAGATCCGCTGCCTGATTTTATCGGAAAACTTCCCATAGAAACACCGTCCAAGGCGAAGCTTCCGGCACCTTCGGAATGGAGCACCCTTTTCATCTCCGGAGGAAGGAAAGACAAAATTTCCAAAGGGGACATAGCCGGACTGTTTTTCAAGCAGGGAAATCTGGAGAAAGATCAATTGGGAGTGATCGAACTCAAGACCGATTGCGTTTTCGTTGGGGTAAAAACTGCAACCTTGGAGACTCTTCTCCCCAAAGTGAACAACGTGAAGCTGAAAGAGAAAAAAGTGCGGGTGACGGTGATTTAGAATACGGGTAAATCTAATCAGTCAATCTTCTAATACCTGGAATTCGACTGCCTGGAAGGCTGGAGTATTCCGATCAGAAGCTGGAAATCAAATCCATAGGCTACGTTCTTGGAATTGAAGTTGGCATAAGGGCTGACTCCAAAGCCTATCACCTTTCCGAGAGGAATCTCAAAACTTGGCTTGAGCATCCAACCTATCCCGGAGTCCTTCTCCATTTCAAAGGTGTAGGTACCCAAGATGACCCCATTTTCAGTACTTCGCTGAAAATTGACTGCGCTTCTGAATTTATTAATCGAAGGTCCGGTCAATAGATTTAATCGAAAACGTCCCTCTTCCCCTTCCAGGAGGATCATCTTACCCACCAAAAATTGATAGCTCGTGATCTCGTCTTTAGGATTGGTCAGTCCTCTGGAGAGTATTCCCAAAATTCCACCGGAAAAATCATCGGGTTTGTTTTTTGCCCCTCTTATTCCCGATTTTATCCCGATTTGGGCAGACCAGTTTCGTTGGAGGACATAATTGAGATTCAGGTCAAGTCCGCTGTAGTTTCCGACGGTGGGTCCAAAACCTAGATACAAGCTATTGTTTTCGGCGAATTGCGCTTTTGCTGAAAACCCGATGAACAACGTGATTAAAATGATAAGCAGGAATTGCTTCATGGAATGGTAACTTGGAGATGAGACTTTTGCTGATTGACAAAAACGCAGCCAAGATCTGGGAAGGGTTGGGGTCTAAAGTAAAAGAGGCTTGAAAAACTATGAACTAGATTTTCCCAAGTTGATCCAATCCAAGCGAGGCATAAAAAGTAAATTGACTAAAACAAAGCTTGAAACTTAGTTAAACCCGGATTTGGCATTAGAGTCCGCCACGAGAGTTTAAAATGCAAAAAGATCAAGCAGGAAAAGCGGGAATAGTCGTGATTTTATAGGCAGATCAGAAACGTTGATAAATAAGTTAAAAATCAATCGATTGGCAAAGAAATTATGAATTATCGGCTATTTGATTTTGGAGGCATTAGCAAGGGTAGACTTTTTAAAAAATCAAAATTTCAATCCAAAAAAGCGACATAATTCGAAATAAAAGTTCGTTTCAGCTGATTTGGAGAAGTAGAACTTATTATAAACCTTAGAGTTGAAATACTGGAATGTAAACCCAAGATTACCCTATGTTTGATTTAAATCTAAATGAAAATCAGCAGCTTATTGCTGAGATGGTTCGAAGTTTTGGAGCCAAAGAGATTACACCTTTCCGCAAGGAATGGGATGACAAGTCCCATTTTCCAATCGAAGTCTTTAAAAAGCTTGGCGAACTGGGCCTAATGGGCGTTTTAGTCCCTACAGAATATGGAGGCTCCGGATTTGGTTACAATGAATACGTAACCGCAATTTTGGAATTGACCAAAATGGATCCATCGATCGGTCTTTCCATGGCTGCACACAATTCCCTTTGTACCGGACACATCCTAATGTTTGGCTCTGAAGAGCAAAAGCGAAAATATCTCCCCAAACTCGCAACCTGCGAATGGCTGGGCGCTTGGGGCTTAACCGAGCCCAATACCGGTTCCGATGCAGGAAACATGCGAACCGTAGCTATCAAAGAAGGAGAATATTACATTCTGAATGGAGCCAAAAACTTCATCACGCACGGGATATCCGGAGACGTAGCGGTAGTGATCGCCCGCACCGGTGAAGTCGGCGACAGTCACGGAATGACTGCTTTCATTATCGAGCGGGGCACTCCGGGATTCAAAGGCGGCAGGAAGGAGGACAAACTTGGAATGCGTGCATCCGAGACTGCAGAAATGATTTTTGAGGACTGCAAAGTCCATGAAAGTCAGGTTTTGGGGAAAGTCGGGGATGGATTTATCCAGTCTATGAAAATCCTGGACGGTGGCCGAATCTCCATTGCAGCACTTTCTTTGGGAATTGCCGAAGGTGCCTTGGAAGCATCCATTCAATATTCCAAGGAACGTCATCAATTCAACAAACCCATTTCAAGTTTCCAGGGCATTTCCTTCAAACTAGCCGATATGGCCACTCAACTGGAGGCGGCAAAACTCTTGACTTTCAAAGCTGCAGATCTAAAAAACAGGGGGCAGAAAGTAACTTTAGCGGGAGCGCAAGCCAAATTGTATGCATCTGAGGTTTGTGTTTCAATCTCAAATGAGGCCGTTCAAATTTTTGGCGGCTATGGCTTTACCAAGGATTATCCGGTGGAGAAATTCTACCGTGATTCCAAGCTTTGCACCATCGGTGAGGGAACATCCGAGATACAGAAATTGGTAATCTCAAGGGAGATTTTGAAATAGTTTGCAGTGGTAAGTCTCAGTTTGCAGTTCGCTGCATTCTGAGACTGGAAACTGAATTATGATACTTGATAAGATATCCCCGCAATTCAAAAATTGAAAATATGGTTCATCATAACCTCCCCACCATCATCCCTCCCTCAATCCTGAGAATCTGCCCAGTGGCATAAGGCAAGTCTCCCCGTAGCAAAGCTGCCACCACTTTACCAATATCCTCCGGCTGACCCATTCTCGGCTCGAGTGTCAATCCTGCCTGAATTCGATCCTGATAGATCGACTTTACTTTTTCGGTCATGTCGGTTTCGATCACTCCCGGTTGAATTTCATACACCGGAATGTTGAATTCAGCCAACCGTACTGCCAAAACTTTGGACATCATGGAAAGCCCTGCTTTTGCCATGCAATAGGCTGCTCGATTGGTCGATGCTAAAACCGCTGAAACGGATGTAATAGATACAATGGAAAGTGGAATTTCAGCATCCGATTTCCGGATTTCGGCCATCCAATTGGCACAAGCTTGAGTCAGAAAAAAAGTGCCTTTCAAATTGATATCCATCAGATGATCAAAGTCGGCCTCGACTACTTCCAAGACATCTGCCCTGACTCTCGGTGCCACTCCGGCGTTGTTGATCAGAAAATTGATTCTTCCGAATTTCTCATTGATACCGTGCAGGACGCTATCCCGATCCGCTTTTTCAGCGATATTTCCAGGGAAATAGGCTACCCGAACGCCATTTTTGCGAAGCTCAGTTAAGACTTCGCTAACCTCAGATTCCGTACGAACTCCATTCAATGCCAGATCGATTCCCTCTTGGGCAAGTTTCTTGGCGATTCCCAAACCGATTCCTCGGGTTCCTCCGGTAATCAAAGCAACGTTTTTCATCTGTTTATAATTTTTTTTTCAAAGGTCAGATAGCCTGTCCCGATTTTTCTTCGGGAGAATCTTCGCATGAATTATATTCATCTCTCTGTGTCGCCCGGGGTCATGCTTGATTTCATTCTCCTTTCAAGGCTTTAAGTTGATCATATTCCGCCATCTTTTTATAGAGCGGATCCAGCGGAAAACAACCTGAGATCATCCCGTTTCTCGGTGCGGTGGTGCAATCGGAGAAGGTTCGGCAGATTTTTGCCCGCTTGAGACCTTGTCCGGAAAGAATATCCGCAGGCATATCCGGGTAACTCAGCACCATCCTGCCAAACCCAATGGAATCTGCTTTTCCAGTCCGAAGAACTTCCTGACCGACATTCGGCAGCCACTCCTGCAGGTAGGAATAGGCTGATCCTATGACATACAATCCCGGGAAAGCCTTTTTGATTTGCGCTGTAGCTTGAATCTGTCTGGCTACCCCATGCAGTGGATCTTCGGGAGGCTGGTATCCGTCAGAAGGCGGAAAAAGTGCTGGTCGCTGGATGTGCGGATTGTAATACGGACTTCCGGCAGTGGTGCAGAGGAGCTCAATATTGAGTTTTTCCAATTCCTGAAGAAAAAGAAAGGATTCACTCAAGTCAGCTAGTATCCCACTTTCGGCTCCTCCAAATGCATAGCGATAGGGATCCCCTTGCGCTGGAACGCCGGTTTCTTCAGGTCCTTTTTGGAAAGGAACCCAATCGAAAATGCTCATCCGAACGCCAATTTCCAATCCCGGAGCAGCCGCTTTTATTCCCGCAACAATCTCTCTGAGAAAACGGGTTCGATTCTCAAAACTCCCTCCATATTTTCCCTCCCGATCATACGCACTCAGAAATTCATGTCCTAGGTATCCATGACAATGCTTGATGTCCACAAAGTGAAACCCTGCTTTTTGGGCCAAAACAGCCGCTTTAATGTAATCTTCAATGATCCCGTCAATATCTTGATCGGATAGGATCGGGTAATCATCCCCTAGACCAAACTTCTTATTCAAAATCGGATGCGGATAGAGAATTTTCGGCTCCATCCGCTTCTTGTCATTAGGTTTGCAAAAGCGTCCGGAATGCGTCAGTTGAAGCCCGATCAGCAAATCCGATGTATCTCCAAAATGCTCCCGATGCGTAGTCTGCAAAAGCTGAAAAAGCGCGACAAAGTCTTGAATCGTATGCTCATTGAGCATCAATTGGTTCGGATTTGCACGTCCTTCTGGTCGGACTGCCACTGCCTCGCAACCCCAAAGGAGTTTAGCTCCGCTGAGCGCAAAGTTTTGCCAACGTCGTTTCGTGAGTTCTGTGGGTCGGCCATCCGTTGTCCCATCCCAACCTTCCATTGGAAGAATGCACATCGCATTACCTATGGTTCGTCCAGATCTGAGTGTATGACTTTTTGCAAAAAAAGAATCGGGTCCTGAGATTACTTCGGCATCAAAGGCAAGGTCAATTACCTCTTTTTCCAGATGACTTCTGAAAAGCTCGACCGTTTTTAGCTGGGCAACCCGAGGAAATTGTGGTTTGTATTTTCCGCTCATACCGGCACGCAGTTTAGGTAAGAATAATACGGCTCGTTTTTCATCATCCGTTGCACCAGCAATGCCAACTCACGGGCATGATAATCTCCCCACATACTGGATTCGCCATGAGCTACTTTTCCCGATTCAGGCACATAATCCCACCCGTTTGGTTGATGATAAATCGAATGAAGAATCAATCCTTGATGGCTTTCATTTGTGGAAAGATAAGGTTCAGAAAAAAGTGCCCCGGCAATCTGAATTCCTGCGTTTTTATACTTCTCAGCCCGCTCCGGATCACTGGTTTTTAACCAATTCCCAATTCGAATCAGACCTTGTGCCGTGATGCAAGCCGCTGAACTATCAACAGGCTCAAAGGAATTGTAGGGGTCAGAGGGACGATTGAGGTAATCTCCCATTTTGTGAAGATTAGGTGCTCCGGTATCCCAATAGGGAATTCCATCGGTTGGGGTATTTGCCAGATAGAACTCGGAGGTAGCAATGGCTGCCTTAGAAAGCTCTGAAATGAGGTCTTTCTTTGAAATCACCGCTGAATAATCTGCTTCGGATAGTTGATCTAGAATTTCCAGCGTCTCCCCCAAACCACAGATCGCCCAAGCCAATCCCCGAGTCCAAGTACTGAATCCGGTATAGCCTTGTTGGGAATTAGGGCAGCGATAGTTGCCATCATTGGTATTAAAGATGATTTCGTGGGCGGTTCGTCCTGCGACATCGTAACGATCACGACCTTTTCCATAGAAAATAGAAAACCGAACCGTCGCCAAAATGTGTTGAATCGCCCGCTGAATCAATGAAATCCGCCTGTCGTTTTCAGTTTGCAGCACATGCCCAAGTTGATGGGAAACTACCAATGCACGGCAGCTCCGAATGGTATCTACGAAAAGCGAATGAGGACCATTAAAAGAATAAATAAATCCACCACTTGGGATGACAGTCCAGCGTGTGGCCTGGACTGCACCGGTCACTTTGAGTGCAAGTTTGTAGAATTCTATTTCCCATTCCGAGCCCTCAATCTTGCCTTCATTTATTAATCGGAGCAGGTTCCCATACGTACTCACATTGTTGAATCCATGATCATGGACACCGATGTGAGTCAGATGTGGAGCCATTTTTTGCACCGTGTTTTTCCGGCCTATTTCAAGAAAATCCGTATCTCCTGTCGCGTCAAACTGAAGCAAAGCTGATCCAAACTGAAATCCCTGAGTCCATTCGGTCCAGCCTCGGGTCACGTATCTTCCTTGTTCGGTGAAAACAGGAGCTCCATCTTTCGTATCAAAGGAGTCTTCAAGCAGCCGTATTTTCTGTCCTGAAAGCTGCCAAAAACGGGCTAAAGGTTTTTCTAAATCAGAGATGGAAAAGATAGAATCAAGCGTCATGGGTAGTTTTTTGGGTAAAATGGTGGGCAATCATCAAAATTGCCGTCACCGGAATCAGAATACAATACATCGCAGCATCAGTCGGTAATCCTGCAAAACCCGCGGGTACCAACTCAAGTAGCGACAAGACGAAATAAGCCAAGGCAATGGCAGAAACGATCAGCAGTGATTTGGGAGGATTTTTAAACAAAACTGCTCCCAAAACCACCGGAGCAATCATGGATGTACCAGCAAAACTCACTCTTGCCAAGAGCACCAATTCATCGCTCATATAGGTCGAAAACACCAAAACGATTAACGAAAATACCAAAATGGCCAATTGGGTAATTCGCATATTTCGCTTATCCGAACCGCTCAGAAGAGACCTCAATTCGGTTCCTAAAGCAAAAATCTGCGCATTCGTAGTCGAAAGACAAGCCGCGAAAAGCCCGACTACCGCCAAAGCGGCAACCGGATTTGCCTGATCAAAAAGTAAGGCTGCCGAAAGGAAATCTGCTGTTGAGGACTCAGGATATTGTACCGCCCCATACAAGCCGATAAAAGCCGTCGGGAGAATCACCAGAATGGCAAAAATCCCCACCGCATAAGCCATTTTGTGAACAGATTTCAGGTTTTTCATCACAACCAAACGTGTCGTAAACTGGGGCTGTGATACTGGAATCATCACAATAGCTATTGCTGAAGCGATCAAAAATGGACTGCTGAACAAGCCTTTTGGACCGGGAAGCGAGAGTAATCCGGCATTGCTTTCGGCGACTTTTTCCAAGGCAGAATCCAAGCCTCCGGCCATATTCAAACAGGTCACGCCGATAATCCAAATCACGACCAGCAAAATCACTCCCTGAATCGCATCACTGTACATAATGGCTTTCAATCCTCCAATCTCGGAGTAAATCAACATGATCACCACCAAGATCGCCGACCAGCCCCAATAGGGAATCAGGTCTGGAAAGGCGGCATTTAGAAAAATGGAAATTCCACGAATTTGTATTGCCACGTAGGGAATCAAAAAGAGAAAGGAACTCAGAAAAATGAGGTACCCTGCCCATTTATTCCGAAAGCAACTTTGAATGAAACCCGCCACTCCCTTGTAGCCGACTTCTGAGGCTCTTTTGCGAAGCTTATATCCAAACCAAATCAGAAAAAACACCATCAGCGCATCAGAAAGCCCTAAAAAGATCCAGGCTCCTACTCCATGTATCCGAAAGAAATCCGGCATTCCCATGAAAGTAAATGCACTGAAAAGTGCTGCAGAAAAAGTCAAAAACCCGAGTATCGTCCCGATGTTGGACCCGGCAAGCATGAAGTCATCCGAGCTTCGGTTTTTTGAATAGGATTTGTAAGAAGCATAGCCAAGTGAGGCCAGGAAGAGTGCGAAAAAGAAAATCAGCCAGCCTGTCATTGCTTTTTCGATTCTTGATGGGGGAAAAATTGGGAAGCTAAAAAGGTCAGTACCACGATCACCACCGTGACCAAAAAACCTGTCCAAAAGGCAAAAGGCACATTGGCAAGTCTTGGTTCTATTTTGTTTTCTTCAAAAAGAAATAAGAAGGATACAATAGAAAGTGTCAATACCGCAAAAACAAGAATTTTCCAGGTTTTGGATTGCATGAGATTAGCTTGGGTTTATTTGGGCAGAAATTAAAAATCCATGAATTAATATCCATGGATGGGTTAAAATAGGAATAAACTTCTGCTTTGCTACCAAGAACTGTCTGTTGAGCCTTGATAAAGGTCAAGTTTTTACGGAAACAATTCCGTCAGTGGATCACTGGAAGTTAAGGTAAATGGTAATTCCTTTGCGCTTAATAGAAGAAATGGCATCACGGATTTCGGCGGGAGTCTTCTCGGCATAGTAGATATTATTCAAACCATGTGAAAAACGGATCTCCGGTGCGAACTTGAAATACTTGAAGTAAATCTCAAATCCCATCCCCATCTCAATGGTGAAGTCTTGCCCTCTCGTTACAATCGGATCAAGGTTGGCTTCGTCCTGGCTTTTGGTTCTGAACTGATAACTTCCACCTCCGATGAAATACATCCGCGTGTTATTGAAGCGCTGAGAGCGGTATTTAAAAAGTAGTGGAAGTTCTACCATAGTAGCTTCATTTACCAATTCTTCTGTTCGATAGCCTAGATTATTTCCGGTTGAGTTATCATTTCCAGGTACATTATCGACCACAGACGCATAATAATTGATGTCTGTGCGGTATTCGTAGAATGCAATCTTCGGCGTAAATAATAGGTTTACCTGATCATGGAATCGTAAAATACCCGTAAACCCAAGTGAAAACCCAGGAGTGTATTTTGGGTAAATGGAGTAAATCTGATTGTTTGCCGTATTGGTAGGGTCAAAAAAAGCCTCCGAATATTTGATCTGATAAGTAGCCGTGTGGCCTGCCAGAAAAAAACCATACGACAAGAGCCTGTCATCGGAACCCGAGGTACTTGTCAGACCAAAAAGACCTTGAGCGGATCCCGAAAAACTCATTCCAAAAAACATCAGAACCAGGAATCCTATTTTTGACCGACGTAAATGGAGCTGATTCCGAAAGTGAGTGGTTTGCATACTGTGCTGTGAAATCCTACTTTTTTCAATACTGATAGAAAATCCTCCCCATCCGGAAAGGCCTGAACTGACTCGGGAAGATAAGTATAAGCAGAATTGTCTTTGGATACTAGCTTTCCAATTTGAGGAAGAATTGCATTCGAGTAAAACGAATAGGCCTGCTTCATCGGAAAAGCTCTTGGCTTACTGAATTCCAAAATCACCGTTTTTCCTCCTGGCTTAAGCACTCGGTACATATCGGCCAGTCCCTTCTCCAGATTTTCAAAGTTCCTTACCCCAAATGAAACGATGACTGCATCAAACTTATTATCTTCAAACAATAAGCCTTCTGAATCTCCGAGTTGCAATTCGATTTTGTCCTGAAGCCCCCGCTTGATCATTTTCTTTTTTCCTTCGGAAAGCATCCCTTCAGAAATATCCACACCGATGATTTTGTCTGGGTTCAGTGCCAAAGCCTCAATCGCAAAGTCTCCGGTACCGGTGGCAATATCCAATATCAACTTCGGTTGATCCTTTTTTAGATATTTAATGGCCTTCTTTCTCCAGATGATATCAATCCCCAAGCTGAGCACGTGATTCAAAAGGTCATACTTTGGGCTAATGTTGTTAAACATTTCTGCCACTTGGTCTTTTTTGGAGTCTTGCTTGTCTTTATAGGGAACTACTGACATTGGAAATCTTCGTTGAGAGCACAATATTACTACAGAAACCCGAGGAATCGAAAATTGTTGAAGTCATCAGGCCAAAGTCCGTCTGAAATAAAACCGTATTTTTGCAGCGAAAAGAAAAGTCATGATCCGAAAAGCAGAATTTGTCGTCAGCAATACCGACCCCGCTAAGTGCCCCAAACCAGACCGCGCAGAGATCGCCTTCATCGGTCGATCCAATGTGGGAAAAAGCTCGCTCATCAATATGCTGACCGGAGTCAAAGAACTGGCAAAAACCTCACAAAAACCCGGTAAAACCCAATTGGTCAACCACTTTATGATCAATGACCGCTGGTATTTGGTCGATTTGCCGGGCTATGGATTTGCTAAAGTGAGTAAGGACAGAAAGGTGAAATGGGAAAAAATGATCAGTAGCTACTTGACCAGCAGATCAAATCTCTGCGGTGTTTTTGTACTGATTGACAGCCGATTGGAGCCACAGACGATCGACTTGGAATTTGTGAATTGGTGCGGAGAGCAAAATGTGCCCTTTGTTTTGGCTTTTACCAAAGCAGACAAGCAATCCAAATCCCAAACCGACAAAAATGTGAAGGCTTTCCTAAACAAAATGGAAGAAATCTTCGGAGAATATCCGGATTACTTTGTCACTTCTGCTGAGAAACAAGGCGGAAAAGAGGAAGTTCTGAAGTTCATCGATGACTTAATCTCAGAATATGAGTCGGAGCGGACAAATTGATCGATAGTTCTATATTTGCAGCCTGAAAAAATAAAAACTAATGAATTTCAAAGACATCGCAACTGTAGCCGGCAAGCCAGGCTTATATAAAATTTTGAAGCCGACCCGTTCGGGAGTAGTGCTGGAATCTATGGACGAAAAGAAAGCCAAGCTTGTGGCTGGAATGGCTCAGCGGGTTTCTGTCCTCAGCGACATTTCCATCTATACTTTGACAGAAGAAGGCGCCGAGCCATTGGAATCAGTGATGAAAAAAATTGAAGCCGAATACAAAGGGGACTTGGGATTGGATTCCAACGCTGATGATAATGAACTGAGAGCATTTTTGAAGTCCGTACTTCCAGAGTTTGATACAGCCAGAGTCTATACTTCTGATATCAAGAAGTTGGTCTCCTGGTACAAACTAATTCGCTCAATAGCCCCTGAAGTGTTGCAGGAAAGCAAGGAAGAGGAGAAGGAAAAACCATCCGAAGAAAAAGAAGCATAATAATCTAGAGGCTGTCTTATAATTGCTAATTGTCACATTGAGTCTTAAATATCCTGCGAACATACCAAATGGAAATGACAGGGTTTTTGAAGCTCAAAGCCATAAAATTCTTGATTTACGATTGAAGTTTAGCTGTTTAGACAAAACATTGATCGGAAGGGCGCGGTGGGAGGATTTGCCAGCGAGCCAGCGTTCGGCCTCGTGCGGTGGTAGCTTTGGCAAATCTTGTCCCGATAGTTATCGGGATTTTGGTTCTTTTGGATCAAGCCAAAAGCACGAGAAAAAAGGATTGCCTAAACTATTATTATATCAGCGAATAATAAGTTAACCTCTGGAAATCGACCCGTCCCTTTCAGAATAAACTATGGAAATTTCAATATTTTCAAAATACTATACACGCTGTCATCGGTAGCGCTGTTGAAATGTGGCCCCATAAACAGGAAATGGCCTTCTACTCCTGTCACACAGAGCGGAGTCGAAATGTCAGGCTGACAGCATTAAGTCTTTTGAGACAGCCTCCTCTTCAGTATTCTAGTTGTTAAAATTTAAGCGTCCCGGGCAGATATTTCGCTACCAAGTCCTCATAATAGGGTCTCAAGGCCTTTGAATCCGGAGGAACCGGCACTTTGGAATATAAATCGTAGGGATTGAATTTGTCAACCCATTTAAACATTTCCCGATCGTGATCATTGAGTAAATGATCGTAGGCATTTTCTCTGTGCTGAGCATAAAAGGAATGATAGCGAATCATATACAGTGCAGGTTCAGGTAAATATTCCTTTACCATCTGATAGAGGTACTCATCATGCCCCCAGGACATTTTCACCTGATCCAAACCGCATTGATGGGAATAAACGCCGTATTTGGTGTTGAATCGGTCATTTTTTGAATCTGGATTTCGATCAAAATATTCTGGATACACTATCCTGTCTGAATGCTGGCACCCAACAGGGAAAGTATCGCCGACGACCGCCCACTGAGGCTCGCCGAAAAGACAAAGCACTTTTCCCAAGTCATGGATAAAACCTGTCAGCACAAACCAATCCGGATGACCGTCTGCTCGGATGGCTTCCGAGGTCTGAAGTAAGTGCTGCAACTGGTCAAGGTTTGTATCAGGGTCGGAATCATCAATGAGCGTATTAAGGTAATCCACAGCATCCCAAAAAGGCATTTCCTTTTTCTCAAACTTTAAAAATTCCCTCTCCTTTTCCACCACAAAGTCATAAGTCTGGTAGGTATGATTGAGCCTGTAGAATTCTCTGACCGTGTCCACCCGCTCCGAATCGTGGTAATTCCGGTAATCATCTTTGGCTTTGGCCTGCTTGTCCTTAGGTTCTGGATAGCGAGTCAGAAGATCATCCTCCCAATCTTCGATGGATTGAAGCGGAGCGATTTCAGATGGGGAGAGCTTGGTTTTCATAGATTTAGGCTTTAAAAATGAAATATAAAGACAATATCCAAAACTTCATCTCCTAATTAGCTACGATTTAAATCGCTTGGAACAAAAACGTACAAATAATTGTACAATAGGAATTGAAATCCCATCTTTAACAAAAAGCAGAAATCATGGAAGTCACTAGCTACTCAAAGTTTCGCGAGAACATGAAGTCTTATTTGGATAATGTTGTCAATGATTCAAGACCATTGTATGTCACCAGAACAAATGGCGAAGATGTCGTCGTTTTATCTAAGTCCGACTATGAAGGTTTAAAACAGACAAATTACCTAATGAGGAGTCCGAAGAATGCTGAACGTTTGTTGGAAGCTATAAAAGAATTGGATGAAGGAAAAGGCGTTAAAAGAGACTTGATTGAAGAATAACCTTTTCCAACATGAATATTATTTTTTCAAATCAAGCTTGGGATGATTATCTCTATTGGAATGCCACTGATAAAAAGATTTTCAAAAAAATCAACACCCTAATCAAGGAATGCCAGCGAACGCCTTTTTCTGGAACAGGAAAACCCGAGCCTCTAATGCACGATTTAGCTGGTGCCTGGTTCCGCAGAATCGACAGAGAACATAGACTCGTGTATCGAGTCAAAGATGGTACTTTGGAAATCGCCCAATGCCGCCATCATTTTTAATCTAAAATGGGCTCTCGTGGGAGCCCATTTTAGATTTTTCACTTCAAACTTCAGATTTTTTAGGTTCCTCTGAGTATCTCCATCGGTGGCTGATTGATTATTTTTCGGCCATTTAACCAACCCAGAACGATTGTCAGCCCAGTGATGGCTAAATACATCACGAGTCCTTCTTTCCAAGCCGGGCTGAAGTTCATTTCAAAGACAAACTGTCCCAAAAGGAAAGTGGCTAAGAAAGACAAGAGAATGCCTGAAAGTGAGGCCAAACTACCGAGGAAGAAGTATTCCAGGGTGTTTATTTTAGTCACAATTGCCGAACTCGCACCAAGCGTTCTCAGCAAAATACTCTCCCGCATTCGCTGGTATTTGCTGATGATCAGCGAACTGATTAAAACCAAAATTCCTGTAGCAATGGAGAAAAAGGCCATAAACTGAATCACAAAGCTAATTTTCCCCAAAATATCCTCCAAAGTTTCGACAATCGTCCCAAGATTGATAATAGATATATTCGGAAAAGTCCTCACGATCTCTGACTGTACATCTGCTGCCTCCCGATCATTTTTGGTTTTGGTGATGATCACATGGAATTTCGGAGCCTGCTCAAGGACTCCGGTTGGAAAAAGGACCAGGAAATTGGTCGATACTTGATTGAATTTCACATCCCGGAAACTTCCGATGTAGGTTTTAATCGGTCTTCCTTGGACATTAAACTCGATTTCATCGCCGATTTTTAACCCATTTCCTTCACCAAATCCCTTTTCCAAGGAAACAAAAATGCTGTCTCCTCTGGCTCCAAGCGGAATCAATTCACCGGCGGCCAAGGTCTCCGAAGCGATCAACGTATCTCGATAAGTGACCCGGAATTCCCGGTTGTAAAGCCAACGGGAATAATCCTTATCATCAGGCAACTCTTCATTGGTTTTTTTATCAATACCATTGATTTCATTCAGTTGCATAGTCACGATTGCCACCTCCTGCATGATCGGTAGATTTCTTCCGGTCACTTTTCCTCTTACTTCGTCGAGCTGTGCAGACTGGATATCAAACATCAGCATATTCGGCTGATCCGCTTTGTCGGCAAACTTTGCTTCTTCCAGCAGTTGATTTTGGAGGAAAAATAAAGTAGCAATCATTGCAGTACCCAAACCTATGGTAGCGATCAAAGAAATCGTCTGATTATTTGGTCGGTAAAGATTAGCCAAAGCCTGTCTCCAGGTGTACTCCAAAGAAATCGGAAGAAACTTCCGCACCGCCCACATGATCAATTGTCCCACGCCCCAGAGTGATCCAAATGCCACCAACACAAACCCCGTAAAGCCAAAGGCTAACTTCCAATCCTTCAACAAATAAAAACTAAAGCCCCAGATGAATACCAAGATCCCAAAAATCACCAGCCAGCGAAGGGGATCCTTTAGCAAGGTGCTGTCGGCAGTTTCCGGTCTGAGTGTAGCCATTGGAGAGACATTTCGCACCTTTAGCAAAGGCAAAAGTGCAAACAGGATCGAAACAAAAAGACCTGTAACGATTCCAAAACCTACTGAAATCCAGGACACGCCCACATTCACTTCCACCGGTAGAAAGTCTGAGAAAACAGCAGGCAAGACAAATTGAAGCACCGTGCCCAGTCCGGCACCTATCAAAGCTCCCACCAGACCCATGACCATGATTTCGACCAAATAAATCAGTAAGACATCCAGCGAGGCAACTCCAAGACAGCGTAAAACAGCCACCGAAGCCAATTTTTCTTTCACGAAAACATTTACCGCTGAGGCCACACCTACGCAGCCCAACAGCAAGGCAATAAAAGCAACCAAGCTCAGGAAATTGGAAAGATTGGAGAATGATCGACCCGTAGATCGCTTTCGATCCTCAACCGTATCGGCATCTACCCGATCCAATTCCCATTGGTCCTCATACGGCTTGATCAACTCCTCCACATCCGTACCCGCAGCAAATTGAAGGTAGCGGTTGTACTCCACCCGGCTGCCGTACTGCACCAAACCGGTTTCTTCCAAATAAGCCATCGGAATGTAAACCGCAGGTGCTACAGTTGCTGTGATTCCGGTCTGACCCGGGACTTTTTGAAGCTCACCTACGATCTGAAAAGTAACCGCACCGACTTTGATTGAGTCTCCAACTTGTGCGTTAAACTGCGCCATCAAGGTTTTTTCAACCAAGGCTTTTTTGCCTCCACTCCTGAAATCGGACTCTCCTTCCACAGGAATGGTTTCCAATTTTCCATAAAAAGGAAAATTTCCCTCCAAAGACCGTACTTGGGTCAAGCGGCTGTCACCAGTGGACGGAAAAGCAACCATCGAAGCGAAATTGACCTCAGCCGCCATTTCAACAGCGAGCGAATCGATTTGTTGATCCCCGATTGGCTTGTTGGTTTCCAATACCAAATCGGCTCCCAGAAGCTCCTGAGCTTGATTATTTATATCTTTGGTGAGATTTTCACCAAAGCTGCTTATTGCCACCAATGCTGCTATCCCCACCACGATCGATGAGACAAAAAGCAGCAATCGGGAAATGTTCTTCCGGAAATCCCGGAGGGCCATTTTCGAGATCCATCCAAAATCAGGCATGAACGTCCTCCTGTATTTTACCGCCCTTGATATGTATGATGCGCTGAGTCTTGGCCGCCAATTCCAGATCGTGAGTCACTAGCACCAGGGTAGTCCCTTGTTCCTTGTTTAGATCAAAAATGAGTTTTTCGATCATTTCACCGGTTTCCGTATCCAGATTTCCTGTTGGCTCGTCAGCAAAAAGTATTTTGGGTTCATTGGCAAAAGCCCGGGCAATGGAAACCCGCTGCTGCTCTCCACCTGAAAGTTGAGTTGGATAGTGCGTGGCGCGATCACCCAAACCAACCTTGGCTAAAAGCTCCAGTGCCTTTTGTCGGGCATCCTTTCGTTTTTTCAGTTCCAAAGGAACCATCACATTTTCCAAAGCTGTCAAAGTCGGCAGCAATTGGAAATTTTGAAAAATGAATCCCACATCTTTATTTCTTACTGAGGCCCGCTGGTCCTCATTCATTTTTTCCAGGGCTTGGCCATTGAGGACCACACTGCCGGTAGTCCCAGAATCGAGTCCTGCACACAGCCCAAGAAGTGTGGTTTTTCCACTTCCCGAAGGGCCCACAATCGCGAGCGTCTCTCCTGCCTGAATATCAAAATTGACTTCGTCCAAAACGGTAAGCTTTCGACTTCCACTTTGATACGTTTTACTTAAATTTTTAATGGATAAAATGCTCATGAAAAAGCGTTGAGTTAGATGGAAAGGTCAAACGGCTAAGACTGTACTTTGTTGACAATCAAAATTTGACACAGCTACTTAAGGTAAATAAAAGAAAAAACGTTCGACAATATCCAATGAACTCGACAAACGGGCATTTTTACCCGACCAACGCAGAAAAAGCTATTTTTGCTTCAAATCTTCCAGTTTATGGATTTAATCCGAACCTTTTCTGCAAAAAACCATTATTACCAAAAAACACGCACATGTACCTGTCTAGAATAGCTCCAGTTCTACTCATTCTCGCACTCTTTACCGCCTGTGGATCAGCTCCTGAACAACAGCAAGCTGAGCAAGCGGAACCTAAAACCACCGCAGTAGAAACCAAGAAAAAAACCATCCTTTTCTTTGGAAACAGTCTTACCGCCGGCTACGGAATTGATCAGGAGGATGCTTTTCCTGCCTTGACTCAAGATCGGATAGACAGTTTGGGATTGGATTATCGGGTAATTAACGGTGGGCTGAGTGGGGAAACGACCGCAGGAGGACTGAGTCGTCTGGATTGGTTTTTGGAAGATGAACCGGAGATTTTTGTTCTTGAACTTGGCGGAAATGACGGTTTGAGAGGAATCTTACCGGCAGAAAGCAAACGGAACCTGATTGGAATAATCGACAAAGTGCGAGCAAAGTATCCCAACACTAAAATTATCTTGGCCGGAATGCAAATTCCGCCAAACATGGGACAGGAATATACCGAGGAATTTAAGTCGATTTATCCTGAGGTAGCGGCTGAGAAAAATGTGACTTTGATTCCCTTCCTATTGGAAAATGTCGGCGGAATCCCGGAGCTTAATCTACCCGATGGAATTCATCCCACTGAGGAGGGTCATAAGATTGTCTTTGAAACGATTTGGCCTTATATTGAATTGTTAATCAAATGAATTGCATAGGACAACTATCTTGAAAAAAAGGAATGACTAAGTTGGAGCTGAAAAAGGAAATCCAACAGATTACCAAACGCAAAAAAGTCAGGAGTATCAAACACCTTGCAGGCAAATTATAAGCTGAAATTGATCCTCTGGAAGTTCAAAAACGCATGAGGAATAAATGAGGATAGGATTTTTGTAGACACAAATATCCTGTTTTACTTTTTGAAAGACAGCAGAAAAAGACTTTTTAAGATCCAATGAAAAATTAGTGGTTTGGATGGATCTTACCTGATCAATCAAATTAAAGGCATCTACTTCTTTAATTCTCAAAAAACCAAAAGAAGCTTTTTCCTTCGTAAAATTTTTACGCTATATTTTCAACTTCATTAAAAATTTTTGGAAATGAGTTTTCAAATCAAACAATCAGGCGAACCCTACGACGTAATTATTGTGGGTTCCGGAGCTGGTGGAGGCATGGCCTCAAAGGTCCTCTCTGAAGCCGGTCTTTCTGTGGCCGTTATAGAAGCCGGAGGGGATTTTGATCCTGCCAAAGAAGAAGACAGAACCCAACTCCGACCACCTTGGGAATCTCCCAGAAGAGGTGCCGGAACACGAATCCGTCCATTCGGCGACTTTGATCAAGCCATCGGTGGATGGGATATCGAGGGCGAACCCTACACCCGAAAAAACGGGACGCAATTTGACTGGTTCCGGTCCCGAATGGTCGGAGGTCGAACCAATCACTGGGGAAGGATCTCGCTAAGATTTGGGCCTAATGATTTCAAGCGAGCCAGTATAGATGGCCTCGGTCATGACTGGCCCATCGGATACGAAGATGTAAAGCCTTATTACGACAAAGTCGATAAACTCATTGGTGTTTTTGGCTCCAAAGAGGGCATTTACAATGAGCCGGATGGATTTTTTCTCCCTCCTCCAAAACCTAGACTGCACGAGCTTTTCATCAAAAAAGGCGCGGATAAAGCAGCAATCCCGATGATCCCCTCGCGATTGTCCATGTTGACTCGCCCAATCAACAACGAGCGAGGCGTTTGCTTTTTTTGTGCGCAATGCAATCGAGCTTGTCAGGTCTATGCGGATTTTTCTTCGGGAACTTGTCTGGTTCATCCTGCGATGAAAAAAGGAAAAGTGGACCTGTACACGCACTCCATGGTGCGGAAAGTAACCACCGACGATGCCGGAAAAGCTACTGGAGTTTCCTTCGTCAGCAAAGTGGACATGAAAGAATACAAGCTCAAATCCAGGGTCGTAGTACTTGGGGCATCCTCCTGCGAGACTACCCGCATCATGCTGAACTCCAAGTCCAAATCCCATCCTAACGGAATCGGAGCAGACTCAGGCGTATTGGGAAGATACCTGCATGACTCTACTGGTGCCAGCCGATCAGCCATCATGCCTGATATGATCGATCGGGAGCGATACAATGAGGACGGAGTCGGTGGAATGCACATGTACACGCCATGGTGGCTGGACAATAAAAAACTGGATTTTGCCCGAGGATATCATATCGAGTATTGGGGAGGGATGGGTCAACCCTCCTACGGTGCCGGAGGAGGTATGGATGCCATGCGAAAATACATCAAGGACGAGTTTGGAAATCCAAGTCCAAACGGAGGCTACGGTGAAGGACTGAAAAAAGACATCCGAAAAATCTATGGCTCGACGTTTGGGATGTCCGGCAGAGGCGAAAGTGTGCCAATGTATGACAACTACTGCGAAATCGATCCCAATGTGGTCGATAAATACGGAATCCCCGTACTTCGCTTCCACTACAACTGGACAGATCAGGAAATCAAACAGGCCAAACACATGCAGGATACCTTTGAGGAGATTCTGACCGGTGCAGGAGCGACACTTTTGGGCGAAAAGCCCGGTGCAGACACCCTGTACGGGCTTGCAGCTCCGGGAAGAATCATTCACGAAGTGGGTACGGCAAGAATGGGCAATGACCCGAAATCTTCCGTGGTCAATTCCAATTGCCAGGTACATGATTGCAAAAACCTCTTTTTGGTCGATGCCGCTCCCTTTGTATCTCAGGCGGATAAAAACCCAACTTGGACAATCCTTGCACTCTCCTGGAGAACCTCTGATTACATCGTTGAGCAGTTGAAACAAAAAAACATCTAAGCCATGAACAGACGGGACAATCTCAAACTCCTCTTTACAGGCTCTCTTGGAGCCGGAATACTCATGACCGGCTGCGATCCGGTGGACAAAAGCGTACAAAGCCAGGTCTTTGCCGGAGGCACTCCCGGTGGAAGAACCGAAGAAGAAAATCTCCGAGATGCCAAATTGATGGAAGGAACATTTTTCACCGATGAAGAACGAAAAAAGTTGGACACCTTGGTGGACATCATCATGCCGGCAGATTCGGAATCTCCTGCTGCTACCGAACTGAAAGTCACAGACTTCATTGACTTCATGATGCGGGATCAGCCCAACTCCCAAACGCCTATGCGAGGTGGGCTGATGTGGCTGGACTTCGAAGCGGATGAGAAATTCGGAAAAACATTCAACGAACTCTCCAAAGATGAAGTCTTGGCAATCGTCGATGAAGTGGCCTGGCCAGACAAAGCCAAGCCTGAATACCTCGGTGGTGTTCGCTGGTTTAATATGCTACGGAATCTCACCTGCTCGGGCTATTTCTCTACTGAAGCGGGTTGGAAATACATGGGTTATGTCGGAAATACGCCAAATGTATGGGATGGCGTTCCACAGAATGTCCTGGACAAACACGGACTCTCAAATCCGGAGCAATACCAAAGCCTCTACCTCAAACCTGAAGACCGAGGAACTGTCGCAGTTTGGGACGATGAAGGCAACTTGATCGGTTAATTTCCAAGCAAATAAAATTAAAAATCCACGGCATCATAACCGTGGATTTTATGTTTCCTGTTTTTAAAGGTTGAATCTTAATTTTTTGTAATAATTCTTAGTCATTTCCTTGAATCTAAAGACTTGATTTAGTTTCTTAAGGAAAAAATCAAGCCATGGACAAACTTTTATCAGGTGCGGTTTTGGTTGCCGCATTTTTTGTATGGGGATGCGGATCAAGCGAAGAAAAAACTGCTGGTGTTCAATCTGTAAGTAGTTGGGAATTTGAAAAAGTCGATTCCCTTCAGTTCGAAATTATCGGCCGGCCTGTCCTGGCCGATGTGGAATTCGGTAAAATTCTGTTGTACGATGGGCAAAAGAGCGAATTTGTAATTCTTGATGAAAAGGGAGCATTAATCAGTCGGTTTACAAAAAGCGGCGACTCACCGGACAACTTTGGATTCAACCTGCTTCTTCCCGGTTTTTTAAGCGAATCAGAAATCATGATGGCAGGCACCCTGGGGATCTTTGTCTATGATTTTTCGGGAAATTTTATCAAAAAAATCACACATCCGGAACCGCAATCCGGAGGTGTTTATACTGATTTGCCCGGTAAATCCATCGACCATTTTTTCCTGGACGGGAAGAATAAAATTCTCAGCAAGTCATTCCGGGTTTTTGAATCTACTCTTGCAGACGCACAGTTTTACGAGAAATTCAGAGGAATTGAAGTAATTGATTCTCAATCGGAGGCTAAAAAAGCGTTGATTGCTTTTGCTCCAAACAGTAGATTTTTAAACGGCAACGGGTTTATCCAAAGCGATTTTGAACCTGTATTCTCAGCTGATGAAGGCGGCATTTTCTTAGCTTTTGCAGGCGATCCCGTACTGCATCAGTATACTTGGCTGGGAGATTCAGTTTCTCTGGAAAAGTCCATAAAGCTATCACTACCGGACTTTGGAGAGATCACCGGTCAACCGCTGAAATCACTGGAGGGCGTGGGTGCATCCACCAGTATGCTGACTGCTTCAGTCCGTAAAATCTCAAAATGGAATGACAAAGTTCTGGTTCAGTTTTTCCCGGGACTATCCACGGAGGAAGATCTCGCCTTAGACCAGGACTATGAAAATGGAAATGAGGAGGAAGCTAAAGCAAAAATCCAAAAGTTATTTACTGAAAGAAAAGTTAGGCTAGCAATCGTAGATCCTCTTGAAGGAAAGCAGTTGGGAATTATTGATTTCCCGGAATGGGTAAATTCTAGTGGGTTTGTTCTAGATGGAGAGGATTTTTGGTTTGTCAAACGATTCAATCCTGAGGCAGAAGAGGATTTTATCAAACTCTATAAGGCTAAACTGATCGAAAAATGAAAAATCAAATCTTAAGCCTCCTTGCTTTTTGCTTCCTATTTTTTTCATGCAGTGAAAAGTCCGAATCTAATTCAGTATCCAACGAATGGGAACTGGTGATCGAGGACTCGATACAGGTGGATTTTATGGGAGAGATATGGATGGGGACCTATGAAAATGGAAAAGGTATAATCAAGGATATTACCTCTCAGGCGGTATTACAATTTGACTCGACTGGAAAACTATTGGTCAATAAGGTTTTTCCAAAGGACGGGCCCGGAAAAGTAGATTGGTTTGAAGGAATTGTAATAGATGAGAATGGAGAAATCTTCGCCTCTACTTTATTCAACAACATCTACCATTTTGATCCAGATCTCAATTTAGTCGAAACATTGAAAATGCCGTTTGCCGGAGAGGCAAGGGGCGGAATGAGAAATGCCCGAAACCTAAGTAAATGGAATAACAAACTGCTCCTCTGGTATCCAGGTCGAGATGGGATTAGTCCTTACATTGACAATTTTTATCGGGAGTATCCACTACTTGAACTCTTTGATATCAGCACTCAAACTTCCATTCCACTGATCAATACTCCACCAACATCCAAGTTTAGCACGAATGAGTATTTCAATCGGCCATATATTCAGTTTACTATCGAATCTGATTCACTTTACCTCACTTTTTCGAATGAGGAACTGGTACACATCTACACACTTCCCGATGGAAAATGGATTAGGAGCATCAATTTCCAACCCACTGATTTTAAACTCTATCCTGGACAGAAGGCACCAGTCACCTATCAACAAATGATAACGATGTCTGAGGCAAAAATTACAGGAATTTATTCCGATCCTAAGCACCTCATCTTGAGCTATCAAGGCGGAATTGACAGTGAGACTTTTATCCAAAATGAATTGAAAGAATCTAAAAATTTTTACAAATATCCTGAATTCAATAACAGCTATCTAAAAGTCTTTTCCATCTATCAGGGAAAATGGTCAAATGAAATAGAAATCCCTGCCAAAATTGATTTTATTTTAAACATTGAATCAACAGATCAACCCTTCTACGCTCTCCGAAACGACGACTTTATCGGTGAAGAGCAAGAGTATTTAACTTTTTATAAACTTAAACTGAGACAGAAATGAAGAACCAACTTATCCTATCAATCCTCAGTTTTCTCCTAGCTTTTGCCTGCTCATCTAAGGAGGAAGAAGACCAAAAAACCCTCGCCGAACAGCAATTTGAATTCGAGATTTATGATTCACTCGTAGTGGATTATTTGGGAAATCTGTACCTAGCTGACATTAGCAAAGACGGAGACACTTTTCTTTTGATTGATCATCAGCACGATTCAATTTTTGTTACTGATCAGAAAGGGAAAATAGTATCTCGTTTTTGCAAAAAAGGAGAAGGTCCTGGCAGTTACAAGGGTACAAGGAATAATCTTCCCCAATTTTTTAACTCTGATGAAATCATAATTCCTGCTTGGAAAGGATTTTACATATATTCTAAGAATGGGGAGTTTAAAAGATCTTATGAATTAGGATACTTTCCCACTTCCTCGCTGATAAACATCTACACAGATAATTTGGTAATTCTGGAAAATCAGATTTTTTTTCCTTGGGAAGGTCGAATTGCAGAAGAATTTGGTGTTGATGGAAAAAAATTTCAACTACAAACCAAGCGATTAGAAATCTTGGATTTGGAAACTGGGCAATTTTCACCAACCCTTTCATTTCCGAAAGAGTCGAAATTCAAAACCGGAGAAAAGTCATTTTTAAACGTCAATTACAAAACTGGCCTAGCTCAATACTCGGACAGTATTTATGTGGTTTTCAGGAATGAACCGAGAATTTATGCCTACCATAGATCCATGTTGGATATACCAGCCAAAATCTATCAAATTCCTTTTGACGAGTTTGTAGAGAAAGCTCCAAAAGACGGAGATAATTTTGGTCCATACGAAATGAAAGACATTTATGTGGGTTCATTGAATCAAATCCAACCTCTAAGCAAAAATCAATTTTTGATAAACTATGCCCGAGGAGTAACCGACTCGGAGTATGATCAGATTACGACAAAAGCAGGTAATGATAATTCTAAAATTTTTCCTGAATTAAGTAAGATCAATAGATATGGTTGGGTACTTTTTGATGGTAAATCATTATCCAAATTGATCGAAAATTCTACTGAAATTGGAAACTTAGGCAAATTCATCTCTAAGGACGAAATCTGGTTCACTCCAAATTATTCTGAGTTTGAAAAAGATTACGTTGTCCTCTACAAAACCCGTCTCGTCTCCAAATAATCACCACTCAAAAAGACCTTTTCCCGTCCAAAAGCGCTGAGTCAAAACTTTGATCTCCTTTGCTTATATTCCATCCTGATCAAAGAAAACCGCATGCAAAAATCTACATCCCTTATCCTTGCCGCAGCAGGACTTATTTCCTTCGGCTCGCTTCACGCACAGGATATCAAACCCACCACCGAAAAAGCCCTTCAGGAATCCGTTGCCAAGCACAAAGCCATGCTTGCCTCCACCCCACTCAAAGACTTCAAAGCCCGAAATGTCGGCCCAACCAATATGTCCGGTCGGATCGTAGACATAGAGGTTGCAACAAATGGCAGCACCTTTTACGTCGCAGCTGCTTCCGGAGGAATCTGGAAAACTGAAGACAACGGACAGTCTTTTACTCCGATTTTTGACCATCAGGGTGCCTTGGGAATCGGTGCGATGGCACTTTCCAAATCTGACAACAACATCCTTTGGGTTGGTACCGGCGAGGACAATTCCAGTCGATCCACCTATGCGGGTAACGGAATCCACAAGTCTACCGATGGAGGCAAAACTTGGGAGCACATCGGCTTGATTCACTCCCAACACATTGGGCAAATCCTGATTCATCCGACCAATCCGGATATCGTTTGGGTAGGTTCGATGGGCGGATTGTATTCCAAAAACAAAGAAAGAGGCCTTTACAAAACCACTGACGGAGGCAAGACTTGGAAAAAAACACTTTACATCGACGACAACACGGGCATCATCGATATTCAGATTCACCCAACTAATCCCGATGTCTTACTTGCTGCAAGCTGGGAGCGATTCCGTCAGGCGCATGATTTTATTGGCAATGGAAAAGGCTCTGCCATCTGGAGATCTGAGGATGGTGGAGATACCTGGAAAAAGGCCGTGGAAGGATTTCCTCAGGATGAGTTTGTGGGTAGAATTGGCTTTGACTTCAGTCTTTCTAATCCAAATGTAGCCTATGCACTACTGGACAATCAGGGAAAATCTGATAAACCTGCACCGGAACCCCGACAGCGAGGCAATCAACAGCAGGAAGAAAATCCGCTGAAACTGGAAGACTTCAAGGACATGACTTTGGATCAGGCCTTGGCTTTGGATGACAAAAGATTGGAGTCATTGGCTCGCAGAAGTCAATTCTCCTCCAAATACACTCCAACAGAAATCAAACGCCTGCTAAAAACAGGAAAAATCACCACTGCTCAAATTGCCAATTACAACGGCGGTGCAGTGGATGCAAATGCCGCGATGTTTGGCCAACCGATCAAAGGTGCGGAAGTCTATCGCTCAGAAGATGCCGGAAAATCCTGGAAATTAGTCTCAGAATCCGACATCAGCCGATTGTACAACACCTACGGATATTATTTCGGAGAAGTCAGAGTAAGCACTTCGAATGAAAACGAGGTGTTTGTCCTTGGCGTACCGCTCTTGGTTTCCAGAGACGGAGGCAAAAACTTCAGTCGCACAGACTCCATCGGCGATCCGCACTCGGATCATCAATCTATGTGGATCGATCCCAAAGACAGTAAACACATTTTATTGGGAAATGACGGAGGTCTTTATCGAAGCTATGGAGGTGGAGCCCGCTGGGATCACCTAAATTCCCAGATGCCGATATCACAGTTCTACTCCGTGATGGTAGATCAGGCAACACCTTACACCATCTATGGAGGAATGCAGGACAATGGCGTGTGGTACGGCAAATCCACCAATAAACCTGAGGATCCTTGGGAGCCACTTTTCGGAGGAGACGGAATGGTCGTGGCAGTTGATACCCGCAATAACGACATCGTCTACACCGGGTCACAATTTGGCAACTATGCCAGAATCAACAAAGCGACAGGAGAAAGACGCCGAATCACCCCGGGTCATGACATCGGAAACGCTCCAAATCGCTGGAACTGGAGAACTCCTGCGGAGCTCAGCTACCACAATCAGGATATTGTCTACATGGGTTCACAGTACGTTTACCAATCATTCGATCAAGGAAACACTTGGACGACCATTTCACCGGATTTGACCAAAAATCAGAAAAGTGGAAACGTACCTTATGCCACGCTCTCCGTAGTAGAAGAATCACCATTGGAGTTTGGGACCTTGTATGCAGGTTCGGATGATGGAAATGTCTGGATCACTCGGAACAACGGAGGAAACTGGACCAGTCTGAATGCTGGCCTTCCTCAAGATCGATGGGTAAGCAGCATTTCTCCTTCCAAATACAAAGAAGGAAGAGTCTACATCACCCTGAATGGCTACCGATACGATGAGTTTAACACATACGTTTACAAAAGCGAGGATTATGGTAAATCTTGGACTTCAATCAAGTCGAACCTGCCTGAAGAGGCAGTGAACATCATCATCGAAGACCCCAAAATGCCGAATATCCTGTATTTGGGCACAGATCACGGGCTGTATGTCAGCATGGATGAAGGAAACAACTGGAACCTATTCCAGGGGGAAATCCCTAATGTGGCCATCTACGACATGGTGATTCAAGTGCGTGAAAACCACCTGATTGTTGGTTCGCATGGAAGAAGTGTCTATGTCGTTGACCTGAAGCAGATCCACGAATTGGCCCAGCCCGGTCCTATGGTAATGGAAAAGTAATTACGAATCTTGATCAAATGAGGTCTCAGACTTCATTAATCGAAATTCGATGTTCTACATTCATTATTAAAAAATTAAAAGCCCTCTGAAACCTAATTCAGAGGGCTTTATATGTTTTAGATCTTTTAGAAGATTTTAAATCCAACAGACAGCACCCATTGGTTGATCCGATTGTCGGTATTGAAACTGCCGATATTTTCTGTCCATTTGCTCAATCCACCCTCGTATCGTCCGTCAATAGAAAGATTGCCCAAATCAAGGCCAACCCCTGCCTGATAACCAAGCGTTGCATTTTTAAACTCGGCATCGCTTACGGTACTTCCTGCTTCTTTGAGTTTTGAGTTGATATTTAAACTTGCGATGGGTCCAGCTTGAAGCCTAAGCACTTTCAAAAAGCGCATACCCACCATTACAGGAATATCCAGGCGATTGAATTCTGCCTTAAATTCATCCCCATTATTCAGGAATTTTCCACTTGTTTGAGTAAAAAGGAGTTCAGGTTGCACAAAAAAACCGGCTCCACCAATTCGCCCAAAAACCCCAACATGATACCCTGTTTGGGAACCTTGCGGTGTAAACTGTTTATTTTTAAAGTCTACTTCCGTACTACTTAGACCTACTTTGATGCCAAAGCCACCATTTTGGGAATATCCCGCGAATACAATTCCGCAAAAGAGGATTGCTGAGAAGATTAATTTTTTCATAGTGAAAGGAATTTAGGGTTTAGTTTTCTAGTAAACGTCCCTTTTGCAATTCCCTTGCCAATTCTGTTTTAATTAAATTGATGGCTGGCCGTTGATTTAGCCAAATTGTACAAGTCGTAAAAATCCATCGGTTTCGAAACAAGACTATCAAAGCCATTTTTGCATTTCTCACGAAAATACTCCACATCACCTGCAGTAATTCCTATTGTCGGTATTTTACAGGTCTGAGGGCTTTCCTTTAGGTGCTCTAAAAATTCGACACCATCCATGACCGGCATCATGATATCCGTCATTATCACGTTAAAAAATGGATCAAACTCCAGGTATTGAAGGGCTTCCTTTCCGTTGTGTGCGACCACTACTTCATCATTTGATTTCTCAAATATCTTTCTAAGAATCAAAAGATGAACACAATCGTCATCTACGAGGAGAATCTTCATGGCATCACGAAATACTTTTTCAAGTATATGAAAAGCATCCTGCAATACAAACTAATTTTTATAAAACGAAAAAAAAAAAGGACCCGAAGGCCCTTTTTTTATCATTGAATGAGGAATTAATTAAGCAACCTGTGGCGCACCAAATAATCCTATCGTATTCAAAATCAGAAGAATGATTACAATAGGACACACCCACTTGATGAAAAACATCCAGGCGATACGATAAGGACCCGTAAACCCGGGAGCTCCCTGAGTTAATTCATCAGCGTAGTCAGCTATTTTTTGGCCCCAACCGGTATATAATGACAGCATCAAACAGATTACAATCACCGCAAATGTCCCAAAAATAAAGTCCATAATTCCAAAGAATCCGGTGAGCTCATTGCTCAAAAAGGTGAAGCTCAGCTCTGCAAAAAAGTTTCCTTCAATCGATGAAAGTGCGGAAGGAATGGACAAAATCATGGCCGCAATCCCTACAGTCCAGGTGGCCTTTTTACGGTTCCACTTTCGGTCATCTATCAGATAAGCTACCGGCACCTCCAGCATCGAAATAGTCGAGGTCAAGGCTGCCACCATCAATAAAATGAAGAAGAGTCCACCAATCAGATTCCCTCCCGGCATCGCGTCAAAAACTCTGGGAAGAACGTCAAAAACCAAAGCAGGACCCGCAGATGGGTCTTTTCCAGGCAGCAATGCAAACAAAGCCGGAAACACCATCAATCCGCCCAGGAGCGCAACAGCTGTGTCCATTCCTGCAATCCATCCCCCTGCCTGAGGGATATTGGCATCTTTTTGCAAGTAGGAACCAAATGTGATCATCAAGCCCCAGCCTACTGACATGGAAAAAAAGGCTTGTCCCAAAGCCTGTAAAATCACCGTAGAATTGATTTTAGAAAAATCAGGATACAAATAATATTCAATTCCAGCCTGAGCCCCTTCCAGAGTCACTGACCTGCCGGCGATGAAAATGATAATGATAAATAGGATAGGCATGAGGAATTTTGCTGCCTTTTCGATACCCCCTGAAACACCCCCTAAAACTATGAGAATTGTAGCTAAAATAAAGACAAAAGTCAGGGGGATCACATACATCGGAGTCTCTACAAACTCCTCAAAATCAACCGGAATATTGATGATCTCAGTGAAAATATACCCAACTGTCCAACCTGCAATGACCGAGTAATAACTAAAAACGAAAAAGCAAACCAATACGCAGAGAACACCCGCAGACTGCCAGAATTTGTTACCTCCAGTATCTCTGATCGCTCCAATTGGATTTTTTCCTGATCTTCTACCTAAAGCAATCTCATTGAAAAGTAGTGGCAAGCCTATCAAAAGGACGCAGAGAATGTAAACAAACACAAAGGCACCTCCTCCGTTTTCCCCGGTGAGATAGGGGAATCTCCAAATATTACCAAGACCGACTGCAGATCCGGCTGCGGCCATAATAAAACCGAGACTCGAACCAAATTGTCCCCGCTCTTCGGTATTTGAGATATTTGCCATAAATAAACTTAAAGTTAATAATTGGGTGTGAACTGCTTTTTAAGAGCGGGCTAAGATAATTTGTTTTGACAAAATACCTATTCCCTCTTTGAAAGTTTTGGGCTCAAAACCCAGCTGTTTTCTTGCTTTTTCGATACTAAAGCCTGTTTTCAATGGCCGCTTTGCAGGCTGGGTAAAACGGATTGAATCGGTTTTTTTGATTAAGTCTTTGTTAAGCTCAAAAAAGTCAGCCGTCATCATCGCCATTTGATAGGGTGTCAGTACATCAGAACCTGAAATATTAAATATCCCTTCTGCCTTTTGCGCTGCCATCAGGATACATCCCGCTGCTAAATCTTCCGCCAAAGTAGGCGTCCGTACTTGGTCGTCCACGACCTGTATTTCCTTCCCGGCTTCCAGGGAGTTTTTTACCCAAAGGATAATATTGGACCGACTGAGATCATTGGCAATACCATAGACCAAGACAGTTCGGGCAATTGCCCAAGAAGTTTTTGAGTTTTTTACGAGATTCTCTCCGATTAGCTTTGTCTCCCCATAGAAATTGACCGGGGCAGCTTCCGCCTCCTCGTCATAAGGACCATTTTCCCCTGAAAAAATAAAGTCAGTGGAGACGAAAATGAAATGGGACTGAACCTTTTCGGCAGCCTGGACCAGGTATTCGGTCGCATTCACATTTACTTTTTTACAGGCCTCCTGATTCAATTCACATTCGTCCACATTTGTCATAGCGGCACTGTGAATGATGGTCTCAGGAGCAATTTTTGAGATCACCTCATTCACCTCCGCTTCATTGGTGATATCCAAACTTTGGTAAGTAAAACCGTCTCCGATCAGTCGACAAGGACCTTTTCCGGTAGCAATCACCTCAAACTTCCCTTCATCAGCCAACTGCTTTACCAACTTCTGCCCCAAGAGTCCATTAGCTCCGGTTATCAATATTTTGGGATTAGTTGATTTTGGGGTAGCTATAGCCATATTCCTGAGTGATTTTATTTTTTGAGATACGTTCTACTTTCACCTGCATGTACACTGGTTCGTTGGGCATTTCCCGGGTAGTGGGTTCCTTTGAGATCTTATCTACTACATCCATTCCAGAGATCACTTCGCCAAATACCGTGTATTCCTGGTCCAAATGGGGAGTTCCACCGACAGTGGCATAAGCCTCAATTTGCTCAGGGGTATAATTTTTGGTTAAAGTCAAATTCAGCGACTTGGCGATTTCATCCCGTTTGGAGAGAATCAGATTCGTCAGGCTATCAAACTTTTGCTCGGCATAGAGTCGATTGTATTCCTCTTTGAGCGGGCGCTGACTTTCCAACTGCACATATTGAAGCACGGCTTTTTGCAAGGCAGGAAAATCAGTCGTCAATTCAAGTTCCTCGTAGGTTCTTCCCTGCACGATGTAAAACTGAGAGCCGTTGCTGGCCTTGGTCGGATTGATAGAATTGCCTTGTCTTGCCGCAGCGATCATGCCTTTTCTGTGGTAATGATTGGGAAGGATTTCGGCGGGAATAGTTGGCCACTGATCAGCAGGTAGCTGCTCTTTTGTAAAAACATCTCCTCCCTGCACCATGAAGTTTTCGATCACCCGATGGAAAAGCGTTGAATCGAACCTGCCTGCCGCAGCCAAAGCAATGAAATTATCCTTATGCTTAGGCGTATCGTCAAAAAGCACCGCTTTGATTTCCCCATGCCGAGTGGAAATGGTGATCAGATAGTCTTTATTCTTATTCTGTCCGCAAGCTAATGTACTGATCAGCAGCAGTCCGATTGACAGGGATTGAAATAGTTTACTCATTGGCGTGATTATGATTTTTTGATTTCGTCCAGAATTTCCTTTCCGCCTGCGGCAAAAACCAGGGCAGCCAGTTTTTGTCCTAATTTCTCTGCACCCCTTCTTTCACCTGCAACTTCCAAAGAAACTCGCCTTTGTCCATCGAGACTGATGATTCCTCCTCTCAAAATCAACTCCTCCTTTTCAAAAGTAGCCAAGGCAAAAACCGGAATACTACATCCCCCTTCCAAAACACGGAGATAGGCTCGCTCAGCTTTCAGTCTGTATTCGGTTTCTGGATGATTACAAGCTTGGATAATTTGCCGGCGCAAAGCTGAATCAAGTGATTTGGCTGCTTCGATGGCAACAGAACCTTGCCCCACTGCAGGAGTGAATTCAGCCAAATCCAATTCCTCGGTGATCATCGAATCATAGCCCATTCGGTGAACTCCCGCGTACGCAAGTAGAAGCGCATCACAGTGGCCTTCTTCCATCTTCTGAATCCGGGTTTGAAGGTTTCCCCGCACATCGATGGTTTTCACATGGGGATAAAAATGTTTTAAAGTAGCCACTCTCCGGGTAGAGGAGGTTCCCAAAGTTAGGGGTTTTTCGGGATCATGGATGTCAATTCCGGTTTTGGCAGAGAGCAAAACATCATTTTCCTTTTCGCGACTGGTGAATGCGATAATCTCAAATTCCTCAGCAAGAGTAGACTGCATATCCTTTGCAGAATGAACAGCAATGTCGATTCGACCGTCCAGAAGTTGATCTTCCAGCTCCTGGGTAAAAACACCCTTGCTGCCAATTTTGGAAATGGAAACATCCAAAACCTGATCGCCTTTGGTGTCGATAACAATGATCTCGGCATCGACACCCGAAAGCTTCAGTAAATCCTGGACATGGTAGGCTTGCCATAGGGCAAGTTTACTTCCCCGGGTACCTATTTTTACTTTTCTACTCATTGCGTTTGATCTCTTTTGAAGGACTTCTTACGGAACCCATCCACTACATATTTAATTATTTCATCCGCGATATTGACTCCCGTTGCCTGCTCGATTCCCTCCAGCCCCGGAGAGCTGTTCACTTCCAAAATCAAGGGGCCTCGATCAGATTGTAGCATGTCCACCCCAGCAATGTCGAGTCCAAGAGCTTTGGCGGCATTCAAGGCGGCTTGTTTCTCCGCTCGGGTCAGTTTGATCACAGAGGCAGCACCACCGCGGTGCAAGTTGGACCGAAATTCCCCATCGGCACCCTGTCGCTTCATGGCACCGACTACTTTCCCATTGACAATAAACGCCCTGATATCTGCTCCTTTGGCTTCTTTGATAAATTCCTGGACAATAATTCGTGCTTTCAGGCCATGAAAAGCCTCTACCACAGACTGCGCGGCTTTTTTCGTCTCAGCTAAAACGACTCCGAGGCCCTGTGTCCCTTCCAGCAACTTAATAATCAGCGGAGCTCCACCAACCTGCTCGATCAACTGCTTTTCACCTCCTTTTGAAAAATTCGTAAAGGCTGTTTTAGGCATACCCAGTCCAGCTTTGGAAAGAATCTGTAAGCTTCTCAACTTATCGCGACTTCGCACAATGGCCTGGGAAGTAACCGCCGAAAACGCCCCCATCAATTCAAATTGACGGACTACAGCTGTCCCATAAAAAGTCACTGAAGCCCCTATCCTGGGAATGATGGCATCGATACCTTCAAGCCGCTGTCCCCGATAAATGATCGAAGGCCCCTCCTGCTCAATGATCAGATCACAAAGACTATGGTCAACGATCAGGGCTTCATTCCCGGAATTCTTGATCTCCTCAACGAGCCTCCGTGTGGAATATAAATTTGAATTCCTCGAAAGGACAGCAATCTTCATAAGTTCTTACGGTAAGCTTTGGATAGATTCACTTTATTTACATCCACGAGAAACTTGTCCCGCAGAATTTTTCTTCCCAGCAAAATGGAATTTTTCATATTGGAACGATCCGAAAGCGTAAATTCTGCAGAGAAGGTCTCCCCGGCAATTTTAATTTTGGTCACGATCAAATAACGGACCTCAGCCTGACCAAAGGAATTTTTCACTTTTTTTTGCTTGAATTCTTCAAATACGAGCGTCTTCCCTGTGAAATTTTTGTGCCCGGGCATCAGGATTTCACATTTCAGCAGTCTTTTTCCGCCTTGTTCTTCCTCTCTGATCTTCTCAGCATGAAGGCTACTTGTAAAAGCTCCTGTGTCGATTTTGGCCCAAACGGACTTGAGATCCAATTCAGGAAGTGTGATCTTCTCCTTCCGACCGATTACTTTCTTTTCCATTAGTTTATTTCTTCTGGGCCATCATGACCAAAATATTCATCGAAAGATCGGTAAAAATCATCTTCGCATTCCCATTTCGCTCCAAGTGATAGTGAGCCTGATTAAACGAATCATAAAGCTTCATCGCATGATCCTCATGGAGCACTTTTTTGCTGATAGCAGTAATGAATTTCCGGTCTTCTTCGGTAGTACGCAGCAGGGAATCGAGATCGAAATTTTTCAATAAAATCTCACGTGTCACATTCAGCCCGGTCAGCATGAGTGACTTTTGGGATTCTTTGGGCTCCTTGTGAAACTTATCCGCCAATTCAAAAATCTCTTTGAGATCTTTGGAGACACAGAGCCTAAACCAATCCCGGATTTGGGTCACTTGCTTGTCTTCCACTTGATTGACCATGCGGTAAGCTTCACGCATATTGCCATCGGCAAGCATGGCGATCTGTTCGGCTGATTTGCTATCGCAAAGCCCGGAATCGACTAAATGTGATGTAACCTCTTCGTCAGAAAATGCCCGAACCAAAATCTTCTGGGTCCGCGAAAGTACCGTGGTCAGCAGCTGATCTGCCTGGGAAGTCACCAGCATAAAAATCGTCCTTGCAGGTGGCTCCTCCATGATTTTTAGCAAGGCATTGGCAGCCGAAGGGTGAAGAAATTCCGGAGCCCAAATCAAAATGATTTTGTAACCTCCCTCAAAAGACATCAGCGAAAGTGCCTGAATAATCTTTCGTGCGGAGGCTTTGGAAATATTCAGCTGTTTCTTCTCAAATCTATTGAAATAAATGAAATCATGCACATTTCCGTAGGGTTGGGCTGTGGCAAACTTCCTCCAGTTGGTCAGCACATCGGTCTTTTCCTCCTCCTCATCCTCTTCATTTTCTTTTTCCTTTTCCTTTTCTTTTTCCTTTGCAACAACCGGAAAAGCAAAGTTTAGGTCCGGCATCACCAAACGTGACATCCTCTGACAAGAACTGCACACCCCACAGGAGTCTGTCTCGGAAGGATTCTCACAGTATAAAAAAGTAGCTAACGCGAGTGCCAAAGTCAAATTAGCCGAGCCCTCAGGTCCATGAAAGAGCAGTGCATGTGCCAAATGATTGTATTTGACAGCATTGATCAGTTTTTCTTTGGTTTCGGGAAGGCCGGGAATTTCTGCGAACTGCATAAGATCTTAGATCAGGAAGTTTTATCCCAAATTCTGTAGCTTTTGGTCAAATCAAAAACTCGTTCGATTATTTCTTTTTCTTCGTTGGTCCAATCTTTTCCTCTTCGACCAAAGACAGCCTTTACGGTTTCTTCAAATTTAGGCATGGAAAAGGTAGAAAAGCCTGCTGCACCACCCCATGAAAACGAGGGGATAAAATTTCTTGGAAATCCATCCCCAAAAATATTGGCTCCAACTCCGACCACCGTGCCGGTATTAAACATGGTATTGATCCCGCACTTGGAGTGATCTCCCATCATGAGTCCACAAAACTGCAATCCTGTATTGGAAAATCCGCCCTTGGTGTAATCCCAAAGTTTTACAGTGGCATAGTTGTTTTTCAAATTTGACGTATTGGTGTCTGCGCCGAGATTACACCACTCCCCGATCACTGAGTTTCCGAGAAATCCATCATGCCCTTTGTTGGAATAACCAAAGAAAACGGCGTTGGAAATTTCTCCTCCCACCTTAGAATAGGGACCTACCGTCGTATCACCACGGAGCTTTGCTCCCATATTCACAGTCGATCCTTCGCAAAGCGCAAAAGGTCCACGGATCAAAGCCCCTTCCTGAATTTCAGTATTCTTTCCAATATAAATCGGGCCTGCTTCCGCATTGAGGACAGCAGCTTTGATTTTGGCACCCTCTTCAATGAAAATATTCTCCGAAGCATAAACTATGGTATGCGGATCCCTGACGGGTTGAGACTTTCTTCCTTTGGTCAACAGGGCAAAATCCTTTTTAATTTCTGAAGCGTTAAGCTGAAATATATTCCAGGTTTTCTGAAGCAAAGTCGGTTCAGCCACGAGCTGCACAATCTCACGATCGGCGGCAAAACTCAGGTTTTTCTCAGTTTCACCGATATAGGTTGCCATGAGCGTTTTGCCCCAATAGAGTGACTGATTGGGTTTGAGATTTTTCAAATGATCAATAGATCCAACTTCCGGAAGCCAGGCTCCATTGACGGCAAGGGCAGGTGATGAGTTTCTGGGAAATTTGGCTTGCAGGTACTCCTGAGTCAAATAAGAGATCTCCAGATTGGCATAGTTCTGCCATTTTTCGGAAATCTTCAGAATCCCTACCCGAATATCAGCCACAGGACGCGTAAAAGTAAACGGAAGCAGAGACCCGCGGATTGAAGGATCGTCAAACAACAAAATTTTGTTCATGGGACAAAAATAAAAAAGTCTCCCGGAATCCATGCCCCGGGAGACTTTTTCGGTGACCGCCGAAGAAAATTACTTCTTCGCGTATCTTTTGTTGAATTTTTCGACTCTACCCGCCGTATCAAGAAGCATTTTCTTGCCTGTGTAGAAAGGATGGGATTCAGAGCTCACTTCGATTTTGTAAACCGGATAAGTTTTGCCGTCTGTCCACTCGATAGTTTCGCTGGTCTCGATAGTGGACTTAGACAAAAACTTAAATTCGCTAGACGTATCATAGAACACGACGTCTCTGTAGTTTGGATGAATATCTTTCTTCATGATATAGCTAGTTTTCTATTGCTTTTTCGAAACGAGGCACAAAGATACCCTTTTAAATAAGTTTGACAAAATATTTACCGATGATTATTTCCAAATCGCAAAGGATTTTCAAAGAGAAGGATTCTGATTGAAAAAGTCCGTTCGAAAAAGTCGTGATCTTTGTACTAGGTCTAATTTTTATTCTTTAGGTCACCACGCTTGATCGATCGGATAAACTGTGACCAGGCAAAGGGATCGAGGATTCGAAGGGGTCTGGGGCCGTAGAGATCTTGATTCTGGAGCATTTGTCCTTGTTGGAAGTACCGGTAATTCTCCTCGCCTGAAGCAGGCATAGAGGCTGCCCATCTAAGCAACATCTCAGGACTCATATTGGATCGGCTAATTGACATCGGATCAACCACATTCATGGCAATGACAGCCTTTTTGAATTCTTCTTCCGTTGGGTAGGGCATTACTTCAATTTCAGCCAGCGCAATTTCATCCACTTGCATGGTTAGGATCAGACTGATTCGATCATTATCTACCTTGTCAGGTACTTTGAAGCTTTGCTTTTTCAAACCAATAAAGGTGAATACCACACTGTCACCCTCCAAAACGGGCATCGAGAAATAACCAAAACGACCACTGGAAGTCCCTCTGCCTTTTTTGGGAACATAAATATTCACTCCGGGGACAGCGTCAGTACTATCTGCATTTAATATGATACCTGAAAGTTGGATCACTTTTTTATCTTGATCTTGGGCCAAGGACTGAGATGGAAAAACTAGGATTCCAAAGGCCAAAATCAGAACGAAAGGAAGAAGCTGGGTTATTTTCACGAATATTGATTCTGTTGAAAGCTTCGAAAAGCTGATGCGATTTTAATCTAATTTCGGTTGAAATTTTATTTTCACCCTGATTTCTAAGTTAAAACTTACTAAATGAGACTCAAAAATATCAGTTTAAACTATGGATTGCGAATTTTTAAGGCACTTTCGGAAGAGCCTCGCGTGCGGATGATCCATTTATTGATGCTTAACAAAGAATTGAGTATCTCGGATTTGGAACATATTCTTGATTTCACACAGACAAAAACAAGCCGCCATCTTATATACCTGAAAAACGCGGGATTGTTGGGAAGCCGCCGGGTAGATCAATGGATGTTCTATTACATTTTAGAAGAATATATTGAAATCATTCAGCAGATTTTCAAGTTTATTCAAAAAGATCCCAGTCTCATCCGCGATCAGGAAACTTTCGAAATCCTAAAATCCAACCGTGAACTGGCGATCAACAAGATCCAAAACAATCAATATAGACGCTGATTTTCAATTGAAAACGTACCAACATCTCTTTTTCGACCTTGACCACACGCTTTGGGATTATGATCGGAATGTAGCCGAATCCCTCTCTGAATTATACCAAATCTATGGGCTTCGGGATTTGGGGATTCCGACCTTTGAAAAATTCTTTGAGGCATTTCATCAGATCAACTTCCAACTATGGGATTGGTACAACGTCGGGAAAATTGACAAACATGACTTGAGAAAAGAGCGATTTCCAAGGATTTTCACCCATGCCGGAGGTAATGCCGCTGCGATTCCTTTGGAATTTGAGGAAGATTTCATGCACAGAACATCCTCAAAACCCCACGTATTTCCTTACTCCAAAGAAATTCTGACTTACCTGAAGGAAAAATACCGGATTCACGTAATCACCAATGGATTCAATGAATCCCAAGCCAAAAAGATGCGTTCTTCCGGCTTGGATAGTTACTTTGAGTTGATCGTCACCTCAGAAACGACCGGTTACAAAAAGCCCGATCCGAGGATTTTCTATCATGCCATGGATCAATTGGCCACCAATCCCGATCGTTGTCTGATGATCGGAGACAATCCCAGTTCGGATATCTTAGGAGCACAAAATGCCGCTATCGATCAGGTTTACTTTAATCCTGACGGTAAAACGATAGACCTGAAGCCTACCTATATGATCCGCCACCTCCGTGAGCTCGAGGACCTTTTGTAAGTCAACTGACTGCCCTTTCGAGGGCGATCACTTATCTTTGCTACCACAGCATCTAAATAAACTCCAAATAGTATGTTAAAAGGATTTTTCAATGTACCCACACCTGTCAACGAACCGGTAAAAACCTACGCGCCGGGTAGTCCTGAGCGAAAAGAACTTCAGAAAGCGCTAGCTGAGGCAAGATCCAAGCAAATCGATGTCCCGATGTACATCGGAAGCGAAGAAGTGAGAACAGGAAATACACACCCCATGTCTCCACCTCATGACCACAAGCATATCCTAGGACACTTTCATGAGGGAGATGCCTCGCATGTGACGCAGGCGATCAATGCCGCTTTAGGAGCAAAGGAAGCTTGGGAAAAGCTGGCTTGGGAGCAGCGAGCAGCTATCTTTTTAAAAGCAGCCGATTTACTGGCTGGACCCTATCGGTCCAAAATCAATGCAGCCACCATGCTAGGTCAGTCCAAAAACGCCATGCAGGCAGAAATCGATGCCGCGTGTGAATTCATTGATTTCTTACGATTCAATGTCAAATACATGAGCGAAATCTACGCGCAACAACCACCTGTCTCCGGCAGCGGAGTTTGGAATCGATTGGAGCAGCGACCGCTTGAAGGCTTCGTTTTTGCCTTGACTCCGTTCAACTTTACGGCTATCGCCGGAAATCTTCCGACTTCCGCAGCGATGATGGGAAATACTGTAGTCTGGAAGCCAGCTTACACACAGATCTATTCCGCAAACGTACTGATGGAAGTGTTCAAAGAAGCTGGCGTACCGGATGGGGTGATCAACTTGATCTATGTCGATGGACCTGTTGCCGGTGACATTATTTTCAAGCATCCGGATTTTGCAGGAATTCACTTCACCGGTTCGACAGGAGTATTTCAGCACATTTGGAAAACGATCGGTGCGAATATTAACACCTACAAATCCTACCCACGAATCGTGGGTGAGACAGGTGGAAAAGATTTCGTTTTGGCACATAAATCAGCAAGTCCCAAAGCCCTTGCAGTGGGTCTAGTCCGTGGAGCTTTTGAGTACCAAGGCCAAAAATGCTCCGCAGCTTCCCGCGCATACATTCCTTCCAATCTGTGGGAGGATGTGAAAAAGTACATGCTCGAAGATCTGGCTTCCATGAAAATGGGGGGCACGGAAGACTTCACCAACTTTATTAATGCCGTAATTGACGAAAAGTCCTTCGATAAAATTGCCAAGTACATCGAAGATGCAAAAAAAGCACCTGGAGTAGAAATCATCGCCGGTGGAAACTGTGACAAATCGAAAGGATATTTTATCCAACCTACTGTCATCTTAACACAAGACCCCATGTATAGGACCATGTGTGAGGAGATTTTCGGTCCGGTTTTGACGATCTATGTCTACCATGAGGAGCATTTTGAGACAGTGCTGGAATTAGTTGATCAGACTTCTCCTTATGCCTTGACAGGCGCAATCTTCTCTCAGGATCGCTATGCGATTGAACTAGCAACTACCAAACTCAGAAACGCTGCGGGCAACTTCTACATCAATGATAAACCAACCGGAGCAGTGGTAGGCCAACAGCCGTTTGGTGGAGCGAGAGCCTCCGGAACCAACGACAAAGCCGGATCAATGATCAACCTCCTCCGATGGGTCTCTCCTCGAACAATCAAAGAAACCTTCGTTTCGCCGGAAGACTACCGATACCCCTTTTTGGGAAATGACTAAGAATCTCAAAAGCTCCGATTCGCTCGATTGGGGCTTTTTTTATGTAAAAAGATTCAGCCTAAAACTTTACTGCTCAAGATTTTAATCCTTCAGAATCTATCAATTGCTTCCCGCTAACCCCAACAGCTTATGAAACTCGGCGCATTTTCCGTCAGCCTTTCAGTAAAAAACCTTCAAGTCTCCAAAGAATTTTATGAAAATTTAGGCTTCTCGGTATTTGCCGGAGGTGAAGAAATGAACTATCTGATCATGAAAAACGAGGAAACTTTAATCGGGCTTTTCAACGGAATGTTTGATAAAAACATTTTGACCTTCAATCCAGGTTGGGACCAAAACGCCAGAAACCTGGATTTCTTTGATGATGTTAGAACTATTCAAGAACGCCTGAAAGAAAAGGGAATTTTATTGGCACAGGAAGCAGATCCGGCAAGTTCTGGCCCGGGAAGCATTTTGCTTTTCGACCCGGATGGAAATACGATTCTAATCGATCAACATAGATAAAAATAGTTTTACCCTCCTTATAGAAGGAGTCTTCTTTTTTTAATTTACCCGAGTTCGATCCCACTATGAAAGCCTCCGTCCGCTACACTTACTGCTACCCGGAACAAATACAAGTTCTAGATATTGCGATTCCCGAACCAAAGGCTAATGAAATCAGGGTCAAAGTCATGGCCACTACTGTCAACCGGACGGATGTGGGTGTCCTTACAGGAAAACCTTACCTGATGCGAGCATTTGCAGGTTTTCCCAAACCTACATTGCCAGTGACCGGAACCGACTTTGCGGGTATAATAGACAAAGTTGGTTCAGAAGTGAAAACATTTAAAGTCGGAGATCGGGTTTGGGGATTCGGAGACAATGGGATAGGCACCCATGCAGCATACGTCTGCTATTCTATCAAAAATGCCATTCTGCCAATCCTTGAAGGAATTGATTTTCCTCAAATTGTCGCCTGCGCAGAAGCGGCACATTATGCCATCAACTTTCTGAATAAAGTAAAACTAAACCCCGGAACTCATGTCCTAGTCAATGGAGGCACCGGAGCAATCGGATCAGCAGCCATCCAATTGCTGAAAGCCCGAGGAATCCAAGTGACTGCGGTATGTCATCAAGCACATGTGGATCTGGTGAAAGCATTGGGGCCTAATCGGGTGATTGCTTTGGAGCAGACAGATTTTACCACCGAAAAAATCGAATACGATTTCGTCTTTGATGCCGTCGGGAAAAGTCGATTTTCACTGTGCAAACCCATCCTAAAACCCGGTGGGATTTACATGTCATCCGAACTTGGCCCAAACTGGGAGAATATCACCTTGGCCCTGACCACACCAATTTTTGGTGGAAAAAAGGTTATTTTCCCACTTCCTTCCGACATCCTCAACAGCATGAGGACCATTCAGGAATTGGTCGTTCAGGGGAAATTTAAGCCACTGATCGGTCATACTTTTCCGCTGGATCAAATCCGAGAGGCATTTCAACTCGTAGCCTCCGGTAAAAAAATCGGAAATGTGATCCTGGATCTTTCAAGCCAATGATATCTATTTGTGCCTAAACCAATAATCCTCACGCTCAGATTCATAGCCTTTGAATCGCGTGTTAACCGGAAAACCATGAAAAAGTCGATCTGCGAAATATGTCCTTGCCACATAATTGAACGCCCCCATATCCAAGGTGAAAGGAGTCTGATTGGTGACGGTGTGGGTACTGTGAATTTGGACTAGCTGGTCTAAAAGCTCCAGCATGACTTTAGTTTGACCACCGATCACACCACAATTAAACAACGTTTCGGATTTATTTTTTGACTCAAAATCAGCAAAGCCATCGATCTGATTTCTCAAATGGGTACAATGATCCTGCATCCAAGGGTTATCCAAGATTTCATCCTCATCGCCACAAAACAAGTTGCCTGAATTTTCTATAAAAAGTGGGTCGGCAAAGGGATTTTTCACCACTTCCACATCAGCAATGTCTGTAAAGAAGGTATTTCGGATGTGATTTTTATGCATTTTCAGAAAATCAAAATACACGAGATAACGATACACATTCGCATTGAGTGAGGAATTAAACTCCACTTTGCAGAATCGAAGCTGCTCATACTCGTGTTCTGAAACTGTTTTTTGGGAGAAATTATTGTGAAACATGAAACCATTCAGCCCTAATTCTCGAATGGATTGCACCCACTTTTCTACGATCTGAAAATCATCAGCTTGAAGCATTTCATTTATGTTGACATCGTAAACTCCGGTAAAGAGCGACGCACAAATGATATTTTCTGAAAAAGACAGCATGGATTAAGACACCAAAACCCTCGATTGCTTTTGCAATGCAGTAATGCTATTGGCAATGTTCCGGTAATAGATATAAGTCCGATTCTGGGACTTTTTGACCTTCCATTTCTTTGCAGCCTGCTCGTAAAAATGAGAATCAGCTGAATATCGATTCTCGAAGCGAATTGATTTGAACACTTCTTTTTTACCAAAAAGTGTGGCAAATAAAATACAGTCGTCCACATGGATATTTTTGTGGAGATCATATTTATCTGCGACATAATAGTCTTCATTGCTGGAGACCACAGTCTCCGTAAGGGAAGCAATCAGGTCGGCATTCACCATCTCGTGAATACAGGTAGTCAAGTGGTTGGGCTTATATTCGTCATCTGCATCTATAATCGTGATGTATTCACCTTTTGCAAAATGAACAGCTCTGTTGATCGCAAAGGACTGACCCACATTTCTACTCCGGATATAGCTGATTCTGTCCTCAAAATGCGTACAGTATTGAAGGATATCCAGACTGAGACTCATGGAGCTCCCATCGTCAATAATCAACAGTTCAAAGTCTTTAAAATCTTGTTTGATCACTGAATCAATCGCTCTTTTCACCAACTCAAACGGGGTATTAAAGACCGCCATCAAGACACTCACTTTCACTTTGCACATGACTCGAATAATTAGAAAACCCACATAAGGTCTAAAAATAAAACTGCAATAACCGACTTTCTTTTATCATTTCAGAGAAAAACTTTAAAATGTCCAATTTAGACACGTCCCATTCAGACCCACCACCAATCCAGCCCTTCCTGTAAATTGAGGGATTGAAGGTAGATTTGAATAGCTTTCCGTTCATTTTCAGAGGGATAAACTGCTATCAAAACCTGTGGATTCCTGACCTCATTTACTTTTTTGAATTCTTCCTGGTCGTGATTTTCAAAAGGAATTCCTTTCTCTCTTAAAATCCTTGATATCAATCGGGACTTTTTATTTTTACCCCAAATGATCAGCTGATCACCCCTAAAATCAAGTCGTAAGAACGCTCCTATTTTTAAATCAAAAAACGCAGATTGGGAGTAATTTTTGGAATTTCTCGAAGTTCGCTTCGGATGCTCCCGCCAAAGCAAGGTGACTTCCGGGACTACTACGAAATCAACTCCGTAAGCATACCACCGAAAGACCAGATCATAATCTTCGGGATACCTCAGCTCAGCAAATCCTCCAATCGAATCCAAAACTTCTCTCCTGGTCATCCAGTTGGGCGAAGCGATGACACACTCCCTATAAATATTTTCGAATTGAACACCTGATAAATTGATTTGATTGATCCAGCGTTCATAAGCTTGGTATCCATCCGTTACCGGCTGATCCGAAAAATACCGAACCAACCCGGTCACAACCGTTTTTTCTCCGCTTTTCAAAAGAGCGTTTCGCATTTGCTCCAGCCTTTTGACTGGCATCATATCATCAGAATCCATCCTGCTGATGTACTTTCCCTGACTTTGCAGCAACCCGAATTCCAAAGCGGGAATAATTCCAATTCCCGGATTTTTGAAGCTTTTAAATCGTGGATCATTTTTTTGAAACTGCTGAAATATTACCTCGCTTTCATCAGCTGAGGCGTCATTTATTCCAATGACTTCCCAATCTGCAAAGCTTTGATTTTGAATCGAAATTAGGCACTCGGAAATCCAATCGGCTGCATTTTTATAAGGGATCAAAATACTGATTTCAGGAGAAGTCATTCAAACAGAATTAAGAGAGGATTAAACAAAATGAAACAAAATTAAGCCAAAACAGAATTGGCGGTTCTTCAACTCCAAAAAAAACGTTTTTTCTTAAGAAAATTAAATCTTTGGTTAAAAAGCCTTAGAACACATGGAAAGAAATCGAATCATACAATACCTCAAATAATCAACCATTTATCCGCTGCATTTATCTTGCTTTCAGACCGTATCAGAAATAAGTTTTGGAAATGGAGATTCTTTTGTTCAGAATTGAGACAATAGAAATAATACCCCTGAAAGAAATTTACATTAATCTCTTAAGCCTATGTTAAACAGTTTACCATGGAATAGAATTTCAGCACTTTTCCTATGCTTGGGATTTTTATCCTGTAAATCAAACGACGATCCCGGAGTCAAGCCTGAGGACAACCGTTTTACCAAAGTCGTTTTGACCGAAGGAATGGACGAGCCCATGGAATTGACCTTTTTACCGGAAAGCCGCATCCTTTTTGTCGAGCGAAAGGGTGGAGTGAAGATTTTGGATGAAAAAACCGGAGAAGTTACCTTGGTAGCCACCATCCCTGTCAACACCAAATACACCAACAAACAAGGTGTGGTCCGTGAAGCGGAAGAAGGCATGATGGGTGTAATCGCTCATCCCGACTATGCTATCAACAACTGGATCTACCTGTACTATGCTGATCCTACGGATACCAAACACGTTTTGGCGAGATGGGAGCTGAAAGGAAACGAACTCATCGAATCCTCGAAGAAAATAGTTCTGGAAGTCCCAACCCAGCGACAGGAATGCTGCCATACCGGTGGAGGAATGGTGTTTGACGCAGAAGGAAATCTTTACCTGACCGTCGGCAACAATACAGTCAACCCACGTGAAGGCTCCTCTAATCTGGACGAAAGACCGGGAATGGAAAATGCCGATGATCAGCGCGCTCCGGGAAACACCAACGATTTGAGAGGAAAAATCCTGAGAATCCATCCTGAAGATGATGGTACCTATACGATTCCTAAGGGGAATCTTTTCCCTGTAGGCACAGAGAAGACCAGACCTGAGATCTACACGATGGGTCATCGAAACCCTTGGAGGCCAACTTTGGATAGCAAAACCGGATACCTCTATTGGGGTGAAGTCGGTCCGGATGCATCGGTTGACTCCATCTGGGGACCAAAGGGCTACGACGAATTCAATCAGGCAAAAGGGCCCGGATTCTTCGGTTGGCCTTATTTTATCGGTGATAATTTCCCCTACAACCGACATAATCATGCAGACAGCTCTTATGGGGCACCTTACGATGTGAATGCCCCGGTCAATGAATCGGTAAACAATACGGGATTGAGAGAGCTGCCTACTCCGGTGGTTCCTGCCATGATCTATTATCCTTACGGCGTATCTGAGGTTTTTCCACAACTGGGAAGCTCAGGAAGAAGCGCTACCGGCGGACCGGTGTTCCGCAAGGCAGATTTCAGGAAAGACGCTCCATTCACTTTTCCTGCTTATTACGAAGGAAAATGGCTGATTGTGGACTTCATGCGAGGATGGATTTTTGCGGTGACCATGGACGAAAACGGGGATTTCCAAAGCATGGAGCGGTTTCTGCCTAATGAAACCTTCAGCTCGGCAATCGATATGGACTTCGGACCTGACGGAGCACTTTATATTTTGGAATATGGCTCTGCTTGGTTTCGAGGCAATGCCAATTCCCGTTTGATCAAAATCGAATACAACAAAGGCAATCGAAAACCCAAGGTAAATGCAGCGTCAGACAAATCAGCGGGAGCTATTCCATTGACTGTCAATTTCACATCTGAAGGCACGAATGACTTTGATGACTACGACGAGGGAAAACTGACTTTTGAGTGGAGAATCACCAACGGATCGGGCTTTGATCAGACCTTGACTGAAGCAAATCCAAGTTTTACCTTCTCTGAAGCCGGAACTTACCTTGTAAACCTCACGGTCACCGACACCAAAGGGGAGAAAAACTCAGCTTCATTGGAAGTCACAGCCGGCAACGAGCCTCCGGTAATTACCATTGATATTGGAGAAATAAATCGCAGTTTCTGGTTTGGACAATCCGAATTGGAATATTCAATCGCAGTAGCTGACAAGGAAGACGGAAGCTTTGCAGACGGAAAAATCAAAGCCGAGGAAGTGGCTGTGACTTTCGATTACGTCCCGGCAGGATTTGATCCGATCGAGATTGCCTCGAAGCAAACTGGAGTCGAAAATGCCGCAATTTTGAACCTGGGCAAAAACCTGATCGAGGCAAGCGATTGCAAGTCTTGCCACCAATACAATGAAAAATCCATCGGCCCAAGCTATATGGCAGTAGCCGAAAAGTACCCGAACTCCGAAGAAAACACCGAATACCTCATGGGAAAAATTATCAATGGTGGCTCGGGAGTCTGGGGAGATCACGGGATGAGCGCGCATCCATCGCTAAGCGAGGCGGATGCAAGAAGAATGGTCGATTACATCCTGTCAATGGATGATACCCGAGCCAATATCGCTTCATTGCCTCTGAGCGGAAAAGTAAACACCGTGATTCCTGAAGGAGAAAACGGTCAAGGCTGCTTCTTACTCAGAGCTTCGTATTCTGACAAGGGTTCGGGTGCCATTGGATCGCTAAATGGCATTGATTTCGTGGCTTTGAAAAATCCATTTATTGATCCTCAAACTTCGGTTGATAGAAAAGGCGTTCAACTCCTGACCACACCAAGGGTTAGTTTCATGATGGCGGGAAATAATTCTCAGTTTGCGCTAAAGCAAATCGACCTCACCGGCATCCAGCAAATCGATGTCTTAAGTAGCATCACTGAGCGAAATGGTGCCATCGGAGGGTCTGTAGAAATACGCTTGGGTTCGGCCACCGGAGAACTCCTCGGTCAATCTGAAAAAATTGGCAGAAAAGAAGGCGGAGGATTCCGCCCACCTCAGGGAGTAAGCATGGTCGAGTGGGTAAGACAAAATGCCAATCGAGCCGTAGTGAAAATCCAACCAACCATAGGCATACAGGATCTATACTTCATCTTCAAAAATCCTGACTCCAAAGGAGAAGAAGTTTTGATGAGTATCTTGGAGATTGAATTCAAAAATAAAGTAGTTGAATAACACAATTTCCCCTTGACGGTAAAAAAGTCAAGGGGTCTTTCTTTCAATCAATTCATCACGACCATAGCCTGACACAAGACCCGAAAGGGATTTTGGAGATCAAAAACATTCTCAAACGCTTCATAATCCACCCAGACAAAACCACCGTCACCCCAACCTTCTCCCCAGGAATTCACCAGCTTGAACGCTTGATATTGATCAGAATAGCCTACCACGAGCATGGCGTGGGCCCCAAAAATTTTTTCCTTCACCACTTGATGAGGCCGGTAGGCACTCAGACCGAGCTCATCCTTTTTCCCGAACTCAGGATCCAAACCCATAGCCACGACGACGGGATTGCCTAGAGTGATCAGCGTTTTTACTTCAGCCACCATATTTTCTCCACTCAAAAGCTTGAAATCCTTCATCTTAAAGTTACTGGCGTTTTCTCGCTGTTCGGCGTCGGGTTGCAAATTACATCCGGTGGATTGATAGGGAAAGACCTCCCATTCACTGGCACCTTCATCTACTAAAAGTTGGAGGGATCTTGCGATTGAAGTCCCTTTACATTCCCCTTGGGTAATCTGATTATAAATGTAGGAAGGACTCAAGCGAATGCTCTGAGTACGGGCGTTGCGCTCATTGTAATTAAAAAGTAAACTTCGACCATAATAGGTAGTAGCCCAAGCCGTACAGGAACCCAGGCGACCCTGATTTCCTACCTCAGGCAAGAAACCGGACAAATCGAATGCAACAGGAAGATTAGCAGGAATAGCTAGATTTTGAAGTGTTTTAGTACTTTCCGGAGCTCCTGCCGAAAATCCGTAACAATAGGAGTTTTCGCACCCCATCCAATACTCCTCTCCATCCTCTGCGATGAAAATTTCCCCTTTTTTGGATAGCGGATCAGTGGAGAGCACAGAGGCAAATTCATTTTTATCCAAGCAACCGCTAAGCAGGAATAGAAAAACAGGTAAAAACAGGATCTTTCTCATAAACCATAAAATTTTAGTCATTGACTGAACGGACAACTTTCTCATTTCGCTACAAAGCCCAAACAAAAAATGGAAAAACAGTTTTTTCACCACTCAAAGGACAGTTTTTAGCCTCAAAAGCCTTATATTTTTCGAGTCTATGTATTCTCGATGATTTCTTCTTTGTCTGAATTTCTTAATCTTCACCTTCTAGTTTCATTTACCTCCGGAACCGGGCTGATTCTGGCGGAAAGCGGCTTTTGGCTACTCCAGCTTTTTGGACGGCTCCACCCGATGCTGGTTCATTTTCCGATTGCGCTGCTCTTAGTAGCTGTTGTTATGGAGCTATTTACTTTGGGAAATTTCAGGCATTCGTTTCGGTCAGGCATCCGATTTTTGGTTTTTTCAGGAGCTTTATCGGCGATTATCGCTGCAGGAATGGGCTGGCTTTTGGCCGAAAATGAAGGGATCAGCGGAAGCACATTGGACCTCCATCGAATAGTCGGTCTGACTAGTGCAGGACTTTCCTTATTTCTATTGGTTTTGCTGCGCAAAAGTGAACTACACCCAAGTTCTTCCTCGATCAAGACTTTTCGGTTTTTCCTTTTTCTGACAGGAATGGGCATTGGTGTAGCAGGGCACTTTGGGGCGGCTTTGACGCATGGAGAAGATTACCTTACTGAAGTTTTGCCCGGAAACTCAGAACAGGAAGCACCTCAATCTTTAACGGTGGATCTGGCCACTTTCGCTGCTGATCTTTCCCCGGAAAAAGAAATTCAACTCGTCACCAATGTCCGGTCGATCCTCGCTCACAATTGTTACAAATGCCACTCCGGGGCTAAAATCGAAGGTGAACTTCGTCTCGATGAAAAGGAATTTGTATTTGCCGGAGGCGAAAATGGAAAAGTAATCATTCCGGGAAATGCCGATGAAAGTGAACTGATCCGCCGAATTTCCCTATCCAAAAATCACAAAGAGGTAATGCCCAAAAAGGGCAAATTACTCAGCAAAGAAGAAATTCAATTGCTCACACTTTGGGTGGAAAAAGGAGCTCCCTGGCCGGATGGTGTAGCGCAGCAGTCCATCTATCGGGTGGCGGCTTTGGCACCAAGAAATCCAGTTCTACCTGCATCAAAACCTGGATTGGAAAACCCAATCGATCGCTGGGTAGATCAGTATTTTCAACAAAATCAGCTTAGCTGGTCTCAACCGATCGATGATCGGACTTTTCTCCGAAGAGTTTATCTGGACATCATCGGACTTTTACCTTCACCGGGAGAATTGGCGGCATTTGAGCAAGATCAAAATCCTGACAAAAGAGCGCTCCGAATTCAGGAATTGCTCGACCGAAAGGATGACTTTGCACAGCATTGGCTGACCTTCTGGAATGATGCGCTGCGCAATGACTACACCGGAACGGGCTATATTACCAGAGGCCGATTCGCCATCACCGATTGGCTATACACTTCGATTCTCGACAATAAACCCTATGATCAATTTGTCAAGGAATTGCTCAATCCCAATGAAAAGTCCAAAGGATTTATCGAAGGCATCCGCTGGCGAGGGACTGTCAATGCCTCCCAGCGAACTGAAATGCAAGCTGCCCAAAACGTGGGACAGGTCTTGCTGGGCTTGAATCTGAAATGTGCCTCCTGTCACGATAGCTTCATCAGTGATTGGAAGCTTGAGGAAGCCTATGCTTTCGCAAATATTTTTGCTGACTCCACGCTGGAAGTCAGTCGATGTGAGCAGCCAACCGGCAAACTGGCCAAAACCAAAATCCTCTGGGAAGAACTGGGAGAAATTGACTCTCTAGCCACCAAAGCCGAAAAACTACGCCAACTTGCCGATCAACTTGTCCAGCCTGCCAACGGTCGAATGTACCGAACAGTCGTCAATCGAATCTGGAAGCAGCTAATGGGCAGAGGCATCGTGGAGCCGGTGGATGAGATGGACAATTTGCCCTGGAGTCAGGATTTGCTGGATTGGCTGGCGGTGGATTTTGTGGAAAATGGCTACGACCTTAAGCGCCTGATTAATCAGATCGCCTCCTCGAAAATTTACCAAAGTCAATCGATTCCTTTGGCTTCTCCTGATTTGCTTTTGGCTGAAGATTTCAAGTTTGAAGGAATGATACGAAGACGACTGACAGCTGAGCAATTTTCTGACGCTGTCAGCGTGATTTCAGCACCTTTATTCGATTCTGCTGAAGTTAAATTCTGGCCCTACCAGCTAATCCCTGAAGCGAAAAGTAATTTGGGCTTTGCCAGAGCATCCTTGGTAGCAAACAATGACTTCCTAAAATCACTCGGCCGACCAAACCGGGAAATTGTGTCAACCAGCCGGGATTCGCAAGCCAGTTTACTTCAGGCACTCGAACTCAGCAACGGTGAACGGCTAAACCAAACCTTGGAAAAAGGAGCTCAAAACTGGATTGAAACATTGCCTGAAACAGTTCCTCTTACGATGGAACTTTATGCAAAAGCGCTCTTGCGAAAACCTACCGAAAAGGAGCTGACTCTTGCAAAAAAGGTTTTTGGAGAGAAGCCAGAGACAGCCGAAGTTCAGGATTTTCTTTGGGCCTTGTTTCTATTACCAGAATTTCAAATGATTTATTAATGAGAATAACTAAGACCTATACTTCAAAACCAATAAGGAGATCCCTCTTAATTCCTTGGCTGGAAGACGGAAGAAAACCCTTCGGTCCCCGGTCAACGGTCTTCCAACCCACATTAGTAACAACAGTTACAAATTTCTGAATTCTGTATTCACTGAATAAAGAATTATCACTTATGAAACTCATCCAAACCCGACGTGATTTCCTCAAAAAAACCAGTGCAGCAGCCATTGCCACCATGGGAATGGGAGCTCCATTGGCTGGTTTGCTTTCTAGCTGCGAAAGCAAAATCCCAAGTACTGCGGATTCGGTAATTTTGCTTTTTATGGCTGGTGGAATGGCGCATACGGAGACGTTTGATCCTAAGAAATACACTCCCTTCCGCAAGGGAATGGAAGCAAAGGAAATATTGAGCACTTTCCCTACCATCCCTACCCAACTGGATGGAATCTTCTTTTCCGAGGGACTGGAAAATATTGCTTCCGTGATGGACAAAGGCACCCTCATCCGATCCTATCAGGCGGCTGACTTGGGGCACATTCTCCACACCAGACATCAGTATCACTTTCACACTTGCTACGAACCGCCTCAATCTGTGGTCGTACCACACTTGGGAAGCTGGATCGCCAAGGAAAAAGGCCCACTCAATCCGGTAATTCCACCCTTTATCAATATCGGTCAGCGGTTTACGGTCGGCGAAGGTGAAGAACTGAAGGCTTTTCACAGTGCCGGTTTTCTAGGATCTGAATTTGGTCCTTTTCTGATTCCCGATCCTACCACTGGCCTGGATGCCGTCCGACCTCCGGTGGGGATGGACAGTAAGCGATTTGAATCCAGAAATCAGTTGTACAAAGATTTAATTTCTGCTGGGCCAATGGGGGAATTTGGCTCGGATTACCAAAGAGAATCCCTAAAAAGATCCATGGAGCAGGCTTACATGCTGCTTAATTCCCCGGAGGCCAAGGCTTTTGACCTCAGTCAGGAACCCAAAGAAAGCTATGCAAAATATGATACGGGAGGAAGGTTTGGTTTGGGCTGCCTTTTGGCCAGAAGGCTGTTAGATCAGGGAGCTCGTTATATCACGGTTACAACAGAGTACGAACCATTTTTGGGCTGGGATACCCATGACAACGGCCACACTCGGTTGAAGGATATGAAGAAAATGATCGATGCTCCGATTGCACAATTGATTAAGGATTTGGATGAAAGCGGCAAACTGGAGCGCACGTTGGTCATCGTAGCCAGTGAATTCAGCAGGGATATGCTCACGGAAGGACGACCGGACTTGAAAGTCTTGGACCAAGTGGAAGTACCCGATATCATCGAAGACCTGAAAAACTACGGCATGCACCGTCATTTTACCGATGGATGTTCGATCCTGATGTTTGGAGGAGGAATCAAGCGAGGGCATGTATTTGGAAAAACCGCTGACGAACGCCCCTGCAAAACCATCGAGAATCCGATCAAAATAGACAGCATTCACCAGACAATTTATCATGCTTTGGGAATTCCTCCCGATAAAAATTATGAAATCGAAAAGCGACCTTTCTACACTACGCCGGATGGACATGGGAAAGTGGAGTATGGCTTATTGGCAAAATCTTGATTTACAATTGATTCTGATTGAAATTGTATCAGGCTGAATTTGATAACTTTTGGTTTTTTGACCCCTTATAAACAAGGCTTAATCAGGAAAAACAGCCACTCGTCATAAATCACCAACCTTAAAGGGATTGTCCGTTAAACAATTTGTCTTGGAAAAGGTCAAACCTAGTAAAGAAGCTAAAACAAAACTCATCAAACCAAACCATTATCTTATGAAATTGATCGCCGCTCTAATTCTTGCCTACGGGACGTTTTTCACTGCCAATGAAAATTTTGCTCCCGCTACAGTAAACAAAACCGAAAGCCAAGTCACTTGGAAAGCCGCCAAAGTAACCGGCGAACATTGGGGCTATGTTCCGATCAAAAACGCCTCACTTGATGTAAATGGAGGTAAAATTACTGGTGGATCCTTCGATATGGACATGGTCAATCTTACAGTAGAAGATTTGACAGATGAAAAATCCAAAGGCAACTTGACCAATCACCTGAAGTCTGACGACTTTTTCTCTGTTGAAAAATTCAATACTTCTACCTTCAAAATTACCGATGTCAAGGCTACCAACGCTACCGATTATACCATCACCGGAGACTTGACGATCAAAGGAATCACCAAACCGGTAACCTTCCCTGCCAAAGTAGCTGTAGCCGGTAATAAAATGACAGCTACAGGAACCATCAAATTTGACAGAACCCACTACGACATCAAATTCCGTTCAGGAAATTTCTTTGAAAATCTGGGTGATCGAATGATCTATGATGAAGTTAATCTGGATGTGAAGTTGGTTGCGATTATTTGATTGAAAAATCGGAAGATTTTAAAATTGAAAAATTAGGTTTGAGAGAAATCTCAGGCCTTTTTTATTTTACAGTGCGCCAGTATCCTCTAAGTTTATTGGGTTAGGAGGCAGTCTCAGAAGGTCTAGCAGTGTCAGCCTGACACTTCGACTTCGCTCAGTGGGCCTGGAGTCGAAGTCTCTTTCTAGTGAATTTGATCATATTTTGACTTTCCGCCACGGCGGACAAGCTGCTCCATGTGATAATACGTAGTTTTGAGACAGCCTCATTTTCGCTTTTTAGAGCAAATTATTTTAATTCGTTTGGGTCTATTGCTTAATCAAACTGGCCAAAAAAACTGCGAATGGTCGGATATTTTGCTCCGCGCTGCCGGATTCCAGAGCGCTTAAATACGCTTCCCTTCGGACCATCGGAACTACAGTCCAAGGATATCCACCTGAAGCAAGAAACAAGTTCATCAAGAACCTTCCCAAACGTCCATTCCCATCTATATAGGGATGGATATAGACGAACATAAAATGACCTAAAACAGCTCTTACCGCAGGACTTGATTCATTTGCCAATAGATCAAAATATACGGGCATCAGGTCTTTGACTGCATCAATATTCGGTGGTACATGTTTGGAACGCCTGATGTAAACGGGTTGGTTTCGGTATCCCGCCAAATCCGAAGCCTTAATTATGCCCGCCGTTACACTGGGAGCAAATAGCTCTCTGTACCAGTTTTGGTGTACCTCATCCGCAACTGTCCCGGAGTTTTCTCCCATCAATACTCGCTCTACAGCCTTTTTTACCTCCATAAAGGCCTGCCAATAACCTCTCGCAGCAAGTGCATCTCGCTGCTGCCGATCACTATCAGCATATTCTGGTTGCCACTGCCCACTTCGCACTCTTTCTATCAAATCCGCAGAAACTCGGTAACCTTCAATAGATAGTGAATTATAAGCATCGTTAACGAAATTGTCAGAAACCAGCTGGAGATACCCATTGATATTCTCAGGTAACCCAGGTGCTGCAGGAAAATCTTCTAAAATAGGCTCCCGCATGGTTTGCCACATTAGCCGGAGTCTGTTCACATAGGGAGAGACCTGCCGTGAAAGTATAGAAATTGGGCTTGGGGCAATAAATGGGTCATTTGTTTTGACTTGGTATCCCGCTGAGCGCATCCCAGATAGGATATCTTCTGCAATTTTATCCCGCCCAATATTACTGAAAGCTCCTGCAATACGTCCAGCAACGACACTTTGTCCGCCAGCTAGCAGAATTCGCAATAGCTCAGACGCATCTCTAAAGGTTGCCAAGGCCGTCCGCGCCTCAGTGGGGTTGTTTCGAAAGAAAGGCTCCGAGCTGTAAATCAATGCCGGAGCCAAAGAAAACATTCTCAACCCATTACTTTCAACTTGAAGTTCTTCAGAACCAGCTATGCTGGCTCTAGTTTCAAAAATTGAGGTTTCAAAGGGAAGTGTTGTGATCTGATTTCGTGCCTGCGATGAGCGGACAAGAAGCTGTCGGGGCACGGTCAGATTCCCTGCATGAAAGACAACAGACTGTTCCGGCGACAAGCTCCATTTATCACCAAATCTTTCATTCAGATAAGCTGCTATAAAATCCCAAAAAGAGGTGAACCAAGATGTGCTTTCTCCTGCGGTCTCATCAGGTCTGGCAGGAATATACCAGCCTCGAATCACCTCTTTAAGAAAACCTGTTTTCACGAGCCTTTCCCGATGAGTTCTAGTCAAGTCGGATGACTTTATTGCAATTCTTCCCAATCCTTGTAAATCCCTCAGGACAGCCAACGAATCTGCGAGTTTTTCTGAAGGGCTTGCCATTGCGCTACCTTTTTTTCCAAAGGTAACATTTAGCTTTTAATGTTGTATATTTTTTAGCTTTTATTGACTCATTATATTTAGCTTTTATTGATTTACTGTATTTAGCTTTTAATGTATTAATTTTGATGTTCAACAACCTGAAACCAATCTCCCACCTACCACCTTATCCTACAAATCATACTTCAACGTCAGCATTCCATACCTCGGCTGCACCAAGTAGGAGAAGGTACTGATCAGGTTTTCACTGAAACTGTCTCTTCGAATTGACCTAGTGTCCAAGATATTCCATACAGAAAGCCGGAATTCCCAAGGGCTCTTTTCTTCCTGATAGCTGAGAAAGGCATTCAAAAATTCAAAATCACTTCGCACACCACTTGCCTGATTGAGGTAAGAATTGTAAGTGTAATCTGCATTCAACTTCAAGCCTTTGTAGATGTCCAAGTCGATTTCAACCTCTGGACTATGGGTGGAGAAGGTATTGCTCAGCGCACCGGAATTATAATTATTAGCTGTGAAAGCATAGCCCAAATCCACTTCCAATACTTTGAAAAACGTAGCGGTAACCTTGAAATCATAGGTCTGCGAAAACTGCTCGTTTCGGATCAGTCTTTCATCCAACACCAAATTGGTCGTGAAAGCATTCCAGCGCCCCCCGGCGGCAAGTTTGAACCGATTGTACCGCTTATCCACTCTCAAATCACCATTGAGCGTTTCGTTGACTGGCTCTACATTCAAAGCGGAGAGCAGACGGTTGATTCCTGCAAAATCCGTCGTCGTAATGATCTCGTCCCGCTTGCGCTGCCAGTTGACATTCCCAAAGAAATTCAGCCCGGAAAACATATCGAAATGATTGTAATTGAAAGTATGCGTAGTAAAAAGTCCATTTTCCAGCATCCGGTTACCCTGAAAAATCGAGTTGTAATCCTGTATAACCAACCCTTGTGCAAGCTTTTGGATATCCATGAAATTAGCCTCTGTCTGAAATCGATAAGTCAAAGATTTGGTCGATTTGATATTCCATTTGGAATAAAACCCAGGCAAAGCGATCACTTTATCATGGGTTAATTCATTTCCAAACTGCTGATCCTGCCAAGCATACCGATGCAGGAAAACCGATGGACTGATGATCATTTTTTTCCACTTGGTCTTATAGGTCATTCCCAAATAAATATCCTGAAAACCAAAGTCCGCATCATTTTGAAATTCCTCAAAAACCTGATCTGAATCCATTTGATCCAATCTCCCAAACATACTTTGAGAAATATTCTGATGACCCAATGACCAATTCAGGTGATTGGTAGCATTCAGGATTTGGTAGTAGTTGAAAGCTCCCTCAAGTGTCTGCGTATGAATCTCCTGCTGCTGAAGGAACTGATAGCTTTCTTGATTCATAACAGGAAACAGCCCTACAAACGGCTTTTGATTAGAGCTCAAATCATACAACGGATCCTGAAATTTCTTTTCCCAATTGACCTCCATGGAATAGACCCGCTTCTCACTTGGGGCATGGTACCATTCTGCTTTTTGTTGGAAACTGTAAGGAGTTCGGGTTTGGAGCGTTGCCAGATTTTGATCGATTTGCCCGAAGTTGGAATTCAACAGATTCCCGTTTTGGATATCGGCCAGCTTTCCAAAAAAGCTGTATTTAAAATAAGTTTCTTCCTTTGGGGTGAATGTGAGTGCATATTTGAGCAAGCCTGATTTGTTTTCTACCCGGCTGGCGGAAGTCAGCAATTCCTGATTGTTTTCCCCGGAATTGAGATAGGTGCGAAATGAGGAACTCCCGAGTCGATTATCCGAACTTGAGCCGATCAGGAATCCTGAATGTCGCCAATTCTTGCTAGGATTGTAGTTAAAATTGAATGCGCCAAGGTGCGTCTCCAGAGAGGCAGCATTATCTCTGCTCGCCATGGGAATGCCCAGATCATCTGATGCAAGCGAAACCCGGGAACCTGTCCGCCCTCCAAGTCCTGCCATGCCGCCACTAAAGCGAAAATAATCCTGAAGGGTGAAGGTTTGTTCCCCAACGTTATTAGAGCCACCGATCAGGTTGAGATTTAATTTTGGAGCATAATAGAACACATTGGCGTGTCCCAAAAACCGTTCCTGAGGTCCTGCCCCGGCAGTCAGGTCACCGAAAACCATGTTCTTTTTCCCGTCTTTGAGCTGGATATTCAGCGCCAGAGTTTCGTCATTATCGAGTCCCCGGATTGGAGAGATTTCGTTGAAGTTTTTTAGTACCTGAACCCGATCCACGGCATTGGCGGGGAGGTTTTTGGTGGCAAGCTTGGTGTCGCCGTCAAAGAAAGTTTTTCCGTCTACCATGACTTTGTCCACTTTTTTACCCTGCACTTTTACATCTCCATTATCATCGATCTGAAATCCCGGAAGCTTTTCCAGGACATCTTCCAGTTTGCGCTCATTGCCCGTAGTAAAAGCATCCGTCTTGTAGGTGAGCGTGTCTCCCTTCATAGTTACTGGCATCTCTGAGACTACTTCCACCAGACCCAACTCGGTATCGCTTTGCTTCAATACTATCTGCATTTGGACTTCAGAATCCCATTCGGTAATCAGCCTTTCGAATTGCTGATAGCCCACAAAAGAAACGCGTAGCAAGTAAGCTGATCCCGGCACCAAAGTCACTTTAAATCTTCCCTCATCATTGGTTATGCCAAAGCCGCCGATTTTTTGGGTGCTTTGATTAATGGCCACCACATTGGCGTAGGCAATGGGCCTGTTTAGGCTATCCAAGACCTGTCCGATCAGGGGCTTGGTTTGGGAGAAAGAAGAAAAGGAAATCACGAAAAAGCCAAGGAAGACCAGAATCCGGCAGTAAAAAGGCATAGTTGGTTTAGTTTTTTTTGGTTGGAAGGCTGGAAAGTTCAAAAGTTGTAATGTGGTAAAGTTCCGATTTGTGAAGAGAGGCCAACTCTTTTCAGCCCTTTTCAAATCGTGAGGTTTGTACTCCGAGATGGCACCGACACTTCGAACTGCCTCGTAATTAGTAAATTGAATTGGCTTCGACTCCGCTCAGCCTGACACTATCCGCCGTACTTTGTACATCGTACTTGGTACTCAAGATCAATTCCCTATCCGTATCGTAAACTGATTCCCCTCACCCGGCTTGCCCTGGTATTGATTCATCATCTGCTTCATACTTTCTTCCTGCATCGCACGAAACTCTTCCCTATTGACCACCTTCCCTTTTTTGGGTTGCTCAATTTTCACGGGGTTTGTTGAAGGATTCAGTTCGATCTTTTCGCAGATCAGTGTTCTTCCCTGATTTTGAACTTCCAATATCAATCCCGGAAGACCAAAGTAACTTTCCGGCCCATGAGATACCGGAATTTCTGGCGTGAACCAGGCCGTCACACGGATCGTGTCTTTGACATTTTCCATTTCAGTCATCCCTGTGGAGAAGCGTTGGGAGTCGATAATGCGGGTATAAATTGCCTTCTGGGCGGTGTAATTGCCTATTTTTTTGGTTTCCCCGGTGAGTTCCCATTCGCTGGGCTCCAGCGTGTCTTTAATCAGAAACTCTTTGCCCATCACTTCTTCTTCCCGAGCAAAGGACTGATCGGCTAGATTTCTATAGAGAATCTTATCCTGACTTCCGGTATTGATCACCATGGTCATCCCGCCTGAGGATGCTGTAGCCGGGCCTCCACCGAGCGATTCCGCTTGCTTCCAATTGGATTCAGTTTGGGTGAACGACAGGATGTAATCCCGATCCATCTGCTTTTTGAGCTGGGCTTGGATTTCAGCCATCTGCTCCGGTGCCATTTTGGTAGAATCCATAGAGATTTTGATTTGTGAGGACGACTTATAGTACGCTCTTCCTGTGAGTCCCTGGGCAATGGCCTGAGGAACCGTCACACTCAGGAAAAAAATCGAAACGAGTAATAGGATTTTAGCTTTCATAATTTGATTGGGTTAGGTGTCTGAAACTATTCAATTGAAAATGGGAATAAGTTTAACTATTTGGCAATATCGGCTGTCGTCGGTCGACTGTTGACTGTTGACTGTTGACTAGCATGCGACAAACCAATAAAAAGGAAATGAGTCCAAGCGTTAAGCACTGTTAACGTGTGTTAACTTTGAATTTTAAGCTTGCAAAAGTTTAGTCTGAGGCCTTCAATTTTGCCTTTCTTGATACTAAAATCTAGATTCTTGCTTCTAGCTTCTTGCCTCAAATCACTATCCTCCAATCCGGACTTTACTTCCCTCACCAGGCTTGCCCTGATATCGATTTTGCATCTGCTGGATACTTTCTTCCTGGATCAACTGAAACTCTCCCTGACTGACCACTTTTCCCTGTTTGGGCTTTTCGATTTCCACGGGTTCAGCCACAGGATTGAGTTCGATTTTTTCACAATAGAAGCTTCTGCCGCCATTGTGCACCTCCAAGATCAAACCCGGCAATCCGAAGTAGTTTTCCGGACCATGAGCCACGGGAATTTCGGTAGTAAACCAGACGGTGACCTGGATTGTATCTTTGACATTTTCCATTTCAGTCATTTCTGCCGAAAAGTGCATCGCATCCACCAGCTCCATGTAGCTTGCCTTCTGAGCCGTGTATTCACCGATCTTTTTCGTCTCTGCACTCAGTTCCCACTGGCGTGGAACCAAGCCGTCGTGGATCAAAAACTCCTTGCCCATAAACTCCTGCTCCTGAACATAACTTTGATCCACGAGGTTTTTATAGAGGATTTCGTCCCCTGTTCCGGAGAGATTGACAGTCATTCCATCGGAGGCTGAAGGACTTGAGCCATTTTCCAGCGTTTCCATTTGCTTCCAGTTAGATTCAGTTTGGGTAAAAGAAAGGACAAAATCCCGCTGCCAGGGTTTCTTCATCATTTCATGGGCATCAGCAATTTCTTCCGGACTCATATCGGCGCTGTCAATTCTGATCATAATCTGATTAGAGGCTTTGTAATAAGCCCGGCCGGAAAGCTGCTGGGATTCTGCCTCATCAACAAGAACGAGGAATAAGGAAAGGAGAATCAAAAGTCTGGTTTTCATCGCTTAATTGGATTTTGGTTTGGGATAAATTGTCGGGTACAAACCAATCCAAAGGAAAACTTCAAAAGCGTTAAGCACTGTTAACGTGTGTTAACCCCAGTTTTTCGCTTTCACATAAGCCCCTAATTTAGCGCTGTGAAAAAGCTGCAATTCAAGCGAATAGGATTTCTGATCGGACTCACCCTGCTGTTGAGCATTGGCGTGCAGGCTTGGCGGATGTATTCTCAGTTTCGGATTATCCAGCGCCAATTGGTCATGGATATTCAGCAAAGTTTAGAAAATGCGGTGGAAAGCTATTTTGCCGAATTGGCCAAAACGGATGTTATTGCTTTGACGGATTTTTCCGGAAATCATTCAATTTTTGGAGGGGATAGTTTGTCAGGAAAAAATAGAATCACTGAAATCAAAGTCAATCGCCTTGACAGTGTAGGTGGTTTTTTGGATCGTGTAGGACAAAGTAAAAGAATCTTTGAAACCTTGGAAAAGGCTGAAAAGGGCGGCTTCGATTCATTTTTTTGGAATGAGATTACAAGGGACACGGCTTCAGGGCTAACACTTTTGGATTCCACCCGAAGAAGTGCCGTGGATCGAAAAAATGAACTTCTCGTTTTTTTTGGAAAAGATCAGGCAGATAGTATCAATCAACTTCAAACGCTAACAAGCAAAATCATAATTTCCATTACCCGCGACAGTCTGGATTTTGACAAAATCAAAGAATTCCTCCAGGCCGAACTGGATCGAAGGAAAATTGACATCAATTATCAGCTCATCCAGGTCAATCGAAGGATTCCCCGATTGGGAGAGGCCAATCCTCCACAGGAAAATCCCGGTATCGAAAAGCCGAATATGCCATTTATGACCATTTCCAGATCCACATTTTTACCTCCCGGACAGGCTTTGGAACTGTACTTTGAAAATATTTCCCTGACCATCCTAAGAAGGGGAATCTTCGAAATCCTCACTTCCCTCCTATTCCTAAGTATCATAGCTTACGCCTTCTACTACCTCTACCAAACGATCAAAAACCAAAAGGAAATCGCCGAAATCAAGCAGGACCTGATCGCCAACATCACCCACGAATTCAAAACTCCGATCGCTACCACGCTATCGGCTATTGAGGGAATCCAGCAATTCAATCCTGAGAATGATCCTTCCAAAACCAGTCGCTATTTGGGGATTTCCAAAAACCAGATGTTCAAATTGAATCAGATGGTAGAGAAACTTCTGGAAACTGCCACATTGGATTCCGATCAGTTGGTTTTGAAGAAAGAGACCATCGAACCCGAAATACTTTTGCGGCAGCTCGTCCAGAAATTCCAGACTTTGGCGCCGGAGAAGAAGATCGACTTGATTATGCCCGCTCATTGCAAGACCATTTTCGCAGATCCCTTTCACTTCGAAAATGCGCTTTCCAACCTGATTGATAATGCAATAAAGTATGGAGGAAACGAAATCCGAATCTGCCTGGACCAAAAAGGCATGAACAAAGTCCGCATTCATGACAATGGCGGAAATATCCCTTCGGAGCAAAAGGCCCGGGTCTTTGAGCAGTTTTATCGAATTCCAAAAGGAGATCTCCATGATGTGAAAGGCTTTGGAATCGGACTTTATTATGTGAAAAAGATCCTGGAAAAGCACGAAGGAAAAATCGAGCTGGAAGCAGGGAAAAATTCCACCACCTTTATCACCTACTGGCCATGAGCAAAATCAACGTGATTCTCGCCGAAGATGAATTGGCTTTGGGCACGATCATTCAGGAAAGTCTGGAAAGCCGGGATTTCAAAGTTCGGCTATGTGGAGACGGACAAAAAGCATGGGAAAGTTATCAATCACAAAAGCCGGATGTGCTGGTTTTGGACGTGATGATGCCAAAAAAAGACGGATTTTCGCTCGCTGCCGAGATCCGAAAAATCGATCCTTACACGCCGATTATTTTCCTGACATCCAAAAGCCAAACCGAAGACGTGGTCAAAGGCTTCGGCTTGGGTGCCAATGATTACGTGCGTAAGCCTTTCAGCATGGAAGAACTGATCGTCCGCATCAAATCCCATCTGGACAAGATCCGAATCCGGCAGAGCCAAAGCGACTGGATCGTCTTGGGCAAGTATGAATTCCACCCCACCCGACAATTGCTAAAACTGGGAGAAAGCGAGCATCCGCTCACTTCCCGAGAATCCCAACTGCTTCAGATTCTTTTGGAAAATGCGAATGACATCACGGATCGCACGCGAATTCTAACCCAAATCTGGGGTTCGGACGACTTTTTCAATGCCCGAAGTATGGACGTCTTTATTACCAAGCTCCGCAAAAAACTCCAAGACGACCCGAATATCCAGATTCTGAATGTACGGGGATATGGGTTTAAGTTGGTGTGTTGAGTTAAGGCGTCATTGGCAGGGATCATTTAGGGTTTCAACGCTTTTTCAATCTATCGATCCCGAAGCAATCTTTTCGATTTTACTATAATCTGATTTTTAAAATTTTCGAATTATAAATCCTTGTACAGGAATTCGAGATAGCAAATCTCGAATAGCAGGGCGAAAACCTTTGCTGAATATTTTTTATTGTACTGTGCGTTACAGTAATTTGCAGTACAATAAATAGTAATGAAATCGGGCATGACTAAAAAGTCACACAGAGGGATGATTATAAACCATGCGAGATTCTCCCGAAGAAAAATCGGGACAGGCTATCTGACCATTGAAAAATAAATTATAAACAGGTGAAATGCCCATGAGAACTGATTCTCACACAGGGGGATGAATATCAGGGGCATTCTCCCGATAAAGATCGGGACAGGCTATCTGACCAAAAAAAATCAGTTATAAAATGATGCGGTTTTACAATAGAGAACAGGAACTGTCAGAGCTACAGCGTATCAGAGAACGATCTCTTCAAAATGCGCAAATGACTGTTATGGTAGGCAGGAGAAGGATTGGTAAAACAAGTCTACTCAAAAAGGATAGCGAGGAAAACCTGTCTGTCTATCTTTTTGTGTCCCGAAAAAGTGAAATACTGCTATGTGAAGAATTTGTCGAGACAATTAAGGATACACTCCAAGTGAATTCATTCGGCCAAATCACAAAAATCAAAGACCTTTTTGCCTGGATCATGGAGCTTTCTGAATCAAGAAGCTTTACGCTGATCTTAGATGAATTTCAAGAATTCTTAAACATCAATCCTTCAATTTTTAGTGACATCCAGAACATTTGGGATTCCAAAAAGGGAAAAAGCAAAATCAATTTAATCTTTTGCGGTTCGATTTATTCGATGATGAACCAAATCTTTGAAAACTCAAAAGAGCCGCTTTTTTCCAGAGCAACGTCCAAAATCAATGTGGGACCCTTCGATGTGGCCACACTTAAGGAGATTTTGACAGATAATTACCCTACCTTTTCCGGGGGAGATTTACTCAATTTCTACACTTTTACGGGCGGCGTAGCAAAGTACGTCGAGAGCTTTGTTCAAAACCAAAGCTTTGCTTTAGACGATATCCTGAAGAGCATTTTCCGTGAGAATTCATTTTTCCTAGAGGAAGGAAAAAATGTATTGATTGAGGAATTTGGAAAAGATTATGCAACTTATTTCTCTATTCTTTCCCTAATCGCTTCATCCAAAACCTCCAGACCAGAAATCGAATCAATCCTCGAAATGGGAGTTGGAGGATATTTGGATCGGCTTGAAAATGATTTCAGCATCATTAAAAAAATAAAACCGATTTTTGCTAAATCAGGAAGCCGACAAATCAAATATGAAATAGCTGACAACTTTTTAAGCTTCTGGTTTCGATTTATATACAAAAACCGAAGTGCGGTAGAAATCGGGAATTTTCAATACGTCGAAAAATTGGTGAGACGCGATTATTCCACTTTCTCCGGCAAAATGCTTGAGCGATATTTTATAGAAAAGCTGAAGCTAAGCATGCAATTTTCTGAAATAGGAACCTTTTGGGACAAGAAAAATCAAAATGAAATTGATATTGTGGCCATAAATGAAATCGAAAAACGAGTAGTTTTTGCAGAAATTAAATTGAACAAAGCCAAAATCAATTTATTAGAACTTAAAGAGAAGTCTAATGCCCTCGATAGCTTTTTACTAGGCTACACTAAAGAGTACCTTGCCCTTTCTCTCCAGGATATGTAAAAAAATGGGGATGTTAAACTTGACAGATTAAATGAAAATTTTTCCCTAGGTCGGAAATAAACTCCAAGACGACCCGAATCTTCATATCCTGAATGTGCGGGGATATGGGTTAAAGTTGGTGTGTTGAGAGTTTTATCGGATTACAAATCCTACGGTAGGAAATTCGAAATTGCAAATTTCGAATAGCGGGTATATTCTCGGATTGCGAATCATATGATAAGAGATTCGAGATTTCAAATCTGGAGGAGTGGAATAGCAGCGTTAGCTTAGCCAGTACTCTTACGTTTTATCTTCTCAAATTTTCTGGTAATTTCCTCGCCATAGATGGGTTGTACCATTTGATTTCCTTTGAGGAATGATTTGGCTACATAAAGGTCCAAAGAAAAGATTGCAACCCGTATTCGCGCTAACTCGGCTTCATCTTTAGCCACAAGCCTTACTTCGTAGCCCTTTTTATATTTTTGAGTTTTGGATTCCTCAATCCTTGAACTATCTTTTATTCTCACATAGCCATTCCGAAGAAATACTTTCTTTAAGATTTTGAGAGCCAACTTTTTTGACAATTTGTCCATAAATCTCAGCCTGTATTGGGTTTTTGCTTAGTTATCATCGATTTAAAACTAAAAATAGGTTTTTTATGGTTTTCCCTGAAGATTCAGACGCCTTTTTCCACACCCGCAGCATGGACGAATTCATCACCACCCTCCGCAAAAAACTCCAGGACGACCCAACCATTCAGATTCTGAATGTGCGGGGATATGGGTTCAAGTTGGTGTGTTGAGTTAAGGCGTCACTGCGAGGGATCATTTTGGTTTTGAATTCTTTTTTTAATCTATCGATCCCGAAGCAATCTTTTCGATTTTGCTATAATCTGATTTTTAAAATTTTCGGATTACAAATTCTGCGATAGGAGATTCGAGATTGCAAATCTCGAAGAGCCACCAAATTTAGAAAAGTAACGATCCCGAAGGGATCAAACTTTTCAATAACCGCGGGTGCAACCCGTGGAAATTAATATGATGAACTCAATCCCGACCCCGAAGGGGGTCGAACTTTTAACCTATTTAGTAATACTTTTACAAAAAGTGACATTTAAGTTAAGGTGGGTTTCAAGGGGTTTTCGGATTTTAATTCCAATGATCGAAGTCTCGAGATTACAAATCTCGAATAGCGGAAGCTGATAAACCAAACAAAAGACCTGAAGCCAAGGATGCTTCAGGTCTTCACATAAGTTTAACCCAGGCTTCTATTCCTTATCTTTCTTTTTCAGTCCAAAAGAATAGTAAACCCCAATCCTTGTAGATCGAATTCGCCTATCGAAAGAATAAGTACTACCATAAATAGTGTATCCGTCACTGATTGATCTGCCAAGATTAGTGCTTTGAAAAAGACTAAATTCAAATCTTCCATATCCCAACCCCAATCCATATTGGTAATTCATGAAAAAGGATTTTGGGATAGTTTCCGCAGCATTTAAGGCGTCGACTACCTCCTGAGACCAGTCAGGGCCCTGCGGCACCTCTGTCAGTCTCGTTGACCTTGAGGAGCTCCAAACAGGCACCAATCCTCCTCTGAGCTTCCATTTTATTCTTCCAGTCTCGAAAAGATCGTAAGTGACTTCAAGAGGAAATTCAAAATTCCGATGGGAGACAGTTCGGCCTTTTATGGAATAAGGCATTGCTGGAAAATCAGGAAATGGAACTTTTACCTGAAGACTTGTGAAGCTTTGATAATATTGAATCCCAATAGAAGCTGTAAACCGATCAGATAAATATTGTTCATAGCCCAGATATGGAGACAATCGGGAATCCTTATTCTTTTGATTTCCCTCATAGATGGAAAGACCTCCTACCGAAACTTCAGAAATATTATACGCCACCTCACCGACCAAACCTATTCCTACTCTAAATTTTTGAGAATAACTGAGACTAGGAAGAACAAATAGAATGAATAAAATTAACTTCTTAATCATCTAATCTTAATCCAAAAAGTACTGTAGAAGTTGAATGAATTTTGAAATTAGAAAAGCTTGCTAAATCACAATAATTTACAATTGCATCTCCAAGATTATCATCATTATCACTGATTGTCAATGATATTTCTGAAGTTAAAGTTCCTCCTGCAGGATTTGGTATTGTTGTTCCTGTTTTAAAAGTAAAGGGATTACCTCCATCACGTTCAAACCATTGAAACTTGATTACTTCTGCAAATAATGGCCTCTCCCAATGAAATAAATCGATATCGACAAAATGCCATTCAGGAACACAACTAAATAATCCACAATCCTTCCACTGACTCCTATCTACCTCTGTAACATTTTTTCTAAGTTACTGTAAATGTGCTTGTCCGGACCCAGTGAGAACGAAAAAATATAATTCAGGTGTACCATCTATCCATGGCTCGGCATAATCAAAGGCATCCATACTTTCAAACTTAATCTGATTTACATGATCCGATTTAGTGTTTGAATCGCGATCACATCCTATAGTACCTCCACCAGATCCGCCACCTGGAATACCACCAATTCCACCTCCCCCGCAAAATGAATCGGTATAAAAGTAGTAATCATTTGTGCCGTCGCTGAAATAGGGTGTTGCCTCTTGCAGACATGGCTCCTCCACAGCTATCCTTGCATTTGAATTTTTGGGAACCTTAACTAATCGCTCATTTTGACTAATTACCAATACAGGTTATTCAGGTACTACGCGAATATCCCATTCAGATACTTCTCCGGCAGAATTAATTACCGGTACAATCGGGTTGGTTTTCAAATCTTGATTTGGTGAAATGTAAAGAACCGGAGTATTGGGATCAACATCTTCCATGGCAAGGAGTTGATCATCATTTCCTCTCAGTGCGACCTGCATCAGCGGATCAAATTCCCAGCTGGATTCAGTGGATCTAAAATAAGACTGGTCTCCAAAAATTGCTTCTGAAAATGTAAGCGATTTGGAATTTGGACCTCCAAGCGATTGATTCTTTTCAGTGTAGTACAGAAAATTGAAATCCCCGTCAAATTGCTCTTGAGTCTTGTCGAAGATAAATTCACGAATATTTTCGTTCTTTAGACCGTTGGCTAAAGCGGCTGCAAATGTTAATCCAGGCTCTTTGGGATCCAAACCGGATTTTTTAGCCTGAGCTTCCAAAGCCATTAGATTTTCTGGAGCTGATTCAAAATCACTGCATGAAAAAAGCAGCACTCCGGACAATAGAACAGGGAAAATTCTTTTCCCTCTTGTTACCAAATTCCATTCGATCTTGAATGGGGGGGGGTAGATACTCTCATAAAGTTTAAAGTAAGTTGTTTTAAAGAATGGATGGAATTAAATAATTAACCTGATACCGAACAAGTTTTTATTAAAAAAATTATAAAAAAATTATTTGTTCGATTTCAATCCTGAAAATTCTACTAATGATGTTATTTTTTTACAAAGCCGTTCGTGTCCTAAAACATGTTGTTTGAATCAAAAAAATAAAAACTCCTGATAAAAATCTTCTAAATGAAACCATTTTTCGAAGTTTTGAATCTTTTTTCCAAAGTGAGTGTCCAATCTCTTCACTGATCACCAAATACAATTATTTCTATAGTTGAATACATTTACTTGACCACAGAGAATTACAAATTCTGCGATAGGAAATTCGTGAAACTTTTCCAAAGTTTGGAACTTTGGAAAAGTCATTTTACAACCTCACTTTAGCTCCTTCGCACTAGCCAAATTCTTTTTGAATAGCCCCAAATCCCGGTGTTTACTCATTTCGCCCAGTTCGACTGCCTTTTCAAAATAGGGAACCGCCTCTTTGACTTTTCCCAAAGCAACCAATCCATCTCCCATGCTGTCATAGACGTTGGCAGAATCGGGAAAGCGATTCACATTGTACTGAAATAAAACTAAAGCATATTTTGGTTGATCCCGTCGAAGTTGATCATAACCTAATCCGTTTATAAGGGACTCTGGGATTTTTTTTTCTGGAAAGTAAGCTAACAAGCCATCCAAATATTCCCGAAATTCTTCCGGTGAATATCGCTTCGCTGCTTGACCTATTTTATTGGAAGGGTTATTGAAATATCTCAAAGAAATGATGGACGCCAGCTTTTCTGGCTCTTGAAGAGTGAAAAACTGTGCAGATTGAGAAACCAGCACCATTTCAGAATTACTATTTCCCATAGTCTGCTGCGTAAATTCACCTATTCTATCAGCTTGCAAAATCAGATTTAAGTCTTTGAACTCTTCAGCCAGAGGGCTTGATGGATTGAACATGATTTCCGACTTCATTCCTCCAGCAATAATCACCGAAGGTATTCTAGGATAATCATATAAAGTAGTGTTTGAAATTTCACCTGTCTCCAAATCCAGGATGACTTTGGCCTCAGACCGAATACTCTGGGGAGTATACCTGAGTTGATCTTCCTTGATTTTGAAATAGGCAGCAGCGATCCTTTCCCCTTGTAATCCTGCTTTGTCCAACAGCGAAACCATCTTTTGCTTTTGCATGGATCGATTGATAGGATCTATATAAATCATCGCTTCAATGTCCTGAGGATAAGTCGAAGCAAAGTGCTTAATCAAAATCCCTCCCCATTCTTGTCCCACCAAAATATAGGGCGGGGTCAATTCCAATTTATCAAGTAAAGCTTTGAGTTGCTTGGTCCTGTTTGCAGGCGTGGGAATTTCATCGAAGGCTTCCGATTGACCATTTCCTGCCCGATCATAGGCGAAAATCGGTGTGTTCTCCGGAAGCTCACTGATGACTCGATCCCAAGGCTCCAAGTTTGCACCAAGACCACTCTCTATGATAATCAAAGGCTGTCCAAGCTTCCGGTTTTTAATTCCGGTTAACAGGTAATGTTGGGATTTTCCATCAATTTGGATGGTCTTGGACTGCTTTTGGGCTAATGCTAAACCTGATCCTGTAAAAAGAAGTGCGAAGAATAATATGAAGATCTTTTGCATAACTACCTTATTTAAGGACTATCAAGTTAACAAATGAACCGATGCCTGACACGGGAAATTGCAAATTATTAGCCTTCGAACTGAATGGTTTGAGCCTGTACTCCATACATTTTGAAAACAGGCTCAAAAGTGTGAGTCTCCTGCAATTCATAATTTGAATTTACTTCTTTTGGTAAAAAAGCCCTGCTCCTAATTCGCTCCCCAAAGTGCCCGGTGCTAGGTGCAGATAATACTTGCTAGTCGGGTCTTTCACGATTTCGAGTCCTCCTTCTTTTTGGATAGTGACATTTTCACCCAGTTTGAGTTTTGAAGGATCTGCCGGATCTCCCAAGCCTGCCGGCCCTCCTCCTTTGTTGACCAATTGGTTGTAGCCAACTACAAGGGAGTTGGAAAGATTAAAGCTGTTTTTTTCATCTTTATTCAAGATCCAAAATGCCTCGGCATTGGTCACCACATTATTGTAATACTTAAAATCCTCAGCCAATGACCATGTCCAAACCGCGGCTCCATAAATATTGACTATCAAATTATGATGTATCTCAGATCGCTCAGAGGGTCGGTCTGAAAACCAAAAAACGACTGCATCTTTCACTCCATAGAATACACAGTGATCAACCACCACACCCTGTCCACTCGCCAACACAGGCAGATGGTTTGGAGCAGCATGAATATCTCCTAAAAATAAACATTGGGTTACGCGAAGATCATCCAAGTCTTCACCCTCTCTGATGATCGGGTAATTCCGGATTACCATCCCATCCCGAGGCCGCTCATGAACTGGTGAACCCAAAACCCGTAGTCCCTGAATGGTCACATGGTTAGTTTCGACCTGAATCCCATTTGAGGCTCCACCCAAATTATCATCTGGTTGATTTTCAAATGACATAGTTGAAATCAATACTGGCATCCTGCCATGGTGCCAATCAGGATCATCCGGAAGCACCTCCGCACGAATAGTCAGTCTATTCTCACGAGTAAACTTCCATTTTGTGGGCTCAAACCGAACCGTAGTGTCAAGGGCATATATTCCTTCGGAAAGGAAAACTGTCACAGAACCTTCTCCTTGAGTTGTATTTATCCGTTCTGCTGCTTCAAAGAGTGAGCGGAGTGGATCTTCTTTTTGACCTGAGTTTCCATCACTTCCTAAGTTAGGATTAATGTATAGCACACCTTTTTCCAGTTGTGCATATCCCTGGAAGGAAAACAGTAGCAGGAGAACCATCGTAAGTAGCTTCTTCATTTGTGTCTTTTTTGATTAACACAAAGGTCAGCTGATGAATCGGCATCTACCCTTAACCTAGCTTAAGAAATCAGCGGTTGGATTGGATATTTTTCCGGACTTTACTCAAAAACTCGGGCGTAATTCCCAAATAGGAAGCAATTTGGGTATTTGGCAAGCGATTGCTAAGGTGAGGATATTGTTCCAAAAAACCCAAATAACGTTGTTCGGCTGTAGAACTGAAGTTTTGAAGCACCCGATTTTGAAGTTCGATGTACTTGAGTTCAATCAGCACTTTGAAAATCAGATTTAACTTGGGTATGGTATTGTATAAAAAATACAAATCCTGCTGCTTGATCTGAAGTACTAATCCGGCTTCGAGTGCCTCAATATTCAGCTGACTTTGATTTTGGGAATGAAAACTACCGATATCTGCAATCCATTCATTCTCAGCAGTGAACTGAATGTTATGCTCAAATCCCTTGTCATCTACGCCAAACATCCGAAAGCAACCTTGAGCAACAAAAGTATAATGTTTGCACACCTCCCCTGCTATAAGAATTTTCTCTTTTCGCTTGATTGGACGGGAAACCAACCTTTCTTCCAAGAGAGCTTTCTCAGTCCCTTTTAGCGGGATAAAGCTTTCAAGATGCTGGATTATAGCTTGATTGGACATGAATGAAATTAAAGAAAAACTTTTCCAAAGTTTGAAACTTTGGAAAAGCTACACTTCAAATCAATACTTCAAACTTTTCAGGTAGGCAATACTTTTTGGCAAAGCCTCCAGTTCATTATCCCCTTCATCCTCGATAAACATGTGTTTGATCCCAATCTTATTGGCTTCACGAAGGATGGCAGGGAAGTCCAATTCACCCTCGCCAAGCGGCACATCATTCTCCGGTCCGGTCAGACCTGTCATATCCCGAGGTGCACCTTTGCGGAAATCTTTCAGGTGAAGTGACACCCAACGTTTCCCATATTTTTTCAATAATGCAACCGGGTCTCCACCTCCAAAATGCGTCCACATTACATCCATTTGTAGGGAAACATACTTGGGGTCGGTATTTTCTACCAAATAGTCAAACAAGGTTCCGCCCCCATACGGCTGAAATTCATAGCCGTGCACATGGTACTTGAAAGTGATTCCGTTTTCCTTTAAGACTTTGCCTCCCTCGTTGAAGGCTTTGATCGCACGGTCAGCATCAGCCTTGCTGAACTCGCCTCCCTTGTGAGGAATCCAGGCGCACATCACATACTTGGCACCAAGGGCTTTTGCCTTGTCCGCCACTGCCTGAGGATCCGATTCCAACGCTTCAAAACCGGTTCCGGTGGATGGAAGGGAAATCCCACGGTCTGCCAGCATTTTTTTGAAGTCCTCGACACTCACGCCTTGGGGTGCACCGCCTTCAAATTCGGTAAAGCCCATTTGCTGGATGATGTCCAGCGCTTCTGGGACACCATTTTTCCATTGATTGCGGAAAGTATAAGAAGCAAAGCCAAGGGGAACCTGTAGCATCGGATCGCCCTTTTTTTGGGCGAAAGATTCCTGTGGAGAAATGATCCAGGCCAAGGCGAGGATAAAGAGGATTAGGGTATTTTTCATAAGTTTTTTTGGGGTTTGTCAACTGTCGACAGTCCACAGTCCACTGCTACTTGCAAAGTACTTCATTCGATGAGGCCAAATCAATCCATTCACTTGGTTGATAGAATTGGGCTGCTGTCGACTGTCGTCCGTGGACCGTTGACCAAGATTAAAGATTCAATTTATTCAACTCATCCACCGCAAAATTTGCTGCCCGGGCAGTCAGGGTCATAAAGGTCAAGGTAGGATTCTGAGTACTTCCACTTGTCATGCAGGCACCATCGGTGACGAAAACATTTTTGCAATGATGGAGCTGATTGTATTTGTTGAGCAGCGAAGTTTTGGGATCATTTCCCATACGTACTCCTCCCATTTCGTGGATATCCGAGCCCGGAGGTGCTCCAGAATCGCTTACGCTGATGTTTTTGAAGCCCATCCGCTCGTACATCTCGCTTTGCTGCTGCACAAAGTCCGCTGTCATCTTATTGTCGTTGTCTTTCCATTCTACAGACATGATCAACTTTGGAATTCCATATTTATCTTTTTCGTCGGGTGAAAGGCGGATATGATTGGACTCTTCCGGCACCATTTCGCCTTGCATCCATGCAGCCATTCCCCAGATCCCATAAGTTGGATTGAGCAGCTTGTCTCGAAGTGCATCTCCTATCAGTTCCCCATTTCCGTCCAATTGACGGCTACCTGACATCCCAATTGCGTATCCCCGAAGAAAATCGGTTTCTTGCCGATAGACGTTTCGGAATCGTGGTACATAGGCATGTCCGGGGTTTCGACCATCGTTAAACTTATCCCTAAAGCCTTCGAATGTTGCGTAGCCTTTTCCCCGGTAATTATGGCAGGTGATGAATTTACCCATCAGTCCGTTGTCATTTCCTAACCCATTCGGGAAGCGGGAAGACTTGGAATTAAGCAAAATTGCGTTGGAATTGATCGTGGAAGCGTTGACAAAGATAATTTTGGCATAAAACTCAATCGATTCCTGAGTAAGTCTATCGATGACTCGGACTCCGACAGCTTTTCCTTTTTGCTCATCATAAATAATCGATTCCACTACAGAGTCCGGTCTCAAAGTCAGATTTCCGGTCTTCTCTGCCCAAGGAAGCGTGGATGCGTTGGCCGAAAAATAGCCCCCATACACACATCCCCGGTTGCACATATTCTGATTCATGCATCTGTTACGGCCCTGATCTTTATGAATTTGTTGAGGATCGGTGAGGTGGGCGCAGCGGCCTTGAATCAAGTAGCGATCGCCATACAGTTCTTTCAGCTGCTCACTGTAGTATTTCTCCAGACAACTCAACTCAAATCCCGGTTGCACGATCTGATCAGGAAGCACATCCAAACCATCTCGACTGCCAGCGAAACCTACAAAAGTCTCCACATAGCTGTACCATGGCTCCATGTCTTTGTACCGAATCGGCCAATCCACCGCAAAACCGTCTCTGGCCGGACCTTCGAAGTCAAAGTCTGACCAGCGCTGAGTTCCTCTTGCCCACAGCAGGGATTTCCCCCCTACGTGGTAGCCACGAAACCAACGGAAAGGTTTTTCTTCAATATAGGGCTGTTCATCCTGAGCCAAAGCCCAATGCATCGTCTCTTCTCTTCCCCAATTTGCTGCACCGATTCCGGATCGTTTCTCGATGGGCACCACTCCCCGAAACTCAAATTCCCAAGGCGCTTTGGAAGCAGTGGGATAATCTTCGATATGACGAACCATCCGGCCACGTTCCAAGACGAGCGTTTTAAGTCCTTTTTCGCAGAGTTCTTTGGCTCCCCAACCACCGGAGGCACCTGAGCCAATGACGATGGCGTCGTAAGTGGTGGTTTGTTTGGCTTTTAGGTTTAGGTTTGACATGGCATTTCGGGTTTTCACTACAGTACTTGAAAAGTAGCAAAAGACGGGAAAGAAAGCTTGCTTTTGGTGTAAAAGGTAGAATATTGAGAAAAATCCGAATGAAAAAGTTTAAGTTTTGATTGGCTCAATTTTCCAAAATGAACAGGAATTCAGCAGGACTTAAGATTCGGATTCCATGAAAGGGATTAAGGACAAGGAGATCTTGGTCACCGGTGATTAAAAAATCCGCATATCCATCGAAAGCAAGTTGGAGGTACTTGTCGTCTTTGGAGTCTCGGCATATTTGGAAGGAACTCCTGACTTTTGTGGGAATTGCAATTTTTGAAAAATAGGAAATAGCATCTTTTCTTTTATCAATTGGCGAATATCTGTCAAACTTTGATCTCAAAAGGACAGATTCAAATTCTTGAAGCGTTTCGTCGGAATACAACACAAGAAAGCTTAGAAAAGCTAAATCAACTACTCTCTTTGAAACTGAATCCTCTAGTAAGTGTGCACTTACAAGCACGTTCGAATCAATGACTATTCTCCTAATCCTCAAGTTTCAAGATACGGTTAAGTTCATCTTCCGTTAGTCCATTGATCGTTGCCTCTTTTGCCATTTGATTTCGAAACTTCTGATAACGATCGATTTCCTCACGATTGAAACTAGCCAATAAATGGAGGACACTTTCTTCAAAGCGCTGCTTTTCTGCTGAGTCAAGCTTATTGTATAGCTCAAGCGATGCTTGGTCTACCTGGATCTCTATTTTTTTCATAGTTCAATTTACGATTAATCCTTCAAAAGGATCAAAATCATGACCTTAGACCGAAGCATACACATCCACACATCCATGATAAAACCCGGGAGCTACCTGGTATTTTCTAAAGTTTACCATCACTTCTTTAACGGTAGTGAATCCCATCACCGTATTGGATCGCATCAGATTGTAAAACTTCTTTTCGTCCTCTTTTTCAGATTCATTTAATCCCAGTAAGACCTTTTCTCTTTCTTCCTGGGAGAGGTCTCCAAATCGGGCCTTTTTAAGCGCTTTCAATTGAGCTTTGATCAAATCCTGATCTTCTTTTTCGTAGCATTTTTCAAAAAGCTTGATCAGAAATTGATCAGTTCCGGTGCTTAATGCTCCGATTGGCTGTACATCCGGAGTTGGTATTTTGGGAGGAAGTCCGGCTGGAATAAAGGTATCCGCAATCAAGGAAATTAATTGCTCCTCATCAAAGTTGAAGAAGCCTTCGTGAGTCAATCGATCCACGATTTGCCACTTGCTATCGGCGAGTACCAAGCCGGCAATTCCAGCGATGGTACCTCCGATTATTTTGAGCGATTTACGTCTATCCATAGTATTCGGAATTTTAGGCCAAAGACAGCCTACAAGTTAGATTATTTTAAAAAAGACCAAATGAAAAAAGGCCGGAATTCCACCAACGGAATTTCCGGCCATTTGAAATTCAGGATGAAATTCTATTTCCGATAGTCAAGCGGGGCCTTACGATCACCGACCAATGCCTCATAGACGAAATCGTCTCCCCTTCTTTTGTTCAATTCCTCCAGCGCTTTTCCAGTTACTGACGGATCTTTGAAAATATCCATCGCGGTCAAAGTCAAGGTTTTGGCGGCGACCATCATTCCTTTTTGACCGATAGACATTCCTCCGGCGGCAACCGCCTGCCAGGTATGAGCCGAAGTGCCGGGAACCCACGTAGCAGTATTCAGGCCAACTGTAGGAACAAGCCAACTGATGTCTCCCACATCTGTGGATCCTCCTCCACCAGTCTCACTGACAATAAAAGGCGCTATTTTAGCGGCATCTTCAGGAGTCGACTTTACACCGGCGGGATACGTTTTGATGATGTCCTCTGCAAATTTTTTCTCCTCAGGAGAATACGTTACTCCACCGATAGCTTCAAGATTCTTGTGCATGATTTTGGCCAGGGTCTCATTTGGCAAAAGATTGTAAACCCCATTGATTACTTCATATTCCATACGCGTTTGTGTGCCCAAAGCTGCGGCTTCTGCGGTTTTTACCATTCGTTCAAAAATCTGCTGAACAACCAAGGCATTTGGATGACGAACATATTGGTACGATTCTGCAAAAGCTGGAACCACATTCGGCGCTTCGCCTCCTCGGGTAATCACATAGTGCATTCTAGTCTCCATAGGGACATGCTCTCGCATCAAATTGACCATAAAATTCATCGCCTCTACAGCGTCCAATGCTGATTTACCTCGTTCAGGAGCAGCAGCAGCATGAGAGGCTTCGCCGTAAAATCTGAATTTGGCAGAAATATTCGCCAAAGAGGAAGTCGCTCCGGCGGCATTTTGTGATCCCGGATGCCAGTGCATCATCACGTCGACATCTTTGATCAAACCGGCACGGGCGATGTACACTTTCCCTCCCCCACCTTCTTCAGCCGGAGTGCCATACACGCGCAAAGTACCTTTGATGTTATTTTCTTTCATCCAATCCATCACCGCGATACCGGATGCAACAGAAGCCGCTCCGAAAAGATGGTGACCACAGGCGTGACCCGCACCGCCCTCGACAATGGGCTTGCGAAAGGGAGACGCTTCTTGAGAGACTCCGGGAAGTGCATCAAATTCGGCCATAATTCCAATAACCGGTTTGCCCGAACCATACTCAGCAACGAAAGCCGTTGGAATTTCTGCCACACCGGCAGTCACTTTAAATCCCGCATCGGAAAGCGTCTTTTGCAACAGCGCAGAACTGTTCGTTTCCAAGTAACCGAGCTCTGGATTTGCCCAAATCTGTCTGGCGATATCACCGTAAAAATCAGCTTTGGAATCGAGTTTTTTCAAGACTTCATCCTGTCCAAATACCGAAAAGCGCGAAATAAAAAAGAGAAATAAGAGTGATTTTATTTTCATGATTGGTTGGTTTTTAGGCAAATTACAAATACAGGTGATTTTTTTTATGAAAATTTTTCAAATACATTTTAAGCTATTTGAATTACGTTTAATTGTTGAAATTGAATCTTTTCTGGAAATAATAATAATTTTTAAATAAAGCTTTAAAATTTCTAAATATTTGAATTTCTGAGAGAAACAATCTCTTTATTTTTCATAAACCAACCAAAAAGCACTATGAACAAACTTCTGAAAATCGCTGCCTACCTGATAGCAGCAGTAGTTTTATTACTCATTATCGCCTTGGCATTTCTGCAACTAGGATTTCCCAAGGTAGATCCAGCCCCGGAACTCACGATTGAGTACACCCCGGACAGAATTGAGCGGGGGGCCTATTTGGCAAACCATGTCACCGTATGTATGGACTGTCACTCCACCCGGGATTTTTCCAGGTTTTCAGGTCCCCCTGCTCCGGGGACACTTGGCGCTGGTGGGGATGTATTTGATCATTCGATGGGATTACCGGGGGTATTTTATGCTAAAAACATCACTCCCCATGGTATTTCTGACTACTCAGATGGAGAATTGTACCGATTGATCACTACAGGGGTCACCAATGATGGCAGACCTATGTTTCCATTGATGCCATATACCTATTATGGAAAAATGGATCCGGAGGACATCTATGACATCATTGCCTACGTTCGATCTTTGTCGGCAATTGAGACAGACATCCCAGATTCTGAAGCTGATTTCCCTGTGAATTTGATCCTGAGAACAATTCCCAAAAATGCCGAAATGACAAAAAAACCTGACCCGACAGATCAGGTTGCCTATGGGGGATATTTAGTCAATGCCTCCGGCTGCGTGGAATGCCATACGCAGGTTGATCCTCAGGGGATGATTCTTCAGGACGTAAAATTTGCTGGAGGACGTAGTTTCCCATTTCCTGATGGGTCTATTGTTACTTCATCTAATATTACCCAAGACGATGAAACAGGTATTGGCAATTGGAATGAGGAGATGTTTGTACAGCGGTTTGCCCAATATGCCGATTCTGGCTATGTGATTCCAAAAGTTTCTCCGGGAGAATTCAACACCATAATGCCTTGGACGATGTATGCCGGAATGAAAAAAGAGGATCTCAGAGCAATCTACGCCTATCTGAAAACCATTGAGCCAATCAAGAATGAGGTAGTCAAATTCGCGGCTTCAAACTAGTCAACACCTGATTTGATTAGACCTATAAGGAAGTCTTGCCGATGGCGACTTCCTTTTTTATTTCCCTTTTGTGACCTCTATCACCAAATCCTGAGCGAAAGAATTTCTACTTTTCGAAGACATAGGCAGGGTATTTCCCTTAAAGAAGCTTGAATTATCAATTTCATAAGCCCAAAAAAATGCAGTCATCCAGAAGGAAATTCATAGCGCAACTAGGAGCAATAGGTGCTAGTACAGGACTGGCAGGTATCGCAAATGCCGCTCCAAACGATGAAATTCAGAAAAAAAGTGTACCCACATCCTTTACTCTCTCCATTCTTCAAACCACCGACGTACACTGTCAAATTCATGCGCATGATGAGCTGTTTTGGGAAGATGGCAAATCGGTTTACCGAAAAACCGGTGGATACGCTCATCTAAAAACTTTCCTGGATCAAGAGCGAAAAAAAATGGAATATAGCTTCCTCATGGATACGGGAGATATGTTTCAGGGCTCGGAGCTATCAGTAAAGACCACCGGTGAAGCAATGATCCCGATACTCAACGCCTTGGACTATGATCTTTACCTCCCTGGTAATTGGGAAGTGATCTATTACAAAAAATCCATGCAGCATCTCCTCGGATCGCTGACCGCGCCAAAAGTCTGTGCAAATATGTATCACGATTTGGGGAATGGTAAAAAAGGGGAATTGATTTTTCCACCCTATCATATCTGGACTGTCAACGGAGTCAAAATCGGATTTCTGGGATATACAGACCATCTTGTCCCCCTTCGACAGTCACCTAATTATAGCAAAGGGATCATTTACACCAAGCCTGAAGAAAATCTATCCCACTATGTAGATGTGCTTAGAAATCAGGAAAAGTGTGCTTTTGTAGCGCTCGTAGCCCATTTGGGGCTTTCTCAACAAATCCATTTGGCAAATCATCCCACATGCGAAGGAGTGGATTACATGCTTGGAGGCGGTACACACGAGCGCGTGAGAAAACCAATCCAAGGTAGGTACGCCAAAGTGGTAGAACCGGGGGCTTTTGGGTCTTTTGTCGGAAAACTGGAACTGAAAATCGAGAATGGAAAGGTAGTATCAGATTCCTACGAACTGATGGAAGTGAATTCCGAAAAATACCCCGAATCGCCGGAAATGAAGAAAATCATTTCTCAATACGAGGGTCCCTATCTGGAAGACATCCAAAAAGTGGTAGGCTATTCCACCATCCCACTCTATCGCTATTTCGTAATCGAAAACACCATCGATACTATGATTCTGGATGCTATCAACTGGCAATTGCCGGATGTAGACATTGTCCTTTCCAATGGTTTCCGCTTTTGTCCGCCTCGGTCCACGCCGGATCACACGGGGAATATTCCCATAACCAATGGATTCATTTTTGATATGCTTCCGGTGGACAGTAGGATCCGGACAGGAAAAGTTACCGGTCAGCAGATTCAGGATTGGTTGGAAAAAGAACTGAACAATGTTTTCGCTGCCGATGCTTCCAAACGGTTCGGAGGCTGGGTGATCAAATTCAAAGGCATGGAAGTGAAGTTTAAAGCCTTTGGTGAAGAGGGAAAAAGAGTTCAATCAACCTTGGTTCATGGCAAACCACTCGACACCAATAAAGTCTATTCAATCTGCGCCTGCGAACGCGACGGAGATCCTGACGATATACTTTGCAGATTCAAAGGCGTGATGGAAACAGAAAACACAGCTTACACCCTCCACCAAGCGATAAAAAACTATTTGGCTGAAAATTCACCTATCACCCCCACTCCTCCACAATCTGCCGTGGCAATTGATGCGCCGGCCACCTTGCTGACTCAGGTAAGCGGAGTTGATTATGAGTTCAGATGATTAAATACCAGTATCCGCTAAAGGATAGAAAAAAGTGTTTATTTACCCCCTTAAGCCGGCCAAATGGTCGGCTTTTTTAGTAATCTTGGGTATAAAAGATCTGACACTTCACATGGCTTTGAAACACTATTCAACGAACCCATTTTTTTTCATTTTTGGAATATCACTGCTCGCATCTGCCTGCCAATATGTTCACAAACCGTCTGATTGGGACACTTCAAAAGTTGAAATAGCCCGGGACGAGTTTGGAGTGCCTCATATTTTTGGTAAAACAGACGCAGATGTGGCCTATGGATTGGCTTGGGCTCATGCAGAGGATGATTTTGAAACGATACAGATGACAGTTTTGGCAGGCAAAGGCTTAGCAGGACGGGTTTTTGGGGAGCAAGGTGCGGCCATTGACTTTTTCGTCAACTTGCTCGAGACAAGAGAAATCGCAAAAGAAAAATACGAGGCGTCATTTTCTCCCGAATTCAAAAAAGTGCTGGAAGGCTATGCTGCCGGACTTAATGACTATGCATTTGCACACCCTGAAGAAGTCCTGTACCAGGCTGCATTTCCGATTTCACCCAAAGAAATGATCTCGGCTTATATCCTTTCGCTTGCGCAAATGTCAGGCGCAGATCGGGCGGTTCAGGCAATTGTAGGCGGAAATGTCGATCTGATTCCAGAAGACACTTTGCCAAAAGGATCAAACGCAATCGCTATTCATCCTTCTCGAACAGATTCCGGAGAAACATTCCTTGCTATCAATTCCCACCAACCGCTCGAAGGTCCCGTCGCTTGGTACGAAGCTCACTTGCACTCGGAGGAAGGCTGGAATGCTTTGGGAGGTCTCTTTCCGGGTGGTTCCATGATTTTCCACGGGGTAAATGAGCACTTGGGTTGGGCACACACGGTGAATACGCCTGATTTTCTGGATCTATACCAACTGAAAATAAATCCGGAGGATGAAGACGAATATCTTGTAGATGGCGAATGGCTGGAATTGGAGGAGCGGATCGTCTGGCTGAAAGTTCGGCTTTGGGATTTGATCACCCTACCTGTACCCAAAAAAGTCTGGAAGAGCATCTACGGCCCTACGCTCGTCACCGAACAAGGTACTTTCTCGATTCGGCTTGGTGCTTTGGATCAAATTGGGGCCCCCGAACAATGGTGGCGAATGAACAAAGCCAAGAATTTCACAGAGTGGAAATCGGCCATGAATTCCATGCAATTGTCAAATTTCAATACGGTCTATGCGGATAAGTATGACACCATATTTTTTGTCAGCAACGGCCTTTTGCCGAAAAGAACTCCTGGTTTTGACTATGCCGGTACAGTACCGGGAGATACCAAAAAGACACTTTGGACAGAGTTCCACGCCTTTTCCGAACTTCCTCAGCAGGTAAATCCTTCCTCAGGATACCTTTACAACACCAATCATTCTCCATTTAAAGCAAGCTCCTATCAAGACAATCTCTTTCCAGACGACTATCCGATGGAAATGGGATTTGATCTGAGAGACAACAACCGCTCGCTCAGGTTTAGAGAGTTAATGGCAGATTCCGGAAAAATCAGCTGGGAAGATTTTGAGCGGATCAAATATGACCAAAAGCTGCCTTCTGATTTAGCATATCGAACCGACATGAGTTTGCTTTTCAGCCTGGATGCTGCAAAGTATCCGGATATCGAAAAGCAGATTTTGACGCTGAAAAACTGGAATAAAGAAGCTTCGGTTGACAGCGAAGGTGCCGCCCTTTTTGCATTCATCTACTATTATTGGTGGGATGAATTTGCGAAAGCCGGAAAAAGTTTTGACACCCAACTGACAGTAGAAGAGGCTGTACAGGGAATTCGGGCTGCTAAAACCCATTTCGAAACGCACTTCGGAAAAGACCTGGTTCGATTGGGTGAATATCAAAAGTTGGTGCGGGGCGATAAGGTCTTACCAATTTGGGGCATCGACGATGTCTTGACTACCATCCGATCCACACCTTGGGAAAACGGCATGCGAAAAGCTGCCCAAGGAGAATCCTACATCCTGATGGTGAAATTTGGAGAAGATCTTCCAATCATCGAATCGATCAACGTCTATGGCGCCAGCAATCGTCCCGATAGTCCACATTATGCAGACCAAATGGAGCGTTTTTTAAATCGGGATCTGAAACCAATGACCCTGGATAAGGCAGAAGTGTTGAGAACTGCGGAGCGGGTTTACAAACCGGGAAAGTGACCCATGTTTTTTAGGTTTTGAAAACCAATTTTCCATTTTAATCATGAAATCATGGCAGGCACTTTTCATCAAATCTATCTACAATACAATATGTCTTCGCAGTAAAAGGAAGAGCAAACCTTCTACAAAAACCTTGGAGAGAAGAGGTATTCAGATACATGTCAGGTATAATCACAAATAAGGGACAGAAGTCTATTATTGTCATTGGCGTTTCCGACCATGTTCATGTTTTTGTGGGATTGAAACCCGCTCATTGTCCATCAGATTTAATCCGTGACGTCAAAAACAATTCTTCGAATTTTATCAATGACCAAAAACTGGTCAAAGGAAAATTTGCATGGCAGGATGGCTTTGGGGTATTTTCCTATTCACACTCACAACTAAATAATGTATATAAGTACATTTTAAACCAGGAGGAGCATCATCGGAAGAAACCCTTCAAGGAAGAGTATTATGGCTTTTTGAAAAAATTCGAAATACCTTTTGAAGAGAAATACCTTTTTGAATGGATAGAATAATATCACCCCTTCGGGGTTTGGATCCACAATTCTTGATTTGATCTACAATCATTACACCCCTTTAGGGCTTTGGGGAATTTTTTATGATGATTCTTCAATTTTTCCTGCAATCATTCATCTGTTTATAATTTGATATTTATTGGTCAGATGGAATCTCGCATGGTTTATAATCATCCCCCTGTGTGTCGTTCGCCCGTCATGGGTATTCATCTGTTTATAATTTGATATTTATTGGTCAGATAGCCTGTCCCGATTTTTCTTCGGGAGAATCTCGAATGCATTATAATCAGCCCAGTGACGTGACGATCTTCGTCATGCTCGATTTCATCCCTTTGGGATTAAAATCTGACCCCATATAATTGAAAATATCAAAAGCTATTTTTTACCTCATTTTTTAAATCAAAACTTCAGACAGGTCAAAGATTATAATTTTGCGATTTCTGGGTAGTTTAGCTTGCTGATTACAGACCGCCCAACCCCTGAAGAAATGCAAATCAAGCTCTCTAGAATTTCTTTAATTCTCGCTTCCCTTCTAGCCTTTTCCTGTAGTCCAAAAGCCACTTTTCGCATCATTGACAAACCCATCAACTGGAATGCAGAACGGGAACAGCTTTCGCTCCAATACCTCAAAGAACGGCATGGATTGGAGAAAACGGAGGCTACGATCGAACCAAGGATGGTTGTCGTGCATTGGACTGCTATTGACAATATAGAAGTGACCTTTGATGTATTCAATCCCGCCACTTTGGGAGGAAGGGCGGATCTCACGGGAGCTAGTAATCTGAATGTTTCCAGCCAATTCCTGATCGATCGGGACGGAACGATTTTCAGACTTTTGCCGGACACCACTTTTGCTCGGCACGTAATTGGCTTAAACTATCTGGCCATCGGAATCGAAAACATCGGAAGTGATGATATGCCTTTAACAAAAGCTCAACTAACGGCAAATGAAAGGCTAATCCGGCATTTAAAACGAAAATATCCCATCGACTACGTCATCGGACATCATGAATATCAAAATTTTCAAACTACGGATCTCTGGAAGGAAGCTGACCCCAATTACCGCACTGTCAAAACTGATCCCGGCGATAAATTCATGAATCAGCTTCGCAAAAAACTCTCAGACCTTAACCTCAAACCAGTTCCCCAGCTTTAAATCCCAAGGTCTGTTTCCCCACAGACCTATTTAATACAATCCAATACCGAATCAAATCTCCAGCTATAATTCCCTCCATGCATTCCCTTTTAAAGCTCCTTTCCCTATTTTTAATTTCTCTTTTTCTTTTTGCATCCTGCAAAACAAAAAAACCTGTCACTCAAGCTCAAAAGCCAAATACACCTGTCTCCACCTCACCCCCAAGAACCAGCGAAACACTTCCTACGAAAACCCCTCCCCTGCCTGCTATAGCACTGAAACCGCTTGCTTTTCGCATGCCTGATATTCCAAGGGAATTTCGCGGCGTCTGGATAGCCACCGTAGCCAATATCGATTGGCCTGTATCATCCACTTCTCCCTGGGAAAAACAAAAACAGGAATTTATCGACCTATTGGACTATTACAAATCACTGAATTTCAACGCAGTAATTGTACAAATCCGAACCGCTGGAGATGCATTTTACCCCAGCAATTTTGCGCCTTGGTCCAAATATCTAACCGGTAAACAAGGACAAGCTCCCAAAACTCAGGAAAATCCACTGACCTGGATGATCAAAGAAGCCCATGACCGAGGACTTGAGTTTCATGCCTGGCTCAATCCCTACCGGGCTACGATGGATTTGAAAACCGAAGAACTCAGCCCAGAACATGATTTTAACACCCATCGAAACTGGATGCTGAAATACGGAAGTAAGTGGTATTATGATCCGGGTTTGCCTGAGGTGAAAAATCATTTATTGGCCATCATCAGGGAGGTTGTAGTGAACTATGATGTGGATGCCATTCATTTTGACGACTACTTCTATCCTTATCGCGAGCCTAAACTGGAATTTCCTGACAAAGCTTCGTTTGACAAATACAAAAAACCCGGACAAACGCGGGATGACTGGAGACGTCAGAATGTGAATGAGTTAATCTTTGCCCTGAATCAGGAAATCAAAGGTCAAAAACCTTGGGTCCAGTTTGGGATTTCGCCTTTTGGCGTCTGGAGAAATCAGGACAAAGATCCCGGAGGTTCTCCGACCCGTGCCGGCCAAACAAATTACGATGACTTGTTTGCCGATGTACTGCTGTGGATGAAAAACGGCTGGATCGATTACCTCATTCCCCAACTCTATTGGAGTATGGAGCATCCCCTTGCCTCCTACCGCAAACTTGCCGACTGGTGGTCCAACCACAGCTACAACACCAATGTCTACATCGGAAATGGCCCCTATAAAATCAGAGAAGATTCTGATCAGGCCTGGAAAGTCCCGTCTGAACTCAATACGCAAGTCAACTACACCCGAACATTTCCTCAGATCAACGGCAACGCCTTTTTCTCAGCAAAATCACTCTATTTCAAAAATCAGGACATCGCTGATTTACTGAAAAAGGAAATCTATGACAAGCCAACCTTACCTCCTTCCTTTGCTCCAAAATCTGCTTCTGTTATTGAGATTCCGGTTGTTTTTGATGTGAAAACCTCCTTGGAAAAAACTCAAATCAATCTGGAAAAACCGCTCGATCCCGCTATCAGATATGCGATGGTACAGGGAGGAAATGACCTTAATACACTCCACGAGGCAATTATTCATACGGCTTGGGTAGGTGGATCGAGAGTGAGATATTTAGAAGTGCCAAGCTTGAATACAGCATATCTAGCCATCCGTTGGATTGATCATTTTGGCAGAATCGTTCAAACGCAGGTTTTCCAAACGCCAAAAAACACCCGTCCATGAAAGACATGCTCGTCCGCTTACTAGAACTTCCGGAAACCTGGGCACTGGAAGCCAAACTTCTGGAGAAAGAGAATATTCTCTTTCGTAAAGCCATAGCTCCGGAAAAGCACTTGGTATCTGCATGGGTTAAGGAGCATTTTGGAGCCTACTGGCAATCAGAAGTGGAAGTCGCTTTTTCCCGGCAGCCCGTTTCTTGTTGGATCGCGCAGCGGGGAAATTGGATTTTGGGATTTGCCTGCTACGAAAGCACGGCACGGAATTTTTTCGGACCCACTGGCACTTTGGAGACCGAGCGCGGGAAGGGAATAGGCAAAGTTCTCTTGGTAAAATCTCTGGAATCACTCCGGGAAATGGGTTACGCCTACGCTATCATAGGTGGAGTTGGGCCGGCAGAATTTTACGAAAAAGCAGTTAGAGCCAAAACGATTGAAGGTTCCGAGATCAATATTTACCAGAACTTGCTACGAAAAACATGACCCAAAACACCACCAAAAACCCCTGGCTTTGGGTTCCATCGTTATATCTCACTGAATCTGTCCCTTATGTCATTATCATTACCGTCTCGGTGATCATGTACAAAAGTCTGGGAGTCTCCAATGCTGATATCGGACTTTACACCTCATTTCTGTATCTACCCTGGGTGATCAAACCGATCTGGAGTCCGATTTTGGAGCTTTTTGGAAACAAAAAGAAATGGTTCCTCAGCATGCAGCTGATGTTGGCATTGACCTTTCTTGGTGTAGGACTGACCACCGGAACGAGCCATTTTTTAACAATTACACTGGCTTTCTTCTGGATGGGAGCATTTGCTTCGGCAACTAATGACATCGCTTCGGATGGCATGTATTTGATTGCCCTCAAACCTGATCAGCAAAGTTTCTTCGTGGGCATGCGAAGTACTTTCTACCGGGTAGGGATGATCACGGGACAAGGGCTGATCGTCATCATCGCCGGAAATTTGGAAACTCATTTTGGAGAACCTGCCAAAGCTTGGTCCTGGACAATGATCATTGTTGCTGCATTGATGCTGACACTCACCCTGATTAATTATTTCACCACGCCAAATGTCGTTGAGGAACGAGTGACCCGAGTAGATCAGCCGAGTTTTGGAAAGGTATTTTCGACCTTCTTCACGAAGAAAAACATTGGCTTATCCCTGGGATTTGTCCTGCTTTATAGACTTGGAGAATCACAATTGGTAAAGATGGCATCGCCTTTCTTTTTGGACGAACGAGCGGAAGGTGGATTGGGACTAAGCGTGACAGATGTGGGATTTCTTTATGGTACGCTTGGAGTGATTTCACTTTTAGCTGGAGGGATTTTGGGGGGAATTTTGATTTCCCGGGATGGATTAGGCAAGTGGATGATGCCAATGGTTATTGCGATCAATGTTCCGAATATTGGTTACGTCTTTCTTTCATGGCTTCAACCTGAAAATATCTTTTTTGCGGGTAGCGTTGTCTTGATCGAGCAATTAGGCTATGGATTTGGTTTTGCGGCCTATATGGTTTTCCTGATTTATTTGGCAGAAGGCCTTTTCAAAACTGCCCATTACGCACTTGCCACCGGATTTATGGCCATGGGAATGATGCTTCCCGGGATGCTGAGTGGCTACATGCAGGAGTGGCTCAGCTACCCTGGATTCTTTGTCTGGGTGGTGATTGCTACGATTCCCGGGTTTTTGATGGCCTATGTGGTGAAGTATCCGAGGGAATTTGGGAAGAAGGCTGAAGGCTAAAGTCAGAATTTTAAAACTTCAGTATTCATTATTCGACGTTGGATATTCGATGTTTTTTTTAATAATGAATGTCGAACGCTGAATATTGAATATCGAAGCGTAAATCGAAAACATGATGAACAAACACCAAAAAATCGCCCAATGCTTCTCTCCTGCGGCGTTTATTCACGATACGGAGGAAAATTACTTAGCCATCGAAATGCTAATTCGAGAGCAGGAAATCGGGGGATTGACTTTTTTTCACAGTCGCCATTCAGCCGCTGCCAACTTTGAAGAACGGGCCGAGATCTTGGCCGTCTCAGGCACTTTTGAGAAAATGATCGGTCTAATCAACCGCTACCAGACCATTTCCAAAATCCCTTTACTTATTAGCATCGACGGGGAATATGGCTTGGCCATGCGGGTAGAAAAAACACCGCAATATCCCTTTGCCATCACACTGGGCGCTTTAAAGAAAGATGCTGAAAAATGGGTAGAAGAAGTCGGCTATCGCATGGGTCTTGACATGAAGCGCTCCGGCATTCATATCAATCTCGCGCCGTGTGCTGATGTGAATACCAATCCAAATAATCCTGTCATCGGCTATCGCTCTTTTGGAGATCAGACTGAAAAAGTGGCTAGGCTTGCTTTTGCTGCCTATTCAGGGATGAAAAAGGCCGGAATCGGCGCTTGTCTGAAGCATTTTCCCGGACATGGAGATACGGCGACAGATTCACATTTAGGTTTGCCGATCTTGCACAAAACCAAAGCCGAACTCGAAATGGAGGAACTCCTCCCCTTCCAATACGGAATCGACCGAGGCGTGGAAATGATCATGGTGGGACACTTGGCAGTACCAGCTTTGACCGAAGGAAAAGATATTCCCGCCAGCATCAGCCGCGAACTGATTAACGATTTGCTGAAGGGGGAAATGGGATTCAAAGGAATCGTGATCTCCGATGCGCTGAACATGAAAGCCGTCGTCAACCGCTATCCCGAACCCGGTGAACTCGAATGGCAGGCTTTCTATGCAGGAAATGACATCCTGTGCTTTTCGGATCATGTGGCAGATGGAATTGAAAAAATTGCACAAAACGCCTCAGATGAGGAAGTGGATGTAGTTTTTGAAAAAGTGATGAACTTGAAAAAGCGCTTGGGAGTAATGGAATTCCAGCCAATTGAAATTCCGTCCTTCGATTGGGAAAGTCATTCCCAACTTCAAAAAGCCTTGGCAGAAAGCTACGTTTCGGTCATTTCAGGTAATATTAATCCCGCCGAACTCCATTCTTTGGCGGAAGCAGGAAAGTTGGGTTACCGGGAATATTTCACTACTGAAACCAATCATTTTATCAAGCAATTAGACTTTAGCTTTTCTCCCATAGATCAGGCAGAAAAAGTGATTTTGGCCGTATTTGTCCCAAGTCATAAGCCATTAAATCAGTTTGGAATGGATCAATCAGTGCTTGAGGGAATCAAGGAATTGGCTAAGAGCAAACCTTGTATTTTGATTCATTTTGGGAATCCTTTGGCATTAAAGCACCTGGGTGAGCTTGAAGATTTAGAAGCGGTGATATGTGGATATCAGGGATTTGAAGAGGTGCAGGGGGTAGTGGCTAAAACCCTCCAAGGGCTCTAAGTCCCTTGGAGGGTTGGAGAGTTGGTTTTAATATTTGCCTTTTTTAGTAAATTAAAGCAAACTTTTTAGCCATGCCCACACCAAAAGTTCAATTTGAATCTGGCACTTTTTACCATGTTTGGACTCATGCAAATGGGCTTGACAACTTGTTTCGAGAAGAAGACAATTACCAGTTTTTCTTTTCGAAATATGCCATTTACATCCATTCGTTGGCCAAAACCTTTGCCTATTGCTTGATGCCCAATCATTTTCATCTAATGATTCAAATCAGAGAAAGCTTAGTTAATAACCCAAGTCAAGCTTTTTCAAATTTTTTAAACTCTTACACCCAAGCATTCAACAAAAAATACCAAAGAAAGGGAAGTCTCTTTATCCCCAATATTGATCGGAGAAAAATCGAAAGCGACTCCTATTTCACGAGGTGTATTACCTACATCCATCAAAACCCCGCTAACCACGGATTTGTAAAAGATTTCAGAGATTGGAAGTTTAGTTCATGGAAATCTTTCCTGTCAGAATCGCCAACCAAACTTGAAAAACAGGTTGTTTTGGACTGGTTTGGAGGAATAGAGGGTTTTATTAAAGACCATCAAATGAAGTATAATCAAGAAAACGAGTGGATTTTCGGGAAATAGTTGGCTCAAGGAAGTTAACATAGAAACCCTCCAAGGGATTTTAAACCCTTGGAGGCTTGTTTCTTTATTACTTCTCCACCGAAAAGCGATACTCAATGTTATGCTCGTACTTTTCGCCAGGTTTCAGGATAGGACTGGGGAAGTTTTCGTGATTGATGGCGTCTGGCCAGTTTTGGGATTCCAGGCAGAAGCCCCAATGTTTGTCGTAGGTTTTGCCATCGGCTCCCGCAAAGTTGGAAATGAAGTTACCGGTGTAAAACTGCACGCCCATGTTGTCCGAGTACATATCCATCACACGCCCGCTTTCGGCATGGCGTACACGAACGAAGTGCTTCATATCGGCTGATTTTTCACGCTTCATCACGAAGTTGTGATCAAATCCACCTGCATTGGCAGCAATTTGATCGCCGAGAATTTTTGGAGTACGAAAATCGAAAGGAGTTCCCTCCACGTCTTTGACCTCACCGGTAGGAATCAGTTCATCATCCACCGGGGTGTAGGCATCTGCCCAAAACTGAAACTCGTGGTCTTGCACATCCCGCTTTGCTCCTCCCAAATTGAAATAGGTATGGTTGGTCAGGTTTAAAATAGTTGTTTTGTCGGTGGTCGCCTCAAACCGGATTCGGAGAGCATTACCTGTCGTCAATTCCATCCAAACGGTAGATTCCAGATTTCCCGGGTAGCCTTCTTCTCCATCGACACTAAGGTAGGTCATTTTTACGCCGACGACTGAATCATTGGAGTAAGATTCGGGGGTCCAAACTTTCTTATCGAAACCTTCATTTCCACCATGCAGGTGGTTATTTCCATTATTAGTGGCAAGTTGGTAGGATGTCCCCTCCAATTCAAATTGACCTTTTGCAATTCGGTTGGCCACACGGCCTGCAGTAGCACCAAAGAATGGGTTAGGCTTGGTAATAAACTCTGGCACACTATCCAGCGTCAGGGTAATGTTTTCCAGGTTTCCGTTTTTGTCCGGTGCATTGATTTTAAAAACAAGCCCTCCGAAATTCGAGAGTTCCACTTGCATGGTTCCGTTGTCAAGGACGTAATGGAACACCGCTTGGCCGTTGTGCTCGGCCACTTGTTCTGCTTTGATCATAAGGTTTGTTTCTTCTTTAATAGGTTCTTGTTTTGGTTTTTGTTCACAGGCGATTACTATGGATAGTAGCACTGCGGCTGTTAGGATTTTTTGGTGTTTCATGGGTTATAAAATTGCAAAATTTGAAGATTGAAAGATTGGAAAATTAAAGTTGGAAAGTGGCAAGGTTCGAAAGTTGTAAATAGACCTTAACTCTACTCAAAATCTCGTATTTCTAATTTCGTACTTCGTACTTTCTATTGTCTAATATACTTCTGCCTAATCAAATTAAGCTCAAGCATAAACTCATCCCGTTGCATAAATTTACCTCCGATCATGATGGCCTGAGGCCTTTTTAGTGTTTCAAGATTTTCCAGGGGATTTTTCTGAACCATCACAAACTCTGCCGCAGCACCGGGCTTTAAAACTCCCCACTCCCCACCTTGCTCGAAATATTCGGCGCAATTTACCGATCCGGTTTTTAATATTTCATAATTGGACATCCCTGCCTGCGACATGGATTCGATCTCTCGGTGGATCGAAAAACCGGGAACATTGAAAACCTGAGGAGAATCCGAACTCATAATCATGGGCACTCCGGACTTATGAAGTTCCAAAAAAAGCTTTTGACGAAACTCCAGATAGGGTTTCACCTTCTCTTCAGCCAAAACGCCGCTGCCTTCCAACTGAGATTTGGTAGTAAACCATTGCGTCACGAGCTGACCTGGCAGATAAAACATTTCGGGCTGCTGGCGTAACTCATAGGCAGGCTGAAAGCCAAAGTATCGCTCAAAAAGGGTCATTGTAGGTGCGATATAGGCTTTATTTTCCAAGGTCATTTCAATCAAACCCGGCAGCAAACTCATAGCTACCTCTCCGACAGCCAACATATTGAAAGGTCCGGATTTGGTTGGATCCAATTTGGATTTATCAGTTACCATGGCTTCCAAATAGCCATCGATATGCTCCACTGAGCGGTAGCCATTGGTCAAAGAAGTCACCAAACCAACATCTTGAGATACGTGACCACCATAATAAATTCCAACTTTCTTTGCTTCATCGGCTATTGCCAAAAACTTCGGAGTATCCAGCCACGGGTGAAGTTTGAGGTGATCATAGCCGGCGTTCTTTTGATCTCTGACCATTTGTCGTCCGGCATCAGGACTTGTTACAGAATTACCATTAAGCGATGGCCCTGAGATAAACATTCTCGGACCGGGAATTTCACCCTTTTCCACTCGTTCCTTTAGTGTCAAATGCGATTCATGCCCAAGCATGCTACGAATTCTCAAAACTCCATTTGCCAAATACATCCAAAGCACTTCCTCCTGAAACTCCGGTCCAAATTGCTCCGGATTAGGCAGATGGGCATGAAATTCTGCCAAACCCGGGAAAATATACATTCCTCTTCCATCCAAAGTCCGAATTCCTGCCACACTTATCGCTTCCTCCGGCACAATCTCCATGATGATCCCGTCTTTTACATAGATAGAATGATCTTCAAGCACTTTGTCATCCTGCATGGTAATGACATTTACATGATTGATTAGCAGTTCCTGAGAAAAAAGTGTTGAGGACGTAAAAAAGCTCAGAAAAAAGAGCCAAAACAGAATTTCAGCGGGCTTCATATCGGTAAGGTTAGGGTTGAGAACATAATTTCGCCCTTTCCCTTTTGCAAACCTATCCGATGGTGGAAAATTTTAATTTCACCGCAGAGTCTGGGAGTTATTGGTGGAGTCTGGTAAGCAGTAATTGGTAAAAAGTAAGGAGAAAATCTGTGTTGATCTGTGACCTTTTCTGTGGTAATCTGTGGGAAATCTTGTACGAAAAAAAGGCTGAATCAATCCAGCCTTTTCTTTTATCTAATCCTTACAACTGAATCCAGTCCGTATGGTAAAACTTCCCACTGGGATCGTCTTTGAGCTGATAAGTATGCGCTCCGAAATAATCTCGCTGGGCCTGAATGAGCGAGGCACTTGACTCGGCTGTGATTCTACCCAATAAATAATTGATCCCCGCACTCATCACCGGAAGTGCAAATCCATGGCTCAATCCAAGTCCAACCAACTCAGCAAGATCCCTTCTTACAGAAATGACCTGCTGTTTGATCGATGGAATTTCAAATAACGAAGTCTCATACCTGGAAGCAATCGTTTCCATTAGACCGGAACGAATGATACATCCATTGGTCCAGATTCTGGCAATTTCCTTGAAATTAAGATTCCAATTTTTGGTATCAGAGACAGTTTTCATCAAACGGAAACCCACTTCATGATTGATGATCCTTGCGAGCGAATAGGCCGATTTGATCCTAGGAAGCCATTCATCGAGTGAATCATTTATTTTCACAAACTCATGCTGGAACGTCTTGGAAAACTCCACCCGCAAAGCTTTTTCGCCCGAAACAGCGCGGGCATTTACCGCTTCGGATAGCGGACTGTAGGGTACACCGTATTCCAAAGCCGTAGTCAATGACCAAGCACCGGTACCTTTCTGCCCAGCCTGATCCATGATTTTGTCTACAAGCAATTCCCCATTTTCTTTGAAAAGAAGCAAATTTGCCGTGATTTCACCTAGGTAGGACTTCAGTTCCCCTTGGCCCCATTCAGAAAAAATCGCTGAGACCTGCTCAGGCGTACAGCCAAATCCAAATCGTAGCAAGTGAACCAGCTCGGCGAGCACTTGCATTTCACCGTACTCTATGGAGTTGTGGACCATTTTGATGAAGTGACCTGAGCCTCCCGGTCCAACATAGGTCACGCAGGGTTTGCCATCCTTGTCCTTAGCCGATATTCTTCCCAAAAAATCCTCCACCATCGCATACCCTTTTGCATTTCCTCCTGGCATGATAGATGGGCCTTTTCTTGCGCCTTCTTCCCCTCCGGAAACGCCCATTGGTAAGAAGTGCATTCCAACTTCCTTCAATCGGTTGACGCGTCGATCCGAGTCGAGGTAAAAGGAGTTACCTCCATCAATGACCAAATCGTCTTTTTCAAGCATTGGAATCAACGTATCCAACTGCGCGTCAATTGCCGCGCCTGCGGGTATCATCATCAAAATCCGACGTGGCTTTTCGAGGGAATCGACAAACTTTTGTAAATCCTCGAATGGCAGCATATTGGAAAATTCAGGATTTTCATCGACTACCTTTTGTGCTATTCCTTCCTCTTTTCCGGCCACAAATCGATTATAAAGTGATACCGGAACGCCCTTTTCAGCAAGGTTCAGCGCGAGGCTTTTGCCCATCACGCCCATTCCGATCAGGCCCATTTTCATTTTCATAGGTTGAGATTTTAAGTAATTGAGAGACTCCGCGAGCAATTCTTCAGGAGTCCCGGAGATATCAAGTTCAAAACCGGAAAGTGGTTTTTCCCAGGTTGCAAACTGAGAATCCAGCATTCCAGCCTTCATGTAGTGGTTTTTACGGGCCAGCATCCGCTCCCAAATCAAATCCCGCTCTCCGAGCAAATGGATCCAACGCAGATTTTCGGATACACTGAGTTTTTCCCGATAGGAATTTTTCAAAGCAGAGCAAGCCAAGACAGCACCACCCTCTGACTCCGAGTGGATTAATTGATCTGACAAAGCTTGAAGCCAAGGAACCCGATCTTCATCATTCAATGGATGACCGGTACTCATTTTGGCGATATTTTCAGCCGGGTGAAAATGGTCCGCATCGAAAAAAGGAAGTCGAAGCCTTTCGGCCAAGAGAGAACCGAGTGTGGTTTTACCCGTACCCGATACACCGGTGACAATTACAATCATGGGGCTAAGGTAGCTTTTTTGCAGTCAACAGTCAACGGTCAACAGTCAACCGAATTTCGGAAATTGCATCGAACAGTCGACTGTCGACCACTTTTCAACTTTCAAAACCTTGCAACCTTACAACTTCTAATCCTTACCTTCGCGACTTCAATTTCCAGATTCATGATTTCAGTTGACAATGTGACCGTCATGCACGGCGGCACACCGCTTTTTAGCAATATCTCCTTCGCCATCAATGATACTGACAAAATCGCCTTGATGGGCAAAAACGGGGCAGGAAAATCCACCCTTCTCAAGATCATCGCAGGTCAAAGCAAACCTACTTCCGGGGCTGTTTCAGCCCCAAAAGGTTATGTAGTGGCCTACCTTCCCCAGCATCTCCTGACAGCAGATGATTGCAGCGTGATGGAGGAGACAGCCAAGGCTTTTGCAAGCTATCTGGACATGAAGGCCGAAATCGAAAAAATCAACGAAGAACTCACCGTCAGAACGGATTACGAGTCGGACAATTACTACAAACTGATCGAGCGTGTATCCGAGCTCAGCGAGAAGTTTTATGCGATCGAAGAAGTGAACTATGAGGCTGAAGTAGAAAAAGTGCTACTCGGATTAGGTTTCGAACGAGGGGATTTTACCCGATCCACTTCGGAGTTTTCCGGAGGCTGGAGAATGCGGATTGAGTTGGCTAAGATCCTTTTGCAGAAGCCTGACTTAATTCTATTGGATGAACCTACCAACCATTTGGATATTGAGTCGATTCAGTGGCTGGAAGAATTCCTGATGACCAAAGCAAAAGCTGTGGTCGTCATCTCTCACGACCGGGCCTTTGTCGACAATATTACTACCCGCACCATCGAGGTGACCATGGGTCGGATCTACGATTACAAAGCAAAATACAGCCATTACTTGGAGCTGCGCAAAGAGCGCCGCGAGCAGCAGCAGAAGCATTACGAGGAACAGCAGCGGACGATTGCGGACATTCAGGAATTTATCGACCGATTCAAAGGTACTTATTCCAAAACCCTTCAGGTACAGTCCCGTGTGAAAATGCTGGAGAAAATGGAACTCATCGAAGTGGACGAAGTAGATGGCTCAGCTTTGAAACTCCGCTTCCCCCCTTCTCCAAGATCGGGAAATTATCCGGTCATCGTGGATGACATGAGCAAAAGCTATGGCGATCATGTCGTTTTCAAAAACGCATCCATGACCATCGAGCGAAGCCAGAAAGTGGCTTTCGTGGGAAAAAACGGAGAAGGAAAGTCCACCATGATGAAAGCGATTATGGGTGAAATTGAGTTTCAGGGAAAATGTGAACTTGGGCACAATGCCATGATCGGCTATTTCGCACAGAATCAAGCTTCCCTTTTGGATGAAAGTTTGACCATTTTTGAAACCATCGATCAGATTGCTGTCGGGGAAATCCGAACTAAAGTCAAGGACCTCTTGGGTGCCTTCATGTTTAAAGGAGACGAAATCAACAAGAAAGTAAAAGTCCTATCCGGTGGGGAAAAAACCCGCCTGGCGATGATCAAGTTATTGCTTGAACCGGTCAACTTGCTGATTCTCGATGAACCGACCAACCACTTGGACATGAAAACCAAAGACATCATCAAAGACGCCTTGAAGGCATTTGATGGGACCTTGATAATTGTCTCTCACGACCGGGACTTCTTGGATGGCTTGGTGACCAAAGTATTTGAATTCGGCAATAAGCGGGTAAAAGAACACTTCGAAGACATCAACGGATTCCTGAGGAATAAAAAACTGGAGAATCTGAGGGAAGTGGAACGAAAGTGATCAGTATTCAGTCGCAGTAGGCAGATCCGGAATTCAGTTGTAAAATTCAGTGGTCAGCTCCTTTTCAGGCTGAGCGGAGTCAAAGCCTTGCATAGTTTGCAGTCTCAGTTGGCAGATGCAGTTTTCAGTTTTCAGTCGTAGTAGGCAGAACTCAATTTGTCAGACTGAGCGGAGTCGAAGTCTTGGATGATATCCAGTTTGTAGTCACGTTAGGTAAAAAAATCCCAAATTTTCAAATTAGAAGTAAATTAGACTTACAAATGGAATATGGAATCCTATTGAATAATGAAGAAAACATCCTTGTTGGTCAGTGAAAAAAAATTGATGACAAAATCGAAAGAGACGAAATTTGTAAAAGAATTGAGAAGTTGAAATCAGACTATCTTATAAAAGTGGCAGTAGATGAAACTGGTTGGGAGACACTTTATCAAGATCCAAATGATAATCGTTATTGGCTATTAACTTATCCTAATTCAGAATACCACGGCGGAGGTCCACCAACTTTGAAAGTGATAACGTCAATAGAAGCTTTTGAAATTTTTGGAATTGATTAAGAATAGTTGAGTATCGAACAGTATGGTTTCTAAGATTGTTTTAAATACGGATTATTAAACATCTGTGAAAATCTGTGCCCTTTTCTGCGAGAATCTGCGGGAAAATAATCGATTGCCTAGCAAAGCCCCTCAAGGAACTTGAAAGTCCTGAACGGGGAAAATCATGAATCTTGCTTCTTGTGTCTAACGTCTTTTTTACAATCCAAATTTCCTGGGCAACCAAAGCGTAATCTCAGGAAACAGCATAATCAGGATCAAAGCAATGATCATCGCCAAGAAAAACGGGAGCAGGGGTTTGATCACTTTTTGAATCGTCGTCTGAGCAATTCCCACTCCGATAAACAGGATCGACCCAACCGGCGGAGTACACAAACCGATACACAGATTGAGCACCATCATAATTCCAAAATGAACCGGATCCACACCGAGGTTAGTAACTACGGGTAAAAATATCGGCGTAAAAATCAACACCGCAGGAGTCATATCCATGAATACGCCGACAAAGAGTAGTAAAATATTGATCAGGATCAGGATCACGATGATATTATCACTCAGTGAGAGCATGGCATTACTGATCCGCTGTGGGATTTCCTCGCTTGACATCACCCAGGACATGGCCATGGACGTGGCAATCAAAAGCATTACTACCGCAGTGGTTTCGGCAGATTTTAATAAGACAGAGGGAAGATCCTTAAAGCCGATTTCTCGATAAATCAAGGTAAGAACCAAGCTGTATACCACTGCAATAGCGGATGCTTCCGTCGCGGTAAACACACCCCCAATGATCCCGCCGATCACCACGATCAGGAGAAATAGACTGGGAACGGCTCTCCAAAACGTCGTCAAAACCAATTTTATTGATGAAGCCTCGCCTGATGGAAGCTTTTTAATTTTAACCATAATCGCAGCTGTGATCATCAACAGCAATCCCACCAAAAATCCCGGTAAATAACCCGCAACAAACAAGGCTGCCACTGAAACTCCGCCTGAAGCTAAAGAATAAACGATCAGTACATTGGAAGGAGGAATGATCAATCCCGTCGTGGAAGAGGTGATATTTACGGCTGCTCCCAGTTCTTTGGGATAGCCTTCTTTTTCCATTCTTTTGCCCAAAATTCCACCCATCGAAGAAGCCGCCGCTACAGCTGAGCCCGCAATGGCTCCCATCAGCATCGCTGCCACAATATTCACATGAAGCAATCCACCCGGAAGTCTGCCCGTAAGTGCTTTTGCAAATTCAATCAAACGATTGGCGATCCCACCACGGTTCATCAGCTCCCCTGCAAGGATGAAAAAAGGAATTGCAAGCAAAGAAAAACTATCCAACCCCGTCCCCATTCGCTGAGCGACAGTGGTAATCGCAGGCATGGTAGCTACAGTCACCATCAAAGTCAACATACTGGAAAGCCCCAGACTCCAAGCCACCGGCACACCGATTCCCAGAAAGAAAATAAAAGATAATACGAGTATTAGAATGCTAATTACTTCCATCATTCAGCTGATTTTAAAGATTGATTCAAATGAAAAATGGTGAAAACCTGATAGTAGCATACCAAAATTCCGCTGAAAGGAATAATGCCGTAAACGTAGGCCAATGGAATCTGAAGTGCGGCAGATTTCTGATCCAAAATAAAGGTGATGTAAACCAAATTGGAGCCTCCAAGGACCATTACCGTCAGTGCAAATGCCATAACTAAAACGCTGACTAGAATCAGAACTTTCTTTTGGAGCTTTTCCCGGAGACTCATCAGGATGATATCTATCGCTAAGTGTTCATTTTTCCCGGCGACAAAGGCAGCGCCGAGCATTCCCACCCAAATCAACATGTATCGGGAAAGCTCATCCGTGAACGAACTCGGATCCTTAAAAATGTACCGCGAAGTGACTTGCCAAGTCACATTCAGCACCATCAGTGCCATTAATACAATCAGGAAGGTAGCGATTACCTTGTCCAGCTTTGATTTAGCAACGTATGAAAACATGTTTTTCGGTCGGTTTTGGGGTTAATTCACTTTTCTGATGGCACTCACAATTTCATAAATCTCAGGTTGCTGTACTTTGAGCTGTTCGTAGACACCTTCCACCGCTTTGCGAAAAGGTTCCTTGTCAGGATAAGTGATCGTGACACCAGCTGCTTCGAGCTCTCTCATGGATTCTGCGGTAGACTCGGCCCAAAGCTTATATTCATAGGTGGAAGATTCATCTGCGGCTTCCTGCACCCAAGCTTGCTCCTCAGGCGTAAGTCGCTCCCAGACTTTGGTACTGATGATCACCACATCGGGAATAGCCGTATGCTCATCCAGGCTGTAAAACTTACAGACCTCGTAATGCTTTGACGTGTACAAACTCGGGGGATTGTTTTCAGCCGCATCCACGATTCCCTGTTGCAGTGCTGTGTAAAGTTCTCCGTAGGAAACCGGCGTCGGCGAACTGCCCAAGCTCTTGACCATGTTGGCAGCGGTGGGACTTTCCATCACTCTCACCTTTAGTCCTGCTAGATCGGCAGGAGTTTCTATAGGTTTGTCTTTGGTATAAAAGCTCCGCTTTCCTGCATCATAATAAGTCAAACCACGAAGCCAAAATTCTTCACCATCCAGCAAAAGCTGTTTACCGATTTCTCCCTCCAAAACCTTTCGCTGATGAGCATCATCCCGAAATAGATAAGGCATCCCAAAAACCTGCATAGTTGGAGCAAAACCTTCGAGTGCGGCTGCTGAAACTTTGGTCATTCCCAAACTGCCAATCTGGAGCAACTCCACCAATTCCCGCTCGGAACCCAGCTGTTGATTGGGATAGACTTTCATGATGATCTTGCCGTTGGATTTTTTCTTGACCTGTTCGGCCATGAAAAGCATGGCTTCGTGAACCGGGTGGTTGACAACCTGCGCATGTCCCAGCTTGATGATTTTGACATCCAGTGGACTATTGCAGGAAAAAGTAATAGCTCCCACGAAAACCAGAACTAAAACTACGGCGAATATCTTTTGCATGGGTTTGGGTTTATTGACAAGGCACTACCAATATTGGATTTTCTTAGCTTAGAATCCTCAGAAATTACGAAATCGATTTAAAAATCTTGCTGAAAGGAGATTTTTAACTCAAAATGACTATTTAAACTACGATCTCAGGCTGAAAAATTAGAGACTGCCCCAACATATGCGACAGCCTCTTTAATATTTCAATTGTATAAATGTCTAAATAACTTAAAAATTCTTCAAACAATCACCTAGGAATTATTTGTCATCTTTCAACCAAAATCTTTTCTGCAATTACTCCTTCCCTCAAAATTAAATGTAAAACATATATTCCTTTTGGAAGATCCCTTACTTCGATTCTTTTAGGAGAGCCAATAATTTTTTGATCTGACGATTTAAGTAATCTTCCATTCATATCATATATACTATACCCCAAAATTTCAAAGTTTTCATCAACGTCTAAATCATTATTTTTTGGAATAATTGAAATTGACTCACTTGCAGGGTTAGGAGTAATATTTATTGCTCTACAATTTGAACAATTATTTACTGTCACATACAAGGAAGAGGATTGTCCTTGAGCACATGAATTTACAGGCACTACGGTTACATTTCCACTTGAAGTGCCAACTGTAACGGTGATTGAATTACCTAATCCAGAACCTCCTCCTGTCCAATCACTTGGTAACTGCCAATTATAGCTTGTGGCTCCGGGGACTGCTGAAACCGGATATGTGAGTATATGATTAGTATAAACGTAAGTACCCCCAGAAATTGATCCCGCTGCGCTGGGTTTTCCTACCCAAAACGTTTTGTCATAAGTTTTAGAATTACATAATCCGGAAACAGTAAATCGTATTTTGACTTCTCCTGAGACGGAGGTGTTTGAAATAGAAACAATCGCACTTTTGCCAGTTCCTGATGAAGGAGAAGATAAAAGTGAAGCACCTTGAATAATGGACCAGCTTATTGATAAATCTATAGGTGCATTTTGCAAAGTAAAAGTGAAACTACTACAAACCAGATCAGGACCATTAGCAGAAGGGAAAATTTTACTTCCGGGAGAGCTGGTCAAGGTGTTAATTGCAACAATTCCTTCATTATTTGGATCTAAATATTGACACAAAAGTGACCAAGAGCGACTAAGCGTAACAGAATAGGTATCAAAATCTTCGAAATTTGAGCAGTTTGGCACCCCTGAACCGCTTCTTAAAGATCCTATTACCCGTTTGGACTGGTTTAAAGTTGGGCTACCGGAACTAATGGTTTCTGGAAAACCATTAGTCGTCGAATAACTCCAAACACCGTAAACCTCTCCAGGTTCAATAATTGGAGTAGCTGTTCCCCCTGCTAAGTACTTCATCACATCTCCTTTTGGATGATGAATACCTGTAATGGAAGTAATAGGTTCGTCAATAATACTCCATCCTAAATATGCCACTGGATTTTCGGAGAAAACCCTGCTGGTTCCTGGATTGGTAGATAATTCTAGAAACCTTAAATCATTTGATGCATCCAGCCCAAGTTGGGTAGCACCCTGCACAAAATACATCTGTGAACCGTTTGTAGTTGGATTACATTGTGGACTCTTGTAATGAAAAATAAATTTTAAATCTGGAACCATGTAACCAGCAATTCCATGAATCATTGCCAAGAACAATGGTCTTTTATTTTGTGCCCCATTTTTTACTAAATACCCCGTGCCTCTTAAGCTGATTATTCCTGGAAAATTTGGGTCTGAATTATCAGTGTAAGAAAGTAAAGCAACAGCCTTAGACTCTACGTCCATATTGGTAAAACAGGTAATATTCTGGAGACATGAGGCAGAACATCCAAAACCTGTACAATTAATTCCTGCAATTTTTGATGCTTCGAATTTGTTTACACCAAAAAAGTCATAAATAATGTGACCGATGTTTGAAATTTCAACTTTGCTAATAGAACCCTCATTTTCATTTTCTATCAATAAAATTCTAATCTTATCTCCAGGAATAAATCCTGGATCAAAATTCCTAACTCTAGTTACGTCTTCAGAAATGATTGGTCCCAAAATATAGGATTCCTCATCATTTATTATGAAAAGCTCTGCACTCTTAGAAAGCTCTATAAGACTAAAATTTACACTCAAGGTATTTGAGTGGGGAGATAATATTTCAATTTCTCTTAAAATTTTCCCATCCCGTTTTGTTATTGGAATAGATTCGAAGTCCATTTTAAATACCAAGCTTTTACCAATATTAATTGGCTCATCGAAAGATTTTTGGTCTTGAAGACCCAAAAATAACCCTGTTAAAAATTCTTGTTTACCCAAGAATTCAGGGACGAATGGAGATTTGAAAGAAGAAATTTTTGCCGGGATTTTGGATGAATCAACTTTTTCCACTTTAGCTTGTCCGTTTGCTTTCCCTAGCTGAAAATTGAAATAAATAAAATGAGGAAAATGAAATACTTTTTCATAAACTAAGCGTTTAAATTTTGCACTTTAATTTAAAAAAAACTTACAGAAAACATGAAAACTAAAGTGATTTTATTTTTTGCAATCTTTGGCCTTGTCGGCTGTGAGGTAGTCGAAAGCGAAAACTCTCTTCCGATTACCTTAGAAGAGGAACTCAATCAAGTGTTTGTCTTGCCCATGAATCAACCAGAGGGAAAATTGAGTAGAGTAATAGTTTATGGGGGAAATTCTGAACAAGTGGATATCTCTAGGGAAATTCGCTATCCTGCATTAGGAAATATTACGCTGGAAATTTTAAGGGATAAGAATCAGGATACTGTTGGAATAGGACTCAATTATTTTTCAGGAACTAATCTGGAAACTTCTCATTTTTTTAATTACGAAAATGGTAAACCAGTTTGGTGGTCTACGAAAGAGTACGAATATCTTTCTGGAAATCGCATTGATAAAATTTTTCAAACAAGTGCAGTTAAAGAAAGAAGCCTTCTGGCTCAATACCGTTACAATTCACAAAACTTGCTGACCCAAATTGAATATCCTTTTTTAAACGGTGTAGAATTGATGGTTTACGAATACGATTCTTTGGGAAGAATCAGCCGGGAATGGAAATCCGGCGCAGGACAGGAAGATTTCAAAATTGATTACTTGGTGTATCGGTATAATACTAAGAGCTTACTTGAGGCAAAAGAATCAGGAATCCGGGGAATAATAAGTGAGAATCGCCAGGATGCATTCCAGTATTTTTATAACGAAAAAGGAAGAATCATCAAGCAAAAAGAATTTGATCCTTATTTCGAATTTCAGCAGAAAAGTTGGGCTGAATTCTTTTATTATAATCAAGTAGGTGATCAAAACTAATATATAAAAAAATTGGCAATTTCAGCCAAAGAGCCATCAAAATCCAATTTTAGATTCTACAAATTTGATCCCAACATTGACAATTCATAGTTCAGGGTACCTTTACCTGAGAATTCTTTTTTATTTTCCTTGGTGTTGACCTTTACACGCTATTACTTATCCAAAAAAGGAAACTCTACCATTTGTCCCACTTTAGATGAAAAATAGATCGCCCGGATCAACTCCACGGATTTTCGGGCGGTTTTTCCATCGACTACCGGATTCAAGTCTTCCTTGATCGCTTTGATAAATAACCTCCACTGCTCCAAGTGCAATTGGTGGCCGATTGCAGTAGGGTCTGAAGCTCCGGATCCGCCAGAATTTTCAGTTGGCTTGATTGTTTCTGAGCTCCCTCTGATATTCCATTGAGTCAGTTTACCGGCTTCCAGAATGGCACTTCCTTCCGTGCCGAAAATCTCAATCCGCTCCGGATATCCGGGATAAAGCGCGGTCGCAGAAGTGATATTCCCCAAGGCTCCGTTTTTAAAATTCACGATGGCTGCTCCCAAATCTTCCCCCTCAATAGGATACAAAGTCGTCTGTACTTGTCCAAAAACACTTTTCACGTCCCCCATCAAATCCAGAAGCAAATCTATCGTATGAATTCCCTGATTGATCAAAGCCCCTCCCCCATCAGCCATCAAGGTTCCTTTCCAATTGCTGGTGGAATAATAGGCGGAATCTCTGAACCAATTCACATAGGCATTGCCCATGAGGAGTCGTCCAAAAACACCCCCTGAAACTGCGCTCTTCAACTTTTGATAATCTTCGGTAAATCGATTTTGGAAAATCACAGCCAGCTTTACTCCACTCTCTGAACATGCTGCGATCAATTCATCCGTTCGCTGAAGGTTGATTTCAATCGGTTTTTCGATCATCAGGTGTTTTCCTGCTTTTGCGGCAGCTAAGGCCGGCTCCAAATGCATCCCACTGGGCGTACAGACACAGACGATATCCAAGCCGGGCACAATCAAAAATTCTTTCAAATCGGTAAAAACAGGAAGTCCAAATTGAGCTTTGGCTTTTGCGGCACTTACCGGATTGGGATTATACAAAGCAACCAGTTCCGCTCCATCTATTTCGTCAATTGCCTGGGCGTGTTTTCCGGTGATTGAGCCGGTTCCGATTATTCCAATGTTCATTATTCTAGTTGTTTAAGGATTTTTTTCCAAGTGGATTCTGTCAAAGGAACCCCGTTCTTCAGGTTTTTGGCTCGGGTTTCCAGGACTTTTTCTCCGGGAAACCGAACACCTTCCCCTTCAAAAACGGCAGAATTTTTAAGATTATTAAGTACGCTTTCGGTCTTGGACTCTATCCAATCCATCAATTCCAACTTGACCGGGTCAAAGCACAGAAAAACCTGCGAAAGACCATACTCATCGCCATTGTGATCAACTTCATGCGTAGAATTGCCTCCGGAAAGAACCGTGGCCAGCAAGTCCAAAACCAATGAAAGCCCTGCTCCTTTCCACAAGCCCATGGGCAAAGCGAGGTGATTTTCAAGGATTACTTTTGGGTCTTTGGTAAGATTCCCAGTCAAATCAAATCCTCCCTCAAAAGGCAACTCCTGACCTTTTTGCGCATACAAACTCATTTGACCATAGGCAAATTGAGACATCGCCATATCCAGGACGACGGGGGATTGCTTTCCTGGTATCGCAATGACCAACGGATTGTTGCCAATTATGGGCTCACTGCCTCCCCAAGTTGGCATATTGGGTTTGGTATTGGTAAAGCAGATTCCGATGCAGCCTGCTTCGATTGCCTGCCAACCGAAATTCCCTCCCCGCATCCAATGATTGGTTTGGGCAAGTGCAACACACCCGATCCCAAATTCTTTGGAGAGGCTGATCGCTCGATCCATGGAAAACTCGGCATTCAGATTTCCAGGACCCAAATTCCCATCCCATCGTTCAAAAACCGCAATTTTACTTGCCAGAGTCGGCGAATTTTGAGGTTTGACAAAGCCCTTTTCTATAAATTCCAAAAACAGCGGAAAGCGATTTACACCATGTGACCGAACCCCATCCAGATCTGCTTTGGCAAACAGTGTGGCACATCGATTCGCCCGACTTTCTTCAAACCCATAGTGCAGCAAAACCTTCTTCAGGCCGGAAACCAACTCGTCAAATGGAATCAGTATATCATTCATATTCAGTTAAGGAAAGAAAAAATGATCAGAAATCCGAAACTCAATTAATAGTCTTTCAGCATGGAAACAGCTCTTTTGCAAAACTGAATACATACTCCCCAAGGGTCTCTAAGCATGACTAAATGGGATCCAACCTGTAAAATATCATCACTCATTGGTTTTTGCCCAGACTCTTGGATCCTGTTTCAACAATCGGACGAGCGATTGATAAAGCTCCGGTCTTGTGTTAAAAAACTCCCAGGGTCTTTCAAAAAAATTCTCCAGAGCAACGGCAAAAAACTCATGTTCATTCAATGTAGCCGCATTCCTAAAGAGTGGGTTTACTCCAGATTTCACATTTTCCAGTTCGGTCGGCACGAGTTTTTTGTAAGCTTTCCAGGCCTGAGTCTCGAATTCCTTTTCACCATCAGAATCAATTAGATGAGCCAGTTTGAGTGCGTGAGCTATCTCATGAATCCCGAGATTAACACCGTCTTTTTCATCCAAAAACCCTTCAACGAAGCAGCGCCAGGACACTACGATCAACCCAAACCTGGGATTTACTTCTCCACGATGGTAGGTTTTATTGGAATTGCTGAAATAGGTGTTGGGATAGACCAGAATGGTGTGAAAATGAGCAAGCCGGAGCCTTTTCCAGCCAAAAGTAACCATGGTGATGGTCGCGCTGATCAGCACTTCCATCTCATTAGTCACTTCATTCAGTCCTCCTCTGGCTACGAACTTTTTAGAGGAGAGAATCAACTCGAGTTTCGAAAGAAACTCCTTTTTGTGAATGGGATTTAACCGGCCATAAAAGGGAAAGTACTTTTCCAAGAAAATGATATCCCCTTGAGTCAACTTTCGCTTATACAACAAAAAGCGGGTCTGTTTCAACCACCAACTGACTCGACGCATCAAATAATAAGCAGGTATCATAACAAACAAAATGGCAACTACTTTAAAGGTAATTGCCATCTGGTATTGATCCAAATAAGATTTTATCTCGCGTAATTGACCGCTCTCATTTCCCGAATCACGGTCACTTTGATCTGGCCAGGATACTGCATTTCTTTTTCAATTTTCTGAGAAATGTCAAAGGAAAGCTTACCGGCCGTCTGATCGTCCACGTTGTCTGCATCTACCAAAATTCGAAGTTCACGACCTGCCTGCATGGCAAAGCATTTATTCACTCCATCAAAGGCCAATGCCAGTTCTTCAAGTTCCTTTAGGCGCTTGATGTAACTATCCATGATTTCCCGTCGTGCTCCCGGTCTGGAGCCGGATATCGCATCGCAAGCTTGAACTATAGGCGAGATCATGGAGGTCATCTCGATCTCATCATGGTGAGCTCCGATAGCATTGCAGATTTCGGGATTTTCTTTGTAGCGTTTTGCCAATTCCATTCCCAATACAGCATGTGGCAATTCCTGCTCTTCAGGCCAAACTTTCCCGATGTCATGAAGTAATCCTGCACGCTTGGCTAGTTTGGCATTCAATCCCATTTCGGCAGCCATGGTTGCGGCTAACTTGGCCACTTCCCTGGAATGTTGGAGTAGATTCTGTCCGTAGGAAGATCGGAACCTCAATCGACCAACCAAGCGGATTAATTCCGGATGAAGGCCGTGTATTCCCAAATCGATGCAGGTACGTTCGCCGATTTCCACGATTTCTTCTTCGATGTTTTTCTCAGTCTTTGCAACTACCTCTTCGATTCTTGCAGGATGGATTCTGCCATCCTGCACCAATCTGTGAAGTGAAAGTCTGGCGATCTCTCTTCTAACCGGATCAAACCCGGAGATAATGATTGCTTCGGGGGTGTCATCTACGACGATTTCAACTCCAGTGGCAGCCTCGAGCGCACGGATATTTCTTCCTTCACGACCGATAATCTTACCTTTGATATCGTCACTTTCGATATTGAAGACGGATACGCAGTTTTCGACCGCATGCTCTGTCGCAGTCCGCTGAATGGTATCCAAAACGATCTTTTTAGCCTGTTTGGTAGCCGTTATCTTAGCTTCATCCAGAATATCTTTGATCTGTGAAGATGCCTTGGACTGGGCTTCCTCAGTCAGCATGGTGATGATTTGCTCTTTGGCTTCTTCTCTCGTAAGTCCTGCAACCTTTTCCAGGTCTGCAATTCGCTGATTGGTGATTCGATCAAGCTCGTCTTTTTTCACCTGAACAGCATGAAGCTGGGCGCTTAGATTCTCTTTTTTGCTGTCCAGCTCGGCTTCTTTACGCTTGAGTGCTTCCTGTTCTTTGGATACTTGACTTTGGAGTTGTTTGACCTTGTTTTCGTTGGTGATGATGATATTCTTTTTATTGTTCATCTCCTCATCAAACTCCGACTTCAACTTCAGATATTTCTCTTTCGCTTCGAGGATTTTGTCCTTTTTGATGGTCTCAGCTGTCAGTTCAGCCTCCCGAAGCATGGATTTGACTTTTTCTCGGGTCTCCTCTTCCAACTTTGCATTTTTATTTTTGATGAAAAATCCCGCCAATGCGGCACCTCCACCCAGACCTGCCAGTGCGGCAAGGATGATAAATAGTACGTCTGCCATAGGTATTTATATAGTTAAACTACCTCTCCGGCTCCAAAAATCCCAGAAACAAGTGGATATCAATAATCAGACAGCTTTGGCTAGCAAGGCTGAAATATGGGAAAGACTCTTTCGAACATGTTCGCTGTCTTCTGCATTTACCTCATTGGTCTCCAGGGACTCTACCATGCAGTCAAATGCGACCATAGCCAGCAAATCCTGAAAATCATCCAAACCAAATTCGGCTTTATATTTCCTCAATTTTTCATTAATCAACTTCCCTGCATGTCTAATTTTAGCCTCGTCTTCAGGCTTGACACGCATGGGATATTCCCTTTCTCCGATTTTCACTCTGATGGCCAGCGTCTCCATATCATTCGGAAAGGTATGTGATCAAATGATCGATTTCTTGTATATAATTATTGATTAAGTCACTCATTTCGGTGGCATCCTCTGGATTCACCGGTCGGTTGTCCACAATGTTACTAATTTTAATCTTATTTTTAAAATGATGGATTTCCTGCTCTTTTTCTTCAATTCCCTGCTCAAGTTCGGCTAATCGAGCCTTTAACTGCTCATTCTCAGCGGTCACCGTTTCCAGTTTTTTACTAACCAAGGAGGCCAGCTTTTCTAATTTTAGCAGTTCTTCGTGAATCATTTTTAGCTTCGGATGATAGCGCCTACCTGATCCTGGAAGGCCTGAATGAATTTACTCATAGTTTTCTCAATTACCTTATCGGTCAGTGTATTTTCCTGATCCTGTAAATAAAAACTCAAAGCATAGGCCTTTTTGCCAGAATCAATTTTATCTCCCTCGTACACATCAAATACTCCAATCCGCCTCAACAGCTTCCCACCTGCCTTTTCAGCTACTGCCTTTACCTGATCATAGGTCACGGCCTTGTCAATCACCAAAGAAAGATCTCTTCGCACTTCCGGAAACTTGGAGATTTCCTGAAATCTCTTCAATCCTGATGCTTTTTTAGTCAAAAGATCCCAATCCAATTCAGCAAACCAAACATCCTGACGAACTTCAGCAAGTTTGAGGATTTTTTCATCGACCAAACCCACAGAACCCAATACCTTTTCTCCTAGTTTCAAAGTTAATCCATAGCTGAAAGGTGCCGATTCGATCATAGAAACCTGGCCCAACTCAATATTCAATCGTTCCAAAATACGTTCTATTGTCATGTAAAGATCCGAAAACCCAAAAGGCTTCTCAGGTTCAATCCAACTTTCAGCAGAACGATTTCCGGAGTGGAAAATTGCAAGACGTCGACCTTCTTTATATCCCTCTGCAACCTTTTGGTACACCGTGCCAAATTCAAAACACTTCAAATCGGTCTGTCTTCTGTTGATATTATGAGCCAAAACCTCCAATCCATTGAATAGCAGGGTCTGCCGCATCACACCCAGGTCTTCACTCAGTTTGTTGAAAATCTCAACATTCAACGCCGGATCCAAAAAGCCGGATTTGTCTGCATAGACCGGCTTGGTCAGGCTGTTGGTGATCAATTCGAAGTAGCCTTGGCTGGCTAGCATTTCGGTCATTCGATATTGAAGCTTGTTCAGATCCTTAACCGGATGCTCGGCGAGATAATCTGTGCGTAGATTCTCTGAAAGCTCAACTTGGTGAAATCCGTGAATCCGCAGGACTTCCTCGATGATATCCGCCTCACGGGTGACATCCACTCGATAAGGCTTCACAATCGCAGTGAATCCATCATTTGTCTCGTTTTCAACTTTGATATCGAGACTTTCCAGAATAGATTTCACTTCAGATGGATCGATTTTCTTTCCAATCAGACGATTAATATGACCGTAGCTCACTTCAATCACAAAATCCTGTGCGGGGTTTGGATATAAATCGATGATTTCGGAAGCGACTTTTCCACCTGCAATGTCCTGAAGGAGACTTACTGCCTGCTTCAGGGCATATACAGGCATGTTGGGATCCGTTCCTCGTTCGAATCGGAAAGATGCATCGGTCTTCAATCCGTGAAATTGCGCTCCTTTGCGAATCACATCCGGTGAAAAGTAAGCAGATTCAAGGAAAATCGAAGTCGTATCATCACTCACTCCCGAGTGATTTCCTCCAAAAATTCCTGCGATGCAAAGTCCTCCCTGAGGATCACAGATCATGAGTTCATCTCCGGAAAGTTTCCGTTCTTTTTCATCCAAAGTCACAAACGGAGTACCCTTGGGAAGTTTTCGCACGATAATCTTTCCTTCGGAAATCTTATCCGCATCAAAGGCATGAAGCGGTTGACCCAAATCATGAAGAATGAAATTGGTGATATCAACAATATTATTGATAGGCTCGAGGTCAAGTGACCTGAGGAAATTCTGAAGCCACTGCGGGCTCGGCCCGACTTTCAGATCAGTTACAACTACTCCTGAATAGCGGGGACAATCCGAGGGGTTTTGCACTTCGACCGAGATGGAAAGCCCGGATTTCTCTATCGAGTTGGCTTTTTCCTCAGGAAGGTAAATCGGTCTTCCGAGCAGTGCTTTTAAATCTCTGGCTACACCAAGGTGCGAGGCTGCATCGGCCCGATTTGGCGTCAGTCCAATCTCCAATACCTGATCCTGCGAAACTTCGAAATAGTCGGAGGCAGGAGTTCCGTTAGGTAGGTCGGTATCCAGAATCATGATACCCGCATGGGAAGTTCCAAGGCCGATTTCATCCTCAGCACAGATCATTCCCTCGGAAGCTTGTCCTCTGATTTTGGCTTTCTTGATTTCGAAAGGATCTCCTGTGGTCGGATATAACTTTGCTCCGACTGTGGCAACCACTACTTTTTGACCCTTGGCGACATTTGGCGCACCACAGACGATCTGAGAAGGTGTTCCAGTGCCAATATCCACGGTGGTTAGGCTAAGCTTGTCAGCATCCGGATGCTTTTCACAGGTCAAAACCTCTCCGATCACGATTCCTTCCAATCCACCCGGTAAAGAAACAAACTCCTCCACTCCTTCCACTTCAAGACCGGATCGGGTCAGGAGCGCGGCGATTTCTTCGGGACTTTCTGAAAGGGCAATGTATTTTTTTAATCGATTAATCGAGATTTTCATTTACTTAGATTTTACAGGAAATGAATCCTGAATTTTAACAAAAAAGGTGCGAGGGCACCTTCTCAAAAACTGATTGACAAATTTAGAAGAAATGCAGGAGGGCTAATCTATTCCTTGTAATTTTTCTCCCCAGCTTCTATGGCAATTTCTAAAAGGTTTTCTTTTGGAGGAATCGGACAGGCATAGTCGGGATTGTAGGCGCAATAGGGATTGTATGCCAGGTTAAAGTCCAGCGTGATGCTGTTCTTTCCATCCTGACGTACGTTGAGATAGCGACCACCGCCATAAGTCTCTCTGGCACTGGTGGCATCAGCAAAGGCCAAAAAGAAATTCCGTTTATCTGCTTCATCCATCGCTTGAAGCAAAAGGAGTTTGTTTGTTTTTCCTCCCAATTCAAACTCAGCGAATGAATGCTCAATATACCGCTGAGTAGATCCATCAGTCAGCGGTACTTCACGGACTTTTTTGTTCTCTATCGGTAGTATTCGGGCTTTGACCTTGTAGGAAGGATCGATTTCATAAAAAGTCAGCTTGGTGAAAGTTCGCTTTTGTTCTTCAGTCAAGGGTGATTCGACATTAAATCGGATAAACTTAAACTGCCGCTCCCGCTCTTTTTCGATTTTTTCAACATAGGCTTCGGGGCTTTCCGCAGCTGTAAACATGTAAGCCACAGCAGCAATCACAACAAAGCCAACAGCAATAAGTAAAATGTAACTTGCCTTCATTTATAGTACGCCTTCATCGGCGAAGCTAAAATAGCCACGATCTCCAAAAATCAAATGATCCAATACAGGTAAATCCAAATCCCGACCGATTTTGACCAGTCGCTCTGTCAATCTTTTATCTTGTTCCGATGGACTCAGGTTGCCACTCGGATGATTATGTACCAAAATAATAGACTGCGCCATCTGCTCAAGCGCGATTTTAAAAACGATTTTGGGATCCACGACAGTTCCCGCGGTTCCTCCCTGACTGATGCGTTGTTTTTTTATTACAAGATTAGACCTGGTAAGCAAAATCAGGTAAAAATACTCGATAATTTCATCGTAGAGGTCGGGCTTCATTAGCTCATAAATATCTCTTGAGCTGGTAATCTTGAGCCTAACCGGAGGTTCCTGCTCTTTTCGTCTACGGCCCAATTCCAAAGCAGCAACAATTGCAATGGCTTTTGCTTCTCCGATTCCTTTAAATTTCATCAGGTCTTTGATCGACATTTTAGCCAAAGAAGCTAAATCGTAACTGACCTCTCTCAGAATCATTCGCGAAAGATCCACAGCACTGATCGTCGGTGTGCCCGAACCGATCAGAATTGCAATTAATTCTGCGTCTGAAAGTGAAGATTTACCCTTGAGGAGGAGTTTTTCCCGAGGACGATCTTCTTCTGCTAGCTCGGATATTTTAATTGAAATTGGCTGACTCATAAGCAGTTCATTAAAAAGCACTTGAACCAAAAGCGTAACTAAAATTACTCAGAAAAAGGCATAAAAAAAACCCTGCTATTCACAGGGTTTTAGAATGGTAGTCTTAAAGAAATTAACCAATCGCGTTTACGAATTTGGCTAATCTTGATTTCTTGTTACTAGCGTTGTTTTTGTGAATGACATTCTTCTTAGCCAGCTTATCCAACATAGAAGCCACTTTCTTGTAAAGCTCCATAGCCTCAACTTTATCAGTTGCTGCTTTCAACCTCTTAATGAAAGTCCTAGTGGTCTTAGCCTGATATCTGTTTCTCAAACGCTTCGCTTCGTTGGCACGAATTCTTTTCAGAGCTGATTTGTGATTTGCCATATCTCGTTTTTAAATAAAATTCTTTACGTTCCCCTATTCCGAATTGGAGTGCAAAGTTATTGTAAATAATTAATTCTGCCAAAGGAATTTAAAACATTCCTTTGAGTCTTCGCTTTTCTGAACCCAACTTATTTGGTCAAAAGCTTAAAACCTAATACAAAGATAGCTTTATTCTTTATTGAAAAGATACTTGTTTTGACTATTTTCAAGTATGAAGATTTTTATGATTTGGGCTTTTGGCTTTCTTTTTTCATCAAATTCCCCTGAAGATTGGGGATTCTATGCGCATTCCCTGATCAATCAACAGGCTGTCTACTCCCTACCCCCCGAAATGATCGGCTTTTACAAACCTCATATTCAATTCATCACCGAAAAAGCTGTAAACCCAGACCGCAGAAGATATGCGGTAGTAGGTGAAGCGGAGAAGCATTACATTGATTTGGATCATTACGGGGACAGTGCGCTTTTTATTTTGCCAAAATACTGGTTTGAGGCCGTCGAAAAGATTCCTGAAGACTCCCTCAGGCAAAATGGGATCGGCCCATGGTCAGCTTACCTGACGATGATCAGTCTGACCAAAGCCTTCGAACAGAAAAATTCTCAGGCTATTCTTCGACTTTCGGCCGACTTGGGGCACTACCTGGGAGATCTCAATGTCCCGCTTCACACCACCAAAAATTATAACGGGCAACTTACCGGACAAGAAGGAATTCATGGATTTTGGGAAAGCCGCATCCCGGAACTGATGGCAAAAGATTATTCCCTTTGGGTGGGAAAAGCTGAATATATCGAAAAGCCACAACTCGCCATCTGGGATGCAGTCGAAAATGCTCATAATCAAGTGGACAGTGTATTTAGAATCGAGCGGGAACTTACCCAAAACTTCCCCGAAGATCAGAAATTCAGCTACGAGGAGCGGAATGGACTGACAGTACGGGTTTATTCCAGAGATTTCACCGAAGCCTATGCGTTGGAGCTGGACAATCAGATCGAACGGCAGATGAAGCGCTCGATCAAAATGATCGCCGACTTTTGGTACACCGCCTGGATCAATGCAGGACAGCCGGACTTGAGTTTACTTGACCAAGCAGAAGTAGAAGAAGAAAAATTGACACCGGACCCGGGGTTGAAGGTGAGGGAACATTTGTGAGTAGTGAGAGGTAAGTTGTAAGAGGTTCCTCCACAACTTACTATTCACATTTCACCACTTACATTTTACGAAGAAAGGTACTGGACAATCGCCCTCCCAAGCCTCCTGAACGTCCCCTTAAATACTTCCTCATTTTCCTCCAATAGCGTCACCCGAAAACCTCTCAAATCCGAGCAAAAGGAAGAAATCGGCACGACACAAATCCGCTCAGCTGCAAGCAAATAGTAAACAAACCGCTTATCCAAAGGCATCTCCGGATCACTCAGCCAAGAGTCCAACAAGCTTTTCAACTTTTTATCTTCTATCGGCAAACTTTGCTCAGGTGTAAGTATTCCTTCATCAAAGACAATGGTATTGTAAAATGCGCCTTGAGTTGGATTGAATTTAATCCCGGGAATATCTCCCAAAATCTCTCGCATCCAATCGCTTCGCTTGCCGATTTGGGCATTCGCTTCTTCACGATAGGCTTGATAGTCAGGATGACTCATGATCTTAGGAATCGCCAATTGAGGCAAAATGGTGGAGCAAACCTCGATCATTTTTGCATTCTCCAGTGTCTGACAAAGCTTCGCAAATTCCTTGGAGGAATCCCGATTATAGAATTCCATCCAACCGCAACGTGCACCCGGCCATGGGAATTCCTTAGATATTCCTTTCAGCGAAATGGCGGGGCGGCTTCCAATCACCTCTGCCAAAGCCACTGCCTTGATCCCGTTATAGGTGATATTTTGGTAGATCTCGTCAGCGATCAGAAGCAAGTTGAACTCTTCTGCAATTTTCACAAATCCTTCCAAAACCTCCTTCGGATACACCATGCCTGTAGGGTTGTCGGGATTGATAATCAAAATTCCAACGATAGAAGGATTGTACTTCACCTTCATGTACAAATCCTCCATATCGGGGAGCCATTGATTGTCCGGGTCAAGCTTATAAGTAATCGGAGCGGTATTGGCGTGTGCCGCTTCTGCTGAGCTATGCGTGGAGTAAGCTGGTGAAGGCCCGATAATCCGTGCCGTTGGAATCAGAAACTGGTATAGCTTAGCAATTGCATCACCGAGCCCGTTGAAAAAAAGAATGTCTTCAGCAGTGATTTGGTTTCCGCCTTTTTCATTGTTTAGATCGGCAAGGAATTTCCGCGTTTCCAGCACTCCTTTTGAATCGGCGTAACCGTAGGTTTTATCTTCTTTGAGTAGGTCGGCAATGATGGCTTTCATCCACCCTGGTACATGATTGCTTTTCTGGATGGGATCACCGATGTTTTCCCAGGTCATGGAATAACCCAATGCTTCGATCTGACGGGCTTTCTTAACAATGCCGCGAATTTCGTAATTCAATTCTTCTGCTCCAGGTCTGAGGAGTAGCTGTCTCATAGGTCAATAGGCTGGTTTGGAAAAAATTCCAGTACAAAGAAAGAGAAAAGGGCATAGAAAAATTGGACTACCCTACAAAATTCAAAAGAATTGGAATAGTCAAGAAAGGGAGGGCTTACCGATTTACCCTTATTCTGTGAAAAGAAATGGAAAAATCTACCCTTATTCTGTGACAAGATTCTCTGAATTTACCCTTATTATATTACAAGATATTCGATTATTTACCCTTTTTCGAGAGTTAGGGACTACTAACTTGGCCTAATTTCTGGACACCTATAGGCGAAAATAATTAGAATGGTTTATCGGCTAAAAGCTTGTATTTGAAATACAAGATATCTTGTATTTCAAATACAAGCTTTTATATTCGTATTGATTAACAAGGATTTAAATGATACAAATAGATCTTCTTGCCCAGATAATCGAGGAACAAGACCGAAATTTCCTCCAAAAACAGCTTATCTCCCGGGAAATAACCGTCCCCTTACAAACCAACCAAATCCTGGTTGTGAGCGGAGTGAGACGGTGTGGAAAAAGCATTCTCATCCGAAAAAATCTACCTTCCACTGAGTCCGGACTTTATCTAAACTTTGAAGACCCAAGATTGGTGGATTTCGAGGCGGTTGATTTTCCAAAACTCGAACTACTCAGAGATTCAATGGGTAAAACCTCCATTCTCTTGGATGAAGTCCAAAGTGTGGTGGGTTGGGAAATATTTGCCAGATCCCTTCATGAAAAAGGGAAAAAACTCTACATCACAGGCTCTAATGCCAGCATGTTGAGTCGAGAATTGGGTACTCGTCTCACAGGTCGCTACAAACAAATCGAGTTGTTTCCGTTCAGCTTCACCGAGTTTTTGCTTTTCAAAAATTTATCTCCGGGAGAAGAAAGTTTTGAAAGTTATTTCCTTACAGGTGGGTTTCCTGAGTTTCTGCAAAATCAGGATCAAGACTATTTGAGAACGCTTTTCCGAGACATACTTACCCGTGATATAGCTGTCCGACGAAACATAACTAACGAAACCTCGCTGATAAGGCTGGGTGTATTTCTATGTTCCAATGTGGGCAAACCATTCAGCTACTCCCGAATAGGAAGCCTATTAGAAATAAAGTCAGTTAGGTCGGTAATCGATTATTGTGACTATTTGGAGGAAAGTTATCTGTTTGATTTAATAACAATGTATTCCCCTTCGATCCGCAAGCAACTGGCCAATCCCAAAAAGGCATTCTGCGTTGACCCTGCCTTGGCTGCTGCAAATTCACTTTCCTTCAGCAAGGATTTGGGCAGAAAACTTGAGAATTATGTCTATCTCCATCTCCGCAGGTCTTTCAAAGAAATCCAATATTTCCAAAACAAGGATTCTGAATGCGATTTTGTGGTCAAGTGGAATGAGGAAATCATCGGGGCGGTACAGGTGTGTTGGGAATTAAATTCTGATAATCTCCATCGGGAAATCAAAGGATTGCAGGCTGCATTATCCGAAACACAAGCTCCAAAAGGGGTTTTGCTTACATGGAATCAGGAGGATTTACTCGAAGGGCTAGTGGTGATGCCTATTTGGAAATGGCTTCTAATGCCAGCGAAGGAATTTTTCGGGATAGGCTAAACTTCATTCTTTCTGTGCCTGATCGCCTCCAAGAAAAAAGTCACCGCTCCTAAAATTAAAGCTCCTCCCAGCAGCCAATTTGGGACAGGGAATAGGTTTAAATACTTTCCTAAAATCAAAATCCCTGTGAGTAAAAATGATAATCCATGCAATTTATCAATAGGTTTTCTTCTCATTTTCGTTTTAGCAAAAAGCGAGAATTCCCATTCGAATAGCCCAAAAGCAAGGTATCGCCTGAGAAACCATAGCGAACTTGTTGGCTTCCTTGACTAGTATCGATAATCAAGATTTCATTATTGATCGTTTTCCAGTTTAAAATGGGAATCATGGAATAGTCCAAGGGTTCATTGATTCCGTTTCGTTTCATATCATCTCTAAGAAATTGAGGATCGAGGATTAATGAACCGTTTTTTGCAAAAGTTTCTACACTACTCTTTTTTCAGCTTTCTCACTTTAGCTTTCTGCTTTTAGTACCTTCAACTCCCCGCCGCGGCGGGCAAGCTGCTCAGGCTGACAATGTTCCTGCTTTTATCAGACTTTAGCCTTCTGACTTTCGGAAGATTGCCAACTGAGACTGCCTACTTTATTAGCAAAACCTTCGAGTACGCCGAGGCGCACTCAAAGGTTACTTCAAGTTCTTATACCGAATTCTTTTCGGCGTCACATCACCCAGTCGCTTCTTCTTGTTTTCCTCATAGTCGGAATAGTTGCCTTCAAACCAATACACTTGGGAATCGCCTTCGAACGCCAAGATATGCGTGCAAATTCTATCCAAGAACCATCTGTCGTGGGAAATAATCACTGCACAGCCACCGAAGTTTTCCAAGGCTTCTTCCAGGGAACGAAGTGTATTCACATCCAAGTCGTTGGTCGGTTCATCGAGCAAGAGCAAGTTTCCGCCTTCTTTGAGCGTAATCGCCAAGTGAACCCGATTTCGCTCTCCACCGGAAAGCACGCCGACTTTTTTCTCCTGATCCGAACCTGCAAAGTTGAATTTGGATACATAGGCACGGGCGTTCACTTCCTTATTACCCAATTTCATCAGCTCATTACCATCGGAGATCGACTGATAGACGGTCTTATTGGGATCAAGGGAGTCGTGTTCCTGATCGACGTAGGCAAGCTTTACTGTTTCACCAACTTCGAAGTGACCTGAATCGGCTTTTTCCTGTCCGGTAATCAGCTTAAAAAGCGTGGATTTACCGGCACCGTTTGGGCCGATGATTCCTACAATCCCGCCTTGAGGAAGGGAGAAACTCAGATTTTCGAATAGCAACTTGTCTCCATAAGCTTTGGATACATTGTTTACTTCAATGACTTTTGATCCTAATCTTGGTCCAGGGGGGATGAAAAGCTCCAACTTGGCTTCTTTTTCCTTGGATTCCTCTCCGACTAGCTTATCGTAAGAGTTGAGACGAGCCTTGCCTTTGGACTGTCTGGCTTTGGGAGACATGCGGATCCATTCCAATTCGCGCTCCAAGGTTTTCTGACGCTTCGATTCGGTTTTCTCTTCTTGCTTCAGGCGGTTTTGTTTTTGGTCTAGCCAAGAGGAATAGTTCCCTTTCCATGGAATACCCTCGCCACGGTCGAGTTCAAGAATCCAGCCGGCAACGTTATCCAGGAAGTATCGATCGTGAGTCACAGCGATCACAGTGCCCTTGTAATTCTGCAAGTGTTGCTCCAGCCAATGCACCGATTCCGCATCCAGGTGGTTGGTAGGTTCATCGAGCAGAAGGACATCAGGTTCTTGAAGCAATAAGCGGCAAAGTGCCACCCGTCTTTTTTCCCCACCGGAAAGATTTGCTACGTTGGCATCGCTTGGAGGCAGTCGTAAGGCGTCCATCGCTTTATCCAGCATCACGTCCAGTTCCCAGGCATTGGCAGCGTCCAGCTTCTCCTGAACCTCACCCTGACGGGTGATCAGTTTGTCCATCGCATCCGGATCATCCATCAGCGCTGGATCCATAAATTTCTCGTTGATCTCTTCGAATTCTTTCAGTAAATTGACGGTATCCGCTACCGCTTCTTCGACGACTTCTTTTACTGTTTTGGTCGGATCAAGCTTTGGTTCTTGTTCCAGCATGCCCACGGTGTAGCCCGGAGACCAGACGACTTCGCCGAGGAATTCCTTATCCATTCCGGCAATGATTCGGAGCAAAGAGGACTTTCCTGAGCCATTTAGACCCAAAACGCCGATTTTAGCACCATAAAAAAATGAGAGGTAAATATCCTTAAGTACTTTTTTCTGTGGAGGGTAAATTTTGGAAACCCCGGCCATAGAAAAGATGATTTTTTCTGAGCTCATAGTGGAATTTTAATCGTTGATTATGTGATTGAAACAAGATGGCAAAAATATGGCTTTCTTAGGATAAGTGAGGGCTAAATGATTATTTTGCGAAAGATTGAAAACGACCACCTATAACCTATTGAACTGAAATGGAGCATCCTTTTGGATATATCAAAGACGGCAAAGTCTATTTGAAGGGTTTTTTAGGACGGAGTGATCGGGAAATCGGTGAAGTAAAGGAAAATGAAGCCTCTACGCTAAGCTATTTCGAAGCCCGTTTTGAGCAAATCAAGGATAAAGTAACCAAACTGAAGTCCGATATTGAGGAGAACCAAAACAAAGGTTCTTTTCTGATGAAGTTGATCCATTTACGTGACTCATTGTTTGAAACTGACGCTTTGGGAGATTTTATCCCCCTGATCGAAGAACTGAATGCCCAGGAGGAATTTTTGAATGAAATCATTCAAGCCAATCGATCCAAGAATCTGGAAGTCAAAAAAGCGCTGATTCTCGAGGCGGAAGCCATGAAGAATGATACGGACTGGAAAAATACCGCCGAATTTTTCAAAGAACTCAAGATGCGCTGGATCAAAACCGGTCCCGTGGATAAAGAAATTCATGAGGAACTTGAGCAGGAATTCAACGATTCCATTCAGACATTTTTCGAGAATCGAAGGCATTTCTTCGAAGGCATGGCCCTCCAAGCCGAGGAAAACATTAAAGTCTACGAAGCATTGGTCATCCAGGCAAGAGAGGCACATGATCTTCCTGACGCCAAAATGGCTTTTGAAATCAGCAAGCGAATCCAGAAAGAATGGAAAGAAGCCGGAAAGGTACCTGCCGAAAAACGTCAACCGCTATGGGATGAATTTTCGAAGCTGAACAACCGGATTTTCTCCCGATACAAGCGTGGCCTCAACCCGGGACCTCAGATGAATCCCAGGGAAATCCTTCGAAAGATCGATGAAATGGTAGAAGAGCTTAAAAAAATGGCTCATCAGCCCAGCACCTATGCCATCACCACTCGGGCCAAGGCGATTCAGGAAGACTGGAAGAAACTTCCGATGCGAAAACCAAAAGAGGCAAATCTCCCGGCGAGATCGTATCAGTTTTTCATGGATATTATTTTCGAAAAGGCATTCCTGGAAAAACTGGCCCACAACAAATATTCGGACTTTGATTCCCTTCCAATTCAGGAGCAAAATCAGATCAAGTCCTCGATTATCAAGGATTTGCTTCATCGGGATCAAGGTGAATTGGACACCATGCAAAACAATTCGGACAACTTCCGAGTACAGACTCCTGACTTTGAAATGATGATGCGAAAAAAGCTGGCCGGTCTCAAAAGAAAAATAGATGTAAAAAACTATATTTTGAAGCAACTTTCTCCGCGAATTTAAGTAGACACTACTTATTCAAAAATTCACTATTCTTGCACCTTTAAAAAATTGAAGAATCCCTTTTAAAATAAACACTATGTACTGGACACTTGAATTAGCATCCTATCTGGAGGACGCACCCTGGCCAGCGACCAAGGATGAGCTTATTGACTACGCCATCCGCTCCGGCGCTCCACTGGAAGTAGTGGAAAATCTCCAAGAGCTCGAAGACGATGGAGAGCCTTATGAGACCATCGAAGAGATCTGGCCTGATTATCCTACCAAGGATGATTTCTTCTTTAACGAAGACGAATATTAATGACTAAAGCCTCGGAACTCCGGGGCTTTTTTGTACCTAACCCTCCAAGGGTTTCGAATCCTTGGAGGGATAAAATGGACCTAAAGCCCCAAAACCTGCCTTAGTCTGGCATAGCCGGTTTTACTGACAGGAATCCGTTCACCAGCACGGAGTTTGACCAGGTAAGTGTCGCGTTCATACGGCTCAATGCCCGTGACCCCATTCAGATTGATGATGAAGGAACGATGGACTCGGGTAAATTTTGCCGGATCCAAGCTTTCCTCCAAAGTCTTCATGGTCATTTTTTTCAGGTATTTCCCATCCGAAGTATGAATCACCACATAATCATCCTCCGCTTCAAAATAAACCACTTCGGGAACGGGAATAATTTTGATGTCATTTTTTATCCTGACTACCAACCGGGTGCTTTTTTCACCTAAGTGACCGAGTTCTGATTCGGTTTTCACCACCTCAGTTGCTTTTCCATGGCTTTCCAAAAATCGTCCAATCGCTTGTCTAAACCGCGCTTCCGAGAAAGGCTTCAAGAGATAATCCATGGCCTTGGTATCAAATGCCTTGAGCGCATACTGGTCAAATGCTGTCGTGAAAATAACCGCAGGTGGCTCATCCAGCAATTCCAACATCTCAAATCCGGTAATCTTAGGCATTTGCACATCGAGAAAGATCAGATCAGGCTTGTGCTGGTTGATTGCTTTCAATCCCTGGAAACCATCTTGACACGTTTCCACGACTTCGAATTGAGGGAAAGCCGCCAAAAACTCCTGGATGATTCCAATTGCCAAGGGTTCATCGTCGATAATGATCGTTTTTATCATGAAAATTGGGGAATTTTGAGCCGAACTCTGAAAACATGGTTTTCAACTCCACATTCCAACAGGTCTTTCCTGCCAAATAAAAGAAAAAGTCTTCGCTCCACCGAACTCAGCCCAAAACCGGTTCCCTCAGATGGAGTCGATTCCGGATCAAAAGGATTGATCACTTCCAGCACGAAATAACTTCCCTCCTTTTTTCCAGAAATCTCAATCTTTACCTCACCAGTCACACCATAAAGCCCATGTTTGATGGCGTTCTCCACCAAAGGCTGAATCAACAGCTGAGGAAGTTTGATCTGAAAAAACTCCTCCCCCACCTGAAAATCCACTTCCAGCCGATGCCCAAACCGCACCCGCTCGATATCCAGGTACTTTTTGAGGTGATCCAGTTCTTCCTCCAGCGTGATCCATTTTTGGGAGTCCTTTCGTATTGTACTTCTCAAAAACTCTGAAAGCTGCAACACCATCTCACGGGCCTTTTTGGGCTGGGTCACCACTAAAGCGTTAATGGAATTGAGACTATTGAAAAGAAAGTGCGGTTGCAATTGCTGCCGTAACTGGGCTAATTCCGCCTCTTTGGATAATTGAAGCATTTGCGCTTCCCGTTTTCTCACTTCCTCCTGTCGCTCCAACTGTGAAATAACCAGGGCTAAAACAGAAATCAGTTGCTCGGCCACCGCCAGGATCGCCCATCTCAAGTAAAAACTTTTGGTAAGGAAATCCAGGTACTCCACCTCATCAATTCCCCATTCCAACACATACCTGTGAACCATCACTCCTACCCAGCTTAAAATCAGGGGAACCGCAAAAAGCAACCCTAGATTTTTCCCCTTCGGAGCAAAAAGGCTGAAAACCCGATCCAAGACAAAAATCCCTCCCAGAAAAATCAGTGCAAAAATCAACGAGTCGACCAGTGCATATTCGATCTCGATTTGATAGCTGTTCAACAAAAGAAAACATCCCAAAAACCAGATAAGTCCGGTTCCGGGGATGATCCATTTTCCAAGGTTAGGATTTGAAAAAGCGTTAAAAAACAAAGGATTGGTGGTTTTTAGTTGGTTTGAATGTCGTTAAAAGGATTTGATTTCCAAACCACCGAAGAGAATCGTGCCCTTTAAGACGACGACCTTATTTGGGTCTACTCCTCCTTCTCTGAAGTACCGCTTATCTTCGATGCCAGCAGCTATGTTACTGACCTCAGTACGGATGTCCCAATGCGGTGGCACAATCATTTTAACCCCTCCGAAAATGATATCAATCTGAATTGTGATCACTCCATTGAAATCCGCAGAAGTCAAGTCAAGATCCACCCCTCCAAATGCCGCGGTGATTTTCCCGCCCTCAAAATTCTTGGTCATCAGTTTGCGGTTGACTCCGCTGAAGATTGCATCGATATTCAGCCGATCGGCAAAGGCTGTTCCTGTGGTCCTCGTAAAGCCTGACCCGGCAGTGGATTGAGGTCCCTGAGTAAAGGAAGATGTACCTGAAGCTGAAGAAGTTCCTGCGCTCTCATCCACCACTTTGGCTTCTTCCACATCGCTTTTCGTATAGCTGGAATCTGACTTTCGTTTCTTTTCCCAGTCATTACGCACCTTTTCCAGGACTTTATTTTCGCGTTGCTTTTGGAAAATAAGATAGATTCCCAAAGCGATGAGACCCAAAGGCCAAATAAATTGACTCAGTCCGAAGTCAAAATTGAATTCGTTTCTAAGGAGAAAATATGCTCCGAGGAAAAGCATTACAAATCCAAAAAAGCTTCTGAATTCATGTTTGATAATCGCAAATGTTCCGATTGCAATCAGGATCATCGGCCAAGTGGTAACCCATTCAGGGATGAAAAAACCAGCTTTTCTCAATAACAGGATAATGCCTATACCGAGGATTATAAACCCAAAGGCAATATTTGAGTCGTTGTTTTTGTGTTTAAATTCGTTCATGGCTTGGTGCTAAAGTGTGAGGATCAAAAGTACATCGCCCCACAAACATCAGAAATGCTCAATAGGCCAAGACTTGCAAAAAGTCGGTAGAGTCAGCGATTTAGTCGGTAAAAATTCACTTGGGAAATTCGCCGGGCTTATTTTTCCTGGAAAGAATGAATTCAGCGTAGTCCAAGTCCTCGGGAGTGGTGATTTTGATGTTTTCAGAATTGCCGGGAATGAGACTTACTTGCCAGCCTTGATTTTCATAGACTGTGGCATCATCGGTAAACTGCGGCAGTTCTTCTACTTGAAACGCTTTTTTTATTTTACCGATCTGAAAAGTCTGTGGAGTTTGAACCAATCTGAAGTATTGGCGCTCCTGAAAAACACTTTCTCCGTTGGCTGTAACTTTTCGGATTGAATCTTTCAAATCGACAACAGCGATGGCACTTCCGGATTTTTCAGCACTAGCATAGCCGGCGAGAATTACTTCCTTCCGAACAAAAGGTCGTACCCCATCGTGGATAGCCACAAGTCCTTCTTCAAAAGGAATGGCATTCAGCCCGTTTTTTACTGACTGAAACCGGGACTGACCCCCAGCCACCACTTGATGAGGAAGGGTAAAATGATATACTTCACAAAGTCTTTTCCAAAGCGGAGAATCACCTTCCGGTAGGACAAGAATTAAAAAAATCCCGGAGTCCGCCTGATGAAATTTCTCAAGCGTATGCATCAGCACAGGCTTTCCGCCGATTGGTAAGTATTGCTTGGATACCGGGCCACCCATTCTATTGCCTTTGCCTCCTGCTACCAATACAGCTGCTTTTTTCATAATCAAACTTTAAAACAAAAGTGTCGGACAGGTCGAAGATACTGCTACCAAAAGACAAAAAAAAAGCCCCTTTCGGAGCTTTACACTTTTAGAGAATCAACATCGCATCCCCGTAAGAGAAGAATCGATATTTTTCCTTGATGGCTTCTTTGTAAGCTTTCATTACCAAGTCATATCCACCAAAGGCAGATGCCGTCATCAACAAGGTCGATTCTGGCAAGTGAAAATTAGTAATCAAAGCATTGGCAATCTTGAATTCGTAAGGTGGAATGATGAATTTATCGGTCCATCCATTACTTTCTTTAAGTCGACCACCCGCTGTGACGGATGATTCAATGGTTTTCAAAGAGGTTGTTCCTACAGCGACCACGCGCTTTTTAGAATCAAGGGCTTCGTTGACAAGTTTCACCGTGCCTGCCGGAATATTGTAATTCTCGGAATCCATCTTGTGCTTAGTCAAATCTTCTACGTCCACTTGACGGAAAGTGCCCAATCCCACATGGAGTGTTATCGGAGTTACTTCTACACCTTTCAGTTCCAGTCTTTTTAGCAACTGAGGTGTAAAATGCAAGCCTGCCGTAGGTGCAGCTACAGCTCCTACGTTTTTTGCAAAAACGGTCTGATATCTTTCTCGGTCTTCCGGCTCAATCTTTCGCTCAATGATTTCTTTCAAAAGCGGAGTTTCACCCAAGGTATCGATGGTCTTTTCGAATTCATCATGGTTCCCATCAAAAAGAAAACGGATGGTTCGACCGCGGGAAGTAGTATTGTCGATGACTTCTGCGACCAAGTCGCTGTCGCCAAAGTACAACTTGTTGCCTACCCGAATCTTTCTAGCCGGATCTACCAAAACATCCCAAAGTCTCAATTCCGGATTGAGTTCTCTCAAAAGGAATACTTCAATTTTAGCACCTGTTTTTTCCTTATTGCCATATAATCTGGCGGGGAAAACTTTGGTATCATTGGTAACGAAAACGTCTCCTTCCTCAAAATATTCCAGAATATCTTTAAATATCCTGTGCTCGATTTGCCCTGTCTTCCGATGTACCACCATGAGACGGGAATCGTCTCTATTTTCAGTAGGATAAAGGGAAATGAGTTTTTTGGGGACGTCAAATTTGAAGTCTGATAGTTTCATGTGTCTGTAATTAATTTTTTAAGGCCACATGGAATCTCGCATAACTCAAATGCTTCCCTCCCTGTGATAGGGAAGTCATGCTCGATGTCATGTTGAAGCTTTTGAATCTTACTCGATATTGAGACCCTGGTGAATGCTTTAAAAAATGCAAAGTTAACAACAATAATGTCCAAAATCAGCTAACTTAACAAATTGTTTTAACCAACTAATCTAAGCATGCTGTTTTTCCAACTCACCTGGGAGAGTTTCCGCTTCGCCATTACTGCCCTTAAGTCCAATCTCACCCGAACCATCCTGTCACTTTTAGGAGTAACGATAGGGATTTTTGCAATCATCGCTGTGTTTACACTGGTCGATTCGCTGGAAGGAAAAATTAAATCTTCCTTTGCTTTCTTGGGCACCAATGTGATGCGGGTTGACAGATTTCCATTTGCAAGCGGCCCTCAAGATTACCCTTGGTGGAAATATTTCCGACGTCCACCAGGGACACTTGCCGAATACAAATTTATCGAAGAAAGAATTCAAAATGCATCGGCTGTTACCATCTCTGCATCCGCGACTGCCACTATTCAGGCTGGCAGCAATGCATTCGAAGGAATGGCCTTGTCCGGAGTGGAATATACCTATCAGGATGTTTTTGAAGTTGCACTTGAGGAAGGACGGTATTTTTCGGAATCCGAAATAAAAGCATCCAGAAACCTGGCCATTCTAGGTAAAAAGATCGCCAATACCCTCTATCCCAACCAATCACCGATCGGGAAAGAGGTGAAAATAAAAGGAATGAAGTTTACCGTGATCGGAATCTTTGAGGAGGAGGGTGAAGGATTTCTTGATCTGCCCTCAAAAGACGAAGCTTGCTTAATTCCCTATGGAGCCTTTAATAAAATGTACTACACCGGCAGGAATGGACTTGAGCCAACTATCGCAGCCAAAGGCCTCGAGACTGACATTGGATTAGTTGCATTGGAAAATGAACTGACCGGATTACTTCGTGCCAAAAGAGGATTGAAACCAACTCAGGAAGACAATTTCGCTCTTAACAAAACTGAATTTATCCAAAATGCCATCGGATCAATCTTCGATGTGATCTCTGTGGCAGGTTGGGTGATTGGGGGATTCTCAATATTGGTGGGAGGTTTCGGTATCGCCAATATCATGTTTGTATCAGTCCGGGAACGAACCAATATCATCGGAATTCAAAAATCCTTAGGAGCTAAAAACTACTTTATCTTATTTCAATTTTTATTTGAAGCTATTTGCCTCAGTTTGATCGGAGGAGGTACCGGGATATTGATTGTTTATTTTCTGAGTTTTGTACCGCTTGGAAGCTTGGACTTGATTTTATCTTTCAACAATATCATCCTTGGCTTGGGCGTATCTTCTGCCATCGGAGTGGTCGCGGGTATCGTGCCGGCAACCATGGCCGCTCGACTGGATCCGGTGGAAGCGATCCGTATGGCCTGATCCATAATGGAATTCAACAAAAAAGGAGGCAAATACCTCCTTTTTTGTTGCGCTTACTTCGCTACTTATTCCTCGATAGAAAGTGTAGGTTCGGTGGGGAGCAGTCCCGAAGCCGATTTGATTTTAGCTTCCAATTCAACCATCAATTCCGGATTGTCCAGGAGAAGATTTTTTACCGAGTCTCTTCCCTGACCCAGTTTTTCTCCATTGTATGAAAACCAGGATCCTGCTTTTTTGATGATTTCCAGTTCAACCCCCAAGTCAATTATCTCTCCTACTTTGGAAATCCCCTGACCGTATATAATATCAAATTCTACCACCTTGAATGGCGGCGCAACTTTATTTTTTACCACCTTCACCCGGGTTCTGTTCCCCAAGATATTGTCTGCGTTTTCCTTGATTTGCCCAACCCGACGGATGTCCAATCGCACGGAAGCATAGAACTTCAATGCATTGCCACCGGTGGTTGTCTCAGGACTGCCGAACATTACTCCGATTTTATCTCTCAATTGGTTGATAAACACACAAGCACATCCTGTTTTATGAATTGCTCCGGTGAGTTTACGAAGTGCCTGCGACATCAATCTGGCCTGAAGCCCCATTTTGCTTTCGCCCATCTCGCCTTCCAATTCTCCTTTTGGGACCAAAGCCGCTACAGAGTCAATTACAATGATGTCGATTGCTCCCGATCGAATGAGGTGTTCGGCGATTTCCAACGCTTGTTCACCATTGTCAGGTTGAGAGATTAACAAATTTTCAGTATCAATGCCGAGCTTCTCGGCATAGCTTTTGTCAAATGCATGTTCAGCATCAATAAAAGCGGCCATCCCTCCGGCCTTTTGGGCTTCAGCAATACAATGCAAGGTCAGCGTCGTTTTACCTGAGGATTCCGGGCCATAAATTTCGATCACCCGGCCCCGAGGAATTCCCCCAATCCCCAAAGCCATGTCAAGACCTAAAGAACCCGTAGATATTGCCGGAATGTCCAAAACCTTATTGTCACTTAGCTTCATTACGGTACCTTTCCCGTATGTCTTTTCCAGCTTATCTATGGTTAGCTGTAAAGCTTTCAGTTTTTCTGCGTTATTACTCATGATTATTAAATTATAAAAGTTTCAAATGGTGGTGAAATTAACGAAAGATGAAGGCATTACCAAGATGGCAAGGGCTATTGTTTCGATGTGCCAAATTCGTATTTTTAATCAATCAAATGATTCTTTTTTTCGTAATACCTTCCGAATCGATGAAAAATTGTCAGGTATTGTCAGGCTTCAAATGAAAACCACTTTCACAGGGCTATTCCTTCTCTTCTTATTCATCTCCAGCTCGTCCTTCGGGCAGAGTACTGAAAAAAACTCGGCATTTACTTTTGGGGAGGAGCTTCAGTTTGACGTCTCTTATGGCTGGCTAAATCTCGCTGAAGCCAAACTTCAAATTAATAGACGAGTGGTCACCGAAAACTCACGTCCCCATTACAAAATTGATGCTTTCGGAAAAACCAAAGGTGCGGCGACTATTTTTGGACGGGTCAATGACAACTGGGGCACTCATATGGATACTGGTACCTTGCTCCCATCGGTTTCGTATCGATACATTGAAGAAGGTAAATATCGAAAAAACGAAAAGGTCTATTTTGACCAAAAAAACCAAAAAGCGATCATGGAACTTTATGATCGCGACAACCGGACACTCAAGGAATCCAAAGAATATAAGTTACCGAGTCAGGTTCAGGATTTGGTGAGCGGATTTTATTATTTACGAACCATGGACCTCACTAATCTTAAGAAGGGTCAGGCAATTTTGATCACGGGATTTTTCGATAAGGAAATATATAACCTAAAATTAATATTCGAAGGCACTGAGCGAATCGAAACCAGTCTCGGGCTAAAAGACACCTATATTTTTTCCCCCCTGATGCCTCAGAACAAACTCTTCAGAGGGGACTATCCTGTCAAAGTCTGGGTCACGAAGGATCAAAACAAAATACCGGTAAAGATAAAAGCCAATCTTTTTATTGGATCATTGAATATGGACATTTCCTCAGCCAAAGGTTTAAGAAACAATTAATTCATGGAGTCTTAACGCATGATTAACATTACCCAAATTTTGATGCGCCCCACATCAAATTCCTGTATTTCTGGAAGCGTTTACCAATTATTGTTTGGTTTCTATGGACATTTATTCACTAATTTTAACCAAACCTTAAAGCAATTCCTCCATGAGTGAAAAGCAAAAGATCAAAGTCCTGGTCGTAGATGACGAACCGGACATTGTAGAGATCTTGAAATACAACCTTCTCAAAGAAGGCTATGACGTAGCCACAGCTGAAGATGGAATTAAGGGTGTCAAAATCGCCTCTAAGTTCCAGCCGGATGTAATCTTGCTCGACATCATGATGCCCAATCAGGATGGAGTCGAAACCTGCCTTCAAATCCGCCAAATTCCGGAATTGAAAAACACGTTTATCATCTTCCTGACTGCACGCATGGAAGAATACTCGGAGGTCGCCGCATTTGATGTGGGGGCTGATGACTACATCACCAAACCGATCAAGCCAAGAGCATTGATGAGTAGGATCTCTGCACTCTTCAGAAGAGAATCCAAAAAGGAGCAAGAGCAAGCTCAAATCAAAGTCAAAGATCTGACCATCGATCGGGGCAGCTATACCATAGATAAATCCGGCAAGACCATCACTTTGCCCAAGAAAGAATTCGAACTGTTGTATTTCCTTGCCAAAAACCCTAATATGGTTTTCAGTAGAGACGAATTGCTTCACAACATCTGGGGTTCTGATGTGTTTGTGTTGGCCCGCACGGTCGATGTGCACATCCGAAAAGTCCGCGAAAAGATCGGTGAAGACTATATCTCTACAGTAAAAGGTGTAGGATACAAGTTCGATTTGGGATAAAATGCTGACAAATTCGAGGGGAATTTCATTGGTTTTGGCTTTTGCCATATCAGCACTTGTGGCTGCATTCCTCTCGCTGATGCCGGATACCAGTGCGACTTTGCTATTGGTCGCTTGGGGTCTTTCTTTTTCTGTTTCTTATCTTTTAGTCACCATCACACTCGAGTTCCTTGTCTTTCGTGAGATCGGAAATATTTATTCTTTACTGGAAAAAATTCAAAAGAAGGATCTTTCTGAAATCAACGACAAATCCCTTAGATCTTCCCTGTCACCTCTAGGTAAAATAAACTCAATAATCAATTCCTATGCTTTGGCCAGGCAAAAGGAAATCGATACGCTTCAAAAAACCGCTGAATTCAGAAAGGAATTTATCGCTGATATCTCCCACGAACTGAAAACCCCCATTTTTTCCGCACAAGGTTACATTCACACCCTTTTGGATGGGGCAATTGAGGATAAACAAGTACGATTAAAGTTTTTGAAACGTGCCGCAAAAAGCCTGGATTCACTTGACGTGCTGGTTCAGGATCTGTTGACTTTGAATCAGATGGAAAGTGGCGTGATCAAGTTTATTTTCACGGAATTTGATCTGAAACTGCTGATCGAAGAAGTCATCGAAGAACTCGAACACAAAGCCAGTAAGCGTAAAATAAAAATTGACTTCTCCTTTGATCACGAAAAAACCTACATCACCAAGGCGGATTATCAGAAAATCTATCGGGTCTGCCAGAACCTCATCTACAACGCCGTCAAATACAATCACGACGGAGGCGAAGTGAAAGTATCCCTCAAAAGTAGCAAAAGCACTCTCCAAATAGACATCAAAGACAATGGCCAAGGCATTCCTCCCGATGACCTGAAGCGGATCTTTGAGCGATTCTATCGGGTGGAGAAAAGCCGAAACAAAAAAGATGGCGGAACCGGGCTTGGATTGGCGATTGTCAAACACATTCTCGAAGGCCACCAAAGCAAAATCTCGGTAAGTTCCACCGTGGGAAAAGGTTCGATGTTTAGCTTTTCGTTGCCACTAATAAAAGATAAGAAAACTTTGGAAAAAGAACTGGCTGAAAACAAAGCATCAACAGCTTAAAGCACATATTCCTTCATCAGACTTACCAAGGATTCTTCCAAATCCAATGTAAATCCAGAATGCGGACGGGAAGTCTGAAGCATAGAACTTCGCACGGCGGTCAGCCAGCGAAATCTTGATGCCGCATCCTGAAGCGCAATCGGATTCTCCGGATTTTCTCCTTTGCAGATTTTTTCAAAGGAGTGCAGATAGCTTCTGAACAAATCAAAATCTGCCTCAGGGTCTAGCATCAGAACTTTTTGCTCATTCAAATGAATCTGGCATCGGATGAAGTTCTGTCGTTTGCAGCAGATCACCACACCCACGTTCACAAACTCCTCCCGCTCCACCCGTGGAACAAGGCGAATCATTGCATATTCAAATAAGTGCTTTCCTTGCATCGATTGCTTCAGTTAAAAACACTTGTGAATTGGCTAGTCTCATTTTCAAAAAGGCAGCATAGACTTCCTTGGTCTCCTCAGCAGTCTCGGTGTCCCGGGAAGCTAAAATCCACTCATCCGGCACCATTTGCACGACTTCATCGATCAGTTCAGAAGTGATGATTTGCTTCATTTCTTCATCAGCTTTTTCCAAAGCTGAAGCTCTTGGGAGCAAGACATGATCTTTTACCGTTGGAAATGGACTCATCGCATGCTTTTCCCAATTATCCCAGGAATGATGAAACACCAAAGACGCGCCGTGATCAATCAGCCAGAGTTCCCGTTTCCAAATCAGAAGATTGGTATTACGAAAAGTCCGATCCACATTGGTAATCCACGCATCAAACCATACGATCCGGGATGCTAATTCTTCATCGACTTGAGTGGCACCGGGGTCAAAAGTCAGTGCCTTGGAAAGGAAGTGAAGCGCAAGGTTGAGTCCTTGGCTGCTTTTCAGCAAATCCTGAATTTCTTCATCGCCTTCTGAATTTCCAAAAGCTGCATCCAGATTGGCGAAAACGATCTCAGGAACTTTGAAGCCTACACGCCTTGCCAATTCTCCACCAATCAATTCAGCGATGAGGGCTTTCTCACGCTGTCCGGCACCTTTGAATTTGAGGACATAATTGAATCCGTCATCCGCCTCAGCCAAGGCAGGCAGAGAACCACCTTCACGCAGCGGCATGACGTAACGGGTGACATTGACTACTCGAAGTGGTGAAATTGAGTTTGATGCTGACATTTTTAATTTATAGAAAACAAAGAAAAGCCGAAAACTTCAAAAAGGCTTGAAAGCTGAGAAATATCTCCTTGTAGTTTACATTCAGGATTTGTCAGTCCGAGCACCTGACTGACGTCAATAGTCTTGCAATTAGGATCAAAGAGCGAAGCGAACGGCCTCTGTGACCTTGGAAAAGGGCGAGCCAAACGGGTAATTTATAGATCATTAAAGCAAAAATCCATAAAGCCGCTTTCTTTGAAAATCCTGCCTTGAACAAGCAAGTCTTTGGATAAAAAACCTTTGCGCTACTTCGTGTTCTCTGCGGTTAAAAAAGAGCTAGAAAGAATGATACCGTTAAACCCAATTCACATCTCATTTTTTTTCGGCACGTCAAATGCCTACTTTTGCAGCCGCTTCAATTGAGGCGATTTATCAATGAAGAAAGTAGATTTTCAGAAACTTATATTATTTGAAAGCGAAGATTACCTGGTAATCAACAAGCCGCCCTACCTGTCGAGTTTAGATGACCGACACGAAGCGCAAAACATCCTCGACCTTGCCCGAATGCATACCACAGATCCGCAACTGTGTCATCGCTTGGACAAGGAAACTTCCGGTTGTCTGGTAATTGCAAAAAATCCAGTGGCATACCGGCACTTAGCCATGCAGTTTGAAAGCCGAAAAGTAGAAAAAGTCTACCATGCAGTAGTAGAAGGCATCAAGGAATTCAAAAATGAAATGGTAGACCGCAACTTGCTTTCCAATAACAAAGGAATCGCCAAAGTAAGTAAGGAAGGCAAACCTGCACAGACGATTTTCAATACTTTGAAAACGTATTACAAGCATACCTTGGTGGAGTGCAAACCGATCACAGGACGATTGCATCAGATTCGGGTTCACTTGGCATACCTCAAGTCACCGATCTGTGGGGATACGCTCTATGGAGGAAACATACTTTATCTCTCTTCACTGAAGCGACGATTCAATTTGAAAAAAGAAACCGAAGAGTTGCCGATCATGCAGCGGGTTTCTTTGCATGCCTATTCCATCACATTCGAAGGATTGGATAATCAACCGCTCAAGGTGGAAGCTCCTTATCCAAAGGATTTCCAGGTATTGGTGCATCAGCTGGAGAAAAACGCCTAAACGATTCTAAAATTTTCCCCAATCAACCTGGGCTTTAGGGGAGCCAAATTCCTAAGGTTGTGAAAATTAGGAGGTAGGATTGCAAATAGTTTGGATGAAAAATAAAATACTTCTATCTTTGTGTCCCTTTTTGGGGTCGATAAATTAATAACAAGCTAAAAATTAAACAGTTACACAGTGGATACTCTGAGCTATAAAACCATCTCAGCCAATTCTTCCACAGTAGAAAAGCAGTGGGTGGTAGTGGATGCCCAAGCTGCGATTCTAGGACGATTGGCGAGTGAGGTAGCAAAAATTTTGCGAGGAAAGAAGAAGCCAAGCTTCACTCCTAATGTCGATTGCGGTGACAACGTCATTGTAATCAACGCTGACAAAGTCAGAATGACAGGTGACAAGTGGGATGCAAAAGTATATGTGCGTCATTCAGGTTACCCAGGTGGACAGCGAATCTCTACCCCTAGAATGTTGAAGCAGAAGTCTTCCACAATCTTGGTTGAGAAAGCTGTCAGAGGCATGTTGCCTAAAAATCGATTGGGAAGCAAGTTGTACGGAAACCTGTACGTGTATGAAGGTGCCGAGCATCCTCATGCGGCACAGCAGCCTCAAGCCATCACACTTTAATCGCCTAAATCATGGAAATGATCAACAAAATCGGTAGAAGAAAGACCTCTGTAGCTCGTATTTATATGGGCCCGGGAAATGGCAAAATCACCGTCAACAACAAATCAATCGAAGTTTACTTCCCATTTGATCTTCACCAGATCGTGGTAAAGCAGCCCTTGACCCTAGTGGGCGTGGACGGCAACTACGACATCCAGATCAATGTAGACGGAGGAGGAATCAAAGGTCAGGCAGAAGCTGCCCGAATGGCGATCTCCAGAGCTTTGTGCGAATTCGATGCGGAATACAGACCGCTGTTGAAAAAAGAAGGTTTCCTTACCCGTGACCCTAGAATGGTCGAGCGTAAGAAGCCAGGACGTAGAAAAGCAAGAAGGAAATTCCAGTTCTCCAAGCGTTAATCGGAACTTACTTCATTCAATAGAAAACAATTTCATTCATGTCAAAAATCGAATACAAAGACTTACTGGATGCTGGTGTCCATTTCGGACACTTGACGAGAAAGTGGGATCCAAGAATGTCTCCATATATCTTTATGGAGAAGAACGGTATCCACATTATCGACCTCAACAAAACGCTCGCCTGCCTCGAAGAAGCATCCAACGCGGTGAAGCAAATCGTTCGTTCCGGCAAAAAAATCATGTTTGTCGCCACGAAAAAACAAGCCAAAGACCTAGTAGCAGCAGAAGCACAGCGTCTGAATATGCCTTACGTGACCGAAAGATGGTTGGGAGGTATGTTGACCAACTTCGCAACGATCAGAAAGTCTCTAAAAAAGCTGTCTTCCCTCGAGAAATTGATGAAAGAAGAAGCTTACAAGAACTTGGCTAAAAAAGAGCGTCTCATGGTGAGCCGTGACAAAGAGAAAATGGAAAGTGTCTTGGGCGGTATCGCTGAACTAAGCAGACTTCCGGCAGCGCTATTTGTTGTGGACATCAAAAGAGAACACATCGCTATTGCTGAAGCTCAAAAGCTTGGCATCCCGGTTTTCGCATTGGTAGATACCAACTCCAACCCAAACGAGGTGGAATTCCCCATCCCGGCCAATGACGATGCATTTAAGTCAGTTTCTCTTTTGGTAAAAGCTTTCGGAGCGGCTATCGAAGAAGGACTTTCTGAACGCAAGAGAGACAAGGACGATGCTAAACTTTCTGAAGAGGAAGAAGCAAAAAGAGCGGTGGACGCTGAAGTAAAAGAATAATCCACATTTGATTTGATAATTCAAGGATTGAACATCCGGCTCAGGTCGATGTTCAATTTTTTGTTTTATCCAGAACAACGAAAATATCCAGTTAAAAAAAAACAGATCACAAAATGGCAATCACTGCACAAGACGTAAACAAACTGAGACAAATGACCGGTGCCGGTATGATGGACTGCAAAAAAGCTTTGACCGAAGCTGAAGGCGACTTCGAAAAAGCAGTAGACATCCTCAGAAAAAAAGGTCAAAAAGTATCTGCATCCAGAGCTGACCGCGAAACCAAAGAAGGAATAGTAGCTACCCGCATAACCGAAAACGGTACAAAAGGGACTTTGCTTTCTTTGACTTGTGAGACTGACTTCGTGGCAAAAAATGAAGAATTCGGAGCATTTGCAAACACGCTGATCGATATCGCTGTAGCAAACGGAGCGACTTCCAAAGAAGCGGTTTTGGCACTTCCGTTTGAAAACATCACAATCGCTGAGAAAATCATCGAAATGACCGGTAAAATCGGTGAAAAAATCGATATCTCTCATTTTGAAATCATCACTGCAGAGGCTGTAGTACCTTACATCCACTCCAATGGAAAATTGGGTGTGTTGGTAGGCCTTGTAAATACTTCAGGAGCTGATGTGGAAGAAGCAGGCAAAGACGTGGCAATGCAGATTGCAGCGATGAATCCAGTAGCCGTAGACAAAGACGGCGTAGATGCTTCTACTATCGAAAGAGAAATCGAAATCGGTAAAGAGCAAGCAAGAGCGGAAGGCAAGCCAGAAGAAATGCTTGAGAAAATCGCCATGGGCAAGCTTCAGAAGTTCTACAAAGAAAGCACCTTGTTGAGCCAGCAGTTTGTTAAAGACAACTCTAAGTCAATCGCGCAATACCTTGACGGAGTAAGCAAAGGATTGACTGTAAATGCTTTCAAGAGAATTTCTATCGGATAATTTCCCGATCACCGGATAAGTAAAAAACCCTCTCGGAGCGATCTGAGAGGGTTTTTAATTTTTAACAAAATTTTCTTTCTAAAAAATTTGCATAATAATAATAATAATAATAATAATAATAATAAAATTGAATCAACTAACTAGTCGGTTAGCTACTTTTGGCCAAAGGTTTTTTTGAAAACTAATTCTTTACAAAAAATGAAAAACTTAAAAAAAATTTTCCTGGCAAGCATTTTTGGGCTTGGCTTAGCAGTTTTCCTTCCGATTCAAAAGGCAGATGCTTCTTGTCCAAATGCTTATGATGTAACTTACCCTTCCAAATATTGTGACCCACAGGGCTTTGGAAGTTGTACTAGGAAATGTCCTGGTGAACAATAAATTTTTAGGCAGGGAATATCTTCCCTGCCTTTTTCCCAAATTGATATTGTATGAAAAAACTATTCATTATTCTTTTAAGTCTATCCGCTTTAGGATCAATTTTTTCTTGTACAACTTCTAAAAAAGATTCAATACCCCTTGAATTGAAAGAATCTCAAATTCAACTGATTTTACCTATTGATGATAGTACTTCCAACATAAGCGATGGCCTAACCTATTTACCAGAAAATAAATTGCTTTTTAATCTAAACTGGATTCAAAACAGCATTCAGATTTATGATCTAAACTCAAGAAAAAAGATTAAAGATCTAAAGTTTGACTACGAAGGACCGTTTGGAGTGTTAGACATCATGGGAATATTACCCTATTCTACAGACAGTATTTTTCTTTTTAATCAATTAGAGCCTGAGATTACATTGATTGATTCTTCAGGAAAAATCAAAAGCAAAATACGGTACCAAGCCCCTGATAACTATAGCCCAGCCTTTATTCACAATGCATATTTTTCTAGTCCTCCCATTCTTAACGGAGATAATATGATTGTAAAAACACATGTTTATGGACCACTTCAAAATATGACTCAAAGTGAACTTCAAGAAAAAGACTTGGTCTATGAAATTGACCTGAAAACAGGAAAAACCTGGTTTTTGGATTTCAAATTTCCAAAAGACTACATGCCTGAAGGATTGAAATTATTTGAGGCTTCAATTGCAAAGGGAGCTGACAAATACGTTTACTCTCTATTTGGAGATCATCGCTTATTTTTTGTAGAAGAATTGGGAGATTCCCTTAAGTCGGTCAATGGGAAAAGTGCCTACTTACCAGAGACCTTCCCATTATTTCCCCTTCAAGGCGATGGCTTGGACTTCAGAAAATACTCCTATTACAGCCCTCATTATGAAAGTTTGGAATATGATCCTTATCGTGAGGTATTTATCAGATTTGCTTTTCATCCTTTTGAACAGGATGAAAATGTTTCTCCATCAGACATGAGAAACCACTCAGGTCCTTTTTCCATCCAAGTTTTTGATAAAAATCTCAGCCTAGTGAGTGAAACACCATTTCCTGCAAACAAGTATCATCCATTCGACTATTTTATCACTTCTGAAGGAATTTACATTTCAACGAGCCATCCACTCAACCCAGAAATTAAGGAAGATGAAATGAAATTTGAACTTTTAAAATTTGTGAAAAAAAAGAATAATCATGAAAAATCCCTATCGGAGTAATCTGAGAGGGATTTTATTTTTAGCTATTCATCAACTCCTCAATCTCCTCCACCTTAATCGGAATGTTTCGCATTAGATCGAAAAATCCGTTTTCTTGAATCACAATATTGTTTTCCAATCGGATCCCTATTCCCTCAGCAGGAATGTAAATCCCAGGCTCCACGGTAAACACCATTCCCGGTGTGATCGGATTGTGCATCGTCCCAACATCATGCACATCCAAGCCCAAATGATGGCTGGTTCCATGCATAAAGTACTTTTTGTAAGCCGGCCAGTTGGAATCCTGATTTTGAATGTCTGTCTGATCGATTAATCCCAATCCGATTAATTCCGACTGCATGATCAAGCCTACTTCTTTGTGATAATCCTGAATGTTGGTGCCAGGCCTGAGAATATTCGAAGCTTCTTTGTGAACTCTTAGTACAGCATTATATACCGCGCGCTGTCTCGCTGTAAATCTGCCATTAACCGGAATAGTCCTTGTCATATCTGCATTGTAGTTGCCATATTCGGCACCCACATCCATGAGTAGCATCTCTCCATCCAAACAGGCCTTATAGTTTTCGATGTAGTGCAGCACGCAGGCCGAAGCACCTGAGGCTATAATCGGCTCGTAGGCAAACCCCTTGCTCCGGTTTCTTACAAATTCATGGAGGTATTCTGCTTCAATCTCATATTCGGTGACACCTGGTTTGACGAAGGAAAGAATTCGTCTAAATCCCTTTTCCGTGATATCACAAGCGATCTGCATCTGATCGATTTCTTCTTTTTCCTTCTTACCACGAAGCTCGTGCATGATTGGCGCCGCCCGGTCAAAAATGTGAAGCGGGAACTTCTCTTTGCAAGTTTTGATAAAACGGGCATCACGAGTCTCCACTACCACTCCTGCTCTCAGATGCTCATTGGTATTCAGATAAATCCGCTCCGAAAGTGAGACAACGGTATTCAAAACCTGCTCAAAATTGGACAGCCACTGGATGTTTTTAATTCCCGAGGCAGCTTCAGCTTCTTCCTTGGTATATTTATGTCCTTCCCAGACTGCGATCAACTCATTCGTCTCTCTGAGAAAAAGCACTTCACGCATCGCAGGATTTGGGCAATCAGGAGCTAGTAACAAAATCGTCTCTTCCTGATCTATTCCAGACAGATAAAATAAGTCATTGTTTTGCCTAAACTTCATCGTGCCATCCGCATTGGTGGGCATAATGTCGTTGGAGTTAAAAATGGCAACCGAGTTCTTTGCCATTTTTGCGGCAAACTTTGTGCGGTTACGGATGTAGAGTTCTTTGGATAATGGATTATATTTCATGCAGGATTTGGGGAAATTTCTACCAATTATTTCACCCTAAAGTTAACAATTCGGTTCTTTCCTGAATTATATTCCCATCATTACAGTTTTAGCATTTATGTATAGTATCCGAAGAGGAGACAGATTAACAGCATGCAGTTAAATATCAAAGAACTTTCCAACGGGATTCGTATTGTTCATCAGCAAGTTACCCATACCAGAATAGTCCACTGTGGGTTTGTTTTGAATATCGGAAGCAGAGACGAGGATAAAGAACTCGAAGGATTGGCGCATTTTTGGGAGCACATGGCCTTCAAAGGCACCCATAAACGTAAAACATTTCACATCATCAACCGACTGGAATCGCTTGGCGGGGAGCTCAATGCCTACACCACCAAGGAAAAGGTATGTTTTTACGCTTCCATTTTGAAGGAGCACTACGACAAAGCAGCCGAATTACTTTTCGACATCACCTTCAACAGTACCTTCCCAACGAAGCAAATCGAAAAGGAGCGCCAGGTGATTTTGGAAGAAATGGCCATGTATCGGGATTCTCCGGATGATTCGATTCAGGATGAATTGGACGAATTGGTTTTTGAAAATCATGCCTTGGGGAGAAACATTTTGGGTACCGAAGAAACGGTCTCCCGATTTTCGCAACAGGATTTCTTTGACTTTATTTCCTCCCGCTTGGATACTTCTGAGGTCGTTTTCTCGGTGGTAGGCAATATCACTTTTGAGAAAGTGCTGAAAGCTATTGAAGGCCCTTTAAGTCAGATTCAGGCAAAGCATACCTTGTATGTGAGAAGTGGTTTTCAAGATTACGTTCCCAAGCGGAAAACGATTGCCCGAGACGTCACCCAATCGCTTTGTGCAATAGGAAGGCCAGCTTATTCTCTCCATGATGCAAACCGATTCAAGCTTTACCTCCTGAATAACATCCTCGGCGGACCCACAATGAACAGCCGATTGAATCTCTCCTTACGGGAAAATCACGGGTACGTTTATAGTATCGAATCGAGTTATCAGGCTTTCTCTGACACGGGATTTTTTGGAATTTTCTTCGGCACTGAAGAGAAAACGTTGAAGAAATCCCTGACCATCGTACATCGGGAACTGGAAAAACTCAGAACCAAAAAATTGGGCTATATCCAATTGCACATGGCCAAGGAACAAGCGATTGGGCAGATGGCCATGGCGGAGGAAAATTACGCCTCGTTGATGCTTGTCTATGGCAAAAGCCTGATCGACCATGGAAAAATCGATCCTTTAGATTTGATATTTGAGAGGATAAGAACTACCACCGCTGAAGAAATTCAGGCAATTGCGCAGGAAATTTTCAATCCTGAGCAACTCAGTTACCTCATTTACACTCCAAACTAGGCGATGGAATTCATTGATCCGGCATTGCTCTCCTATTGTGAATCGATCACAAGTCCGGAAGATACACTTCTGAAAAAAATCACGCGAGAAACCCAAGCCAAGGTATTGATGCCACGAATGATCTCCGGACACCTGCAGGGAAAAATGTTGGAATTATTTGTGAAAATGACCCAACCTAAGACGATCCTGGAAATCGGTACTTACACCGGCTATTCGGGAATTTGCCTGGCTAGAGGCTTAAAACCAGGTGGTAAACTGATCACCTTGGACATCAATGATGAGCTGGAAACGATGGTGCGGGAATTTTTTGAAGAAAGTGGACTTGCAAATCAAATCGACTACAGACTGGGAAATGCACGGGAAATCATCCCTATGCTGGAGGGACCATTTGAATTCGTTTTTATCGACGCTGATAAATTTTTCTATTCGGAATATTTCGATTTGGTCATTGACAAAGTGCCAAAGGGGGGAATCATTTTAGCTGACAATGTCCTTTGGTCGGGGAAGATTCTTGTGGAAGAAGGCCAAAAAGTAGATAAAGACACTCAGGCGATTTTGGATTTCAATCAAAAAGTCCAAGATGATCCCCGGGTAGAAAACATTCTCTTACCGATCCGTGACGGAGTCCTAATGGCCAGAAAACTCTGATTCAGGCAAAATGGGAATCATTTTTGCACAGCATGGGTAAATAAAACGAAAGACCCTTTCGATGAGATTTCAGCAAGCTTTACCGATTCTTTTCCTTTACCTATTCTTCGGAACAAATCCACTTCTAGCTCAAATCCCAAAGGTTCCGGCACAGTTGGAATTTGCAGATTTAACCCTCAAAATCACCCCTCAAGCACAACGCGAAATCCAGCTGGATGTAGATGCCCAATATCGAAATCCGAGCTATTTCAAGGTAAAACAAGAACGATTCCAACTATACATGCCCATCGTGGAACGCGAACTCCGGGGCATGGGAATTCCCGAAGATCTAAAATACCTGGTGATACAGGAAAGTGGACTTATTTCAGACGCAGTCTCCACTTCCAATGCGGTAGGATTTTGGCAGTTTAAGCAAGGCACTGCCGAGGAAGTAGGCCTGCGGGTTGATGCCCAGGTGGATGAGCGGAAAAATATTGCTTCCTCCTCCCGAGGGGCCGCCCTGTACCTGAAAAAGCACAACGCCACACTCGATAACTGGATGACCGCCTTAGTTTCCTACCAAATGGGTCTTGGAGGTGCCAAAGCCTATTTTGGAAATCAATATTCGGGAAAAAAAGTCATTGAGGTAGATCGCAATACCCATTGGTATTTCAAAAAATTCCTGGCACACAAAATCGCTTACGGAAATGCATTTGGCTTGCTGGTATCCAATCGGCAACTGGTGGAAGAAAAAATTCAGGGTCCTGTCACGATGGCGGCACTTGCCAAACGGTTTGGAGTGAGTGAAGAACACCTGAAAGAATACAATAAATGGGCAGGAAACGGAAGGGTACCTGCGGGCACTTTTACCCTGTTTTATATCAAAGAAGCAAGTCTTCCGATCGAGCCGGCAATAGTTAAATCCCCTGAGGAAAAACCTAAAAAGTCCCAGTCCGCGTCCACTGCATCTGCAAAAAATTCACCGATATACAAGCAGGCCAATTCCTATCCGAGAATTTCGGGAAATACGACCAAAGCCAATCAACCCAATCAAATTACAGTCAATGAACTGGATGGGGTACTGGCCGGAAAAACCACCAGCCCAAGCAAATTCTCCGATGAGATTGGCGTCAAAGAGAAGAAATTCCTAAGAATCAACGACATGAATCCAGGTGAGCGAATCGAGACGGGAAAGTACTATTATACCGAAAAGAAAAAAACCAGCGCTCAAGTGGACACACACTTGGTACTTCCAGGTGAAACGCTCTGGTCCATCTCACAGAAATACGGAATCCGACTAGCTTCCCTTAAATCAAAAAATCGAATCAGGAAAGACTCAGATCTCAAAGCGGGAATGGTACTCAACCTCCGAGAACCCAGAAAGCGGGGCGAAGACATTACCATACTACCGATTTCCCAACCTGTACAACAAAATAAATCAGTAATTGCTTCCGCTACCAAGCCTGTTGAAGCCAAACCTTCCACTCCAACTTACCCTAGGGAGACTGCGCAACCAAATCGGGTAACCCACACCGTAGCGCAGGGGGAAACTCTTTTCGCTATCTCCAGAAAATATGGAGTCACTGTCGAAAACCTAAAATCCTGGAACAGTATAGGAAGCCAAAACATCATCAGCATCGGTCAAAAATTGGTTATCTTCAAGCCTTGATTTGCCTGTCAAACTTCCTTTCAATGCTTAAGCACACCTTTTTTACGGGAATCCTCTTTTTTATTTTGAGTATTTCCGTCCTTGCACAGGACCGATTAATAATCCCCGACACGGTATTGATAAATGGCGATACCTTGTTGATGCTGGGGGATTCCATTTTGTTGGATGAACCTGTAAAAGAGATTTTTTGGCAGACAGGAGGAAACTACAATCTCAACATTCAGCAAGTCACGTTAAGCAATTGGGCAGCGGGTGGCGCAAGTTCATTTGCGTTGAATTCCGGTGTTTCCCTTTTTGCCAACTATAAAAAAGACTCCAAAGTCTGGGACACCCAACTGAACATTAATCTTGGATTTAACAGGCAGTCTGATCGGCAGTTTCAAACACGAAAGACGAATGATAATTTCGTTTTTGTCAGTAATTACGGACGTCAAATATCAAAATTCATGTACCTAACGACGCAGTTGGATGCAAGAACCCAACTGCTCACAGGGTATCAATACTCCCGGCCATCAGGGAGTGAGGTGGATGTTAGAAAGAAAATTTCAGACCTGCTCTCTCCCGGCTATTTACAGTCATCTACCGGTCTCAATTTGAGAAAGACTTACGAAAATAAAAGCCGGCTATCCATCATCTTGTCCCCTTTCACCGGTCGATTTACCATCGTCATGAATGACTCCTTGAGCAGTGTCGGGGCGTTTGGGGTGATGCCGGGAGAAAACGTGCGGGCTGAGGCAGGTATGTCACTTGCCACCAGTGTGGTAGATTTTATTCTGATGGAAAATGTAACCTGGAAAGCTGACCTTAATCTTTTTTCAAACTATGAAAGCTTTGGGAATTTAGTGGTGAATTTCAATTCCATCATCCGGTTGAAAGTCAATAAGTTCATTTCTACCCGAATCGAAACCGCCCTGATCTATGACGAGGAGGTTTTTATCAGACAAGAAGACGGGACTTCCAGGCAGGCTGTCCAACTTCAGAATCTGATTAATTTTGGAATTTCACTGGATTTTTAAAAATCTGCCTCCAACCCAAATTTCCGCTGAAGTTCAGCCAAAGCAGGATGCTTCTCTTTCAGGTAATTAAACTTGTCCGTATTGGTGTAAAGTTTTGGAGCTCCAGTTTCGACTTCTTCTCTTAGTTCCACTAAAATCATCACGCGATCCGCGCCGGTTAGCTGTCTTATCAGTCCCACCAATTCGGGCTTCATCTTACCCGCAATTTCCTCCTGCATGTGTCCGGCTACTTCCAGGATGACTTCTCCACCGGTCCTCACTTTGATCTGTTGACCCAGAATAGCCAACTCCAGATTTTTATCCGCCTTTTTAAAATGAGCCCGAATCGATTCAACATGCGAGTCAAATAACTCCTGCGTTAAGGTCAGGGCATTATCCTTTGGCTTTACTTCCACCACCTCTTGAGTTTTCAATTCCGAAGCTTCCTTAGTCTGCCTTGTCTTTTCATCCACAAGCTTTTTAGTTTGTGAAAGACTGGAAGGAATTGAAATCGTGGTTTTTAATGGCGTCTTTTTGGTACTCGAAAAATCGACCGAAACAGTGGGATGACCTGAAGAAGCTTCAGGTGTTTCTTCTGCCTTTTCACTCAGGCTTTTTTTTTTGCTTCAGCACCAGCAAGAGTGGCCAAGCGAAAAGCCTGAGGAAGTTTGGCCATCTTCATCAATGCCAACTCCACATGAAGCCTTTGATTTTTACTGGCTTTGTAGTGGATATCGCATTGGTTGGCCAAGTTCAGGGCAGAAAGCAAAAAAGAACCGGAAGATTTTTGGGTCTGAAGCAGATAGCGTTCTTTGGCACTATCGGAAACCTGAAGCAATTCGACTGTGGCTTCATCCTTAACCACAAGCAAGTCCCTAAAATGCTCACTGAGCCCTACGATAAAGTTGTGGCCATCGAAACCCTTCTTGAGGATTTCATCAAAAATCAAGAGTGTGGATGAAAGATCTTCTGCTAGAAGTGCATCCACAACTTTGAAATAGTAATCGTAATCGAGGATATTTAGATTATCGATGGTCTCCTTATAGGTGACTTTTTTACCCGCAGAATACGTGACAATCAAGTCAAAAATCGACAAGGCATCACGTAGCGCCCCGTCAGCTTTGGTTGCGATCAATCGCAGCGCTTCATCTTCGTAGTCGACTTTCTCCTTTTCGGCGATTTCCCGGAGGTGATCTGCGATATGCTTGATTTGAATTCGGTTGAAGTCAAAAATCTGGCAACGGGAAAGGATCGTGGGGATAATTTTGTGTTTTTCTGTAGTAGCCAAAATAAAAATCGCATACTTCGGAGGCTCTTCCAGCGTCTTCAAAAACGCATTGAAGGCAGCAGTGGAAAGCATGTGCACCTCATCAATGATATAGACCTTGTATTGCCCTTTTTGAGGCGCGTATCTCACTTGATCTACGAGGTTTCGAATGTCGTCTACAGAGTTATTGGAAGCTGCATCGAGCTCATAGATATTGAATGAGGCATTATTCTGAAAGGAAACGCAGGAGTCACACTTTCCGCAGGCTTCGTTGTTGGTGACATTTTCGCAGTTGATTGTCTTGGCAAGAATTCGAGCGCAGGTAGTTTTGCCTACTCCACGGGGGCCGCAAAACAGGAAAGCCTGAGCTAGGTGATGATTGGAGATGGCATTCTGCAGTGTGGTAGTGATGTGCTGTTGTCCTACTACACTTTTAAAATCTGCCGGTCTGTATTTTCTTGCCGAGACGACGAAGTTTTCCATTGCTGCAAGTTATAAAAAAGTGGATATTCTGACGGAGTGAAAATTATCCTTTTGGAAAGTTTTTCGCTAAGATTTTGAGGTTTAATTAGATCGGAAAATTGAAAAGTCTAAAGGTTGAAAAGTTGGAAGGTTACAAAGTTGGAAGGTTTTAATGCGCAAAAGTCAGGAGTTTAGAATTGTAAGTTGGTAAAGTTGAAAAGTGGTAAGGTTAAAAAGTGGTAAGGTTTCCCAAGTTTAAAGCCTCTACACAACTTGAAGCCTAGTAAATCGTAATTCGAAATTCCAAAGGGAACCAAATTTGAATTACATTTGTCATCCAAATACGAATGGGGCTGACCGGTTTTGACAGTAGGTGTAAAGATCGGGCTCGCATGCAGGCTGGAGTATGTACGGCCTTGAAAGATTCATACGAACGATAAATGGCGAAACTTCTTACGCCATGGCTGCTTAATCTAACCTCTTAGGATAGATCGCTTAAAGGGTTGAGTCACGAGAGTGATTCCCCAGCCACATCCCTCCGCCCTCCGTCCTTTCGGGGTGGATTCCGGGGTGTCGACTTGATTGGACTGCTGCCTGTGATGCGATTAAGCAGGCCTAAGCCAAATCGATAAGCCTCGCTTAGGTGTGTCATCCAGCATAGCGTGGTCGAAAAAACAACCGATGACTAAGCATGTAGACGGTACGGTGTTTCCTTATCTGGACGTGGGTTCGAATCCCACCAGCTCCACCATTCCCCTGATATTAATCGGAATATCAGGGGTTTATTGTTTAAAAGCTCAAAATAGTAGCGGATTTAGTAGCGAATCTGTCTGATTTTTGAATAGATACTTCCTAGCACCGTTCAAAGGCATCTTCCAGAGAATTGATCAATTATTTTTTTTAAAAAGTCTACAAGGAGTTAAAAAAAGCCTCACCCAAAACTGATCAAATCCTGAGATTGGTTTATTCGGAATTTCACTTGAATCTTTTCAAATTTCGATCCTTGCACAATTCGTACGATAAGAATTGTGCGAGTCGTACGAGGTGTACGATCTGCAAAAAGTCTTAAAATCCAAATAGAAACTTCAATGCCATATAAGACCCCAACAGAAAAAAGCTAAAGGAACCAAGGCTAACCAGTCTAAACCCCTTCTTCGAAAGAAATGACTTTTTTAAATGTGCATCTTGGACCAAGGAAAGTACAAATCCAGATCCGAGAAATTAGATGACGATCAAAAGTGGCTCCAGCATATTAGTTCAAAAGGCGTAGACTTAAGATTGTCCAAGCTACAAAAAACAATAATTTCATCACACAGGGAGATTGAGTCCTCACCCAGTGTTTCGATTTCTAAAATTTAATCGGCCTATGGATTTGACCTACCAGAATTAAATTCCAATTTTTTCTTTTTGCTGTATCTGAAGTTAGAGTTGGCCAAATTAATCCTCAGGAATAAAGCTGGCTTTATTTATCACCATAATGACCATAGGCACCTAAAATCGTCACTACGATCTTTGTTCCATCAATCAGATATACAAGCCTGTTTTTTTTATCTATCCTCCTCGACCAGGTGTTTTGCTGGTAGTGTTTGAGTCTTTCCGGTTTCCCAGTGCCAGTTTCAGGGTGGTGCTTTAGTTCTTGGATAAGGGAGAAAAGTTTCTTTAAAACAACCTTGTTTCCGGTATTCTTCAGCTTCTCAATATCTTCCAGTGCCTCAAATGTATAGTCAATCTCAAATATCATATACCAAGTAGATCCTTCAATTGGTCATCAGACAATTTTACAGTTTTACCTTCGAAGTAAGACTGAAGGCTCTTGGCCAACCGCTCCTGTACGGCTGGATCATCAAAGAATCGGTCATTTTTTACTTCGTTTGAAATTTCATACACTTTGTCCTTCCCACGCTGGATGATCACCCGCTCATTCTTATCAATCAGATCTAAATATTTTTTGAGATTTTGCCGAAACTCTCTTGTGCTTATTACTAACATGATTTCAAATTTTGTGTACACGTAATGGTACACTAATTTAAATGAAAAGGTTCAGAATATTGGTAAAAGATGATTTAAAATCACTTGACTCATCAAAGACCTTTCAAGTATCATTTTCCCAACTTGATTTGAAAATGCAAGATTAAATTTGCTCCTCTCCTAAAAAATCTTTCTATATGCCTCACAAACCATCCTCCAAATCCCAAATTGTCACAGAAGAGGTTTTTTTTTCCTACAATTCTTATTTCTTTGATTGCCAATTGGCCTTTTTAACTCTTTCACACTTCGTTTGTTAACTTGCCAAAGTCAAGTCATATCCCTATGAAAAAGTTACCGCTTCTGTTTTTCATCCTTTTAGGCTGCAATATTATTCCCCCTGAACCGTCTGATTTTACCATAGAAGAAGTAAGGGTCATTGCCGAACCCAACCAAAGTTTTCAAGACAGTGTAGGTCTTTTGCTCGTAGTCAGAGGTATTCCCCCTTCAAACGAATGGGATATGATATGGGAAGTCAATGGCAATGTGATGTTTTCAGAGGAGTTGGATGGAAAATCCGGAAGAATCTCAACCCTTAAGAAATTCAAAGCAAGTCAGCCCGGAGAATATGTTTTTGAGGGATGTATCGTATCCAAGACAATGCGAATCTGTGACGATGAAACTTTCTACCTAAAGTAATATTTACCCCGTAAAATAAGCTTCCAATTCCCCCATCATTTCGGACTTTTCTCTTAAGTCCCTGATCACTTTTCCTTTTTCCAGTAAAACAATTCGCTCACAGATTTCAGTGACATGGTTCAGGTCATGACTGGATATCAAAAAGGTAATCCTGGAATTTTCAGTCTCCCGAAGAATAAGCTTTTTCAACCGAATCTGGGAGCTTGGATCCAGGTTTTCGAAGGGCTCGTCTAGAAGGACAACCTCGGGATTGCCCATCAGGGCCGCTGCGATCCCCACTTTTTTAAGATTCCCTTTGGACAGATCGCGGATGTATTTCTTCTTACCCAAAACCTCATCGTTGAACAGTTCGGTAAACCGATCGAGGTGATTCTTGAGATCGGCAACTGACATGCCGTAGATTACTCGTAGCGTTTCAAAATACTCGTCCGGCGTCAGGTAAGCCAAAAGCATGTGTTCGTCCAAATAGGCTCCGGTCTTGGCCTTCCAGGCTTCTGTTTTACTGACGTCCTCACCATTGATCTTTACGTAGCCTGATGATGCCCTGACAAGATCAAGGATAATACGAAAAAGGGTAGTTTTACCGGCGCCGTTGTTCCCCACCAGTCCAAAACATTCACCTGAAGGGATATCCAAGGAATCTATATCGAGGACCACGGCTTCTTTGTATTGCTTTTTGAGTTGAGATATCTGAATCATAGTTCTTGACGGAATGAAGATGAAATTTCGTATCGGTTAGAAAGCACCCGATCGATGTTGATTTGAGACAAAGGTTTGAAAGCCAGCAACCCTAGAAGACCGATAATTCCCAAAGCCAACAGGCCTACATATTCATTGAACAAAAGCCAAAAAGGAACATATATGGCATATGGAGCCAGAAACATGGGTAAAATCATCAGGAATTGCGCTGCGCCGACACCTTCATAGTTAAACATTGCGCCTTTGTTCAAATCCATCGGTTTGGGCTTCCAAAGGGAAAAATAGATGATCAAATGCATTAAGATCCCGATGTTGAAAAAAAGACAACAGACGTGAAGCAGGAGAAATTGCCAACCGAAGAAAGTATAAGGAACAGCTGCAAGGAAACAAACAAATGAAACCCCGATGAAAAGCAGGTATTTTCCTCTCACCAGTGATTCAATACCGTGCCTTTTGGAAAGGAAAAAATCAAAATTGGCTGAATTCCAACTTAAGAATAACTGGGCATATTGAAGCATGAAGATGCCCGTGATGAAAATCCCCACAAAAATAAAGAACCAGTTGATACCAGAACCTGCTGTTGCATATTGGGGATTTTTATAAAATATCAATCCATAAAGCAAAAAGAACCCAGCCAGCATCAGGTAAGTTCGGCTCTTTTTATGTCGGATGATCAGCTTCCATTCCAGATTGGCCATCTCGCCAGCCAATCCAAATCTCGAGAAAAGCCCGATCGACTGATTGACAAAGCGTACATCCTCTTCTTCGGAAAGATCCTCCAAATAAGCATTGGAAACATAAAATCTGTAGCAAAGTAAATAAGCTGCTATCATCACCCCGAGCATTCCCAGAAGTGGAATCGGACTGGTCAAAGAGAAGTCAAAAACCGGTTTCATGATTTCGCCCAGATTAAACCAACCCATATAACTGGATCCAGCCCCTAAAACCAACACCAAGAAAATCACAAACAGACCAATCAAGCTATCCTCGAATCGCTGCTTGAACCAAAGCATAAACCAGTGAATCGTCCAGCTTGTAAACGTAATCGTAGCGATCCAAGTAAGGGCACCGATTACTCCATACTTGGCATCGACTACTTCGATCGAAAATGGCAAAAACAGTAAAATAGCAATGATACTAAGCGGAGAAATGAATGATCTCAACAACAGCATTTGAATAATCCTCCCCTTCCCGATCGGAAGATGAAGCAAACTTTCCAGTTCGATTACCGGAAGCTGTTGGATAAAATACCGATAGAGAAATTCCCCTAGAAAAAAGTAAATCATAAAGCTGTTGAGTAAAGCGATGTAATCTTCCCCCGGTGCTACCACGTCAAGAATGGACTTGAGCAAAATCCCCAAACCCACCACATAACTCAATAAAATCAAAATCAAAAAGCCCATCAGAATATTGGTCAGGACACTTTTTGCAAATGAAGTTGAGCGCAAACTCTTCAGGTATTGTAATCGGATAAGCGTAAAAAACATAGGTTTGAATTTGAATCAGTGTTTTCCTTTCTGCAAAGTATGGGTAAACATTGAAATTATTTTCAGTTAGAGCGATCTAAAAAGGATAAATGAGGATTAGAGTACAGGAATTAGGATTTTTTGAAGCTGTAAACCAAAGAAGATCAGTCAGGATATTTGACCAAAGAGAAAGATTTGATCATGATTTGGTCAAAAAATGCATGGAAGCAGGGATACTATCTCCAAACAGCTCTAATCTCCAACGCTACAATTTTATTCGGGTCCCGGAATCATCTCCACTGAAGGAGCCACTATCCAGACTTTACATGGGTCAAAAAGCGGCAACTACCGCGCGAGAATTGGTCGTGGTAATCACAGTTTAAATACTAATATTATGGCTTTTTCTTTTAAATGAAAAAGCCAACCAGTATGGATTGGCTTTCCATTCAAATCTCGAGCAAAAGGTTTATTCCACCCCTTCTACTTTTAGGTTTGTCGCCATCGAGATCCGATCCGCTTCACCAAAAAGACCCAGTGCCTGCAGATAAACCTCATTGATATCATTGATCACTTTATAGAAAGCGTTGTCATCATAGATCTGACGTCCCAAGTGCGCTTTTACCAGAATCCTCAGGTAATCCTTTGATTTATTGAATCCGGCGGCGTCAAACTCGACTTTGTTTTTCTTACCGAATTCTACCAATTCCATCAACACTGCATCACTTACCTGATAGTCAGTATAGTACTGCTGTAGGGTCATATTAGTGAATTGTTCTTTGTTCTTGCTAACAAAATCCAGAATAAACTCCCGGGAAGAATCAGAATTAAAGAGTCTGTTAACGTATGGGCTATTCATCGTCGTGTCCAAAGCCACGAAATAATCAGGCATAATTCCACCTCCACCGTAGACCGTACGCCCTTTTTTGGTTTCGTACTTCAGGCTGTCATTGAATTTGATACTGTCAGCGGAGAAAAACTCCCCGTGCTCATAGCGATTGATCAGATCAGTTTCGTAAGCGCTGTAATTTGAATCATACGGTTTTTGAATAGATCGGCCCGAAGGGGTAAAATATCGGGCAATCGTCAACCTCAGCTCTGCACCGTCTGACAAATCGATCGGCATCTGGACCAGTCCTTTTCCAAAGGACCTTCTGCCTACAATCAATCCCCGATCATTGTCCTGTATCGCTCCTGCCAAAATCTCCGAAGCCGAAGCCGATCCTTCATTGATCAATACAATCACAGATCCCTCCTCAAATATTCCTGGCTTGAAGGCAAAAGCTTTCTGGCTGTATTGATCTACTTTGCCTTCCTGAGATACGATCAAGTCACGATCACCGAGTAATTCATCGGCCATATTTATCGCGGCTCCCATATATCCTCCCGGGTTTCCCTGTAGGTCAATGATGAGCTTCTTCATCCCTTGACCCAAAAGTTGGTTAAGGGAAGTTTTAAATTCCTCATAAGTGGTCGCAGCAAATCGGGTTACTTTAATGTAGCCGATTTCTTCATTGATCATGTAGGAAGCGTTGATGCTGTATTGTGGAATTTTGTCACGGGTGATTTCATAAGGAATGAGATCAGATTGATTTTTTCGCTTGATCTCAATCATTACTTTTGACCCTCTTGGACCTCTGAGGTAATCAAAAACATCCCGGTTTGTGATTCCTATCCCTGCTACATTTTTTCCGTCTACACTGATGATTTGGTCACCGGACTGAATGCCAAGTGCTTCGGAAGGACCGCCTGTTAACGGGGCTACCACGTAGATCGTATCCCGGATGATTCCAAATTCAACACCTATTCCGTCAAATTCACCTTCCAACTGGGATTGGGCCAAAGAAGCGTCTCGGGCAGGAATATAGCTTGAGTGTGGATCTAGATTTTCCAGCATTTTAGTGATCCCAAACTCCACCAATTCATTCGTGTTTACACTATCTACATAGTCACGATTGATGTAAGTCATGATTTCCTGAAGCTTATACAATGCTGCCCGGAGATCATTTTGGTTACTTTTTGGCTCAGCAAAAGTAGCACCGATCCAAATCCCCGCGGAGATGGCCAGTGCAAGTATAATGGGTAGACGGATTTGGGATTTGGTATTCTTGGTCTCGCTCACTTTTTCTCGATTTTTAGTCAATAACTCAAACTACAGCAAAATGATCCAGCTGAAAACAGATTTTAGATAAAATTAACGAATGTTTATACGACTGGGATGGATAAAGGTCAGATTTATTCCCGCTTTATCGTGTAAAAAAAATTATTTTTGTCGTATGAACCTAAATCGTGATTTCGAAAAGACAGCTGTTGCAGAACTGGTTTCTGAAAATTACGTCCTAGCCGCTGTTCTTTACTATTTCGGAATCAGCTTTTACCAATATCCGACAGATTCTTTGGAGAAGGTATGCAAAAAGCACAAAGTCACCCCTGGGATACTTATAGCCGAGCTGGAAGCATGGGCAAAACGCAAAGAACCTACATCTGAAGAACTCTATTTAAATCCGATTGAGCTTCTGGTGGGTTACCTTAAGAAGAAACACTATTATTTCGTTCGACAGGAACTCCCCTTCCTTTCAAATCTTATTTCGGGAATACAGCCGGATCCGGAATTTGCGGCTTTGATGGCTGATTTGAGAATTATGTTTCCGCTGTTTGTAGACGACTTCATTCACCATATTCACGAAGAAGAAAGTCGGCTGTTTAAGCGAATTGAGCTCCTGCAGGATATCGAAGACGGACATTTCAAAACCCAGGATGCCTTGACCATTTTGGAAAAAGATCCAATCCATCTCCTGGCAGACCAGCATGAAATCCATGAAGATGAAATGGAAGGAATCCGAATACTGACCAAAGATTACTTCCTTGAAGAGAATGCGCCATTGACTATGAAAGTGCTCTATCATGAACTTCAGAACTTTGAGCGGGAGCTTTCCATTCATGCCAAAATTGAAGATGAATTGCTGTTCCCCAAAGCCGTGGAATTGGAAAAAGAAGCCCTTCGGAAGATCAGAAAAACAATTCAGACCAACTGATGGCCAGAGTACTTGCTATCGACCTGGGAACTAAGCGGACGGGATTGGCTGTTACCGATCCGTTGAAAATTTTGGCCAACCCATTGGAAACCATCGAAACAGCCAAGCTGATACCCTATCTCAGGTCATATTGTACCAAAGAAGACGTTGAAACGCTTGTCCTTGGATTCCCCACTCGTCTCAATGGACAGGATAATAATATGACCCCCAGCGTATTGAAGCTAAAGAAAGAACTGGAAATTGACTTTCCAGATAAAAAAATAGTTCTGGTAGATGAACGATTCACCTCCAAAATGGCCATGCAAAGCATGATCGCCATGGGCAGCAAAAAGAAAGACCGAAAAGAAAAGGCCGGAAACCTGGACAAAGTCTCAGCGGCGATCATTCTTCAATCTTATCTCGAACAACAATGATTTACCCAATAGTCGCTTACGGCAATCCTATCCTCAAAAAAGAAGCAGAAGAAATCACCGAAGGTAAAGATATCAAAGCCTTGATTAATGACATGTACGCCACCATGGACTTTGCCAATGGGGTCGGACTTGCTGCTCCGCAGATCAATCAGGGCGTACGCCTTTTTGTAATCGACAGCAGCTTGATGCTGGATGAAAAAGACAAAGAAAAAGGAATCCGCAGAGCATTCATCAATCCGATCATTTTGGATGAATACGGAGACGACTATGGGTTTGAAGAAGGATGCCTCAGTATCCCTGAAGTAAGGGCTGAAATCATCCGTCCTGAGAAACTCACCTTAGAGTATTATGACGAAAACTGGAACCTAAAGGAGGAAGAATTTTCGGGGATGACCGCCCGAGTCATTCAGCATGAATACGATCACTTGGAAGGCATCCTATTTATCGATTACCTCAAAGGCTTGAAAAAACGTCTCATTCAATCCAAGCTCGTGGATGTCAGCAAAGGAAAAATATCCACGGATTACCGAATGATCTATCCGCTGAAATGATGGAAAAAAGCCATGAAATCCGAGTTGCACTCGTTCAGACTGATCTGCATTGGCAAAACAAAACTGCCAATCTGGCCATGCTGGAAGAGAAAATTTGGAGCTTGAAGGGAAAAGCGGACTTAATTGTCCTCCCGGAAATGTTTCCTACCGGTTTCAGCATGGATGCGGCCAAACTTGCCGAACCGATGAATCTGACAGTGTGTAAATGGATGAAGCAGCTAGCTGCACAGACTCAAGCTACCCTCACCGGTAGTGCGATAGTTTCAGAGGGAGGGAAATTTTATAACCGTCTGCTATGGGTGAGTCCAGAGGGCATGATTGAGCATTACGACAAACGCCATTTATTCAGAATGGCAAAAGAAGACAAAACGTTTTCCCCAGGCAGGGAATTACCGATTTTTAGGCTCAAAGGATGGAATTTTTGCCCCCAAGTTTGTTATGACCTGAGATTTCCTGTTTGGTCGAGAAATGGCTGGGACCAGGGAAATGCCGGGTATGACATCATTTTTTACATTGCATCCTGGCCCGCTGCCCGTGTATCTGCCTGGGATGCGCTGCTGCCTGCCAGAGCCATCGAAAACCTCTCCTATTCCATCGGAGTAAATCGGGTTGGAACGGACGGCAATAAGATCGCGTACGTCGGACATTCAGCCGCTTACGATTTCAAAGGTGAAAAAATAGTGGACCTGGGGGAAGCTGAAAAAATCGCGATTGCGACCTTTTCATCCTCCGACCTCGCTGAATATCGCACCAAATTTCCAGCTTGGATGGATTCTGACTCTTTTCAGATTATTTAGAACTCCTTGCCATAATCCTGCTTCCTTTCTTTAAGCGGAATTTGAAACAAACCTAATTTTCGTATTTTAGGCCCGTAAATTCAGACCCTGCTTTCGCCTTTTCAACGGATGGCCTCTGTGCCAGTTCATTCGAATTGGGAAACAGGCAAATCCTTTTTAGCATCCCATAAACTATGAGTAACCAAACCCCAAAAATCCTCTACACGCTGACAGATGAGGCTCCAGCATTAGCAACCTATTCACTTCTGCCTATTGTACAAGCATTCACCAAATCTGCCGGAATTCAGGTAGAGACTCGTGATATCTCACTTTCAGGCAGGATAATAGCAGCATTTCCCGAATACCTCAAACCTGAGCAGCAAATCAATGATGACCTTGCCGAACTGGGCAAAATAGCCACCACACCCGAAGCCAATATTGTCAAACTTCCGAATATTTCAGCTTCGGTCCCGCAATTGAAAGCTGCGATCAAAGAACTTCAAGCCCAAGGATATTCCCTTCCTGACTATCCTGAAGAGCCAAAGACGGAAGAAGAGAAGACCGTCAAAGGCAAATATGACAAAATCAAAGGGTCCGCTGTAAACCCCGTACTTCGTGAAGGAAACTCCGACCGAAGAGCTCCCTTAGCGGTGAAAAACTACGCCAAAAAGCATCCCCACTCGATGGGAAAGTGGTCATCTGATTCCAAAACCCATGTAGACAGCATGAGTGAAGGTGATTTTTACGGAAGTGAAAAATCCCTTACCATTTCTGCTGCTACCTCAGTTTCCATCGAATTAGTCGGGAATGATGGAAAAAGAGAAGTCCTTAAATCAGGTCTCAGCTTGATGGAGGGAGAAGTGATTGATGCTGCTACCCTGAGTATTGCCTCATTGAAGGAGTTTTTGAAAAGAGCAAAAGACGACGCAAAAGCAAAGGGTGTTCTCTTTTCTATCCATCTGAAAGCTACCATGATGAAAGTCTCCGACCCCATCATCTTTGGTCATGCGGTAAAAGTGTTTTTTGCCCCAGTTTTCAGAAAACATTCTGAAACACTGGATTCATTGGGAGTAGATGTGAATAATGGTTTTGGAGATCTTTTGGACAAAATCGAAAAACTGCCGGCTGATCAAAAAGCGGAAATTCTAGCCGATATTGACGCCTGTTATGCAGACAGCCCCGAGGTGGCAATGGTGAATTCTGAGAAAGGTATCACCAATCTCCATGTCCCAAGCGATGTGATTATCGATGCATCCATGCCCGCCATGATCCGCACCTCAGGACAAATGTGGAATAAGGAGGGAAAACTTCAGGACACCAAAGCAATAATCCCGGACAGATCATATGCAGGAGTATATCAAGCGACCATTGACTTCTGCAAAGAAAATGGTGCGTTCGATCCTGCCACGATGGGAAGTGTACCAAACGTAGGCTTGATGGCTCAAAAAGCCGAGGAATATGGGTCTCATGACAAAACCTTCGAGATTCCTTTCTCCGGCACAGTTAAAGTAATTGACTCATCCGGTTCCGTTTTGTTCTCTCATCCTGTGGAAACGGGAGATATCTGGAGAATGTGCCAAACTAAAGATGCTCCTATTCAGGATTGGGTGAAATTGGCAGTTTCAAGAGCCAGACTTTCCAACACGCCTGCTGTTTTCTGGCTCGATCCGGATCGGGCTCATGATGCGCAGCTGATCAAAAAGGTAAATCAATACCTCCCAAACCATGACACTTCAGGCTTGGAAATTCACATCATGCCGCCTGTGGAAGCGACCATTTTCTCCTGTCAGCGAATCAAAGAAGGCAAAGACACCATTTCGGTAACAGGAAACGTCCTAAGAGATTATCTGACAGATCTTTTCCCCATTTTGGAAGTTGGAACGTCCGCCAAAATGCTTTCCATCGTTCCATTAATGAACGGCGGAGGCTTATTTGAAACAGGCGCAGGTGGATCAGCCCCAAAACATGTGGAGCAGTTTGTCGAAGAAGGTCACTTGAGATGGGATTCCCTGGGAGAATTTTTGGCACTTGCGGTTTCTTTAGAACATCTTGGCCAGAAATTTCATAACCCCAAAGCCTTACTTTTAGGAGAAACGCTGGACAAAGCAACCGGGAAATGGCTCGAAAATGATAAATCTCCGGCACGTGTCGTTGGAAAATTAGACAATCGGGGTGGCCACTTTTATCTTGCCTTATATTGGGCCGAAGCGCTGGCAGAACAAACCAAGGATGCCGGGCTCCAAGCCAAATTTGCACCCCTTGCCAAGGCTTTGGCGGAAAATGAGTCAAAAATCGTGGATGAATACAACAGTTCACAAGGAAAGCCAATTGATATCGGAGGTTATTTCAGACCAGATACCTCAAAGACTTCCAAGGCAATGCGTCCAAGCAAGTCCTTCAATGAAATCCTGGAAACACTCGTCTAGAAAAAGTAAAATGCCGGATCTCTACAAAAAGAATCCGGCTTTTTTTATCCTTCGGCGAAGATCACTTGATTTTTTCGGAGAAAATCTTTTATGACCGATACATGGATGCATTCTCCTAAGTGAATAAAAGCGTAATCATTGACTTTTTTGACTTTGCCATGGGCAATCACTTCTTTTTCTTCAAGATCAAATCCCAGATGCAAGTGCTTGGTTCGACTTTGCATGCCTACCACTCTGCCTTCTGAATCAAATAGTGGCCCTCCACTTTGCCCACGAAGGCCCGGAGTACTCATTTCAATTCCATATACTTTCCCATTCTTGTCCCCCAAAAAACGGGTTAACATCCCCTCTATTGGGAATCTTGGCGATCGGGTCTGACCGGTCTTCAGCCATTCCAGGCAGTCTTTTTCCTGATTAAGTTGGAAATTGGAAAACTCAGGAAAAGGAAATCCCAAACGACCAAGCATTTCACCCGGTTGTGCACGTTGATCTTCTTTGAGAAAAATTGGATTTCCTGAAGTAGACACTTTCTCAAACCCTTCAAATTTGAGTAGAGCCAAATCATATTCCGGATGTAAAAAAAAACGGATGTTGGAGATATGGTCTACACAGTCCACGAAAGTCACTATCATCTCAGCAACTTTGCTTTCATCAAACCCCATTCTTTTTGCAAGCGCTTTTCTTTGTCCGGTAGTCAGATTTTGGGAATCTGTCTGGTATTGAACGTATTTTTTATTGATAGCATCTGCCTGTGAAAGCCATTGGGCCACATGCTTACAAGTCAAAGCCCAACCATCCTGATTCACAAAAAAAAGAGTTGCTGCCCCTCTTTCAATTTTGGTACTTCCAAAATTTCTGGAAATGGAATGAATCGCACGGGTGAAACCGGAGACTTTTTGGATTGCGTTTACAAACATGAGCTGCTGCCATTTTAATTTTAAAGCTTCTTTAATCCCCAAAGAATCAATTTTCAATTTGATTCTGAAAATTTTTTAAAGCGAAATCGATTGAAATTATTCAAATTCCCTTTGGTCCAATGTCAGCTTCCAAGAAGTTTGGGCTATCCGTTTATTTGTAATAACTTAGCCAAAAGTCAGGATATTTTAGCCAAAAGTGGCTTCCTGAAATGTTTGGAAAATCAAACCTATACTCAAAATCAACAATACTTATGAGCAAAATTAAAGTAGGAATCAACGGATTCGGAAGAATCGGCCGACTCGCTTTTCGCGTTACGCAAGAAAGAGATGACATTCAGGTAGTAGCAATCAACGACCTCATTGATGTCGATTATATGGCATACATGCTAAAATATGATTCAACTCACGGACAGTTCAAAGGGACTGTGGAAGTGAAAGACGGTGCGTTGATCGTCAACGGAAACAAAATCCGGGTGACTTCAGAAAAAAACCCTTCTTCCTTGAAGTGGGGTGAAGTCGGTGCGGATTACATTATCGAATCTACAGGGATTTTCCTAAGCAAGGATACAGCACAAGGACATATCGATGCTGGGGCAAAGAAAGTAATTTTGTCTGCTCCGTCTAAAGATGACACACCAATGTTTGTAATGGGTGTAAATGAAGATTCCTACACCTCTGACATGGTTTTTGTTTCCAACGCATCTTGCACCACTAACTGCCTCGCACCGCTTGCAAAAGTGCTGAATGACAATTGGGGAATCGAGGAAGGATTGATGACTACGGTTCACGCGACTACTGCTACTCAGAAAACTGTAGACGGACCATCTGCAAAAGACTGGAGAGGAGGACGTGGTGCAGGTCAGAACATCATCCCATCTTCTACGGGTGCAGCAAAGGCTGTGGGAAAGGTTATTCCTGAATTGAACGGTAAACTTACCGGTATGGCTTTCAGAGTACCTACTCCAGACGTATCGGTAGTTGACTTGACTGTTAGACTTAAAAAACCTGCCAAGTACGCTGAAATATGTGCTAAAATGAAAGAAGCAGCTGAGACAACGATGAAGGGAATCCTTGGGTACACGGAAGATGCCGTGGTTTCCAATGACTTTATCGGAGACCCTAGAATTTCCATTTTCGATGCTGAGGCTGGTATCCAGCTATCAGACACTTTCGTAAAGGTCGTTGCTTGGTATGACAACGAATGGGGATATTCCAATAAGGTAGTCGATCTATTGGCTTACATTGCAAAGAAATAATCCATCAGGCCCCGAAGCGATTCGGGGCTTATTTTTTAAAAATGGAATAGAACCTTACAACCATTCTTGTTCGTTGGGGTTATCCATTAGAGAGCTATCCTATGTACATTCCGTTTTTCCCATTGAAACTTGTCGCTTTTCCAGGAGAGGAACTGAATCTCCATGTCTTTGAGCCCAGGTACAAAGAGCTTTTGGAAGATGTTGAAAACCACGGAACTACTTTTGGAATCTGTGTATTCACAGACAAACTGAGTGGATATGGTACAGAAGTCGCGCTGGAAAGAATAAAAAAACGGTACGAAGATGGCCGAATGGATATTCAAACGAGAGGGCTGAGAGCATTCAAAATGCTGAGCTTTGACAATCCGGTCTCCGGAAAGTTATATGCGGGAGGAGATGTGGCCTTTCTCAGGAATGACCCCGGCATCACCAGTGTCTTGCACCACGAGTTTATCTTCTACCTAAAAGAAATGCTACACTTGCTGAATTATGAAGTTGAATTTGACCCATTACTAGTCAATTCATTCACTTTTGCACATAAAGTTGGTTTGCGGCTGGAAGAAGAACTTGAATTGCTTCAGATGGAAGCTGAAAGTTCTCGAACTGAATTCCTGATCAGTCATTTTAAGCGGATGATACCCGTAATCAAAGCCGTAGAAAGTGCTAAGGAAAAGATCAAGCTTAATGGACACTTTAAATACCTCGATCCTTTGAAGTTTTAGCTTTAATAAGTGAAGTAAGATTTGTTTAGAAAAAGGCTAAAAATAACAAAAGCAAACCATTTCTGATCTGCCTTGGTGATCCCGCTGGGATTCGAACCCAGGGCCCTCCCGATTAAATCGGGATGCGCTACCGAGCTAAGCCACTCCATTTTCGGATAAGGTCCTGAATGTATGCTCTTGACTTCATCTTTTTGATCTTCAATTCGCGTTTTTTCGCTAAAGCCAACTCTTCCCATTCTTCCTTGTAAACCAAACCCAAGGCACTCCAGTGGAGGTAAATTTAGAGTGTCCAAGATTATGTTCATAAAGCCTACGATCCAAATCAGTACAGGCTCCAACATAATACTTGTCAATTCTTTTCGAA
>NZ_FNVR01000052.1 GCF_900108085.1 Algoriphagus boritolerans DSM 17298 = JCM 18970
CAATAGCTTACGGGATAAATAACATGGAAATGCAAGCCGCCATAGCTTTATTCACCGTCAATGTTAAAAGAATCTTAAAACTAGCCCAGTTATAATCAAAAAATAGTTTACAATCGCTGAAAATCATCAAAATTAGCTCAGTATAGGCTTTTTATAGAGAAAATTTAAAAGCAAGCGGCGAAAAAAAAGAAAGCGACTAAGTCACTCTTGTCCGTGACCTAATCGCTCTCAAAATTTTACCTTCAATTTTAGCTACTTTTTCAGTGGCCTCTTTTGTCGTCCTGTTTTTCCTCTCAATTTTCCCTGGTTTTGCTCAGGAGAAACCCCTCCGCATTCTGATGATCGGCGCACATCCTGATGACTGCGACATCAAATCCGGTGGAACCGCTGCCTTGTTTGCCAAGATGGGTCACGAGGTTAAGTTTCTCTCCATCACCAATGGAGACGCTGGACACATGGAAATGGGCGGGGGAATGCTCGCCAAGCGTCGCTATGCCGAAAGTCAGGAAGTAGCCAAACGACTTGGAATTCACTACGACGTCTTGGACAACCACGACGGCGAATTGCTCCCGACGCTGGAAATCCGTCTCGATGTCATCCGAAAAATCAGGGAATGGGGCGCAGATGTGGTGATTTCCCATCGGCCAAACGACTACCATCCTGATCACCGCTACACGGGAATATTAGTGCAGGATGCGGCATTTATGGTGGGAGTACCCAATATCGCTGCCGATACTCCTCCCCTTCGTAAAAACCCAGTTTTTCTGTATTACCAGGACAATTTCCAAAAGCCCAATCCTTTTTCTCCGGACATCGTGATCGACATCACTTCGGTGATTGATCAAAAAATCTACGCCTTGGACGCGCATACATCACAGTTTTACGAATGGCTGCCTTGGATCGCCAATGACCCGGATGTCATCCCCGAGGGAAAAGAAGGACGAATCGCATGGCTAAAATCAAAGCGGGCCTCTGCTCCTAATCCTTCCGTGATGAAGTCCCTAGAAGAGTGGTATGGAACCGAAAAAGCAGCTCAGGTGAAGTTTGCCGAGGCTTTTGAAATCTGTGAATATGGCAGTCGGCCGGGTCGGGAGGATATTTTGAGGTTGTTTCCGATGCTTAACAATTCTCAATAATCAATGGACAATGACCGATTTTCAAGTATTGCTCAATTACTTGAGCATTGAGTTTGAGCATTGAGTTTGAGCATTGATACTTGCTAATTTCTTTCTATCCACTTTCGAGAACATTCAAAAATCCCTTTTCTTAAACACCCGCATGGCAAAGAGATTTGGCAAAAGCGTCCACAAGGCCAGCGTCCCGCCAGCTATCAGCAAGCCCATACTGCTGGAGAAAAACTTTTGAAAAAACGCTCCGGTATAGCCCATTAAGGCTGAAATATCCAACTGCATCAGCATCAAAATTCTTCCCAAATCCACAGGATTTAACATGACCAGGCCCAAGGTGACTTTTTCCAAGGGATAATCCGCAAAACTGTAAATCAAGTACAGGACAAATCCATCATAGACCAAAGAAAAGTAAATCCAAAGGCCCAAACTGATACCGATTGCTTTTGCTTTGTCACGAGTCAATACGCTGGCTAGAAAGGCAAAACCCGCAAAAACCGCACTTAGGATCACCCCAACTGCCAGCAATGTAATCAAACTGGTATCCGCTCCCCAAAGTAGCATCGGCAATCCAAATCCGATCATAATCGACAAACTAAGCATCAGAATCACTGCAAAAAGCTGACTGAGAAATACATGCGAGCGCTTCACCGGCTGTGCCAGCATCAGCTCGATAAATTCCAGATTATTGTAAAAGTGAGTGGTCGCAAAAACAGCCGAAATCAACGGAACGATCATGATCATAATATTCATCAGACTGAGCGAAACTTTACTCAGATCATCCGAAACCTGGTAAATCGACACCGCCACCAGGATCATAAACACCGTGTAAATCATCGCAAAACGAGACTTCAGAATGTCGTAAAGGGCGTATTTAAGTAGTTTCAACATGGCTCATCTCGCGTTTAGTCACCTTTTTTTTTAAAGTCCACTGCATCAGTTTGGCAATGGCCGGAGAGAATCGAACTTCTCCGGTCAACTCCTTCAGGCTTTCTATGGTATCGTTGAAATAGACTTCCCCATCGAAAATATAAACCGCCTGATTGGTGAGTTCCTCCAGATCGCTCATGATATGGGAAGTGATCAAGATGAGCTTTCCGGCAGCTCGCTCCCTTTTGATTTTCGCTTTCAGGATCTCCACCGCGATCGGATCCAATCCAGCCGTAGGCTCATCCAAAATCAGAATATCCGGAGAAAACAAAAAAGCCAAAGTCGCGCTCACCTTTTGACGGGTTCCCCCGGAAAGTGTACCCATCGCTTTATCTTTCATTTGATCGAGTTCGAATGCTTCGACCAATTCCAAATCGTAATCTTTGATCTCAGGCCGCATGTCTTTCATCATGGAGAAAAGCTGCCCGATCTTCATATTGGAAGGGTATCGACCGATTTGAGGCATGTAGCCGATGTATTGGCGATAGGAGTGACTTCCCTTGATCGGTTGATTTTTTACAAAAATCTCACCCTCATCAGGCATGACCATTCCCAGAATGGTCTTGATCAAGGTAGTTTTTCCACTACCATTTGGTCCCATCAAAGCGTAGCTGTTGCCAAGCCGAAACTCCAGGTTGAAGTCTTTCAGAACCTGCAACTTGCCAAACTTCTTGGATATATTTTTAACCGAAATCATAAGGCTTCATTTTTGGGGATTCATCAATCATTTCGTCAGGTGTCAGCGTAGGGATAATTTTCTCCATCCGATCCAGTAGCGTCACCATAAAACTCCTCCAGAGGATCACGGCTGCGGGGATTTTCTCCACAATTACGCTGTAGAGGTTTACCGGTCGATAACCAATATCCCCTATCTGATTCTTATCCAGATCATAGCCTTCGTATTTGTCCCAGTAGTTTTCGGTCAAGGTATTGAGTACAAGGGAACCATTGGTACTGATATCGAAGGTATTTTGGGTGAAATTATTGGCCTTGAAGGTATTCTGATCACAACTCGCCATGAGCTTGAGTGCCCAGCCATTTTCACGGAATGTATTATTGGTAAACTCCATCCGGCTACTGCCTTCCATGTAGATTCCTACGGTGTTTTTAAGGAAAATATTGCCGACTACTTCACTGTCGCTGATGTCTTTGAGCAAGATCCCATAGGCGCTGGAACCCCAGTTTTCTTCAAATCGGTTTTCCTTCATCAGGACATTTTTGGTGTACATCACAGCCACGCCAGCTCCGTTGTTTTTGAAAGTATTCCGGATGTAGCTGTTGTCATGCGAAAACATAAAGTGTAATCCGTAACGCATGTTTTTTTGGATTTTGTTCTCTTTTGCTTGTGTATTGGTCACAAACTCGAGATAGATCCCGTCACGGTGGCCGGAAACCTCGTTATTTCCGATGTAGGAATTTTTGCATTTCCATAGGTGAATCCCATTCCCCACTTCAAACTCCCTCAATGCTGAAGCTGAGATTTTATTGTTGATAATCGTCAGTTGGGAGGAATTGGAAAAATGTAGACCGAAGTAGGTATTCTCCAGGATATTATCCCGGACGATGCAGTCTTTGGAATCAAAAAACTTGATCGCTGCGGAATCATCCATATTGGATCGGCCGGTATTGATCAATTTCAACCCCTGAATTGTAAGGTTGGAAGTGGCTACGATCAGGATATTTCCTTTGAAATCCGCATCAATCACCGGGTAATTTTCCCCGATCACTGTCAGCGGTTTTCGAATCACAATGCCAAATTGCTTGTATGTGCCTTCGGAAATAATCAAGGTATCTCCGGGAGATGCACGATCCACTGCCTTCTGAATCGATTGACCGGGGTTGATTCTGATGGTATTGGCCAAAACCTCCGGAGAACCGATCAGGCAAAGAAGAAAAAAGATAGAGACCCTTAGTGCTTTCATGGATTTACCTGCGATGCAGGTTATTTAAACTGTGTGGTGAGCTCACCCCAAGCGAGGTAGACTCCGCCTGACTTATTCTTGTATTCTTTCAAAAGATCGTAGTCCGGAAAGGCAACGATGTTACTCGCCATAGGAGTCTTGAATTCCTCAGACTTCAGGTAGAAAGCCAGGTTGGCATCCAGCAGAACACCCGGATTTAAGTAATCCGTCACAAGAATGTGCCTGTACATTTGGCTTTTTCCATCATCTGAGTCCATGTATTGCAGCATGCAGTTGAGATCATCGAAGATGAATACTTTGCCTTTTTCGGTCACCAGTTCGGCTCCGAATTTTGGATCCATCAGGGTCATCTTACAGTGGTGACATCCATCCTCACCATAGACGATCGGTTTGGGATCTGCTGAGCAGGAAGCCAACAAGATCAAAATCCCGAGTAATGATACGTTGCGATTCATAGTTTCTTAATGTTAGAAGGTTATAGGGCCTGAACAGGTTTTTGAAATCGGTCTCGGATGATGGCTACGATGAGTAACCCAACCCCGCCGATTAGTATCCAGCTTCCGGTATCCGGTCCGGAATACGCGATAAAATTCAAAAGCTCTTTATATCCGATCAGAGGAGGCTGATAACTCATTCCCTCCACTTTGATGGCTGCTTTTGGATCGAGCGTATGACCATACTCGTAACCCCATCGGTACATATCTACCAAAACTCCGATACCAAAGAGTGTCATCAGCCCAAAAAAAGCATACAAACTCCACCTTTTCCCGATCAGAAAAGCAAGGATCCCCAAGGCAATCAATCCTCCGATGACATAAATCAGGAAGGTGAATTCAGGGAACATCTCGTCGCCGATATGATTCATCCCGATGTAGTGATTGACACCGTTGATTTGATCCACATTCCCACTGAGGTGGTCGATCCAGATTTTCATATTCAGACCTTCGGGATACTGAGGTGCCCAAAGGCTGATCTGCCAAAGCGGTGTGAAATAGGCCGGAATGATCAGAAGAGCAGCTATCAAAATCAGGATCCTGTTGGATTTGCTGAGCTTTTTCATTTTTTGAAGGGGAAATAGAGGCTGTCTCATAAAGTACCGATGTCACATTGAGCGTAGTCGAAATGTGGCCCCATTTACAGGAAATGGCCTTCGTCTCGGCTCAGGCTGACACCATTAAGCCTTTTGAGACAGCCTCAAGATTTGGGGTAATTACTCAACTTCTCCTGTAGAATATTTCAATGCGGTACTCGATCCTTTCGGCGATACTCTGAGGTAACCTTGCATTTCCTGGTGCAGGGCAGAGCAGAAGTCGGTACAATAGAATGGAAATACCCCAACTCTGTCCGGCACCCACTTCAGCGTGGAAGTTTCGCCCGGCATGATCAGCAATTCAGCAGTATTAGCCCCTTTGATAGCAAATCCATGGGGCACATCCCAGTCTTGCTCCAAATTGGTCACGTGGAAATAAACCTCATCTCCGACTTGTACGCCTTCGATATTGTCAGGTCTGAAATTGGATCTGATCGAAGTCATGTAGATGTGAACTTGATTTCCTTCACGCTCCACCCGCGCATCATTGATGCCCTTCAGTGCACGTGGGTGCATATTTTCCTCGATTTTGAAGAATTTTACCTGTCTATCCTTGATCAAACTTGCCGGAAATGCCTCCGCATAGTGGGGCTCGCCGATGGTAGGGAAGTCAAGCAAAAGCTGCATTTTATCTCCTGAAATATCATATAGCTGGGCAGAGTGCGCTAATTCAGGACCAGTTGGTAAGTATCGGTCTTTGGTGATCTTATTGTAAGCTACCATGTACTTTCCGTGAGGCTTGCCTGTCGGTCCGCCGGGAACACTCAAGTGACCTACAGAATAATAGGTAGGCACTCTATCCAATACTTGAAGGGTTTCGATGTTCCACTTTACAATTTCCGATGACACAAACATGGAGGTGTACGCATTTCCCTTCCCGTCAAATTCTGTGTGAAGTGGCCCAAGACCCGGCTTTTCCACTTCTCCGTGAAGGACTGATTCGTATTTCAGAACAGGCATTCCATCCAGCGTTCCTTCGAAATCTTGATTTTCGATGGCTGCAAGCATTTTGGTGAAAGAAAAAACAGGAATAATCGCTGCAAGCTTACCGCTACCGATGATGTATTCACCTGTTGGGTCTGTGTCAGTGCCGTGCGGAGACTTAGGGCAAGGGATGAAGTACACCATGTCTTTCAGGATCTTAGGATCAAGGACCAATACCTCTTCCATCATCGTTGAAGTGGCGCTGTGAGTTTTCTCATCCCACAGATTGTGTACGTACTTGGCTTTTTTCTTGGTGCCCTGTCCGGCTTTCACGTACTCTTCCGCCTTCTTCCAGTTTACAGCCATGATGTAATCCTTATCCTTTTGAGAAGCATTTACTTCCAAAAGTGTATGGGCCATTTCGGTATTGTAAGTGGAGAAAAAGAACCAGCCATGCGATTTGTTTTTGCCGGCACGAGCCAAGTCAAAGTTGAATGGAGGCGCTTCGATTTGGAAGGAAAGATTCATTTCCCCGGTTTCCTGATCTACACTGATAAAGGAGATATGACCTTTGAAGTTTTCCTTATAGGAATCTATCGAAACGTCCTGATTGTCGCCGGTCGGCACAGAGAATCGGGTTCCTGCCACCACATATTCTGTGTTTTGGGTGATGAATGGGGAGGAGTGATTTCCAGCTGAATTGGGGATCTCGATGATTTCCACAGTCTTGAATGTGGTCAGGTCCACCCGGGCAATTCTCGGGGTATTGTTAGCATTTCCAAACGCCCATCTTGCATCGTGTTCCGCATTGGTGGTGGAGATGGCAATGTGGTGCAAGTCGTCCCAGGGAACAAAACCATTTGAAGTATTCAACATGGGTTTGGTTTCCTCGGAATATCCCCATCCATTCTCGGGGTGAACCGAAAACACCGGAAGGATCTTCAATACTCTGCCAGAAGGCAATCCTACTACAGACATTTGTCCATTGAATCCTCCGGACACAATGTTGTAGAACTCATCGTGCTCACCTGGGGCCACGTACACTTTGGAAGCTGCATCGCCCGAGATGGCACTTTGAGCACCTTTAGGTTTACAGCCTGGGGCTAAAGCAACTGCGATAAAGCCCGCTGCTAGAAGCCATACATTTTTTTTCATTTTATAAAGTTTAAGTCTGGGTTATTTATTTTGACAGAATCTAGATTCCACCTTTTTCTAGGTCGTTTTTTCTCAAAAACTCAAGGATACCCCGGGCATCCGGCCCACTGATATTTTGGTTTGGCATCCGGGTGAGACATTCCTCCAGCAGTGCCTGCGCTTGCGGATCATTATCCAGCATCACGTCCACATTGGTGATCATATTCATGATCCATTCCGGTTCTCTTCTGGAAGTAATCCCTTGAAAGCCAGGGCCAACTAGTCGCTTGTCGTTTAGTTGGTGGCATGCGGTACACTTCATGTCCACGATAGCCTTGCCTGAGGCCGCCAATGTCTCATCGATTCCCTCACCGATTTCAACAGATTTAAATTCACCGATTCCTTTTGGATCAGCTTTTACTTCTTCTTTTGAAGTAGTTTCAGTAGTGGAGTTTGAGCTTTCGCCACTTCCTCCCCCACATGAAGTCAAGAGTATCCCCAGGATACCGAGTGACCAAATCAGTGTTTTTTTCATGGTCTTAGGATTGGTTCTTTGTTGAATTTGGATTTTAGTATTGGATATTGCTTTATTGGAAAATTCATTGGATAATAAGCCTGTCAAGAGCAAGGCAAGACTCACCGGAAATAGGCAGGAGGCCAGGAAAAGCCAAAAGTTGTATTCCGGCAAAAAGCCCATCTTCAGCCAAATCAGCGTGCCTTGCAGAAAGAGTAAGATCTCCGTGATCACAAAGCCTGCAATCAGAAAAATCCAACCCAACTTGCTTGTTGGCCTCTCATCAATCCAGCCTTTGGCGATTGCTACAGCCGAAACGCCCATCGACATGGCTCCCAGCAGTACGAGATGAAGAAATCCGATCACATACATGCGGATCGAATAAGAAATCACCGCAACGGAAGGGAATACCAAGAGGGCCTGTAGGATCACTTTTGCAAGCAAACTTGCTATGGCTATGATCATGAGCAATCTGGCAAAGCCCCGTAGAGGATCGGTTTTGAACAGCCCAAAGACTGACTTCAAAATCCAGAAATAAGCAAGCCCTTGAATAAGTACCGCCAATCCGTTAATCTGGAAGAAAATCGGTTTTGGTTCGGCCCAGGTGACAGCCAGCATAAATGTCAGGACGACGGAGCTCGACAGAATCCATTCCTGATAGGCGGGCCATTCGATTCGGAATCCCTTTTCCTCAAAAAAGAGCAGAATCAAACCGAGTACACCCAGCACAAACCAACCATTCAGCTGAAAGTGAAGAAACCACTGGATGGCCATGAAGTAGAGCTCATGCATTCTGCCTAGTGTCGCGGATACCGGCCCAAGTGACCAAAGCCCAAGGGTGGAGATCACCATAAACCAAATCGCAAGACGAATCAGGCGGGTGGCCGGGGTCATTTCCCGGGCTTGGATGACTTTAAGAAGCTTGTATGCAAAACCATAGGTCAGCAGCATATGAAGCGTGGAAAAACTGATGCTGATCGCTCCATATCCCTGAAAAGGGAAAGAAAACAACATTCCCAGAAGCGACAGGATCGTCCCCAAGAAAAGCCACTTATAGGCTTTGATGTAGTTTTTTTCCGGAACCAAGCCAAAAACCATTCCTCCAACGAGCATCAAATGTCCCCAACCCAACAGGGCAAGGTGAGAATGGGCATGGAGAATATTCCGGTATTCGAAGTAAGGAATCTCAACTACGTGAAATGAACGCATCACCAATCCCAGGCAAACAGCCAGAAAGAAAAATCCAAACGCCCATCTAATCCAATTCTCACGGAATTGAATCCCGGAAGAAAAAGATAAAATGGACGATATTGGATTTTGGGCGATCATGGATCAGGCATTCAGACTGTTAAATACTTCTTTTGCTTTGGGGAAAAGGATGTTGTTTTCCAGATGGATATGGGTATGTAAGTCATTTTCAAATTCCTGAAGCATCGCAAAAGCAACTTTGTAAGTCTGACAAGCATCAGAAGGAGGCGTGTAAGTATTGCTCAGTGCAGAAATTTTCCTAAATCGCTCCCCTTCAGCATCATGCTCTTCCTCCATCATGGAGATGGGGTTTTCGATACTTCCAAAATGTGCCGGTGACAGGGGAAAATGATTTTTCCTTGCTGCCTCCATGGCTTTGATATAAGGGAAAAGAATGAACTCCTCCTTCTTCATGTGAGTGGTCAGCGCATCAGCGGTATTGAAAAACTCGTCCCTGATCTCCAGGAGCTCCGGGTGATTTTCTCCGTGAACTTTCGCGATTTTTTCCACATAGAACTTGAGTGAAGGAATGGTGGTCTCCACATATTTATGATGGACATTGACAATATGGTCTACCAGATCAGTCATCCCAAAGTCCTGATAATGCGTTTCGTCTTGTTGCTTCACCACCTGCGCTAGTTCGGCTGTGATCTTATCCAGATTCACCCCTTTCTTCTCACAGGCGTCTCTGAGTTTGACTCCCCCTTTGCAACAGAAATCAATTCCGTAATCGGTGAAAACTTTTGCAGTGCGGAAATTTTCCGCTACGATGCCCCCTACTTTTTTTTCTCCTAGCTCGTTCATTATATTTAAGATCATTTTATCCTTTATTTTGTTAAATTTTTTTAAATTTTTAAGAAGTTGGTTCCATCTTGGATCCCCTTTGCCATATCCTCCAATGAAGTGGTCAGCATCATTCCGGCAAGGTGCTCGCGAATAGCTTTGAATTTATTGTGCACTGCGCAGGGATGATCTTCAGCGCATTTTTCAAGACCCAAAGCACACCCTGTGAAAATCTGATCCCCATCAATCACCTGCACGATTCGATATAGCTGAGTCTTTCTTCCTTCCTCATGTATCTCAAAACCACCATTTGGGCCTTTTATGGAAGAAAGTAAATTTTCCCGGACTAGTACCTGTAAAATCTTTGCAGTGAATGCCTCAGGAGAATTGATCGCCTTTGAAATGTCCCTCAGCCCCACCCGCTCGCTTCCTTCCGGTAGAGTGGAAATGTAGATCATCGCATTGATCGCGTATTTACAGGCTTTGGAAAACATCGTTCCACTGATTGATGGATCAAATGTAATGGAAAAATAATAAAAGATAAAAATATCCTGTAATATTTTTTTAAAAAAATTTTGCGCTCTACAATGTATTTTAAAAGAATCAGGATCCTTAAGGGAACCCTTTAATTTATTTTGAGTTGATAGGGGCATAAAAACATTGCCCGCAAGACTTAATTTGCTTACATTTCAAAAGCATGTACTATTCATCACCACATTCTCATCTACTTTTCTTTGCTCATCATCCTATTGATGTGTCAGTCATGAGATTGTTGGTAAGTCACAGCAAGGCTTTTATCAATTAATCCTCCGTTTCCGAAAACGGAGGGCATAATCCCCACTCTTTTCCTTTTAAAACAACCCTTCTCTGACTAGAGTAAGGTCATTACCCATTTAACTTCATACTGAAAATGAAACCATTCCTGACTGCATCAGACTATAAAACCATACATTCCCTGATTCTAAATCTTCCAGCTCAACTTCGAGGCAAGGAAGTCGCCCAACTGCAACACGAAATCAAATCGGCAGAAATCGTTCCTGACGAAAAGATCTCAGCGGACATCATCCAGATCAATTCCACTTTTGAAGTACTGGATCTGGAAACCCAACGATTAATGAAGTTTCAGGTCGTCCTTCCTCACCAAGCTGATCTGAAGCAAAGCAAAATATCCATCCTCAGCCCTCTCGGTGTAGCTATGATCGGGTTCCGCCAAGGAATGACGATGGAATGGACGCTTCCGGGCGGACGAAAAAAACTCCAAATCAAGCAAGTTGAAAACCCAATTCGAATCACTCAACTTTAATCCTCAATGTCTCTTAACCCCGTTTGACCATGAAGTGGACTTACAGCATTCCCGACAAATTCAAAGCTTCGCTCCTGCTGACAGGAGTCATTGTCATTATTCTGTTCAATAACCTAAGTGAGCGAACGAATACCAGACAACTTAAATCTGCCTTTGAGTCGATCTATGAAGATCGGCTCATGGCAGAAAGCTATATTCTGGAGCTATCCGAGGAACTCCACGAAATCGAAAACAGGTTGGACAATCAGGGATCTATCTCCCCGTTTCAAGTGGACGACTATTTTCAAAAACTTGATCAGATAAGTTTACGCTACTTGAACACCAAACTTACTGAAGAGGAGGAAGTTCATTTTGTAAAATTCGAGGAGATTACCTGGGATATAGCCAATGGACTAAGAGAAGGAACAAATGTGGAAAGGCAAATCCTGGCTGCATTTGTGGAGCTGAAAGAACTTTCACAAATCCAGCTAAAAGAAGCACAAAAATTAATGGGTCAGACTGGAAGGATATTTTCAACCGGTTCGCTTTATTCCCAATTTGAAATAGCCCTGCTGATCATCGCAGGGCTATTTGTACAGGCAATTCTGTTTGCTTCCAAGACAGTAAAAGCAATCTCCAAAGTACCTCCGCAATTAAATTAGGGTCTGCTTAAAAACTCGAGATTTAATATTCTCAAAGAGGCTGTCTCAAAAATAGATAGTTTAAAAGGCAATGCTGTCCTAAATAATTTTTGATTGTACACTAATATCCTATTTGCACCTTATTAAGGATTGTTTTAAGGGTAATTTGGAAACAGATCCCCCTGTAGGGTTTTCT
>NZ_FNVR01000046.1 GCF_900108085.1 Algoriphagus boritolerans DSM 17298 = JCM 18970
GACACGGACTGGTCACTGCGCTGAAGTACCAGACGTTGGTGGTCGTCGATGATCCATTCCACCACTTCTCCTTGTTGAAATTCAATGGCTTTGGCAACGGCGGCAGGAAAATTGACATACCATTGTTCACTTTTGGCTCTATTGATTCGCTGTATTTTGGTTGGATACCCCATATCTATTCTGTTAACTAGATAAAACATATCAAAAAAAAGGCCATAACCTTAAATTATGACATCTTTATTTTCAATATCTAGTAAATAGCCAAACGAAAGTCCAGGGGTTAAAACCCCTGGCTATTAAATGGAGCCCCTACAGGGCTTTGCGGCAAAAAACCAAAAAACTTTAGCTATTCTCCGTGGTCTCGAAAGCGTTGATCTAGGGGAAAACCTCTGAGGTTCTTACAATCTATGTCTCCTAAATCTCCTTTTCTCAGCGTCCTCTGTGGTGAAAAAAAGTCTATTTCTCCATGATCCGTATTGTAATCCTATCATTCCTGACTTTGTAGTGACGATAAAATCCCCCAAAACATCTCAACCCCCGTCTCAATCAATTCATCCGGGAAATCATAGGTTCCTTCGTGGAGCTGAGGGCATTTTTCTCCGGCTCCCAAACCAAATAAAAAGGAAGGACAATGCTGGCTAAATAGACCAAAATCTTCTGACCAGTTGAAAGGTTCGGATTTGTCTACAGTAGAAAGCGCCAATTTATCAGCAGCAGCTTTTACCAAACTGTACAATTCCGGGTCATTGTGCGAAACGGCAAATTTCTCGACAAATTCTACCTCCAATTTCAAGCGCTCCCGGTTTGCCATTTTTTTAGCCAAGGCTTGTGTTTTTTCAATAAGCAAATCCAGATCTTTTTGGTCAAATGCTCTAAGGGTCATACTTAAACTGCCCTTGCCTGCACTCGTTCCAAAAGCCAAACTTCCCAGTTCAGCATGGATAAGCGTGAGTAACGAAAAGCCGGGAATTTCTTTTGGCAATTGGGGTAGTTGCTGCATGAGTTGAGCTAGGGCTTGAGCGGGATTGATTCCGGCATCGGGATGAGCAGAATGGGATGTCTTCCCTTTCAAAGTAATGGTAATTCCGGTACTTCCTGCCGCAAAAGTTCCACTTCGCATTACAATTTGATGCAATGGATACCCAGGAAGATTGTGTAAGGCAAAAGCATAATCAGGCCTGATTTGCTCAAATCTTGGGTCTGCAATGACTGCCTTCGCTCCATCACCTGTTTCCTCGGCAGGTTGAAAAAGCAGGACCACTTCACCAGTTTCGGGCCGATTTTGGGCGAGTTTTTCTCCTACCCCACAGATTATCGCCATGTGCCCGTCATGCCCACATAGGTGCCCCTTGCCTGGAACTTGACTTTGATATTTATTTTCCTTCAGATCAGCTATGGGAAGAGCATCGAGCTCACAGCGGAACAGCAATCGTTTGCCGGGCTTTTTCCCTTTGAAAACAAAAGCTAAACCTGTCCCTTCCAGTTTTTCATAGGTCACATCAGGCTGTAATGGCTCGAAAAAATCAAGAATCCGGTCGGCGGTTTTGTATTCTTCCAAAGCTACTTCTGGAAATTGATGGAGTGTATGTCGGAGTTGGATAAGTGAGTTCATGGGATTGTAATTTTAATAACCCTCCAAGGGCTTAAAGTCCATTGGAGGGTTCAGATTTAGGATTTTAAATTTATAGTATAACGCACACTTCTCCCTCCACCTTCCGCTACCAGAATTCCCAAATCCCGCAAATGCTGCAGGTCCCGAGTGGCTGTGGCTTTGGACGCTCCGGTCAGCGACATGTATTTTTTGGCATTCATACCCCCTTCATATCCACCCGGAACTTCATCCAGCATTCGGTTCAGGGCTTTTAGTTCCCGCTCATTGAGTTCATTGCTGAATGTATCGAAGAGTTTGGTTTTTTGGAGTGAAAACTCGATCAATTCTTCCACGTTTTCCTGCGCTTTCATCACCACATCGGCAAAATAAATGAGCCAAGAATCCACCTGAAGACTGCTTTGGGCTTGTTTGAGTTGATCGTAGTAGAGTTGACGCTTCGATTCTATGACTTGGGACAGACTGATCAAAATCGGTTGATTGACGCCCTGATGAAGGGCCTTTTCTGCCAAAGCCCGACCGATTCGCCCGTTTCCGTCCTCAAAGGGATGAATACTTTCGAAGTACAAATGAACCAAAGCTGCCCGCAAGATGGGATTCCGAATGGCCTTTTCTCCTTCCGGATTAGTGGCATTAAACCATGCGATGAACTGATTCATTTCATCGGGTACCTGCGCAGAAGGAGGCGCTTCGAAGTGAACGATTTCTTTGCCCAAGGCACCGGAAACGACCTGCATCGGCTCAGCTCCAGTTCGGCAATTTCCCGCTTGAATGTAGCGATTACCCTCCATCAACATCGTATGCCAAGAGAAAAGCATCGAGTCCGAAAGAGGTTCTTGCCAAGTTTGACGTACTGCGACCATCAGCTTGGCGATACCCTTGGCTCGATGATCTTTGACCAATCGCGGCTGCTCTTCATGGATACCAAGGTTCTTTTTGAGGGAAGACATCACATCGACTCGACTGAGGAATTCCCCTTCGATGGCTGAAGTTTTGATCGCTTCAGACAAGAGAATATCCACGAGAAGTTGGTCTTTCTTCGCTTCGGTAATTCCGGAAAACCGTCCACTGGATTGCCCGGATTTCAGTAGAAACTTGAGTTGGAAATCCTCCAGGATCCCCGCTTTAAATTCAAATTCCGGCCAACCTTCCTGTTGCCAATTGTAGCCCATGAGCCGATTAGATTTCTTATTCGGCTCAAATATACCGGTTTTCTGAGCCGATTAACAAACTTATTCGGCTCATAATTTCAAAAAATATGAGCCGATTAGGACTGCTAATCGGCTCATTAATTAAGAAAATTGAATTTAAAGCTTTCCCGAACCAAAGCGGAAACCCAACCAAGCCCCTCCTGCCATCAGAATTAAGGTCAAAAAAATCAGCAATAACATCGTAGAAAGGGGCATTTCCCAATCCACATCGCCGATTTTGAATTTGATGGGTTTATGCCAGTTCATGAAGGATAAAGTACGATTTAAGAAATACGATTTACGACGCCTTGGAAAGTGTAAAAGGATTGGACTCTAGCAAACCTTGCCACTTTTCAACATTCCCACCTTTCAACCTACTTTTTCAACATCTCTTTCCAGCCCTTCTCCTCAATCTGAGCCGCAGATTCTTCGACTTTTTCCCGAAGGCCTGTTTTGAATGCATCCATCTTTCTGCCAATCTCCGGTTCATAAGCACCGACAATAGATGCCGCCAAAATTCCTGCATTTTTCCCTCCATTCAGCGCAACAGTCGCCACCGGAATTCCGCTTGGCATCTGCAAAATAGATAAGATGCTGTCCCAACCATCGATGGAATTGGAGCTTTTCACCGGCACTCCGATCACCGGCAAACTGGTCAAGGCGGCCACCATACCCGGAAGATGCGCCGCCCCTCCGGCACCTGCCACGATGACCTTGATTCCTCGCTCTCGGGCTGAACCTGCATAATCAATCATCCGCTGTGGCGTACGATGTGCCGAAACCACCGTCAACTCGTATGCGATGCCGATTTCCTCTAAAAACTGAGCCGCTTCGGCCATGACAGGAAGATCAGACTGACTTCCCATGATTATTCCTACTTGTGGGTTCATAGAGTAGATTTGATTTTGATTAGTTCTTTGATTCGGTATGCCTTGGATTTAAGGGCGTTTATGTTTTCGTCCAAAATGGTCACATGGCCCATTTTGCGGAAAGGCTTCGTGAGCTTTTTCCCATACAGGTGAATATACACGCCTTTTTCGGTCAGGGCTACTTCTTTTCCTTCGACCAAAACAGGACCTGAAAATCCATCTTCGCCCAGCAAATTGATCATAGCAGCAGGGCATCTTAGACTCGGATCGCCCAAAGGCCAATTCATCACAGCACGAAGGTGCTGCTCAAACTGGGAAGTAAAATTAGCCTCTATCGTATGATGCCCGCTGTTGTGTGGGCGCGGTGCTATTTCATTGACCAGGACTTCTCCGGATTTGGTCACAAAAAGTTCGACGGCCAGAATCCCAACCATGTCCAGCTTGAGAATGACTTCCTTGGCAATTTGCTGTGCTTTTTCTTCGATTTCAGAAGAAATTTGAGCTGGCGCAAAAAGAAATTCCACCAAATTGGCTGTGGGGTGAAATGCGCATTCTACGGCAGGATAGGCAATTAGCTCTCCATTTTCATTTCGTGCCACAGTCACAGCAATCTCTTTGTCAAAATCGATAAATTTCTCCAAAAGTCCGGGAGCATCAAAGGCGTTCTCCAAGTCCGCTTCAGATCTCAAAATCTGCACTCCACGTCCGTCATAGCCTTCTTTTCCCAACTTATTCACTGCGGGCAGAAAATCCTTTTTGGAGATGACATCGGCTTTATTTTCAGTTAAAACAAAATCAGCTGTGGGAATCCCATGCAGCTGATAAAATTGCTTTTGCTCGCGTTTGTCCTGTATTAATTTAAGAATAGGAGGCTGGGGAAAAACCTTCTTCCCTTCATCGGCTAGTTTTAGAAGCGCATCCGTATTGACTGCTTCGATTTCAACAGTGATCACATCACATCCCTTTCCAAAGGAATAAACTGTATCGAAATCCTTGAGCGAGCCAGCCTGAAAACGTTGAGCGATATCCTTACAGGGCGCATTGGGATCTGGATCGAGAATGTGGATATCCTGATTGTAATTGATGGCGGATTGGATCAACATGCGACCCAATTGTCCGCCTCCTAAAACTCCGAGAATCTGATTTTGTATTGAATTGGTCATAACGAGACCAAAATTAACAGATTCTCAGAGAATGAAGCATGGTAAACTCAGCTGCGGATGGATTTAGCTGCTAAACCCGACCACCACCGATCAGACGAAGGATTATCGATATCACTGCCAACACCAATAGAATGTGGATAAGTCCACCAACACTGTAAACAAACACTCCTAACAACCAGCCGATAATCAGGATAACTGCGATTAAATAAAGTAGAGAGTTCATGGTTTTTTGATTTAGTTAAACAATTGATTTGATCCAAACTAAGTCAATCAAAATGCCAAGTCAACTTAATTTTGAAACCTTATCCCCATCAATTCCATCAATTTATGTGCATTGAAGCTTGGGCAAGGGCCTTTTTTGATTTTGTAGTCGAAATCAATGAATTGATCCTGAATCTCCGAATGAAAAGAAAAATTGTGGACTTTTTCCACACTTTGTTCCAATTCTGAGAGTTCAATATCATGGGTACTGATGATGCCAAGACCATTAGTCTGGAGAATTTGCCGGATCAGGGCCTCCGAACCTGAGATTCGGTCTTGGGTGTTGGTTCCTTTCAGAATTTCATCCAAAAGAAAAAAGATGGGTTCGCCGGCTTCCAACCGCTCAATCAAGTGGTTTATCCGACTTAATTCAGCATAAAAAGAACTGACGCTTTCTCCCAGGTTATCGGAGTTTCTCATGCTGGTATACAGCTGAACCGGACCCAACGAAAGGCTGGTACCAAATGGGCTAAGTCCCAAATTGGCAAGGACACAATTGATTCCGAGGGTTCTCATAAAAGTGGTTTTCCCACTCATATTCGCTCCGGTCAAAATGACAAGTCGATGATCAGGATCAAAGTCTATAGCGTTGGGGATTGCAGTACGCGGCGGGATCAGGGGATGCGTCAAATCCTTTGCAGAAAGACTGACTTCAGCCAACCAATGCACTTTTCCACTTCCTTCCAATTGGGATTCAAACGCGCCCAAAGAAACCCAAACTTCCCATTTCTCAAGATTTTTTGGTAACTGTCCAAGTGAGGAACCAACCTTTTGCTTCCAATTGGCTAATTGGATAAACAAAAAAAAGTCTGTCCAAAATAGGAGATTAATAGGTAGGTAGAGCAGGTTCATTCGATTTTGGGCCCATAGCCCAAGTCGGTCCAACTGATTAAGCTGGCTGGAAATGTTGGATTCGGTGGTTTCAAAAATTCCTTTTTCAAGACAAAGCGCTGGAGAAGTGAACGTTTCACGTTCAATCTGTCGGGATCGAAGTCGATAGGACTTGAGCGTAGGACCTGAGGGAATTGACGCTGCGGCTTCCTTGAGCGGAACAAATACCCGACTCAACAAACCAACACCAGCTATGATCCAAATCCCCAAAACAGCCTCAGGCAGCATACCCAAGAGCACAAGGACTAGACCTAAAATCCCTCCCAATGGGCCTAAAAACGCCAAGATCAAATTTAAAACACCCGACTTTTCCTCCTTGGCCAGCCATTTTACCCATGTATCGGCAGGCTTTTCATCTTTTTGAAAGGCAAGTCCGATCGCTTCCATCGAGTCAAGAAATTCATTTTTCTGAGAAAGCTCCAGGACTGCCCTCGATCTGGATTGAGCTGACTCGGGATCAAATGGGCTTTTGATCAAGTCCGCCAATTGATTTTTTCCATTTTGGGAACTGGTATGATTGAGGAGCTGAAAGAGCGAATGAGCTCCAAAAAGGTCTAAATCGCTGGAAAAAGGATGGTTTTTATCTGAAAATTCAAGTCCTGAATCCAAGTTTTCCAGGTTACGCGTTTGCCTCAATCCCTGATTTTCGTTGATTTTGATCAGCGCTAGGTATAGCTCCTCCTGATCTTTGAGCATATTGGTTTTTTGAATCAGTCTAATGAAACCTCCGACGGACAACACTGCAGGAATGAGCCAAAATGGATTTTCAGCAATACCTAAAACCAACAATGCTCCCATACCGAAGAAAGTGATCAGCCGAAAAATACCAAGGGTGGAAGTTTTTCTTTGGAGTGCTTTGAGCTTTTCGGGAATGCGCTCGGTCTTGAAATCAAAATCAATCATGGGCAAAGATAACCATTGTATTGAAGTCAGAAATTCATTTATACTTGCAATATTATTGCATTTATTCAATCGCCCTAAAAAACTGATATGCGTTCATCTGAGTAAAAAAACCATGTTCCCTTGGGATTGGAGGCCTGTTATTGGTCTTCTGTCTGAGTTCCTTCCAACTTGCCTACAGACCGACCGTGGAAGCTCTTTTCGAGCATCAAATTCATAGAAAAACTCAATAAGAATTACAGACCCTATTTCTTTACCCCGATTTCAATGAGAAACTCCTCGCACTAGAAGGAAAAACAGTAGAGTTCCTGGGTTTTTATATTCCATTCGACAGGAAGCGGGGCACAAGGGTCATCCTATCGAAATCCCCTGTCGAAGACCGAAGAAAAACCGGTCGAAAGTAGATAGGACAAGCTTTTTGACGACCGGATGAACGAATTGGTTCTCATCGGTCAATATCCGGATGAAGAACAAATCAAAAAGGAACTCCAAGTCTGCCTACTGACGGATCAGGAGCTCAACTTATTCTTCAATGGTAAATCATTTAAAGACACCTAGCCGTTCTAAAGAGCAAACGACCAAGAACAATGAAAAAGCAAAAATCTCAAAAGCCTCCGGCAGAAGAATGGGACATGAGAGAAGGAATGGGAATCTTACCGGATGACATTCCTCTTACTCAAAATATCGGATGTGTCGGAGGGAAAACAAAAAAATCAAACACCGAAAAACCCAATTCAAAAAAATAAATCATAGATTTAACTGACTTTTAAACGCTTCAATCTTATGAAAAAATTATTTAATACCCCAGCTTTCGCAATGCTGGGACTGTTTTCGGTGATTTTGTTTTCCTGTACTGATAAGACAGATCCCATAGTCCCCGAACCTAATCTAGGCGCTGTCGAAGATGAGTTCGTAATCAACGCAGCATTCGAAGACCTGGACTATCTCACCTTGGATGCCTTGCAAAGCAGTGGGCTAGGCGCACGTATTCAGGCAGCATCTGATCTTTGTGCCAATGCCTCTGTGAACCATGACCAGCCTTCCAAAAAAATAATCGTTGATTTTGGTGCAGGCTGTACAAGCCCCAATGGGGTGGTTCGAAAAGGAAAAATTCTTCTTTCCTACACTGGATCCAACTTCTTATTTCCAGGTACTTCTATCGTGACAACGTTTGAAGGATATGAAGTGAATGGTCTCAAAATCCAGGGAACCCGGACAATTACAAATGGTGGAATTGACCTCCTCAACAGTAAAGTCACGCTCAATGTGAAAATTGAAAACGGACTGATTACTTGGCCTGACAATCAAACTGTGACCTACAGCAGTACTCAAGTTCGTCAGGTTTCTTTGGGATCCTCAGGATATGAGGTGTCAGTAACAGGAACTGCCTCGGGTAAAAGTAGGGAAGGATTTGATTACACCGCTACTGTCTTGGAACCCTTGATAATCAACGAAGATTGTGCTCGTACCGGGGTCTATATTCCAAGCTTAGGTGTACTTGGATTTTCTTTCCAAAATATTTCAGTCTCCGTCAACTATGGATTCGGCACCTGTGATAAAGTCGTTGAAATAACTTACCCCGGAGGAGCCAAAGAAGTGACCCTTGACTGAGAAACCCAACATTTCAAGTTAAACGGCTATCCTTAGAGGTAGCCGTTTTTGTTTTTTACTCTTCCTTCTTTTGATAAACCACACGCTGCGGAAATGGAATTTCGATCTCATTTTGATCAAAGGCCTCTTTGATTTTTTCCATTGTCTCAAAGTAAACCGGCCATACATCTTCCTTATTGGCCCATGCCCTGACCACCAGATCCAAAGAACTGTCCCCAAAGTTGTTCAGCCAAACCACCGGTTCAGGATCAGCATGAACTCGATCATCGTTTTTTAAGATTTCGAAAATAACCTCACGTGCCTTTTTCAAATCAGTGTCATAGGAGACACCCACATTGATTTCAATTCTTCGCGTAGGATTGGCCGTAATATTTACAACATCCGAATTGGCGAGAATTCCATTGGGAATGACTACCTCACTGTTATCAAAAGTATTCAAATGGGTATACAAAATGTCGATTTTGGAGACAGTGCCTGTATGACTTTGCCCACTGATCACATCGCCTACTTTGAATGGCTTAAAGAGCAAAATCAAAACTCCACCGGCAAAATTGGAAAGTGACCCCTGCAAGGCCAAACCTATCGCCAAACCTGCAGCTCCCAGTATGGCCAGAAATGAAGATACCGGAACACCCAGAATCGTGGCAAGGCCAATAAACAACGACACATAAAGCAGGGCCTTGACCAATCCTATCAAAAAAGTATTTAAAGAAGGATTTGAATCTCTTTTTTCAAGAATCTTAGTGAATCCTTTAAGGAACTTGTTGATGAAAAACCGGGCGATTACGTAAAAAAGTAAGGCGTAAATCAGGGAAGGGACAACCTTGTAAGCCAGTGCTATTCCTTGTTCCAAAAGTGAATTAATGGTTTCGGGAGCTAATTCCATAAATTTTTTTTAGTTTGATTTTAAAGTTTAAAACAAGACCAAAACTTGCCATCTAAACGCCCAAAACCAACTGATTTGATATGTTTTTATTCCGGAGGCTTTTAAAATCCGTTCAAAATCCCGCTTCCTAAAACTCCGCAACACAGAAAGTGAAGCGTCGTTTTGGACCATTGGAGATTTGCTGAAAAACTTGGTCAGAATCCGAATACTGTGAAAAGCAAACCAGTGCCGATGAAGGTCATTGACAATCAGTCCGAGGCTAGCTTTTTCACGAAATGCCCGAATCAGGCTGATCAATTCACCATCGGTGAAGTGATGGGTGAAGAGCGTACAAGTGATGATATCCACTTTTTCCTTTGGAAATTCGGGTTCAAAAACATTCTGCACCCGCCAGTGGACATTGGTCAAATCACTTAATCTAACCTTTGCAAGTTCGATAATGTTCCTGTTGGCATCGATTCCCACAAAATCGACCTGCTTTTTGTTGGATTTAGCCCACCGATCCATGATGCGCACCATGTCTCCTCCCCCGCAGCCTATATCCGCGATTCGATAGCTGGCCTGTGGACATGCCTTCATGATTTTCGCCAGACCATCGGTAGTGACATGATTTCCTCCGAGCCAGTGATTGATGGTTTTCAGTTCACGAAGTGTCTGCTCAAGTTCCTGACCGGAGCATTCGAGGTCATCCATGAGTTCTTTTTCTTCACTTCGCTTGGCAAACTTATTCATTGCTTGATCAGGTGCATGGTTTCCAAAGTCAGTCCCGGCCCAAATCCCATCGAAAGAATCTCTCCTTCCACTTTCGGATCTTTCATCATCCGATCCAGGACAAATAGGATCGTAGCCGAGGACATGTTGCCAAATTGCCTCAGTACTTCTCCGGCATGGAAATTTACTTCCGGCGTCAGTTCAAAAGCTTCCTGAACCTTTTGCAGAATCTGTTTTCCTCCGGGATGTATCGCAAAATTACGAATCTTACTGAGCCCAAATTTCCGCTCAAACACTTCCCTGAGTTCGGAAATTCCCTTATCCAACAGCGCCGGAATATATTTACTCAGCCGCATCTCAAACCCGAAATCCCCAATCCCCCAGGCCATATCCTGCTCTCCTTCACGGAAAACCTGACTGAGATAGGCATTGATTTTAAGCCCCTTGTCTGAGTTCATGACCAAAGCCGCCGCCGCACCATCCCCAAAAAGTGAATTTGCCAGAATATTGTCCTCGGTGTATTCTTTCTGAAAATGAAGGGTACAAAGTTCCACCGAGACCACCAAAACTTTGGCATCCGGTTCCGATCTGAGGATTTTATCTGCAAGCTTAAGCCCGGTAAAAGCTGCATAACAACCCATAAAATGAATGCAATAGCGCTCTACGTCTGCATCGAGACCGAGTTTTTCCATGAGCTGAAGTTCTACTCCCGGGGCTACCATCCCGGTGCAGGAGACCAAAATCAGATGGGTGACAGCACTTGCTTTTTCTCCTACCTGATTCAGACATGCTGTTGAGGCCAAGGCGGAAAGTTCCGGGGCGGTATGTTGAAACACTTCCATCCTGGCCTTGGTCCCGGGAAAGGGAGTTAATTCCTGATTTTTAGGAAAAAAAGCGAAATCGGCCACATCGAGTTTATCAAAATCCTCTAAAACACTGTGCCTGAAGTCTATTCCTGACTTCCGGTAAAAGAATCCTAACTTTCGACTTTCGGATTCGTCCAGCTGATGCGCCAGCTTCATAAATCGGGCAATTTCTGCCTGGGGAATTGGCGCTCCCGGATTGGAGAGCCCAATGCTGACTATACTGGAATTCATCAAATCAAGTTAAGTGAATATTTCTAAATTGAGCTTCATTTTGTACAACCATCCTGCCAAGAGAAGGTTAATTTTAAAGACATCTAATTCATGATTACCCTTTCCAGCATTCGCCACTTACGAATCCCATTTTCGCTGTTTTTGATGCCTGTATTTCTTTTTGCATTGGCACTGACTCCCAATCTCAATGGAGACCGCATACTTCTGGTTTTTTTGGCCCTCCATCTTTTTCTCTATCCTAGTAGCAACGGATACAACAGCTATTTTGACAAAGACGAAGAAAGTATCGGTGGACTAAAACATCCTCCCAAAGTCACTCCTGATCTGTATTGGCTTTCTCAGGGGTTTTTATTCATCGCGCTAATCCTCGGAGCGATGATCAGTTGGAGTTTTACCAGTATGCTTTTGGTTTATGCTTTGGTAAGTATGGCCTATTCCCATCCTAAAATAAGAATCAAAAAATATCCTTGGACCAGCTGGTTTATTGCAGGTTTTTTTCAGGGGTACTTCACTTTTGCGATGGCCTACGCAGGTTTGAGTGAGTTGGGTTGGGACAGTTTGTTCAAGCCACATGTACTCATCCCCGGGCTGTTGACCAGCCTGATGCTCTGGGGAAACTATCCCTTGACGCAAGTCTATCAACATCGGGAAGATACAAGGCGAGGAGACCAAACACTCAGTATCACACTTGGGATCAAGGGGACGTTTTTCTTCTCAGCGGTATTTTTCGCAGTGACAGGAGGAGCTTTTGTCTGGTATTTTTCAGACAGAGGCCAAGATCTGATTCTATGGATTTACCTGGCAGCCATGGCTCCGATCTTACTTTTTTTCCTGATTTGGTTTGGTTTTGTAATCCAAAACCCTGAGAAGCATGCATCCTACGGCTGGGCGATGGGAATGAACTCCATCTCATCCTTGGTGCTCAACGCATTTTTCATTTACTATTTTCTCGAAAACACACAGATCCTACAGGTTTTCGGTTACTGATCAAAATGACTCCCCATGCGTATTTTTGATGATTTGCTTCGCAAAAAAAGGTACATGGGCGATAAGGTTTCTTGCCAATACCGAAGCTGCTCCCGAACCAAAAAGGCGCTGGACATTTCGTCCCACCCACAGTCTTCGGCGGAATTCAGCTGCCCAAGCTTTAGCGTAGAGTAATTCGACCTCGGATCGACTAGTTCCGGATAAAAGCGCCTCAGCTGCCAACTTTCCCGAATGAATCGCCATGGCCATCCCATTTCCACACAGAGGCGTGATCAAGCCAGCCGCGTCGCCTGCCATGAGAATATGATTTTCTACCGGCTCTTTGGGTTCAAAATTGATTTCATTGATGACTTCGGGCCTTTCGAAAAGAAATTCACTTGCTTGAAAAATTCGTTTCAAAAGCGGGTTTCTCCATAAAATCTGCTGCTCCATCTCCTGAATGGTGCCAAATTCTCTCAATTGATCACGACTCCCTAAGTAGCATAGATTAAACTTGCCGGACTCAATGGCATTCAATCCGCAATAGCCCCCGCTGAAATTATGTAAGGCAACGGTATCAGGCGCAAAGTCTCCTTTTACATGATATTTTACCCCAATATGAGGGCTTCGCTTTTGAATAAATGGGCGCTTCATGACTTTATCCAATTTGCTTCGCTTCCCGAATGCTCCGATCACATAATCCGCCTCAAGCACCGAATGATCGGAAAGATTGATGTGAAATGAGTTGGAATGCTTGATAAACTCCAGGGATGAAACCTGAATTCCGGTTTTGACTTCTACTCCGGCATTTTGCGCTTTCCTCATTAACCACTCATCCAACACGTATCTGCTGATCCCGAATCCCCCCAGATCCAAGGGTATCCGGACTGCTTTTCCATGGGTGTCGCTAAACTCAAACCGGGTAATAGCCGGCAAATCCAAGAAATCAGGATAAAGTCCCTCCCTTAGCAAAAAATCAAGTACTTCATTGGAAATATATTCTCCGCAAACTCGGTGGAACGGATAGATTTTTTTCTCCAAGAGAAGTACTTTCCGATCTTTACGCGCAAGAAGGATGGATGAAATTAACCCTGCCAAGCCGCCACCGACTACAATTATTCTTTTCTCTAATCCTTTCAAGAGCCTTTGATTTGATGATTCAACCGCTTATAAAAAAATAAGTTTAGTCGCCCGCTTATCCCGGAGTTTGGAAGTTACTTTATTTCCAGAAATCAACTTATCTAAATCATGAATAAAACCATACCCAAATTACTGAGGAGAACGGCCTTCGTCTTAGGTGTAATCGGATCTTTGCTTTCAGCAGAGGATACTTTTGCACAAAAGAAAAAGAAAAAAGGCCAGGAAACTCCGGCTGCGGCTCCGGCTGCGCCCAGATCTCAAGCCCCTGCAAACGGTCCAAAACCCTACAAAGAAGTCATCACTGCAAAAGCCAAGACCAAAGATGGCCTTTTCAAAGTTCATCAAATTGAGGACAAGTACTTTTACGAGATCCCTGATTCGCTGCTTGGGCGTGACATGCTGATGGTGATCAGAATAGCCAAGACAGCTGACGGTATCGGATATGGTGGCGAAAATACCAACAACCTGATGGTTCGTTGGGAGAAAAACAATGACGACATTCTCCTGAAAGTAGTATCGGTCAATAACTACGCCGCAGATTCGCTGCCTATTGCGATGGCAGTGAAAAACTCAAACTTAGAGCCTATCCTTCAAAAATTTGCAATCAAATCCCGAGCAACTGACTCCACGGGTACTGTAATCGAAGCCACGGACCTGTTCAACAAAGACAATCAGGCACTCGGCCTTCAGCGAAATAGAAGGACACAATACAAGGTATCCAGACTCGATACGGATCGATCTTACATCGTCCATATCAATGCATACCCGATCAACCTTGAGAATCGCTATGTCTTGACTTATGCTGCTACCGAACCCCCATCCAACAGCTCCACCGGGCTGATCACGCTGGAGATGAATGCCTCTATGGTCCTACTACCAAAAGAGCCTATGAAGCAGCGTTTGGCTGATCGCCGGGTGGGATGGTTTGCCAGATCTTATGTGGATTACGGTGCCGATGAGCAAAGAGCAACTTCCCGTCGCTACCTTGACCGTTGGAGACTGGAAGTGAAACCGGAGGACATGGAGAAATTCAAGCGCGGTGAATTGGTAGAGCCGGTTAAGCCTATCATATATTACATTGATCCTGCTACTCCTACCAAGTGGGTACCTTATCTCAAACAAGGAGTGGAAGATTGGCAGAAGGCCTTTGAAGAAGCAGGGTTCAAAAATGCAATCCTTGCCAAAGAAGCACCTACTGCCGAGGAAGATCCAACTTGGAGCACAGAGGATGCTAGATTTTCTGTGATTCGCTATTTCGCTTCTGACATTCAAAATGCCTACGGTCCTCACGTATCTGACCCAAGATCAGGTGAGATCATCGAATCGCACATTGGTTGGTATCACAACGTGATGAATCTAGTGAGAAACTGGTTTTTTATCCAGACTGCGGCGATCAATCCTGACGCAAGAGGAGTGAAATTCAGCGACGAAGTGATGGGGCGATTGATCCGATTTGTGTCGGCACACGAGGTTGGACATACCTTGGGCCTTCCCCACAACTTTGCTTCTTCTGTAGCCTATCCGGTAGAAAAACTTCGTGACCCGGCTTTCACCAAAGAATTTGGAACTGCTCCATCGATCATGGACTATGCACGATTCAATTACATCGCACAGCCGGAAGATGAGGGTGTGAGCCTGATGCCGGATGTAGGGCCTTATGACAAATACGCCATCATGTGGGGGTATCGTCCTATTCCTGAGGCTTCTACACCTGAAGAAGAGCAGCCGATTTTGGACAAGTGGATTCTTGACAAAAAGGGGGATCCAGTCTACAGATATGGACGTCAGGGAAACAGCTATGACCCAACGGCCCAATCGGAGGATTTGGGTGATAATGCGATGCTGGCATCCACGTATGGCATCAAAAATTTGCAGCGAATCATGCCAAACCTGATGGAATGGACTGCCGAAGAGAGCAAGCCATACAAAGATTACTCCGACCTTTCTGAAATGTACGGTCAGGTAATCGGTCAATTCAACCGATACATGGGTCACGTGCGAACCAATGTGGGAGGTGTTACCGAGATTTACAAGTCTGTGGGACAAGATGAAGCTGTCTATACCCATACGTCCAAGGAAACCCAAAAGTCCGCTGTTGACTTTCTGAATAAGCAGCTTTTTGCAACTCCATCCTGGCTTATGGATGAAAATATCATTGCCCGTATTGGAGATTTTGGAGCTTTGGAAAGAATCCGCGGTATCCAGGTAACTTCACTTAACGGTATCCTGGAGTGGGGCCGATTAGGTCGAGTGATCGAAAACGAGGCCCTGAACGGAAATGAGGCCTATAAAATCACTGAGCTATTCGATGATTTGAGAAAAGGAATCTGGACAGAACTTGCTGCCGGCAGGACCATCGATGTACACCGCAGAGCACTTCAGCGGGCTCATATCGAGCGTCTTGAATTGTTGCTGACAGGTGAAGTAAACATTCCTACTCAATTCCGTCAATTTGTGGGACCTCAACTCAATGCTTCCCAGTCTGACATCAGACCGATGGCAAGAGGTGAACTTAAAACCCTTCAAAGCCAAATCCGAGGAGCTATTGGACGTACTTCCGATCGTATGTCAAAACTCCACCTCGAGGATTCCTTGGCCCGTATAGAAAAAATACTATCCGAAGAATCGGGCGAATAACTGAGAACTAATTAAGGCGCTGAAACTTGAAATTCAGCGCCTTTTTTTTCACTTCCGTTTTTTGAGTTAATTTGAGACTCAAATAGAAGTCATGCTTAGCCCATTAACCATACTCCAATCTCATAGACTGAGAATAACCGATTGCCGATTGGACATCATTCAAGAGTTCTTGGATAAAAATGTCGCCCTTTCACACTCGGATCTGGAAGAAACTCTCAATCAGCAATTTGACAGAGTAACGATTTACAGGACACTGAAAACTTTTCTGGATAAAGATCTGATTCACAAGGTCCTTGATGACAGTGGTGCCACGAAATACGCCCTTTGTGCCCACGGGGAATCAGAGCATCATCATAACCACGAGCATGTTCATTTCAAATGTGAAAAATGCGGAGAGACCACCTGCCTTGAGGACATTATATTGCCGCAAATCAAACTTCCGGCAGGATTTGAAAAGAAAGAAATGAACCTCCTGGTACAGGGTATTTGTGAAAAATGCCATTAATAATCGACTGGCTCAGGAGTTTTAGACTTTTTGGGAGAATCCGAAGGCCAGATCACCCCGGGAGGTAGGTCTATTTTGGGCGGCGTTAGATTCTCTATCCCTCCGTCTCCATCATCATTACTGCTGTTTCCTCTTCGCAGGGAATTCTTAGTCATCGTGGCAACGAAATATATCAGGATGACATAAGCCACTCCGCACATAAAGAGATCTATTATCAGACTGTTCATGCCTAAAAATTTTGAGATAAGTTAAAGCAATACACTTTCAAAATCAATCGATTAATCTTTTTGTTTGCATCCTTTTGCCATATTTATGATTTTTTCCGATTTGCTTAATCACTGGGATAGGTGGATATTTGCGCTTCTTAATTTGTGATCAATGATAATTAAAACAAAAAAATATCAACTTCCCACTGGCACCTACATCAAAATGGGTCTGAAATCCATTCTTAAAGAACAGTGGTGGGTTATTCTCATTGCGCTAGCCATCTGCTTAGGTTATCTCTGGATTGCATCCATTTGGTGGTTTATCGGAGCAGTGATCGCTTATGGACTTTACGTGTTGTTTTGGACGATCCAATTTACCGGAGTGACCCAAATGGAACAAAATAAGCCTATTTTTCAAAAAATGGCTTATGAAATAGACAGCCGCCAAATCCTGATGAAGATCAATGCCCGGGAAGGGATGCCGATCCAATGGAACATGATTAAACGAGTCGAACTCACCAAGGATGCATTTATCCTTTACCTTTCCAAAGCACAATTTATTCATTTACCCTTTCGGATTTTCAATACTGAAAACGAGAAAAAATTTTTGGAAACTATCCTAAAAAGAAAAGAACTTCTCTAAAAGAAAAAAGCCCCCTGAAAATTCAGAGGGCTAATTTTTTTGATTTAATGAATTACATTTTTGGCAAGATCACAGTATCAATGACATGAACCACACCATTGCTGGCTTCGATATCAGCAGTAGTTACTGTGGCATTGTCGATCATGGCTTTACCATCTTTTAAAGTGACCGTGATTTCAGATCCCTGAACAGTTTTTGCTTTTTGACCATTTTTAAGATCAGAAGACATCACTTTACCGGGTACGACATGGTAAGTCAATACTGCTACCAATTGCGCCTTGTTTTCTGGCTTCAACAGATTCTCAACCGTTCCAGCCGGTAATTTCGCAAAAGCATCATTGGTAGGTGCGAAAACTGTGAACGGACCTTCACCCTTCAACACGTCCACAAGATCACCTGCCTTTACAGCGGCTACCAGTGTAGACAAAAATTCCGTAGCTACGGCAAGATCAACAATGTCGGCCTCTACTTCGTGCACATTGCTGGTTTTTGGAGTGAATGCTGACGCGAAGAAAATCGTCATCACCATTACAATTGAAAGTAATTTTTTCATGGTAGGATTATATTTTGGTTTGTAGGTGTCGAACAGGTTGTTTTAAGTAATTGTTTTTCAAAGATTTGTTAATAGTGCCGATCGGATAAAATCCGTTAAATACGGTAACGGATTACTACAAAAGGAATTTAGCCTTCATTTAAAAAATTTTTGTCTCTATTTCCGTCACCTTTTTTGATATTTAGCCCATGCAAATCAAGCTGATCGCTATCGGAAAAACAGATCATCCAGCCATTCAAAAGCTCGTGGATGAGTATTCCGCCAGGCTCGGATTTTATATCCGCTTTGAGATGGAGATCATCCCTGACCTGAAAAACACCAAATCCATCTCTGAACTGATTCAAAAAGAAAAAGAAGGTGAACTGATTTTGAAAAAAATTCAGACTTCGGATGAGCTTATTCTCCTTGACGAGCGGGGAAAATCATTTTCTTCCATTGAATTTTCAATTTTTATCCAGAAAAAAATGAATTCAGGTCTCAAGCAACTGATTTTAGTGATTGGAGGACCCTATGGATTTTCTGATGCGGTCTACGCGCGGGCAAACGGAAAAATAGCACTTTCCAAAATGACTTTTTCCCATCAGATGATTCGCCCATTTTTAATCGAGCAGGTATACCGGGCTTTTACCATTTTGAGAAACGAGCCTTACCACCACGAATGAGCACCTGAAGTACTCAGTGTTAAGTTTTTACAGAAAATTTTGCTAATATTACCAAATTGTTAACTTTACAATCATTGGTTAACATTGGCTTCATCTCTGATGAAAAAGGCACTTCTGATACTCCTTACGTTGACTGGACTGGTACGAGGTACCTTGTCCCAAGAGCTATTTACCTCAGATGAAAACCTCAATTTCCACTCAGAATCCGAGAAAGTGTTATGGCAGACAGGAAAAAAAGATCCCTTTCTGCTCTTCCGGGCAGTTCAGGCAGACCATTCTGAGTTGGATGGCATTTGGACAGACCTGGTCAGTGAACTCGATCTTAAGGCTTCGAAAAAGAAGAATGATTATAAGTTTCTAAGAGCCGTATTTGAAAAAACACACCAACACCTACTTAAGAAATATGAGCAACACGCGACTTTCAATAGTATGCTTAAAGAGGGTCGCTATGATTGTGTAAGCGGCTCTGCTGCTTTGGGTCTGCTTCTGGAGCGGTATGGCTATTCTTTTGACATTGTAGAAACGGACTATCATGTGTTTATCGTAGTTCATTTAGGTCTGCAAAAGGCAATCTTGGAAAGTACATTACCCATTGGAGGGTTGATTACAACGCCCTCGGAAGTGGAAAAATACCTTGATTCTTACAAGCCCGCTGAGTTTGCCCAGCCCAAATCATTCAATCAAAGGCTTGCCGGCCATGAAATTGACTACAGTGATAATTCCATTTTTAGGAAAGTAGATCTTAAACAGTTGGCGGGACTTCAATATTACAATGATGCCATCGTCTATTTCAATTCCCAGGCTTTCGGACAAGCTGTGGATCAGCTATCCAAAGCCTACCTACTTTACCCTTCAGATCGAATTCTAGGGCTTCGTGAACTCAGCATTGAATTGGCTTACAAAACATTTGGCTACGAACTGAAGAAATAAAAAATTGAACTCCCGAATTTAATTGCAAAAGGCCCGTTTTGCTCAATCACCTTTGAGTTAGCCTAAAAAATTCATTTCTGAGCGGACAGAGGAACTTCATCATAATCAGAGCAGGCCAAAAAAGCCAAAACAAAGTCCAGTAGGGCCAGTTTTTTTAAATTTAATCTGTTTATAATTTGTTTTTCAATGGTCAGATAGCCTGTCCCGATTTTTCTTCGGGAGAATCTCGCATGCATTATAATCATCCCCCTGTGTGACGATCTTCGTCATGCTCGATTTCATCTGTTTATAATTTATTTTTACTGTCGTCCGACTAATTCCACAAAGTACAGAAAAAGTGCTTCAGATTAATTTTGGA
>NZ_FNVR01000065.1 GCF_900108085.1 Algoriphagus boritolerans DSM 17298 = JCM 18970
CCTACATAAAATTTTTTTACTTACAACATGGGTTGGTCGGATGGATACGTATATCGCCAGTGCTGAAAGGCTCTCCGTCAATCCCGATTAGGCTTTCCATTGGAAATTGACTGGGTGTAGGAGGGTTCTCCATCGCAAACAAAAAATCTGAACAACAAGTCAGGAATGTCACCATAGCTATTTTGGTCAGCGCTAAATTGAGTCGAAAAGTGGTTGGGTTTTGGTACATGGGTTAATGGAATTTTCGGTCTTAGGAAAAAATCATTTTGGTATCTGGCATAAGTGATAACGACAAAAAGCTAATCATTTTTACTCTTTTTTTCCTTCTTTGAGGTTGTTACAGATATCTGTAACATTTTTTAGATGTTCGTTATCAACAGGAACTTTTGCTTTTAGGGCGACTATCTCTTCTTCACAAAATTTCAATACAGACTTACCATCATCATCAGGATAATCAATATTTACTTCATATTCCTCAACAAGATCTGTTATAAACTGTTTCCGCATGAGATGAACTGCATATTTAAGAATGTTTTGATTTTTAAGAGCTAAAACTTCCAAATCACATTTTATATTAGGCGCATATATATTCCACCATTCTCTGATTAATTTGTTAGTATTCTCCGGTGACGAACCTTTAGGAACGCAAGCAAGCCTTCTTAGGGTCAAAATATAATTATATACACCGGTGTCTTCATCTTCTAAGTTTTCAACTACGTCCCAACATAGTTTACTAAAATCTTCTTCAGTCGGCTCCGGACATTCCTCAACTTTCTCCCACATCTCCTTCAAATCTTTTTCTCGAGAAGAATCAGATTTTATTTTCCCATCCACCGCAGCTTCCAGCACTTCAACAGATGTATAGCCCGTCCATTCTTGGATAAGTTGCCCAATGGAATTGTACAAATAGATGGATGGTACAGCCTGAAGTTGATAGTGCTGTTGCAGAGTCAAGTTGGCATCATATCCAAAGCGGATGTTTTCATAGTTTTGGATGTTGTGATCTTCTAGGAATGCTTCGGTACTTTCCTGTGAATAAGCGGTGACAAACAGAAACTGCACGTCTTTCATCTGATTCATATTGGAAGTGATGGCTTTGGTCTGTTCGGCACATGCTCCGCACTCGGGAGAGAGGTAAAAGACAATCGTGACCATTTCCTTGTTCAGCACATCACGAGTGCTGAAAGGCTTTCCATTAATACCGATCAAGCTTTCCATAGGAAATTGACTTGGGGCAGGTGTTACCTCCATCGCTAATAGGATACGTGAGCCACAAGTCAGGAATGCTATGAAAGCTATCTTGGTCAGAGCGAAGAAGAGTCGAAAAGTGAGTGGGATTTGGTGCATTAATAATAAGTATTTAGAATTTAGCTAAAATTAATTTGAACTTTTGTTTGCTATAGCTTCACTCAAGTAATCACAAATACTTGATACTTCCTTTAAGTGCCCTTCGTCAACAGGAATCCTGGATTTTATTCTTTCAACTTCTTCACGACAAAATGTTAATGCAGAAATTCCATTTATGTCAGGATAATCTATATTTACTTCATATTCCTCAACAAGATCTTTTAGAAATTGCTTTCGCATGTAATGAACTGCAAATTTGAGAATATTTTGATTTTTTAGATTCTCAACTCCTAAGTCACACCTTATTTTGGATGCATTTAGGTTCCACCACTCTCTGATTATTTTATTTGTGTTTTCTGGTGAAGAGGTCTTAGGAACACAAGCAAGTTCTCTAAGAGTCAGGCTGTACAAATATATACCTGTGTCGTCGTCCTCTAAGTTTTCAGCTAGATCTAAACACAGTTGAAAAAGTTCGTGATGCTCTCTTGCCGGACACGGTTCATCCTGATCACCAACTAACTCCAAATCTCCATCAAGCCACGAAGGACTTTGAATTGGCTTCCCATCAACAGCAGCTCTCAGCACTTCCACAGATGTATAGCCCGTCCATTCTTGGCTCAGTTGTCCATAGGTATTGTATAAATAGATGGATGGTACAGCGGTAAGTTGGTAATGCTGTTGCAATGTTAAGTTGACATCATATCCAAAGCGAATATTTTCATAGTTACTGATGTGGTGATCTTCTATAAATGCCTGAGTGATTTCCGGTGTATAGGCTGTGACAAACAGAAACTGCACATCATTCATTTGATCCAAATTGGAAGTGATGGCTTTGGTCTGTTCGGCACATGCCCCGCAGACGGGCGATAGGTAATAAACAATTGTAGCTTTTCCATTTTCCACCACATCACGAATGCCGAATGGCTTTCCATCAATTCCGATTAAGCTTATCATAGGAAATTGACTGGGTGCAGGTGGGTTCTCCATCGCAAACAGAAATCCTGAATAACATGTCAGAAATGCTACTAATGCTATTCTGGTCAGAGCGAAGTAAAGTCGAAAAGTGAGTGTTTTTTGGGGCATGGGTATTTATGGTTTTTATAAAAGTTATATCAGGAAATAAATGAAATTAAGAACCCTGATTTAAATACCGTGGAATCAATGCTGTCCTAAATAATTTTTGATTGTACACTAATATCCTATTTGCACCTTATTAAGGATTGTTTTAAGGGTAATTTGGAAACAGATCCCC
>NZ_FNVR01000006.1:0-141073 GCF_900108085.1 Algoriphagus boritolerans DSM 17298 = JCM 18970
AATCCCTTTTCCAACTGACAATACGAAAGGTTCTCCAAAATCAAATCGCGATATACTTTTCTGGTAAAAACATCCGCCCAACCTACAACCTGAAAAGTAAGGAAATAGGGCATTTCAAATGGTTCTAATTAGTTTTAATTGCCATTTGGAATCTCGCAAAAAGGTATATTTTATAAAATTTTGATTATGTTTTGCTCGATTTCTTGATCTCTTATCTGATAGGCCTCTCCCATAAATCATGGTTTTTCGATATCAGCAAATTACAAATTTGTTTGGATAGAAAGGTGTAGTTACAAACTACACCTAGTCCCAATCAACCTTCTTCTACACCCAGAGGGGGGGCAATATCAATTAGAACGCTCATATTTTATACCTTTCCATAGAATGGACTTATTAACAGCTATTTCTTTTATAAAATCACGACAATTCTTTTCAATAATATCGATCAAAAGCGATTCATCACTATTAATTATTATTGGATCAAAATCAAAAATTTTGAATACACCTAACCTATCTGATTTTATCTCAATAATACCCACCAATATGTCAGGACCTCTTAAACCACCACTTGAATTATAAATTCCATATTGTTTGATAATTGATATTTGAAATTCCTCTATTTCATCAAACGAAATCACTTTCTTACTAAAGAATCTTGTTACGACCAACTCCTTTTTTTTTGATAAAACAAACACTCTTGAAGTGAAAATCTGAAAGTAGCGTAAGAAAACTACTAAAAGAAAATAAAAAGCAATTATAGAAAGAACCAAAAAAACAATCCAAATATTAAAATCTGATGAATTACCTTCTTTTAATCTAATAATAATAATAAAAACACCTATAGACATTAAAATTAATAAAACATCCGTAAATAAAATTTTAGGACGAACATAAAATTTTACATATCCAGTATCCTTTTTCGTACAATATAAAGAAAGGTGCCTCGGCTTACTTTTTCTCATATTCAGATGCTTTAGTTGATGCTCCTCCAATTGTTTTCAATGTAGTATTTGCATTAGCTCCAACTGTTACTCCAGCTATTGTGATAGAAACTCCAGAGCTATTTGCACTTCGAACGTTGACATAGTTATCTCTAGCTTCACTTAATTCATTTCTTAAATGTACTTTATTAGGGTTTTGTACGCGAACTGCAGTTTCAGCCTTCTTTAAATTTTTTGAAGCAGTATTTACCTCTTGATTTGTTGCCAATCCTTTAGGGGCAATCCCATTTGCCACTCCAACAGTAGCAACATCGGATACAACACTTCCAAACTCAAACTCTTTACTTTCTTGAATTGAATTAATAGACTCTTTAACCACAGACTTTAAACCCTCTTGTACAACCTCATTATTAGCCAGTTTCATAAGTGTTGAACCTAATTTTGTAGCATTTTTTAAGGTAGAAAGTCCTCCTGTAGCAGCACCCGCTAATCCTTCAACTCCAACGTCGGTAAAATCAACATTGTCAAATGCCACTTTCTTCAAATCTGAAAATGAATTAACCCCACCATTTGCTACCACATTTCCAATAACCTGAGTACTATATTCAATTCCCGCACTAATTAAACCTGACACAACTGGAACTGGAATATTTCCATCCGGATCAATAAACTTGATCGGATTATCAAAGGCATAATTGTAAGGAGAATGTCTTCTCATTTGATCCGATAATGGATCTATGACCCCCCATCTACCTATCGTAGCATCATACATCCTTGCCCCGTAGTCGTAGTACTGAAGTCCGGCGTCCTCAATCAGTTCCTTGCCGTTGTAAAGGTACTTATTCGCTTTTATCCCCCCATACTGAAATCCAATTCCAGTCAGTTCCAATCCCCATGGATCGTAATGGGTCTCCTGAGCGATCGGTGAGGACATGCTCATCAGCATCATATTGTCAAACCAGACATCCTCGGAGGTCTCGTTGACCAGGAAGGTTTCCATAAATCCGTCCTGAGAAATATACAGATTCTCCTCCAAAACCTCATGTTGATTGGCTGCATTTCTGCTCAGAACCCTCCCCTACAAGCTGGCCCCTCACTAAAACAGTCCACCGGACTGTTTCTTCACGTTCGGTCCTCAACCTCGTATCGGTTACTGTCCTGATCATATAGTGCATAGATCAGATAAGCCTCCGGTGCTGATTTCTTTTGCAGATCGCCAGCAAGGATATCCACCAAGTTGAACAAGGCTATCGGATTGCCTCCTCCTGCACGCTGGGTGCTTACAGCCAGTTCATTCAGGTCATTGACCAGTTTGTCTTTCGCTCCCTGGGTCGCAAAGCTTCCCGCATTGGCTTTTTTCTCCTTTTCGTCCGCATATTTCCCAAATACCTGAAGCTTCACACTGTCTCCTCCGTAGATTTTCTGGCTTCTGCCCGGCCCCACCTCCCCTTCAGGCTGGCCTCTCGCTAAATCAGTCCACAGGACTGATTCTTAACGCTCGATCCTCTCTGTCCGCATTCAGCCAAGCCACCCCTCCCCTGCAAGCTGGCTCTTCGCTAAAAATGTCCACCGGACATTTTCCTTACGCTCAGCCCTCACCCACAGTCTTGTTGTGCTCCGGTGCCAGTTGTCTGGAGACCTGGATCTGGGTAAACTGCTGCTCTTCCGTTTCGGCATTTTGGGTCTCCATGGTTGCCATAACCGTCTGGCTGACAGGACTTCGTAGAACTTGGCGCACATTGCCCAAGTGGTCCTTTATGTCTGAATTTTAAATGATTAGGGAACCTTTCAATCATCAATGAAGGTTACGATTTAATTGAAAATTCCTTCCTCGTCTTAGTATAGATTCTACCCTAAACCATTGAAATACCATTATAGGTCAGGTGAATTTTCATCACTTCTACAAGTTGCTCCTTCAAAGTTAGCGGGACGGAAACAGGAACTTCAGTCTCTTCACAACCCGTCAAGAAAATTAGGCCAAACAAAAGAAATAATATATGCCTCATTGTCTTTTAGTTTAAAACGAATCTGTTTTCTAACGCATAAGCTATCAACAAATTATCTCATATTTACTTAAAAAGAAAGTTTTCAAAAAACATTAAATTAAACAGCAGTATTTTTAGAATATGAGTATTCGGTTAGCTACACCTACCCAAATAATGACAGGATTGAGTTCTAGTTGAAGCTACTGTGGTCCGATAGTTATCGGACCGATGGCTATCGGACAGTTGACCGGCGTCTGTGGACATGTATCCGCATTTAAAACACCCAAAATCTATTCACGTGATCAGTGCGGATACACATATTTTAGAATGCGAGGAAGCAAAAAAGCACCTCTTAGTAAGTGCTTTTTTGATGTTATAATTATTCAAACAATTTACCAACTTCCCCCCGCACCACCTCCACCAAAGGAACCACCACCAAAGCCTCCAAATCCACCGCCTCCACCGAAGCCTCCTCCAAAAGAACCCCTTCCAGAGGAGAAATCGCCGAATTTTCCTCCGCCACCTTTTAGCATATTAGCCAACATGATCGTAGTCCAGAGGTCAATTCCACCTCCGCGTCCACCCATGTGGTTATCATTGTCCTTCCGGTTTTTGATCAGCGGAAGGATCACAAAAATGAAAATGAATAACAGAAGCAGAAAAAATGCTCCTCCATGATTTCCATCTGATTCCACCTCTTCGGCTTTGTATTCACCGGAGGCCAATTTGAAAATCATATCCGTAGCTTGATCCAAGCCTTGGTAATAGGACTCGGTCTTGAAGTTGGGTATGATCAGATTAGTGACGATCCGTTTGGCTAGTGCATCGGGCACGGCCCCTTCCATTCCCCGACCGGTAGCGATGAAGACATTGCGGTCATTCATCGCTGCCAAGATTAAGATCCCGTTATCCTTTGAGCTTCCAATTCCCCAGTTTTCACCCAGCCGCTGCGCATAATCGGCTATTTCATAATCACCCGTCGAGCGCATCAGGACAATGGCGATTTGGGTAGAAGTAGTATCCGTGTAACCGACCAGTTTCTGCTCCAAGCGTGCCAGTTCATCAGCCGAGAGGGTCCCGGTGAAGTCGTTGACCAAACGCGGTGGATTGGGTAATGGAGGGAAATCCTGAGCCCTGATTTGCCCAAAGAAGAGGACAAAAAACAACAGGAATAGCGGCTTTTTAGCCAAAAGATAGTTCATCCGAGAGTTCGTTTTTGTCGCCGGCTTGATCGTATGGGAAATGTGCCCCCAATTGCTCTCCGGCTTGATGAATGCCTGCGATCAGGCCTTGGGTAAACTTTCCCTGACGGAAATGTGCTGCCATCAACTCCTTGGTACTTTCCCAGAAATCCTTGGGCACCACTCGATTGATTCCCGCATCGCCTAATATCGCAAACTTGTGATCTACCACTGCCAGGTAAAATAAGACACCGTTTCGGTCTTTGGTCTGGTACATTTTCAGCGTTTCAAATACTTCTGCCGCGCGATCCAGCACATCCCCTTTGCAGTGGTTTTCGATGTGCACTTGGATTTCTCCGGAGGTCCGGGTCTCAGCAGTCTGGATGGCAGCTGTGATCTGAGCTTTTTCCTCCGGAGAAAATAATTTTTCAGCCATAATTAGAATTGAACTGTTGGGGCATTTTCAGCGCCTTCGGAAGCTTTGAAGGTGCCTTTTGTTTCGAAACCATACCAACCTGCAAAAATATTGTTGGGGAAGGTTCGGATGCTGGAATTATAGGCTACCACAGATTCATTGAAGTTTCGTCTCGCGACTGCGATTCGGTTCTCTGTGCCTTCGAGTTGAGCCTGAAGTTCGAGGAAGTTTTGATTGGCCTTCAAGTCCGGATATCGCTCCACTGTCACGAGCAGTCGACTCAAAGCTCCGGAGAGTTGGTCCTGCGCCTGTTGAAACTGTGCGAGGTTTTCAGGAGTCAGATTCGTAGGATCAATGGTAACGGAGGTAGCTTTGGAGCGTGCCTCTATGACGCCGGTAAGCGTTTCCTGCTCAAAATCAGCATACCCTTTGACCGTGTTCACCAAGTTGGGGATCAGGTCAGCGCGACGTTGGTATTGTGTTTCGACTTCGGCCCATTGACCGTTGACTTGCTCTTCAGATTGTACAAACTGGTTGTAGCTTCCAACTGCCTTTGTGTATAAGTAAATACCCAAAACAGCAATAATGGCAACAGGAATAAGAAATTTCTTCATAGTTCTTAGCTTGGTTTTAAATCGAGTTTTTACACGGATTTCTCCCGAATGTGTTTGGATCCTCGATCAAAGGTATCCAATTATCTTTTGTGGCCTGAAAATTAAATCTGCTTTTTGAGAAAAATACTCACCTTATAGTCGTTGTAATTGGTAAGATCATTGCCTTGATATCGCCTCATTTCCAGCTGAATTTCCTTTCCTTCTTCTGAGCGAAGCATTTTGAAAACATCCGAAAGCTCGTAGAGAAAAATCGGAACTTTGTTTAGTGTCAGAATCTCATCAAAGGGCAAAATCCCGGTTTTGTAAGCCGGTGAGCCAGCTCGGACTTCGCTGACGTAAATTCGATTATCGTCATTTGGAATTTTTCTCAATACCAACCCACTCATGTCAAACTCAAAAGGGGCATAGAAATTTTCACCCTTTCGGACCAGCGCTCTTTTTTTGGGATAATCCAAAATCAACCGAGTCCTACCCAAAACTTCAGAACCCAGGCTTCCCTGCCTTCCCGTGGCAACTATAATTTCGCTGAACGTATTCCTTTCGGGATAAGAAGTCAGGACCTCCCGCATACTTAGATTTTTCAACTTTAGGGAATTGACTCTACCGATAAAACCATAAAGCACCCCTCCCAGTGACTGACCGAGTTGGGATTCTATATAAACAGGCGGCATTTTAATGGCATCGGAAGTCTCCTGATTCAAAAGTAAACCATGGTTGGCCCCGGTATCGATCAGCAGCTTAGCCTCCAGCTTTGGACCGTTTTTTTGATTGATTTTCGCAGTGATATAAGCCTTATTTTCCTCTATGGCCAAGTCAAGTTTCCGATAAAAGGGAGGTTTCCACTTGATGGAATTCTCCCGGTAGAAATCGATAAATCCTTCATCGTAATTGATCTTTACGGGATTGAATTTGAAAAACTCATAGCCAATAATCCCATAGACCGGTACGCCGATTACCGATTCCAACTCAAAAAAATCCTCCTCTAGGACCAACAAACTCTGCAATCTCCCCTCAATGGGGCCCATGTCCAGGGTATTAATGGGAGAGACCTGCGCCATGATCACAGTGGACCCATCTGCACCGGCGATACTCAGCCGACGGGTATATTCCAGCCCCAACGCATCTCCGAGCGTTTTGCTAAACAGGATATTGGATCTGACACCCGTATCCACCAAAAAATTGATCGATCCCTTCCCGTTGATCGAAACAGGCAGTATAATCAGGCTATTTGAGCTGTAAAATGGAATTCTGACTTTTCTGGCGGCTTCTTTCATAAAGAAACCAGGCACTTGTGCCTGCGCAAAATCCAGAAACTTGAAGACCAAGATCAGGGAAAAGAGCAGCTTTCTATAAGTCATTTGGGTTGGCGGCGATCATTGAGAGAAGTTAAAGAGATTTCTTCTATCCATCTAGTCCTTTAAACTCAACTTGACCGCTAAAATGTTGGATTGATTCAAAAAAAACTTTTTGGCTAATTTAGACTGAAACCAAATTACGCCTTGGAGACCGTATCGATTTGTCAAAAATATCGGAATGCGTCATCTTTAATTATTAATCCTTAAACCAAAATGGCAAACACAGCCCTCACAGATAAAGCGAAAAAAATCTTTGAAAACTTCCTGATCAAGCAAGGGAACAGAAAGACACCCGAACGGTTTTCAGTCATTGACGAGCTTTACATTCTCCCGGAAGACGAACACATCGACGTGGAGGGACTTTTTCTAAAAATGAGAAACAAAGGCTATACAATCAGTAGAGCGACCATTTACAATACCTTGGATCTTTTGGTCGAGAGTGGACTGGCTGTCAAGCATCAGTTTAAAGACAAAGTAGCACTGTACGAACAAGCCCTCACCTACAAGCATCATGATCACCATGTGTGCAATCAATGCCAAAAGATTCGGGAATTCTCCGATCCAAAGATCAATGAGATCAAGGAATCCATAAGCAAGGACTTCCGATCCAAGATCACGAGCCATTCCCTCGTACTCTATGGGGACTGTCTGATCGAAAACTGCGAAAACCTCACCTCGAGCCAGTCCTTTTAAAGATTTTCCGATAAATCGGCTTTCTGAAGGCAAATTGGAGCCACAAAGCCGGATAAAGTAGGTAGGTCAAAATCCCCAGTGGCGCTTCATAGTCAATTTCATCCCGGATGATGGAGCCGATGCCGGAGGAGATCACCCGGTGCTTGTGTTTCCATTTTTTTAGAAAAAAGGGTAACTGAATGCCTTTATCAACAAAGAAAAACTCCAAATCAGTAGTCTTGTCATCGATGATTTCACTGGTCCATTTTTGCTTAAAAAAGATAAAATTCAGCTCCAGCGTGACTAGATCTCCCTTTTGCGAACCATCGAAGCGAAGTAATTTCACCGGTGGAAAGGGAGGGCTGAGACTCTTGAACAGGGATTCATTGAAACCTGATTTGACATCCAAATAACCTTGTTCGACGGGTGTTTCGATTACTATTTTCATCAGAAACTGAGGATAAAAAGAAAAAACAAGATAAGCCAAATCGCATCCATAAAATGCCAGTAAACGGTGAAAAGTCGAATTCGCATCTTTTCAAAGGGATTGGTCACCAAGATAAGCTTTCGGATGCCATCTTCCTGCGTTTTGCCCAGCTGAAGCAAAAGTATAATCGCAAAAATCATCGCTCCCAACAGGTGGAAAACATGAATGCCTGAAAGCAAATAAAGAAAGCTGCCACTTGGAAGCCCTGTGAAATTGATTCCCATATCGGTGAGTTCTCTCCAACCTGCAAACTGAAGAATGGTAAAAATCACACCCAGCATAAACGTGTTCCTGAGTGCACTTTCGAGTTTGGGTATATTTTCCTCCTGATAGTGCAGCCTCATCTTGGTCGCAGTATATCCCGATATAATCAGCATAAAAGTGGAAATGAGAAACGCCACCGGAATCCGGTGATTCAAGCCCTCCAATTGATTCAGCCCCGATGAAATAAATGCAATCACCAGAAATAAAAAAATCAGTCCACTCCCAAACATACCCAAATAGAGCATCATCTCATAAGGATGGAGTCTTTCCAGCCGTTCAAGCCAGGTTTGAGGTTCTTTGGTACGGTTCATTGGCTGAAAAACATTTTGAAAGGTGCTTGGTTCAGAAAATTATCAAATACTCGCGCTTTAAACCGAAAAAGGTCAAAATAACCTAAATTTGGCACTTCAAATTTTCCCCTAATCTTCCCCGCTTTGGATCGTCAGTCCTTTCTCTACCTATACCAGTCCGACCCGATTTTTCAGACGCTTGCGCATCAGCTTGCTGCTGCCGACAAGTTCAAACTTCAGCTTCGAGGTGTTTCCGGCAGTTTGGACATGGTGCTTTTCGCTTCATTTTTTGAGAAAAATGGGGGGTTTCACCTGATCATAGCGCAGGACAAAGAAGAAGCCGCTTATCTTAATTCGGATTTGCAAAATCTCCTCCAAACCGACCATTACATGGTATTCCCGGGGAGTTTCAAGCGTCCATATCAATACGACGAGATCGATAATGCCAACGTATTAATGCGGGCAGAAATTCTGAATCAGATTTTGGAGACCAAGGAGGAACCGAAAATAATCATCACCTATCCCGAGGCCTTGTATGAAAAAGTGATCAACAAGCGATCCCTGGTGGATAATACCTTTTCTATTCGGGTAGGTGAATTACTTGATATGGAATTCGTCTCAGAAGTCCTCAGCAGCTATGATTTTGAGCGGACAGATTTTGTCTATGAACCCGGGCAATTTGCCATACGGGGAGGAATATTGGATGTTTTTTCATTCAGCAATGAGCATCCCTACCGCTTGGAGCTCTTCGGCAAGGAAGTCGAAAGCATCCGCACTTTTGACCCGGAGACCCAGCTTTCGATCGCAACTGTGGAGTTGATTTCTTTGATTCCAAATGTGCAAACCAAGCTGCTGCAAGAAGTCAGGCAGTCATTTCTGGGGTTTTTGCCGAAGAACTGCATCATCTGGATCAAGGATTACCAACTGACTTCCGACGTGATGGATGAGTCTTTTCACAAAGCCGAGCAGGCATTTTCCCAGATTGTATCAAAATCCAATTCAGAAAATCTACTGCTTAAGCCCAGTGATTTGTTTGATCGGGGAAGTGACTTTACCGAAGCGATCAGTGAATTTTCGACCGTTGAGTTTGGGCGCCAATTCTATTTGAAAACTGAAAACAAGGTAATCTGGGAAAGCCAGCCTCAACCCTCTTTCAACAAAAACTTTGACCTGCTGGTCAGCAATCTGGCTGATAACGAAAAGCAGGGATTTACAAATTTGATCACCGCGGAGAATGAAAAGCAGATTGACCGACTGCTTGGCATTTTTCATGAATTGGATCCCATACTTCAGGTCCAAAGCATGCTGCTGGGGTTGCGCGAGGGTTTTGTGGACAAGCAGAGCAAAATCGTCTGCTACACAGATCACCAGCTTTTCGAACGTTTTCACCGCTACAAGTCCAGATCAAAAGCCAGCAAATCGAAAGCACTGACAATCAAAGAACTCAAGTCTCTCCATCCGGGAGATTACATCGTTCACGTCGATTATGGTGTAGGGCGGTTTGCAGGATTGGAGAAAGTAGATGTCAGTGGCAAAATGCAGGAAGCAGTACGCCTGATCTTCCGAGACGATGACCTGCTGTATGTCAACATCCATTCCCTGCATAAAATATCGAAATATTCCGGTCAGGAGGGTCAAGTACCCTCCATGTCCAAGCTCGGTTCGCCGGAATGGGACAACAAGAAAAGTCGGGTCAAAAAGCAAGTCAAGGACATTGCTAAGGACTTGATTACCCTCTATGCCAAGCGAAGAACTGCCCCGGGTTTTGCATTTTCCAGAGACTCGGTCTTACAGGTGGAACTGGAATCATCCTTTATCTATGAAGATACCCCGGATCAAGCTTTGGCCACCTCGGATGTGAAATCTGACATGGAAAAGTCCTATCCCATGGATCGCTTGATCTGTGGAGATGTGGGGTTTGGAAAAACTGAGGTCGCCATTCGTGCGGCATTCAAAGCCGTCAATGACCGGAAGCAGGTTGCTATTTTGGTTCCTACGACCATTTTGGCTATGCAGCATTATCACACGTTCAGCGAGCGCCTGGAAAATCTACCGGTGAAAGTGGAGTACATCAATCGCTTTCGCAGCGCGAAAGAAATCAAAGAAATCGTGGCCCAGGTGAAAACCGGAGAAATTGACATTCTGGTCGGCACCCATAAAATCGTCAACAAAGACATTGTATTTAAAGATCTTGGGCTCCTGATTATCGATGAGGAACAGAAGTTTGGCGTAAAAGTCAAAGACCAACTCAAAAATATCCGGGTAAATGTGGATGTTCTCACCTTAACAGCAACACCTATTCCCCGAACCTTACATTTTTCACTGATGGGTGCACGGGATCTATCGGTCATTGCTACCCCACCACCAAACCGCCAACCTGTAACTACTGAGGTTCAGACCTTTCAGGAAGAAGTCATCCGGGATGCCGTCGCTTATGAAATGAGGCGGGGAGGCCAAGTCTTTTTTGTCCACAATCGGGTGGGTGAGATCGACAGTATTGCTAATCTGATCATGAGGCTTGTGCCTGATGCCAGAGTAGTGGGTGCCCATGGACAAATGGACGGCAAAAAGCTCGAAAAAATCATGGTGGACTTTATCAATCACGAGTATGATGTACTGGTCTCTACCAACATCATCGAGTCGGGACTGGACATCCCCAATGCAAATACAATCATCATCAATCGGGCTCATATGTTCGGATTGAGTGATCTGCACCAGATGCGAGGAAGAGTCGGAAGAAGCAATAAAAAGGCATTCTGCTACCTGTTGACAAGTCCGCTGTCGGGATTGACTGCTGAAGCCAGAAAGCGCCTTCAGACCTTGGAGGAGTTTTCCGATTTGGGAGATGGATTCAAAGTGGCAATGAAAGACCTGGATATCAGAGGTGCAGGAAACTTACTGGGTGCCGAGCAAAGTGGGTTTATCACCGACTTGGGCTTTGAGATGTATCATAAAATTCTGGACGAGGCGGTTCAGGAATTGAAGGAAAATGAATTTGCAGCACTTTTTGAAACTGACCTGGTAGAAAAATTCAAAGTACTCGTTCAGGATTGCACGATCGAAACTGACCTGGAGCTGCTGATTCCGGAAGCCTATGTCACCAACATCAGCGAGCGACTTGGTCTTTATTCCAAGCTGGATGGAATTAAAAATGAAGAAGAATTGGCTAAGTTTTCATTGATGCTTCAAGATCGTTTTGGACCCTTCCCTCAGGCTGTGAGCGACTTGATGGAGACAGTTCGTTTACGTTGGCTTGCAGAAAAGCTTGGAATTGAGAAGCTTGTCTTGAAAGGAAGGCAAATGAAGTGTTACCTTTTGCCCTCAAATCGGAGTGACTTCTATTCTTCTGCCGTCTTTGACAACATCATGAAGTTTGCTCAGGTTCATGCCAAGCAATGTAAAATAAAAGAACACAAGAATCGTTTGATTCTTACGATTGAAGGAGTTCCGAACATTCAAAAGGCTCAAAAAGTCCTGTTGGAGATGAATTTATAAGATATTTATCAAAATTTAACTGGCATAAATATTGCATTTTCGATTATCGATTTTGTAGTATCTGCCTCAAATGATTCATTTGAAGGCATTTTGATCAACTTTGAAAATTGAAAAGCATTGGAAGTGCATTCCATTGCATTTATATTAGCATTCTGAAATAGACCAAACCATTACAATATGCGTCTGAATAACAACTCTTGGGGAATTTGGGTAACAGCCTTGGTGCTCGTATCTGCCTCCTTATTATCCTCTTGTAACAAAACCCCCGGATATGGCCGAAGAACTGCCGATAATCCAGGAAAGAAAAGCGCCACAACCGGAGCGGAATTCTCATTCGAAGAAAATGACTCCACCAACTTTTTTGTCTCCAAAAATGCGGAGCAAATTCCGGGGCCAAACCTGAAGTTTATTCAAGGGGGTAGAACCGTATTAGGTTCTCAAGAAGAGGACGTTATGGCATTTCGTGACAATTTGGAGCGAACTGTATCCATTGCAAATTTCTACATGGACGAAACGGAAATCACCAATAACGATTACCGGGAATTCCTTTTTGATATGAAAAAGAAGGTGAGTGCTGACTCACTTTTGAAACTCGAGCCCTCTGAGGCGGTGTGGTCCAGTGCCATGTCATTCAATGATTTATACCAATCTTATTATTTCAGATTCCCGGGATTTAATTTTTACCCGGTAGCCGGAGTTTCCTGGAAGCAGGCAAACGTGTACTCCAAATGGAGAACTGAATTTGTTCAGGATTTGGTAAGAGAAGAGCGGGGTATCGACTCCTCCTTTACAAAGTCTCAGCTGATCGAACGCGGAGTAGCGATGGCTGATTTCAGACTTCCAAATGAAGCCGAATGGGAATATGCGGCTAAAGCAATGATCGGCACCCAATATCTGGACGAAAATCAGGAATATGGCCGGATCTATCCTTGGGATGGTCGTGGTGTCAGAAATCCTTACAATGTGAAACGAAAAGGGAAGCAGGGTGACTTCTTAGCCAACTTCAAAAGAGGACGAGGTGACTACGCCGGTATTTCAGGAAATCAAAGAAATGATGGCGAAATCCTTCCAACCAACGTGTATGACATGGCTCCAAATGATTTTGGGCTTTATCACATGGCAGGAAATATGAACGAATGGGTTTATGACGTCTACAGACCGATGACCTTCCAAGATGCAGATGATCTTAACCCATTGAGAAAAGATGGAGTGTATGATGAAGAAGAGAATTATGAAACCTCCTTATTCACAGACGAAATACGAGTTTATAAAGGCGGTTCTTGGAAGGATGTAGCCTACTGGCTTGCACCGGGTACCCGTAGATTTTTGCATCAAGACTCAGCGACTAATCATATTGGATTCCGTTGTGCGATGATTTCTATCGGAGAAAAAGGGAAATAATAGACCAAAACTATACGAGCCCGGCAGCAATGTCGGGCTTTTTTTTGCTCTGGTTTTAAAAACACCGATTGAGCCCAAAATTCCGACCCGGCAAACCATTAAAATATTTTTGTACAATACTTCGGATTGAAGCCCTTATTTTCAGTCAGAATTAACCCAAATCAAGATGAATAGACGTGTAACCAAATTAATCTTTACGCTTGCTTTCTTTGGAGTAAGTCTCGGTTCCAATTTTGCCCAGACTACCTACCAGATTCCCCCCAAAGAAATCGCAGACTTGGTCAATTCACCAAGCACTCCATCGGTTGTCTTCAACAAAAGCGGAGATTGGATGCTCCTCCTGGAGCGGGCAGGAAACCCCTCAATCGAAGATCTGGCCCAGCCGGAACTGCGTATTGCCGGTCTTAGGCTAAATCCCGCCACTTCCGGTCCCAGCCGTACCAGAAGCGTAGAAAATCTAAAAGTAAAAATGACCGCTGGAGGCGAAGAAATACAAATTAAAGGACTTCCAGCCAAACCCAAAATGGATGGATTTTCACTATCAAGGGACGAAAAATATCTGGCCTTCACCCAAACGGAATCAACTGGAATCAGCCTCTGGGTTGTGGATATGTCTACCTTCCAGGCACGCCAACTGACAGAAAACATCCTTAATGACGTCATGGGAGGAAGCCTGATTTGGACACCTGAACATGAAATCATCATCAGGGCAACCAACCCGGCAAGAGGGGAAATTCCAAAAGCTCCCGCGGCTCCTTCGGGACCGATTGTACAGGAATCCTCCGGAAATGCAGCCCCAAATCGTACCTATCAGGATCTGCTAGCCAATCCACATGATGAAGCACTTTTTGCCTATTTCATGGACTCGCAGCTCATGGTTGTGAATTTAGACGGCAGCAAGAAACCTATCGGCCCTTCAGGAATGATCAAATCCATGGATCTGTCACCGGATGGATCTTATCTGGTAGTAGAGACCATCAAAAAACCATTTTCCTACCTGGTTCCAGCCTCTCGTTTTCCTTATGATGTAGATATCTGGACCAAAACAGGACAAAAAGTCAAAACTTTAGCTCAAATCCCACTGGATGAAAATCGACCTACCGGATTTGACGCGACTGTAGCTGGTCCCCGCAATATCAACTGGAGAGCTGATCAACCCGCCACACTTTACTGGGTAGAAGCACAGGATGGCGGCGATGCCAAAGTAGAGATCGCCGAAAGAGAAATAATTTACACCCTGAAGGCACCATTTTCGGGAGAAAAGCAAAAACTGACCTCGACAGCCTATCGATTTGGAGGAATTGCCTGGTCGGATGATACTTTCGCCATCTTTTCGGAAAGATGGTCCCGTACCCGTATGGACCGTAAATCTGTGATCAATCCTTCTGATCCTAAACAGGCTCCAAGGGTATTCATCGATCGATCTTCAGATGATATTTATAATGATCCGGGAGATCCTGTCGTCACCGTAAACGAATTGGGACAGCGCGTGGTACTTCGTAAAAATGACCTTGTTTTCATGACCAGTGAGGGAGGATCATCAGAAGGAAGCATGCCGTATTTGTCCACTTTTGATACCCAAACCAAAGAAGAAAAAATCCTCTGGAGATCTCAGGCTCCATACTATGAGCGGGTAGTCAAAGTGCTGGATGATGAGGCCACAGCATTTATTACGTTGAAAGAAAGTACGGATATTCAGCCTAATTACTGGCTCGTAAATACCCGTAAACGAATCGCTCCAATTCAGGTAACGGATTTTGCACATCCTTATGAATCCATCAAAGGAATTCAAAAGCAATTGGTCACCTACGAAAGGAATGACGGTCTTAATCTATCTGCGGTGGTCTACACCCCAGCCGGCTATGACCCGGCAAAGGATGGAACCTTACCGGTGTTGATGTGGGCCTACCCACGGGAATACAAATCAGCTGAAATAGCCGCACAGGTAAGAGGATCCAAATATGCCTTTACCCGATTAAGTTGGGGCTCCCCAATCTATTGGGTAACGCGCGGCTATGCCATCATGGATCAAACTGAAATGCCGATTGTAGGCGAAGGGGAAGAAGAGCCTAATGATTATTTCATCGAACAGCTAGTCGCTAATGCCGAGGCTGCCATTGACAAAATCGTTGGAATGGGTATTGGAGACCGGATGAGAATCGGGGTTGGCGGACATTCCTATGGGGCCTTCATGACAGCCAACTTACTTTCGCACACCAATCTGTTTGCAGCGGGTATCGCACGCAGCGGGGCCTATAACAGAACCCTGACTCCATTTGGCTTTCAATACGAGCAGCGCACTTACTGGGAAGCCCCGGAAGTTTACTTTAACATGTCGCCTTTCAGTTTTGCCCACAAAGTGGAAACCCCTATCCTGCTGATTCATGGGGAAGCTGACAATAACTCCGGAACTTTCCCGATCCAGTCTGAGCGCTATTACAATGCCCTCAAAGGTCATGGAGCCACGACCAGGCTTGTATTTCTTCCTCACGAAAGTCACGGTTACGCTGCCAAAGAATCCATCCTTCACACACTTTGGGAGATGGATACCTGGCTGGAGAAGTACGTGAAGAATAAAAATAAATTAGAGGAAAAGAAGTAAGCAATCAATGCAAAAAGCCCTGCCTGAGATTCGAAATCAGGCAGGGCTTTTTTGTAAAGTCCATTTGACAAAAAACCAGGTAAACTGTAAAATCGATTTTACATTCTATAAAAAGAAATCCGCTGGAGGTTTGGAAACACAGCTCTAAATCTACGAATGGAATTTTATAAGCTCTTTCCAGTATTCAAGGCAAAAATTTCAACCATTTAGGAATTAAGAAGCTGAAATCACCGGTTCAACTTGAACCCTTTAACTCAATGACCTCAATTTCCTAAATGGTTTTAAAAAATCTGTGAAAATCTGAGTAATCTGTGAGAGGTTTACCCCAAATCCGTCCCCCACATAAAGATCAAAAACAGAATCCCCAAGGCAATTCGATACCAGCCAAAAGCGGTAAATCCATGATTGGAAACGTACTTTAGGAATAACTTCACCGCGATCCATGCTGAAACAAAGGCCACGAAAAATCCCACACCAAGCATCGTGATTTGTGCATTGGTAAATACCAATTCCGATTTGAGCAAGTCATATCCTCCAGCAGCCATCATCGTTGGCACTGCCAAAAGGAAGGAAAATTCGGTCGCCTGCTTTTTGTCCAGGCCGTTGAAAACTCCTCCAATTATCGTGGCAGCAGCTCGGGAAGTCCCCGGAACCATGGAAAGGCATTGAAAAAGCCCAATAAAAAATGCACTCTTATACGTCATTTCCTCCACCTCTACTAAATCAGACTTCTGATTGACAACTTTTTTATCAATCAAAATCAAAATAACCCCTCCCAAGATCAAAGAAACCGAGACTACAATCGGATTGAAAAGATAGCCCTTGATAAAATCATAGGCCAATAGGCCGACAATCGCCGTAGGAACAAATGCGGCAAAAAGCTTGATATAAATGTCAATGCTCTTAAAAAATCGCTTGATGTACATCAGGGCAATCGCCAAAATCGCACCAAGCTGAATGAAAACCTCAAAAGTCTTGACAAACTCATCTTCATGGATCCCCATAGCCGCGGAGGCCAAAATCATGTGTCCTGTGGACGAAATGGGTAAAAACTCGGTGAGTCCTTCAATAATGGCAATAATAATGCTTTGAAAAAGAGTCATAGGGTAGTTTTTTTGCTCCGCAAAACTAGCAATCCAAATTGGAAGGCTGGCCATAAAATCGGTTATTGAGTCTATTTTTTTAAAAGGTACTGTTGCCTTTTGATGAAAAAATTCGTTCCTTCTTCAACTAAACCTACAACTATGACAAAGCTGCTCATTTCATTTCTGACATTGTTTTTTTGCGCTCAGGCATTTTCTCAGGATCTCAAAGAAACCGTCCTGACCAGCAAAATTCACGACGTCACACTTTTCCTGTCGGGAGCTCAGGTATTTGAAAATGCCTCCGGCCAAATTACTGAAGGAGAATCGGTCATACTACTCAAAGGACTTTCCCCTTACCTGGATGAAAAAAGCATTCAAGTCAAAGGTCAGGGAAATTTTACCATCCAAGCTGTGAATAAACGGCTGGATTTTATGAGTGAAAAGGAAGTTGGGGAAAAAGTTAAAGCATTGGAAGATCAAATCGATTTGATTCGAAAAAGCCAGACTTTGGCACAAAACAGATTACAGATATTAGCAACCAAAGCAAGTTTACTTTCTGCCAACAAAGACCTCGGTGGAAGCCAAAATGGACCAACGATGGCAGAACTCCGGACAGCACTGGATTTTTTCGATGCAGAGCTCACCAAAATCACTACCGAAGAGCTGAAAATCAAAACTGAAATCGCTGAGGGTGAAAGGAAGATGGAGCAACTTCGAAATCAAATCATTGCGATGCGGGAAAGTGAAAACAAATCAACTTCCGAGATTCGGATTCGGGTAAAAGCACCCGCTTCTGGCACTGCTTCTTTTCAGGTCAATTACCTCGTTGCAAATGCCGGCTGGTATCCCAAATACGATGTCCGGGTGAAAAACATCAACGAACTGCTCTCCCTCACCTACAAAGCTGAAGTCTATCAAAACACCGGCGTGGACTGGAAGAATGTCAAGCTGAGATTTTCCAATGCCAATCCCAACCAAAGCGGTCAATCCCCAAATCTGGATAAATGGGAACTGAACTATGCCCGGTTTACATCGGTCAATAAGTTTGCTGTTCCTCAGACTCCCGGAACTGTGAGTGGAGTGGTTTTAGATGAACAAGGGCAGCCAATTCCCGGGGCATCTGTATTAGTGAAAGGTACCACCATCGGAACTGCTACAGATTTGGATGGAAGGTATTCTTTGACCCTTCCAGGGAATGCACAGAGTTTGGTCTTTTCTTTTATCGGATATGCCGTTCAGGAAGTTCAAATCCAAGGTAGATCAAATCTTAGTGTGAGTTTGATTCCGGATACTTCAATGCTCAGTGAAGTAGTTGTAGCGGGATACGGTGTACGGGAAAAACGAGCATTAACCGGATCCGCTAATGTTGGGGATGGAAGATCTTATCCTATGGAAGCAGCTCCTTTACTCACCTCTTTCATAGAAAACCAAACCACCGTGGAAATCGAAGTAGCCGAACCCTATTCCATCAAAACCAATGGGGAGCGGACTTTGGTCGATTTGAAAGGGTATGATATTCCGGCAACCTATCGCTATACAGCGATTCCAAAACTGGACAAAGATGCTTTCCTGATTGCCGAAATCGCCGATTGGAACCAATACAGTCTGCTCGAAGGGGAAAGCAATTTGTATTTCGAGGATGGGTTTGTCGGTCGGTCGATCCTGAATGCCACCGCACTTCAGGATACACTTCAAGTGTCAATGGGTCGAGATCGATCCATCGTGATGCAGCGGGAAAAAGTGGATCAGTTCTCCAAAAAACGAACCATTGGCTCCAACGTCACAGAAAGCCGCGGCTATGAAATCACCCTGAAAAACAACAAATCCCAAGCGGTGACATTGGTAGTCAAAGATCAAATTCCTGTCTCTGTCAATTCCTCAATTGAAGTCACGCCCGGCGAACTTAGCGGAGGAAAGCTGGATTCTCAAACAGGAATTGTAACTTGGGATATCACTTTAGCACCTGGAGCTCAGCAAAAACTTTCGCTTCAATATGAAGTCAAGTATCCTAAAAATGAACGTATTATCTTAGATTGAAAATGAAAATCCTTTGGCATCCAGCATGAATTAATGCCCATTAAAGTTTGAGCAGAAATACTTCTAAAGGTGGTATTCTTGGCCTTTGATAAAAATTATTCCTATGAAAAACATCTTTGACCCACTTACCACCTCAGAGCTTATTTCGAGAATCAACCGACTGAAACCTGAATCTCCTGCACTTTGGGGCAAAATGTCGGTGGATCAAATGCTTGCCCATTGTTGTGTAGCCTATGAAATGGCATTTACCAATAAGCATCCCAAGCCCAATGCCGTTTTACGATTCTTGTTGAAAGCTTTTGTGAAAAAGGGTGTGGTGAATGAGGTGCCTTATCCCAGAAATGCCCGAACTGCTCCTGCATTTATCATCGCAGACCGGAAAAATTTTGAAGAGGAAAAAGCTCGTCTTATTACGTATTTGGAGCACACCCGCGATTTGGGAAAAGATCACTTTGAAGGAAAGGAATCGCTCTCTTTTGGCCCAATGACCGCTCAGGAGTGGAATAATCTTTTCTATAAACATCTGAACCACCACCTGACTCAGTTTGGGGTTTGATTGAATTTGATTCCCTCACCATAAACCTTCTTATTTTTTGAAAATCCTTTTGACGCCACCGCTTTCCGGCTTCGCTCACAGATCTATCGACAGCTTGGTCAAGAGGAAGCTGCAAGTTCAGATTTGCTGACCTATCAGGAATTAACCGAAAAAGTGCTTACACAGATCGACATCAAAGTTTTCAGCAAGTCCGGACGCCCACAGTGACGGGAACGATTCGAAATTGAGGATTAAAAATCAATTTATCCTAATTTTGAAACTGACTTAATTCCCATCCTATGAAAAAGTCCCTATTCGTTGTTTTAGCTCTAGCCTTTTTTCAATTTGGCTGTAACAAACCGGCTGAAAACCAAGCTGAATCCACCGAGTTCATCACCGAACCTCACGAAACCACCCAAACACTTCCCACAGGCGATAATTCACAAACCTCCCTGGACTGGAACGGCACCTACTTTAATACCCTACCCTGTGCGAGTTGTGAAGGCATCGAGACTTGGGTCACACTGAATTTGGACGGAACATTTGAGCTCAAGACGAACTATCTCGGACTAAATGATGCTAGGGAGGAAACATTCACCGGCAATTTTACCTGGGACGAAACAGGCTCCATTGTACAATTGCAGGGCCTAATCGGTGATGCCCCAGGTAAATACAAAGTAGGCGAAAACCAAATCTGGCACCTGGACAAGAATGGAAACCGCATAGAAGGAGCCTTGGCTGACCGGTACATTCTCAGGAAAAAATAACACTACTTGAATCGAACGATTTTTCCATGGGCTTTGGAGGTCATTTCCTGAGGGATAGCCTCCGTTATTTCTTTATAAAGTAACTCCACCAATTTTTGCTTCAGGAAACTCCGGTTAAGAATAATACTCACTTCACGAATCGGGGCTGTGCCTGCAAATGGCCGCAACCTGCTTTTTTCTTCCGGCGAAAGTCCATGCGTGGCCAATTCGGGCAATAGTGTCACCCCTTGATAGCGATTGACCATATTTCTTAAGCCCTCCAATGAACCGCTTTCGTAGTGAAAATTCCTGTGCCCTGACACGCGCTGATCGCAGAAACTGATCACCTGATCCCGGAAGCAATGCCCTTGCTGAAGAATCCAAAGCTCCTCAGATTTCAATTGGTCTCCGCGTATTTCCTTCTCTTTCAAAAGTGGATGATTCTCGGATAAGTAGACGTAGAATTTCTCATAAAACATGGGTTTTTCCAGGATTCCCGTCTCATCAAGCGGTGTCACAATAATTCCCAAGTCCAACTCGTCATTTTTCAATTTTTTGACGATTTCCTCGGTGATCATTTCCTGAACTTCAAGCATCACATTCGGATACTTTTCCAAAAACTTTCGAATAAAAAGATGCAATAGATAAGGGGCCAGGGTAGGAATGATGGCCAGCTTTATCGTACCTGAAATATCCCCTTTCAGCTGAGCGACTAATTCCATGATTCCTTTGCTCTCAGATACCACTTTCTTGGCCTGAGCAATAATCTGAACACCGATTTCGGTGGGAATCACGGGCATTTTGCTCCGGTCAAAAAGGATCACTCCAAGTTCTTTCTCCAGCTTGCTGAGCTGTGCACTCAAAGTAGGTTGCGTTACAAAACAGGATTCGGCCGCATGACCAAAGTGCCGTTGCTTATCTACTGCGATCAGGTATTCGAGTTGTTGAATAGTCATTATTTGTGTTTATAACTGAATTTTATTGGTAAAACCTAATCGAATGGAGTCAGGTGGAATGCCAAAGCTAACCCCCTTCAAGCGGGAGAAAACTTTCACATGGGTATTTCGATAGAAACAATCTATCAAGATAGCCAAAGAATCAGAATTCCCCGATTTGATCCCACTTCAATTTTATTTTCATTTAGGGATATACCGAACTTTGCCAGTAGCTAAACGAAGTTCAAATGAATTAGTAAATATCAATTCTTGGACTTCTTCGGTCTTCCGTCTTCGGTCTCCCAGCCCAAAATCAAGGGAATATTCGTCTACTGGCAGTATAGCGTATAATCAGATTTTCTTATTTACCATTAGTATATCCTTTGAGTGTTTTGGTCAAATAAGGCCTCAAAAATTTTCCTTCCCTTTCAAAAAAGGCTAATTTATTCCCGTTATTTCACTGAAAATCAACAACCCAAAAACCTATTATGAGCAACTCCTCTTTTTCACGAAGAAAATTTCTAGGCGCTGGCCTACTCACCACCGCTGGACTTGGTCTGATTCCCAATCTTGGCTTTGCGGCTTCTGCCAATCCCTTATTCAATGTCGCCAATGAGCGCGTGCGACTTGGATTTATTGGCGTTGGTAGACAGGCGATGGGCTTATTAAATAATTTTATGCGTATCCCCGGTGTGGAAGTTGTCGCCGGAGCAGATGTTTATGCAATCAAAAGAGAGCGATTTGCGCTGCGGGTGCAAAAGAATATGACCGAAGCAGGCAAAGCCTACGTCGCTCCAAAGCTATACGAAGATTACCGGGAACTTTTGTCAAATCCCGAAGTGGATGCTGTGGTCATTGCTACCCCTGATCACTGGCATGCCATCATGGCAATCGACGCCTGCAAAGCCAAAAAGGATATTTATCTGGAAAAACCGCTCACCTTCACCATCAAAGAGGGGCAGGAGTTGGTCAAGGCAGTTCGGGCCAATGGAATTGTGCTCGCAGTGGGAAGTATGCAGCGCGCCGCTGTCAATTTCCAGACAGCAGCCATGCATGTACAAAAAGGCCGACTGGGAAAAATCTCCCAAGTCCTCGTCCATGTCGGAGACAATCCACACCCAAAACCATATGATTTGCCTGAGGAAGTTTTACCTGCGGGGCTAAACTGGGAGAAATGGCTCGGCCCAATTCCAAAATTACATTTTAACGACCTGCTGAATCCGGGGATTTCATTGAATCCGGAAAAAAACGAGGGAGCTTGGGGAGCCTGGCGCTGGTACAAAGAAACCGGCGGAGGCTTGATGACTGACTGGGGCGCCCACATGATCGATGTGGCCCAGTGGGGACTCAGCATGGATCGAAATGGCCCCATAGAAGTAATCCCGGCCTCCGGAGATAAGCCCCTGACTTACCGCTATGAAGACGGAGTAGAAATGTTGATAACTAAGTTTGACGAAGGAAGACAAGGGGTGAAATTCATTGGAGAAAATGGTTGGATCAAGGTTTCCAGAGGAAATTATGATACTTCTATCTCGGATCTTGAAATCGGAAAAGAACCGGAAAATTTCAGCTTTGGAGGACATCACGTAGACTTTATTGATTCCATACGAAAAAGAAAAGATCCAATTGTCCCGGTGGAGATCGGTCACAGTACCTGCACGGTGTGTACCATCGGAAATATCGCCGCTGACTTGGGAAGGTCCTTGAAGTGGGACCCAATCGCTCAGGTATTCACAGCCGATTGGGAAGCAAATACCAAGCTTCACTATACGTATCAAAACGGGTACACTTTAACCTAAGCCCATCCTACTTATCCACACTCCAAATGCACCATTCAATTCAAAAAGCAGTCCTAGGGATAGTCTACTTATCCACAGCCGCCTTGTTTTTCCAATGTGGGAAAAACACGAATTCAACTGAAACAGTAACCACAGCTGAATCCTTTGTTCCGGACCCTCAGGTAGTTCCCGAACAGCCTATCGCCAAACTTGAAATTGGAGATCAGGCTCCCCCTTTCAATTTGCCTGATGTAGATGGAAAATTCCACTCCTTGGAGGATTATGCTGATTCAGAAGTTTTAGTCGTCAATTTTACCTGTAATCATTGTCCAACGGCCCAAGCATACGAGGACCGCTACATTTCACTGGTCAAAGAATTTGAGGGAAAATCAGTGGCACTAATCGCCATTTCCACTAACAGCCCCATCGCTGTTTTGCCGGAAGAACTGGGCTATACCGACTTGGGAGATTACTATGAAGAAATGAAAATCCGTGCTGTGGATAAGGGCTTTAATTTCCCTTACTTGTATGACGGCGACACCCATGAATTCTCCTTAGCCTATGGCCCCACAGCCACGCCGCATGTGTTTGTTTTTGATAAAAACAGGAAACTCACCTACTCCGGGAGAATCGATGCTTCAGAGAAACCCGGCACCGGAAACTCAGAAGATCTCCGCGCTGCGATAGAGGCGACACTGAGGGGCGAGGCATTGCCTGCAGAAGCTGCTCAGACGCCTGCTTTCGGTTGCTCTATGAAGTGGGCCTGGAAAAATGACTACACCATCAAAACCAACAAAGCCTGGGCAGAAAAAGAAGTTACCATCGAAAAGCTTTCGCCTGAAGGTTTGGCTGATTTGTTGAAAAACCAAACGGATGAGTTGCTCTTGGTGAATTTCTGGGCGACCTGGTGCGGTCCATGCATCATTGAATATCCCGAGTTTGTGACGATTCAACGCATGTATGGGGAGCGTGATTTTCAGTTTGTATCGGTCAGCATGGACACTCCAGATCAAGCGGACAAAGCACTCAAGTTTCTAAAAGGGAAAGCCTCTGCCCTACCAAACTACATCATGGATACTGAGGATAAATACGAAGTGATCAACGTAGTGGGCGAAGATTGGGATGGAAGCTTGCCGATTACTTTGTTGATCGAACCGGGCGGAAAGGTAGCCTATCGAGTACCGGGAACGATCGATGCTTTAGCGTTGAAAAAAGCGATTGTGGATCATCCGATGATCGGACGATATTATTGATTTCGAATTTCGGAGTTGCAATTTCGGCTCTATGTATCTTTAAACAGATGGAGTAAACCTTGGAAATAGGATTGGAAACAAGTAGATTGTATCCAATCCTAATTTTCGTTTTATGGCTAAGTCAGAATTTTCCTCTATTGAGCTTTCCCGCTTGCTTTACTCCTCTTCCCGGCTTTTAATTCAGCAAATTCAGTTGAAATTGAATGAATTTGGTCTGACTTATCCACAATTTCTGGTGCTTTCTATTCTTTGGGAAGCAGATGGGCTAAAAGTTCATGAACTGGGCAAAAAGCTGAATTTGGACTCCGGAACGCTAACTCCGCTTTTGAAAAAACTCGAAAGTCAAAACATTCTGAAACGCAAACGAGGTGAGGAAGACGAGCGAACGGTAACCATTCACCTTACTTATCCGGGAAAATCACTTCAGTCTAAAACCATGAATGCTGTCGGCTTGTTAGAAAATCAATTGGAAACCCAAATGGGCAAAGAAGTTCAAAAACTCCTGCCTACACTGGAGGCTCTAATGAACAAACTGACAAAAGAAATTTTAGCATGGAAAAATTGATTGTAGACTACACTGCGGTGGCAGTTAATACAGGTGGAAGAAAAGGACACGTGAAAACCGACGATGGCATCCTGGATTTTGAGGTAGCCATGCCCAAAGAAATCGGTGGTGAAGGAGGAAAGACCAATCCGGAACAACTTTTTGCGGCAGGTTATGCGGCATGTTTTGGGGGAGCTTTGGCTTCCGCTGCAGGAAAGACAAGCCTGAGAGATTCCGAAATTAAAGTCAAAGTAAATTTGGGACATTACGGTCCAGACAGCTTTGGACTGGGAGTGGATATCGAAGTCAAAATCCCCCATGCAGAATCACTGGAACAAGCCCAAAAACTTGCCGACCTTGCCCATCTGCATTGCCCTTACTCTAAGGCTACAAGAGGAAATATTGAAGTGACGGTGAAGGCTGTTTGATCGATTCCTTCTGATCATTTTCGAATAAAATAAGTCAAGTTATGGCTTGACTTATTTTGTTCTTTAGCAAGAAATCATTTTACATCTGACATTTTTTGGTACTCCCTGACTTCAGAGGTAACTTATCACCTAACAAACTCATCGTATGAAAGTGCCAATCCGCCTAATACTGACATTCTTGATCCTCTCAGCCTGTTCTGGAGAAAAACCACATCTGGTCAATGATATCCCAAGCTACTCCAAAGCGGGATTTTTACAGGCAGTCGTTGAAATCCCAGCCGGAACCACAGCCAAGTATGAGGTCGACAAAGTAAGTGGCAAATTGGTCTGGTCAACAGAAAATGGTCTACCAAGAGACGTGGCCTACCTGGGCTATCCGGGTAATTATGGATTTATCCCACAGACACTTTCTCCAAAAGAAACAGGGGGTGATGGGGATCCATTGGACGTGATTATTCTTGGACCGGCAGTAGAGCGGGGAATTGTGATTGAAATCCGCCTGATCGGGGCATTGAAACTCAAAGATCGGGGGGAGCAGGATGATAAACTGATTGCAGTGCCAATCATTGGAGCTTTTGAGCGCATAGCATCTCTTGACCAACTTGAAGCCGCGTTTCCCGGGGCTTTGGAAATCATTCAGCTTTGGTTTGAAAACTACAAAGGACCCGGAATGATGGTGTTGGAAGACGTTGGAGAAACCGCCTTGGCTAATAAAATTCTAACGGAAGCTGAAAACGCCTTTAAATCCCAATAAATCATTTTTGTATTTTTTTTATATGGTCACTTTCAGAATACCAAAAGACCTTAACTTCCCCCCTGAATCAGCCTTTACTTCATGAACAAGATTTTACTCACCCTTGCATTCGCATTTATGGCTTGCTTTGGCGCTTTAGCCCAACTGCAAACTCCCGAACAGTTTCTAGGCTATAAACCCGGAGACCGGTTCACCCCTCACCACCGCATGGTCGACTACTTTGAGTACGTCGCTTCGCAAAATCCCAACATTAAACTGATCCAGTATGGAGAGACCAACGAGAAACGACCGCTGATCCTAGCAATCCTCTCCAGTCCGGAAAACATGGCCAAACTGGAGCAAATTCGCACGGACAACCTTAAAAGAGCGGGGCTGATGGAAGGAACACCAAGCACGGAAATCCCGATCAACTGGATGTCATTCAATGTCCACGGTAATGAGTCTGTCGGAATGGAAGCCGCGATCTCCTCATTCTATACGCTGGCGGATTTATCCAATACCAAGTCACAGGAATGGCTGAAAAACCAAATTGTGATCATCGATCCATGCATCAATCCTGACGGACGAGATCGCTACTCCAACTGGTACAATCAAAAAATGAACACAACCCTCCAGCCCGACCTACAATCGCAGGAACACAATGAGCCTTGGCCGGGAGGACGTGCCAACCACTACCTGTTCGACTTGAATCGGGATTGGGCCTGGCAAGTACAGGTAGAATCTCAGCAGCGATTGAAAGTATATCAGCAATGGATGCCGCACCTTCACTTGGACTTTCATGAGCAGGGGATAGACAATCCATTCTACATGGCACCGGCGGCAGAGCCCTTGCATGAGCAATTGACCCCTTTCCAGCACGAGTTTCAGGATATATTTGGTCGAAATACTGCCAAATACTTCGACCAAATGGGTCGCTTCTACTTCACCAAGGAGCGCTTTGACTTGCTTTATCCATCTTATGGAGACACATATCCCATGTACAGCGGAGCGATCGGCATGACCATCGAGCAAGGTGGAGGCGGACGGGGAGGAATCGGCGGCTACAATTCTGTGGGCGACACCGTGACCTTAAGTAGCCGAATTGAAGGACACTACACAGCTGCCATGTCGGCTGCGGAAGTGACCAGTCAACATGCAAAAAGACTGGTAGAGGAATTTGCCACCTATTTCAAAAATAACTCCACCAACCCAAAAGGCAAGTACAAGAGTTTTGTCATCAAAGGCGAAAGCAATCCTGCTCAAGTTGCCAAATTGCTTGAATTGCTTGACAAAAATGGAATCAAGTATGGAAAAGCCGGTGCAAAATCCGGGCTGAAAGGCTTCGAATACCAGAGCGGAAAAGCCGGTGTAACCTTTTCTACCTCTGAAAAAGACATCGTCATCAATGCCTACCAACCCAGATCTGTCTTAGCCCAGGTGCTTTTTGAGCCAAATCCGGCATTGAATGATTCGATCACCTATGATATCACCAGCTGGGCGATGCCTTATGCGTATGGACTTCAGGGGTATGCCCTGGAGACCAGACTTGACGCGTCTGGAGCATATGAAAAACCAACTTTCACACCAAATCAGGCAGGAGAAACTCCTGTTGCCTATTTGGCCAATTGGCAAGGAACCCGCGATGTGGCATTTTTGGCAGCGCTGCTGAATCATAAGATTCGGGTGAAATATGCCGAGTACCCATTTGAAGTGGAGGGAAAAAGCTTTCCTGCAGGATCGCTGATCATCACCAAAGGAGGCAATGAATACGTTCCGGATTTTGACAAAAAAGTAACAGCGGCGGCAAATCAATTTGGGGTAAGCTTGGCTACTACCCAGACCGGATATGTGGACAAAGGCAAAGATTTTGGCTCACCTAATATCCGGGTGATCAAGGCACCAAAAGTAGCCTTGGTTGGTGGTCAGGGCACTTCTTCCTTGAGTTTTGGAGAGATCTGGCATTTCTTCGAAAAAGAACTGAATTATCCACTGAGCAATTTGGATGCAGCTTCTATGGGAAGTTATGATCTCAGCAAATATGATGTGATCATCATGCCATCCACCTTTGGTTCAGCGCTCAATGGAAGTGCACAACAGAAAGTTACAGACTGGGTAAAGGCAGGAGGGAAATTAATCGCTATTGATGCGGCACTCAATCTTTTCGCAAACAAAGAGGGCTTTGGGTTAAAAAACTTTGATACTGAGGATGAAAAGAAAGCCGCTGAAAAAGCCGCAGAAGAACTTGCAAAGAAAGAACGCCTGGAACCTTACTCCGATGTGGAAAGACTGGATATTTCCTCTGGGACAGCAGGCGCTATCTATGAAGTGAAAATGGATCAAACCCATCCCTTGGGCTACGGAACCGGCGGAAAGTTTTACACACTGAAAAACAATTCCAATCGGTTTGCCTACCTCAGCGGAGGAGCCAATGCAGGCATCATCGCAGCAAATGACTCCTATCGAACGGGATACATTGGCTATAAAATCAAATCTAAAATGGGCGAATCTTTAGCCATTGGCGCAGAAAGGCTTGGAAGAGGTCAGATGGTCTACTTTGTGGACAATCCGATTTTCAGAAGTTTCTGGGAAAGTGGAAAATTGGTTTTAAGCAACGCCATCTTCATGGTAGGACAATAGATCCAAATAGACCGCTATATGAACCTGGCCGCTGAAAAGTGGCCGGTTTTTAGATTCTAAGGGTTCCAGCCAGTTGGACAGCACTTTATTCTAATTCCAAAAGCGTTTTTTTGCATTCATTAATTGGCTATCTTTTTCCAGATTTTTGAAAAGGCACCACCAAACTCCTTTTCTGTGGATTTTATTTTGAAAAACAGAATGAAACATACCCTGTCCCTTTTGGGGCTTGCTTTTTTACTGGTTTCCTGCTCAAAGGAAGAAAAAACTGACCCGCCCCGAGATCAGCTTTCTTTTTCTTCTCCTGAAATTATTGTTCTTGCCTCATTGCCCGATTCTATAAAACCCGAATCGCTACGTTTGAGTGGATTTCCTCCGCCTCGTGTGATCCAAATCCCAAAACAGGATGGCGGCACCTACACCTTTGAGGATGAAGGCGGAGAAACCCAAACTTTTCAACTCCTGGCACCTGGTAGGCAAGACTTACCGGTATTGAAGAATGAGGCCGGGGAGGTCGTCAAAAATCCCAATGGTATTCCATTTATCTTGGGTGAAGGTGGAATAGCTCAGTTCAGAAACTATTCTACTGATGATGGTCTGGCATTAGACGCAGTAAATACGGCCATTTTAGACAGCAGGGGTCACCTTTGGTTTGGCACCAATGGGGGAGGCATCAGTCGTTACGATGGAAGTGATTTTACCAACTATACTACTTCCCAAGGATTGATTGACAATGCTGTCCGGACAATAATGGAGGATAGTAAGGGAAATATTTGGTTTGGGACAATCAACGGAGCAAGCCGCTTCGATGGATTTTCGTTTAAAAACTACACCACCGCTGATGGCTTGGCGAATGATGTCGTTTTCGGGATCGTAGAAGATGACGCCGGCAATTTGTGGTTTGGAACGGGCGGAGGTGGAATCAGCAAATTTGACGGAACCACTTTTAGCAATTATACCACCGAACAGGGTCTGGCGGACAATTTCGTGATCGCTGTAACCAAAGACTCAAAAGGCAATCTCTACTTTGGTACCAATGGTAGTGGAATGAGTAGATTCGACGGTAGGACTTTTACCAACTTCACAGAATCAGAAGGATTGGCAGGAAACCGGGTCAGAAGCTTTACACTGGGCTCTGATGGGTCCCTTTGGATCGGGACAATCGGTGGAGGTATCAGTCGATTCGACGGCGCTCGATTTCAGAACTTTACAATCCAAGACGGACTTGCTGATAATATTGTCCGGACCATTTTGGAAGATTCAAGCGGAAATATTTGGTTCGGTACAGGAAATGGGGCCAGCAGATTTGACGGAGAAAAGTTTACTACTTATACCCGAGATCAAGGAATGCCTGCCAATAGCATTTTGGCTATAGCCTTGGATAAATCAGGAAAATTATGGTTTGGTACCGATGGAGGCGGTATTTCAAGATTTGACGGAAGTCCGTTTACGAGCTTCACGGTAAATCAGGGCTTAGGAGGAAATATCGTCATGAGTACGCTGGAGGATCAGAAAGGCAATTTGTGGTTTGGCACTGCTGGAGGTGGAGTCAGTGTTTTTGACGGCTTGGGATTTACGACCTATTCGATTTCCCAAGGACTGGGAGGGGACTTTGTCTATTCCATGATTGAGGATCAGGACGGATCCATCTGGATGGGAACGGCAGGCAGAGGACTTTCCAAGTATGATGGGAAAACCTTCACCACCTATACCCCATCACAAGGACTGCCTTCGAATGAAGTCCTTTCAATTGTAAAAGATTTGAAGGGAAATCTCTGGTTGGGAACCGAAAATGGACTCAGCAAATTTGACGGGGCGAGTTTCACTAATTTTGGACCAGAACAAGGACTGGCGGGCTATGCGGTTCTCAAGATTCTGATCGAAGAAAATAAAGGCATTTGGATCGCCACAGCGGACGGGGGCCTTAGCTTTTTTGATGGAGAAAGATTTACCAATCTTGGCGTTGAACAAGGATTGGCAGATAATGCTGTACTCAGCCTGGCCAAAGACAGCGAAGGAAATCTCTGGATTGGCACAGGTAATGGACTGAGTGTGCTTCCGGATTCTTTTCGAATTGCGGTAATAGAAAATAAAAAACTAGAGCAAAATCCATTCATCACCTTTAAAATGGAGAATGGACTTCCGGATAATGTGATCTTGCAGATTGTGCCGATGACCAATGGAAAAATAGCCGTCGGAACCAACTTGGGTATTGCAGTTTTTAATTCGCCTTATTCTATTATTTCTGATTTCTCTTTGGAAAACCTGGAAATCTTCAATTCCAACACGGGTTATCCTGTCAAAGATCTGACAGACGGTCAGAACGGAATGTACCAAGACAGCAAGGGAATCATTTGGGCAGGAACCGGCTCTAACAAAACCGCTTTGGTGCGATTTGACTATGAGGCTTTATTGAGAAATAAGGAGAAACCCGAAATTTTCATCAAACAGCTTCGCATCAATGAAGAAGAAATCTCATGGGAATCCCTCCAAACAGAAGAAAACAGCATTCACAGAAAATCTTCTGAGCAAAGTGTGTTCGGACAAGAACTGACCACTCTGGAGCGAGATCCCATTCGGGAACGCTTTAAAGGGCTAAAATTTGATGAAACCACACCCTTTTACCCCATTCCGCAAGGATTGGTATTACCCTATAAGCACAATCACATCAACATAGACTTTGGCTCTAATGAACTTGCAAAGCCTTATTTGGTGGAGTACCAATACATTTTGGAAGGATACGATGAGGAATGGAGTCCCATCCTGAAAAAGACAAGTGCCACTTTTGGCAATATTCATGAAGGTGAATACACCTTCTTGGTCAGAGCACGATTTACCGGGTCCATTGAAGGCCAAGCGGGAGAATGGACCGAGCCTTTGGCCTATTCCTTTACCGTATTGCCTCCCCTTTATCGCACGTGGTGGGCGTATCTGATTTACACCTTGATTTTTCTTTCATTCGCCTATCCAATCCACCGCTATCAGCGGAATAAGGCAATCAAGCAAGAACAGGAAAAAGCCAGAGAGCGGGAACTGGAACAGGCACGGGAGATCGAAAAAGCCTACACCAAACTGGAATCTGCTCATGAAAACCTAAAGTCCACCCAAGCCCAGTTGATCCAGCAGGAAAAGCTGGCCTCCCTCGGACAGTTGACAGCAGGTATCGCTCACGAAATTAAAAACCCACTCAACTTTGTCAATAATTTCTCAGGACTGAGTTTGGAATTTTTGGAAGAGGTGGAGGAAGAATTGGATAAAATGGAGGAAAGTGAGCCGCTGGAGAATGTCAAGGACCTGCTGGCCGACATCAAAATCAACCTCACCAAAATCAAACACCACGGCGGACGGGCAGACGGAATCGTCAAATCCATGCTGATGCACTCCCGAGGAGGCAGCGGAGCCATGGAGCCTGCCGATGTCAATGAAGTCATCAAGGAGTATGTCAACCTCTCCTTTCACGGCATGCGGGCAAACAAGAACCCCATCAATGTGGATCTGGTCTATGATTTGGATGAAAGTCTACCAAAAATCCCCCTCAATACTGAGGATTTCAGTCGGGTAATTCTGAACCTGACCAAAAATGCATTCGATGCCATGCGGGAAAAAATCAATAAAGTCGGGCCTGAATATAAAGCCATTCTGAAAGTCCATACCAAAGACTGCGGGGACAAACTCATCATCGAAGTAGAAGACAATGGTCCAGGGGTACCGGATGACATCAAGGACAAATTGCTGATGCCATTCTTCACCACCAAAAAAGGAACCGAAGGTACTGGCCTGGGGCTCTCCATCACGCATGATATCATCAAAGCACACAATGGAGTCCTGGACATCAGTACGGTGGTAGGTGAGTGGACTAAGTTTACGATTACGATCCCCAAGCCTTCTGAAAAAACTGTAAAAGAAAACTAATATAAGAAGGCAATGATCCAAGAGGATATCCGAACCTTTTTATAATCATCATCTTATCTTAAATTAACAACGCCACTATTTTTCGCTATCGGACTAAATCTAAGTTTCCCTTTGGAAGGAAACTGGTTTGACATTGGAAGAGCTATCAAACCGCTTCTTTATTCAGATTAAAAATTTGTCAACCAGGGCAAAAAAATCAGCCTTCAGAAAACTATATCGGCTGAATTTCTCCTGCCACCTGCTTGATAAGTGAGATTCATTTTAAACCAATCCATCAATGAAGGTATCTTCCTTATTTGTAACCAGCCCGCTGAATCTGTTTTTTTTGATAGTTCTTGGTTTTTTTTCGTGTAAACAAGACTCCTCGGTACCTTTTCCTGAAAGTTCTTTCGGATACGAAATACCCAAACCCATCCCCTTTGAACTTCCCCAACCAAAACCTGTCAACTGGAAATCCTACCCTCCTGACAGTATTCCTAAAGGGGTAAAATTCAACTTCAATCTTGAAAATCTTCCCTCCAAACCCTTTTCAGCGAATGAATTCAGACCGCTAAAAGCTCCGGTTAAAACCACTTCATTCGATTGGAACACGCTGGATTCCATTTCGTTTGACTTGGATACGATCACCCGTAAGCCCTTCCCTGTAAAAAAGTTTTTACTGCCTCCACCCCTAATCACTGCTGCTTCGGTTCCCTCCGTTTGGCAGGGAGGCACCTCGGCAATAGTCCGACTGGGGCAAACCGAAGGCTTGCTTGGAAACAAGGTTTACGCCATGGTCACTGATCCCTTTGGGAGTATGTGGATATCCACAGACAGAGGATTGACCAAATACGATGGCGTGGAATTCTTGACTTACAATTTTTTTGGAAGGGCTGAAAATGGTACCGTTGAGATTATCTCAAAATTAATATTTGATCCCGAGGGTAGGCTGATTATTTCAGCAATGGTGACAGGCGTCTATCGCCTCGACATCACCTTAGGCTTGGTCGAGCATTTTCAGACGGAAAAAGGCTTTAACCGAATGGAATACGACGCTCAGGGAAAGCTCTGGGGAGTAAATGGGGGGCTTTACCTATTGGATCTTGAGGAAAGGTACATTTCAGAAATTAACCTTCAGTCGGCAGATGGTATGATGCCCGGCACTTTTGGCATCAATAAAGATTCCAAAGGGAATCTATGGATTGGCTTGGCAAGAAGAATCGGAATAATGGATCCCGCTCAAAAATCGATTCGCTTTCTCGGAGCACCCGAAGGAATTACACTCCAGACAGCCTACGCGTTTTCTGAAGACCAGAAGGGCAATGTCTGGGTTTCAGCTTTTTCTCCGGGAGCGATTTCCATTGATCTGCAAAACAGAACTTTTGACCAACTGGGGCCGGAACAGGGGTATTTTGGCCGAACCGCTGAAGTGCTGCAGGATGAAAAGAAGCGCCTTTGGATTATTTCAGAGGATACGGTTAGAATTTTTGATCAGGAAAAAGCTTTAATGAAAAAGGTGATCACCCGTACAGTCACCCGTGATTTTAACTTCCCTTCCCCGTCCATCATCGGCAAGGACGGAACCATTTGGATCGGAACCGATAAAGTAGGCATTCTACTTATCAACCCGAATGGAATGCTTTCTGACTATTTCACTGAAGAAAATGGACTCGAAAGCAACGACGTCTGGGGTATCACTGAAGATTCGAAAGGAAGAATTTGGCTAGGAACCTATAGAGGAATCAATATCTATGATCCCCAAAAGGAACGGCTTTACTTGCTCAAATTCCCCGGTGGATCAGATGTAAATAATTTTCGGCAGATTTACCAAATCGGAGAGGATTTGCTTTTTGTGGGAATGGCCAGAGGATTCTCCCTTATTGATCTAAAAACCAATACAGCTACATTTTACAATAGCCAAAACTCCCTGGGGATAACGACCATTTTCACCGGAAAAAAAACCCAGGATGGTAGAATCTGGATGGGTTCAGGTTCTGGAATTTTGGTATTTGATCCCCAAGCCAACACACTTAAAAATCTGAAACAATCCAATGGACTTTCCTCTGACATAGTTTTTGTCATCAAAGAAGACAGAAAGGGTCAAATTTGGGTCTGCTCTGATTCAGGAGTTCATTTATTCGATTCCAAAGGCGAATCCATGCGAACGATCGATAAAAGCACCGGATTGATGACAGATTACACTTCCATGCTTTTTGAATCTTCCAAAGGGGAAATTATCATCGGCGGAGATGTGGGGTTTTCTATTTTGGATCCTGAGCAAAAGACCATTACCCATGTATCGGCAAAATCCGGTATCAGCCCTCCGGCGCTCTACGACTTGAACGAAATCAAGGGGAGAATTCACGTCGGCTCCGAAAACGGAATCATCGTCGTGGACAGGCCTGATGAATACAACTCCGATCAATTATGGCGTTTTTCAAATTATGGCAAATCATCCGGTCTGCCATACAATGATCACAACCAAGCTACATCCTTTGTCTCCTCCACAGGTGCAGTCTGGTGGGGTGCTGCGCCGATTTTGGTAGTCAATCATCAGGACCCCGTGATAGACAGCCTAGCACCTGAAGTGCACATCAAGGGCATGAATGTCATGGATCAAAATCCGGTATTCCTCAAGCCGGAATTCTATCAAAGCCGACTAGAAGAAAGTGATACGCTTTGGACCAGTGATCTTTCTCAAGGCTGGACCAAAGCAACTCTTCCTGAGGACTCCAGCTATGTAGCTCTTAACAATATCCTCTGGGACAGCGTCAGCTCGGGATTTCATTTACCGATCGGGTTGAAGCTCCCCTACAATCAAAATTCTTTCAATTTCACCTTTGTCAATCAAGCGGCACAGGGAAGAGATAAGATCGTCTATCGTTACATTCTCGAAGGTGAGGATGAGGAATGGTCAGATGTCAGCCCGAAACCCGCTTCGCGGATTTACTATAATTTGCTACCGGGAGATTACAGCTTTCGAGTGGCTACCCGAGGGTTTAATGGAGTCTGGAGCGAACCCGAATCACTGAGCTTCACCATTCTTCCGCCTTGGTGGCAGACTTGGTGGGCCTATTTACTTTTTGCAACGCTATTTGGAGGATTGACTTATGCGATAGTCTACGTCAGGTCTCAGTACTTGAAAAAGGAAAACCGCATTTTGGAGGAGAAGGTCAGCCATCGTACAGAACAACTTAAAAAATCGATTGACGAACTCAAATCCACCCAATCCCAACTGATTCATTCTGAGAAAATGGCTTCGCTGGGAGAACTCACAGCTGGCATTGCACATGAGATTCAAAACCCGCTGAATTTTGTCAACAACTTCGCCGAAGTGAGTGGGGAGCTCATCGACGAAATGAAAGAAGAACTTGAAAAAGGCAACATGGAAACCGTGGTAGAAATATCCGATGACCTCAAGGAAAACCTAGCCAAAATCAACCATCACGGAAAACGTGCCGACTCCATCGTAAAAGGCATGCTGGAGCATAGCCGGGGTAGTACAAGTGAGAAAAAACCGACAGAACTTAATGCCCTTGCCGATGAATTTTTGCGCTTGAGCTATCATGGGTTACGCGCCAAAGACAAAAATTTCTCTGCTGACTTCGAAACCGATCTTGATCCAAATCTGCCCCTTGTAAACGTGGTAGCCCAAGATGTAGGACGGGTCATTTTGAATTTGATCAACAATGCCTTTTACGCCTGTGCTGAACGGAGCCGAAAGTCCTCCGAGAATGGTGCTTCAACTTACAAACCAAAAGTCTCTGTCCTTACTCGATTGGTCGAACTGACTGGTAATACAGGTGGTGTGGAAATATGCATTAAAGACAATGGGAGCGGAATCCCAAAAGCAATCAAGGACAAAATCTTCCAGCCTTTCTTCACCACCAAACCTACCGGAAGCGGAACAGGACTTGGACTGAGTCTCAGCTATGACATCATCAAGGCACACGGGGGTGATCTTCGGGTCAAAAGCACCGAAGGCGAGGGCACAGAAATGATCATCTTTTTACCCATTGAAGCCTAATATCCATGGAGTCACAGAAAACCAAACTTGCAGAAGCCAGGAAGACCTACGAAACGTATTGGGACAGCTATACCAAAGGAGACTTAGAGACATTTGCCTCCACTTTGGATGATCTATTTGAGATGATCGGCACCTCCGAATCCGAGCGCTGTCATACCAAAGCAGACGGAATTGAATTCCTAAAAGCCCAACTACATGAAATAGTGGGAAAAGCGGAGATGAGAAATCGGCAAATTGATGTCGTGCCTGTAGATCATTTGGTACTGATCAATGAGCAATGTGATATTTATGTCCTTATAGGAACTGATTGGAATTTTTATTCAAAGATCAGAATATCCACGCTGCTCCGGGAGACCAAGGAGGGTTGGAAAGTAACCCAACAGCATGGATCGCTTCCTGATATGCGGGTTCAGGAAGGAGAGACGATAGCCTTGGAGAAAATCAGCAAGGAAAACCTCGAACTCCGGGATGCGATCAAACGACGAACGATCGAGCTAGAAAATAAAAGCCGTGAACTGGAGATCGAAGCTTCATTGGAGCGGGTTAGGGCTGTAGCCTTGGGTATGCAAAATCCGGCTGATATCCTTGATATCTGTCAAGTCATGTTTAACGAGTTGAAATCCCTTGGTTTTACAGATTTAAGAAATACAATTATTAATTTCTGGGATGATTCAAACAATTCGTTGATTGATTATGATTATTCGGATTTTGCAGGTGCTAACAAAGCAAAAATTGCGTATGGCAGCCACCCTATTATTGAACAATTCCAGAAGAGAATCAGGAAATCCAAAGATTCATTTGCCAAACTGGTGGTTAAAAAGGAGTATTTGGAAAGCTGGAAACAGCGCCGAAGAGACAGTGGGGAATACGAAGACCCACGCCTGAATGACCTTTCTGAACTTTATTATTACTTCTATTCTATTGGGGTAGGGGCAATAGGAATCTCTACTTTCGGCCCACTTACGAATGTTAACCTTGACTTGCTCAAGCGCTTCAGAAATGTTTTTGAGTTTGCCTACCGAAGATATATGGATGTGGCACAAGCAGAAGCCCATGCTCGGGAAAGTGAAATTGACCTTGCATTGGAACGAGTCAGAGCGCAGACCATGGCCATGCACAACAGCGAGGATGTGGGGAAATGTGTGGTCAAGATGTTCTCTGAACTTACCGCCCTTGGGGTGGATGAAGGGACCCGATTTGGGATCGGCATCCTGAACCATGATAATGAAAACAATCAACTTTGGACGGCGCGCAAAACCGGAGAGGAAGTCAACATGCATATTGGCAATATCAATATGTCATGGCACCCCATGCTAAAGAAAGCCCGTCAGGCTTGGCTGGAGCAAGTTCCCTACCACCAATATGTGTTGGAAGGCGAAGATTTGCTTGATTATTATCGCATGCTCAATAATGCTCCTGACTATAAAATTCAGATCCCGATAGAAAAATTACCTGAAAAAGAGATCCAACACTGTTTCATTTTCGAGCACGGCTTTTTTTATGCCTTTAGCCCCTATGAATTCCAACCCGAATTGATTCACATTACCAAGCGGGTCAGTGCGCTTTTTGAACAAACCTACACGCGCTTTCTTGATTTGCAGAAAGCCGAAGCGCAGGCCCGTGAAGCGCAGATTGAGGCGGCCCTTGAAAGAGTAAGATCAAAAGCGATGTCCATGCACAGCTCCGAGGATTTGACAGAAACGATCAGGGTTTTTTATAATCAAGTGAGTTTGCTTAATGGTATCCCGCAGCGATGTGGTGTGAGTTTGTTTGACAAAGAAACCCATAATTCCGAGTTTACTTCCATGTACACCACAAAAGAGGGAAAGGCTGTTGAGATTATTGCTACATTAAAGTTAGTAGGGCATCCTATTCTTGAAAATATGTACGAGTATTGGTTATTGCAAAAGGAATATCATCCCATTTTGAGAGGTCAGGAAATAAGGGAGTATTATCAATTTATAAAGCCACAGGTTGCATACCCCGAAGTTTCAAATGATGAGGTTCAATACGGCTATTACTTTTTTTTCAGGGAAGGTACAATTTATGCATGGACGGAGGTAGGATTGACGGAAAGTGAATTACAGATATATCGCAAATTCACTACCGTTTTAAGCTTGACTTATAAACGGTATAACGATTTAAAGTTAGCCGAAGCGCAGGCAAAGGAAGCGAAGATTGAAGCAGCGTTGGAGCGTGTCCGGAGCAAAAGTTTAGCAATGCATAAAAGTACGGAACTACACGAAGTGGTCAATACTTTATATGGAGAATTCATGCATCTGGAGATCAATTTTAATGTGGTGGGAATCCAATTGCTCAAAGACAGAACAAAGGACCTGCACCTTTGGATCAGTACGGCAGATGGGTTGTACGATAATGTAATTCATTGGCCTTATGTGAATATGCGCAACTTCAACGAAATGTATGCCGCTTCCTCCACACAATCGCCTTTAACTATTACCCTTAATGAAGAAGAAACCCGGGCTTTTTTTGAAGAATATTTTAAGTTGCCCGAAGTGCCGCAGGGAAGAAAGGAAGCCACTAAGGCTGTACGGCTTATTGATGTTATGGGCTTTTACCAAAAAAATACCGGGATATTCCTGATGCGCTATACGGAAGGGGTCTATTCCGGTTATGAGAAAGATATTATCCAGCGATTTTCAAAAGTTTTCGAACAGGCATATACCCGTTTTCTTGACCTGCAAAAAGCCGAAGCACAGGCATTGGAAGTTATCAAGCGGGCATCGGTGGACAGGGTGCGGGCAGAAATCGCTTCGATGCGCACCACAAGCGACCTGGAACGGATACAACCCCTGATCTGGAATGAATTGAATATTCTTGGCGTGCCCTTTATTCGTTGCGGGGTTTTTATTATGGATGAAGCCAAGCAAGAAGTGCAGGCCTTTCTTTCTACGCCCGATGGAAAATCCATTGCTGCCTTTCACTTGCCTTATCATTCCACCGAACAATCCAGGCAGATCGTTGCGCATTGGCAGCAAAAGAAAATATTCAGGGACCATATGGATGAAGCAGCCTTTGCCGAATACACCCAAAACCTGGTGCAGCAAGGCGCCGTGGCAAGCGATGAAAAATATGTAACAGAAAACCGACCCACTGACCTTTACCTGCACTTTCTTCCCTTTTTGCAGGGCATGTTGTATGTAGGCAACGATGCCCCATTAAAGGATGAAGCGCTGCAATTGGTGCAAAATCTTGCCGATGCATTCTCTACCGCCTACGCCCGCTATGAGGACTTTAATAGGCTGGAAATAGCCAAAGCGGAGGTAGAAGCCGCCATGAGCAAACTAAAAGCTACCCAAAGCCAACTCGTACAGCAGGAAAAACTGGCAAGCCTTGGACAGCTCACTGCCGGCATTGCCCATGAGATCAAAAACCCACTGAATTTTGTGAATAACTTCTCTGAGGTGTCCATGGAGCTTGTGGATGAGGTCATTGAAGAAAGAGCTAAGAGCCAAGAAGCAAAAGACGAGAGTTTGGTGGATGAGATCTTAGCCGACATTAAATCAAATCTTAAAAAAGTGCATGAGCATGGCAGCCGGGCAAACAGCATCGTGAGCTCCATGCTACAGCACTCCCGAGGCGGTTCCGGCAAGATGGAAGCCGCCGACCTCAATTCCCTAATCAGGGAATATGTCAACTTAAGTTTCCACGGAATGCGGGCAGGAAAGAATCCGATCGATGTGGATATAATCTTGGACTTAGACCCTGAAGTAAAGGAAGTGCCCCTGATCAAGGAGGATTTTTCCCGGGTAGTGATCAATTTGTGTAATAATGCCTTTGATGCGATGCGGAGTAAGATGTACCAAGTACAAAGCACCAAGTACGAAGTAGAGGTGGGAAAAGACATAGACTACTTGCCGAAATTGAAAGTGATAACAAGCTTGGAGAAAGGACAAGTTCTAATAGCTGTTCAGGACAATGGCCCCGGCATCCCGGACGAAATCAAAGATAAAATCCTACAGCCTTTTTTCACAACAAAGAAAGGCACGGAAGGAACTGGACTTGGGCTGAGTATTACCCATGATATTATAAAGGCGCATGGGGGTGAGATCAAAGTAGAATCTAGGGCATGCGAGTTTACTATTTTCGAAATTTTATTACCTGTCTAAAATCACTTAACTTTTACCCTATGAAAATATTAATCGTCGACGACGAACGCGATGTGGAAGATCTCTTTCGTCAAAAACTGCGGAAAGAAATCCGAAGTGGAATGTTGGAATTGGAGTTTGCTTTTTCAGGAAAAGAGGCACTGGATATCTTAGCAAGCGAAAATCCACCAAAAGTCGTCTATGTATTTTCAGACATCAATATGCCCGGAATGAGTGGGCTGGAAATGCTGGAAATCATCAAAGAAAGATTTCCCCAGATTCAGGTTTCAATGATCTCCGCCTATGGCGATGAAGCCAATTACAAGAAAGCAATGGACTCCGGAGCCAAGGAGTTCTACACCAAGCCTGTTAATTTTGAAAATTTGAAGAAGGAAATTGCTTCTTTATCCACCTCAACCTTCTGACAGAATTCTGACCTAACCCAAGTACTTTTAAGCTAAAGAAGATACCAGCCCTCCACTATGATTCTGATCAATATCATTTCACTTTTCCTTCTTTATTACCTCAAGAAGAGCAGTGGGCCGGAAGGATTCCCTGTTCATCTCAATCGGTATTTCAACTATGGAATGGTCGCGTCCGGGATCTTCATTGTCCTCGGCGCAACGCAACTTCCGCCTGAGTTTCTTTTTGAGTTGCTCTCCTTTGCGCTCGTTGGAGCCATAATTTACCTCATTTTAAATACCCCCGAGCTCGAGTATCAGAAAACATTGGCCATCACCCCGCTGCCTATCATTGGGGTGCAGCTATTGGAATATTTAATCGAAACGATTAGCCCATCTATCTACGATATACTTGAAAATTACCTTGATGCGGCAGGATTTTTTGCATTGATCTGGGCAGTCACCATGTGGCTGAATCACAGAAAGCAGATGAAGGAGCTGGAGATCGAACGGATTTTTCTAAAAGAACAGGAACGACAGCTCAAAGCAACAGCGGAACAAAAAAACCAATTGGAAGCATTGGTAGCAGAGCGAACTTCCGAGATACTCAAACAAAAAGAAGAGCTCCAAAAAGCCTTAAATCATCTCCAATCCACCCAATCCCAACTCATCCAACAGGAAAAGCTCGCCTCCCTCGGTCAACTCACTGCCGGCATTGCCCACGAGATCAAGAACCCGCTGAATTTTGTGAATAACTTCTCGGAACTCAGCGTGGATTTTCTCGAAGAAATCGGTGAAGAAATGGCAAAAATCTCCGACAGCCCAGAAAAAGAAAACATCCTCGAACTTCTGGAAGATGTCAAATCCAACCTGGTGAAAATCCGACACCATGGCTCCCGAGCCGACAGTATCGTACGCTCCATGCTGATGCATTCCCGCGGAGGAACGGGCAGCATGGAACCAACAGATCTTAATGCACTGATCCGTGAATATGCCAACCTTGCATTTCACGGAATGCGGGCCAATCCCAAGCCCATCAATGTGGATATCAAGCTGGACTTCGATGAAAAGCTCCCCCAAATCAAGCTCAATGGGGAAGATTTCAGTCGGGTAATTTTGAATTTGGTCAAGAATTCCTTTGATGCGATGCGAGATAAAATCTCGGCCCTGGGAAATGAATACAAAGCCAAAGTAGAAATCAGAACCAAAGACCTGGGGGATCAGATTCTGATCGAAGTAGAGGACAACGGCCCTGGAGTACCGGATGAGATCAGGGATAAGCTATTGATGCCATTTTTTACCACCAAAAAGGGCACCGAAGGTACCGGACTTGGCCTGAGTATCACCCATGATATCATCAAGTCCCACGAAGGGAAATTGGAAATCGAATCTAAGGTGGGAGAATTTACCCGATTCAGTATCCTCCTCCCTAAAATAAAATCAACCGAAAAATCAAGCTAGGTAAGCTGGGCTGGCAAAGTAGCGCTGCTTTTCCTCTCCTACTTTTTAGAATAAATCACAGGCTGAAAATTATACCCATTTCAATCTCCCGCTTCTTTTACTGTAGTGCTTCGATCCACGGATTTTCCTGAGGATGACCATTTTTCTACAAAGGTAAATTTGCCTCAATTCAATTAATTCTTACTTTAGACTAACTTTTACTCCAAATAATGCTGCGTTTACTTTAACTCTTAATTTAGATCCAAATTGAACCCAAATCTTAAGAAAAACGCCCATAACAGAAAGATCCTACTTCAGCTTTTCGGTGAACTTGAAGATGATTTACTTACTCAAATACTTGAAAATGGAAAGATCCTTGACCTTGAGACAGGAGAATTCCTGTTTCATCAGGGTGATCGGGATAATTCACTATTTATCGTAATTTCAGGTAGATTCAGAGCCCTGGCACGGCAAGAGGACGGTTCACTTCACGCATTGGGCGATATCGGAGAGGGTGAACCGATCGGAGAATTTGCCCTCTTTATGGCCGAACCCAGATCAGCTTCTGTAGTGGCTATTCGAAAATCCATTGTTTTGCAAATCAATGAAAGTCAATATTTGGAGATTGTCTCCAAGCATCCGGCATTCTCAAGCAAACTGACCCGATTTGTGGTCAACCGACTCCGTCGAAATGCACTTCAGCAACATCTGGAGACCTCTGCCAAAAATATAGCGGTCATCAACCTCCAATCAGAAAATGACATCTCGGACTATACGGAAGCGGTCAAAAAAGAATTTGAATCGCTGAATTTAAGCATCCAAATCCTTGATCATGACTCGCATGCACACCTGGAAATACAGGAAATGTATGACACTTTGGAGGAGCATACAGGTTTAAATTTTCTGGTTTGCAGCGACGCTGATTTAGAATGGTCCAGACAATGCATCATCTACGCAGATTTGGTTGTGGTTGCTACTGATTTTTATGCCGATAGCAAAATTTATGAGATCGAAAATCACCTGGATCTCTATTCTCAAAATATACTTAACAAGAAAATCTACTTGCTGCTCTTCCATCCGGAGGAGGCGAAGTTTCCTGAAAATACGAGGCGCTGGTTTGAAGCTCGAAAAATCGACCTCCATATCCATTCCCGAAAAAACCACGCTCCGGATATCAGGCGGTTTGCCAGGATTCTTTCAAACAAAGCCATAGGACTGGTGCTAGGTGGAGGGGGGGCCAAAGGCTTTGCCCATTTGGGAGCAATCAAAGCTTTGTATGAAGAAGGGGTGGAAATCGACTTTCTGGGAGGTACCAGCGCCGGGGCACTCTATGGATTGACTGCCGCTTATTGTGATTTTGATAAAAATAAAATTGACTACTACAGCAAAGATTCTGCTCAAAGCAAGCTGACGACCAATGACTTCACCATACCCTTAGTCTCCTTTATGTCAGGTAAAAAAATGAGCAATTACCTCAAAAAAATGATGGGAGATACCCACCTGGAAGACTTTTGGGTGGGTAGTTATTGTGTTTCGACCAACTATTCCAATGCGACCTCGCAGGTTCATGACCGGGGTCTCGCGTGGAAACAGATCGAAGCCAGCATAGCCATTCCAGGTATCTATCCTCCGGTGGTAATCGACCATCAGCTCCACGTGGACGGAGGCGTCGTAGACAACCTACCCATCGAAACCATGTATAATTACCCGGTGAGTCATATCATCGCCATTTCTCTCACTCAGCTTAAATCTCAGCCGGTTGACTTTGATGAAACCCCAAGCTCAGCCAGTATACTTTGGGATAAAATCACCGGAAAGAAAAAATTCAGACTTCCCGGTATCACTTCAATTCTGGTTAATTCACTCACCCTCAACAGTCGTCAAAAACAGGAAATGACCAAATCCGGCGTAGCAATTTATTTGGAAATGGAACTGAAGGGAATCGGCATGATGGATGATACCAAATGGAAGCAAATCGTCCAAAAAGGTCACGATCAGATGAAAGAAGCCTTACACAGAGTTCCTGAAAATGAGCGATTTTGGTGATCCTTCAAAAAGATTTTGTCTGTGACTCAGTTTTTTTGATTAGTACCACATTTTTAAGAACTTTTTACTATTTTCAAGAAATAGTCCAACCAATATCATTTTTATGCAAAAATTATTCTTCCGGGCGGCTTTTTTCTCTCTCGTACTTTTTTCCCTGATTCAGCTCAAGGGGTTTTCCCAAATCAACGCGTCACAGGGAATCCCGACGATTACAAATTATTCTCCCCGAGACTACCAAGGTACAGGACAGATTTGGAGTTTGGCCCAAGATGCCAAAGGATTCATCTTCTTGGGAACCAATACCGGCATTGTGAAATTTGACGGGAAAAATTGGGAGCTTTTAATTTCTCCATTGAAAGGATATAATACGAGTACGAGGGCTCTGCATTTATCCAACTCAGGCGTTCTTTATTATGGCTCTTTGGCTGATTTTGGATACATCGGAGAAAACGATTTGGGAAATACAATTCAAATTTCGCTCATCCACTTAATCCCCGAAGAAATCACGCTGAATGACATTTGGTCAATCAATGAAGTGGATGGTAAAATTTATTTCCAGGCCCGGGAGGCCATTTTTATTTACACCCCTGAAAAGGAAAATCAGGATCCCAAAATTGAAATATGGAAACCTGACTCGCAGTTTATGTATTCCTGGGAGATCGACGGCACTTTCTATGCGCATCAGATAGAATTGGGGATTTTCAAAGAGCGGAATGGTAAACTGGAGTTGATTCCCGGAAGTCAATTTTTAGGTAAAGACCGAGTTCAGGTTATGCTTCCTTATACCAAGCCCGATGAATTTTTAGTAGGCGCATTTTCCGGAGGACTTTACCATTTTGACGGTAAAAAATTCCAGAAATTCGAAACCAAAGCCGAGGATTTCCTAAACTCAAGACTTTACAGAGGAATTTCACTTGCAGACAATCAATTTGGGCTTGGTGGCATTGGGGTTGGTTTTATAATTTTGGATTCTGAAGGAAATCAGATCACTCTATTAACCTCCAAGAGTGGATTGATAGACGATAGTGTGTATTCTCTATTATTGGATCGAGCCGGAACCCTCTGGGTCGGTACCAATACCGGTCTTTCAAAAATTGAAATCTCTTCTCCCCTCACCCGCTTCAAGTCCGAAAATGAAGAAATCGGATCAATTCTTTCGATCAATTCATTGGATGAAGAGCTGTACATCGGAGGTTCTACCGGAGTACATTTTTTGGATAAGTCAGACGGAAAAATCAAAAAATTAGAAGGCATTCCCAATTCGCAAATCTTTTCCCTTGTCAAGGATGAAGATAGACTTCTGATATCCAACATCGGGCTATATTCATTAAAAAACGGAAAAACGGTATTAATTCCGGGGACAGAAAAGCTTCAGATACTCAAAATATTACTTTCAGAAAAACACCCGGGTTATGTCTTCCTCAGCGGAGCTTATGGCATTGCTGTTTTTAAAAGAATCAAAGTTTCCACTTCATCAATTCAGCCTTACGCCTACGAATCGATCGGATTCCTAAATCAGATTGATCGGTATATTTACACCTTGGAAGAAGATGATAAGGGGAACCTTTGGGCAGGAACTCAAGCGGGCGACAATTATCGGATAACGTGGGCCAAAACTGCCTCAGGAAACATCGATTTAGGAGGCTCAACGGTCAGAAAATTCTCTGAGGAGGATGGGATTCCCGGAATGGTGGGAAGAATATCCAAAATTCAAAGTCGGATATTCTCTTCCGGCATCAATGGGTTTTATTATTTCGATGAAGACAAAGATTCATTTGTAAGAGACACGGTTTTTAGCTTTTCTGATGAGGTGGCAAATATTAACATTGACGCCTTCGCAGTTCAAGGTGATGATCTTGATCGCGCCTTAATTGTATTCAAGAATGAGAAAAAACTTGCAATCCCCTCAAAAGATGGAGGCTATGCTCTTCAGGATTATCCCATCAATCTTTTTCCTGGCTTGAATATTTCCGCCTTCTTTTCTGAACCAAACGGTGTAATTTGGTTAGGGACAGATGAAGGCTTGATCCGAATCGATGATAAAAAATCAATTGATACTGACATTCCATTCCCGGTTTATTTCAGACAAATCATATCCAAAGCAGATACCCTAAACCACAAAAATCAGGAGAAAGACCAAGCACTCCATAAAATGAAGTTCAAAAATAATTCGATCCGATTTTCCTATGCTGCACCATTTTTTATTCAGGAGAAACTGACCAAGTATCAGACATTTTTGGACGGATATGACGAAGAATGGGGGAAATGGGAAGAAAATTCAACCCGGGAATTCAATAATCTCCCTCATGGGACTTACACCTTTCGGGTAAAAGCCCAAAACGGCTTCCATGCTATCTCGGACGAAATAACTTATAAATTCATCATCCTCCCTCCCTGGTATGCCACCTGGTGGGCTTATTTACTGTATTTCTTTAGTTTTGGATTAGTGATATTTGGACTGGTCAAATTCCAATCCGGAAGACTGGTGGCCATCGAAAAAGAGCGAGCCCGGCAAAAAGAACTCGAACATGCGCATGAAATCGAAGAAGCCTATCAAAACCTAAAAGCCACGCAAGACCAACTACTCCAGCAGGAAAAACTCGCCTCCCTTGGCCAACTCACCGCGGGCATTGCCCACGAGATCAAAAACCCGCTCAACTTTGTCAACAACTTCGCCGATGTGAGCATGGAGCTCATCGATGATATGCGGGAAGAACTCGAAAATGACCATAAAAAAGAAGCCCTGGCACTCTCGGAGGACATTAAAAGCAACTTGCTCAAAATACACCTGCATGGCACCCGTGCCGACAATATTGTCAAATCTATGCTTTTGCACAGCAGGGGCGGCAGTGGAAAAAAGGAGCCGACGGATCTGAATGCAATGGTTCAGGAATTCTCCAATCTTGCCTTCCACGGGATGCGCGCCACCAAAAACCCCATCCCTGTAAGTATCGAGCTGGATTTGGATGATCGCATTGGTAAAATCCCGCTTTACACGGATGACTTCAGCAGAGTGATTCTCAACCTCTGCAACAACGCCTTTGACGCAATGCGGGAAAAATTGAATATGGAAGAAACTTATGGAAAAAAATATTCGCCTGAACTTATCATTACCAGCAAATCTACGACCGCAGGAGTTGAGCTGATTTTTGAAGATAATGGCACAGGAATCCCTGAAGAGATTCAGGATAAAATCCTTCAGCCATTCTTCACTACCAAAAAGGGGACAGAAGGTACCGGACTCGGTCTCAGCATTACACACGACATCATCAAACGGCATAATGGTAATCTATCCATCAATTCACAACTTCAAAAAGGAACAAAATTCATCATTTTTTTACCAAACCAAATTTAAACAGCTTATGAAGATTTTATTTGTTGACGACGAAAAGGATGTAGAGGCACTTTTCCGTCAGAAATTTCGAAAGGAAATCAAAAGTGGGGAGATTGAACTGGCCTTTGCCTTTTCAGGCAAGGATGCTTTGAATATTTTAGGTGAAGAAAACCCCCCAAAATTCGTTTATGTTTTCTCCGATATAAACATGCCCGGAATGAGCGGATTGGAACTTCTGGAGGAAATAAAAACCCGTTTCCCGAACATTCAGGTGAGTATGATCTCTGCCTATGGTGACAGTGAAAACTACGACCGCGCTATGAGCTCCGGCGCTAAAGGTTTTTTCACCAAACCGGTGGACTTTGAGCGCCTTAAAAAAGAAATTGCCGAAATGGTCAAAAATCAATAGCTGAAAACCTGACTAAATAAGTTTCTCCAAAAGGAAAATCATGGATGCTCTAAAAGAAAAACTATTATTTGAAACACTTCAAAAAGTCCTGGACACGACAGCCACGGCTAATTTTCCTTTGGACACCATTGGTGAATTCGTTGTTTCGGATGTAATGGGATTTGGCACCACGGTGGATGAGAAAATCATCGGGATCCAAGGATTCAGGAAATTATTGGAAGATCAGCGTGAGCAATCCAAAGGACTGGATATCCAATTCAAAACCAGTCTGATCCACCGGAGAATTTTTGCACAGGAGAATGCTGCCCTTTTTACTCATGACTTTACTGTCACTATCCAAATGGGAAATGAGGAAAACGTCCTTCCATTACGATTTAGTACCGTATTTGAATATTTCAACGACCACTGGAGATTAGTTCACTTTCACGGTTCTCAGGCCGTAAATTCGGAAGGAGACACTTGGCATCGAAATGAATTAATCAAAAAAAACGAAGCGCTGCAAAAACTTGTAGATGAGAAAACCGCAGACCTGAAAAATAAAAACGCAGCCCTTGAACAAGCCATCCAAACCATAAAAGAAACTCAAGATCAGCTATTGCAGCAAGAAAAGTTAGCTTCTTTGGGGCAACTCACGGCAGGGATTGCACATGAGATAAAAAACCCGCTGAATTTTGTCAATAACTTCTCCGAGCTCAGTCAGGATTTTATAGAAGAAATCGAAGAAGAATTGGAAAAAACCCCCAATACTTCTGAAAAAGAAAATATAAGGGACCTACTGGAAGATGTCAAATCCAATCTGGGAAAAATCCGTCACCATGGCTCAAGGGCTGACAACATCGTCAAATCTATGCTCATGCATTCCCGCGGAGGAACAGGCAGCATGGACCCAACCGATCTCAATGCGCTGATTCGGGAATATTCCAACTTGGCCTTTCACGGGATGCGTGCCAATCAAAATCCAATCAATGTAGAAATCAACCTCAATTTGGACGAAAATCTTGGCCTGATCCCATTAAATGGAGAGGACTTCAGTAGGGTGATTTTAAATTTGATAAAAAACGCTTTTGATGCCATGCGCGACAAAATAAGTATGGTAGGATCAGATTATAAAGCTAAATTAGAGATTCGAACCAAGAACTTAGCAAACAGGGTTTTGGTAGAGGTGGAGGACAATGGTCCGGGTGTTCCGGAGGAGATACGTGACAAACTTTTAATTCCTTTTTTTACCACGAAAAAAGGGACTGAAGGCACTGGATTAGGGTTGAGTATCACCCATGATATCATCAAATCCCATCTGGGCACGTTGGACATAGAATCGTCAGTAGGAAATTTTACCCGATTCAAAATTGAATTGCCAAACAGTAAAACTTAACTTTTTTCGAATGAAAATTTTAATCGTTGATGATGAGCAGGATGTAGAAATCATGTTTCTGCAAAAGTTTAGAAGGGAAATCAAAAGCAAATTACTCGAAGTAGAGTTTGCCTTTTCGGGCCAACAGGCCTTGGATTATTTGGGTCAATCAGGCTCTCCTGATGTCGTGTATGTTTTTTCCGACATCAATATGCCCGGTATGAGCGGGCTGGAGTTACTGGAAAACATCAAAAGTAGATTTCCCCACATCCAAGTAAGCATGATATCCGCCTACGGAGATAAGGAGAGCTACAACAAAGCGATCAAATCCGGCGCAAAAGGGTTTTTTACAAAACCGGTGGATTTCGAATCCCTCAAAAATGAAATAGCAGAATTGCTAACCAACAAATAAAATGGCAAAAATCCTGGTTGTGGATGATGAGGAGGATTTGGAGATGCTCTTCCGCCAGAAGTACAGACAAAAGATTCGCTCGGGAGAGTACGAAATGTTTTTTGCACTCAATGGACAGCTTGCACTCGATCTCCTGATAGAACATCCCGATGTAGACATGATCCTTAGCGACATTAATATGCCGGTAATGGATGGCTTGACCCTACTCGCCAACACCAAGGAGCAGAATCCACTTTTAAAAACCGTCATCATATCGGCCTACGGAGACATGGAAAACATCCGAAAGGCGATGAACTTGGGAGCCTTCGACTTTGTAACCAAGCCGGTAGATTTTCAGGACCTGGAGATTACCGTTGAAAAAACCCTCAGCTACATCAGTCAGATCAAATCCAACATCAAAGCAATTCGGGAAAATAATATCCTCAAGATGTACGTGGATGAGACCGTGTTAAACTTCATGGGCGGAAAAGAAATTGAATCTGCCCTGATGGAAAATGAAATCATCGAAGGTACGGTTGCATTTATCGATTTATGCGGGTTTACTAGAATATCCGAAAACGAAGAGCCGAATACCGTTGTGGGCCTGCTCAACGAATACTTCGATCTCATGGTACGTGAGATTATTGAAGAAAAAGGCAGCGTGGATAAGTTTATTGGGGATGCGGTGATGGCAGTCTTTCAGGGACCCGATCACCTTCAACGTGCCCTTAAGTGTTGCATTGCCATTCGTGACAAAATGGAAGCCATTCCCGAATATTCGGAAGCGACTCATTTCAAACCTCAGGTCTCGATTGGGATCAATTCCGGGGAAATGGTCTCCGGAAACATCGGCTCAAAATCCCTAAAACGTCTGGACTACACTGTAATAGGCGATACTGTCAATGTAGCGGCTAGACTTCAAGCCAAAGCTAATCCCGGACAAATTTTGATTATGGAACATTGTCAGGCACAGATTCCAGACAAATTTACCTTCAACCGGATCGGTGAAATGGCATTGAAAAATAAAGCCAAACCTGTCACCGTATATGAAGTTGGAAACTAGGTTCAGTGCCTTCTTTTGATGCAGGATAACAAGGAAGAAACTCTTCATTTTTTAAATTAATCCTCAAAAACGTCCGCCTCCGAACTGTTTTTCACTTGGGACAACTGCTTGTTGCATTATTCCAAAGATTCCCAGTAGATTAATTGCCCTAATCACTACCCTATGTTCAAATTAGCCCAACCTGCTTTACTGCTTGCCTTAGGAGCCTCAGTAAGCTTTGCCGCCTTGGTTCCAATATCAGAAAGAAGTCTGATCCCTCATAGTCCAAGGACTAAAGAATTTGCCGACAGTGTCAAAAAAGACAGCCTAGACTACCCAAAATTCAAAGAACTCCCGCTTAAGCCGGAGCGTGAAATTAAATTTAACACCAAAGAAGGGACTTGGATGAGCGTGGACGTAAGTCCGGATGGGAAGACCATCGCTTTTGATCTGATGGGAGACATTTACAGTATTCCATTCGAAGGAGGAAAAGCAACGCCTATTACCACGGGAATCGCGTATGAGACTCATCCGAGATTTTCTCCTGACGGAGAGAGGATCCTCTTCACCTCAGACCGTGCCGGTAATGACAACCTTTGGTACATCGATATGGTGAAAAAAGATACCGTACAAGTCACCAAAGACAAAACTGGAGATGTGCCAGGAGCGCACTGGACTCCCGATGGTGAATACATCGTCGTTTCAAAAGGCCGAAGAATCGCCAAACTTTGGATGTATCACGTTGATGGCGGAGGAGGAATTCAGCTCAATGAGAACCCGGCTCAGATGAAAACCATCGATCCATTTGTGAGCCCTGATGGCAAAAGTGTCTATTTTTCACACCGATCAGGCGCTTGGAACTATAATGCACTTTTACCTCAATATCAGATTGGCACTTACGACTTCGACAAAGGTCAAATTACCAGCATTACCTCAAGATATGGTTCAGCATTCACACCTACACTAAGCAAAGATGGAAATTGGATGGTCTATGGCTCCCGTTGGGACGATAAGACCGGACTCGTTATTCGCAATTTGAAAACAGGAGAAGAGAATTGGCTGGCCTATCCTGTACAGCGGGACGAACAGGAATCCATCGCTCCACAGGGCGTCCTTCCAGCCATGGCTTTCACGCCTGACAGCAAATTTGTCATCGCATCCTATGGTGGAAAAATCTGGAAGCTGGCTATTGACGGCAGTCCGGCAGTGGAGATCCCATTTGAAGCAGAGGTAAATCTTGCGATGGGCCCGCGTCTCTATTTCAATTATGAAATCAAAGACACCACAGCCAAACTTGCCACCCAAATCCGCAATGCTGTCCCATCGCCGGACGGTAAAAAATTAGCCTTCACGGCACTGAATCGATTGTATGTAATGGATTATCCAGACGGCAAGCCGACACGAGTAACTTCACATGAATTTACCGAGGCGATGCCAAGCTGGAGTCCAGACGGGGCTCAACTTGTATTTACTACTTGGGATGAAAAGGCCGGCGGTCACTTGTACAAGGCATCATTTGGAAATCGAACTTCCGTCACAAAACTAACCTCGGAATCTGCGCTTTACATGGCCCCAGCCTGGGGACCAAATAATAAAATCACCGTTTTCAAAGGTTCTAACCGATTGCTCCGAGAGGCAGAAGGCCCCGGCATAAGCGGTGCAGAGGCTGAATTGGTCTGGATACCTGCAACCGGTGGTGCTCTTAGAAAAATCATGAATGCCGGCAATTACGGCAATGCTCATTTTACCCGGGACACGTCGAGAATATTCCTGAATGGGCCCGGTGGAGCACTATTGAGCGTGAAATGGGACGGAACGGATGAAAAAGTCTACGCCAGAATCACGGGTATAACACCTTTTGGTTCAGCTGCGGATCCACATGATGATCACGATCATGCGAACTTGGAAGAAATCTCCACAGTACGATACGTCATGGGCGTACCCGTTTCGACAGCCGATGCAGTTAATTATTGCATGCTGCCTGAAGGGTCAAATTCCCGTGAACCACAGATGACCCCTTCCAGCGCAAGTACCATTTTGATGGCGCCTGTAGGGAACAAAGCCTTGGCCAAAGTCAACAATAACGTCTATGTCGTCACTATTCCGACTGTAGGAAAAGTTCCGAGTATCAACGTAGGAGATCCTGCATCCAGCAATTTTCCTTCCCGACAACTGACCGAAATTGGCGGCGAGTTTCCTGCTTGGGAAGCCAATGGCAAAAAGATCCACTGGTCGCTCGGAAACGGGCATTGGGTTTATGACATCGATCGGGCGGAATTTGTGGAAGATTCTGTAAAAACAGCAAAAAAGGCAAAGACTTTGGCCGCTGCGGATAGTGTTGCCTCACTTAAAGCCAAAGGCGAAGACGCCGTTAAACTGGCAGATTCCTTGGCCAAAGCAGATAAAAAACGCATTGACTCACTTTTCAAGGCAGACAAAACCCTGGCCAAAGCTGACAGTCTCCACAAGGCTCAATTAAAAGAAAAAGAATCCTACAAGCCTGAGGAGAAGCAAGTGAAAGTCTACTTTGCAAAAGACACACCCAGCGGAAGCATCTTGTTGAAAAATGCCCGAATCGTCACCATGAAGGGTTCTGAAGTCATCGAAAACGGCGACATTCTGATAGAAAACAACCGTATCAAAGCAGTGGGAGCCTCCGGTACACTGGACGCAGGCAATGCAAAAGTCATCGATGCTTCAGGAAAAACAATCACCCCCGGATTTATCGATACCCACGCGCACATGTGGCCTGCTTGGAATCTCCACAAAAACTCGGTTTGGATCTACGCAGCAAACTTGGCTTACGGCGTGACTACCACCCGCGATCCTCAGACTGCGACTACAGACGTGTTGACCTATGGAGATATGGTCGAGGCAGGAATGGTTCCTGGTCCCCGGGTGTATTCTACAGGTCCGGGGGTAGGCTTTTGGATGTATAATCTCAAGTCACTGGATCAAGCCAAAAGCGTCTTGAAACAGTACAGCAAGTATTACAATACCCAATACATCAAGATGTACCTCGTGGGTAACCGTCAGCACCGTCAGTGGATCATCATGGCTGCCAAAGAACAGCAACTGATGCCTACCACAGAAGGCGGCTTGGACTACAAATTAAATATGACCCAGCTATTTGATGGCTATCCGGGTCATGAGCATGCGATTCCTGTGCACCCGCTTTACGCTGATGTGACCCGAACCATCGCCGAGAGCAAAATGGCCTATACGCCTACTTTGCTGGTCTCCTATGGAGGACCTTGGGCAGAAAACTTCTACTACACCACCGAAAGCCCGCTTCACGATCCGAAATTAAACCGTTTTACGCCTTACAACGAAATGAATTCCAAGGCTAGAAGAAGAGTTGGCGGGCTCGGTGGCTGGTTTGCACCCGAAGACCATGTTTTCCAAAAGCACGCAAAAGGCGTAAACTCCATCGTCACTCAAGGCGGACTTGCCGGTATCGGATCGCATGGTCAGTTGCAGGGACTGGGCTATCACTGGGAACTCTGGTCTGTGGCGAGTGGTGGCATGAGCAACCTGGATGCAATTCGTATTGCAACAATTCTCGGTGCTGAGTCGCTCGGTCTGGACAAAGAACTCGGCAGCATCGAATCCGGTAAATTGGCAGACTTGGTGATCATGGACAAAAACCCACTGGAAAATATCCGAAACACGAATACGATCTCACATGTGGTGAAAAACGGTCGGGTATATGATGGGAATACCCTGGATGAAATCCTTCCAACTCCTAGAAAACTGGATGTGAGCTCTTGGACCAAGGAGGCTCCTAAAGTGACCACAAGCGTTCAGGATTAATTCCGTATTGTTTTAAAAACTAAAAAAACCAGCTCAAAGGGGCTAGTTTTTTTAGTTTAGTTCATTGCCAAAATAGCCGTATTCAAAGCAGTCGCGAAAGTTACCCAAAGCAGATATGGGACCATAAGACCTGAGGAGAGCGGACTGGCCTTTCTAAACTGAATAATACAAAGAACGATCGCTACCCATAGTGGAATGATGACCAAAAGTCCAAGTAATGGCGATTGCATGCCGAAAAATGCCGGGGACCAAAGTGCGTTTAGAACTAGTTGAGCGGTATAGAGCTTCAGCATCGCCTTTTTTTGAGGATGATCACTTTTCCAAATCAGAAAACATGCGATTCCCATCAGGATATAAAGCAAAGTCCAAACTGGACCAAACAACCAACTCGGTGGATTCCAACCCGGCTTGATCAGGGTTGGAAACCAAGTTTTCACTGAAGAAAAAGTAAAAAAAGCGCCCAAGCCTCCGACTAGTTGAGGGAGTGCAAGGCTGATAATTAATTTGAGCCAGTTTGCCATAATCAGATCGTTTCGAGCAGGGTACGAAAGGCTATAGCCTTATCTTGATAGCGTTCTTGGGTTTTAGCGCGGAGTGCAGCAGCGTGTTTACTTTCGTATTCCATCATCATTTTCAAATTCTCAGTGAAGTATTGAATGCAATAATTCGTAGTGCCGTCTTCTGAATTATGGATCAGCCTAAAAAACTTATGATCATGGAAAATTCCTGTTTCCATGACCTCTGGGATATGGGTAGTTTTCATCCAAGCTATAAAATCCTGCTCGATATCGGGGGATACGTTTATGGTAATATTGTAGAGGATCATAATGAGAGAAGTGGGTTTTATTTACTTTTGTGGCTAACAAAGATGAGATTGTAAAGTTAAAAATCTCAATTCGAAACGCATCCTATCTTTTAAATATGCAAATAGATAACCCATCTAGTGGGAAACTTCAGATTTCAAGGTTATCAATCGCCAAGATAATTATCGTTGCTCTTCACCTTGTAGGAATCATCGGCCTCAGCTTACCGGAATATCAGGATTTGTTTTTGAAACTGACTCCAGCTCAGCTGTTGTCATCTTTAATTTTGATTTTAATCTTTCACAAAGGCTGGACCGATGCTTTTCCAATATTTGCAGCAGCAGCATTTTGGATTGGATTTGGATCGGAAATTATCGGAATTCACACAGGATATTTATATGGTGACTATGTTTATGGACCTACATTAGGACCCAAGCTTTGGGACGTTCCTATCATCATTGGAGTCAATTGGTTTATTTTGAGCTACCTCACCGGAACACTATTTCGGAATGTTACCAATGATTATCACGCAGCTTTTCTTGGTGCAATAGCAATGACCTCCTTGGACTATATCATCGAACCTGTAGCTGTCACCCTCAATTTCTGGGCATGGAAGTTTGACGTTATACCGGTAGAAAATTACGTCGGTTGGCTAGGTGTCTCATTTTTGATCCAGCTGATCTACCGAAAAGCAAATTTTGAAAAGTCAAATCCGATTGCGGCATTCCTTCTAATGGCTCTCATCCTTTTCTTTGCTATTTTAAACTTCACTTTGGCGGTTTAACCAAATTTAATTCCACTTGAATTGCCATTCTTGTTCACATATCTCGCAGATTTGAATTTATTATCTAACAAAATTTTCCGAATCAAGTTGTTTCGATGATGATTACAGCAATAGCATTCATAGCATTAGGTTTTGCTGCCATGGAATTTTCCGGTTGGTTTATCCATAAATACCTGATGCATGGTCCACTCTGGGTGATTCATAAGACACACCATGAGCCTTCGAAAACGTTTTTCGAGCTGAATGATTTGTTTTCTGTTTTATTCGGAAGTGTTGCTTTGATCCTGATCTTCAAAGGAGTAGACACTTTGGATTACCGCTTTTGGATGGGTATGGGAATCAGTCTTTATGGCGTACTTTATTTCGTTCTGCATGACGTATTGGTACACCGTAGATTAAAATGGTTTGACCGACCTAAGAATACATTCCTGAAGGGAATATTTAAAGCCCATCAGGCTCATCACCGAACAAACCAAAAAGAAGATGCTGTTTCTTTTGGTCTTTTTGTAGTCCCCAAAAAATTCTTTAAAAACGAAGAACATTGAGCACGTATTCAATCAAAGATCTGGAACAATTGTCGGGCATCAAGGCCCATACCCTTCGTATTTGGGAACAGCGATACAATCTGCTCAATCCGAAGCGGACCGATACCAACATTCGTTTCTATGATGACAACGACCTCAAGCTCATTCTCAACGTCGCGCTTCTCAACGACAATGGATACAAAATAAGCAAAATTGCCTCCATGAATCAGGAAGAAATGCGGGCAGAAGTAATGAAGCTGACTGACCGCACGCTCACGCATGATGACCAGATTCACGCACTCACCATTTGTATGATAGAAATGGACGAGGAGCGCTTTGATAAAGTCCTTTCAACCAATATTCTAAAATTGGGTTTTGAACAGACGATGATGAATATTGTCTATCCGTTCATGTCCAAAATCGGCGTCTTGTGGCAGACAGGGGCTATAAATCCTGCCCATGAGCATTTTATTTCCAACCTTGTCCGCCAAAAACTGATTGTAGCGATCGATGGGCAAGTAGTCAGTAGCGAAGGCAAAAAATTCCTGTTGTTTTTACCTGAAGGTGAACTGCATGAAATTTCACTTCTATTCGCCTCCTATCTGATCAAAAGTAAAGGAAACAAGGTGATCTACTTAGGTCAAAACACTCCAAATGAAGACCTCCTCGCTGTCTATAAAATTCATCAGCCGGACTTTATGCTCACGGTGATCACTACATCACCTTCCTCCGAAAATGCGCAAGACTACTTAAATTTACTTGCGAAACGTTTTTCGGAAACTCAAATTCTGGTAACCGGATACCAAGTAATTGGACAGGACTTAGTCATGCCATCCAATGTGAAGTTGATGAATTACATCCGCGATATTAAAGAACTTCTCGATGAGGTAAATTTGGTGTCCGAAGAGAAATAGTTTAACAAAAACAAATTTTAATTAAACAAAGGCGTCTTACCAAAAAGACGCCTTTACTATTTATAGTGGCCAAATTTGACCCTAAATCCTCCTAGTTAAATTTTTTGTTTAATATTTTTAAAAAATAATTCAACATTATGCTTGCTTTTTGTTTAATCATTCATAGATTTGATTCAACAAAAACGAACAGCCATGACGACTCTAGAATTCAGCTACTCATTAAACAAGCTCTCAAGCTCGTTGAAGCCTTTTGCAATGAAATTGACACGGGACGTGGACGATGCAAATGATCTTTTGCAAGACACGATGGTGAAGGCCTTCACCAATAAAGACAAGTTCACCGAAGGCACTAACCTTAAAGCATGGCTGTACACCATCATGAAGAATACCTTCATCACTAACTATCAGCGTATGGTGCGAAGAGGAACTTTCGTGGATACCACTGATAATTTGCATTACATCAATTCGAGCGACTCATTAATCGAAAATGGTGTTTTTGGAAACTTCACCATGGATGACATCAATGAAGCTATCGATAAGCTGGATGATGTCTACAAAACACCATTCATGATGCACTTTCGCGGTTTCAAGTATCATGAAATTGCCGACAAGCTTCAAATTCCGATAGGAACTGTAAAAAATAGAATCCATATTGCCCGCAAACTTCTCAAGGAAGACCTGATGGTCTATAAGCATAAAAATTAATTCAATGCAAAATAAACAGATTGTGGTCATCGGGTCCGGTTTTGCAGGGCTTTCCGCTGCCACATATCTAGCAAGTGCCACGAGTTGTTCAGTTACCCTTCTTGAAAAAAACGATTCCCCAGGCGGTCGAGCCAGAAAGTTCGAACACCAGGGGTTTGTTTTTGATATGGGTCCCAGTTGGTATTGGATGCCGGATGTTTTTGAAGATTACTTTGCTCATTTTGGTAAAAAGCCAGCTGACTATTATGATCTGATTCGCTTGGATCCATCCTATGCAGTAGTGTATGGAGAAAATGATGTGTTGGATATTCCGGCAGATCTGGGCAAATTCAAAGAAATGCTGGACCAAATCGAGCCGGGTGCAGGTGTTCAACTCGATAAATTTTTGGCCCAGGCAAAATATAAATATCAGGTTGGCATCCATGACCTCGTGAAAAAGCCAAGCCGATCACTGCTGGAGTTCGTTTCGCCGAGTCTTTTGGTGGATATGATCAAAATGGACATCTTCCAATCGATGTCCAAGCATGTGAGAAAGTATTTCTCGCACGAGAAGATCATTAGACTGATGGAGTTTCCAGTACTTTTCCTGGGAGAAACAGCCGAAAATATTCCTGCATTATACAGCTTGATGAATTATGCAGATATCGCTCTGGGAACTTGGTATCCCAAAAAAGGAATGCACGAAATCATCAAAGGAATGGTGGCATTGGCTGAAGAAAAAGGTGTAAAAATCCGATATTCAGCCGAAGTGGATACTATTGAAGTGGTAGACGGGTTAGCGAAAAGTGTCCGCCTTAAATCCGGAGAAATCATCTCAGCCGAAATAATTGTGGCTGGAGCAGATTACCACCACGTAGACAGACATTTGTTGGATTCCAAATACAGTAATTATTCTGAATTCTATTGGGACAAGCGGGTGATGGCCCCATCCAGTTTGCTTTTTTATCTTGGAATAAATAAACGACTGAAAAATCTTCGTCATCATAACTTATTCTTTGACGAGCCGCTTGGACCACATGCGGACGCAATTTACACCCATCCAAGGTGGCCCGAAAAGCCGCTTTTCTATGCATCCGTTCCTTCAATCACTGACCCGACAGTAGCCCCGGAAGGCATGGAAAATTTATTTCTCTTGATTCCTTTGGCTCCGGATCTGGAAGACTCAGAGGAAATGCGGGAAAAATATTTTGGAATTATTATGGACCGCTTGGAAAAGATTTCCGGTCAGGAAATCCGTTCTCACATCGTCTACAAACGGTCTTATGCGCATACCGATTTTAAGTCGGATTACCATGCGTTCAAAGGAAATGCCTATGGATTGGCGAATACACTACTTCAAACCGCTATTTTAAAGCCCGGATTGAAAAACAAAAAAGTAAAAAACCTGTATTATACTGGTCAACTGACAGTGCCCGGACCCGGGGTTCCACCGTCATTGATATCAGGAGGAGTTGTGGCTAGAGAGGTGATAAAAGAAAACAATTTGTAGACAAAATGGTATATTTTAGCAATGGATGCAATTGCGCTTTTTGACCAAACCACACTGGAGTGTAGCCGCCTGATCACGCAGCGGTACAGTACCAGTTTTACCCTTGGAATCAAAACCTTGGACAAAAAGTTACACCTTCCGATATATGCCATCTATGGTTTCGTCCGTTATGCGGACGAAATAGTGGACACCTTCCACAATCAAGACAAGCAGGCTTTATTGGAGCGGTTCAAAAAAGACACCTACGAGTCCATAGAGATGGGTATTTCGCTGAATCCCGTCCTTCATGCATTCCAACTTATCGTGAACAAATACAAGATTGACCTGGATTTGATCGAGGCCTTTCTTCACAGTATGGAAATGGACCTTGATTTTAAAACCTACAACGACTCCAAATACCAGGAATACATCTATGGATCGGCTGAGGTAGTAGGTTTGATGTGCTTAAAAGTCTTCTGTGAAGGGGATCAAACCCTGTATCAGAAACTCCGGGAACCAGCCTGTAAGCTGGGAGCGGCTTTCCAGAAGGTTAATTTCCTGCGTGACTTGAAAAGTGACTATGAGGAGCGGGGAAGGGTTTATTTCCCAGGCGTTGATTTCAACCAATTTGATAAAAATGTCAAATCGCTGATAGAAGCAGACATTCAAAAGGACTTTGATGATTCACTCATCGGCATCGAGCAACTTCCAAAAAGTGCCAAGCTCGGGGTGAAAGTTGCTTACCTCTATTACCAGAAGCTCTTTGACAAAATCAAAGGACTTCCGGCCGAAACCATCACACAAAAGCGAATCCGAATACCCAATTCTCAGAAAATCTCGCTACTGATCGGAACTTACTTCGAATCCAAACTCGGGCTTACCTGATGGAAAAGTATCTCTATTTGGTTGTCAATCTCTTTGCACTTTCTTATCCTTTGGCGCAGTCTTTTGAGCAGAGAATCAAATTTTCCTCCCATTGGTATGCCTTGTTCCCTGCCATTTTAATAAGCGGAACATTTTTTTTGATTTGGGATTTTTGGTTTACCCGGATGGGCGTTTGGGAATTCAATCCTACCTATTTGTTGGGAATTTATTTCTTTGACCTGCCGCTGGAGGAATGGTTATTCTTCATTACCGTTCCTTTTGCATGTGTTTTCATCTATGAAGTTCTGATTTATTTCTTCCCAAAGGATTACTTCCTGCCATTTGCAAAGCCATTTATCTACGTCATGATCCCTTTCCTGATCGGATTGGGACTGCTTCATTTAGACAAATGGTACACATCTGTCAATTTCCTCGTGGGTGCCGCAGCGCTCTTGATCCATTTTGTGATTTTCAAAGACAAATACTTTGGAAGATTTCTTTTTGCTTATCTGGTGCACTTAATTCCTCTGATGCTTTGCAATGGAATCCTTACAGGAGGCTTAACAGTGGAGCCAGTCGTGATTTACAATAACTCAGAAAATCTTGGAATCAGGATATGGACTGTCCCGATTGAAGACACCATCTATTCAATGACGCTGTTTCTAATGAATATCAGTATCTTCGAGAGTATTCGAAGCCGAAAAAACAATTCCATTACCAAGCAGTTAACAAGGCAATGAAAAATCTCCAGGTTCAAATTGACGACCATTCCGGGTTTTGCTTCGGTGTAGTCTACGCCATAGAAATGGCCGAAGAAATTCTGGATGAACAGGGTTATTTATACTGTTTGGGCGATATCGTGCACAACGATGAAGAAGTCAACCGTCTGACCCGAAAAGGACTCAAGATTATTGACCATGAAGAATTGTCCAAACTCAACAATGAAAAGGTCTTGATCCGGGCTCACGGGGAACCACCCTCCACTTACGAATTGGCGATCAACAATAATCTGACCCTGATTGATGCCAGCTGTCCGGTCGTACTTAAGCTCCAAAATCGAATCAAGAATTCTTTTGACAAGGACGAAACGATCTATATCTACGGCAAGCATGGACATGCTGAGGTCATCGGGCTATTGGGACAGACTAACAACAAAGCGGTGGTATTTCAGGACATCTCAGAATTGGACATCCCCAGCTTACCCAAGAGCATTACGCTCTACAGTCAGACCACAAAAAGTACAGACAAATTCTACGAAATAAATGAAATTCTAAGGCAAAATGGGATCACCGTCAACACGAATGACACCATCTGTCGGCAAGTGTCCAATAGAGACAAAGAGCTGCGGGATTTTGCGGAAAAATTCGATAAAATAATTTTTGTCAGTGGTACCAAATCTTCGAACGGTAAGGTTTTGTACAATGTCTGTAAGGAAAAAAACCAGCACACCTATTTTGTGTCTAACCCGGATCAAATTGATACCGAATGGTTTGATACAAATGACACTGTCGGAATCTGCGGGGCCACATCCACGCCAATGTGGCTCATGGAGCAAGTGAAGGAGCGTATTCTCAACCTTTGATAAAACCGATTCGCTATGAATCCGGCGACTACCCTTATTCCCAAAAGCATTGACCCAAAAGGACTTTTGATCGGCTGGGGGATAATTTTACTTTGGTCAACATCCCTTATTTATCTGCTTCAGGTCAAGCTCAGCTGGTCCAATCCACTGACTTACCTGGGGATTCTTATCCAAATGCACCTCTACACCGGTCTTTTTATTACTGCTCATGATGCGATGCATGGCATTGTTTCATCCAACAAAAAATGGAACAAATTCACCGGGTTAATCGCTGCATTGCTGTTCTCTTACAATTTCTACTGGAAATTATTCCCAAAACATCACGAGCATCATCGCTATGTGGCCACGGATAAGGATCCGGACTATCATCCTTCCGGAAATTTCTTTCTTTGGTACTTCAGCTTCATCAAGCAATATGTCACGATCTGGCAGATTCTTTTGATGGCAGCGACATTCAACATTTTGAAGCTTTTCATCCCAACCGAAAATCTGATCGTGTTCTGGATGACACCTGCAATCCTTTCTACTTTACAGCTCTTTTTCTTCGGAACCTACCTCCCGCACATGGGAGAAAGTGACAACAAACATCATTCAAACTCACAATCCAAAAATCACCTTTGGGCGTTTATCAGCTGTTACTTTTTTGGCTATCATTATGAGCATCACGACTCACCGGGCACTCCCTGGTGGAGACTTTGGCGCGTGAAAGAGAAACAAACAGCTTGATTTCGTTGATTTTTGTCAATTATTAGACAATCAGGAAACTTTCTGGGGGATTTTCGATTTTATTTCTAAACCAACTTCCATATGCACTTTAGATTGACATTTTTACTCGTCTTTTTAATCCCATTACAGGTTTTTTCTCAAGGAGTCATTCGTGGCCGAGTCTTCAATCCTGTCAATAATGAACCCATTGCCTTCGCCAATATTTTAATTCTAAATACAGATATTGGAGCAATTACGGACGAAAATGGAAAATACGAAATCAGTCCTATAGCACCGGGTCTTTACAATGTTAGGGCAAGTTTTGTTGGATTCAAAAGTTCTACCGCTTTTGAAGTTCAAGTCACCTTAGCGAAAGCAGTTCAGTTAGATTTTGAGCTGGAAGAAGATGCCTCTGAACTGAGTGAGGTGGTGGTTAGCAGTGAATTTACCAGATCGGAGGAGACGCCATTATCTGTCCGTAAACTCAATACCAATGAAATCGAGCGCTATCCTGGCGGGAATAGGGACATTTCACGTGTCATCCAGGCTTTGCCGGGTGTAGCAAGTACGCCCAGCTTTCGCAATGATATTCTGATCCGTGGTGGAGCGCCTAATGAGAACAGGTTTTATGTGGATGAAATAGAAGTTCCCGTCATCAATCACTTTTCGACACAAGGTTCATCAGGAGGTCCAGTTGGAATTCTGAATGTAAACCTGATCAAAAACCTGGACCTCATAGCCGGCGGATTTCCTGCCAACCGGATGGATGCCCTGAGTTCCTTTTTTGAAATCCAACTCAAGGAAGGCCGTCGGGACAAAATGGCCACACAACTGACGGTGGGCGCGTCCGAGCTGACTTTATCCAATGAAGGTCCACTTTCAGAAAAAACAACCTATTCCTTTTCGGCCAGAAGGTCTTACTTACAAGGTTTGTTTAGACTATTAGGACTGCCATTCCTCCCAACTTTCAATGACTTCCAAGTCAAGACCACAACGAAGTTAAATGCAAAAACCGAACTGACATTTATTGGATTGGGGGCCATTGACAACTTTGCACTCAATCAAGATATTCCTGACGATGAAACAGCTGAGGAGCGGGAAAACCGACTCTACCTATTGGATGTACTTCCAATTCAAACACAATGGAATTACGTCACCGGAGTGAAACTGAAGCGCTTTCGGGAAAATGGCTTTTGGACCTTGGTCCTCAGTCGCAACATGCTGAATAACCAATCCTTCAAGTATGCAGGAAATGACAATACTTTAGAATCCAACCTGCTCTTTGACTATAAGTCTCAGGAATCAGAAAATAAATTCCGGGCAGAAAACAGCATTTTCGGCAAAGGATATACGCTCAAATACGGATTCAATTACCAGTATTCGCGCTATTTCATCAGCAATTTTGATAGATCCACTCTTTCAAGTTCCAGTGAGGTAATCGATGTAGCGTCCACTACATTCTTCAATCAATACGGAGCATTTATATCAGGGAGCAAAAATTTCTATTCAAATCGACTCTTACTGACAGGCGGACTAAGGATGGATGGCGCTGACTTTGCTAAAACCGCCTCTAATCCTCTCAATCAACTTAGCCCACGAGTTTCGGCCTCTTACCAATTAAGACCAAATCTCTTTGCAACTGCGAACGCCGGAGTTTATTACCAAAAACCGCCTTATACTGTCTTAGGATTCAGAAACAATGAAGGAGAACTTGAAAACCAAGAAAATGATGTACGATTTATCAGAAACTCCCAACTGATTGCAGGCATTGAGTTTTTGGTACCTGAGAAAAACCGAAGATTCACCGCCGAAGCATTCTACAAAAAGTACAGTAATTATCCTTCCTCCATTCGAAATGGAATAGCACTGGCCAACTTAGGGGCAGACTTTGGCGTGATCGGCAATGAACCCGTGCTGTCCGATGCCGAAGGAAGAGCCTACGGTTTGGAGATTTTGGCGCAGCAGCGATTATTCAATAATTTCTATGGAATCGCATCTCTGACGCTGGTCCGAAGTGAATTTACCAATCCAAATACTGCTGGATTTGTACCCTCCTCATGGGACAATAAATTTATTGTGAGTTTGACAGCGGGGAAGCGATTTGGCAAAAATTGGGAAATTGGTACGAGATGGAGATTTCTTGGCGGAACTCCCTATACTCCATTCGATCTGGAAGAATCCAGCCTGATCAGTAACTGGGATTTGAGGAATTCAGGTATCCTTGATTACAATCAAATCAATGCTATCCGACTGAATCCTTTCCATCAGTTGGATCTGAGAATTGACAAGAAATATTTCTTCAACCGCTGGAATCTCAACTGGTATGTGGATATACAAAATGCATACAATTTCCAGGCAGAGCAACCTCCGATTTTAATCCCGATTCGTGACGATGCCGGAAAACTTCTTGTCAATCCCAATGATCCATCTCGCTATCAGCTGAAATTACTCGAAAATCCGGCTGGTAATATCCTTCCGACCGTAGGGATAATTATAGAATTTTAAAATCTCGTCCCGGGCTCAAAAAGTAGCTTAACAATTCGATCAGCTTTGGATGCATCAGAATTAGTGCAATAGCTGAATTCCACCTATTGCTTCTGCCCCGCATCGGAAAGTTTGATAACCAAGGGAAGTTTACCGGGGTCAGCCTGCAGGCATGCAATCAACGCCTTGGAATGGATGTGGAAATTTCATCTCGATAAAGCTTAAAAATGACTTTGTCGCCTTCTTCTTTTACAATTTCCTGCCGAATAGGTTTTGAGATTGGCATATAGAGAACCTCTTTTCCCATGGACATCAGCTGTTTTTCCTCAAATTGATAGTCGTCAACTGTTCCTCAGACTTTGAGCATGCCAAAAGCTTTGCCGGATGGCAAGAGCGCAACAGGTGTTTTGATGAATGTCCACCCCCCTTTTCCTGATAACCTCTCCAAAAAAAAATCACCTGCGACCATCTGTTCCATAAAAAAAGCCGACTATCTGGCCGGCTTAAAATTGTTGATTTTGGTCTGATTACGGTAATCTCCAACGGACGTTTAGACCAAATCCTGCCCTAAATTCTGTTTCTTCAACCAAAAACAAATAGGGTCTGAAGTCCAATCCAAGGGTAATCGGTACTTCTGAAAATGCATATTCGGCACCTACCTCACCCGCTGCTCCAAACCTGAAATTATTTCCGAGGTAGACCGCCGGGCCAAAACCTGCATACCACTGAAAATCTGTGTCCGGGATATCATCAAAGATAGGATTCCAAAGTGCATCGATCCCGAGTCCATTCCCTCCAAAACTGACATCAGCATGGATTCTACTGAATTCACCAAGGGCGAAAACCCCGTCGATGGCGACGTTATTTCCGTAAAAATCTCCAAACCGAAGACCAATTTCCTGAGCTTGTGATTTCAATGAAGCCAGTAGGGTAAAGCCCAATACAAGAGCGAATAGTTTAAGTGTTTTCATATAGCTGTTAAAAGTTTGATCCAAACTTAGCGAAAATTGGGCCAAGTCCGCTGAAGGGCCATTTTCAATTGTTACTTTCAAAAATTTCAGTACCGATTCTAAGTACTTCTTTGACCAGCAAATCCATGTCTTCCATTCGCGTTCGTTGGTTGACATTGGCTACCCTGAGCGTGTATTTCCCATTCAAAATTGTCGAGCTTGGAGAGGCAATCCCTTCCTCCTGCAGCCGAAGTAAAATCTCCCGGTTTAGCTCCCGAAGCTGGCTCTCAACATAGCCGGGCTGAATCATCCGAAAACAAGTGATGCTCATCGAGACAGGTGCCATCAATTCTAACTTTGGATTTCCATTGACCAATTCAGCCAAGTATTCCGCTTGACGGTTGTTTTGGGCGATCATCTGTGCATATTTCTCTCGGCCATGCTCCTTGAGTGACATCCAGATTTTGAGTGCTTTGAAGCCCCGGGAAAGCTCAAAGCCATAATTATTAATTGAATCCAGGCCACCGGAGAGCCCTCTACTTTCCTGAATTAAATAATTGGGCGTTAGCGCAAAGGAATCACGATGTTTTTTGGCATCTCGAATGAGTGTACATCCAACTTCATAAGGTACATAGAGCCATTTATGCAGATCAAAAGCCAAACTATCGGCCTCTTCAATCGCCTTTAAGGGTCCTGCGTATTTCGGATCCAGTTTTGCCAAAGCACCGTAAGCTCCGTCCACATGAAACCAAAGCCCATATTTTTTTGAGATTGCCAATAAATCATCCATGGGATCAATCGCTCCGGTATTTACAGTGCCGGAAGTCCCAACGATACAAAACGGCAACAATCCTTTTTGCATGTCTTGTTGAATCTGAGCCTCCAGCTCCTCGACTTTCATTTCATAGGATTCGTTTACTCCGATCTTTCTTACTGCCTCCGTACCCAAACCAATAATTTCAGCAGCTTTTTGAATACAGGAGTGAGTCTCCACCGAGCAATACAAGACCAATTGAGCAGAGGCAGATTTTAGACCTATGGTTCTGATTTTTTCATCCCTAAAAGAATTCCTTGCTACGGTTAGTGCAGTGATATTGGCCATGGATCCCCCACTAACCAAAATTCCGGAGGCGTCACTTGGAAAATTCATCAGTTGCTTGCACCAGTTGACCACTTGTCGATCCACATACATCGCCGCATGTTCTCCGATTGCCACATTGGGGTTCATCCCCGATGCAAGTAAATCCGCCAAAACTCCCAATGGTGTTCCTGTGCCCTGGATCCAGGCAAAAAAGCGGGGATGCACATTGCCCTTGTTGTAGGGGAAAATATTGTTTTTGAATTCCTGGTAGATGGTTTCCGGGTCCTGCCCAAGCTCCGGAATCGGCTGATCTAGAAATTCCTTTACCTCGGAAGGAATAGGCTTCCAAATTTTCTCCTCTCTTATTCCCTTCCAGTAATCAAACAAGTCATCAATCATCTGATGCCCAAGTTGGCGCATGGATTCCCAGTTTTCAGGGTCAAGGGTGAGGTTAATATTTTTCTTTTCAGTCATGTTTTTAGGGTTATCCAATCTGATTATCCGCAATCCTGCCAGTAATTAAGAATTATGCTTTAGAAGTTGCGGCTAATCGTCCACAGACGACGGTCGACGGTCCACAGCATGTTCTAAGGAACTTCAAACGATAGTTAATAGGGTTACTGGTAAGAAAGCGGATATACATATTATCCAATTACCAGGATGAATATTCAGAAGTAGGGGTGATCAAGTAGCTTATTTTTTGAAAATAAAATACACTGCCAAGATCAGAAACAAGGCGCCCACCGCGTGATTCCATCGCAAGGTTTCTGTTTTGAAAGCGATGAGGGTGAAAATCATAAAAATCACCAAGGTGATGACTTCTTGAAGGACTTTGAGCTGAACTAAGGAAAACGGCCCACCATTACCAGCAAAACCAATTTTATTGGCCGGAACCTGAAACAGGTATTCAAACAGGGCGATCCCCCAACTGATCAGAATAATGGAGACCAGCCCCAGCTTATTAAACCATTTCCACTCAGCAAACTTCAGATGACCATACCAGGCTAAGGTCATAAAGGTGTTGGAAAGGACAAGAAGTCCGATGGTAAGGAGTGCTTTCATACCCAAGAAGATTTAAAATCAAATTTAGCGTAGAAAAACTGGTTTTAGGCTAATCCGTGTGAGACCACACCGAAAGTCACAAGACGACCAAAACTTTTCAAAATGGGGGTTTTTATTCAATCAAAAATCAAAACAAAACATAGACATCAGCTTCAATTTGAATATATTGCCTAATAAACTACTTGCCCTATGAAAATGACATTTTTTTCTTTTTACCTTCTTTTCAACATCCTGCCATTACGAGCCTATTCGCAGCAAGAGAATCCAACAGCGATTCTACAAAGTTGGTACAGCACCGACGGAACCAATTCTTTAATCTTGGCGATTGGAGAAGATTTTGCGTTGTATGACGGTCAGGTTTGGGCGCTGAAATCATCAGAGGATGGCACCATAGCGATTCATCAGGGCTCAGAAATGCGAACGCTTACGCTGAATAAATCCGGAGATAAAGCCATTCTCACCGAAGCAGACAAAGAGTTGGCTGTTCGCTCCTCCAAATCTACCGATCTCAAAAATCGCAAGGTTGGCCAAACTGACGTTTCCAAAGATTTTTTCCGGGAAGATCAAGTGCTTCTTCAGGGAGTTTTCCTGCCAAAAGAGGCTATGCCCTCCACCATCACCATTATTTACAACCATGCTTTCAGCGAAGAGCAACTCCAGTTTACAGGTGATGTGGATGAGAAGGGACTATTCAAAGTCATATTTCCTTTAGACTATCCCCAAGAAGTAATGGTCCGAATCGGAAATGCATTTTTCACATATTTCTCCAAACCCAGCGCCAAGCAAATCATGGTAGTAGATGAGCGCTCCTTTGGTAGCGGCCAAGCTACTTGGACTCAAGTAAAAAACATCGACTTCATGGGAGATTTGGCTGTAGAAAATGAGGAAAGAAGACTTCTAAATCCCGAATTCATGAAGGTGAGGGATTATTTCATCACCGACAGTATGCAGAAGAACCTCGATCCCGAGGCTTTTTTAAATTATAGATTAGGCTTGATGAAAAAGCACGAGGACTTTTTCAGAAATTATTTTGACTCTCTTCCCGTCAGCCCGCTGATGCAGGAAGTACACCTTCGCAATGCACGAACCTATGCTGGGGACGACCTAATGCGATACATTTGGCTTAATCCTATCATAGAAAACGGACAACAGGTTCTTCGTGAAGTCTCCGATGTTTACATCGCTGAGGTAAAGAAATTGATAACAGCAGATCGGGAGGATTTAATGACGGCTGAGTTTTCTGGATTCATGCGTGAATTCTCCATGCCTACCCGGAAATCGGAATCCGAAAAGTCAAAAAAAAGAGGTGATCAGCTGATCTATGACTATCTGAAATCCTTGAACTTGAGCGATTCTCTTCTGGCTGATCTTGAAAATTGGAAAATACAACTAGACAAAGGAACCCCACCTCAAGAGATGAAAAATCCGGAAAGGTTGGTCTCCTTGATGAAGGAGAATCAGGAAACACTAATCAATTTTAGGTTCCAGGCCATGTGGGAAAACCTTCTGGAAAAAGTTTCAGATCTACCTCCGATTCCCAAATCAAGCATCATCTCCACATTCTTTGACATGGTGTATCTCAGCAGAGGTCAGCAAATCCCTGAGTTTATTCAGGCCCAATTTGATCAAGTCCAGCTCGACCAGAATATCCTTGCGATTATTGAAGACAAAATCGATTACTTCGAACGGAGTAAAAATGCAAAATTCGTGGAAGGAGTAGCGATAGCAGAAAATGCAGACAATGTCCTTGCGGAACTGAAAGAAAAACATCCCGGAAAGGTTATTTACATCGATGTCTGGGCAACTTGGTGTGGACCATGCATCAGTGAATTTAAAAATGCCGAAATCCTAAAAAAGGAAGCTCCCGAAGGAGTAGTTTTCGCCTATATCTGCGCCCAATCTGAACGTGAAGCCTTTGAAAACCAAATCAAAAAATACCAACTGGCAGGTGAACACTACTTTCTGGATCAGGAAGCCTATCAGCAATTTGACAAAGAGCTCAATATCACTGGATTCCCGACCTACTTGCTCATCACCAAAGAAGGCAAACTCATCCGAGAGGGAATCCATCGGCCCAGTTCAGGCGACCAGCTTCTCCAGCAACTGGAAAAGTTTGTCTCTCGATAAACAGTAATTCATATCTCAAAAAATCAACTGATACATCTCCTCCAACTTACTCACCTGTAGGATTTCGATTTTGAATTTCTTCAGGTCCAATCCCTTTACTGCATACTTTGAAACCATAATTTTCTTAAAACCGAGTTTATCTGCTTCTGCGATCCGGTTTTCGATGCGTGATACAGCCCGGATCTCTCCGCCCAGTCCCACCTCGCCGGCAAAAGAAATATGTTCGGAAACCGGGGTATCCTCATAGCTCGAAATCAGCGATGCACACACAGCCAAATCCAGACCCGGATCATCGACTCGAAGACCTCCGGCCACATTCAAAAACACGTCCTGTTGCCCCAGTCGCATTCCACCACGTTTTTCCAGCACTGCCAATAGCATATTCAATCGCTTTGCATCATGTCCGGTGCTGCTCCGCTGCGGCGTACCATAAGTCGCAGGACTGACCAAAGATTGAATCTCGATCAAAAGTGGGCGATTCCCCTCCATCATTGCGCCAATAGCCACACCATTAAGTACTTCTTCCCGCTGGGTAAGCAAAATCTCTGATGGATTAGCCACTGAGCGGAGACCCTCTGCCCGCATCTCGTAAATACCAAGTTCGAGCGTTGAGCCAAATCGGTTCTTGGAGGTCCGTAGAATTCGGTAAGTCAAATGTCGATCTCCTTCGAATTGAAGGACGGTATCAACCATGTGTTCGAGGACTTTTGGTCCCGCAATCGACCCGTCTTTGGTAATATGTCCGATCAAAAACACCGGCGTTCCAGTTTCCTTGGCGAACTTCATCAGCTCAGCCGTGCATTCCCGTACTTGAGATACTGACCCTGCGGCTGATTCCACGTATTGGCTATTCAGGGTCTGAATGGAGTCTATGACCAACAAATCAGGATTAAGTACTTCGATCTGCTGAAAAATCTGCTGGGTATTTGTCTCAGAAAGGACATAGCAATCGGGATTTTTGGCTTCCATCCGGTCTGCACGCATCTTGATTTGGGCTTCGCTTTCTTCACCTGAAACATAGAGAATTGTCTTTCCTTTCAATATCAATGCAATCTGAAGCATCAGCGTTGACTTGCCAATTCCCGGTTCCCCGCCGATCAAAACCAACGAGCCCGGCACAATTCCTCCTCCCAGTACCCGATCCAATTCCGGGTCTCCAGTGACCCAGCGGGCTTGGGCCTCATAGTTGACTTCTGCGATTTTTTGAGGGGAATTCGTCTTTTTGACACCCGTTCCTTGCGGTTTCCAGCTTCCCTTTCCGGTTTCTTCTTTCTGAATGATTTCCTCCACATAGGTATTCCATTCTCCACAGGCCGGACAGCGCCCGATCCACTTAGGACTTTGGACTCCGCAATTTTGACAGAAAAAGGTGGTTTTTACTTTAGCCATTCTTGAAATACGAGGAACGAGTTATGAAATACGATGGGAAGAGAAGTTCTAAACCCAAACTTTCTATGAAATCCAATTAGCACACAAAATTTTTTAATCTTCCAATTTTAAAATCTTCCAATCTTAATGTGCCTGAAGCCAATCCGTCCCCACACCCACTTCCACTTCGATCGGCACAGGTAATTTGATCGCTTTGGACATCAGTCCCGGAATTTCCCTTTTCAACAACTCCACTTCATCCTTGTGTGCGTCAAAAACCAATTCATCATGCACCTGCAGGATCATTTTGGACTTGAGGTTTTCCTTTTTCATCCACTCGTAGACATGGATCATGGCAACTTTGATCAGGTCCGCAGCCGAACCCTGAAGCGGTGCATTGATGGCGTTTCGCTCAGCAAAACCGCGCATGGTCATATTTCGGCTGTTGATATCTCGGAGGTAGCGGCGACGGCCTAGGATAGTTTCGACAAATTCATCCTTTCTGGCTTTTTCTATTGCCCCTTCCATGTATTCTTTCACGGCAGGAAATTCCATAAAATAGGCATCAATGATTTCCTTGGCTTCCCCTCTTGGAATAGCCAGTCGCTGAGCCAAGCCAAAAGCCGAAATCCCGTAAATAATACCAAAATTAGCGGTTTTGGCTTTTCTCCGCATATCTGACGTTACTTCTTCCAGCGGCACTTTGAAGATCTTTGCAGCCGTGGTAGCATGAATGTCCCTCCCATTTCGGAAGGCTTCCAACATGGATTCATCCTGTGAAAAAGCAGCCATAAGTCGGAGCTCTATCTGGGAATAATCCGCTGAAAGCAACACGTGATTTTCGTCTCTGGGAACAAAGGCCTTTCGGATTTCCCGACCACGGGCAGTTCGGATGGGAATATTTTGGAGGTTGGGATTGATCGAGGAAAGTCTCCCTGTGGCTGCGACAAATTGATTATAAGTCGTGTGAATTCGGCCGGTTTTCGGATTGATCATGGTCGGCAGCGCGTCTACATAAGTTGATTTTAGCTTCACCATCTGTCGGTACTCCAAGATCGCCTCGGCTATGGGGTGTTCATTGGCCATTTTACTGAGTATCTCCTCTCCTGTGGCGTATTGACCGGTTTTGGTCTTCTTTGCTTTGGGATCCAATTTCAGTTTTTCAAAAAGCACATCGCCCAGTTGCTTAGGCGAAGCCAGATTGAATCTGACTCCGGCGAGTTCATAGACCTTCTTTTCGATCTCCTGACTCTCTTTTTCCAGCAGCACAGAAAGTTCTGCAAGACTCTCCGTGTCGACTCGGACACCTTCAAACTCCATTTCAGCCAAAACCCGAATGAGCGGATTTTCAACATCCTCAAAAAGTGACTCCAATCCGTTGCCTCTTAGAATCGGATCAAATTTCTCCTTCAGTCTTAGGGTAATATCTGCATCCTCTGCTGCATAGGACGTTACTTCATCTTCATCCACATCCCGCATATTACCCTGATTTTTACCTTTTTTCCCAATCAGTTCCGTGATGGATACCGGCATGTAATTCAAGTACTGCTGTGCCAACCAGTCCATGCTGTGTTTTCCCTCCGGCTCGATCAGGTAATGGGCAAGCATGGTGTCATAGAGCGTCCCCTTTATCTCAATTCCATAATTCTTCAACACCAGCATGTCGTATTTTACATTTTGACCGATTTTGGTGATGGCTTCATTTTCAAAAACCGGACGTAAAATCTCCAAAATTTCCTGGGTCTCGGTCTGATTCTCTGAAACGGGAATGTAATAGGCCTCGCCTGGAAGATATGAAAATGACAAACCTACCAACTCAGCTTGCATTGCATCCAGCGCCGTGGTTTCGGTATCAAAGCATATTTCCTTTTGTAAAAGCAAGTACTCCACCAGCTCTGTGACTTCCTTTTTCCCTTTTACCTTGTGGTAATTATGAACATTGGACCAGATGGTATCCAAGACTGGCGGCGGGCCTACTTCCGGTAGTTCCTCTTCTGTAGACTCTTGGGAACTTGCTGTAACTACAGCAGGCGATGCCGTGGCAGCTCCAAATAAATCCATCTGAGCAGGTGCACCCAGACTGGCTTTTTTTGCACTCGGTTCTTTGAAAATACGTGCAGCGAGTGTTCTGAATTCCAGCTCGGTGAAGATGGCTCTCAGCTTTTCCTCATCGATCCCATCATACCTCAGTTCCTCCTCATGAAAGTCCACCGGCACATCGATTTTTATGGTTGCCAATTCCTTTGATAGGATTCCCTGTTGGGCAAAGTTTTCCACATTCTCCCGCTGCTTTCCTTTCAGCTTATCGACATTGGCAATCAGGCCTTCCAATGAACCGTATTCTTTCAGCAATTTGACGGCTGTTTTTTCTCCGATGCCGGGAATGCCGGGAATGTTATCCACCGCATCACCCATGAGTCCCAAGATGTCACGAACTTTGTCTACATGATCTATGTCCCATTTTTCACAAACCTGCTTTGGCCCCATCACATCGACTGCATTACCCATAAAAGCAGGTTTATACAGGAAAATATGGTCATCGACAATCTGGCCATAGTCCTTGTCAGGAGTCATCATGTATACGGTAAAGTCTTCCCTTTTTGCTTTTTTGGCCAAGGTACCGATGATGTCATCAGCTTCGAATCCGTCCATTTCAAGGATAGGGATCCGAAACGCCCTGACAATCTCCTTGATCCAAGGAATTGCCGTGGTAATATCTTCAGGCTGTTCCAGGCGGTTTGCCTTATACGGTTCGTACTGGACATGACGAAAAGTTGGGGCCTTTGTGTCGAACGCCACCCCAATGTGGGTAGGTTTTTCCTTATCCAGCACCTCAACCAGGGTATTGGTAAACCCCAACATCACACCTGTGTTCAGCCCTTTTGAATTGATTCTTGGGTTCTTGCTAAAGGCAAAGTGGGCCCGGTAAATCAGGGCCATGGCGTCTAATAAAAATAGCTTATGCGCTTGTTTTTGGGACATTTTTGAATGGAATTTTGGTAAATAGTCAGGTCAAACCCGCGCTTCTAAGTTACCATTTTTCCGCTAGGGTCTTCAAAGGATTTAGCGTATCGTCGGATAATGACAGAGTTTGGAGTTCAATTTGGATTGAGTAATTTGTCCAAAACTTAAATATTTATCGCTATGAAAAAGATCCTTACCATCCTTGCATTATTCCTAAGTGTGCAGTTTGTACATGCGACACCGGAAAAAGATCCCAAGAAAGAACTCACTGAGGCACAACAAATCCGGTTGGCTGAAATGGAAGAAAGGCTTGAAGAAATAAAAGCCATGGATTTCAAATCGATGAGCAAAGACGAGATCAAGTCGATCAGAACAGAAATGAAAGAAATGAAGGAGGAGGCTAAAAAGGCCGGAAACGGCGTTTACCTTTCTGTGGGTGCCATTATCATCATTTTACTTATTTTGATCTTGATTCTTTAAAAAAAATACAGGCTGTCTTTCAATTCAGTAAGACAGCCTGCTTTTTAAAAATAAGTTATAGCGTTCCTTTGAGCGCTTATTTTTTTTCCAATTCATCCTGCTCGTTAAGGTAATTTTTCACCTGCAGGCTTCTGAGAAAAATCAAAATCAAGGGAACTAGCCACACCAGTTCATTGAATACCAAATGAAAAATACTACGCTTGTTCCAGCTTAGATCGGGAGCAAACCCCAAGGTAAACCAAATTGCCGTGATGATTTTTCCGGTGATTCCAGCAAGAATTAACCATACCCAGCTCACCGGATAAAAGGCAGACACAAAAACGACCAGTCCTACCACAATCCCAAAAGTCCCAAAATAAGAGGAGGGAAGTCCCGCAAGATCTCCGTTCCCCATCGCCATCCATTGAAGTAGCTGCGGCCCAAACCACTTGTAAAACGCAGACCAGGCAATGGTGTACATCCCTGCCAAAAGCAGCAATCCTCGAAAATGCATGGGGAACGTAGGGTTTATTGTATTTTGATCCATGAGTGGTTTGATTATTTGGGGCGATTTAAACACCTTCCGGTGCTTTAAGTTTGGTATTTACACAAAACTATCCAATGGAACGAAAAAACCACCTTCACTCCCAGGCTTTTCTGCTTTTAGCAGCAACTGCCTTCTTGGCCCTCGGCTTTACGATAGGTCGAAATGCCGGAGAAATCACCCCAATCTCCATAGAAGCCGCCGCCGACTTAGTCGGACTTTCTTTTTCTCCCGCAGAAAAAGACAGCATGATCAGTGCGTTGAATACACAACGGGACAATTTTGAAATTCTCCGAAAAACAAAACTGGAGAATTCCGTTGCTCCTGCGCTGATTTTCAATCCCCTTCCCCAGGGCTTTTACCCAAATCAAGACCAGAAAACTTACGATTGGGGTTTACCTGTAACGGTGGAATTACCCGAAAAAGAGAGTGACATCGCCTATTTGCCAGTAAATCAGCTGGCTGTTTTGATCAAAAACAGAAAGATCACATCCGAACAACTGACCAAAATCTACCTCGATCGGATCAAAACCTACGCTGACACACTGCAATGTCTGATCACTTTGCTGGAGTCACCTGCTTTGGAGAAGGCCCGGGCCATGGATCAGGAGCTTGCAGCCGGGAAATATCGGGGACCACTTCATGGCATCCCCTATGGCATCAAGGATTTGCTTTCAGTCAAAGGGACCAAAACCACTTGGGGAGCAACTCCTTATAAAGATCAATCTTTTGATGAAACAGCCACTGTGGTTCAAAAGCTGGATGATGCGGGTGGAGTCCTGATCGGAAAATTCACGATGGGCGCACTCGCCATGGGAGACATTTGGTACGGAGGTGTCACTAAAAATCCCTGGAACCTAAACCAAGGTTCCAGCGGCTCCTCGGCTGGATCTTCTTCAGCTGTGAGTGCCGGTCTGATACCCTTTGCCCTTGGCACAGAGACATTGGGATCAATCGTTTCGCCTTCGACGAGAAACGGCGTGACGGGACTTCGTCCTACCTATGGCAGAGTAAGTAAAAATGGCGCTATGGCCCTAAGCTGGTCCATGGACAAGATCGGCCCGATTTCACGCTCAGTCTTGGACAACGCCATTGTTCTTTCTGTTCTGAATGGAAAAGATGTAAAAGATGCCTCCACTATTTCCGCTGCTTTCAACTACTCCGCTAAAAATGATGTCAAAAAGCTTAAAGTCGGTTATTTCAAGGCATTCTTTGAAGGGGATCGTGCAAGTAAAAATGATCAGAAAGTACTGGAAGTACTCAAGGCTCAAGGAATCGAACTTCATCCGGTTGATCTCAAGACAAGTATCAATCCTGGGCCTCTTGTAAACATGCTTTTGGTCGAGGCTGCCGCAGCATTTGATGAACTTACACGCTTGAATTTGGATGATCAACTTGTGGCCCAGGGTAAAAATTCCTGGCCGAATATCTTCCGTGCAGCCCGTTTTATTCCAGCTGTAGAGTATGTTCAAATGAGTCGTCAGCGAAGCGTCCTGATCGAGGAGATGCATGAATTAATGAGCCAGTACGACGTGATCGTGACGCCTTCCTTTGCCGGACAGCAACTGCAGATCACCAACCTCACCGGACATCCGGCTCTGTGTATGCCAAATGGATTTTCAGCCAACGGCAGCCCTACTTCCATTACCCTCCTAGCTAACCTTTTTGAGGAGGAAAAACTGATTATGCTTGGTCGACTGATCCAGGAAAATACCGACTGGCAAGCTCAGCGTCCTCCGATGTTTAACAAATAGAATTGAGAAACCCTGAAGGGTAAAAAGTAAAAAAGGCCTTTGATATTTTTTTTCAAAGGCCTTCTTTACTGTAAATCATGATTTTACTTTATGCGTGTTCGGATAGCTGCACATAGCCAAACAATGAATGGCTAGATCACCAGTTTAACGTTACTGTTGACAGTGGACCGTCGTCTGTGGACGTGTATCCGCCCGGTTTATACCAAAATTCATTCAACGTACACCTTTGCGGATACACCTATTTTACTTTACTATTCCTGATATTTTAATGTTGGTAGGCTTCATAAACCAGACTTTCTGTGTCGTCTCAATGGAATAATGATCCAACCTGTTGGTAGCCAGATTCAAATGAAACTCCCCAAACGTGGAAGTTTTAAAAAAGAGGTTTTCTTCACTTGAGTGGAAGGTAATGGAGGAAGGATAATCACGCGTGTATTTGATTTTGATGTTTTTGACTTTCCCTTTCTCCTCCGGCAACAGCTCATGGATCAAATATTCATATTTCGTGTCTGTCGAATACGCTCGCGCCAATGAAGGGGAATTGATGTCAGCCTGATAAAACGCCAGGAACTCTTCTTTCCAATCGGCTGCTGAATAGACCAATTCCACCGTCTTTTCTTCCCCGTTGATTCGGGAGGTTTTAATCACCGAAGCACCGTCGATTTTGGCTATTTCCACATCAAAGAATCCACTCAAATTAAAGTAGGGAAGTTGCTCCATTTCTTTACTTTCTTCGCCAGATACGCAAGCAAAAAACGCAAAAACCAGCACACTTAGGATAAAGTATGATCTGAACTTCATTACTTCAACAGGATTTCACCGGTCATTTCGGATGGAATTTCAATACCCATCAGCTTCAAAATCGTAGGAGCCAAATCGCCCAATTTCCCATCAGTCACCTGAATTTGTTCTGTGTCATCGACCATGATAAAAGGAACAAGATTCGTGGTATGCGCAGTATTTGGAGTCCCGTCCTCATTGATCATCATATCCGAATTTCCATGATCTGCAATCACGATGATGGTATATCCGTTGGCCAAAGCCGTGGTCACCACACTGTGGGCACACGTGTCTACTGCTTCACAGGCTTTCACTGCCGCATCAAAGTCCCCGGTGTGCCCCACCATGTCCGCATTTGCAAAGTTAAGACAGATGAAGTCGGCACTTTTCCTTTTTAGCTCTAAATTGATCTTTGAAGCAATCTCAAAAGCACTCATTTCGGGTTTAAGGTCGTAGGTCGCGACTTTTGGTGAAGGACAGAGAATTCGGCTCTCTCCGATAAACTCCGTCTCCCTTCCTCCGGAAAAAAAGAAGGTCACGTGTGGATACTTCTCCGTTTCAGCGATTCGGATCTGCTTCTTACCGGCCCTTTCCAAGACTTCACCGATGGTATTGTTGAGGTTGTCTTTTTCAAAAAGTACTTGGACACCGGAGAATGTATTGTCGTATTGCGTGAAAGTGATGTAGTCCACATTCAGCTTTTTCATATGGAAATCCTCAAAATCCCGCTGCGTAAGTACCTGTGAGATTTCTCTGCCGCGATCCGTTCTGAAGTTGAAGCAAATCACCAAGTCACCCTCCTCTATGGTTGCAAGTGGTTTATTATTGGATCCCACATGAATTATAGGTCTGATAAACTCATCTGTCACGTTGTTGTCATAGGATTTTTTGATGGCCACCAGGATATCTTTTGATTTTTCTCCTTCCCCTTTGACCATGGCATCGTAGGCGAGCTTGATCCGCTCCCATCGATTGTCCCGATCCATTGCATAATATCTGCCTATTACAGAGGCTATTTGTCCCACAGACGAATTCAAATGGGCTTGAAGCTCTGCCAAGTATTTGATTCCCCCTTTTGGGTCTGTGTCACGTCCGTCGGTGAATGCATGGATAAATACCTGTTCCATTCCATGGGATTTGGCCGCATCACAGAGTCCTTTTAAATGATTGATATGAGCATGGACACCGCCGTCTGATACCAATCCCATGAAGTGTGCTTTTTTTCCGGCTGCTTTTGTTTTGGAAAAAGCTGAAGCAAGAACCGGGTGAGAATTCAATTCTCCATTGACCACAGCAAGATTGATTTTGACCAAATCCTGATAGACCACTCTACCGGCACCGATGTTCATGTGACCTACTTCAGAATTTCCCATTTGTCCTTCGGGGAGCCCCACTGCCAATCCCGAAGCTTCCAGCTTAGCGTGGGGATATTTGACGTAAAGACTGTCCACAAAAGGTGTTTTTGCTTTGTCAATTGCAGAAACTGCAGGATTGGTGGCAATGCCCCAACCATCCAAAATCATCAATAAAACTTTCTTGTCCATGGAGCAAATATATTACTTTTCAATCCAAACTTCCCCCCAGAATCTTTTCTGACATGAGTTGTCTGCCTGATTTTTCTATTCCAAAAAATGAAGTTCTCCATTGCTTTTTTGGCTTGGAATTTGCCAAAAGAGGGTGATGTCCGTGCTAATACTTATAGTTTCAGCCTTTTTATGGATTTATTCTCCTGTTAATGAGAGGAGTCCAGAGGAATCGATCGACCCGATAGTTTCTGCCATTGGAAGCGGTTCGAGCAGCGAATTAGCACGCTTTTTTGATTCCAGTATTTCCATGAATGTCAATGGGCAGCAAGGGGAATATTCCAAAAACCAGGCAGAGATTGTTCTTAGAGATTTTTTTAAGAAAAATCCATCCCAAGGCTTTACCTTGATTTTTCAAAATGAAAACCCCGGAAGCCTAAGCACTTATATCGGTGAATATGCCACCAATCAGGTGAGCTTTAAAGTTTTCATTAAAGTTTCCCAAAATGGGTCCGGTTTTCGGATTTATAGCTTAGACTTTGTAAAAAGCTAATTACAATCGTCGTATGCCGTTCATTTTGGCTATTTTTGGCACATGAAGCCCGCTTACCTGACGCCTGAGTCACTCCAAAAATTTATTCAATCCGCTCTCCTTGAAGATATTGGTCCGGGAGATTATTCTTCTTTGGCTTCAATTCCGGAGGGAAAAACGGGGCGTGCTCAGCTTCTGATCAAGGATGAGGGGATTCTTGCAGGCGTTGAACTTGCCGGTGAAATCTTCAAGTCCGTAGACCCTAGACTTGAAGTGCAATTTTTCAAAAAAGATGGAGATGCAGTGAAAGCAGGAGATGTGGGACTCATCGTTTCAGGCCCTTCAGCTTCCATCTTATCAGCAGAACGTCTCGTACTCAACTGCATGCAGCGAATGAGTGCCATTGCTACTAAAACGCACCGATTGAGTCAGCTGATTTCCCATACCAAAGCAAAACTGATGGACACTCGCAAAACCACTCCCAATTTCCGGTTGATGGAAAAGTGGGCGGTACTCATAGGCGGGGGAGTAAATCACCGTTTTGCACTCTATGACATGGTGATGCTCAAGGACAATCATGTCGACTTTGCCGGAGGAATCCGTGAAGCCATTGAGCGAACCAAAAAATACCTGGCAGAAAACAGCCTAAATCTGAAGATTGAAATAGAAACCCGAAATCTGAATGAAGTTCGTCAGGTCTTGGAAGTAGGTGGAATAGACTACATCATGCTCGACAACATGGACTTTGCCACGATGCGTGAAGCTGTAAAAATGATTGACGGGAAATTTTCTACTGAAGCTTCTGGCGGAATTACAGAAGAAACACTGGCAAAGGTCGCTGAATGTGGGGTAGATTTTATCTCGATGGGGGCTTTGACTCACTCGGTAAGCAGCCTGGATATCAGCTTAAAGGCGATTTAAGGCAAAAAAAGAACAGAAAGCGATTTTTTGGCCTTTTATGTGTGTAAGTAAACTTACAAAACCAATTCAATTAATGAAGACAAAATTTGTGGTAATCGCTTTAATGTTGTTGGGGATTAATGTTGTTGGGGACTTTATCTTCAATCTTCATGCAAATCGAGTTTTCCAGACACCAACTGGACCGATAAGCAATGGACAGTAGTCGAAATGCTTGACATACCCGTGCAAACCTCCAATTCTCCACAGGATGCACATCTGATTTTTAGCGCTGCGGAGAAAATGGTCAATGGAAGTGGAAGTTGCAACCGGATTTTTGGCCCTTATGAGATAGGCAATCGCAATAGCCTCAAGTTTGGAAACTTAGCCTCTACCATGATGGCCTGTCAAAATCAGGCCTTTGAAAATAAGCTTCTGGAAACGCTAAAATCCGTGGAGCGCTACCAGATCATTGGAGGAGAACTTTGGCTCAAAGACAGCCGCAAGCGAGTGATTTTGAAATTAAGATAAATCGCAAGATTAGCAAATGAGAAGGCAAAGGATCCTACTTGCTATGCTTTAGGGTTTCATTTTTCATCATGTTTATCCAATCGAAACAATATAAAAACGTGTCGATTTTTTTGAATATTTTCGACACGTTTGATTCATGTGTCGATTGCCTCGACATGTAATTCGGTATTAAAAAGGAATGGAAAATATTCCAGGACTATTCAGACAAGACACTCATCAGGCCTAGATTAATATAATACACCTCTTTGCCCAGCTTAATGGAATGGAGCAATCCCGTTTTTTCGATCTTTTTGAGATATTCCGCAGCAGTCTGACGCTTGGCAATCGAGTTTTCGTCGAGAATGCTTGTTTTGATATAGGGATAACTATAAAGCAGGTCAACTAATTCCTTTGAAAACGAAGCTTTGAGGGCCTCTTTTATAATGGGTTGAGCATCCTGCTTAAGTTTCAAAATGGTATTTATTTTCGAAAGAGTCATTTCTGCTGTTTCCCCAATCCCTTTTAGAACAAATTTTACCCAACCTTCCCAGTTTTGGTTTTCAGTAACTTCCCTAAGTAATCGGTAGTAATCTGGTTTATTTTGAATGATGTATCTACTAAGATACAAGACGGGTAAACCCAACAAATCTTTATTGATTAAATACAGTACGTTCAATATCCTTCCCGTTCTTCCATTGCCATCACTGAAAGGATGTATAGCTTCAAATTGATAATGAATCACCGCCATTTTAACCAAAGGATCCAAGTCGCTATACTCATCATCATTGATGAATTTTTCCAGTTCGGCCAGCTTTTGCCTAATAATTTCTTCCCCCTCGGGAGGAGTATAGACTACAGCCTTTGTGGATGGGTTGGAAAGTTTTGTTCCGGGATTCTTTCGAATATTATCATCAGTATCTCGCAATTTTTGCATGATACCTACCAGTAGATTGGTCGTGATAAGGCCGTTTTTATTCATTTGGTTTAGCCCCCAATACATGGCCTCTCTATATTGAATCACTTCCTTGGCAGCTGGATTTTTGATGCGTTCGGTGATATTCAATGATGCTTTATAAAGTTCGTCCTGAGTGGTCACAATGTTTTCAATAGCACTTGACTCTTTACTTTCTTGAAGAACGATAGTATTTAAAAGTAAATTTGGATTTGGCAAGGTTTGACAATAGCCTTTTAATTCAGCTAATAACTTATTGGCTTTAATTATTTGTCTAAAAATATTGGGGGTTTCCAAGTTTGCTTTTGGAGGCAAATCAGGCAGGGAATTATAGGAAAAGTCTTTATCAAAACTCATGCGCTTTTTGTTTTTTAAAATTGTCCGAATTCAGCAGTTTATTGCTTTAACCTAGCCTAGTCAGCTTATTTTTTCAACAATGTTGAAAGTAAGGTCCAAAAAGCACTTCCATTAAGTAAGAAAAAAAGTTTGGCTTTTGACATTTACAAAGGAAATTATTTAATCAAGCGATTGAAAACCAAGATTTAAACAGGAATTTGCCTCCATTCTGTTGTTTAAATGTACTTGAGTTTTTTATCTATTTTGAATTTGGGTCGTATTCTACTAGATTTTCCTTCAGAAATTTATATTCAATATAAAAGTGATTCCTATTTCGGCCTGCTTAGGAACTCCACATTCCGCTTGATCCCCAAAAACTTTGGTCGCTTCACCGCCGACTTCGCAAACACCCGCTTGAAAGTCTCCTCAGTCATCTCTACCCAATCCCGATTGGAAAAGCCCGCCAATTCATCCTTAGGCTGAAAAGCAGGTTCCCGATTTGGTTTGGAAAATCGGTTCCAGGGACACACATCCTGACAAATGTCGCAGCCAAAGGCCCAATTTTCCATCTTTCCGGCAAACTCATCGGGAATCGCTTCTTTAAGCTCAATGGTCAAATAGGAAATACATCGCGACGCATCCACTACACCTGCCTGAACAATCGCATCGGTCGGACATGCATCGATGCATGCGGTGCAGGTTCCGCAGTAGTCTTTGGCCAAAGGCAAATCCGGTGTGACTTCCAAGTCGATGATTAACTCTGCCAAAAAGAAAAAGCTTCCCATCTCCCTATTGAGCAGCAGGCTATTTTTCCCGATCCAACCCAAGCCAGCTTTCTGGGCCCATTGCCGCTCCATGACCGGTGCCGAATCCACAAAAGAACGACCGTTGATTTCCCCAATTTCTTCCCTGAGCACTTCCAAAAACTCGGTGAGCTTAGTCCGAATCACGTCATGATAATCGGCTCCATAGGCGTATTTGGCGAGTTTGATGTCCTCAGATTGATGTGGAAGTTGCTTTTCGGGGTAGTAATTATAAATGAGTGAAACAACGGTTTTTGCACCTTCGACCAGTTTGGTTGGATCAAGTCGCTTGTCAAAGTGATTGGCCAAGTACCCCATTTTACCCTGATAGTTTCGGTTGAGCCATTCCTCCAGTCGCGGAGCTTCAGACTCCAAAAACTCCGCCTTAGCAATCCCACAAAAGTCAAAACCCAATCGCTTTGCGATGGATTTGATGAGTTGGGCGTGTTTATCGGCGGGGGTCATAGGAATTCGAAAAGTACTTTAAATCATTTTAAAGAAGAAATTGAGAACATTAAGGAAAAGACACTTATATTTAAATCAAACACGTGTAATTATGAAATATCCAAGTCCCAAGCTTTCGGACAGAGACATGATTAAAGTGGGCATTACAAATGGCCTTTAAAAACAAACTTAAATCATATGAAGACGAAACTAACACTGACTATAAAAAAAGAAATTGTAGAAAAGGCTAAGAGGAAAGCGTCAAGTCAGGGAATTTCTCTTTCCAAGATGATTGAGAATATTTTTGAAAAAGAAGACCCGGAATTGGAAAAAACCCCGGAACAACTTGCTGCCGCAAGATTTCTGGAAAGACTAAAAAACGAGGCTCCAATCAAAGCATTGGAAAAGTCAGACAAAGAATTAATCCGAGAGCATCGAGGTAAAAAATATGTTTAGGATTTTTTTAGACACCAATGTTGCGCTCGATTTGATTGCAAATCGGGAACCTTTCGTTCAGGAAGCACTGCCTTTTTTAGTGCTAGCGAAAAATGGCGATGCCCGTCTGTATATTTCCGAAGTTTCAATAGGAACTATAATTTACATGTCTTTTGACCGATTAAAGCTGGTTAATGCAGAGGAAAAATTGATCCAATTCATTGAATTCTGTCATATACTATCAGGTGGAAAAAAAGCCTTAATGGATTCATTGAACTCAGATTTTAAAGACAAAGAGGATGGCCTTCAATATTTCACAGCGGTTGACAATGACATGGATTTTTTAATCACCCGAGATAAAAAAGACTTTAATACTGCCCTTGGAAAAATCCCAATCCTTACTCCAAACGAATTTTTTGCGAGTTGATTAATTCTGCTATTTCCTCAAATCCTCCCGATCCTGATACCACTGTTCCTCAAAAGTTTCCTTAATCTCCACCGGAGCAGCCAACACCGACCATACCATCCACAAAACCAAAAACGGTCCAGCTAAGAAAATTGCCCAAATCAACGAATAGGCCACATTAAACTGGATCAAGGTCACAAACAGGATTAATACTCCGGTCACGATTCCCACAGCACTGAAATAGTTCTTCATTTTTTTGAGGAATTTAGGATGCTTATTAAACTCCCCAGCCCTTCCCTTTGTTAAACTCAAAACTTTACCTTGATCACCATCTTGATACTAGATACCCGCTACTTGATTCTTAAATCTCGTTTCTTGCTCCTCGAATCTAAAAATATTCAAAATGAAAGGCTTCCGCTTTACCCAATATATTCCCCCAAATGACCCGGAGAAAAACACCTTTGAGAATCTGCTGAACATCTTCCTGCAGCTTGTCACCATGACCGGAGGAGATGTGGGAGAAGCTTTGAGTTGGCTCACCAATCTGGATAAGCGCTACAATATGACCAATCCCAACTACGGAATTGGTGATTTCATAGACGACCTCAAATCCAAAGGCTACCTCACCGAGGAAAATCAAAAAGGTGAATTCAAGATTACCGGAAAAGCGGAACAGAATATCCGGAAAAATGCCCTGGAAGAGATTTTCGGTAAACTCAAGCGTGGAAAATCCGGTCAACATAAAACCACCCATTCCGGCACGGGAGATGAACGGGGCACAGACCGAAGAGCTTTTGAATTCGGAGATAACCTCGATCAGATTGCCTTGACAGATTCCCTTCGCAATGCGCAGGCTAATCATGGATTTTCCGGCGATTACCTCCTCACCGAGGATGACCTGGAAGTCATGGAAAATGAAGTCCGGTCCCAGACTTCCACGGTACTGATGATCGATATTTCACACTCCATGATTCTATATGGTGAAGACCGGATCACTCCTGCCAAAAAGGTAGCCATGGCGCTCGCCGAACTTATAAAAACACGCTACCCAAAAGACACGCTGGACATCATCGTCTTTGGAAATGACGCCTGGCAAATCGAAATCAAGGACTTACCCTACCTGCAAGTGGGTCCTTATCACACCAATACCGTCGCCGGTTTGGAGCTCGCCATGGATTTACTTCGCCGGCGAAAAAATCCAAACAAGCAGATTTTCATGATCACAGACGGTAAGCCGACTTGTCTGAAAGTGGGGATCAAATACTACAAAAACGCCTTTGGAATTGACAGTAAAATCCTGGCAGAAACGCTGAAACTAGCTGCGCAATGCCGAAAGCTGAAAATCCCCGTGACGACTTTCATGATCGCTTCAGATCCTTATTTGAAGGAATTTGTGAAAGAATTCACCAAAGTCAACAATGGAAATGCCTACTACTCCAGTCTCAAAGGGCTCGGAGATTTAATTTTTGAAGATTACAGACGAAACCGAACCAAACGCTTCTAAGCATGGACTACCAAAAACTCACCGGTCACCAACTCTTGCAAATCAAAACCCTCGGACAGCTCAAAGCTTCCGGCTACACTTCCAAATCCATCAAAGAAGAACTTCGCGACAACCTGATCCTGAAGATCAAGCGAAAGGAAAATGTCTTTGAGGGCATTTGGGGCTACGAAGACACCGTCATTCCTGATATCGAGCGGGCAATCCTTTCCCGGCACAACATCAATTTGCTCGGTCTCCGTGGTCAGGCAAAAACGCGAATTGCCCGAATGATGACGCACCTGTTGGACGAATATGTTCCTGTCGTTTTCGGCTCGGAACTAAATGATGACCCCTTGCAGCCGCTTTCGACTTTTGCTAAAGATCTGATCGAAGAAAAAGGTGACGATACACCCATCATCTGGTGGCATCGGGAAGACCGCTACACCGAGAAGTTAGCGACTCCGGACGTTTCAGTCGCCGATCTGATCGGTGATGTAGACCCGATCAAGGCCGCGACGATGAAACTCAGCTACAACGACGAGCGGGTGATCCATTACGGGCTTGTACCCCGATCTCACCGTTCCATTTTTGTGATCAATGAATTGCCAGACTTGCAGGCGAGAATTCAGGTGGCATTGTTTAATATTTTGCAGGAAGGGGATATTCAGATCAGAGGATTTAAGCTCCGTTTGCCGCTAGACATTCAGTTTGTCTTCACCGCCAACCCGGAAGATTACACTAACCGAGGTAGCATTGTAACTCCGCTGAAAGACCGAATCGAAAGTCAGATCATCACGCATTATCCAAAGTCCATCGAGATCGGTCGTCGCATCACTGCACAGGAAGCCAATCTGAAGGGAAAGCCCGTAGAAAATATCTATGTGCCCGAATTGATGAAGGATCTCATCGAGCAGATAGCGATCGAAGCGCGAAGTTCAGAATTGGTGGATGAGAAAAGTGGGGTTTCTGCTCGATTGACCATTTCGGCCTATGAAAATCTGATTTCCGCAGCCGAAAGACGCCTCTACCTGAATGGAGAATCAAACACCATAGTGCGCATCGCTGATTTGATTGGAGTAATTCCTGCCATTACCGGAAAAGTAGAATTAGTCTATGAAGGGGAGCAAGAGGGTGCAGGATTGGTTGCATATAACCTGATCGGAAAAGCCATCCGAACCCAGTTTGTGAACTATTTCCCATCTCCGGAGCAAAAGAAAAAGGAAAAAACCGGCAATCCTTATGTACTTCCACTGGCTTGGTTTGGCGAAGGAAATGTACTGGACATCTTAGCTTCCCAACCGGACAAGGAATACAAAAGCCTGCTGCACACCGTGCCGGGGTTGGAAGACGTGGTCACCCAGTTGGTGAAAAACTTGCCTGAAAAAGAGAAGGAATTCTTTATGGAGTTTGCCCTTCATGGCTTGGCCGAATATTCCCAGCTGAGCAAAAAGCTTTTGGACACCGGACTTCAATTCAAGGACCTGTTCAGTTCAATGTTTGATATGAATGAAGACGATGACTTCGAAGATGAAGAGGATAAGTAAGAAAGGGGCGCAAGCCTCTTTTTTTGTTAAATTGAATTTTCAAAAGAAGTAACTATGACCATTGCAGAGAAGAAAATTGATTTGATTTCTTGGCTATCCAATCTTCAGGACGAAGAGATTTTGGATCAATTAGAGTCTATTCGAAAGAAAACAGTTCTTGATACCTATCAAAAGACACTTTTTCCAATGTCCATGGAAGAATTTGAAAACCGGGTGGCAGAGGCAGAGGATGATATCAAGGCAGGTCGATTTATTTCTCAAGAAGAACTCAAAAACCGAATCAAAGCAGGCAGGATTCTATGAAGATTTTTTGGTCGGAAAAGGGATTATTTGCACTGAAAGTTTACAAAGTCGATACAAATGGGAATAAACATTGAAAAACAAGCGGAATATTGGATTACTGGAGCGGAAGCGGATCTGGAAGTTGCCGAAATTCTGATTGAAAAACGCAGATTTCTCCATGGATTATTCTTTTGTCATTTGGTTATCTAAAAAGCGATTAAAGCGCATGTGGTCAAAGTCACGGGTGAAATAGCCCCCAAAACTCATAACTTGATCTATCTTTCTGAAAAATCTAACCTTGTACTTAGCGATGATACTTTAGAGTTTTTCGGAGTGCTGATGAAATATCAATTGGAAGGAAGATATCCTGGATATCAACCGTTTATTCCAGAACTTCGTGATGTACAAGATTATTTGATAGAAACAAAAAAGCAATTATTATGGCTCAAGGAGAGGTTATCCAACTATTAAAAAAATACATTGAAATCCTTCGAGCTGAAGGCATTTCAGTCAGAAAAGCTTTCTTATATGGAAGTTATAGCGATAACTCTGCCTCAGAGGATAGCGATATTGATGTTTTATTGATTTCTGATGGGTTTGAAGAATCCAATGATAAATTGGTAGGAAGGGTATGGTGTCTAACCAGTAAAGTAAATTCTAGAATCGAGCCTATAATGATTGGAACTAAAAATTATGAGAGTTCAGAAAACTCACCTTTAATCACAAAAGTTAAGCAAACTGGAATCCAGATAGTATGAAATGGCTATTCATCGGCACTTACGGTTAAAAAAAGTTCGTGCTTTCAGCACTCGACACTGGATCATTTATATAAACCCTGCATTGCATACTTGGCTAATACAGGACGTACCGTTGGCACTTTTAATATCCTAAATACCCATTTCTCTGTCTGTGGAAAAAAAACCTTCGAATTGGATGCGGCACCTGCGGTAAATAGGATCAAATTAAAATCAACACAATCCCCACCAACGCAGGCAGGCCCTGCAAATAAAAGATCTTTTTACTTGCCGTAATTCCTCCAAATATCCCTGCGATCAGCACACAGGTCAGAAAAAACAAGGCTACTTTATCCGCCCAAACCAGCTCTGAAATCACTAAGGACCAAACCAAGCCTGCCACCAAAAACCCATTATACAATCCCTGATTTGCAGCCAAAGCCTTTGTCTTGGGGAACATTTCTGCCGGCATTTGACGAAAGATTTTTCGCCCTGTCGTCTCCCAGGCAAACATCTCAAACCATAAAAAATACAGATGAAGTGCGGCTATCAAGCCGATGACGAGGTTGGTGAGAAGTTCCATTGTTTTTATTTGAAGATATGAAAAAAGGTCAACAGTCCACAGACGACAGTCCACCGCCGTTGACTGTTGACCGTTGACCGAAAAACCTATCTTTGCTTCATGTCCGAAATCCAACTGCCCAAAGACTTTGAATCCCAAATGCGGACCCTTTTGGGAAAGCAAGAATTTGAAGATTTCAAAGCCGCAGTAAATCAAGCTCCTCGTACTTCCATCCGGCTCAATCCGGCAAAACCATTTTCTCCAAATTGGCCTAGGACTCCCATTCCATGGTCGGAACACGGATTTTTTCTAGAAGAGCGACCAAGTTTTACCCTTGATCCGGCATTTCAGGCAGGAGCCTATTATGTGCAGGAAGCCTCCTCCATGTTTATCGAGCATGTGCTGAAAAGTTTGAAAATACCCAAAGGAATTTACCTGGACTTGGCAGCTGCTCCCGGAGGAAAAAGCACCTTACTTTCTACTTTTCTGGGAGATGAAGGCACGCTAGTCGCCAATGAAGTCATCCAATCCCGCGCTCAGATTTTAAAAGAAAATGCAATAAAATGGGGTTTGGGAAATATCATCGTGACCAATAACGACCCTGATCATTTTGAGCCTTTGGAAGGATTTTTTGATTTGGTCTTGGTGGACGCCCCTTGCTCTGGGGAAGGTATGTTTCGAAAAGATCCTCAAGCCCGGGAGGAATGGTCACCAGATCACGTTATGCTGTGCTCATCCCGACAAAAACGAATCATGGACAAGGCCGGAGCTTTGGTCAAAGGTGGTGGATACCTGATCTATTCCACCTGCACGTTTAATGGGCAGGAAAATGAGGAAATGATCAAATTTCTCACGGAGGAGTTCGCTTTTGACCCCATTCAAGTTCCGCTCGATCCAAGTTGGAATATCGTAGAATCCCAAGTGGAAACTCCCGATGGGACATTCTTTGGCTATCGGTTTTTCCCTCACAAAGTCGAGGGAGAAGGCTTATTTATTACAGTACTGAAACGTCCTGATTCTGCCTCGACTCAGGAACCCGGTAAAATCAAGGACTTCAAACATCCAGTCCTAAAATCAATCAATGAGCGGGAAGAATACGGCTTTGATACAGAATTAGGCTTTGACGGGAAAGGAAAATACTATAGTCTCAACGACTCTGTTTTTAGGATCGATCAAAAATTCTTCCGGCATTTTGAGCGGATAGCGGTGCATTTGAGTTTGCGCTATTTTGGAGTTGAACTGGGAAAAAAACAGAAAAACGACTGGATTCCTTCCCACGAATGGGCCTTGTCCAATTTGCCAAAAAATGGCTTCGCTACTCATGAGCTCAACTTAGATCAAGCGGTGGATTTTTTTCGAAAAAACGATCAGGAAATTTCCGATTTGCCTATAGGTTGGGTACTGCTGACCTACCAAAACCTACCACTCGGCTGGGTCAAAAATCTCGGAAATAGAGTGAACAACTATTTCCCTAAAGAGTGGCGAATCAGGATGTGAATGTTAGTGATTTTCTTTTTTCACCCATTCCAAAACTTTCCCCTTGGGCAATTCCTCCACAGTTCTTCCTTCCTTACCGGTCATCGTCTCGGCCGCAAAAAGTGAATTGATAATCGCTTCTTCAGTTGCTTCGATGACTGCAAGGAAAAGTGAAGTCATGTCGTCATTCCCCAGAAACGCTGCCTTTTGAAGTGATAAAGCAGGTATAGCGTGAGGAATTCTCAAACCCTTCGCAGTGGAAAATGCAATCACATAATCCCCCGAACCGTTGGATGCGATTCCCCCCGTCTTGGCCAAACCCATTATGGCTCGCTGTGCCATTCGCTCCAGATTCCGCTCCAAAACGGGAGCATCTGTAGCCACCACAATCATACAACTCCCATCGGACTTCTCCAGCGCGTCTTTGAAGGGATATTTTCCCAATTTTTCACCTACAGGTACCCCTGCAATCTGGAGATTCCCTCCAAAATTGGTTTGAACCAATACGCCTACCGTGTACGCACCGAGGCTTACAGGTAATTTTCGTGACGCAGTTCCGATTCCACCTTTCCAGCCAAAGCAAACCGTTCCTGTGCCAGCTCCGACATTTCCCTCTTCCACTGATCCGGTTTTGGCATTTTGAATTGCCTCAATCACCTCATTTGAAGAGATATGCATGCCTCGGATATCATTGAGGTAACCATCGTTAGTCTCACCAACTACCGCGTTGACAGATTGGACATTTTCGTTTCCAGACTGCGCCAACGAATACTTGACAACACCTTCAATTCCAGCCGCTACACTTAGTGTATTGGTGAGGATAATTGGACTTTCAAGCGTGCCCAGCTCCTGAACTTGGGTGACTCCGGCCAGTTTTCCGAATCCATTGCCGACAAAAATTGCGGCAGGCACTTTTTCCTGAAATAGATTTTCACCGTGTGGCAAAATTGCGGTAACCCCGGTTCGGATGCTTTCTCCTTCTATTTTGGTAAAATGGCCTACTTTCACTCCTGCTACATCAGTGATGGAATTGAGCGGACCAGTGGGAAGGATACCAAATGAGATCCCTAATTCACGAGGACGCGTTTGACAAAAAGACATTTGCATCGTTGAAATGATTGAGAATAAACTTAAACTCAAAATAGACCTAAATAAAAACATGACGCGACTAATTTTTCAATTTTCAAATCTTCCAATAATCTAATTATACCTATCTTAACGTTCCTTTACAACTAGAATTTATACATGCTCAAAAAACAGCGATACGAAGCTTTTATTACCCATTTTTCTACGAACATGCCAGTCGCAGAGACCGAATTACAGTATGAAAACCCCTTTCAGCTGTTGGTCGCTGTGGTTCTTTCTGCCCAATGCACTGACAAGCGGGTGAACATCGTCACACAAGAACTATTTAAACATTTTCCTACTGCTGCACACTTGGCTGCCACACACTTTGATGAGCTTTTTCCTTATATCCGTTCTATCTCCTATCCAAATAACAAAACCAAACACCTGATCGGACTGGGAAAGATGCTGATGGAAGAATTTGGAGGAGAAGTACCTTCAACCGTCGAGGAACTTACCAAGCTGCCGGGCGTGGGCCGAAAAACCGCCAATGTCATCACTTCTGTGGTCTGGAATCAGCCCAATATGGCTGTTGATACCCATGTGTTTCGGGTTTCACGACGTCTTGGGCTTGTTCCTCTGACTGCCAAAACACCCCTGGAGGTGGAAAAGCAACTCGTCAAGCATATTCCAAAACAGCACATCCACATCGCACATCATTGGCTGATTCTCCACGGGAGGTACGTTTGCCTCGCTCGCCGACCCAAATGCGAGGAATGTACGCTGACTCATTTTTGTAAATATTTTGAAAAAAATCAAGGGAAGACTTTGAAGGAGGGAGTGAGCTCCTGATGTGTGGGATCCATTTGATCTGGGGAAAAAAGGCAAGCAAAAAGTCAATACAGGCATTGGTGGATGCCACACATCACAGAGGGCCGGATCAGTCGGCCATTTATTCACCCTGGAATGGACTCTGGATCGGAGTAAATCGCCTAAAAATTCTGCACCCAGGATCAGATGCTGACCAGCCTTTTTGGGCTCCGGACGGGAACAGTCTGTTGATTTTGAATGGGGAGATTTACAATTTCCTGGAGTTGAAAAGCCTGTTGATGAAAATGGGAATCGAATTTATTACCCAATCTGACACAGAAGTCTTACTTCATTACCTTCGCGTTTTTGGTGCTAAAGGACTGGAAAAGCTTAATGGCATGTTTGCATTGATATACATCGATCTGATCAGCAAATCTGTCTTGGTCGCCCGGGATCGGAACGGCGAAAAACCACTCTATTACGCCCAAAGTCCGGATAATCTGGTGATTTCTTCAGAACTCAGAGGCATCACAACCTTCCAAAACTATGCCCCGGACTGGGATCAGGTGGAACACTACTTCTATTTCAGAGCTCCCGCTCCGGGAAAGACTTTTCATCGGGGAATCAGCGCTTGGAAACCCGGGCGCTACAGCACCATATTCCGTCATGACACCTTCAGGTGGGATACGCTCAAGGTGTCAAAAGAAAAAAATTCAGTCCCCTCTCAGGCAGACTTTTCCGAACGTCTGGAAAAGGCAGTTCTCAATCAATTTCATGCAGATGTACCTGTAGGAATGCTGCTCAGTGGCGGGGCAGATAGCAGTCTGTTGTATTCACTTTGGTACAAAAAAACCGGAATCCAACTTCCTTCCTACACGATTCAGCACGAAAAAAAATACCGTACAACGTACTCGGACGGGGATCAGGCCATTCGATTTTCCAAACAGATTCCAACCAAACATCAGCTGATCGATGTGGATCAAAAAATCTTCCTGGAAAACTGGGATGAATACATTAGATCGGTAGATCTTCCAATAGGCGATTCAGCAGGTTTTTTGACCTGGTTGATTGGCAAGAAGGCCAAATCGGAAGTCAAAGTCCTGATCTCAGGCGCAGGAGCAGATGAACTTTGGGGCGGGTATCAAAGGCATCAGGCTTTTTCCAGATTTTGGGATCAACATGAATTTTGGAGCAAATGGGCAGGATTTCTGGAGATGTTTCCTTTTGGTAGGGAATGGAAAAAGTTCATGTCAGGAATCCGGCCTGATCCCAATCATACTTTTCTGAATTTTTCTGCACTGCAAAATCCTCCTTCGGAACTCACCGGGGACTACGAGCGAATATTCAATTCCAAACTCTCGGAATACAAGCGTATGCTGGACTTTGACCGACAGGTCTATCTGGTACAGGACGTCTTAAAAATCCATGACAATGCCTTGATGGCGCATGGTATCGAAGGTCGAGCGCCCTATCTCGATACGACACTTTTGGCGCTTTGGCAAAAAGTGGAAGAACCCAAACTTTTTACGGGCAAACCCTGGATCAAGAATTTACTTCGTGAAAATCAACTGTCTTGGGTAGCAGATCGTAAAAAATTCGGATTTGGTTTGCCCCTCAAAGAATGGCTTAGGGAAAAAGGAGAATTCTCAAAAAAGATTTTCGCAACAGTCAAGACCTTTGACCTTACTCACGGTGATCACTTCTCCAATCCCGTAAGACAGCTCCTTCAAAATCCGGAGACAGGTGCCAAAACACAATTCCTTACCCTTTATAATCTGTTTCTTTTGGCAGAATGGGCGAAATTGCGACAGCTATGAAGGTCATCTACATCCATCAGTATTTCCGCACCCCAGACCAAGGAGGGGCGGTGCGGTCTTATCACCTCGCCAAGGGTCTGGTAAATGCAGGAATCGATGTGGAAATGATTACGGCGCACAATTTCCCTGATTACGATCAGCGCTGGATTGATGGTATTCGAGTGCATTATTTGCCGGTGAAATATGACCAGAAATATGGCTTTCTGAAGCGAATCCGGGCATTTTGGAAGTTTGTGTTGAAGGCCAGAAGGCTGATCAAAAAGCTACCAAGACCGGATCTACTGTACATTACCTCGACTCCGCTGACCACAGGTTTGATCGGTCTATGGGCAAAAAAACAGTTGGCTTTACCCTATATTTTTGAAGTGCGCGACCTCTGGCCGGAAGCACCCATACAGGTGGGGGCCATTCGAAATCCTGTCGCAAAATCATTTCTTTACAGGCTGGAGAAGCGCATCTATGATCAGGCACTGAGTTTGGTTGCCCTTTCCCCTGGGATAATCGCGCATTTGCAGAAAGTCAGTCCAAATCGTGATGTAGCATTGATCCCGAATTTTTCGAATCTGGAGGTGTTTTTCCCAAAAGAGAAAAATCAAAAACTACTCAGACAGCTCAGCCTGTCTGATGGTCTGACCATCGCCTACACGGGTGCCCTTGGCCAAGTCAATGCGGTGGAGGAACTGTTGGATTTGGCAGAAATGGCTCAAAACCACGATAAAAAATGGAATTTCCTGATCATGGGAACAGGAAGTCACGAAGAAGATTTAAAGAAAATCGCTCAGACAAAAAAACTGTCGACTGTCCACTTTATCCCTTTCGGTTCAAAGGAGGATGTAAATGAAGTGCTGAGTCTCGCAGATTTTGCCTGGATATCATTTGCGCATTTGCCAGTCTTGAAAACCAACAGCCCCAATAAGTTTTTTGATGCTTTAGCTGCTGGAAAAGCCATTCTGGTCAATCACAAAGGCTGGGTCTATGACTTGATAAAAACCCATGAACTTGGGATTTCCTGTCTTCCGGGAAAGATGGTGGCCACTTTTGCGAAGCTGGAAACCCTGGCGGAAAATCCCGTCGAAGTAGCGCGAATGGGCAGGAATTCCAGAAAATTAGCTGAAGCTTATTTTTCAAAAGAGCTTGCTGTGCGCAGACTTTTGGAAGTCATCCAGCCCCGTCCAAAAGCTACTCAGGCCGACGCGGTCGATATCCGGACTGCCTGAAAATCTTCTCCACATCAAATTCCATCATCAATGCGGCCAAGTCCAAATCCTGATTGAACCGGTAATCATCCACAATATTCCATCCCAGCCATCGGCCCAACCTTCCGGGAGCATTGGTGGATATGGCATCCGTGAATGGTGCCTCTCCGATGTATTTTCGGATTTCGAAGGGATTGGTTTCGTAGAGCAATTCATTTTCCACAAAATGCGCCCAAATGTACTCCTCGTTGTCAAAGCACTCGGCAATCTCCTCGGGTGTGTAACCAATGATGTATTGATCAGAGGTACAGGGTAGGATCGCTTTGACAAAATGATAAGCTTTGCCATAAAAGATCATTTCCGAAAGCAAGGTGTTTTGTGCAGGATCGGTAATGTTGTATTTGGATGAAATAGCAAGGACGATCATCGGCACGAGATATTCCTTTTCATACCTTACAGCCATGTATCGGGCAATATCAGGCTGAAAAGTATGATCAGCCGGAAGAAAATAATCCAGACCAATGACGATCATATCTTCGCTCACGATCAAATCCGAGTTGAACCCCGAAACAAAGGTGTAAACTTTAGGCGCTTTAAAATCAGGAAAATAATATTTGATGGCTTTGAAGGCTGTCTCCAGCTCGTTTTCAAGGTCGGAAATGTCAGCAAATTCGACTTTGACAGAATCATACAGCACTCGGAGTGCAGAATCCTGATGGACTTCCAAAAGATTTGCAGCCAGTGAATCGGGAGAGAAATACAGACTTTGCTGGAGGTATAATTCTGCAAAATCGGGATACTTATCCAATAAAAAGAGGTAATCCTGGGTTGATTGGGCACCAAAAAAAGCATCCTCCAGTCGGGTAACAGTCACATCCAAGTCCTGATCCAAAATCTTGGGATCAAGTTCACAGGTTTCGTTTTTTTTGCCGCAGGCAACCACAAGAAACAAGATCGGAAGTAGATAGATAATTTGCTTTAGCTGCATGGAATTTTGGTTTCGGCTCCAAAAATAAGGAATCCGATCCAATTCCCTTGAAAGGTAACCCAGGATCCCTTGGCGTTTTGCGGGTTGCTTCTTCAGATCGTAATACCGTACTTTCCCAGGTGAAAAACACGTGGATTACCGGACTGGCATTTTTTCGATACCTGACTTTTCAAAAAGTCATGAATTACCTACTGCTCCGAAGTTCATTTCATCTTAGCCAGGTAATTCAAAAACCCATCATGTGGGGCAAACCTACCGCGCTCAGCATCGAACCTACCACAAGTTGTAATTTACGCTGTCCGGAGTGTCCTTCCGGGTTGCGCTCGTTTTCAAGATCCACCGGGATGTTGCAGGAAAAACTTTTTGAGCAGGTCATTGATCAGGTTAAAGGCCACCTTTCATGGCTTCATCTGTACTTTCAGGGCGAACCGTTTTTGAATCCTCGATTTCTGGAAATGGTGCGCTACGCTGATTCAAAGGGGATTTTTACCTCCACCTCCACCAATGCACATTACCTTAATGAAAAACAGGTTGCCGGAATTCTGAAAAGTGGATTGAAACAGCTAATTGTATCTATGGATGGAATCACTCAGGAAGTCTATGAGCAATATCGGGTAGGAGGAAATCTAAGTAAAGTTCAGGAAGGACTGGGGCGGTTGATTTCGAAGCGCAAAAAAGCAGGACAACACTTCCCGAGAATTGTGCTGCAATTTTTGGTAACCGGACAAAATGAGCATCAGCTTCCCGCCTTGAAATCTTGGGCTAAAGCTATGGAAGTAGATGAGCTGCAGCTCAAAACCACCCAAATTTATGACTTCGAAAACGGGTCTGATCTAATCCCAAAAGACTTGGGTTATTCCCGATACCTTCCCTTGGGAAATGGGAAATGGAAGCTGAAAAAGCAACTGGAAAACAAGTGCTGGCGAATGTGGGAAGGGGCTGTCGTAACTTGGGACGGGAAGGTCGTCCCCTGCTGTTTTGACAAAGACGCCAACCATGTAATGGGTGAGCTAAAAAATCAGACTCTAAGCACAATATGGAATGCCATGCCTTATTTTAACTTCAGAAAACAGCTGCTAGCCGACCGAACTCAGATTGAGATTTGCAGGAATTGTACGGAGTAGGACAAAAGCACTACAGAGTTATTTTCGGCTATTTTCTTTCAAATAGAATTTTTCCCACTCGTTCAATGTGGTCAACTAGATCCGGATTCTCAATTTTAAATTTTCAAATATCCAAATTATTGTTCAATTCCTTGATTTAGGATCTGATCGAAAAGGGACTTTTTGGACCTATATTTGGTAGAATTAAGAAATTGATGGATTTTTGATAACCGTAATTGCCCGATATCCACACGGAATAGTCTTTTAGCTCATGATTTCAAACATACGAATCTGGTATTTTTTTGCCTTAATCACGCTGCTGATAGGTTCAATTCCGTCAGCTTTTGCACAGCAAAATACTGACCTGACTACCATCAAAGTCGATGAACTGAGCGATGATCAGGTGGAAGAATTAGTCAATCGGGCCAATGAGGCAGGACTTTCTGTAGATGATTTTCTACAAATGGCCCAACTCAGAGGGATGCCATCATCTGAGGTGGAAAAATTGCGAAACCGAATCGGTGACCTTGATCTGGGCAGCTCCAAAACCCGGAGCACAAATGTCTCCCGCAGAGAACCCCGACAGCAAATGGACCTCAATGAGATCACACAGGGAATCTACCAACCGCAAGCGGAAATTCAAGAACCGACATCAAGCGAAGAAATCTTCGGAACATCCCTTTTTTATCAAAAAAACCGTCGGCTAAGTTTCGAACCAAGCCTAAATCAAGCTACACCCCAAAGCTACATCTTGGGTCCGGGAGACGTAGTATTTGTGGATATCTACGGTCAATCCGAACAATACTACGAGGCCACGGTAAATCCTGACGGATTCGTGATTTTGGACAATATCGGACCCATTTCGGTATCCGGAAAGACCATCACCGAAGCGACAGGAATCATCAAAAGCAGAGTTTCCAGATATTACCCGGGACTCTCAGGGACCAATCCAACAACCTTCCTTCAGGTAACTTTGGGAAATGTCCGAACGATCAAGGTCCACATTTTAGGTGAAGTTCGACTGCCTGGCACATTTACGCTCAGTGCATTTTCTACAGTTTTCAATGCACTCTATTCTGCCGGTGGCCCAAATGAAAACGGTACCATGCGAGCAATCAAAGTGATCCGTAACAACCTTCCAATCGCTGAAATCGATGTCTATGATCTGCTGATCAATGGAACAGCTGATTTGGATTTGCAGCTTCAGGATCAGGATGTGATTTTGGTTTCTCCTTTCCTCTCCAGAATCAAAATCAAGGGCGAAGTAAAACGTCCGATGACCTTTGAAATCAGTCCGGAAGACACATTTGAGGATCTGTTAAGCTATTCCGGAGGGTTCACGGATTTGGCATTTAAAGATCGCGTGGCTATCTCGAGAATTACGGGAAATCAACGCTCCGTATCTGATGTCTATCAAAATCAATTCAATCTTTTTATCCTAAAAGGAGGAGATGAAATCACGGTGAGCAGAATTCTGGATCGTTTTAGCAATCGGGTTCAGATCAGAGGAGCCGTCTATCGGGAGGGTACATTTGCGCTTTCCGAAGGATTGACCTTGTCTCAATTGGTAAAAAATGCAGAAGGACTCAGGGGCGATGCCTACCTGGAGCGTGCCAGCATACTCCGAACCAAATCTGATCTCAGCACAGAAATGATTGAGGTCAACTTAAGGAATGTTTTGGCAGGTTCTGCGCCTGACGTGGTATTGCAGCGCGAGGACGTGATCCGGATTTCCAGCATTTATGATGTCCAAAATGAACGCTATGTGCAGATTTTGGGAGAAGTAAAGAGACCCGGGACTTATCCCTACTCTGAATCCATGAAGATCGAGGAACTGATTATTTTGGCAGGAGGACTTCAGGAATCCGCCAATGCGCAGGACATCGAAATCGCCAGGAGACTGGAAGATTCTGATCTTGGAACACTGGCCGACATCATTCCGGCACGTGTCAATCCGGATCTTTCCATCACCTCGGATTCACCAAGCTTGCTCCCTTTTGATCAAGTAATCATCCGAAAGCGAGCCAATTTTACGATGCAACGTCTGGTGGCAGTAGAAGGTCAGGTGAATTCCCCAGGGATTTTTGCAATCGAAAATAGCCTGGAGCGAATTTCCGATTTGGTGAAACGGGCCGGCGGACTCAATCAGTTTGCTTACTCAAAAGGGGCAACCTTGATCCGTCGGACGGAATTTTTCAACACCGAATCGGAGCAGATCCGCCGGCAACGAAATCTGGAGGCTTTGAGAATGAAGTTGATCGAGGATCCAAACAATTCTGAGGCACAGGAAGAAATGCTTCAACGTTTGTTTAAAGATCTGCCCACTGAAAATGCAAATCCCATCGACACAGCACTTGCAAGCGCGAAAAAAGAATCCTTGGATCAGATCGCAGCCGGGACCCCTGGCTTTGCAGTGAAGCTCAAGGAAACGGAAGCAGTCGCTATCGATTTGCAAAAAATCATCGGAAATCCAGGATCAGAAGATGATCTGATCCTCGAAGAAGGGGATATTCTATCGGTACCTAAACTCCTTCAAACCGTGCGAATGCGGGGAGACGTGGTCTACCCGACTACACTCCGTCACGAAACTGGACGCGGTCTCAAACACTACATCAATGGTGCCGGTGGATTTGAACGCCGAGCCAACAAAAAACAAACCTACGTGGTCTATGCCAATGGTGCCGTGAAGCGGACCAAGGGCTTTTTCGGGATCCGAAATTTCCCTCCAATAGAACCCGGAGCTGAGGTAATTGTGCCAACCAAAGGACCTAGAGTACCTTTACGTCTCGGAGACGTAGTAGGTGTGACCACAGGTTTAGCGACTCTTGCCCTCGTTTTATCTCAAATCAACTGGAAATGACAGGTTCGAAGCATTTTTCTGAAAACCAGTTTACGCTAAAGGAGGTTTTTCAAAATCTCGGAGAGTGGTTTGCATATTTTCTTTCCCGATGGAAAATTCTCCTACTTGCCGGGGTCATTGGCATTGGTTTGGGAGCACTGGTTTCCAAATTCAAAAAGCCTGTTTTCCATGCCGAAACGTCCTTTGTGTTGGAAGAAGGCGACAGTGGCGGAATCGGCCAAATGTCCGGATTGGCTTCCCTTGTTGGGGTCAACCTAGGATCGCTGGGAAGTACAAGCGGCCTTTTCCAAGGGGACAATATCATGGAACTGTACCGCTCCGACCGGATGCTGGGTGAAACCTTGTTGAGTGAATTCAGCGAAAATCAGCTCTTGATCGACCGATTTGTGGAGTTTCAGGAACTGGACAGGAAGTGGGCTTCAAAAGTAGATTTTGAATCCCTTGACTTTTCCATTCCCAGAGAAAATTTCTCGGTAACTCAGGATTCTGTGGTAAAAGAAGTGGCCAAGCTCATCCGTGAAAATCAATTGGCTGTCGCGAAACCGGATCGCAAACTCAGCATCATCCAAGTCAGCATTTCTTCCAAAGACGAACAGTTTGCCAAAGTTTTCAATGAGAAACTGGTGGAAAAGGTGAATTCCTTCTACCTCGAAACCAAGACCAAAAAAACGGGGGAAAATCTTTCTATTCTCCAAACTCAGGCCGATAGTGTTCGGACCATTTTGGATCAAAGTATCGGCGCCTATGCCAGCGCTACCGATCGGGTTCCAAATGCTAATCCGCTGCTAAGTTCAGCCACTGTTGAAAGCAGGAAAAGACAAATTGACGTCCAGGCAACCAGTGCGGTGTATCAAGAGATCGTCAAAAATTTGGAGATCGCCAAAGTGAATCATCGCAACAATTCTCCGCTGATTCAGATCATTGACTCGCCGAGACTCCCACTGAAGCGATCAGAAATACGATTGGTCAAAGGAATGGTTCTCGGGGCGGTGATCACCGGGTTATTGGTGGTTTTTGGACTTTATTTTCGCAGGCTGTATCAAAAGCATGTGCAGGAAAGCTAAACCCTAAGCTGTCGTGTTTGAAAAACTAAACCTGCTCATTCCATTCGGAAATTACATCCGAAACAAATCCTTTCAGAATTTCATTTTTTTGGCGTTAATCCAATCCTCCAATGTGCTGATATCGATCATCTCCATGCCGCTTTTGATTCAGAGTATCGGTGTGGATCAATTTGGCTTGGTCAATCTGGCTTTATCGGTCATTATTCTTCTCAATATTCTCGTCGGCTTTGGCTATAATTTGAGTGCTCCCAGAGAGGTGGCCATCTTGCAGGGAGACAAAGAGGCTCTTTCTCATGTGGTTTCCAATGTCTTTTCGGGAAAAATTCTACTCGCTTCTTTGGCTACTTTGCTGATTTTAGTGAGTGTTTTTGGATTCAATCTATTTGAAGAATACCAGATGATTCTGGTTTTTTCGGTGCTTTTGCTTTTCTCCGAGGCTACGTTACCGCTCTGGTTTTTTCAGGGCTTGGAAAAAATGAAGCTGGTCTCCATCGCCAATATCTTTTCCAAGTTGCTTTTTCTGATGGGCATTGTCCTGTTTATCCATTCGCCAGAAGAGAGCAAATGGGTGAATTTTCTGATGGGTTTCTTTGGTTTGGGAATCAATCTTTTGCTTTTGGGGTATATCCATTCTTTTCTTGGAATAGCGTTCTACCAGCCTGAGTTTTCGGCGATTTGGAAAAGTCTGAAAGACAATTCATTACTTTTCTTCAGCAATCTGGCGAGCCATATCTCCATCAGTGGAGGATTGATCGTGTTGAGTTTCTTTGCCAATGCGGAGACCCTTGGGATGTACAGTCTGGCAGAGCGAGTGATTATGGTTTTGAGACTATTTCCACCTTTTATTTTTCAGGCAATTATTCCAAATGCCAGCAGACTTTACACCGAGGATTTACCTGCATTCTTCAAATTCATGAAAAGGGTGTATAAGAAAGTACTGGTTGTTGGGTTCTTCATTTCAGCATGCGTTCATTTTGCCGCTCCTTTTATAGTTCAGGTTCTCTCAAGGACTGCACTGGAAGAGTCTGTTTTGTATTTGAAAATTCTGGCAATTGTGCCGTTTTTAGCTTGTCTGAATGTCGCAAACGTAACTATGATGATGGCCGCAGATTTGAGACAATTATTGTTTAAAGCAAGTTGGTTGATGTGCGCGTTTATGGTCATTTTGGCTCCGGTATTAACGGGGCATTTTGGGCCAATCGGATTATGCTTTGCCATCATTTCCACCGAAATAGTCGTATTCTTAATTTGTCTGGTGCTGCTGTATCGACATAACAGGACCCTGTTTTATGGCTTTTATTCCTGATCCATCCGTCGCGATTATTTTGGTCAATTGGAACGGGCTTGACTTTACCCAGGAATGTTTGAACTCGCTTCGCAATGTGGATTTCCCTGATTTCAAGATAATTTTAGTAGATAATGCTTCTCAAAATCAGGAAGGCAAACGTCTAAAAAAGTCATTTCCGGAGATCGAATTGATAGAGAATACCGAGAATCTGGGGTTTTCTGGAGGAAATAACGTAGGAATCAGATATGCGCTTGAACAGGGCGTTTCACACATCATGCTTCTCAATAATGATACAGTAGTTGCACCTGATTTCTTGGGGGAAATGATGCGAAAATTCCATCAAGATCCAAATTTAGGAGTAGTTCAACCACTAATTCTTTTCCTAAATGATCCAAAAAAAATCTGGAGTGCAGGCGGCAAATGGGTTCCGTCGATAGGAAGAGCTATTACCCTCGGAGATCACGAACCAGTGGCCGATTATCGATGTAAAAAAACGGACCTGGACTGGGCAACGGGCTGTTGTATGTTGATTTCCCGGGAGGCAATTTTGAAAACAGGACTGCTCAATGAGCAGTATTTCGCTTATTTTGAAGATGTGGAATGGTCTCTAAGATTCAGAAAGGCGGGTTTTGAGATTGCATTGGCAGAAAAGGCGCTGATCTATCATGAAGCGAGTGGCTCTTCCAAAAAGACACATTCAGAGGGCACCTTAAGTCCCAGAGTGTTCTATTACAATGTGAGAAACCAATTTTTGCTGCTCCGGAGCCAAGGAATCCCTGTTGGAATGGTTTATCATTTCTTCCGGTTTTTAGGTTGGGCAGGATATTTCCTGATTCGGGGAAGGTTCAAAAAAATGAAATCTGTCTTTAAGGGAATGCGTGATGGGTTAAGTGCAGAATTAAAAACCGCAACGAGATGGCCCTGATATTTTTCCTAGTGATCGCATTGGGCGTAGGCGCTGGTTTTCTTTGGACGCTTCAGGAGATGATTTTCAAAGGAAAATGGAGTTATTTTATCTTTTTCCTGTCGGCTTTCCTCCCATTTTACATCACTTCGCTTAGTGTCATTTTTCTTGCAACCCGCTCTCCGGAAATCCTGGGGATTTTCCAGATACTTAAAGAAGTGGTGGTGCTTGTAGCGGTACTTATTTTCATTTTTTTTCAAAAGCGAATCTTCGAATATCCATTTAGGCTTCAGTCTACAGATTGGATGATGCTAGGGTTTCTTTGCCTTGGATTTTTGTATCTGCTTCTTCCTTTAGGGCAAGCTTCTTTTCTCAATAAAGCATTGTATTATAAAAGTATGTTGATCCCTGGTTTCGTCTATTTTTTGGGCAGAAATACCCGGTTTGACGAAGTCGAAATTGGCTGGATTTTCAAGATCATCTTTGCTGTGGCGATTGGTGCTTTTGCGGTTAATCTGGTCGAAAATTATCTCCTGCAAGCCCATCTTCAGCAGTATACAGGATATGCCTTGTACAACCAAGTCATAAATGACATTGATCCAACTGGTAATTTCGATCTTACTTGGACTTTTGAAACAACAAATTCAAATAAAAGACTGGCCAGTTTCTTTTCAGATCCACTGGAGCTGGCAAGTTCGGTGCTGATGGGATTTGCGGCCGGATTGATTTATTTTTTGACTTCAAAAAAAGAATACAGCTGGCCCTATTTGTTGATCATGGCTTTTTCCCTGGGGAGTTTGGTTTTTTCAGCTTCCAGAGCTGCTTTTGGCGCCTTTTTCATCATGATCTTCTTTGTGGCGCTGGTGTTCAAGCTTTACAAACTGATCGGTGCTGGTTTTCTGGTGCTGGTTGGATTTGGGATTTATGTGTTCGCATTTGCTTCTGAGGATTTTTACTTTTTCGTGATTGATACGCTGACATTTGAAAACACATCCAGTATTGGCCACGTGGTCGAATGGCTTTTGGCGCTCGATTCAATGGTGGCCAATCCTTTGGGAATCGGTCTGGCAATGAGCGGAAATTTTGGAAGTGTGGACGAAGAACTTCGTGTGGGGGGGGAAAATCAATTTCTGATTTATGGCGTACAACTGGGCTGGATTGGGATGATCCTATACATTTTGACATTAGCTACAGGAATCAGAAATTCAATTCAAGTCTTCTATTCAACCGAAAATACCTCCATCGCACGAGTGGCTTTTACAGGAGCTGTAGTGAAAGTGGGCCTCCTGTTACCTCTTTTCACCGCTAATGTGGAAATCTATACCTATGTTTCATGGATTACTTGGTGGATGATTGGATTTAGCATTAATGAATATTCAAGGCTTAAAAAAAATAACTTATGATTTTACACACCTATTGTCCTCTTTGCAAATCAAAAGATTTGTCAGGGTTTGCTCTTGACACAAAAAGAAAAGGTCCCCATATCTCCGGAGTAAAATGTGAAAGTTGTGAAGTGGTATTTGCAAATCCTATGGCAGATCAGAATGAATTAGCAATTCATTATAGTCAGTACTACGAAAAAGATCATTACGAAAGTATTGGATATAAAAATTTGATTCTTGAACATTTTGAGCGAATAGACACTCTCAATAAGGGTGAGATAATTAAAGAAGCTAGATTCCTAAAAAAACTCGAGGGTGGAATGAAATTTTTGGATGTGGGTTGTGGATTAGGTCTTGGTCTTGCCTATGCCCATCAATTAGGCTGTGAATTGTATGCCACAGAATATGATTCTGGTGCCCTGGATTTTGTTCAGAAGCATTTTCCGGTAAAAACTTTTCAAGGAGATATTCAGGGGGCAGAGTATCCAGACAACTTCTTTGACTTTATTCATATTTCCCATGTGATTGAGCATGTCTTGGACCCAAGGGCATATATACAGGAGATGAAGCGGGTCTTGAAACCGGGAGGAATTGTGGCGATTGGCACTCCTGATATTTCAAGCTGGCTTTACACCATTCATCGCTGGGTTAATTTCCTTCGTTTTAGAATCCCTGATGTAATCGATGGATTAGAACATACGTTTATTTTCCCTAAAGTCCGCTTAAAAAGTTTATGTGAGGAGGAAGGTTTAGATGTCATAGATCATTACACCCATAATTATGGAGAAAAAATCAGTAGACTTTTAGCTTATCAAATGCCAATCCACAAAAAATTTAATCGATTGATTCAGAATGCTTTTCATGTTAATCAATGGATTATTTGTCAAAAAATGCATTGATCTACAAATTAGACAACTACCCAAAAATCTGATTTTGGTTCAATTTTTTAGTCTATCTACAAGACCAAAAGCCTATTTTTACATCTACAGATGAATAGAATAAAAACCATCGAATCGGAGATTTTTGAGCTGAATCAACCCAATGAAGTGGAATACTTCCGCTTTCACAAAAGGCGATACGAGCGGTTTGAGTCATTTTTAAGTTTAAATTTCCCTGTCGATTCTCGATATGAAAAACTAAAAGCCTTGGATATTGGAAGTCATTATCTTCATTCTTCTACGATTATGTCCGAAATGGATTTTGAAGTAGACGGCATGGACGTCTCGGTTTTTTGGGACATGGATTTTGTAAAAAATAGAGGCTCCAAATTTGGGATAACTCCGATCGTCGAGAATGACCTGGCCAAAATGCCGGAGTTCCAGAGCGTCCATGACACCTACGATCTGATCGTGTTTACCGAGATCTTCGAGCACATTACGTTCAATCCCATTCAGCTTTGGAAAACGATCTATCAAATCCTTAAACCCGGAGGAAAAATCTACATCTCTACACCTAATTCGCTTGCTTTGGCCAGTTGGGTCAGGAATTTCAAACACCTCATCACCCTGCAATCGGTGGGAATCACGGTGGACGATATCATTTCCAAAGTCACCTATGGCCATCATTGGAAAGAATACTCCGCTCAGGAGATCAAAACCTACTTCGCAACCTTATCCGATGACTTTCAGATCACCATTAACCCATACCACTACAAAGAACATAAGTTAAAGCCCCCCCATCTGGCATTCAAAGTGCTGTCAAGACTTGGAAACCTGACCCAAAAATTTGCTGAGGAGCTGGAGGTAATTGTAGAATTAAAGGAGAAAAAATTCTGGAAAAAGGAATTGTCGGAGTATTGAGGAAGCGCTAAAATCAATTTAAAACTCAAAAGACAGTCGCTTCGTGAGTAATAAAAGTGTGGTTTATTACTCATGAAGGCTTTATAACCTGAATTGAAAGGAACTCAAATCTGATTTAGATCAAAAAACCTTAACTTATGGTCATTAAACTACGATGTTTATGAAACTACTAGTAGAAATTCCTGATGAAAAGGCAAAATCATTTCTCGAAATGCTGAAAAAGCTGACCTATGTCAAGACTGAAAAACTAAATCGAAAGGATGAGGAATTTTATGAAGGATTGAAAGAAGCGGTGAAGGAGGTTAATCTAATCAAAGAAGGAAAAAAGAAGGGTAAACCACTTTTTGAATTTCTAAATGAGCTTTGAGATCATTGCAATCGATGAGTTCCAAAAAGAACTAAAAAAATTATTGAAAAAATATCCTTCATTAAAAGAAGAGATCTTTCAATTAGGCAATTCTTTAATGGAAAATCCGAAGCAAGGAAAGCCTATTGGCAAAGATTGTTACAAAATTCGTCTTCAAATAAAATCTAAAGGCAAAGGAAAGTCTTCTGGAGGGAGAATAATTACCCATGTGTTTTTTTCTGGACAAACTGTCTTCCTTCTTACTATTTATGACAAGTCGGAGAAAGAAAATATCTCAGAAGTAAGGATAAATGAACTTTTGAAAAAATTGAAAATTTGAAAGTCCTCCTCGATCTCCAATACCTCAACGTCGCCACCACAGGGATCAAAACCTACATGATGGAACTATCGAAAGCAGTGAGGAAATATCCCCATCCTGACATCGAGTGGATTTTTACCCATGAGCCTGAGGATCAAGCCGCCGACAAAACCTACAAATCAGCCCACACCAAGGTCCAAAAACTGAATTATCATCTGGACTATTTCCGATGGAAGGAGTTTTTGCTCCCTGACTTGGTCAAAAAGCACAAACCCGATGTCTTAATTTGTCTGGATTTCATCTCTCCGGCCGCATCACTTCCCTGTAGGAGACTCACGGTAATTCACGATGCCTTTTTTTGGCAAATGCCAAAAAACTACTCCAGATGGTGGCGTAAATATTTCACCAGCCTGATCAGGAAAGGACTCAAAGAACAAACTGAAATCATCACCACTTCAGAATATTCCCGCACTTCCCTGCTGGAGCATCTTGGTGATTCATTTCCGATTTCTGTCGTCTATCAAGCACCAAAAGGGCTAAAAACAGCCACAGACGCACATTTTTTGGCGAAAAACCAGCTTTCCAACCAAGGTTACTTCCTTCATATCGGCACCTTTGACAAACGGAAAAATCTTCCTTTGTTAGTAAAAGCATTTGCCGATTTTCTGGGCAAAACTAAATCGGATAAAAAACTGGTTCTTGCCGGTGGTCCCGGAGAAAGTAAACAAATGAATGATTTGCCAACCGTTGAAAATTTGGTCAATGAGTTTGGTTTGGAGGAAAAAGTACTTCTCCCGGGCTACATTGCGGATGGAGAGATCAAAGCATTGTATGAAGGAGCCTTTGGATATGTATTTCCATCTGAAAATGAAGGATTTGGCATACCCATTCTCGAAGCTTTTGGGTTTGGATTGCCTGTTATTCATTCTGACCAACCTGCTTTGGTGGAAGTCGCCGGTGGTGGGGGCTTGACATTTGCAACAGGAAATCAGGCCGACTTGACTGAAAAATTGGTACTTTTGGATCGTGAAAACAACCTTAGGGAGAAACTGATCCAGATGGGTAAGAGACGATCCAAAGACTTTTCCCCACAAAAATTTATTGAAGCTTTTCATCAGATAATCCTGAGTCCTTTAGTTTAAGCCATGCGGCAAATCACCTGTCCGGTTTGTAAAAATTTCCCATCATTATCCCCAAAAAATCAATCCATCATTCCATGTCCGAATTGTGCGACTAGATGGACTTTTCTTGCGGAGGAAATAGATGGTGATTCACTTTACAACGATGAGGTCTATTCCGTAGTAGATAACCGCAACTCAATTTTTGAGCGGATCATTTTTTCTGAGGCTGAAAAAATCCTTAGAAAAGCTCGAAAAATCAATCCTCTTGCAAATTCGGTTTTGGATTTTGGCTCCGGAAAAGGACAATTTCTCGCAGTCGCAAAAGAATTGGGATGGCAGGGATTAGGCATCGAAACTGCCGAGGAAAGAGCAGATTTTGCCAAGGAAAAATATAAGGTTAAGGTGCTATCTGGAATTTACGAAAAAGGAAAAATCGAGGGAGGAAACTTTGATTTAATCACACTGAACCACGTGTTGGAGCATTTGCCAGGGCCCATAGATTTGGTAAAATCACTTTTGAGTGAAAATCTGGCTTCAAATGGCCTAGTCTATATCGAAGTACCTCGGGCAGATTCTTTGCAGGCACAACTTGCCGGAAAAAACTGGATTCATTGGGATATTCCAAGGCATTTAACTCATTGGACTGAATCTGGATTGGAGGATCAAATGCTGAAAATCGGGTTTGAAATTGTGGATAAACGAGCTTTTTCCGTTCACCTTGGTGTCTTGGGAATGCTGCAAGCTTTGCTTTCAAAGGTTGGATTTAGGGAAAATCTGATTTTAAAACTAAAGCGAAAAAAGTCATTAGGCCTACTTATATCAATAGGATTTTTCCTTCCATTTGCATGGATTTTGGAGTTGGTCTCTACCCGGTTTGGGAAATCGGGAATTATGGGAATTTATTTGAAACGGAATGAAAAGTCATAGAAACATACTTTTTTTACAAAGCTCTTCAGAAGGCTACGGTTCAGGTAAGATTATCCAGCAGGTTTTACGGCTATATAAAAAAGAGGGCTTTAATCCCATTGTTCTTTTGACAAATTCCGGCTCGCTCCAGTCGGTTTTGGAGAATGAAGGATTTCCTGTTTACGTCCAAAATTTGGGCATCCTCCGTCGGAAATATGTCAACCCGACCGGTTTACTCAATAGACTGAGTAAAAACCTGAAAGCCTACCGATTCCTCAGCGAATTGCATAAGCAATACCAGTTTGAATTGGTTTATTCAAACACCCTTGCGGTAATCGTGGGTGCTTATTGGGCTAAAAGAAGGCGGATTCCACATATTTGGCATATCCATGAGATTCTTCCGGGTCCAAAGCCTCTGGTAAAAATGCTGGTCAGTTTACTGGATCAAAGCACTCCAAATCCGATCGCCGTTTCGCATGCGGTGGCCAATCATTGGCAGCCTTTACTGCAAAAATCCAAGATTCAGGTCATTCATAATGGAATTCCTTATGAAGACTTTTTGGAAAATTATCCAGCTGCAAAAAGGGATTTGGGCTTGCCTGAAAGCGATTTGCTTATCGGAATGATTGGCCGGATCAATCCCGGCAAAGGGCAATTGTTTTTTTTGGAACTAGCCAATCGGCTTTCAAAAAAATATCCAAATGCGCATTTTTTACTCGTTGGAGATCCTTTTCCTGGCTACGAACTGATTTTGGAAGAAGTCAGAAAAGAGATTAGAAGCAAGAGATTAGAATCAAGAGTTTCGTATTTGGGCTTTCGGGATGATATTCCAAAAGTCATGGCGGCATTGGATGTATTTGTATTACCCTCGATCCTTCCTGATTCATTTCCGACGGTGATTTTGGAGGCCATGGCAGCGGGGAAGCCAGTCGTAGCAACGCGATCAGGGGGCGCTTCGGAGATGGTTTTGGAGGAAGAAACCGGGTTTCTGATCCCCATAGGAAATGTCGAAAAAGGAGTGGAGTCTTTGGAAAAATTGATTGAAAATGAGCGTCTGCGACTCAAATTTGGACAGGCAGGACGAAAGCGAGTGCTGAGCGAGTATAGCTTGGAAACTTTCGAAGAAAAAATTAAAACGCACCTATGGCAGCACCTAAATCGACCCTAAAAGTAGCCATCATGGGCGCCAAGGGCTATCCTTATGTCTATGGCGGGTACGACACCCTAATCAAGGAACTCGGGGAGCGATTGGTCGCAAAAGGTGTACATGTCAGGGTGTACAATCATCGGGCATTGTTTACAGATCGACCTCGATTCGTAAATGGCATTGAGTGCATTTACACCCCAGCCATTGAGTCCAAAAGCCTGACTCAACTGACGCATACCTTCTTCTCGATGATCCATGCCTGCTTTTCGGATGTGGATGTGATTTTTGTGGTAAACAGTGGGAATGGCCCATTTGGCTTGATTTCGAAGCTTTTTGGTAAGCCCACCGCCATCAATGTGGATGGATTGGAATGGCTTCGTCCCAAATGGAAGGGTTTGGGTTCGAAATATTTCTTTTGGGCTTCCAAGTTGGCGACGAAATTTTACGATCAACTGATCAATGATTCGGATGAAATGAGGAGGGTGTACCTGGAACTTTTTCAGGCTGATTCCAAAGTCATCGCCTATGGGGCTAATCCAAGGGAATCGGTTGAGTCGGCTCCGATAAAAAAATGGAATCTGGAAAGCCGAGGATACTTTTTGATCGTGGGAAGACTAGTTCCGGACAATAATGCCGACTTAATAATTGAGGGATTCTTGAAGTCAAATTCCGATCGAAAACTGGTCATCACTGGTGACGTGCCCTTTGAGGATGAATGGGCCAATCGGTTGAAAAATCATCAGGACAAGCGTTTGCTTTTTACGGGATATGTCAGAGACCCGGATGAATTAGCCGCGCTGTATTCGCATTGCTTTGCGTATTTCCATGGACACGAGTTCGGCGGAACCAATCCTGCGATGTTGAAAGCCTTGGGTTTCGGTTGTGCTATTCTGGCTCTTGACACGCCATTCAATCAAGAAATGCTGCAAAACGGAAAGCATGGTTGGTATTTCGAAAAAAATCCTGAATCGGTAAAGGCTATTGCTGAAAAAGCTGAATCCGAACCCGAAAAAATGGATGAATTCCGAATGTCGGCCAGATCAGGATTGACTCAAAGATATAATTGGGACTATGTGACGGAGCAGTATTTGGATGTGTTTAAAAGTCTGGTGTTTGGTTCCCGCTGATGAACGCTGATTTTCCAGAAAGATCTGCGAATATCTGCGACTTTTTCTGCGTTGATCTACAGGAAATAGAATCAAAATACTTATTGATCAAAAAAAATGTCTCCCGCTGATTTTCGCCGATTGATTTCGCTGATGAACGCTGATTTTCCGGAAAGATCTGCGAATATCTGCGACTTTTTCTGCGATCATCTGCGGGAAATAATTTAATCTTTGAAATCATTAACTCTTCTGTGAATCGATTTCGAAATATCCGCAGTATTGAAATTAACAAGTAACCCAACTTTTATCCCAGATAATCTTAAGTAAGTCACTAGTTGTTTGTAGTGAACCTCTGCAAGTGATTCTACCGACTTAATTTCGATAATTACTTTTTTCTCAATCAACAAATCTATCCGATAACCTACATCTAATTTTAGCTCTTCATAGATTAAGGGAAGACCAACTTGATGCTCAACCAAAAGTCCAGAATTGATCAATTCATAACCCATCGCCGCTTCATAGCTGGACTCTAATAGTCCCGGACCAAGCGTGTTGTAAACCTTAAAAATTGCACCTCGGATTAAAAATGTGATTTCGTTCTCGTGCATAAATAAAAATAATGGTTTTCTAGTTGATTCAAAAAAATCTCCCGCTGATTTTCGCAGATTGAATGCGCTGATGAATGCTGATTTTCCGGAAAGATCTGCGAATATCCGCGACTTTTTCTGCGATCATCTGAGGGAACCATAGAAATTCAGAAACAAAGAAACTTAAACCCTCAAAAAAACCTTATTCTACTATATTTTAACCTAAAACTCTTTAATCCCATGATCAGAAAAGCAACAGCCGTATGGAACGGAAGCGGCAAAGAAGGCAAAGGTCACCTCACCACTGCCAGCACTGTCCTTGACAAAACTCAATATTCGTTCAACACCCGCTTCGAAGACGGCGTAGGAACAAATCCGGAAGAACTCATCGCTGCTGCCCATGCGGGTTGTTTTGCAATGAAACTGAGCTTCAACTTAACTGCTGTGAATTTCCCGCCAAAAGAACTGGATGTGACTTCCAACATTACCTTTGAAGACGGTTCTTTGAAAAAATCGCACCTCGTCCTAAAAGCTCAAGTAGAAGGAATCTCCAAGGAAGAATTTGCGAAGCAGGTCAAAGATGCCGAAGAAAACTGCCCGATCTCCAAAGCCTTGAATATGGAAATCAGTGTGGAATACACATTGAACGCCTAAAAAAAGGTCTTTTTTGCCACAAACCGCGGTGAGGGAACTTAACCTTTACCCTAACCCTCCAAGGGATTCGAAACCCTTGGAGGGTTTTTTATTGCCATCGAAACTTACTCCAATTCTCCTGCTGCCTTTTAGTCAAATATGTCCAAGCCACAAATCGACTTTGTTTGTTTCCCTGAGCCATTTGGATAGTTTTTTGGGAAAATACCCCGGCTTTTTCAAGTTGATAATGAATAGATCTTAGATTTTCAGACTTCGAGACTATAGTCGTAAACCAATAAACTTGATTCTTAAAGTTCAAGCTTTCCTGAATCATTTTTCGGATAAATTCCAGTTCTCCTCCTTCGGTCCAGAGCTCCGAGGCTTGTCCACCAAAGTTTAACTGCACTTTGGAAACGGACTTTCCGGTTAGATTTTTCACCTTTCTTTTGCTTCCTTCTTGGGCAACATGGGCAGATTCGTGAAAAGGAGGATTGCAGATCGTCAGGTCAAAAAATTCGCCTGGTTGGATGATATTTGAGAAAATATTCGAGGCATCCGGCTGATAGCGGATTTCAATTTTCCCATGAAAATTCAGATTTAGCTCAATGATCCTTTCTGCTGATTTTACTGCCTCTTGATTTAGCTCAGATCCCACAAACTTCCATTCATGAATCGCCGAACCCAAGAGTGGATAAATCAGATTGGCCCCAGTCCCGATATCCAATACTTTGATTTTTGGTCCACTTGGAATGATTCCGGCATTATTTTCTGCCAATAAATCAGCCAAATAATGAATGTAATCCGCTCGGCCGGGAATAGGAGGACAAAGAAACCCAACCGGAATATCCCAATATTCAACTTGATAAAAATGCTTCAGAAGTGCCTGATTCAGGGCTTTGACAGCTTTTGGATTGGCAAAATCCAAAGTTAGATTTCCATATTCGTTGTTAAAAATATGTGGTTTCAACTCAGGCAAAGCCTCTGACAGTAATTCCAAATCGTAGCGACCTTGATGGAGATTTCGGGGGTGAAGGCTTGGCTGAGGAGTTTGCTTCTTCATGTAGACAAAACTACCCTTTTCACCTTAATCCACCTCAAAACTCAGCTTCATGGTGATGGAAGCGGTTTTGTTTTTGGCAGAAGTGTTGAACGTTCCGCCCCAAGAATAATCCTCTCCGGAGTTTTGGCCGGTGATTTGGAAGATCCCCATGTTGGCGGTGATCAAGTCCCCCAAATCGGAATTGGCGTTTTCCGCAATTCGTTCGGCGCGGATTCTTCCATCCTCTGTGGCTTTGGCGATCATCTCCAGTTTGAGTGATTCGAGTTGGGTGTAGTAGTAGCGTGGAGGCTGTGAGTAAAACGTAATGCCTTGGTTGAGCAGTTCGGTGATTTCACGACTGATTTTTTCCACTTTTTCCACTTCCTTGGATTCAATGACCAAAGTCTGACTGAGCTGATATCCGGTGAAAGTTTGCCCGGCATAATTGCCATTCGGTGCATAATTTTGCTGGTAGACAGGGTTGGTACTGACCGCGTTGAAGACCAAAGCTTCAGCAGGAATTCCTTTGGCCTTTAGATAGTTGGTGACAGCGGTTCTGTCTGATTCCAAACTTGCATAGGCGGCTTTGAGATCCTGGCTTTCCCTGGAGAAATTCCCTTCCCACACGACCAGATCAGAAGTGAAATTCTGCTCACCCAGTCCTGTCACGTGGATGGTACCTTGTGGGCGGTTACGGTGGATCACGGAATTTGCGAGAACGGCGGCGGCGATCACAATAGCAATTGCAAAAATTAAGGAAGAGAGATTTTTTCGCATGGCAGTTTAGAAAAATGTTGATTGAATTTACTTCTTATCTCAGCCAATTCATAGGCAAGAAACCCGCCGTGTTAGCGAGTTTTAACTTTTATTAAAGAGGAGCTTGATTTTGTCGATACCTAGGACTTTTCCGTCATCCTCAAACAACAAATTAAATGCTTCCACCGCATTCTTAAGCAATTCATTCTTCGAATCCCCAGTTGTAAATACAGGTAAATCTGGCGAATACGCCGAAAATCCTGTTTGGGTTTTTTCTACAATCATTTTGTATTCCATCCGCTTTTGAATTTTGATAGAAATTTATTCTCTATTCATCAAAATATTCGATTCCGAAACTCCTGTTTCGTCGGGTTTTCCAAATCAATCAAATAGCCATTGACCACAGCATATTTCAACACACCTTCTTTGGCCAAAAAGAAATTGGGAACCGAGCCAGTCATCCAACCCCCGGAAAATTTCTCTGTGGATTTCAAAACCAAAATTGGTAAGCCATGAATTTGTCGGACTTCTCCTGTCTTGACCTTCACTGCCAGATACCCTTGACGTAGCAAATCCATGGCTTCAGCTTCAGAGATTTTTTCCGCACTTTCGAAAGCTGTCGGGTAAACCTTCCCCTCCCTATATTGAAGTCCTGTGGCATCCAAGGTCTCAAACCCGTAAAATACCTGCATATCACCCAAGTCCTCCACAGCCCCACTCATAAAATATCCTGCTTCATTTTCAGTTTCCCTTCTTCGGATTGCCAAGTCTACCGGAAACCATTTGTCATTGACCTTAACCTGCATTTCGTTAATGATCAGGTCCATGAGCTGGAAACCGTTGTCTGGAATGGCAAAATACTGCTCGGTTGTGTATTTTTCATAGCCCTTGGTGGCAATCTGATGCAGGGCATTGAGGATAATCATAAAGTTGATCTTGCGGATGTACTGCTTCTCCGGATCACCGAGATATCCACCCGATTCGATCAGGATCGTGCTTGTACCCCACTTTTGGATGTTGTCTCCGAAGGCCCGGGGTTCAAAGGCATCGTCATATTTGCCCACCTGACCAGGAATGAGTTCTTGGAGCAATTCATTCATTCCTGCGATGGTTTGCATGGCACGTCCTCTGACTTCATTGATTTCAGTCTCATAGTTATAGGCTGGCGCCAAAAGGGAAATTGTGGCTTGTTTTGGCGTATTTACCACATTATAATAAATCTGCTGATCATGAAGATTGAATCCAAACTCAGGCTCAAAGTCATCTCTTGCCTTTTTCAAAATCACCGCCTCCGGCGAAATCTGCGAAATGGCATCCCGGTTTAAGTCGATATCCAGATTATTTCTCCGCTTGAAAGCATCCGCTCCGTCGGGATTCAGCATCGGGATAAATTTCAGGTTGAGGCTTGATTTCAACAGGTTTCTCAAGTCATCATGTTCATCGCCCGAAGCTTCCAGAAAGTTGAAGAGATCAAAAAGAGCCATGGTAGCCGTACTCTCATTACCATGCATCTGAGACCAGAGCATGACCTTGGTTTTTCCATTGCCCCAAGTCATGCTGGAGATGCTTTTGCCCTCCACGGATTCGCCCAATTTCTCAATTTGAAAAGCTGTGGAATGCTTCTGAATCAAAACTTGAATATCGGCATGCTTAAATCGACGCTGGGTGATGGACGGATCCCTGTATTTTTCAAAAGCGGCTTCCAAGCGGGCAGCGGGTAGTTTCTCATAGACAATCTGGGCTTGAATCTTACAGCTCGTCGCAAAAAACAGTAAAAAAAGGAAGTACACGTGGATCGAAATTTTCATAGAATTGGCGGTTGAATCACTGAATTTAAAACTAGCCAATCGAGTGAAATAAATTCATCTATTTTTGTCCAAGCTCAAAAAATCCTTCCATGAACCTCAGCTACCAAGTCCTTGACCTTCCGCTCAAGCATACCTTTACCATTGCACATCAAAGCCGGGATGTGCAGGATACCCTGATCGTAAAGCTGGAAGAAAACGGGATCTACGGTTTGGGGGAATCCACGACCAATCCATTTTATGGAATGACCATCGAAAATATGGTTGCTTGCCTGGAGAAATTTAGGGAAATCGTGGAGGCTGGAAAGTGGGAAAGTCCCGAGCAACTTTGGGAATTGGGCAGGGAAGTCTTCGGCGAAAACCCATTTGCGCAATGTGCGCTCGATATGGCCGCATGGGATCTTTTCACCAAAAAGCAGGGCAAAAAATTGTATGAATTCTTGGGCTTAAATCCAGCAAAAATTCCCACCACCAACTTCACCATCGGAATAGACACGGTGGAGAAAATGGTGTCCAAAATGAAGGAAGTGGACTGGCCGATCTATAAAATCAAGCTTGGAACCGACAGCGATTTGGAAATTATCCGGGAGCTTAGAAAGCATACCAATTCCATTTTCCGGATCGATGCAAATTGTGCCTGGACAGCGGAGCAAGCGATCCGAAACTCTGAAGAATTGGCAAAACTCGGAGTAGAATTTATGGAGCAACCGCTGGGAAAAGATGATTTGGAAGGAATGAAAGAGGTGTTCAAGCATTCCAAACTTCCGGTGATGGCGGATGAAAGCTGCATCGTGGAATCAGACGTCAAGAAATGTCACGGCTTATTCCATGCAATCAATGTCAAGCTGGTCAAGGCAGGAGGAATTACGCCGGGACTTCGAATGATCCATGAAGCCAAGTCACTCGGCATGAAAACGATGGTGGGTTGCATGACCGAATCCTCGGTGGGAATCACAGCCATCGCCCATATCGCTCCGCTGCTGGACTATGTAGATATGGATGGAGCGATGCTCCTGACTAAAGATCCGGCAAAAGGGGTGAAGATAACTCCCGAACAGGTTAAGTTTCCTGACGGTCCAGGGATCGGGGCGGAGTTGGTTTGAGGGAGTGGAAGTAGGGAGGTAGGGAAGTAAGGAGGTTTGGGAGGTTTGGGAGAATGGAAGTCGGTAGGTTGGAAGGTGAGGTTTGATTTTTTCCTATTACTACACCATCCATCAAGATTGATTTTCGTTAACTTGAAATAAAATAGAAAAGATGGATGTAGCTGCACTAAAATTAGACTTGATTCAATGGTTAGCCCAAATTCAAGATGAATCACTTCTGAAAAAGATCCAATTTATTAGAGATTCTAAAGAAGAGAATTTAGAATTATCTGAAGAACAGCTTTTGGAATTGGACCAGAGATTGGAAAAATATGAGCGTGGGGAAATGAATTTTTCGTCATGGGAAAAAGTGAAAGAGCGGGTGAAAAACAGAGCCAAAAATGAAATTTGAGGTTCATCTTTCTGATGAAGCTGAAGAGGACATTATTAAATCTTTTGTTTGGTATGAAAAGAAACAGTCTGGACTAGGTGATGAGTTTTAAGCCGAAATCCAGAATTCATTTCAGCTTATTACCAAGAGTCCAGAATCCTATCGAATTCGGTATAGACAAAAAGTGAGAGCTTTCGTAGTTGATCGATTTCCATTTTTGATTTTATATATAATGAAGGAAAATAGGGTGAATGTTGTTTCAGTTTTTCATACCAGCAGAAATCCTAAAACTTGGAAGAAGCGTGTTTAACTTTTTCAATAAAAAAAAATCCCGCAGCCTCTCTACCACGGGATCTTTCAGTCTAGAATCTTGTGTCTGATGTCTTGCGTCTTAAATCATCCTTCCCCCACAATCAGCTTAAATCCTTCCCCATGCACCGTGATGATCTGCACTTTGGGATCGTCTTTAAGTATTTTTCGGATTTTGCTCAGGTACACGTCCATGGAGCGCGCATTGAAGTAGCTGTCGTCCCCCCAGATTTGCTTGAGTGCATGACTTCGGTTGACCAGTTTATTGATCTCCGAAGCAAGGAGTCGGATCAACTCGTTTTCCTTAGAAGTCAACTTATGTCTGCCCTCCGGTCCTTCGATAAATTGCTCATCGTAGTGTAACACAAAGTCGCCAAACGTATAGGTTTTCAACGCGGAAATTTCTGTTGACTTTTGCGTTCTGCGGAGGATTGCAGTGATACGAAGTAATAATTCCTCCATGCTGAAAGGCTTGGTGAGGTAATCGTCCGCACCGATTTTAAGGCCTTCGATGATGTCGTCTTTTTGATTTTTCGCAGTCAAAAAGAGGATGGGAAGATTTTCCTGTACTTTCTTTATTTCCTTGGCCAGTGTAAAGCCATCCTTCTTTGGCATCATGATATCCAATAGGCAAAGGTCATATTTGTCCTTTTTGAATTTATTCCAGCCTTCTTCCCCATCTCTGCAGAGTGTGGGTTCGTAGCCTTTCATTTCCAGATATTCCTTTAAGATATCTCCCAAGTTGGGATCATCTTCTACGACTAATAGTTTGGCCTTGCTCATTGCTTTTTGGGTAGGTTAACGGTGAAGGTACTTCCTTTTCCGGGTTCTGAGTGTACGTGAATTTCACCTTTGTGGGCTTCTAACATCGTTTTCACATAGGATAGTCCAAGACCAAAGCCTTTGACATCGTGTACATTTCCGGTAGGAACTCGATAAAATTTATCAAAAATCTTTTTCAGGGCGTCTTTGGTCATTCCGATTCCCTGATCCTGAATACTTACTAAAATCTGGTCTCCCTGTTCCCAGGCCTCGACTCGGATGACTGGATTTTCCCTGGAATACTTATTAGCATTGTCCAGGAGGTTGTTGAAGATGTGGGTGAGGTGAAATGCATCCCCTTCGATCTCGGGATTTCTGAGCTTGTTGACAAAATTGATTTTGCCTCCCCGCTTCTCCACCTGCAAACTGATATGGTCTACGTTGCTTTCCAGCAATTCGGACATATCAATCGTTTCGATCTTGAGCTGAAAGTCCTTTTTATCCAACGCCGCAGCCTGAAGAACTTTTTCCACCTGTGAGACCAAGCGTTTGTTTTCATCCTTGATGATACCGAGGTACCGGGTTCGGAATTTATCCTGAGTGGAGAGTTCCGGGTCCTGAAGGGCCTCCACGGCAAGACTCACTGTGGCAAGTGGTGTCTTGAACTCGTGAGTCATGTTATTGATGAAATCATTCTTGATCTTGGATAGGGCCTTTTGGCGGATAATCACTTTGATCGCATAGATAAAACAAAAAATAATCACCAGAATAAAGACGATAGAACTGAAGATCGGCAGCCAAACCTGACGGATGACGTGATTGTTTTTCTCAGGGAAAAAGATGAACAGGAAATTGTCCTTTCCCAAAATATCATTCGGAAAGAGTTTTGCCTGTACGCCGTAATTCTTCAGTCTCAAAGGGTCCATGACCATACCTATGGGTATAATTTCTTCTTTATCATTCATCAAGCCCAATTCAAAATCTTCGGCTATTCCTTTTTCAATAAGTCGCTTTTTTAACATTTGCCTCACACTTCCGGTATCCAGGCGATCCAATATTTCCCGCTGTCCCTCTGCCAACTCTGCAAATGCCTGATTCCACAACTCAATCTTTAAATTGGTTTTGCGAATTTTCTCTATTGCATCAGCTGGCAAATTGATCTCCGTAAGTGCCTCTGAAACCACTACCTGCGATTGTACACGTTGCCTCAAAAATCCCTGACTCTTACTCAGATATTCCAGCTGTCTTTCTTTTTCCTGAAGTAGGATTTGCATCTCATCCGGGGTAAACATGGTCGAAGCAATCTCCGGAGTCATGTAGGTGAAAAAATTTTCCAACTCAGAGAGAATTGAAATATCCACCCCACGGGATAATAACATCCTGCGAAAGGTAGCACTTACTTGCGGGGCAGGAAGTGCCAGCATGGTATCTACAAGGGATGGACGGCTATACCGCTGGGAGGTTTGGATCTGTAATTCAATCGGATCAATCGGGTCAATTTTCTTGAAAATGGTCTGCTGTAGCGCTGAATCCTGAATAAGCTGACTCAGCAGGACATCACTCGTTTCCCCTTTTTCCAACTCAGTAATCGTACTGGAAAGCACCTGAAGCACATTCTGGTCGAATCGCTCCTGATTAATTCGAACAGCATTTCTGACCCAATAGTATTGAAACCCCATCAAGCCAAAGCTTGCCAGCGACATCAGGACTACGATCAGTGTAATACTTCCCTTGCTCATATCGCAAATTTAAAGTGATTCACAGGTGGCGGGTAGCTGTTAACATGTTTTAACTCAGGGCTATTTTGCAGATTTCCCAATTTTGAACAACCGAGGCCACAGACGGTTATCCCTTCAATATTTTCTTAATTACACTAAATCCAAAAAAAGGAAGGGTATTAGCCTTCCTTTTTTTTTGATTGGGTAACTTGCGGCCTCAAATCTTAAAACCTATTTTCAGTGCAAAATCCTTCGCACATCCAAGGTGTCTCATTAGCCGCTCTGGCAGACGAATTTGGAACTCCAGCTTACATTTATGATGGTGAAAAAATCACCACTCAAGTGAAGACACTTCAAGAGGCTTTTTCTACCGTTCCTCTGAAAATCAAGTATGCCACAAAGGCACTTTCCAATATCAACATTTTAAAATTAATCCGTAAGGCTGGTGCGGGCATTGACGCAGTATCCATTGAAGAAGTGAAGCTGGGAATGATGGCGGGCTATTCTCCCGAGGAAATCATGTACACACCGAGTGGAGTAGGATTTGAAGAAATCCGAGAAGCCGTCAAACTTGGAATCATGATCAATCTGGACAGCCTTCCGTTGATGGAAGAATTTGGTCAGATTTATGGAAATACAGTCCCTGCATGTATCCGGATCAATCCTCACATTATGGCTGGAGGTAATATAAAAATTTCCACGGGTCATAAGGAAAGTAAATTCGGTATCTCCATCGAACAGTTGCCACAGATCCTGAAGAAGGTTTCCAACTATAAACTTCAAATAATTGGGCTTCACATCCACACCGGTTCGGATATTTTGGATGCCGAAGTATTTCTCAGGGGGGGCAATGTGCTTTTTGAAGCGGCGATGAAATTTGCTGATTTGAAATTCCTTGATTTTGGAGGGGGATTCAAAGTGGCCTACAAGCCCAATGATATTTCTACTGACATCATGGAAGTGGGCAAGAAAGTCGGAGAAGCTTTCCAGGAATTCTGTTTGCGGTATGGACGACAACTTGAACTTTGGCTTGAGCCGGGAAAATTTCTGGTAAGTGAAGCAGGATATCTCTTGGTCAAAGCCAATGTGGTCAAGGAATCCACCAGCGTAACGTTTGTGGGCGTGGATTCAGGACTGAATCATCTGATCAGACCCATGATGTATGATGCTTACCACGAAGTGTATAACCTGAGCAATCCTGAAGGAAAAAAAGCCAAGTACAATGTAGTCGGGTACATCTGTGAGACAGACACCATCGCTGCACATCGGGAATTGACCGAAGTGAAAGCCGGAGATTTACTCGTCATCAAAAACGCCGGTGCCTATGGTTTCAGTATGGCCTCCAATTACAACTCCAGACTTAGACCTCCCGAAATTTTAATCTGGGGAGGTAAAGCACATCAAATCCGTAAGCGCGAAAATTTTGAGGACTTGATCAGAAATCAAGAAATCCTTGATATTTAGGCCTAACTGCTTTTTTCTAAGTGTTTGGTATAATTATTGACAATTATTGCTGGTCAAGAAGCGAAATGCACTTTTGATTCGTTTCATGGTAAGTTATGGAACCATTTGATTGCTCGCCCAATCCTAAGCCCTAGTAGTTTCATTGTCTTATTTCAAAATATCTTATCACTGACAAAGTATTGGTTTTAACTTTGTTGTGTGATTGTGGATTAGTTTATGCTGAGGAAATTTATAGGGATTTGGATTGTATTGCTTGGGCTCTTGGAAGGTACTTCCCTGAGAGCTCAGGATGTGCAGTACTCCCAATTTTACGCAGCACCTCTTTACTTGAATCCTGCCCTTACAGGAGCTTCAGAACTCACCCGAGTCGGTGTGAATTACCGAAATCAGTGGCCTGGACTCGATCACAGTTTCAATTCCTACTCCGCCTACATTGACCACTACATTTTTGATTACAACAGTGGAATTGGCTTAATTTTCAACGGAAACCAGGAAACGCTTGCCAACCTTTCCACCAATGAAATCGGATTGAGTTATTCCTATCGCCTGAGATTGAGCGAGAAGTTTTTTTTCCGGCTTGGAGCACAGGCGAGCTACATGCAGCGAGACGCATTCTTCTCGGATCTTGTATTCGGTTCCATGATAGACATTGTCAATGGTACGGTAGGAGGCATTACGGATGAGCTTAACGGTATCCCGCTGGACAGTCGTCACTCTTTTGTGGACTATGCAGTGGGCGGTATGTTCTACAACGACAAGTTCTGGCTGGGTGCATCCGCACACCACCTTACAGAGCCCAATATTTCTTTTATAGATGATCGGAGCAGCGTCTTACCCATGAAAGTTTCCCTTCAGGGAGGCTATAAAATAGATTTGGTACCCGGCAGCAGAGACTACTTTACACACAACTACCAGGAGCGATCCATCGCTTTCGCATTCAACTATAAAGAACAAGACCCATTCAGCCAATTGGACGTCGGGGCCCAATTATTCCTCCAGCCTCTTGTTTTAGGCTTATGGTATCGAGGTCTCCCAACCAAAAACAGTCTTCCAAACAACGAAGCCTTTATTGGTTTGGTAGGTGTAGCGCTCGAGTCCGGCCTTGACATTGGGTACTCCTATGACGTAACCACCTCAAAACTTGGACAGCGAAATAGTGGTGGAGCACATGAAATATCGATCCGATACACTTTTTTGTGGGGAGATCCCCGTGAACGAAACCAACGATCCCGCGTAATACCTTGCTTTAGGTATTGATTTTCAAGCAAAAATCCGCTCGAACGAAAAAAATTTGAAAATATTTTAAATTTTTTTTTGAGGCCTGTTTTACAGGCCTTTTTTCATTTCATACCCCTAAAAAAGTATCACCAAAACAGTTTTTTTAATTATAAGACATTTTAAAGAAAAATTATACTTTTCTAAGTCTGGCATTTCATTTACATCATAGTTCATCACACTTGGAAAATAGAATTTTTAGGTTCTATTTTCATGAAATCGGCATTTATAAAGAATTTCATTTTGTTGTATATGACTTACAAAAAATATTATTCTTAAAAATAAAATACACAAAATGGTTTTTGTAAGACAAAAATCTAATGCTGAAAGAGTCGATTCAAGTGATGAAGTGCAAAAATGAAAGGGTTAAATAAAATGTCCGGCGCAAAGATTCTCCTACTGGCTATCAGTATGATGATTCATTATTCTGCCTGGTCACAATTTGCCTTTAACATTCCAAACCGGGAAGGTCAGCGAGTACACAACTATCAGACAATACATGTAGCAGTAAGCGGGAAATTGGCGCTTTGCTCCCACAGCGAAAAAGGAAGTATAAACCTGGATGTGACCGGAGGAAAACCTCCCTACAAATTCAGATGGAACACGAACGAAACTACCCAAAACCGAACCAATCTTAATGCAGGAACTTACACGGTAAAGATTACAGATGCTGAGGGAACTGAGCACATCGAGCGGATTATTGTTCAGCCTCCTTTTCCTTTAATCCTTAATCCAGTAGTAAAAAGAGATGCCTCCTGTGGCTCCGGAAATGACGGATATGCCAAAATCAGTGTAAAGATCGGCCGAAACGATTATGAGGAAGACAGCCCTCCTTATAAAATCACCTGGAGCAACGGCCTTGAAGATGTTTGGGAAGTAGCTGATTTAGCTCCGGGAACCTATATCGTTACTGTTGCAGATAAATACAATTGTGATGTTAGCCTTTCATTTGATATCAAAGCAGCAGCAGAAGGAATCAAGGTAACCTCGACTACGCAAGATCCAGACTGTGATTCCCCAAACTCCGGAAAAATACAGCTAAATGTGACCGGAGGGGAAGCTCCCTATAGCTTTATATGGAGCAATGGAGCGAGCTCAAAAGATTTGACAAACTTAACCGCAGGAGATTACCAAGTACTGGTAAAGGACAACAAAGGCTGTAGCTATCAGGCTTCGTTTTCGCTTCATGCCCCCGAATCCTTTCAAATTGATTCAAAAATCGTCCAGCCTGCTTGTCTAAATTCAACCGATGGCATAATAGAAATCCTTCCCCAAGGAGGCCAAGGACCTTTTACCTTCTTATGGAGTAATGGTCAAACCACTTCTAAAGCAACTGCCTTGGCAGCCGGTAACTATTCTGTTAAAGTAACAGATGCGATCGGCTGCACAGTTGAGCACCAAGTAACTTTAACCAATCAGTCAACGCTTGCTTTGGCTATTTTGGAAAACCGTCCTGTCTCCTGCTCAGGCAAAGCCGATGGCGGGGTGTCTATTCAAGTCAAAGGAGAATATGGAAAGTATAAAATCAAATGGTCAGATGGAGTAGAGGACCTGCTTCAAAGAAAAGATCTGGATGCGGGCGATTATACCATCACTGCCACAGACGAGAGTGGATGCGCCGCTGCGGTAACTGTTTCTGTAGGCGAAACCTCAAAAATCCAGGCTCGGATTGAAACTGCATTGGATGTGGATTGTGCAGCTGGTGAAACAACAGGAGTGGCGTGGGTATCGATCCAAGGCGGAAAAGAACCTTATACCATCACCTGGAATACCAGCTCTGCAAACTCTCGAGAGATCACATTTACTTCCTCAGGAATCCTAAAAGCAACAATAACAGATGCGTTAGGCTGTACGGTTGAAACTGAAGCCAAAGTCGATTTTCCAAACCAAAACACACAGGGCTCCAGACTTGACTTCCAATACCGTAAGCTGGTGATTTCATCCGAACCAGAGGTAATGGTAGAAGAGGAAATCCTCTTTGAAAGTGAAATAGCTCCGGAGTTCATTGCTTGGGAGTGGGAGTTTGGAGACGGAAAAAAATCAGCTGAAAAAGACCCGGTACACATCTTCTCCAAAGCTGGTGACTATGAGGTCAAACTTACCGGATATGACATTTTCGGTTGCTCCATGGTCGAATCCAACAGAGTACAAGTCACTTCACCCACAGAATTAATTGCCATCCCAAACGCCTTCACCCCAAATGGAGATGGTCTTAACGATACGTTTAGCCCCAAAGTCAGAGCCATCTCCTCCTTCCAATTGGAAGTCTTCAACACCTGGGGAGAAAAGCTCTTCATCACCAACAGCCTCGAAAGCAAGGGTTGGGATGGAACCTACAAAGGTCAACTGGCACCCGCCGGCAATTACCTCTATCGAATCACCCTCAAGACACTGGACGGACAATTGGTCAATCGTACCGGTGGCATCACCCTAATCAGATAGATTATGAGAAAATCTATTACTCTTATCGCCCTTATGTTTATCGTCCTGTACTGTGCTCCTCTGAGCATCAGTGCGCAGGATGTCCAATACTCCCAGTTTTATGCAAATCCGCTTTACCTAAATCCAGCGATGACCGGTGCAAGTGAAATGACACGAATAGGCGTAAACTATCGAAATCAATGGCCCGGGCTGGATCAGTCATTTACATCGTATTCTGCTCACTTGGATCACTATCTATTCAATGCAAACAGCGGCATTGGCGTGATTTTCAACCGCTCAGAACAGAGTATGGCCAATCTTAGTGTCTCAGAGATAGGCGCTACCTATTCTTACAGAGCTCGATTGGGATTCCGTTCATTTCTTCGATTTGGAGGTCAAGTAAGTTATATCGATCGTGACGCTTATTTTGGAAACCTGGTCTTTGGCAGCCAAATCGATGATCAATCCGGAGCCATTGGTGACTTCTCGGGCGAAAATCTGGGAGCTGATTTCAGACATCAATTTGTCGACTACAGTCTGGGTATGATGTTCAATAACGAAAACGCTTGGTTTGGTGTCTCTGCACACCACATCACCCAGCCAAATATGTCTTTTGTGGACGGCCAAATCAGCGAACTACCCATGAAACTTTCCGCTCACGGAGGATACAGAATTGATCTTGCCGGAGGCTCATCCAGAAATTTTATGAATGATCGCTCAGGAACAAGAGAGTTGACTTTGGCCTTCAATTACAAGAATCAAGGTCCTTTTTCCCAGTTGGACCTGGGCACTCAGGTAAACATTCAACCTTTGGTTTTGGGTGTTTGGTATCGGGGAATTCCGGTATCGGAAGTGACCCAAACCAACCATGAATCCGTGATTGCATTGGTAGGAATATCACTGGGAAATGGCTTAGATGTAGGTTATAGCCATGATTTTACGATTTCTTCTTTGGGAAATGGAAATACCGGTGGTGCCAATGAAATTTCCCTTCGTTACAGCTTCTTGGCAGGATCAGCAAAAGGTGCCGGCAGAAAGTCCTCCATGCCTTGCTTTAAGTATTAATTTTTTTTCGTAAACAATGGGTTTGGAAAAGGGCTTTACGTTTGTAAAGTCCTTTTTTTATGTCAAAAAAACTCCGGCTGATTCTGGGAGATCAGCTCAACATTCGTCACAGTTGGTTTCAGGAAGTCGACGACGCTGTCACGTTCCTCATGATGGAAATGCGACAGGAGACGGATTATGTCCCGCATCACATTCAGAAGGTGGTCGGGTTCTTCCTAGCCATGCGCAATTTTGCAGAGGAATTGAAATCACTTGGACATCGAATCCTGTATTTCACCTTGGACGATCCTGAAAATCGTCAAAATCTGAGCGATCAATTGTCTTTTTTAATTTCGACCCAGGGGTATGATCGCTTTGAATTCCAACTGCCCGATGAGTATCGATTGGATCAAATCCTCCAACAAAGCTGCGAAAAATTGCCGATTCCGTCCTCCGCCATTGATTCGGAGCATTTTCTTACCACACGGGAATTCCTTAAAGAGTTTTTCAAGGGGAAAAAAACCTACCTGATGGAGAGCTTTTACAGGGAAATGAGAAGAAAATACAACATCCTCATGGATGGAAAGGAACCGCTGACAGGTCAATGGAACTACGATCATGACAATCGCTCGGCCTTGAAGGATCAAAAGATGCTCAAAAAAGCCCTGATCAGGCCAAAAGATGTAAGCGAGATCGTGGAAATGCTTGAAAAATCCGGAGTAAAAACCATCGGTAACATCGATGCGAAACGATTCCCGTGGCCAACTTCACGGGAAGAAAGCCTGGAAATCCTGAACTATTTCTGCGAAAATCTCTTAACGCACTTTGGCACTTATCAGGATGCACTGACCACTTGGGATCCTTACCTTTTCCACTCCCGGCTTAGCTTTTCACTAAACACCAAAATGATCTCCCCGCTGGAGGTCGTACAGACCGCGGAGAAGCACTGGTACGTTCACCAAAATCAGATTTCAATCGCCCAGGTGGAGGGATTTATCCGGCAGATCATAGGATGGAGAGAGTACATGAGAGGCGTTTACTGGGCGAAAATGCCAGAATTCGGAGAAATGAATTTCTTCGGCCACAATCGGAAATTACCCGAATGGTTTTGGACCGGAAAAACCAAAATGAACTGCCTGAGCCAAGCAATCGGACAATCTTTAGATCTTGCTTACGCACATCACATTCAGCGCTTGATGGTCACGGGCAACTTCGCCCTACTCGCCGGCATCGATCCCGATGAAGTAGATCAATGGTACCTCGGAATCTATATCGATGCAATCGAATGGGTCGAAATCACGAATACCCGCGGAATGAGTCAGTTTGCTGACGGAGGTATCGTCGGTACCAAACCCTATGTGTCCTCGGCCAATTACATCAAAAAGCAGGGGAATTACTGTTCCAACTGTGCCTACGATTCCAACAAAAAAACCGGACACGGAGCCTGTCCCTTCAACAGCCTGTATTGGCACTTTTACGACCGCAATCGGGACAAGCTCGAAAAAAACCCCCGAATAGGGATGGCCTATCGCACTTGGGAAAAGCTGGAAAACAGGCAGGAAATCCTCGATCAGGCAGAGATGTATTTGAATCAACTTAATGACCTGTAATTTTTTTCCAGGATTTAGACTTTTCTACAATAAGTCATAGGAGTGTTTAAGATGCTTGATCACTAGAGGATTGAGGTCTTCCAACAGGCTAATCCTAAAATAGTTCTCAAATTTCCTGGATACCATTCTTGATTTGAAAAAAGGCGGGCGGGCTTGTTCGTCCTTTGGATAAACAAATCAAGGTACTTGTTCATCGGCCTGATCACCAAAGGTCTTTCTGGGGACAAGCATGACACCCTTTTTAGTATTACTCACAATTACGCCATCCCACTCGATTACCTCAGGCAAGATTTTATCAAACATAAATTCAAGCTCCTTCGATTTTCCTTCAAAAAGGAAATCCAAATCTTCCTTCTCACAGCTATGCCGGTGATTTTCTCTCAGCATATCTTTCAAAAATGGGGCAAGTCCTCATTTAAAAAGCTTTCTTTAATTGTGTCCTTTCCCTCTTGACCATTTTCAGCCATTTTTTGATTATTTCAACGGAATATCCAGCGTACCCGAGCAGTAGCCCGTCATCAGATCCCCGTCGTATTGTCCCATGTAATACAGGATTTCCCAGTCCTTTTCTGTATCGATTTGGTAGGGCGCAAAGAAACCGGCATCTACCATTGGCACCGGAGGCATGGAAGCATTGCCCCGGATTGTGTGTCGGTACAGTTGCCTAAGCGGAATCCTGCTCAGCAACCGATTCGCCAAGACCGTGGGACCGGTAGCCTGAGTGAAAAAATTCACCGCATACAATCTGGATCGGTAGGCTTCGGCTAAAGCCGGCTTTCCCATGGCTTCCGCTTCGACGATTTTACCTTGCAGCCAGTTCATTCGGTTGGTAAAGTAGGAATCCAAGTTGTCCGGATCTACCCCGATCTGCTGTAGCCCTTCATTTGACAGTGCAAAGCGCTGAGTAGGGAGTCGGCGATCTACAATTTCATTTGGGAAAATCTCAAAGAGCTTGTAATCTGGATGTTCAAAATCCATGGGATCAAAGCGTGAAAGGACAGTCTTGGAAGCTTCTCCCGGCGTGGAGATGGTGAATACAAAAGGATTTACTGAAAAGCGATCCGGATCACCGTCTGAGGTGATCTGATTTCTTCCTTCGAAGATTGGTCCGCGAAAGGGCCCGTTGGATTGAGGTCGGTTGATCCAGCGGCAGGGTGCATTGATCAACTTAGCCTCCAGATCCGCCGCTTGGACTCCGTCGATTTCGACCTTGCTCACGTTGATTCCGATGCCACGGGAATTGTAATGGGCGCGGTCCGGCGAGGCTTCCCGGATGTTCTTAATGTTGAATCTGGGATAAGATGCCAAAGGATCGATGAAGTCGGGGTCTTTGAGCCCATAGGCTTTTTTGACATCTTCTTCCTGAGTCCAGATCGAGGGTTCGAGGAGAGTCTCTCCCGCTACTGCAAAAGTAAAGCCGCTGACTCCCCGCTGCTCGATGGATGGATCCGGATCGGTGGCAAGTCGGCATAGCCAATATCCTTCAAATGAAATGCTTAACGTAGGCATGTTGGATCAATTAAAAGTGGAAGAATAGTTCTGGAAACCTTTGGAAGAGACAGGTGCGACCATTTCTCCTTTCCAATAAGCCTCGAAATTTTTGCCAATCCGCTGAAAATTCTCGGATAAATAAATGAAACAGACGTCAAAATCCCGGGCATCCGGCTGCTGATAGTAGGCTACATGATAGCCCCGCTGTTGGCACAGTATCGCAAGTTCTTTGGCACTTGCAGCCATTTCCGAAAAGGCCTTCAGATACGGATCCAAAGAAGCGAATGCCTTGGTGACCTTGACTTGAGCAGCTGCATCTGTCTGATCAATATTGAATAGAAAATCAGGACCGGCGCAGCGATCGGGTACCCTGCCTGCCATAGGCGAGTAGCTCTCATCGGCCGGAAGCCTGCAAATCAACTCTCCCAAGGGTCGGATGATGTTGGTCATAAAAGGATAAAATGCCGTCTGAAAATAGGCATTGACTTCAGGAGGATGAATACCTGTGGTCTGATCGATTTCATACTTTCCAAAAAACCCGTGGAGCATTTTCACCATGGTATTGTAGGCTTGATCAAAAAGCTTCATCGCTTTCACGGCCACGGCGTTGTCCACCTTGGCCACGGCTGTTCGGGGCATTCCTGCACGCTGTTTGATCAGATGACGGTTGCTTTGGACCTGGTAGCTTGGATTCCAGACGACAGGAAGCGAAGGCTCAAAGGGCAGTCCTGTTTCCTGTGCTTCTTTTTGCACCTCATCCAGAACGGATTGGAAAACCCAAAAATGGCTTCCCAAGGCCGGAGGGACTCCCCAGACGCCCTCTCCTTCTTCGATGATTTGGTTGATCGCTTCAAGTACATAGTCTTCGTACTTGCCCAGCACCAAGGGATTCAGGTTGATATTAAAGCCGTAGTGCTCATCCACAATCCGCTCCATGTTTTTGCCTTCAATGATCTTGTATTTGAGCGCAATGAGGAGGTATTCCCGAATATAGGTGTAGAGCTCTTCGATGCTTTTGAAGTAGGTGCCGTTTTCGAGTGGGGCAATCAGTTGTTTTAATTTTTCAGGATCGTGGGTATCTTTCAGAAATTCCCCGAAAAACTTCATCGCTTTTTCCCGGGATTCCAAGGGCTTGAACGGGTCCACTTCAGGATGCGGAATGGTAAAGAGTGCACGCAGCTTTTTGGGAATGTTGGACCCGGTCAGCGGGTCCGGCACAGGTAGGTGGTCGGGTTTTTCCCAATACCTGAAAATCTCGAGGGCAAATTGGCCAAAAGGCATCAGGTTCACCGGTTTTTGGAGGGGAAAAGCTTCTGCCGGCACGGGGAAGTTTGGCCGGAACAGGAAGGGTTCTTGGTCAATAATGGCCAGGAGGTTATTCACGTAGGTCAGGTGGGTCATTTCTTCCCGGGCGACCATCAGCACATTGGCTTCCCAGCGTCTCAGCTTTTCGATTTGAGCCAGACGGATCTGATTTACTTTGGCTTGGGCCTTATCATTGGGATCAGGATTTGGCACATAATCGGAAAATTCCTCCGGATATTTTTTAATACTGAAACAGGAAAACAGGTACTGCATTGCCAGCAAATGCTCCGTGGTACTGGCCTGCTTGAGCAAGTCTTGGATGAGCTGGATTACTTCATTTTTGCCATTTTCATCGAGGTTTTGCAGCAATTGGTGCAGTTCCGGATCCGGCTGGGTTTTGGAAGGGGTGTTGGGAGACATTGGAGAAAAATTTAAGAAGAAACAAGTATAAGCGATGGAAAATCAATGTTTTAAAAATAGCAATTAATTTGGGCTAGTTTGGATTTTGCCTATCTTAGGTTCAAATATTTTATCATTCACTTCAAAATTTTTTCCAAAAAATGCCAAACATCAAAAACGGGGTGATCCTCGACAACATCGAGCAGCTTGTAGGTGCGATCCAACAAGACCCCAACGTCGCAAAAGTTCAGTTTAAAGCCCAGTCTGAATGGAACGGAGGCACCCAAGCCAAGGTCACCATCTCTGAAATGTTTTCCAATGGCCAAAATATGTTTGGGCCAGAGCGAAACTTCAGTCTGATCGTGGACGAGCCCGCAGTCTTGGGAGGGAAAGACGAATATCCCAACCCGGTTGAATACCTGGCCTCAGCCCTTTGTGGCTGTCTGACAGCAGGTATCGCCACCAATGCCGCACTCTTCGGCACGGAGCTGGAGAAAATCAATGTGGAGGTTTTGGTCAACTTTGACATCCATGGGGTATTGGGCCTGGATCGATCCAAGCCTAGCGGCCCGCTCGACCTTCATTATAAGGTAACGCTTAAAGGAAAAAATGGTGCAAACGTCGATCAGCTGATCAAGTCCAAAGAGACATTGGATAAAAAGTCCCCGATCAAAAACACCATTGAGCTTCCGCTGAGAGTTACGACGGAAGTAGTAGTCGAGGAATAAGCATGACAAGCCGACGATCCTCTTTTGGTGTGGGATTCTCTGAATCTTCCAATTCATTGAAGGCCGGGGCGAGTGCTGTATCAGAGGCTTTGACACAAGCTGGACTTTCTTCCGAGGAAGTCCAGCTTTGCTTTTTATTTTGTACCTCCAGGCATGACCCGGAGGATTTTTTCAGGGGAGTAAAAAGTGGTCTTTCCGAAATAACCAAGTTTTTTGGAGGTTTTGCCAACGGCACCTGTACCAATGACCACTTGGGATACGATGGATATCAAACCGTGGTGGGTGTATGGGGAAATACAGACCTCACCTTCGATTTATTGATACAGGAAGGAATTGCCTTTCAGGAATTTGAGACGGGTAGCGCTCTTGGCCAACAAATCCATCAGAAAAACTATTCAGAGCCTACTCAAATGTTGCTGCTGTTTGACGCAGTCAACCGACTGGAAGGAAAATTTCGAATGAACTATGGAACCCCATTTATTCAGGGGATGAATGAAACCATCGGCACTTGGCCCAAAGTTGTAGGCGCACGGCTGTTGGGAGACATGAAGTTCAAACCCACCCGGCAGTGGATTGGAGATCGGATGACACAAAATTCTGCCATGGCTTTGATCCTGTCCGGTAATATCCAAATGGACTATCAGATCATGCATGGATGCCATCCTGCCAGTGCGTACCACAAAGTAACCGCGGTCAAGGGGGCAAACCTCCTAGAATTGGACCACAAGCCTGCCTTAGATGTGGTGGGGGAAATACTCGGAGAAGACCTTCGAGACAACTATCAGGAGCTGAAATTCTTTGTCACCTTAGGGAAAAATATTGGAGACAAATGGGAAAATTATAATCCCGGTAACTACATCAACCGCATGTGCGTGGGTGTAGATACCGAATCCCGGGGATTGTACATGGCCGAAATGGACCTCGAAGAAGGCATGGAAGTCCAGCTGATGCGCAGGAGTTTTGAGATGGAATACGTCTCTGTCCAAACCAAAAAACTGATCGAAAGAACAAAATTGGCCAATCGGCGAATTATTTTTGGCCTATACATCAACTGCTCCGGCAGAGCTGCTGCTTATTCCAACAACACTGACGAAGACATCCGGTATGTTCAGGAGGCCATCGATGGAGAATTCCCCCTGATGGGCATCTATGAGGCCGGAGAATTGGCCATGATCGGTGGAGAGCTGCAGGTGTTGGATTGGACGGGATTGTTTTGTTTGTTTAGTGAAGCCAAAGACTAGGTGGCCATGAAAGACAGTGAACTGGAAGACCTCAGAAGGCAGGTAGCGTATTATAAAAAACTCTCAGACGAAGTTGCCGGTCAGAATATCCGCAGCGATGCGCAACTTTCCTTACTTAAGCGCAAACTTGACCAAAAGCAAAATGGCTTTACCATCCTATCTGCTCTGCACGACGTGTTTGGACAGCAGATCTACGAAAAGGAATTTTTTACCAATACGCTAGAGCTCATCAATACGACCCTGAAGATGGATAAGACCCTGGTGGTCTGGCAATGCCAGGATGAACCCACGGCCTTTGAGCAAAAGTGGATGATGGGATATACCAAAGAGGAATCTCAGAAAATCACCGGGAAAAAAGTGAAATTCCATCAGGAGGATCAAGCACTGACCAAGCCTTTTCTCTTCAATCAAAAAAGTGCTCCTAATCCCATTTCCGCACAGATCAGAGCGGAATTTCTGCTTCAGTTTTTCATTGCAATTCCTATCCGGGTTCAGGGAAGTATAGAAGGATGGATGATCAGCTCCCGCGATCGTGAAGCTTGGCCTTTTTATCCCCCGCTGGATGAAGGAGATATGGACACACTGGTGGCGATCGGAGGTTTTATCGAGGCAGGCCTGGCCAATTCATCGCTGTATGCCAGCTTGGAAAAAGCCAATCGGGAACTCGAAGCCTACAATCACGAATTGGAAAAACGGGTAGCTGAGCGTACAAAAGACCTGCGAATCCGAAATCAGGAGCTCTCCCGTGAAAAGAAAAGATCCGAAGACCTTTTGCTCAATATTCTTCCCAAAGAAACTGCCGACGAGCTCAAAAAGAATGGCTTTGCCAAAGCCAGATTGCAGGAAAACGCCACGGTGATGTTTACGGATTTTGTGAATTTCACCAAATTTTCCTCGCAGATTTCTTCCGAGGATTTGGTCGCCGAGCTGGATCATTGCTTTAGGCACTTCGACCGGATCACGACCAAATACGGCTTGGAAAAAATTAAAACCATTGGCGATGCACACATGAGCGCCTGTGGAGTCACGGGAGAGGGCGGCACTGCAGCAGATGTAATCAAGGCCGGCTTGGAGATCCGGGATTTCATCGAAGAATACCGCAAGGAAAAGCCCGAAAACCTCCGTGAATACTTCAGAATCCGTGTCGGAATCAACAGCGGACCGGTAGTCGCTGGAGTGGTGGGCCTAAAAAAATTCTCTTTTGATATCTGGGGAGATACCGTCAACACCGCTGCCCGAATGGAACAGGGAAGTGCGGCAGGTAAGGTCAACGTATCTCATTCCACCTATTCCATTTGTAGGGATGAGTTTGAGTTTGAACCCAGAGGCGAAATTGCCGCCAAGAATAAAGGCGAGATCCTGATGTACTTTGTGGAGCGGAAAAGTTAAAAAATTAGCTCTTCCTGTCAGGGATTAATCATTCCTTGCGCTGATCCAAGACCACCCGGGTTTTAGGCAAGGCTTCGGGGTAGTTTTTCTGAATGAAGTTTATCATTTTTTCACGCACATGTACGCGCAGGTCCCAGGCTGTCGGGGAGTTTTTGGCGGAAACCAAAATTCGTGTTTCCACCGTCATTTCTTTCGTATCAGTCACCTGGAGGACTTTTACCTTTTTATCCCAAAGAGGGGAAGCAGCTAAAATCCGATCCAGTTCGTCCCGAAGCGCATCAAAAGAAATCGTGTAATCGGTGTACAAAAATACTGACCCGATGATATCTGCGGAAGTCCGAGTCCAGTTTTGAAAGGGCTTTTCAAGGAAATAAGTCGTTGGCAAAACGAGTCGGCGCTGATCCCAGATCCGTACCACCACATAGGTTAGATTGATTTCCTCGATCCAGCCCCACTCGCCCTCCACCACCACGGCATCATCCAAGCGGAACGGTTGGGCAAAGGCGATCTGAATACCGGCAATCAAGGTCCCAATGGCTTTCTGTGCCGAAAAACCGATGATAATCCCCGCCACTCCGGCCGAAGCAAAAAGCCCAACTCCTATCTGACGGATCGACTCAAAGGACAGTAGGATCAGGCCCAACCCGATCAAAATGATGATGAAATTCCCCACTTTCTGTAGGATATTGATCTGGGTGGAGATTTTCCGGGCTTTAAGATTGTTCTCTTGAGAGATGTCAAATTTACGGAGCAGGTTATCTTTCAAAATCCGGGTCATTATCAATAGGCACCAAGTAATTCCAAGGATGATTAGAACCGTGTTGATTTTAGGCAAATAGGAAAAAACACCATCCCAATCCTTGGATTTTTCCTGAAGAAAAAACTTTGCAAAGGCTAAACTAAGGGTCAGGAGTAAGGGGATAAAAAGGCGGGAATAGACGTTCATGGATAGTGAAAAATTGGTTTGGGATCTTTTCAAAATAGCAAAGGATACCCATAGAAGCAAAAAAACTTCCTTAAATCGGTGTTTTTAAGCATTTTTTCACACTTGTTTTTCTTGCTCAAGTGGATCGAATTACCTTTTTACTTCAAGTTTTCATCTGTTTATAATTTATTTTTCAATGGTCAGATGGAATCTCGCATGGTTTATAAACATCCCAGTGTGTGACGATCTTCGTCATGCTCGATTTCATATGCTTATAACTTGATTTTAAGCGGTCACATAGCCTGTCCCGATTTTTATCGGGAGAATACGCTCTGATAATCGTGCTCCTGTGTGTGGACCGTTCGACATGGGTATTTTATCTCACATTATTTCTTTCAAACTAATTCCCACTAAACACCTGTCGAAGATAGCAAATTGTATCTTTGAGTAAAGCTACCCAAGACATGAACAAATCCACTTCCTTCTTCCTTTTGGTGCTATGCTGCACGCTTACGGCTTTTGCCTGTGATGGTCCTCCTTCTGATTCCAAATTGCTAGCAAGCCTAAAGGAAGATGTGACTTTTTTGGCGGCTGATGACCTTGAAGGGAGAGCAATCGGCTCCGCAGGCGAGCAAAAAGCAGCGGAATACCTGGCCGAAGAATTTGAAAAACTTGGGCTTCAGCCGAAGGGAATAGAAGGATTTTTCCAGCCTTTTACCGTTTCCAAACCATCCAATCCACACGAAGAAGCTTTAATCGGAACCGATGGAGCAGGAATTACTGGCAGGAATGTGATCGCCTTTTTGGATAAAAAATCAGATAAAACCATCGTCATTGGAGCCCATTTTGACCACTTAGGAATGGGCGGGCAGGGTTCGCTGCATCGGGGCGATTCTGCTATTCATAATGGTGCCGACGACAATGCATCGGGGACAGCTGCTCTATTGGCTTTGGCAGAAATCCTAAAGCATGAAGAATTAAGCAGCAATGTGCTCTTCATCGCTTTTTCAGGTGAGGAAAACGGGCTTTGGGGTTCCAATTATTTTGTGAAAAACCCAACCATTGATCTTGCCAGTGTCAATTATATGGTCAATATGGACATGATAGGCCGTTTGAATGAGGAAAAATCGCTTGCCGTCTACGGTGTTGGAACAAGCCCAAGTTTCTCAGGTATTTTAGATTCAATTAATACAGACAGTCTGAAAATAATAACGACCGAATCAGGCGTTGGACCTTCGGATCATACGTCCTTTTACCTGCAGGATTTACCTGTTTTGCACTTTTTCACCGGACAGCATGAAGATTATCATAAGCCAAGCGATGACGCAGACAAGATCAACTATGAAGGTTTGGTCAAAGTAGTCCGGTACATTTCCCGAGTGGTGACTTCATTGGATGCCGAACCCAAACTAGCCTTTACCAAAACCAAAGACTCCAGCGATTCTCCCCGATTCACTGTATCGATGGGTGTGGTGCCAGACTATATGTTTGACGGCAAAGGAATGCGGATAGATGGGGTTTCTGAAGGTAAACCAGCCCAAGCTGCCGGATTGCTTAAAGGTGACGTGGTCGTTCAGTTGGGCGACTCAACAGTCTATGACATGATGAGCTATATGCGAGCCTTAAGTACTTTCCAAAAAGGGGACTCTACCAAAGTGGTGATCGAACGGTCAGGTCAAAAAGTGGAAGCGGTGGTGAAGTTTTGATTTTAGAGTCGAGAAACTCCTTTTCTCCAAGAATAGAAAACGAGGCTGTCTCAAAACTACCTATTGTCACATTGAGTCTGAATAATCTTGGATTAACAAAAAGGCGATGACAAATCGAATGATTATTTGGTTTTTATACAATAAACCAAATAACACATACTCTATCAACAGTAGCGTAGTCGAAATGTGGTCAGATTAACTGGAAATGACCTTCGCCTCCGCTCAGGCTGACACCAAGAAGCCTTATGAGACAGCCTCGTTTTTATTTTCAATGGAAATTTTTCCTTGCTTTTATTTTACTTTTATCAACAAAGATAAAATAACAGAAATCTTATTTTACTTTCCTTTGGCTGGATTCTGCATCTACTTAATTGGATTCGCCTCCACCCCTTCAAAAGTCATCTTGATCGGCTTGATCGTCCCGTCCTCGTTAAACTCCATCACATCGATACAAGTCACCCGATGGTCACGGCCTTCGTTGGGAATCGGACGGCGGTGGTAAACCATATACCACTCGTCAGTTCCTGGTTTTTGGATAACGGAATTATGTCCGGCACCAGTGGCTACGGTGGTGTCTGATTCGAGGATTGTCCCAATTCTCCGATACGGACCGGTCGGTTTTTCGGCCATGGCATACGCTACTTTGTAGGTGTCATTGGTCCAGCCACCCTCGGACCACATGAGGTAATATGTGCCATTTCGAAGAAACATAAATGGTCCCTCCACATAGCCTTCGGGAGTGATTTCGTGGAAAAGCTGCCCGTCTTCCCAAGGTTCAAATCCTGTGAAATCCGCATTCAGCTTGCCAATGTTGCAATGTCCCCAACCTCCGTAGAAAAAGTAATGGGTGCCGTCAATGTCTTTAAACACAAACTGATCAATTGGCTGTGCACCATGGTGGAAGTCAGAAAGAAGTGGTTTTCCAAGCAAATCCTGAAAAGGTCCGGCAGGTGATTCTGCCACGGCGACTCCAATCCCACCAAAATGATTGATGTCATTATTGGGGTCGTAGCCAGGACGCTCCGGAGTGAGCGGGTCATTGGCAGCAAAAAAGAGGTAATATTTCCCGTCTTTTTCGATCGCAGCGGGAGCCCACATGGCCTGACGGGCCCAAGTAACGGCCGTATTATCCAGGATGCGCTCGTGTTTTTCCCAAGTCACCAAGTCTTTGGAAGAAAACGCATCAAAGTGCAACTGATCCTCAAATGCTGCCGAAAATGTCGGATAAATCCAGTATTCGTTCCCAAATACAATTCCTTCCGGATCGGCGTACCAGCCTTCGAAGATAGGGTTTCCGGAGAGCTTGGGCTCTTCCTTGGTTTGGGATTGTGGTGAAGAACAAGAAATCGTTAGCGAAAGGAGAAGAATTGAGAATCTTTTGTGCATGGGAAATTGAATTACAAATAGCTAAGGTACTATTCTACAGGTAACCTTTCGAAATGCTCATTGATGAATGGTTTCATAGATTTAGTAAGGTTGTCCGAGTAAAAATTGAATAGAAGTCCCTGAGGTTTTTTAAGCAGCTTCATATAGCTCAACAATTGCGCTGAATGGACGGGGAGAAGTTCTTGAACAGCTTTGAGCTCAACAATGATGGTATCTTCCACAAGTAAGTCTAATTTCAATTCAGAGTCGATCATATTTCCCTCATAATTGATCGTAATAGGAACCTGCTGAAGGACGTGCAGACCTTTCTTTTCCAATTCAAAAAGAAGACATTTTTCATAGACGCTTTCCAAAAGACCAGGCCCAAGAGCTTTGTGAACCGTTATCGCACAGCCCGTTACCAGATAAGACAGTTTGGTCACGGATGATTTCGAGAGGTATTTCATAGGTTCTAAAAAATGTAGTTTAAAATATAAATTTTTTTACCATTAAGGAAGTTGAGAGAATTAAGAGTTCCTTTTCACATGAGGAAATGGTCACCATGCCTTCCAGTTCACAATTCTTCTCCTCTTCTTAATGCCCTTAATTTCTTAATGGCTTTAAACTTTTTATCGAAGACCATTTTTTTAACCATCAAGGATGTTGAGAGAATTAAGGGTTGCTTTTTCCGATGGGAAAAGACAGTAAGAGTATATTCAATTTTCAAAACTCTTCTTTTCCTTAATGCCCTTAATTTCTTAATGGTTAAAGCCTTCTTTCTAATATCATTTTTAAACCATTAAGGATGTTAAGAGAATTAAGGGTTGCTTTTCACATGAAGAAAAGGTCAACATGCTTTCCAGTTCACAATTCTTCTCCTCTTCTTAATGCCCTTAATTTCT
>NZ_FNVR01000006.1:141651-179026 GCF_900108085.1 Algoriphagus boritolerans DSM 17298 = JCM 18970
TTTTCCCATGAGGAAATGGTCACCATGCCTTCCAGTTCACAATTCTTCTCCTCTTCTTAATGTCCTTAATTTCTGAATGGCTTTAAGCTTTTTATCGAGACTATTTTTTTAACCATCAAGGATGTTAGGAGAATTAAGGGTTGCTTTTCACATGAAGAAAAGGTCACCGTGCCTTCCAGTTCACAAATCTCCTCCTCTTCTTAATGCCCTTAATTTCTGAATGGTTTAAAATCCCACACTTCAGTCACGGATTTTGACACTTCATTCAGATTCAATTTTTTGAGCGTTGGGCGCTCTTCAATTTTGGCTCAAATACAAGCCAACTATGAAGCCTATCTTCTCTTTTTTGATTCTCTTTCTTTGGATCCAAACCCTTGGATTTACGCAGACCATCCTTTCCGGAAAGGTACTCGACGAAAAAAACCAGCCCCTTCCCGGCGTCAATGTCTTCCTCAAAGGAACTTTTGACGGAGCAAGTACAGACCAAAACGGTTCCTTCCGATTCGAAACCACCGAATCGGGTACTCAAATTCTAGTCTTTAGCATGATGGGTTTTAAGTCCCAAGAGGTGGTGGTTGAACTTTCTGCGAAAATCTTTGAAGTCCCTTCCCTGATTCTCAAAGAAGAGTTCAATGAACTGAATACCGTCACCATCTCCGCAGGGGCCATGGAAGCCTCGGATGAGAAAAAATCCGTGATCCTTCGCCCCCTCGACATCGTGACCACTCCTTCGGCCATGGGCGATATCGTGGGAGCTTTTCAAACTTTGCCAGGCACTTCCACGGTTGGCAATGACGGTCGCCTCTTTGTACGCGGTGGTGATGCGAGCGAGGTTGGCATATTCATCGACGGCCTTCGCGTGGGAAATGCCTATGGAACCACCGCCGGAAATGTCCCAACCCGTACCCGATTCAATCCCAACCTTTTCAAAGGAACCTTCTTCTCCACCGGGGGATATTCAGCCGAATTTGGCCAGGCTCTTTCCTCGGCCTTAGCACTGAATACCAAAGATCTGGCAAAGCGAAGCCAAGGCGATCTATACATCATGTCGGTGGGCGGAGGTTATTCCCACACCTTGGCCAATGAGAAAAGAAGCCTTACTATCAGCGGAAATGTCTTTGACCTGAGGCCTTATCAAGCTTTGATCAAGCAAGACTTCGACTGGGAGCGGGCTCCTTTCGGAAGGGATGTGGAACTTGCCGCCCAGCAAAAATCAGCCAAAGGTGGTCTATGGAAAGTTCTCGCCCGCACCGAGTCCGGTGGAATGAAGCTCTGGCAGCCTCAACCCGGTCAGTCCACTCGTGGGATGCTCATCAATCTGAAAAACACCTATTCCTATGCCCAAACCAACTGGAGAAAAGGCTATGAAAACGGATGGTCGCTTTTCGGAGGGATTTCTTACTCTCAAAACAAAGATATCCTGAACCTCGGAGGCTTAGACTTAGAGCGAAAAAGTCAACTCACTCATGCCAAATGGACTGCGAGCTATGATTTTTCTGATCGCCTTCTGGTAAAAAATGGAGTAGAATATTTCCGAAATGATTTTTCGGAAGTCTTGACTAATGAAAATCTGAAACGGACTTTCAATGAAAACCAAGGCTATCTCTTCTCAGAATGGGACTGGTATTTCAGCCGAAAATTGGTTCTGAGATCCGGATTGCGAGCGGGAATTTCTTCCCTTGCGGATGAAAAATGGCTCGATCCCCGCACTTCCTTAGCCTACAAAATCTCCGAAAACGGAACGCTTTCCCTGGCTGCCGGACGATTTCACCAATTGCCGGAAGAAAGATTCAGAGTGTTGAATCCGAACCTGAAAAACACCGAATCCCGGCATTTGATCCTGAACTACCTTTACCAAAAAGAGGGCAAAACCTTCCGGGCAGAAGCCTTTCATAAATCATACGATCACTTGGTCCGATTTGAGGGAATGCTGGAGAACCCACAACAGGTCCGAAATGAAGGCAAGGGTTTTGCCCGTGGATTTGATGTGTTTTTTCGCGACCGCGAAAGTCTTAAAAACACAGATTACTGGATCACTTACAGCTTTGTGGACAGCAAGCGCAGCTATTTTCAATACACTGGACAGGTACAACCTGACTTTGCTCCCAAGCATAACCTGAGCGTGGTGGTCAAGCACTTTGTGCCCAATCTGAAATCACAGCTGGGTCTGTCTTGGTCATTCAATGACGGTCTGAGCTATACTGACCCGAATCAGCCCGGAGAAATGAACTCCAAAACCAGCTCGTTCCAAAACCTCAGCCTCAGTTGGAGCTATTTGCCCCGACCCAATCTGATCATTCATGGAGCCATCACCAATGTCACTGGCCACCAAAACATCTTCGGATATCAATTTGCTCAAGCCCCAAACGAACAGGGAAGATTTGAATCCCTACCACTCGGACAGGGAGCTCCACGATTCCTATTCCTCGGAATTTTCTTCACGATTTCTAAAGACAAAAACGCAAATAATTTAAACAACCTCTAAATCTTACAACACCATGAAAAAGTCTCTTTTTACCCTTGCCTTGGCATTTGCCTTCGTTTTTTCCGCTTTTGCCAATGATCCTGCCTACGAATCGGCTATGAAAAAACAGATTCAGGCCATGAAAACCATTCAAAACCCGGAACAATCTCAAGCCGTGGTCAATGGATTCCTGAGAATTGCAGAGGTGAAAAACACAGAATGGCTTCCGATTTATTATGCAGCCTATTTACAGACCATCGCTGCTTTTCGATTCGAAGTCAACAAAGACCAATACTTCGATCAAGCGATGGAGCTGATTAATAAAGCGGATAAGGTTGCTCCAAACAATTCCGAAATCACGGCTTTGAAGGGCTTCATTATCATGGGAAAACTATCTGTTGATCCCATGAGCCGAGGTCAGGAAATGAGTCCTTTGGCGATGCAGACGTTTGGAAAATCAATTGCTTTGGACAAGGAAAACCCTCGAGCAACTACACTTATGGCTCAAATGGAATTGGGAATGGCGCAATTCTTTGGTTCAGGAGTAGAAAAAGCTTGCGGACTGGCAAGAGTAGGACTGGAGCTTTTTGCCAAAGAAGAAGCCAAAATAAATGAGGATTATCTCTTGCCAACCTGGGGAAAAAGGGAAGCCGAGCAGGTCCTCAGCGCATGCAAGTAAAGCCCGATTTGAAAAACTAAACCAACTCACTCCTCCAAGAATCAAACTTGGAGGAGGTCATAATTCTAAAACTTGTGCTGAGCACTTGTAATAAGCTTGTCGAAGTATGTCGAAGCATTCGCAGTCCCAAATCCGAAATTCTTAGCTTTTTCCTAACTTCCTGCCATGACCCAATCCATCACAGACTGTCAAGAAGAAAAAGTAATCTGGAGAGACTTGAAGAAATTCCTTTTGGTCAACCTCGGAATAGCTTTGATCCTTCAGGTAATTTTTTGCCCCATCTGCTTTTTGAGTGGGGAGGATTTGATCAGCTTATTCCCTGATTTTGTTTTTTCCTTTTGTGTATCCATGGCTCTAAGCTATGGAGGAAGCCGGGTGGAGGAATTTTGGGAAAAAAGAATTTCTTGGGTACACGAACCGGTAAAGAGACTTTTTGCAACTGTTTTCACTTACATGATTTATGCCTTTGTGGTCAGTTTTTTCACCGTATTTGCTTTTGCCTTGATCGAATGGAACTTTCCTGCAGGACAAATTCCATGGCATACGATTCTCAAATTTACTTTTACCCCGATGACTATCGCCTTGGTTTTCATGGCGATTTTCACCTCCCGAGCTTGGCTGATGGAATGGCGCAAATCCGCCATCGAAACCGAGCAACTCCGCTCCGAAAAGCTTGCCAGCCAATACCAAAGTCTCAAAGACCAGCTCAATCCTCACTTCCTATTCAACTCCCTCAATGCACTATCCAATCTCGTATATGACGATGCAGATAGATCAGCTGCTTTCATCCAAAAACTGAGCAAAATCTACCGATACGTCCTCGATGTGCAGCAGGAAGAACTGGTAGATCTAGACCGTGAGTTGGATTTTGCCAAAAATTACCTTGAACTGCAAAAGATCCGATTTGAAGAAAATCTGAACTTCAAGTTGGAGGTACCCAATTGCAAAGGCTATTTTTTACCTCCTCTTTCATTGCAGCTTTTGTTGGAAAATGCCATCAAGCACAATATCGCTTCTCAGGAAAATCCGCTTTTTATTTCCATTATTCAAATAGGCGATGAGCTCTGGGTAAGCAACACCTTCCAACCTAAAATCAGTCAAAATGAGTCTTCCAAAGGTGTGGGGCTGGAAAATATCCGTTCCCGCTATCGGATATTGAGTGATCGAAAAACCGAAATCTTCCAGTCAGCAGACGAGTTTTTGGTCAAACTTCCCCTTTTGAAAGTAAGCCTATGAGGATCCTGATCATCGAAGACGAAAAACCTGCCGCCACCCGCTTGAATAAACTGCTCCAGGCACATTTTCCCACAGCCGAATTGATCGGGAATCTGGATACTGTAAGCAGATCAATTCGCTGGTTTTCCGAAAATCCGGCTCCGGATCTGATCTTCTGCGACATTCAACTTGCAGACGGGATTAGCTTTGAGATTTTTGAACAGGTGAAAGTAAAAGTTCCGATCGTGTTCACCACGGCATTTGATCACTATGCGATCAGGGCATTTCAGGTCAACGCAATTGACTACCTACTAAAACCCATCGATCCCAAAGACTTGGCACGGGCAGTGGAAAAATTCAGGTCCCGAAGCATTCAACCCAACTTGGATTTGAATCTGCTCAAAACCCTGATCCAACCTCAGGCAAAATCATTTAAAACCAGATTTTTAGTACGATTTGGAGAGAAAATCCAAAGCATCCCAATCGAAGAAATCGCGATTTTCTTCAGCGAGGAGCGGGTCACTTTTCTACAAACTCATGCGGGCAAAAAATATGTCCTCGATTCCACACTCGAGCAGGTCGAAGCCCAAGTCGATCCGGCCATTTTCTTCCGTCTCAACAGAAAATACCTCAGTCATGTGGACGCCATCGAGGAAGTGCTGACCTACTCCAACAGCCGATTGAAAGTCAAGCTGACTAACTGCACGGACTCGGATATTTTGGTAAGTCGGGAAAAAGTGACCGAATTGAAAAATTGGCTTGACCGATAACTGTTAATTTTTACGCTATTTGCAGCGAAAAGTCTGATCTTCTCGTTTTTACCTGGATTAAAACCCACATGTTATGAAGCTTTTCCTGCTCAAACTTCCCATTCTGTTCGGCTTTATTGTGGCCGCATGCGGAACTCAGGATTCGGTCAACCTGCCAGTATCGGATTCAGCAGAATCCTACCAAAAATTGGCCGAAGCTCCGTCAACTGAGCAACCTGCTCCGCCGGCAGAATTTTCCGAACGAAAAATCATCCGTGAAGGCGACATCTATTTCGAATGTCGGGACATCCAGGAAACCGATGCCTTTCTCAAAGCCGAAGTCAATGCCGCCAAAGGCTTTATCTCCAACGAATCGGAAAACAGCTACGGAGAACGAAGTGAAAAGCGCCTGACCATCCGCATTCCTTCTGATCAGCTTGATCCTTTGCTCGAAAAAATCCAATCCCATGCCATACGTATCGAAAATTCCAACATCCGAAGCGAAGACGTCACCGAGCAATTTATCGATGTCGAAGCCCGGCTCAAGACCAAAAAAGAACTCGAAAACCGCTACACTGAGCTCCTCAAACTCGCCCGAACTGTGGACGAAATCCTTCGACTCGAGCGCGAACTGGCTACTGTCCGAGGCGAAATCGAATCCATGCAAGGAAGGCTGAACTACCTGGGCGATCGGGTTTCACTGAGCACGTTAAATGTTTCATTTTTTGTAGAAAAGAATAGAGAATTCGGCTTTTTCAGCAAAGCTAATGACAGCCTGAAAAATGGCTGGACCAATCTTCAATGGTTCTTTATTTTCGTATTGAACCTTTGGCCATTCTTCCTGATTGCCGGGGCCTTGTTGGTTTGGCTGTTGAAACGAAAGAAAACTCCGCCTCCACCGATGAAGTAAGCATTAGTTATTTCCCTCTCAGGAAAAAGTTGTGGCAAATCGTGGAAAGGAAAGCTATATTCAGCCATGAATCGACTTATAGCTTTCATGATTTTGAGCTTTGCTTGGGCTTGCCAAGCCCCGGATAAAACCCCCATCAATTTGGAGGAATTGACCATCTCTGAAATTCACCATGCCTACCAAAACGGGAATTTTTCAGCTGAAGATTTGACAAAAGCTTATCTCGATCGAATCGAAGCGCTGGATTCTTCACTGAATTCAATTTCGATTACTAACTCTGAAGCTTTGGCTATTGCCAAAAAACTCGATGAGGAATTTAAAAAAGCCGGAAAACTTCGTCCACTTCACGGAATTCCCCTGATTGTCAAAGACAACATCAATACAACCGGACTCCCGACCACCGCAGGAGCCTTGGCCTTGGCTGATTTTTATCCGGAGGAAGATGCCTTTATCATCAAAAAACTAGTGGAGTCCGGAGCCATTATCATCGGCAAATCCAACATGGCCGAGTGGGCCTTTAGCCCGATGCATTCGGAAAGCTCTACCCAAGGCACTATTCGTAACCCCTACAATTTGGATCACGTTCCGGCAGGATCGAGCGGCGGGACCGGTGCATCTATCGCCTCAAACTTTGGAGTGATTGGATTAGGAACAGACACCGGAAATTCCATTCGTGGACCAAGCTCCCACAATGCTTTGGTGGGATTCCGGACGACTTTGGGTTTGGTCAGTCGGGAAGGAATTGTACCGCTTTACCTTCGAAATGATGTAGTTGGTCCGATGTGCCGAACAGTCGAAGACGCTACCAAAGTATTGGAAGCCATCGCGGGGTTTGATCCCAAGGACCCGATTACCAACTTTTCCAAAGGAAAAATCCCTGAGAATTATTCTCAATTTCTCCAGAAAGAAGGGTTGAAAGGCACCAGAATCGGTGTCTTCCGAACCCTAAGCGAAGTGAATCCCGATCCGGAAATCACTGCACTATTTAACCAATCTTTGAAAGATATGCAGGCATTGGGAGCTGTGATTATTGATTCGGTCGAAGTGGAAAATTTTGATTCCCTTCGTAGAAATCAGTGGTGTCCCGTATTCCGTCAAGATCTGGAAAAGTTTTTGGCAGACTATGTCAAACGCGATACGATGAAAACCCTCGAGGATGTAATCCGAGTCGGGACTAAATCTGACTATGCCAGGGAAGGACTTGAACGCTTTCGCGAAAGCGATTTGCCTGAAAATATGGCTGAAAATTGTGGAGATCCATTTACCGATCCGGAGCGGATTGCTTTTCGCGAAGCGATCGAAAAAGTCATGGATTCCCTGATGCTCGATGCGCTGGTCTATCCTAGCTGGAACAGTAAACCAGCACGAATTGATCGATTTCAAGAGGAATACTCGGGAGACAACTCTCAGATCATTGCACCCCACACAGGGCAACCTGCCTTTACTGTACCGATGGGATTCACTTCCGGCAATCTTCCCGCCGGGCTACAGTTTCTTGGCAGAATGTGGTCTGAACCGGTCTTGATCCGATTGGTGTATTCTTATGAGCAGGGAACATTGCATCGAAAAGCACCCAATTTGACTGACTAAATCGGCTGATAAGTCGAAAAGGGCAAGGGCTGATTCTAAAGGAATGAGATCTTTTTTCTTGCCTAAAGTTCAAATGTTTCCTTCCGCTACTGCCGGAATTTGGTCAGCTCTCCGCTGATTTTCAGGACTTTTTATGAATAAATTAGATTTTTCCACTAACTTTTATCAGCTCCATCTGGAGAGAAAGAGGAAATGATTTCGGAGAAGATAATTTGGAAAAACATCACCTGGAATATAAACAATTGACAAAATGAAGGAGAAACTACTGCTGTTCCTTTTTGCCTCTCTGCTTTTTTCCTGTACCTCAAAGGAAAAAAAAGCGGCTAAATCCGACCTGCCAAATATCGTTTTCATTTTTGCAGACGACTTGGGATACGGAGATATCGGGTGTTTTGGCGCTACGGATATTGCCACTCCAAATATTGATCGAATCGCAGCAGAAGGAATAAAGTTCACTTCATTTTTATCGGCCTCTCCCGTCTGCAGTCCTTCCAGAGCGGGCCTTTTGACAGGTCGGATGCCACAGCGTATGGGCATCAATTCAGTGTTTTTTCCGGAAAGCCTGACAGGAATGGACCCCGAGGAAATCACCTTCGCAGAAATTTTGAAACAAAAAGGCTATCGGACAGGCCTCGTGGGAAAATGGCATTTGGGTCACATGGAAAAATACCTTCCGCTCAATCAGGGTTTTGATGAATACTTCGGTATTCCGTATTCCAATGACATGGCCTCTGTGGTCTATATGCGAGGAAATGAGGTGGAAGAATTCAAAGTTGATCAGCGATATACCACCCAAACTTACACCGAAGAATCTTTGAAATTCATCGATTCCAATTCAGATCAGCCCTTTTTCCTATACCTGGCGCACAGCATGCCGCATGTACCGATCTATACGTCTCCGGAGTTTGAGGGAAAATCCAACAGGGGACTTTATGGGGATGTGATCCAGGAAATGGATTGGAGTGTAGGGGAAGTGTTGAAAAAATTGGAGGAGAAGGGAATTCTAGAAAATACCCTCATCATTTTTTCTTCGGACAATGGTCCCTGGTTGGTGATGGAGGACCATGGGGGTTCAGCAGGGCCACTTAGAGAGGGTAAGCAATTCACTTTTGAAGGAGGAGTCCGTGTCCCTACTGTGGCCATGTGGAAAGGGAAAATTGATCCTGGACAGGTTTATGATGAGCTTGCCACTTTGATGGATTGGTTTCCGACTTTTTGTAAACTCGTGGGAGCAGAAATCCCCCAAGACAGAGAAATTGACGGAAAAGACCTGAGTTCGGTTCTTTTCGAAAACGGAAATCGGGAAGGGGATACCTTCATCTACTACATGCTTGCCAGTCAGGAAGCCTATCGGGAAGGGGATTGGAAGATTAAGCGGCCCTATGCAGGATTTGCAGGTACCAGAGGAATGAAAAAAGTAGAGGCTCACGACACGCTCCTGTTTAATCTCAAAACTGATCCCGGTGAAACCACCAATCTGGCAAAAGAAAATCCTGAAAAAACCGCTCAGATGATGCGGGCGATGGAGCTTGCAGTGAAGCAATTGGGTCCTTTGCCAGAAAATAAAGTAGCAAGGACTCCTCAGGACAACAGTCATTACGAATACTTGGAGAAGAAACACACTGAGAAAAATTGATTCTTCTATTCAGTAGCTAAACCTAAATTCGCTTAAACCAGATCCAACAAACCTTCCCTAAATAAGCTTTCGTCTACGCAAGCTTTTTGGGCATAGGAATATAAAGTACTGAAATAGAATAAAATAAAGGCAGTGCCAATAAAGTGTATATATTTCAATACTCTATATTTTAGATGATTTTGGGTTCGACACGGCATTACCCAAACATAAATTTATTTTTTGAGATTTCTGGTAAATATGACCTTTTGGGCTGAATTTGTATTGATTGACCACGGGTTCTCTTCGAATCCGAACCTCTTGAAAAAAACACCACAAATATTCCGGATCAAATCGAATATCATTCTAAAAATATGTGTAGACGCAAAGATGCCCGTTGAAAGAATTTTGGTATAAACCGGGCGGATACACGTCCACAGACGACGGTCCACTGTCCGATAGCTATCGGACTACAGTAATGTTAAACTAGTGATCTAGCCATTCTTTATTTGGCTACCTGCAGATATCCGAACACACCTATTCTAAAATCTCCCTTCGAAAAGAAATACCCCTCATTGGGGAAGTATTATACCCATTTCGTCCTAAGTCATAGCAATGAAAATTTTTGACTTATTAGTTTACTCTAATTATTTATGGCTAAGCATTGAAATTCCTTCATAAATACAAAAACCCAAATTTGATAATACGCTATTCTGACAGTAGACGAATATACCCTTGATTTTGGGCTGGGAGACCGAAGTCGGAAGACCGAAGAAGTCCAAGAATTGGCATTCACTAGTTCATTTGAACTTCGAAGTAAGCTACTGGCCAAGTTCCGTATATCCATAAACCCAAATAATGAATTCAGTTAAAAACTTTCAATTTTTCTTAAAATGAGAGGCAATCATGACAGATAAAGTCGCATTGATAACAGGTGCCAGCAGTGGCATAGGCAGAGCAACAGCACTTGCTTTTGCTAGAAAAGGTGCAAACGTAGTAGTAGCTGCCAGAAGAGCAGCAGAACTCGATGAATTGGTAAAGGAAATTGAAGCAATTGGTGGAAAAGCAAGTGCAATTGTTACCGATGTTTCAAAAGCTACTGAGGTGGAGCGCATGGTGACCCATGCTATCAAGGTATTTGGGCGGATTGACTATGCTGTGAACAATGCCGGTATAGAAGGTAATTTTGGCAGTGTAACCGACCTTTTGGAAGCAGATTGGGATCAGGTGATGGACATCAACCTCAAAGGTGTATTCCTCTGCATGAAGTATGAAGCCAGAGCCATGCTTGGTGCTGCCAATGGCGGGGCCATAGTGAATATTGGTTCTGTCAATTCTTTCCTGGGTTTTCCAACCGGCTCCGCTTATGTCACCTCTAAGCATGGCTTGATTGGACTGACTTCAAGTGTTTCGGCCGAATTGGGTCCAAAGGGAATTCGGGTAAATCTGTTATGCCCGGGAGTGGTGGATACACCCATGCACCGACGATTGCGGGGAATCGCGGGAGATGATTTGTATGACAAGGGCTTGCTCCCTACGGTTCACTTGCAAAGAGCTGCCCAACCTGAGGAAATCGCCAAATCCATTGTATTCCTTTGTTCTGATGACTCAAGTTATATTACAGGATCCACCCTGCTCGCGGATGGAGGACTGACGCTCACTTTATAATTATTTCAATTTTTAATCAATTCTAAATAAAAAAAGCCATGAAAACAGTAGGTATCATCGGAGGCTCCGGCTTTATCGGAAGCTTCAACACTCAAAAATTTTTAAATGAAGGATACCAAGTAAAAGTATCTACCACAGACCTTTCCAAAAAGGAAAAGTATGAACATTTGCTCAGCCTCAAAAATGCTGAGAATCTTGAAATCGCTCAATTGGATGTGGAAAACAAACAGGAGCTTCTGGATTTTTTGAAAGACTGTGAAATAGTCATACACGGAGGAACTCCATTCCAATTGGATGTGAAAGACCTTCAGAAAGAACTGTTTGACCCGACCATCAAGGGTACCGAAAACTTCTTGGAAGCAGTTCTTAAGACTCCCGAAATTGAAAAAGTCATATTCATTGCATCTGTGGCGGCTTACAACACTAGCTTTCCATTCTTACCTGCAGGAAAAAAAGCCGGTGAGCAAATCACCGAAGAAGATGCTCCATTTATGAGTGAAGAAGGCATTCCTTATGCCCAGGCTAAGTTTATCGCCAATCAGGCCGTCAATAAATTCATTGCCGACCACCCGGATTTAAGTTTTGAAATTACATCAGTTTCACCGACGGGTGTGATGGGAAAATCTCTGTCAAATCGACAGGATTCCACTTCAACAGGGATACAGTTTCTGTTTAAAAATAAAATTGCCCCCAACCCATTTATACAAATGATCTATGACATGGATGTATTGTGGGCATTGGTAGATGTAGAAGATGTTGCCGATGCGATTTTCAAAGCAGCGACAACCAAAAACATCCATGGGAAAAACTACCTCCTGTCAGGGGAAAGTTACAGAGTCTCAGATGTGACCTTGATGCTTAACAACCAACCTCCAATAGGCAAGCCTGAAATTGTTTACAGTTCTGCTTTAGTAGAAAAAGACTTGGGAATAGCATTTAAGCCTGTGAGCATTCCTTTGAACAACTATTCCTCCTAATCACAATGAAAGGCATCAATCCTTCTAGTCGCAGAGATTTCATGAAATCTGCTGCGGTCATTACCTCAGGCACACTTGGTCTTTCTATGATTACCAACCCGATCCAGGCCTCAGAATTTCCTGTCGAAAATCGGATCAATGTGATGGGTCCCAGAGATGGTTTTTCACTTCATATCGGAACTTTGCTATCCATGATGACCTGGATGCGGGATGTGATTTTGATGCCTGTAAGAGGGATGAGTGTGGATCAATTGGATTTCTTACTGGATGAAAACTCTAACTCCATTGGCGCCATGCTGCTCCATTTGGCCGCTACGGAACGGTTTTATCAGGTCCATACTTTCGAGGGAAAGGATTTTAGCAAGAAAGATTTAGATCGCTTTGACGTCGCAATGAATCTTGGTAATGAGGCCCGAAAAACCATCAAAGGAAATAACCTGGATTTTTATTTAAGTGCATTGGAAGAAGTCCGGGAAAATACTATCCGAGAATTCAAGAAAAGGGATGACGAATGGTTAATGAGTGTCGATGAGGAATGGCCTTGGGGTCCGACCAATAATTACTGCAAGTGGTTCCATGTCTGCGAACATGAGTCCAACCACAACGGGCAATTCAAATACATCAAAAGCCGGCTGCCAAGCAAGCGAACCTAAGGAAAGGAAGGTATCTGTCGGCCTGGCAAAAAGGAGTGAGTGAATGGAAAACCCTTTACCAAACTTGGTTTACCTATAATAAGAAATGAATCAAACCGTAATGAAAACAGCCATTTACCTGATCCTCATTTTTTCAATATTTCTATCCTCCTGTTCCAAAAAGCTGACAGACCTTCAGGATTTATCGCCTGAACAACAAACTTCTGCTTACAAAGTAGTGAGGGACGCTTCCTACGGTTCGGATGCGGAACAGGTGATGGACGTTTACCTTTCCCAAAAGGCAAAATCCTTTGGTAAGCGAAACTTTACCGTTGTTTTCATTCATGGAGGAGGCTATTATTTCAGCGACAAAAGTCAGGAGGAAAGGTACATTGAACCTTACCTGAGGAAAGGCTTGAATGTCGTCAATCTCAATTACCGCTTGAAAAGAGGAATTCCCTTAGCCACAAGTGACTTGACCAATGCTCTGAATTATCTTGAAGCCAACAATACTAAATATGGATTGAATTTGGACAATGTGATTGTGACCGGTTTTTCTGCCGGGGCGCATATTGCAACCAATGTTGGCTTTGCGCAAAATAATCCCGAGTATCCCAATCGACTCGATAAAGGAATCACGATCAAAGGCATCATCAATTTTTCGGGTCCCGTGGATGGAGTGGATGTGGTGGAACGGGTTTTTACCGATCATGAGAATGACCAGTTCAAAGCGGTGGGAAAGGCCCTGTTCTCTTCCGAAGGGTATGAATCAAAAGAGAACATCGCCATCTACGAACCTATCACCTATTTTGATCCAAACGACCCACCCATTTTTCTCTGGCAAGGAGGCTTGGATGATCAGATTCCGCCAGTGACTTTTGAACGGTTTGTTCCTATGATGAGAAAGGGGAAAGATGTTAGAATTATTATTCCCACCGGAAAACACAGCCCAAATCAGGAGGAGTTTGAAAAGGCTTATATTGAGCTATTTAAGTTTTTGGATTTATTATAAAGACCCGCTATGAAAAGAGCAATTGTCCTTCTGATTCTTATTTTCAATTTTTCATTTGCCTTCGCCCAAAAACCACGCGCCAGAGATTTAGGCCTTCCATTCAGCGGAACCACGGGTCCATACAACGCAATATAATCGGTTAAATGAATGAACTTGGATAAATCTCTAGAATCAGAAGGGGAATAATGCATTCCACATTCAGGAAAAAATGAAACATCTGTCTAGTTTGATTTCTTTTCGTCAATGAACAATTCAATTGAGCAAACTCAAAATAAAATGCGATACCAAAAACCTACCCTTGTCCTCCTTATTTTTTCAGCCTACGCCCAACTTCTCATAGTAAGTAATGCTTCCGCACAATGGACCAACCGCTACCCCAAACTTGCTGACTTCGGCCATCATGTTTACCTGGAGCAGCATGAGCTCCCGATTCTTGCTTTTGGACCCACCGACCCGGCACCCGCACCGGATGGAAAACACCTCGCCATAGCTGCCCGAGGGTGGATTTGGAATCTGAATCTGGAGACTGGATCGGCTGTCAGATTAACCCAAGGACCGGGAATAGACTCAAGGCCACGCTGGTCTCCTGACGGTAAATTTCTAGCATTCGTTCGCGATGAAGGAAAAAATACCGCAATCATTGTTCGGGAACTGCCAAGTGGACAAGAAACAAGGATTGATACCGATGCGATCGAATTGGATCCCGAATTCTCTTCTGACGGGGAATGGCTCTACTACACCTCAGGAGTCAGCGGTTCGCTTAATCTCCGACGCCGTCACCTTACCTCAGGAGCAGACGAACAGCTCACAGAACTATCCCAAGTAGAGCGAAACGCTCGAAGACTGGCCAAAAATGATGGCCTCATGTATCTACATGCAAGTGGGTCTCACCGGGTACTTCGAATCAAAGACTTTAAGACCGGAACCGATACAATCGCACTTGCCCAGACATTGACCTATCGCTTTACAGCTGACGCTCACCCCATTCAAAATCTAATCGTTTATAGTGCTCCTATTGACAATGCACACCACCTTTGGACCATGGATCTCCATGATTCAAGGGTGAAGCACCGACTCACTGAGGGTGATCCTTTCGCCATAACACCGGCCTTCAGCACGGATGGCAATCAGATTTATTTCGTTGAACTGGACAAAAACCGTCAGTTTCGCCTGATGCGGATTTCCACCTACGGTGGCTCGCCTGAAGAAGTGAAAATTTCGAATTGGAATCTGGGAGAAGCAACCGGAACACTGAATGTAAACGTGAACGATCCTGCCGGGAAACCAATCACAGCTCGTGTCTCAATCGTTCGGGAGGATGGCAATCCCGTAGCTTTCCATGAAGATGCTACGGTCTTCGATCCGCAGACAGGTCGTCATTATTTTTACCTGGAAGGAGAATCCCAATTCAATCTTCCTGTCGGCAACTATCGGGTGACAGCAGTTCGCGGACCAATGACCCCGATGGCAGAATCATCCGTAGCAATCAAGGAAAATAATCCCTCAACTACCACGCTTACGTTGACTCCCCTCTGGAATGCTGCGGATGCAGGATACGTCTCCGCTGATCATCACGTGCATCTGAATGGTGACGGGCATCACCGCGCCACCCATGAAAATGCCCTTCGTGCGATGGCGGGAGAAGATCTTGATTTACTCGCCCCTATGTCGTGGAACCACTGGGAGCGAAGAATTGATGCCCCGATTTTAGGCAAAGAAACAATCAAAGACGGACGGATTGTCGTCCAAAGCCAGGAAGTACGATCACATTTCCATGGACATGTGGGCTTACTCGGTGCGAAAGAACCTTTTGCACCCTGGTTTTGGGGACCGACCAATCCAAAACTGGGCGACCCGGATCGAAGTAATGGCGAGGTACTGGATTTTGCTGACCGGACCGGGGCTTTCACTACTTATGTGCACCCCATCAGCGATGATTCCGATCCCTTCGACCAGTTGGATGAAGGACCCATTCCCATCGAGCTAATCTCCGATGCCGTCTTGGCTGAACGCATCGGTTTGGAAATGGTATGTGCCTGGACTAGCCCTTTGGGAAACAGTCACGTTTGGTATCGACTGCTCAATATCGGGCGACCGGTGGCAGCCATGTCGGGAACGGACATGTGGGTGGATTTCCATCGGACAATGGCAGTAGGCACCGGCCGAAATTATGTGCAGCTAGATGGAAAGGAAATCACTTCCGCATCGATTCTCGAAGCGGCAATGGCAGGAAAAGGATTTGTGACTACGGGTCCCGCTTTACTTTTCCAAGTGGGACAAAATGCTAAACCGGGAGATGTGGTCGCAAGTGGCCGACAAAATTGGGAAGCTACCCTTGCCGGAACTAATGACGTCGATGTGGTGGAGCTTGTGGTCAACGGTGTAGTAGTCGAGAAATTAGCAGGAATAAAAGCAGGAGAAACCCGACAATACAAAGGTCAAGTAAACCTCCCTGTGGGCGGTTGGGTAGCGATCCGTGCTTACACCAGCGAGCTGAAAGAAGACACTTGGCCGACTATGCATGCTCGTCCATTTGCTCACAGCTCACCCATCTGGATCGATTCCATCGGAAGCACCGATCCAACTTCCCGCAAGGCAGCAGCAGCGGATCTTATTCGGGCAATCGACGCTTCGGAAAGAATCGCAAAGGCTGCTTACGGTGAAGTCGAGATGAACCGAATGATGACTCGATTTGAAGAAGCGAGGAAAAGACTTAGGGAGCTGTTAGAATAGTCCCTTTTGGGACTTGATATGGGTAGATCAAACAATTAACCCAATCCGTGCCTTTGGGTACGGTAAATATGAGAAACCTTACAGCATTACAAATTATCTGGCGCACCTAAAGGCACGCTGTCTTTTCCTCTTATTCTATATTCTGCTAATATTTTGTCCCTGACGGGTGGGCATTAATTCTTGAAATTCTAAATTACTCGATTGATATGTTCAGGTTCCTTCGCAAAATCCGCCAAAAGCTCCTTCTGGAAAATAAAATCAGCGACTATCTCAAGTACGGGATTGGTGAAATTTTTTTGGTAGTCATCGGAATATTGATTGCCCTTCAGATCAATACCTGGAATGAAAACAGAAAACTTGACCAGCAGGAAATATCTTACCTCAATAGATTGATCCAAGAGAACAAAAGTGAAATCCTCACTTTCAAGGCAGAAATTGAGCAACTGAAAAATAATAATGAGAAAATTACAAACCTGAGTCTTGCATTCAAAAATGAGAATAGCAGTGATTCACTTCTTGTCCTCAGTGCAAGGGAATTTATGATATATGGCTCCCTTTATCCCCGTTTCAATCCTTCTATTTCCACCTATGAGGGCTTATCCAGTACAGGAAACCTAGGTGTCATAAAGGACACCTAATTACGAGACCAAATTGTCAAACACTACCAAAGTTACCAAGCCGTGGAATGGGATTACAAGATCAATACTGATTGGGCTATGCCCATTGATGCTCCGCTATTTATCCAAACAAATGCCCTAATTTTTGATACAACCCTGACTTCATCCCTTTTCCCAGAAGAATAAGACGAAAAACTGACTAATGAACTAAGATCAAATCGAGAAATCTATCTGCGAAATGCAGCCCTTCATTATTGGATCAATAAAGACTGTACGATCATGCTCCAACGAATAAAGGGGAAACTTCATCCCTCGTAAAGATTCTTGAGGAGACTATCAAAACGAAGGGCTAAGTGATAGTTCGACATTAGCTTTTAGACTCCTGATATTTGCAAAAGTTTCGCTCCTGATAATCCCGGAAAAGTAATCCCCCTCATTCGGGAAGAAATCCATGCAGTTCGTCCTAAGGGGAGGCGCTGTGGCTTTTGATTTTTTTATCTTTTCAATCACCTGCTAAATCAACTTTTAATGAAAAAACGGTTTGAGCCGCTCTTTTTAAAATTAATATGAAAACCAGCCAAGAAGGATTAAAACGGGAAGTTGGCGTATGGGGGCTCTCGGCCAATATCGTCAATATCATGGTAGGTGCCGGCATCTTTGTATTGCCAGCCATCATCGCCGAAACCATGAGGGCTTCCGGTGTGCTCGCTTATCTTTTTTGTGGATTGCTGATTGGGCTGATCATGCTGTGTTTTGCAGAGGCGGGTAGTAAAGTCACCCATTCAGGAGGGGCCTATGCCTATGTGGAGACCGCATTTGGACCATTTCCAGGATTTTTGGTTTCGGTGTTTTATCTGACGGGATCCATTTTTGCGGATGCTGCAGTTTCCAATGCCCTCGTGGAAATTTTAGCTTTGATTTTCCCTGTTTTCAAAAATCCGACAGTCAGAGTACTTTCCTTATTTTTCCTTTTTTCTGGATTGGCCATTCTCAATGTCATTGGTGTCAAACAGGGGATCGGTTTGGTCAAAATCACCACTATTGCCAAATTGATTCCGATTGTTTTATTGATCACTATTGGTTGGAAGGATGTGCAATGGGTCAATTTTGCTTGGGAATCAGAACCGACTATCCAAAAGCTGGGAGAAGCATCCCTGATTTTGTTTTTTGCTTTTATGGGTGGGGATGCAGGATTGGCCATTGGAGGGGAAATCAAAAATCCCCAAAAGACTGTTCCACGTGCGATATTTATCGGTATTTCGGGTGTCTTATTGCTTTATATCCTGATCCAATTGGTTTCTCAGGGAGTCATGGGAAGTGAACTGCCAAATTTCAAGGAAGCTCCTTTGGCAGAAACAGCTCAACTTGTTTTCGGCCCAATAGGCTATACCCTGCTTTTTGTGGGCACAGGCATATCCATGTTTGGAATGATCAGTGGACAAACCCTGAACAATCCAAGAGTGATATTTAGATTGTCCCGGGATGGCGTGATCCCTTTCAGCAAGTTGGCCTCTATTCACCATAGGTTCAAAACCCCATATTTAGCGATTTTGATTTATGCTGGGCTGGGCTTCACACTCGCGGCAATAGGTGAATTTAGGCAGCTTGCAGTGATTGCTGCTTCAAGCGTACTATTGGTTTATTTTGGGGTATCGCTCTCGGTCATCGGACTTCGGAAAAGGAAGGATTTGGATAATGGGGGTTTCAAAATCCCTTTGGGTTACACTGTTCCTATTCTTTCAGCAGGGATTATTCTCTATTTCTTATCCAATTTGACGGGATTTGAAATTCGTGGTATGCTGATTTTGATTGCTATATTGACAGTAATTTATTTTTTGAAGAAGGTATATCAGAAATGGAAAAGTCACTGAAAATCTGGATATTATAATAAAAACTTAAAACTGATGAAGATACTAGTTGCTTCCGCCATCTTGCTCTTTTTGTTCTTCAATAATTCTTACAGCCAAAATGATGATCAAGAGCAAATCCTCTCCCAACGGGAATTATCCAATCAGGCACTTTGGGGAGTTGATAGGGAGTTGAATAACACCTTAATGACTGATGAAGTCCTGATCACGACCGGTGCCGGAACGCTACTTTCGGGAAAATCAGCGCTCAAGGAATACATCTATAATGCCAAAGGCCCCAAAATGTATTGGATCAGGACGCCGGATGAAGTGCTGGTCAATTCCCAGACCCAACTGACATGGGAAAGGGGAACCTGGAAAGGATATGAAGAAAATTCGGATGAGGCAGTGGTGGGAGGAAAGTACTCCGCCCAATGGACCAAAGCCTCAGGAGCCTGGCTGATCCAATCGCAGTGGTTTGTCGCGCTGGAAAACTAAGCAAATGGAAGAAAATCAAATATCCGAAAACGAGAAAGACCTTTCCAACAAGGAAGTAATAACCTCTTTGAAAAAGAAGAACTGGAAATCCTATTTCAAGGGGTTCTTTATGCTGTTTTTGGCAATTTCATTGGGGTTTTTTGTAGAGAATCAAAGGGCCCTACGTCGAAAACAAAAGTGCCGAAGTCCTCGCGCAATCCATGTTGGAAGATTTGGAACAAGACAGAAAAGCCTTGCAGGAAGGGATCCGATTTATGGAGGAGAAAGACCAAAACATGGAAGAATTCCTTCGCCTGCTTCATACTCCCGGTGAGGTTTGGGATACGGTATCATTTTACAAAAGTATGACGATGTTTTTTTCCACTTTCCCTTTTTCTCCGACTGACGGCACTTATTCCCAAATGAAATACCCATGTCGAACGGTCGACACACAGGAGCATGATTATCTGGGGGTATTCTCCCGATAAAAGATCGGGACAGGCTATGTGGCAATTGAAAATCAAATTATAAACAGATAAATAAAAAGATATATGCTAAAATTATTCCGAAAGATCCGCCAAAGACTCCTTGAACAAAACAAGGTTACTCAATACCTAACCTATGCCATTGGTGAAATTTTTTTAGTCGTAGTTGGGATTTTAATTGCACTTCAATTCAATAACTGGAATGAAAACCAGAAAAAACTCAAAATTAAACAGCGATACGTCGAAAATTTAATTGTTGATATTACCAAAGACACCATACAACTCAATCAACAACTAGAAGTTAATTATGGGTATAAGCAAAACATTGATTCCACCTTTACTTTTATTAACCTTCTAACTCCTAATCTAGATACTCTTTTATTTCATATAAAAAACACATCAAACAATGGTTTACGTGTTATGAATACCTATAATGACAATACTTTTAATATCTTAATTTCAAGTGGTAATATCGATTTATTTTCAAATGAATTTACCAACGACCTTATGGAATTGAGCAGGCTTCAAAAAGCAGAGAAAAATGTCTCTGAATTAAACTCGGTTTATTTTTTAGAAATACAAAACACCTATCAATCAGAATACTACAATCCTCTTCATTTAAAAAATCCTCAATTGAAGAACATTTTATGGGAAAATAAAAAGGCTAAACATGCTATTTCCCAATTTATTAATATGAAACAACAACAACTACACACTGTCAACAGGTATCTTGAGTTAACTACTATAGTCCTAAAAAAGTCGGAAGAGATTTTAGAACAATTAAAAAACTCCAAAAACTTATGATCTCACTCTTCCGAAAAATCCGCCAAAAACTACTCTCCCAAAATCGGATAACCCAATACTTGGCCTATGCCATTGGTGAAATTTTTTTGGTAGTCATCGGAATATTCATCGCCATCCAAGCCAACAATTGGAATATGGCAAGAATAGAGCAGCGAGAACTTACTTTCGAACTGAAGAAACTAACCGAAAACCTGAAACAGGATATCAGCGGACTCAATGGCGTAATAAAATCCAACCACTCCATTACTTCAAATTTGGATTCAAGTTTGATAATTTTAAAAAGACCAAAGGGTTATCCAAAAGACTATTTTTTACAAAAATTCTTTTCCATCAATCAAACAGTCAAATTCAATCCCAGCAAAATCTCCTTCAATAACCTTTACTCTACAGGCAAACTCCAGGCGATCAAAAACCAAGCACTCATCGATTCCCTGTTTCAATACTACAATTTCGAATATTACATGGCGACTGAGGAGGCTATTATAAACCATACCCGGGATGTGATCAGACCCTTTTTGATGGAGTTTGATTTTCTCACCATCAATCAAGCCAACACACAAAATCACGATGATGAAACTGCATATAGTTTCGAACTAAAATCCTTAGAGGATTATGCAGGAGAGGTGAGAATCATCAATGGAATCCGATTTAAGATCTTTCTGCACTCCAATCTTGATGATTACTACAAATCCAAACTGGCATATGCAGAAAAGCTGATTGCTCAGATAAATGAAGAAATCAAATACTAAACACATGAACCAAACCAGATTTATAGCCCTTCTAGGAATGATTTTTCTAGCGGGCTGCCAGCCAAGTTCCAAAACAGAAACAGGCTACACCCTTCTCCAAGGCGCAACTTTGTACGACGGGAATGGAAATTCGATTTCCCAAAGCAAAATCCTGATCAAAGATGATCGAATAGAAGCCCTGGGAGGTCCAGAAATGGAAACACCAAAAAACGCCGATATCATTGATCTGACAGGCAAATTTATCACCCCTGGCTTGGTCGATGCCCATGTGCACTTTTCCCAAACCGGATTTTTCGATGGCCGTCCCGATGCGCTGGATATTCGGGATACGCTTCGCTTTGACAGCCTTCAAGCTAGATTGAAAAGAAATCCCAACCCGTATCTAGAAAGCTACCTACGCTCCGGAGTGACAGCCGTCTATGATGTGGGAGGATTTGAATGGATCGTAGATTTGTCCAAATCAGCCGAAACTGATCTCAATGCCCCCCATGTAGCAGCTGCGGGGCCCTTGCTCACTCCTTTTCCCCAAGACCGACTGGATATGTTCAATGTCCCTCCATCCCGACAGATGCTGGCCCTGACTTCTCCTGAATTTGGTAAAGAATTCGTCAAAAAAAATTCCGAACTCGGTTCCACAGGAATCAAAATCTGGACTATTAACTTACAGGACAGCATTTTCATGAAAAGCCTTCGGGAAGTGGCTGCAGAAATCCCGCTTCAGGGAAATCAGCTGATCGTCCATGCCACAGATCTGGATCAGGCCAAGGAGGCTATTCGGCTTGGTGCAAAAGTCTTGGTCCATAGTGTGGATGACCAACTGGTCGATGAAGAATTTATCCGGCTGGCCAAGGAATCCGGAGTCATTCTTTGTCCTACGTTGGTGGTCGTTCCGGGCTATTCCATTGCATTCAAATCGCTCCGGGGAGAATTCCCCTTAAATGATCCGAATCAGGCGGTGGATCCCGAAACCAGAAATTTGCTGAAAGCTTCCCAATCATTTTTCAAATACTACCAAGGCCAGCAAAAATTTGAGGACATGATCAAGTCAATAGAGGAAACTGACGAAAAGCTAAAATCCATCATGTACGCCAATCTTAAGCTGCTCTATGATGCGGGAATAACCATCGCACTTTCCACCGACGCAGGGAATCCGGGAACACTCCATGGAATTTCGGTTTATGATGAGTTGGAAGCCATGCAAAAAGCAGGAATCCCTGCAAAAGATTTGATCCCGATGGCCACCCAAAATGGGGCTCGAGCGATGGGAAGATTGGACGATTTTGGCACCTTGGAAGTCGGCAAAATGGCTGATCTGATCATCTTGGAAAAAGATCCGTCAATGGATGCCAGCAATTTCCGATCAATTACCCATGTGATGCGGGGAGGGTTGTTGCGGCCTGTAAATGTCCCTTTTGAGAAATAGCCTATGATCTCATTCCTCAGAAAAATCCGCCAAAAACTCCTTTCTCAAAACAAAGTCACCCGGTATTTAACTTATGCCGTTGGGGAAATTTTTTTGGTAGTGATCGGTATTCTGATTGCCTTGCAGGTGAACAACTGGAATCAAAGTCAGCAACAGACCAAACTCGAAAGAAGAATTCTGATTGAAATCAACAACAACCTGAAGGACGATCTAATTGATGTTCAGGATGAGATTGAGAGTTTTGAAATCACCATGCGACTTGATTCAATTCTTATTCAACATTTCAAATCAGGACAACCTTTTACAGACTCCATTGGTGCTTTTCTTCATGTAGTGGAAATGAGCCCACACCTTTCCCCGGGTCAAAATGGCTACAAACTGCTCCAATCAAAGGGCATAGATGTAATATCCATTGACTCCCTGCGAATGAAGATTTCAAATCTGTACGAGCGTAGCTATCCCTACTACATGACCTATGCCCGTGAGCGGTTTCAACTAATTGAATCAGAAATAAAACCCTACTGGACAAGGAATTTTTATATTGAAAAATATGACCAATGGCCCTTCCGAAAGCGTGTACCCGTCGATTATCAGGAGCTTTTGGATGACAGTCGTTTCATCCCGCTCATCCATGGGAGTTCATTTCAAGCCTCGGTGATGCTGAACCGGTCAAAAAATCTCAAAGAAGAAATTGAGGATGTACGACTTAGTATTCAGGAGTTTTTGGAAATAGATCAAAAATAAATTGTCAACCCTGCTTAAATTTTTCGAAAAATCCGCCAAAAACTACTCCAAAACCTGCCTGCAGGACAGGCAGGAATCAAGATAGGGAAATACCTTAAACATGCCTTTGGGGAAATCCAATTTTTCAAAACGATGATAATAAGTCCCGTTAGGGACTTGATATGGGTAGAACAAACGATTAGCCAAGACACAACCGTGCCTTTAGGTACGGGATAGGTAGGAAAAACCACATAATGTAAAAACCATATTGCGTACCTACGGCACGCTATTCCCGATTACAAATCTTTTTTCTACCAATTTTTTGTCCCTACTGGACATTTTCCACTAAAATTCACTATTTCTTCTCCAACGGTCCTCACAAGAACCATCCGTTCCATTTTCGCCTAAGAAAACTAATACGCCTCGTTGGGACTAAAATTCCGGCTGTTCGTCCTAGGCAGATTTTAGATTTGATTATGATGTTTTAGTTTAAAAGCTAAATCCTCCAGCGGGGGAAAATTTTTCAAAAACTTAACACACTACTCTTAAACCTGATCCCCCGCCAGGAGGATTTTCAATCCTATGGATCAAATCTCCCCTTCCACCTTTGCTCCTCTACAAGAGTCCGAGCGTATCCAATCCCTCGACGTCATGCGCGGGATTGTCCTTTTTGGAATTTTATTAATGAATATCAACTCCTTCGGATTGGCAAATTCCTACAATGACCCTACCGTGGCCGGTGGATTTTCAGGATGGAACCTCTACACCTGGATAACGACCAACATGTTTTTTGAAGGAACCATGCGCGGACTGTTTTCCCTCCTTTTCGGTGTTGGGATGTTTATTTTTCTAGACCGATTGACAAAAAAGGGAGCAGGTATCAAGGCTGCAGATATATTTTTCCGGAGGCTTACCTGGCTTCTTGTATTTGGACTGATTCACGGGTATCTCTTGCTTTGGACAGGAGAGATATTGTACGATTATGCGCTCATGGGTTTTTTAGTGTATTCATTTAGAAACATGCCCCCAAAGAAATTGATTCTGGCTGCAGCCATTTTGGTTTTAGGAGGAATGACTTGGAATTATTCGGACTTTCGAAAAAGTGAAAAATTGGCCGCGGATGTCGCCCTTATTGATACCTACAAAGCAGAAAATAAAGCGCTGACCAAGGAGCTTAAAGAATCCCAATCCGAATGGGAAGAGTATCAGGAAGAACGCTCTCCCGAATATATATCAGAATACAATGCATCAATGCGAAAAGGCTATTTTGATGTGGTTGCATTTTTGGCACCGATCAATTCTCATTACGATCAATTTATGTCTTACCGATATGGCCTTTGGGACGTTCTCAGCATGATGTTGGTCGGAATTGCGCTATTTAAGTGGAATATCCTTTCTGGGAAAAAATCATTTGCTTTCTATGGTGGAATGGCTGCAATCGGTTATCTGATCGGACTTTCCATCAATTATTATGAACTCCAAGTCGTTTTGAATGGTCAGTTTTCTCCCGTTTCAATAGCAAAGTCGAATCTCACCTATGACCTGGGAAGAATCGCTACTTGCATGGGCCACATTGGACTAATCATGCTATTCTCTAAATCGAATTTTTTGATTTGGCTGAAAAGTAGCCTTTCATCGGTCGGCAAAATGGCACTGACCAATTACATCATGCACTCTGTCATTTGCATGATTGTCTTTACCGGCGTGGGTTTTGGCCTCTTCGGAAAGTTGCAACGCTACGAACTCCTATATGTAGTCTTTTCGATCTGGATTTTTCAGCTCATCCTAAGCCCCATCTGGCTTCGGTATTTTCAATATGGTCCTTTGGAGTGGCTTTGGAGAAACTTGAGCTATAAGAAAGTTCATGCGATGAGAAAGGAGTTACCCGCAGCAGGGATGACCTTACCGCGTTAATTTTCGGATTGTTGACCACTATTTTTCTCAATAGGACTTAGTAATCTTTCTTTAAACCTTACGCGGAAAGAATCTAACCTTCTTCGGACAATAAAACCTCCAGTTCGTCCCAGGCTTCTTTCGAATTGCTGATAATATTGTGATTTTGAGGCCATTAAATAAATTTTTACCATTTCTTAACAATCAAATCAATTTACCATGAAAACTTTCAAAACAATTTTAACCTCTGTTTTCCTGCTTTTGCTGACGACCCTTGTGGCATTGGCACAGGAAGTGACTCTGGAATTTCAAAATGCGGCAACTGCTCTAGAGGTAGTTCAGAAATACACCAAAGCGCTTCAAGCCGGAGATGTGGCAACGATGAATGCTCAATTCGCCTCGAATGCAATGATCTATGGTTTGGGCGGAGGCTTGGACTCACTTACTGTGGCCCAACACAAAGAATATTACACTACGAGTACCAATACTTACAAGCACAGCCTTTCGCAAGAGCTTTATCTTCCCGTCAAAGTAACGAACAACTGGAATGAAGGGGAGTGGATCTTAACCTGGGGAACCAATACCCTAACCAATAAGGCAACAGGCAAGACCATAGTGGTCCCTTATCATACCGCGGGTAGAGTAATGAATGGTAAAATTGTCTTTTTGCGCTATTGGTATGACATGCTCAATATTCTCGAGACTCAGGGCTTCAAGGTGACACCTCCAGCAAAATAAGCCAGGTAAAAGAATTAAACAAAAGCTAAACTCCTTTGGTAGTCTTAAGGCACCAAGGGAGTTTTTTATTAAAGGTTTTTTTGATTGATCCCTATTGGAGCCTTTCCCATGTCAATTTGGGAATAAAGAGTCAAAGTAACCCCGGGTAAATCCGAGGATTACAAGCCGAACCTAGGGGGAATAGATTTTAACAAGGGAGCTGATTTTTTTAATTCCCTCAGGAAAGATTATCATAAGATTCGGACAGTAATTCCATTCGTTCGTCCTAAGTAGTTTTCATATGAAGGCAATTACCAATAGCTTGATCAGATGAATTTTATTCAGCCCTTTCCTGAAATATACCGTGTCACTATTTGCTTTTCTCTGTAAACAAAAATAGAAACGGGAACGCCGAAAACCGAACCCAGTAGGCACCAAACAACCAAAATAATGCGCAAGAAAAACTATTTCCCTCTGGCGATCGCTTGTATCGCCCTAACGCTGTTCAGTGTGGCCTGTAGTCCGGCTACGGAGAAAACACCTGCTGTGGAAGAGATGGCTCCACCAGTAGCCGCAGAACCGGATATGAATGCCATCAAAGCAGAAATCCAAGCCATAGAAACAGCATTTGCTGCGGCTGACAATGCGCGGGATGTCAATGCAATCTTAGCTTTCTATAGTGATGATGCGGTGACCATGGGATCCGGAGAACCGATGTCAGTGGGTAAAGCGGCCATTCAAAAAACAATTGAAGCTGGTTTTGCAGAAAGCCCTGACGGCGGTACCGTCACCTACGAAGTATTGGAAGTATTTGGGGATGAAAACCAAGTCACCGAGGTAGGAAAGTCCACCCGAATGGATGCCACCGGTAAGGTCACTTCCACCGGCAAATACATGGCCATCTGGGAAAAGCGTGATGGCAAATATGTGTGCATCCGGGACATCGGAAACAGTGATTCGAAGGAAGATTAAGACTTATTCAATCGAATTGGAAACTGAAAACACAACAATTAACTAATTAAAAAATATCATGACAACTGTTAAAAATTACCTGTTTATCGCTGCATTGTTTCTTATAACAATCCCGGCTATCGGTCAAGAAAATAGTGACTCGAAGAAAAACTTGTCCCTTGTAGACGGACTTTATAAGTCCTTTGCCGTAGGTGATATTCCTGCTGTTTTGGGAGGATTGGATCCTAATGTAGTCTGGAACGAAGCCGAAGGAAATGCCTATGCTGATGGCAATCCTTACATAGGTCCGGATGCTGTACTTAATGGGATTTTTGGCAGATTAGGCGCTGATCATGAGTATTTTAACTTAAAGGACATCGTCCTTCACGAAATGGCAAACGGCAAGGTATTGGCAACCTTGCGATATGATGCCAAATTCAAGAATGGCAAGGCTTATAATGCACAAGTAGCTCATCTGTGGTCACTAAAAGACGAAAAAGTAGTGTCTTTTCAACAGTATGTGGATACAAAAAAATTGCACGAGGCTCTGGCTAAGTAAAGCAACTACCCTATGGCCAAAACCCTCACCCTTGTCCCCGAAAAACCCAAAGCCTGGCTTTTGCTTTTGGCTTGGGTTTTCATCCTGGTTTTCGCAGGAAAATTTATCCTGCATGATGCTTTGCCCTATTTCAGCATGAATGAAGAAATTTTCGGCAGATATTGGTCGATGAAATGGCCGCTGATCGGTCATATTTCCGGAGGATTGCTAGCCTTAGTTTTAGGACCTTTCCAGTTTTGGGCCGGATTCCGAAACAGGTACCTGAAGGTCCACCGATGGATGGGCAGGTTGTACCTGACTGGAATCTTGATTGGGACCATCAGTTCTGTGACGCTGGCTTTGACTGTCGGAATGGCTATCCATTGGACTTGGGCACTTTCCCTAATTGTTTTGGCATTTGCATGGATTTCCACCACGGGGATGGCATTCCGATATATCCTATTGAAGCGGACTAATCTGCATAAAGAATGGATGATTCGGAGCTATGTGGTGACTTTTGGTTTTGTCTTCTTCCGATGGCTGACCAGTCAGTCTTTCTATTACGAATTGGGAACATTTCCGGAAACCGGGCCTACTGCCATTTGGATTGCTTGGGTCATCCCCCTTTTCATCACCGAAATCATTTTACAATGGAATAAGAAATAATTCGGTTTTACTTTGGACTAAAGGAATTTGACGAGGAGTGAAAACAGACTTTCTGGTATCTGTTGAGAAGTCCTATTAACCGGATTGGGAAATAAAGGGACGAAGAAATTCAAACCCATCAAACCTTATTCATCATCCGGTGTAGCTCTTCTTTGTATTGTTTTCCAATAGGAATCAGTTTTCCATTGATTTCCACATAGGATTCCGCCACAGCTTCCAGCCTTGAAAAATTGACCACGAACGACCGGTGAATCCGGATAAACCTCCTGGAGTCGATTTTTTCACAAAGTTTGTTCATTGGGCTTACTATAAGGTAGGTTTGGCCAACAGTGAAAATTTTACAATAATTCCGATCTGCCTCCACATAAAGGATCTCATCCAGCATTACTTTGACTAGCTTGTTATTGTTGCGAATAAAAATCCGATCTTCCTGAGAATCCACAAACGTATCCTCCACAGAAACTGGAGCCCTTTTCTCCAGTATTTTTTCTTCCACCAGAGCAATTGTCCGTTCGAGATTTAGGTTGGTAAAGGGTTTGGCGATAAACGCAAAAGGATGTGTCTCCTTGGCCTTTTGAAAGGTCGCATCATCCACATTGGCCGTCAGGTAAATCAGCGGAATATCGAGGTATCGCCGGATGGCATGTGCTGCATCTATCCCGTTCGATTCGCCTTTGAGTTGAACATCCATGAGGATCAAATCGGGTTTTGTTTCCAATGCATGATGGATCGCTTCCTTCGCTTTTGTTTCGATTCCCGTCACTTCATAGCCTAGATTGGACAGCTGCAAACTGATATTGGCAGCGATGATCATGTCATCTTCCACGATCAATATTTTGGTTTTTTCCATTATGCAGCTTTGCTTAGTTGAAATTCAAAAATAATTGCAGTTCCTTTTTGGGTCTGTAGGGTCATCTTTCCGTCCAGCTGAATGGTAAGCAAACGAATCAGTTCACTCCCGAAGCCTGTACCCAGAATCGGTGGATTGGCCGTCATGCCGACACCATTGTCTGAGACAATCAGATATAACTGATTTTCCTTTTCGATCAGGCGAAGTTCAATCTCTCCAAAGCGATCTCCCGGAAACGCATATTTTAAAGAATTGGATATGAGCTCATTGACTATCAATCCGATGGGGATAGCCAAATCCACATCGAGTAGAAGTGGCTCCATGTCTGCAATGAACCGGACACGTTCGGTTGCATCAAAGGTATCAATGATGTGATTTCCCAAATTTTCAAAAAATCCCTTCATCTCTATCTCTTTCATATTTTCGCCCTGGTACAATCGCTGATGGATCATTCCCATGCTTTGGACACGGTTTTGGGTTTCCTCCATAATCTTCCGAAGTTCTGTACTTTGGACTTTAGAGGTCTGCAGCGATAACAAGCTGGAGATGGTCTCCAGATTATTCTTCACCCGATGATGGATTTCCTTGAGTAAAAATTCCTTCTCTATGTTCTTCTTCTCCAACAAGCGACTGTATTTCATTTTCTTGAGAAAAACCCGGTAAAGAATAAACAGGAATATACCCAAAATCGCAGAAAAGGTTAGAATGAATAATTGTAAAATTCGATTTTTGGAGAGTTGTGCTTCCTGAAGCTTGATGGTGTTTTCTTTTTGAGCGAGCTTCATTTCTGTCTGCAAAGTTGAAATCCTGTCATTTGCCTCTGCAGAAAATACTTCCTGCCTCAATTGATCATAAATCCGGTTGGCTTCAAGAGCCAGAGCAAACTCTTCATTCCCTTCCAGCGCTTTGCTCAATTCCTGATAGGCCAAACCCAGGAAATATTTATCTCCAAAATCGGGTGTGGCGACCTGTATACTCTTTTGCAAAAAACCAACCCCCTCTTCAAAATTCCCTGAAAGATTACTCGCGCGACCTAAGGATAAATACGAGCGCATGACCATAAAATTATTTTCCAGAAGCGTTGCATATTTCAGCGCTTCCTTTCCGGAAACAACAGCCCTATCAAAATCACCATTTTGGGCATAAAGCTCCGAAAGTGCGATATAGCTATCGCTCAGATTATTGTAAAAGCCATATTTCTCACCGATCTGAATGGCCTTCTCAAAATAAATTTCCGCTTCGTTGAGCCTTTTTAATTCCACAAGATTATTCCCCACGACGTGAAGCGTAAAGTCATAATCGAGGTCTTCCAAACCCCGTTTTTCAAAAATTTCAAGAGATCGCAAGCCATATTCCAATCCCACATCCGGCTTACCCTGCTTCCAAAACAGGTTGCTCATATCAGAGTAGGCCATGGCAATGGCCTTTTGATCCCCATGAGTATCACCGATTTTTAAGGTTTTGGCTGCATAATCAAATGCCTTCCCCAAGTCACCGCGTCTTTCCTGGACATAACCCAGGTTAGTGTATAGCAACCAACTCTCGGACTCGGGAATCTTGGCTATGGCATTAGTCAATAACAGCTCGGCCAGATCCAATTCCTCCATGCGGAGCAAAATCGCCGCCTGAGATACTTCCAGCTTTCCCTGCCAATAATTGTTCTTCAACCTGATTGCGTCATCGATTCCTTGATTGGTTACCTCCAGGGCCTTGTTTAGATTTCGGGTATGATAGTAGTAACCCAAGTCATTCAGGATTTTTAATCGTAAGAGGGAATCGCTCTGAATCAAAGGCAATGATTTTTCCAAAACCTCAAGATACTCCTGACCAAAATCATCCGTATCCACAAAAATTTCCCTGTATTGGATTACGCCATTCCTCTCTTCTATCTGAGCGAAAGCCAGAATCGGATATAAAAAAAACAAAAGGACAAAAAACCGCTTCATTCGTTAAATATAGTATTTTGAAAGTCAATTTTTTGTATTTAAAAAATTCTCTGGAAAGAAAAAAGACCTGTTAGAAAGGTATTTACCCTCCTTCGTCCCAGAGCACTTTCATTTGAGGAGCCTTTCTTCCAAATTAACCCCTGTACCAAAGGATGGGATGGTCTTTTCAATTCTCAAAAGAAAAAAGGATGTTCAATCACGAGGTAAAAATCAAACTGAAAAACTTGTTCTAAACGGCTAAAAATTCGCAAAATCATGAAAAAGCTAAGCTTATTCTGTGTGTTCGCAACCTTGCTTTTCGCCTGCGAAAACACCAAACGCTATACCCAGCAATCCGCCGAAATTGAAACGGTCAAATCCATCATCGGCAACTATGTCAATGGCGAATGGGAGGCCTACCAATCGCATTACGCCGAAGGAGCTCAAATTTTTTTCAATGCTACCGAAGACAAACCTGCTACAATCCAGCAGATCATTGCGCAGCAAAAAATGGAAGTGGAACCCTTTAGTTCCTATTCCTTTGATCGGGAAAATGAGGCCATAGAAATGGTGCTGGACGACAAAGGAGAAACCTGGGTGAATTATTGGGGAGTTTGGAAAGGAACTTTGGCTGCTACCGGAAAAACCTACGAAACTCCGATTCACCTCACCTCCCAATTTGTGGACGGGAAGATCGTCAAATCTTACGGATACTGGGACAATGCACCCCTTCAACTGGATATGATGGCCATGCAACTGGCTGCTGAAAAAGCTGCTCAACAAGCCGCTGAGGAATCACCAAAATAAAACCACCAAACAGATTTTTTAGTAACCGGGAAGAGCTTGAATTTCGATTGAGCTTTCTTCCCGGTTTATTTTTAATATGTATAGTGATTCTCATTATTTGACTACAAGCTCTCAAGGGTTTGGCGTTTTCCCATTCTTAAAACTCTTATCCGGATAGGCCGGCGCCTGAGGGACAGCTCTTGGATCGGCTTTGATCAGCTCTTTCAAATGCTCGATCGCTGCATCGAGCTGCGCATCTTTTCCTTCGAAAGTCGCCTTCGGTAGATTGATCACTTCGATGTCAGGAATAAAGCCGACACCTTCGATAAGCCATTCGCCTTCTTCGCCATAGACCCCGTTCATCGGAGCGCGAGCCACGCCGTTGTCAGTCAGCGTATTCACTCCGGAAAGCCAAACTTCTCCACCCCAAGTGCGCGCGCCGATGGCTTGTCCCATGTCGAGTCTTCGGAAGCCTTCGGCAAAAGCTTCCCCATCAGACGCCGTTAACTCATCCACGAGTAAAACCAAATGGCCACGGAAGGCATAGGGCATATTCCAGTACGGTTCGCCGGTTCTACCTTTCCAGTAGAAAAAGACTTCCCGCATCAGCTTTTCTAAAATAAAAGAATCAATATTGCCTCCACGATTTTGGCGGACATCGATGATGAGGCCGGACTTTTTAAACTGGGGATAAAAGTCCCGATACCACTGCCCGATATCCGGTGCGGTCATGGCACGAAGGTGGACGTAACCGATGTCTCCATCTGACTTTTCCTCAGCCATCAAGCGACGGGTATATTCCCATTCGTTGTAGCGAAGGTTGGATTCCTCTTGGGAAGTCATCGGAACAATGATCCGATCGCCTTTGTCGCCGCCCGTAGCACTCAAGACCTTGATTCGGGTTTGCTTGTTGGCTTTTTCTCTGAGCAAATACAATAAATCCGGAGCGTCCATTACCGAAACTCCGTCGATATGCGTGATCACATCGCCTTCGGAAATATTCAGATCCGGATGAGAAAGGGGAGACATCTCGTCCGGATAGTCCGGATCGCTCAGAAAAATATGGTCGATCGTATAGCCTTTCTGCTTTTCATTTTTGGAAAACCTTGCTCCCAGCATCCCAAACTGAATCTGATCCTCGCCACTTCGCAAATCTCCTCCACCAACAGAAGTATGAAGCACGCTGAGTTCGCCGATCAGCTCGCCCATCACATCAGAAAGCTCCCGACGCGTGGTCACCCGATCCACCAACGGCAGATACTTCTCATGCATCGCATCCCAATCCACGCCGTGCATGTTGCGGTCGTAGAAGTAGTCCCGCTCCATTCGCCAAGCGTCAGTATAGATCTGCTTCCAGTCTTCCCGAGGATCCACTGAAAACTTCCAACCATTGAGACTTAGCTGATTTTTGGACAGGTCGGAAACGGGTGAGGTTCCCAACTCGACGAGGTAATGGTTTGATCCGCTTCGCAAAAGCGCATACTTGTTATTCAGCGAGGTCACGAAGCTGTTGACTTTGTCAGCAAAGACCTTTTGCTCGACTTTTTCATCAATTGGCGTCATCATCAATGCCGGATTATCGTCATTCGGTGCTCCGCCTCCATAGTAAATGCCCATTCCAGGCCCCACTCGATGGTAGTAAAGAGCCTTGTCCGTCACCACCAAGTTCTTATAATTTCCGGCAGGGATCGGCACCTCACGAACCCGCTCCATCAATCCTTCTTCCTCAATTGTGACGACAACGGAACCCTCTGATTTTTTCTCTTCGGCAGGCTTCAGTTCATTTTTGGGTTGGAAAGGGGAAACCAAACCATTTTTCAGGCCAACCTGATAGATTTTGATCTGCTTTTCCCAGAAGGGTTCCGGCTGACGGGTGCCCCAAGGTGAACCGATTTTCGATTCGAAATTCCGATCAGATAGGAAGTAAATCCACTTGCCATCGGGACTCCATTGCGGGTTCATGCTGTTGGTGCGGTCGGAAGTCAGGGAAATTCGCTTGCCGGTTTCCGCATTGAAAATAAAAAGCTGCATAAAGGTATTGGAAGCAGCCTGTCCGTAGGCCAGCCACTTGCTGTCCGGTGACCAAGCCATAGCCCCGCTGATGTCTTCGTCAGTGGCTGTGGCTTTGGTTTTTTTGCCAGTGGACAAATCCTGTATCCAAAGCATATTATCCAGATCGTAATAGGCCAGTTTTTTCCCATCGGGAGAGGGCAAAAGTCCAAATCGAAGTGTGGTACCATCTGAAGTGAGTTTTTTCCCCTGATCCAATCCCAAGCCGGAATATTGGTGGATTTCAAACTCTCCGCTTTCGTCAGAAAAAGTCAGGATGTCTTTTCCGTCAGGAGAAAAAACGGCATCCCGATAGCGTACGCCGTCTTTTTGGCTGAGGCGAAGAGAACGACCCTGATTTGCAGGAAAAACAAAAACCCGGCCTCGGGCAGTGAGGGCCACTTTTTCACCATCATTACTGATGGAGCTAGTACTGATATAATTCGCGGGATTGTCGATCCAATATTCCCGCATCTGCTCAAAATCGGAAGTCAGGCTAACCGCCAATTTCTTCTCCTGCGCACTAGCCAAGTCATGCACATACAAATCCGCCCCGGATCGGTACACCAGGTTCGTTCCTTGAACCGCAAGTTCTCGCACATCGTAGCTTGGCTGCTTGGTATGCTGCTTCAGATCCAAGCCATTTTCGTTCATGGACCAGACATTTTGGATGCCATCACGGGAAGACAGGAAATACACCCGTCCATTATGGTGAATCGGATGGTGATCCTCGCCTTTGTAGTCTTGGGTCAACTTGACTGCTTCAGCCTGGCCGGAAGTATATTTCCAGAGCTGTCGGGCAGTGCCTCCTTCATAGCGCTTAGTCACATTGTTGTGAAAAGTAGGTCTTACGAAATAGTAGGTGTCGCCGGAAGCATTGAAACTCCCCTCGGCTGCCATTTCGAGCGGAATGATACTTTTGTTTCCATTTTCGATATTGATCACGACCGTATTCAGGCGTGGCAAAGTGGAATATTGATTGGTCACATAGGCGACTTCTGTGGCCGATTTCCAATCTGTCGGCACGGAAGGTGCTGGTTCATAAGTCAAGCGCCTCGGCAAGCCTCCGGAGATTGGAATCAGATAGACCTCTGTCGGACCCTCGTAAGTGGCGGCATAGGCTACCCATTTCCCATCCGGGGAGATTTTGGGCGAGCTCTCTTCACCGGCATGCGTGGTCAGCCGAGTGGCTTCGCCTCCGCCAAGGGACGTCTTCCATAGGTCGCCTTCCGCTACAAAGACGACGGTATTTCCATGGACATCCGGGTGCATAAAATAGCCGGGAGTAGTTTGGCTGATTCCAAATAGGGGCAAAATCAGCACAAGGCTGACCGCTAGGCATATTTTCATAATCAGAAGGGGATAGGGGTCAAAATGCAACAGGCGGAAGTTAGGAAAAATTGAAAGTCAATTGGACTGAATTTATTTTTTTGGCCCGAGGCAGAATTTTATTGGCTAATTAAATTATTTACAATATTTTCGATAGGCTTAATTTTATTTCTTCTTCAATCTGGTTTACGATTTTTGCAGATTAAACCATTTAAATCCCTGTGCATTTCGAAAAACAAGACATTTATTACCCATTCTAAAATTTAGTTCATGCAAAACTGTCACCTGAATTAAGTCGAATTACCCCTTACCGATCAAAATAATGGCCCCTTTTATTCGTAGACTATCAAGAATTTATTCATTCATTTTAGCAACCTGTTTTTGGATAGGATCATCTCACTGCTCGCATGCCCAGTCCATCTACGAGCAGATCGGCAGGCTGCCCGTCACTACCTACACTGCGGAGGAGTATGATGGGGCTCCGGTTGTACTTTCTGCCATCCAGAGTGAGGAGGGACTGATGTATTTTGGGACATCAGAGGGGATCCATGAATATGATGGAGTATCATGGCGCGCACTTTTTGATCGAGTGAACTTTAGGTTGATCCGAGGTTTTGCCAAAGATCCTTCCGGCCGGATATTTTATGCGGGGACAGATTTTGGTTATTTGGAAACAGACACGAAGGGAGAAACCAAGGCAGTCTCCCTGCTTCATCTGATTCCGGAAGAAATCATATCAGGAATAGAGATCTTTCCAATCAATTTCTTGGATAAGTATTTGTTCCTAGTGAGTAGGGAGAACCTTATAAGACTGGAACTTGCGGAAGATTTTTCTCTGAAATCCCTCAAGACCTGGCCGGCGGAGACAACATTTAGTTATGCCTTTGTACAGGGAGATGATTTTTTTATCCACCAAAATGAACGGGGTTTGTTCCAATTAATTGAGGAGGAAATCAAGCTTGTTCCTGGAACAGAAATTTTGGGAAAGGACCGTTTCAGGATTATGCTTCCTTACCCAAGTGAAGGTGGGAAGACTTTTTTATTTGGAGGTTTTTCTACAGGATTCTACCTATTTGATGGGACTTCCGTTAGTAAGTTTGCAACTGAGGTGGATCAACTCATTAAAGAAGGTGCAGGGCAGCTAGTCCATGCGCTTCCCTATCAGGGCAATTACATTCTATCTTTTTTTGGAGCAGGAATTGTCATCCTGAGTTCCAAAGGTGAACTATTGAACAGGATTGGAACAGAACAAGGGCTGCCCACTGATGTTGTGAGGAATGTTTACCTGGACCGAGGTCAGGGACTTTGGGCTACGACTGAGGATGGAATAGCAAGGATATCCATTGGTTCTCCGATCCAAACCTTTGGAAAAGACCTGGGAATCACTTCTTTTGTTAGGTCTATTCAAAAGCAAGGTAAAGACTTCTACTTAGGGACCACAAACAATCTGGTAAAGTTTGATCAAAAAATCAATGCCTTCAAATCGGTCCCGGGATATAATACCTTTGGAAGCGGGTTTTTAAATTTTGATGGACAAGATTTAATAGTAGCAAATGGTCCATCATTGGAGGTCATTACCGCAGGTAAAACCATCAAGTTGGATTTTCCCAAGGATGGGAGCGTTTCAAGTAGAACATTAATTCCAAAAAATAACCCCAACATCCTTTTGGTAGGAACCAGCACTGGCCTTCTGGTCTATGAAAGGGGGCTGTCCAAAGAATTTCCTTGGGAATTAAAAGGAAAAGCTCCTGAAATTGGGCCCACACAATTTTTATTTGAAGGAAAAGATGGGAGGATATTTACTGCTGGAGCAGAAAAAATAAATGCATTAAGAATAGAGGAAAACAAACTGGAATCTAAAGGAGCGCTACCTATCAAATCCAAGGCATTTGAAGTGTCTACTTCGTCTACCTTCTCCCTAATCGACGGGGAGTTTTATGTTAGATCCTCCGAGGGCTTCCAGAAATTTTCGGAAAAAGAGCAGGATTTTTTGCCCACTGATGACTTTGAAGCCGTAGAGGCAGAAATAAGGGACTTTAACCAAGCCAATACCGGAATCATCTGGGCCGAATCCAAAGCAGGAAAAAAATTTGTATTGAAGCGGAATGAAGCGGGAAAATTTGTAAAAGATGATACGCCAAATTCAATTGCTCCTTATTTGACTTGGTATGATTTTATAGATGAAGACAGCATCCTGTGGTTTGGATCACAGAAAGGATTGGTTCGTTACGATCCCAAAAAGGACAATCAGAGCGACAAAGAATTTTTCACCCTGATCCGAAGAATCGAAACCAAGACCGATACG
>NZ_FNVR01000074.1 GCF_900108085.1 Algoriphagus boritolerans DSM 17298 = JCM 18970
TTCCAAAAAGAATTTGAAGAAATTTTTAGACAAAAAAACTAACTGCTTATTTTATTATTCAAGCATGAAATAATCAGGTATAAAAAAACTCCAAGTGGTTCGACTTGGAGTTTATCTCTTCAAATCACTTTATTGAAAATCAGCATTCTACCAGTATCCGAATCAATTAGCACTAATACTTCTTCAGATAGGGTCTCCAAGTAATAACAAAATGAACCTAACTCCGCATCTGCTATTTTCAAATACATTTGGTTAGGAACATCTGTGGTTCCATCATTACACCGCTGTGAATGATTTAAAATTTGGTAAGTACTGGGTGTTCTGGGTGAAGCCTTCAACACCTCTCCATATTTTTCGATCAACTGCCCTGAAGCATTAAATTCCCATGTCAGCTTTGGATCCTTTTCATTAACCCAAACACCAATTATACTAGGCTGAAAACTATTATTTATAGATACAGACCAAAGAATTATCATTAATAAATATTTCATGTTTTTATAATTTTAACAAGTGATTAAATCAATAGCTATTTCAAACCAATTTTTTCTATCATCAAGACCAGCTTTAAAGCTACCGTTAATCCTTTTTGTAACTTTATCAACAGTTAACTCACTCACGCCTGAAATTTTATCTAAAACCCTGTCTTTAAAATACCACATAGCAGATAAAATGCCAATTTCAATGTTAGATTCTATGAGATCTGGATTTAAAAGAAAATCATGATCACTACTTATATAACTACTATAAAAATTTGTAAATCCAGAGTAATTATCCTTCCCTGTTAATTGAAACGCTCCTCTCCCTCGATATTTATATCCATCACCAGAAGACTCCGATCCATTACCATTTTTTTGTGAATAAACTAAATTCGCAAGTTTCTCTGGATTCCTTAAATAATCATTTGGATTTTTCTTATTTGGATCTGTCAATGAAAACTTGCTTGGAAAAACTTTTAATAAGCGTTCTGGAGTTGTATAATATAAGTTTTCTGAAAAACCTGCACTCGAAAACCCGTTTGTTTCATGTCCAGCTTGAGAAATAAAATGTGATACAACACTTTCATCAATAAGACCAAACTCTACCCCATAAGCGTTGATTAAATCTTTTAGAACACTTAAGATAGTTGGATCTCCAGCTGGAAAAATTTGGGATAATTCAGTTTCATCTATTTCACAATCTATTTCCGTTGGATTTTCTTCCTCCTCCTCACATTCCACAGTAACTCCTTCCAAATTTCCTTCCGGCATCTCACAATTCTCATTGGTATTTGGAGGTGTTCCTCCTCCACCTCCCCCTCCTCCAGAATCTCCCGGGGCAGCTGGGGAAAATACCAGTTCGCACTCCACACTTCCTAGAGTAGTTCCAATATTAATCGG
>NZ_FNVR01000068.1 GCF_900108085.1 Algoriphagus boritolerans DSM 17298 = JCM 18970
TTTGATCGACTTATTATTGCTTCTATCCAACCCTACTGGCAAAGTAGCGGATAATCATATTATAATAATACCTCGTTTGAAGATCCAGAAATGGAGCGATCAAAGCCTGAAATCCATTGATGCCGAAATCAGTTAATTCAGGATAGGAACCATTATATCCTACCCCGATGTTTATCTCAGCTGTTGTTTTTTTTCCTATTGGTCTCTCCCATGCTATTCCTGGATTAAGAAAATTTATCTTGGTTGTCTTTTGAGTTTGTCCATTAGCCATACTTGAAACTAAAATCAAAGAAAATAAAATTGCCCTAGTTTGATTAATCATTTAATTCTTTCTAAAAATAGTTATATTTAGTTATTCAATTATATTAAAAAATTTGTAACTTAAAAAATTATTAATTTCAAAAAAACTACAATTTACTCATTTACAGATATTTAATTTCTACATTTAAATTTTATAAAGAATTACAAATTAGTTCAAAGCCCCTCTGGAGCCAGCCTTGCCACCACTCATCTGGGACCAGCCCTCTCACCTCGGTTTAGTCAACCCGCCTGAGCACTGGCTACTTATTTTTCGATCAGTTTCTAAATACGTATTGGACTAAGCTTGGCAACTACTCTCGGCTATCAAAATGAATTTGAAATTAGAAATTAGCTAGGAAATAAAAATCTTGAACTTACTATTTTCTGATTTTGATACTTTGCTTATTTCGGTCATGCCTACGGCATTTTGGAAAACCAATGCTTTAACCATTATTCCAGCCATTGAAATGGCTGGCTAGACAATCGGTCATGCCTACGGCATTGTTTCTTTACAGTCCCGTAGGGACGACTCAGCACCTAGCCAGAGGTTTTAACCTCTGGGAATATAGAATGTCAACAGAGCCTGGCAAAGTCCCATCGGGACGGACGATATTTTTTAACAGGCAGGCAATAAATCAAAATTGAATCTCAGCTGCCGATATCGGCCATGCCTACGGCATTGTTTCTTTGCAGTCCCGTAGGGACGACTCATCACCTAGCCAGAGGTTTTTACCTCTAGGAATATAGAATGTCAATAGAGCTTGGCAAAGTCCCATCGGGACGGACGATATTTTATTCCAATTCATTAAAAAGGTATTCAGGTAAAAATTCCACATTATGGGCCTTCAACATCAGGAGATACTCCCCTCTGAAGGTCATTTTCTGATGATGGATTTCCTGATTTTTCACATAGTCAAAAACACTCGTAATCTCTTTTTCACTGTAGGTAAAGGAACCAAATGCGGATTGCCATTCGAACCTATGCTCAAGCAGCTTGGATTCATTTAGCCACTTGGAAGATTTAGATTTGGCATTTTTCATTATTTCCGAGATAGCTTGCTTCGGAAAAAACCGGAACAGAACATGAACATGGTCGAAATGTCCGTTCACGATTAGCGTCTTTGCCCCTGTCTCGTTAATAAGGTTTCCAATTACAGCATACAACTCTCTTTTGAAGGAATTTTGAATAACTGCTTTTCTGTATTTAACCGCAAAGACAGCCTGACAATACATCTTTGAATAGGTATTTGGCATAGCGTATTGGACTTTAGACTTGAACTAATTTAATCAAAATCGGGCAAATCAATGGCTTTTTTATGAACTCTTTGTCCCGTTTACCTACTCGTAAAATGGCTGGCTAAAGTATCGTCCATGACTATGGCATTGCTTCCAGATAATTTTCCGCTTCGTTCCAGTACAGCTGTCGGGGCTGGCTGCTCGCTAGATTTGTCCGCTAAGAAATATTTCATTAAAGAGGCTGTCTCAAAAATAGATAGTTTAAAAGGCTAGTCGATTATTCGGCTAGCCTTTCTTGTTTAACTCAAAATTTGTATTTTGAGGTGTGGA
>NZ_FNVR01000001.1:0-62360 GCF_900108085.1 Algoriphagus boritolerans DSM 17298 = JCM 18970
CGGACAGTGAAAACGGAATCAAAATCCAGATATGGGTGGCCCTGATCCTAAATCTGCTGTTCACGGTGCTTCATAAACGGGTTAAGGAAGCCGAGGACTTTTCCACCATGGTGATGGTGGCGGCGAAAAATCTATGCTCTTATGTCAGCCTTGAAAAGTTTCTGCTTCACACAGAGGCCTATTTTAAAAGTATATTTCAAAAGGATCTTAAAAATGTACAAACAGAATTGTTCTTCTCTGGATAGGGGGTACTTTTTGAAAAGAATAAAAAAAGCCCTCCAAAATTAATCTGAAGCACTTTTTCTGTACTTTGTGGAATTAGTCGGACGACAGTAACTTTAAAAGATACTTTTGAAAGAGAAGCAGTAAGCCTTTCGCTCAAGCCAGACGGATTTTTTACGGAGTATATTGTGGTTTTTGAGATTGCCGACTCAATAGATGAATTTTACAAGGCCATCAAAGAAGTGCCCGGCATGTTCTTTTTAAAGGAACAATTAGAAGAATTTGAGCCGGATGAAGATTTTTATAAAGGTGACCACAAACCTTATCCCGGACGAGTCATTGCGTCTATGGTAAACAAAAAATCCATTGATGAAATAATAAGGCTTTGGAATATATTCGATAAAGACAGAGATGCTCCCTTTGACACTGGATTAGCCAAATTCAAGGATTTATTCAAAAAGTTGAATAAGGTCAGACATTATACTGTTGAAGATAGATTACTGGATACAGGATTGTCTTCATACCTAGAGGAAATAAGGGAAATGGGGCAGGATATTGTCCGATTTGAAGTAGAATTCACCTATCCGGAAAGCCGGGAAAGAAGAGACAGAGCTTTTGATGAATTCCATAGATTAATTAAAGAAGTTGGGGGAAATGTCATTCATGGTTCTCGGTTGGAATTGGCAAGCATTCAGTATTTTGCATGTTTGGCTGATGCTCCTGTCTCTGCATTTGAAAATATCACCAATCAAACCAATGTAAGATTTTTAAGAGCATCACATGTTTTGTATTTCAGGCCACCAGGACAGTCTAGTGTTTCCGCAGAATCTAATGAAACAGTCGAACTTGAAAGTGAATTTCAAGCAGAAGAGCCATTTGGAGATCCCTTCGTGGCGGTTTTTGATGGTTTGCCATTAGAAAATCATGAACTGCTGCAAGGACGGCTAGTCGTTGATGATCCCGATGGATTTGCTTCTAAATATGTTGCCGGTTCTAGAATACATGGCACTGGCGTGGCATCTACCATTTGTCATGGAGATTTAAATGGGGAAAGACAATCTCTCGTTCGACCCATCTATGCAAGGCCTGTGATGCATTACAATGGATTTGATGGAGAAGAATTTCCTCAAGATCGATTGCTCATCGATTTGCTCCATAGTGCATTTGTCCGAATGGTAAAAGGTAACCATCAAGAGGCTCCAGTAGCACCAAGAGTCAAGGTAGTAAATAGTTCTCTAGGGGATAGGTTTCGCCCATTTAGAAAGGAAATGAGCTCATGGGCAAAGTTCTTAGATTGGGCTGCATATGAATATAACCTACTCTTTATAGTAAGTGCAGGTAATTTTGTTAGTCCGATTAAGTTCACAATAGACCCAGCTGAATTTAGAAATCCAATTTCAGAAGAGGGTAAAAAGTCTTTTTTAGATCAAATGCTGAGACAGGATTTCAATCGGAAAATTCTTTCACCTGCTGAATCAATAAACTCACTTACAGTAGGAGCATTAAACAAGGACATGGCTGAAATTGATCCAAGTAACCCCATGTTTTTCGCTAGAATTAATGTTAGCGCTGATCATGGATATTTGGCTCCTTATTCCAGGTTTGGCTGGGGAATGAATGGTTCTGTAAAACCGGATATTCTGATGCCAGGGGGGAGAGCATTATTGAGAAGAGCACCAGCTGATCGGGGCACAGATCATGTGAATCTCAATTTTGAACAAGGTGGATTTACGAATCCTCCTGGAATACGTGTTGCATCAGCAGGTCCGGAAGGTCAGACAAACCATGTTTCCTATCAATTCGGGACGACTTTTTCAGCAGCCCAGACAACCCATTTAGCCGGAAATCTCATGGAAGTTTTGCTACAGCTAAACCAAGAATCCGGTCCAAGTCAGCAAATAGCTGAGTCCTATTTTCCGGTGCTGGTCAAGGCATTGATTGCTCATGGTGCAAATTTGGGAGAGAACTACAGCCTCTTTCGGGATTTGATTCGTGAATTTCCATCGGTGGAGAATAATCAGGTAAAAGCTAGAACAGCAGCTTATACTGGTTATGGAGAAGTTAATGCTCCTCGCGTGCTCTATTGTACTGCACACAGGGTAACGCTTATAGGAATCGGGGAGCTCACTTGGCACGAACAGGAAAGTGCCCACATTTTCAAATTCCCTTTACCGACTTCCATTTCTTCACAGGTTGTACAGAAAACACTCGTGACGACTTTGGCCTGGTTTTCACCCTGCAATGTTTGGTCAAACAAATACCGGATTGCTCATCTCTACCTTTCCAATTTTAGGAACAATGAAGATTTAACCTTGGAAGATGGAATGTATGATTTCAGAAAAACAAGCCGAGGTACTTTACAGCATCAGGTTTATGAAGGGAATAGAGCTGACGCTTTTATCGAAGGTGGATTTTTGATCGTAAAGGTAAACTGTCGAAAAGATGCCTCTGATTCGGAATTAAAGTTTTGGAAACGAATCAAATACGGACTAGCAGTCACTTTGGAAATCCCCGACACTGTTGAGGTTGATATCTATGAGGAGATTAGGGAAGCTATTCGAACTCAGGTTAGGGCTTAAAAATTCTACTTCAATTATGGTAAATACCGATCAACCAATTTCGAAAAGAGAAGACGACTATTTTCAGAGATATCCCTTTGCAAATCGAATAGCAGCAGTTATTCAAGGTCATTCAAATAAGGAATCCTTTGTTGTAGGAATTTATGGCAAATGGGGAGAAGGTAAATCCTCCGTGCTGAATTTTATGAAGGAGGAGCTAGACAAAGATTCCGATATAGTCATCATTGATTTTAATCCGTGGCTCTTTTCAGATGAAAAACAATTATTGATGTCATTTTTTGGTGTTTTGGCAACAGGGATAAATGTTTCATTAGATAAGAAAAAGGAAAAAATTGGTAAAAAGCTTCTGGACTATGCTGACGCTATTTCTTCGGTTGGTGCTTTAGCAGGATTTTCAGGAGGGAAGGGGGTAATGGAATTTTTTGGTAAAAAGCTTTCCAATGTTTCACTCGATGAATACAAAAGCAGAATCAATAATTCCTTGGAAAAAGCTGGCAAGCGTGTAGTTGTAGTAATGGATGATATTGATAGATTGAGTATTTCAGAGATAGAGGTCGTATTTCGTCTGATTAAACTAGTGGCTAATTTCAACAATACAGTTTACTTGTTATCTTTTGACGATGAGTTGGTTGCATCCGCTTTGGATAGATCCTATTCAAAAGGGGGTTATGATTATCTGGAAAAAATTATTCAATTACCTCTTGGACTACCTAAAGCCCAAATATCTGCAGTTCGTGATTACACTCTAACTTTGATTTTAAAACAGTTTGAAATACACAATATTAAATTGGTCGATTCTGAGAAAGATAGATTTATAAGATTATTTGATCAATTTTTTCTAAAATTCATTCTGACTCCTAGAGTTGCAGTACGTATTTCAAATTCTATTTCATTTTCGATTCCACTACTAAAGGGTGAGGTTAATTTGGTTGATCTTTTGTTCATTGAAGGGGTGAAGGTTACATTTCCTCAGACTTATGAGTTTATAAAGAAAAATCCATCACTTTTTACGAGTTCATATAGATCATTTGGGTTTCAGGAAAAAGATGGACCCCAGAAAAAAGAAGATGCAAGATTGCGGATTAAGAATCATCTCAAGCTGTATTCTGATCAAACTCAAAGTCAATTTATTGATTTTCTAACCGAGTTATTTCCTCAGCTTAAATCTGTTTTCGGTTTATACTCGGTTGGTGATGATAGTTTGAATGGATGGTATTCACAAAAGCGGATTTGTTCGGCAAGGTATTTTGAAAGGTACTTTACCCTTGTAGTATTAATAGGAGAATTACCAGATGTGGTTTTTGATGACATAATTGAAAGATTAGGTTCCAAAGACTATTTGGATAACAAGGAAGAATTACAATCCCTTTTTTCTGACTTGAATGAATCTGAATTTGCGTTGAAAATTCAGTTTTTGGAAAACTCTTTTTCAACAAGTCAAAAGGAATACGTGGCACTAAACCTTGCTTTGGTGGCATTAATTTTTCCAGTAAAGGATTCCTCCGGTTCAAAAATGTTAGCTCCATTTCAACAGGTAGCATATTTTATCCAAAAATGTGTTGAAGATCAACCCATTGAAAACTGGGGAGAATTTGCTGTGAAATTGGTTGATTGTGCTGAACCACTAAATTTTGCGTTTGAGATCTGGAGAGTACTTCACCCAAAGAGTGATGGAGGATCAAGGCCAAATGTACTTTCAGAAGAAGCTTTCAGCAAGGTTTCAGAAAGACTTTATCAAAGATGTAAAGCCAAATTTACATTGGATCAGCTGTATGAAGAAATTGAAGATTCTTATTTCAGATATCTACTCGAGATCGGAAGTAGGATAGAAAGGGATAGAATAAAGGAAGAAATGAAACTGTGGCTAGAAGAGGACAACAATAACTTTCTGAAACTCCTATATGCCTTTAGTCAAACTACTCATTCGTATTCTGGAGGGAAACATGGGGGTAAGACATACAAGTCAAATTTTAGTGAGACCTTTTATAGATTATTGGAAAAAGTAGTGGATATAAACTTTTTCTATTCCATGTCGCTCGAACTGTTTGGTGATCAATCTGATTTCGAACCGACCTCTGATCGGGACGAGCTTTCTGATGAGCAACTCGTGGGATGGTTTCAAAGAGTTCATTTGAAAAAGGCAATTGGCGAGGTAATTCAAGATGATATAAATACTGATTCATAGTTGTTCATTGATTTTAGCGGATTCAATTCCCAAAAAATCTCCCCTCCAGCTTAATTTTTTCTCTTTTACCCCAAAAAATACCCAGTACTGTGTATTTTTCTGAATCTGAAATTCACTTTCTTGTGACTACTAAAGACTTGAAAGTAAATGTATGTAAAACAGTTTTCAATTCACCTCAACAAACTAATTCTAAATTAGAGAGCAGTCCTAACCGGATTAGAATTTTCAACTGGAGCACTGCTCAAGCTCCCTCTCCTCTACGAGAGGGGTGGGGTGAGGTAGACCAAGGCCGGTCCCCCGTGCTCCCGAAAAGCATCGGCCGAAAGTAGTTATTGTTGGCAGCATGCGGGGTAGGATAAGAGGCCAATTGCAAATTGGTAAGGATATAAGGGTAGGACAAGGCGTAAGGAAATCTTTTTTAAAAAGATTTTAGCCTTTGGCCGGAATGCAGGGAAGGAAAATCCCACCCAGTCCAAACGATAATTTAACTACTCCCAAAAGGGGGGACAGTTTAACGAAAATGAAGTCAATTTAGAAGCGTATCAACCAGAGTATCCGGTTTTTTTGCGTAAATGAAAAAGTTGTACATTATTTCAGGGTGTAACTGAGCGGGTAAAACAACTGCATCCTACACAATTTTACCTGAGATTCTTGACTGTAAGGAATTTGTGAATGCTGACGAGATAGCGAAAGGCCTTTCTCCCTTTCGCCCGGAGAAAGCAGGCATTGAAGCAGGTAGATTGATGTTGAGAAGAATAAAATTACTACTTGAATCAGGAGAAAACTTCGCGTTTGAGACTACACTTTCTACAAAGAGTTATGTGAACTTCATTGAAAAAGCAAAAGCCGAAAACTACCAGGTTACCTGCTTGTTTTTCTGGCTTAATTCTGTAGAGTTAGCGATTTCAAGGGTTGAAACAAGGGTAAAGGAAGGCGGTCATAACATTCCTGAAGACGTTATTAGAAGGAGGTATAAGCATGGACTGAAGAATTTTTTCAATCTTTTTCTACCGAAAGTGGACAATTGGCTTTTTGTAAACAATTCGGGGGATACATATGAAATTATCGCAGAAGGCACAGCAGATGAAATTAATGTGAACAATTCGCAACAGTGGAAGGAACTTAAAGAAAAATATTATGGGAACTAAAGAGCAGTTAAAAGAAGAACGGGACAGAATAGTCAAAGGACTTGAAGAGACTTATAGAAAGCTTGTCATATTTAAGAAATCAAAGAAAAGCCCTATGATTGTGGTAAGAAACGGTAAAATTGTAGAAGTTGATGCCAATGAAATATTACCTACCACAAGTTATAAACGAAGCGCCGGCACTCTTCCCAATTCCTAAACCGGAACCATCCTGGTATCCATCAGTCAACTGACCGTGGATGAGGCCAAGCTGGAGGAAAGGTTGCTTCAGTCGGTGAAGTAAGTCTATAAAACCTGAATACTTTAAACCCGGGCAGGAAGTCTTGTCCGGGTTTTTTTAGCATTACAATAGATTAAAATATTAGTCGATTGTTTTTTCTAAGTTAAATTTCATTGTTTAAGAATTAATTGCTCTACAATAGTGGAATCATTTTGACTCCAAAATCACCTCCATCTGTGACTTTTGTCATTTCCAAGTTTGACAGGATGGGGTAGCTTCGGTATAGAATCTCATTTGAGGGATTTGACAAAACTGGAGAAATCATGAAAAAGAACTTGGGAACTACTGATAAAATCATCAGGCTGATTTTAGCTGCTGCGCTGGTTCTATTGTATTTTACAGGAACCATCACCGGAACATTGGGTATTATTGGCCTAGTACTCGCAGCGGTATTTACGTTGACAAGTATGGTGAGTTTTTGCCCACTGTATGCAGTCTTCGGACTTAAGACTTGTAAGGTCTAAAAGGCTTTAAATTCTTGTTAGACAATTGATAGTGCTTTCAATTTAGGGGAAAGACCGGTGGCCTATGCTGTCGGTTTTTTTGTACTTTCTGTTTTTCGGTACGGACTTCTTTCATTTTTTTGTTAAATAGCTTTTGCAAACCCAAAAAATGAAGGAATTACTATGAACCGAAGAAGAGAATTTTTGAAATCAACCGGATTGGCTGGTTTAGGCCTTTTTGGTGCAGGAAGTGTCCTCGCGGAAGAGTTTCAAAACTTACCGCATGAGGCAAAATATGGTGCATCCAGAGTGCAGACTTTTAATATGAGTGGTTTTGCAGCTCCAAAAATTGAAACCGTTCGGATAGGCATTGTTGGATTGGGTCAAAGAGGACCCGGCGCAGTAGATCGATTAAGCAAAATCGAGGGAGTTGAGATCAAAGCACTTTGTGACTTGCTTCCTGAGAGAGCGGAGAAAGCAAAGAAATCCCTGGAAGGGACTCCCCATAATCCTGAACTCTATTCCGGTAGTGCTTATGCCTGGAAAAAAATGTGTGAGCGACCTGATTTGGATCTTATTTACATTGCAACTCCTTGGGAATGGCACGTTCCGATGGCGGTTTTTGCTATGGAAGCAGGAAAGCATGCTGCGGTGGAAGTACCTGCGGCAAGGACGCTGGACGAATGCTGGCAATTGGTGGAGACTTCTGAGCGAACCAAAAAGCACTGCATGCAACTGGAAAATTGCTGCTACGATTTTTTTGAAATGATGACCTTGAAAATGGCTCGGGAGGGATTTTTCGGCGAGGTTTTGCATGTGGAGGGAGCCTATATCCATGACTTGCTTTGGTTGAATTTTGATAAGGATAAGGGCTATCAGGGAATGTGGCGATTGGAGGAAAACTTCCGAAACGGCAATCTTTATCCGACACATGGGCTGGGCCCAATCTGTCAAATCCTGAATGTGAACCGTGGTGATCAAATGGATTTCCTGACCTCGGTTTCTTCCAATGACTTTCAGATGAAAGCCAAGGCACAAGAATTGGCACAGGAAGATCCGTTTTGGAATTCGTATGCGACAAAGAACTATCGCGGAAATATGAATACCACAGTAGTCAAGACAAAAAAGGGTAAAACCATCATGATCCAACATGATGTGACTTCACCTCGGCCTTACTCACGTCTTCATGTGGTGAGTGGGACAGAAGGCTATGCGCAAAAGTATCCTGATCAAAAAGTGTCAAAAGGGCACAGTTGGATGAAAGAGGATGAAATGAAAGAGCTCCAGACCAAGTATACGCCTGAGATCGTGAAGAAAGTAGGAGAACTGGCCAAGCAGATCGGAGGACATGGAGGCATGGACTTTATGATGGACTGGAGATTGATCGATTGCCTGAGAAATGGCCTACCCTTAGATCAGGATGTCTATGATGCGGCACTTTGGAGCTGCATCACGCCCCTGAGTGAGTGGTCAGTAGCCAACCGATCCAACTCAATCGATGTACCTGACTTCACGGGTGGTCATTGGAAAACCAATACGCCAGTTCCGATTACCCTCGAGGGGGGAGGGACTACTAAAGTAAGAGTCTAAGCAAAAAAGGAGGCGAATTCGCCTCCTTTTTTAATTCTTACCTAGTGCCTGATTCACTGTTTTTCTCAGTTTCTTCGGATTATCCTTGATCTTAGTTAGGTCAATCACGGCCACTCTTCTGAAATCTATCGGATGGCTTTCGCTTTGAAGTGAAATATAGCCTTCCTTCAACAGTTTTCCGTCAATTTTCACGGATGGGTCTACAGGACTCACATTTCCACCACCGATCTGAGGTTTGAAATAGCTTAAGACTGTGTCTGTTCCGACTAAATGGTGAACGGCTTCATCGCCCATGACAATGAAGTTGGCCTGAACCCATTGGTCTCCATGATAGGTTTCGGACTTGGAATTGATGCAGTGCGGGGTGAAAAGTGTATCCGCCATGACCACATTGGTACCGGGAGTACAGAGATTGCATGTGGTCCTTGGGTCTTTGCCGTTGCCGCCAAGAAACTGCGCTTCGATCGAGATCGGGAAATCTTGATCCTTCAGCATGGTCTTGGGATCTTGGGAGTGAAGCATCGCTCCGCTGTTTCTCAGCGCCCAGCCTTCACCTCCGGGACATTGCTCCCCAACAAATCGATATTCAACTTGTAGGAGGTAGTAGGAAAATGGGGTTTTATAGAAAATATGACCGTACTGTTGGTCAAACTGCGTGTATCCATCGTATCGGACTTTCATCATTCCGTCTTCAACACGAAAGGTGTTTGCAAAATTCTCTCCCACTTGATGAGTTCGGATTTTTACAATCCAATCATTGATGTCTTTTCCGTTAAATAGCTCCTGCCATTTTGTATGCTTGCCGGCAATGGTGAAATTCCATAAAAAGATAATTCCTACGAGGGCAAGGAATCTAAAGCCTGTGATACGTTTCATTCATTCTGTTTTTTAATCCTTAGCACTGCCCAAACCGGGTAGTGATCAGAAATGGTGATATGGGATAAAACTTTGTATTCTACTAAGTCAAATTTGCGGGAGTCATACCAAATGTAATCAATTCTGGCCCCGGTTTCGGGAGTTCCATAGGTGTTTAGCGTATCCCCGGCGACGGCACCTGCTTCTTTCCAGTGGTTAGGGATCCGTTGATATTCAGGCGAATCAGGCGTAAAGTTGAGATCACCAACCCATATCACAGGTTTATCTAGAGTAGCTGCATAGGAAAGTAATGAATCCAGTTGAGCAATTCGATTCGCTTCAAACTCATGACAGAGATGAGTGGTGCCGAAGTAAAATTCCTCCAGTGTCTTGAGTTCGGCTTTGACCCAAGCTATCGCCCGAGGCTCACCACCCGCGGGATTTGGGAGGTTTACGGTATGATAGTTTGAGCCTTTTTTGACCAGTACTCCTTCTCCATACCCTCCGCTGTCGTATTCCATGGCTTTTCCAAAATACCCTTTGTATCCAGTTTCTCTTGCAAGTTTTTTCATGAAATCAAGGTGTCCGCTATACAAGGTATCGGATCTTACCGTCATGCTGTCCACCTCCTGAAGTCCAATTACTTCGGGTTGTACCTGAATAAGAAGGTTGGCCAAATCGGCCAAGTTTGGTGTCGCTGGCTTATCAGCACGTTCACCGTGAAGGATATTGAAAGTTAAAATTTTTATTTCCTGTGCAGAAAGAGGAAATGCCAAGAGACAACAGGCAATCCAAGCGAAGAAAAATTGCTTCATTCTCAAATGTATAAAATTGTATTTTACATCAGTATCCGAATTTGATGAAGGGAGAAAGAATTTTATCAAAATAATTATCCTTTTGCTGAATTAAAGTTGAAAGTGGAACTTTATTTCAGAAAGGATTTGAGCATCTACTCAAGCTTATTCAGTTTTTCTTCTTTTTTTCATCTCTTCCGCAAGGGCCTGCTCTATTGGACGTGAACTTTCCTCCAGTTTTTGGATGATAGCGCGGTAGTTTTCATCATCACGATTCTGTGAGAGTTTTGCGCTTGCATGTGCTTCAGTGATTCTTATTTCAAATCCAACGAGCGCTCGGATCTGACTTTCCAGATAGGGAGTGGACATTCTCTCTACCCGTACTCGATTCGGTCTGACTCGTTCATAGCCTTCCACAAGATTTTTTAAGTGGTCCATCATTCCTCGCCTTCTATGATTCTTATCTTCCCATAGACATGAACGGCCAAATAATTCCAAGTGGGTACATTCTCATGATTGTACCAGGAAGAAGAAATGTAGGCATAAGGTCCCTGAAAATTGACCAATACCTCCTCCATTTTTTGCCAAAAAAGTGGGTATTTTTAAGGAAAAAATCTACTTTAGTTAAATGGAAAATCAATCCACCGACAGACTTCAACTGGCGGCAAAGTTTGTCAACAATACTGGGGCTCCGATTTTTTTAACAGGGAAAGCAGGTACAGGCAAAACAACCTTTTTGAGAGACCTAAGTCACCTGACTCACAAGCGATTTGTTATTGTGGCTCCTACTGGTATCGCGGCGCTCAATGCCAAAGGTGTCACGATCCATTCTCAGTTTTTGCTGCCATTCGGCTCTTTTCTTCCTACTCGGGAGGCGGAGGGTAACTTTACGGATCACAATGGATTCTATACGCAGCAGACCCTCGCAAGAAGGCATCCCTTGAATCAGTTTCGACGAAATGTACTCAAGGCGATTGACCTGCTGGTAATCGATGAAGTCAGTATGCTTCGGGCCGATATTTTGGATGCCATAGACTATCGGATGCGGAGTGTCAAGCGAAATTATAATGTTCCCTTTGGTGGAGTGCAGATCCTGTTGATAGGCGACCTCTATCAGTTGCCGCCGATAGTCAAAGATCAGGAGTGGACAGTGCTGAGTCGATTTTATAAGTCGATGCACTTCTTTGAAGCTAAAGCGCTTCAAAATTCAGGAATGGTCTATCTGGAATTGGACAAGATTTTCAGGCAGCAAGACGACGTGTTTATCCGGATTTTGAATCACCTCCGGGATAATTGTGCTACTGCAGATGATGTCAAGATCCTCAATCAGCATTTTAGAACATCAGATCAAATCAGTGACTTGCCTCCCTGCATAACCCTGACTACACATAATTACAAGGCAGATGAGCTTAATCTCCGTGAACTTCGAAGTTTGCAAACGCCCTCTTTTTTCTACGAAGCGGACGTGGAGCGGGATTTTCCGGAAAATCTATTTCCACTTCCTCAATCCATCGAACTGAAAGTAGGTGCACGTGTGATGTTTATCAAAAATGACACCTCTGGATTATCCTCCTACTTCAATGGGAAATTAGCAACCGTAATCAGTCTCGAGGAGGAGGAGATCAGGGTAGAAATGGATGACTCCCATCAAGAATTCATCCTGAAAAAGGAACTTTGGGAAAACAAAAAGTACAGAATCAACCCGGATACCAAAGAACTGGAGGAGGAAGTGATTGGGACTTTTGCCCAATATCCGATCAAACTTGCCTGGGCAGTGACCGTGCACAAAAGTCAGGGACTGACCTTTGATCGGGCCATTATCGACGTGGGACAGGCCTTTGCGCCCGGACAGGTCTATGTAGCATTGAGCCGGTTAAGGAGTTTGGAAGGACTGGTCTTGCGTACTCGGGTGCAACCTGATGTGATCTACTCCGATCCCAAAGTGGTGGATTTCACGCTGGGAACGGGTCTTCAACAAAATCTGACAGACTTGCTCTCAGCTCATCAAAGTCAGTATTTGAGCCAGTTAATTCAGGATACTTTTGAGTTTGAAAGTTTGACCAAATCAATCAGTCAGTTTGATAAAGATCAGGAAAGCAGTCTTGAGTTTGAAGACGAGACATTGAGAAAAGACTTGCCTGTCATCTTTGAAGCCTTGGCTTCGGAAGGGGAAAATACCCGAAAATTCCGAACGCAGCTCATGATTTTACTTCAGCAGGGCGAACACGAAAAACTTTTGCAGCGTGTCGAAAAAGGATCAGCCTATTACCTTGATTTTTTAACCGGAGTTTTGGAAAAAATGATTCTTCATGAGATCAAAGTGGAGGATTTTTCCAGAATAAAATCCTATCAAAACGGGCTGGAAGAGCTTGAGTTGGAGATGATCCGAAAGTACCTGGGGATAGCCAAAAGCGGGCGGCTGATCCAATCGATTCTCAAAGGAGAAGTCACCGGAAGAATGCCTGAGATCGAACAGCAAGCAGCTTCACTTCGAAAATCAATTGTGGATACTGTCCGAAGAAGCTTGCCAGAAAAAGCCAAATCAAGCACTAAAACAGGACGAAAAAAGGCAAAAGAGAAAATACCAAAAAACCCCAAAGCGAAGAAGGAAGATTCCAAGGCGGTAAGTCTTGCGATGTTTTTGTCCGGAAAAACTCCTCAGGAAATAGCTGAGGAACGCGGCTTTGTGCTGGGTACGATCATGGGACACCTGTCCTTCGGTGTGAAGTCCGGAGTGCTGAAATTGGAACAATTGGTAGCAGAAAAGGACATCAGGGAAATTCAATCAGTCGCCGGGAAATATGACTCACTAAGACCCTATTTCGACTATTTTGAAGGAAAATATGACTTCGGGACACTTCGGTTGGTATTAAATTTGGAAAATAATAACCGAGAATTGGAATAGAAAATCCCATTTTATGCCTGTGTCAAACTCCTTAAAGGGAAAATAAATTCCCAATAGGAGCCCATATTTACCGGTAAGTCAAAGCACTGAGTTCTTCTTTTGATTTTTTTTGGATTCTCCATTCTGGCATGCTTTTATCTTCATTTTTATCCTTCCCTGGACTGTGCCTCAAGTTTTTAAAATTCCAAAATCTTCACTTGAAACAAATGAAAAAATCTCCTCCATTACCAACAGATAGACAAATTCCCTTAAGTAAATTTTGGTCGAAAGCATTCTTCATCGAGACTTTACTCAATGGACTGATTTTGGTTTTGCCGATGATCATTATTTTATTTTTGTTATCCTTAATATTTAAGTTTGTATTTAATCTGGTTTCTCCGATCAGCTCTCTATTGGATAAAAATGCGGATGAGCATAATTTTTTGATCAATATCCTGGCATTGCTGATACTCATAGTTTTGATTTTTATGATAGGCTTGGCAATAAGAAGTGCCAGAAGTTTCAAAACCTTTAAAAGTTTTGAAGATAGATACTTGTTGCGTATACCTTTATACTCTACACTTCAGGAGACCATTGCGCAATTTACAGGACTTAAAAAAATGCCGTTCAGTCAGGTAGTGCTGGTTGATGCTTACAATACCGGTGTCTTGCTTACCGGATTTATAACGGAGAAAGCCTGTGACGGAATTTACACCGTTTTTGTTCCCACTGCACCAAATCCAATGAACGGTAATATTTACCATGTGCCCGTCAGGCAGATACGGTTTTTGGACATTGAGTCTGAAAAAGCCATGCGCACAATTATGGGTTTGGGGACAGGTTCTTCAGTTTTGTTTTCAGCGAGAGTTAAAACAGAAGAAGTCGAAGAGCTGGATGAGGTGAAGAAATTTCCGATTGCAAATGATACCAATCCCGAAGTTGAATAAATTCTGACTAAAGTGTATGAAACTTTAGAGATCCTAGAAACCCTTGATTTGAGCCATGGAAGCCGTTTTAATCGGCTGCCGGTGCAACATCAATACATGGGTTGGGTCAAGACACTCATGATGGTCAAGATTCCCTCTTTGTAATTTCCTAATCTTAGGTTTTCATTGGGGCTGTGCTGATTGTTATCGGCATTGACTGTCGGAATAGTAACAGCCGGAATACCCAAAGCGTCTACAAATGGTGAAATGGGAATGGATCCGCCGGAAATCCGGATTTGAACTGGGGCTTTGCCGAAAGCTCGATCCATGCTTTCTCTCAGCCAAGCTCCAGCTTCTGAATCCATGGAAGTTCTGAAGGCTTGGTAAGAAATTGATTTTTTCACCTTCACGATTTTGGGATACTTCATTCGCTCTTCGTCTGTAGGATCAGCTTCTACAATGTGAAAACCTAGGTCTCTAATGTGATTTTCAATTAGGCCAAAAAGACGATTAGGGTCAGATTCCGGCACCAGTCGCATGTCGAGTTCTGCTACTGCAATTTCCGGGACGATTGTTCTTGCCTCCTGCCCAACCCAAGCCGAGCGCATTCCGCGGATGTTTAGAGACGGATATTGAATGCTTTCCTGATAGCTTTGTCCAACTTGATCTGTTCGGGAGATTCCCAGGCGCCTTTTGATGGCAACTTCATCATCTGGAACTGCCGCAAGAATGGCCTTTTCTGACTCACTGAGTGTGATTCCGTCATAAAATCCCGGGATCACCACCCTGCCATTTTCATCTTTCATACTTGCCAAAAGCTGAGCAAGGAGCAGTGCCGGATTAGGTGCGTAGTTGCCATAATGCCCGCTGTGTTGCGGAAGTTTAGGGCCGTAAGTCGTCAAAAACAATTCAGAAATTCCCCTTGCGCCATAGCTCAGCGTGGGTTCATTACTGGTGTGGCGTGGGCCATCCATGATGAGCATCAGGTCGGCGTCGAGTTTGTCCTTGTACTGAATCACGGCAGCAGGAAGTCTTGGCGAACCCTGTTCCTCCTCAAAATCCAGGATGATCTTTATTGAATAATCAGGAGAAATTCCAGCCTCCTCCAAAGCGTCCCAAGCACTGATAAACATGGCCAAAGGACCCTTATCATCCGAACTGGACCGGGCAAAGATTCTCCAATCGGCATTGTACTCATGTTTGAGTCGATCCATGGGAATGATTTCCCAAGTGCCGTCAGCTTTTTGTTCTTTCAGGACAGGAACATAAGGATCCGGCTGAAACCATCGGCTTCGATCTACGGCTTGGCCGTCCACATGAAAGTAGAAAAGTGCCGTTTTCTTTGCATTCGGTTGCTTCTTTTCCACCAAAAGCAAAGGAATCCCACCTGTCTCCAAGCGCTCTTGCGTCCAACCTCTTTCTTTAAATGCATTTTCGCACCATTCAATATTAACCTCGATTTGCTCCGGGAAAACCGCATCATTGGGCATGGCGACGATCTCATTCAGCAAGTTCAACGCGGGCTGCCATTGCTTTTCTGTGAGCGCTTCAAGCTCGGATTGATTTAGCGATTGAGCTTGGAGAGCTGTGCAAAAAAGGAGTGAAATTGCAAGGAAAGTAATTCGCATGGTTGGGTGGATTTCCAGAAAAATAGGCAAAAGTGTGACGAGGTCCAATGCGTTTTGCCTAAAAGAAAAAAGAAAGAAATAAGTCGGGACATTGAATCAATTAAGACTTCCCAATCCCGGCTTTATTCTAGGGTTCTTCATGTCAAACAATTTGAAAATGAATTCCTTCTAAGAAGTTTTGCCTTCTGGCAAATCAACAATCACTGATTTAATTTTCGTTATTATCTCCGGAGTGATTTCTTGTAATCCATGTACGATTTTGGCATGTTCTGAAGCTAGGTTCAATACTTCTGTTTCAGTTTTAGCTTTGATTACACCCTCGCAATCAAAGCCTACATCTCGGCAACGAATTAGTTTTTCCATTTTGGTTAGTGTTTAGTTTTACAAAGAATCAGTACACAAACATTCGATCACTATCAATCGACAATTGCAAGAGTACTTTTGGCAATGCAAATTCATAAGGCTTGTCTTTGAGATCCGCTTCAGTAAGTCCGCGGGCTTTGCTTGACATTCCGGACAAATAAAATTTTCCCCCACTTCTGACAATGGAATCGTAATGGTCTCTCAGTTTTCCCGTCCCAAGACCGGCTAAATTATCGAGCACATCATTGCGTAACAGCTGAACGGCATCTCCGGCAAGAAATAGCATTACAGTGTGCCCTTCTTCAACTGCGGTTTTTGCCACCAAAAAACCTAAAGCTGCGGTTGTGGGATTTTCGGGTCCGTTTGTGATATGAATGAGGATTTTGAGCGGGCCATCCTTTTCATTTTCTGCTTGCGCAAAGGAGTTGGTTGAGAAGCTAACCAATGAAATTAGAAGGAATGATTTAATTAAAAGAAGTGCTTTCATGTTGAGAAGAGGTTTTGTATAAAGTAAACAACGCTTTGTTGTTTAATACTTTAAGTATAAAACCAGATCTCAAAAAATATGTGTATCAAATGATACACTACTGAAAATAAATAGTAAAAAACAGATTATTAGATTGCTAATTTACCTTGTCTACTTGTTGAAAAATTGCTTTCAATACAATAACTCAATATATCCCCGGTGAAGCTTGACGAGGTTTTCTTTCTCAAATTGCTTCAAAATCCTTGAAATTACCACACGCGTAGTTCCCAAATCGTTTGCTAAAGTTTGATGGGAGACCGGGATTTTTTTTGAACCTTCATTCTTGAAATATTCCGAAAAGTAGTCCTTTACACGAATTTGAATAGGTTTGAAAGCCACATTTCCAAAAGCTGAAAGCAGTTCATCGTATCTGCTTTTAAAAGTCTTGAGGATAAACTTATTCCATGAAGGGTACTTAAGCTGCCACTCTGCAATCAAGTGGGCAGGCAAAACAAGAATTTCTGAGGGCTTTATAGCTATGCCGTTTGCAGTGCTGTAGTAGTCAAAATAGGCGGCTGAAAGAGACATCATGCAGGTTTGCTCCGGCCCAACGTAATACAAGAGAATTTCCCGGTCCTCATTTTCCTGATATACTCTCAGTAGTCCTTTGATGACGATGGGCAAAAAATTCAGATATTGACCTTCACGAATGAGGATGTCGCCTTTCTTGGCTTTGATGATTTTTCCGTGTTTCAGGATTTCTTTTTGGAGCTCAGGTTCAGAAAAAGATTTTAACTCCTTGAATAAGTCTGCTGATGTTTCCATAAAAATGAGATTTGTTAAAACCTTAATTTATATCATGATCTGATTTAAATTGAACTAGAAGCTTTTTTTCTAGTAAGCTGATTCTAAAGTGAATTCATAGTAGAGATGAGTTGCGAAACTTGTCCTCGATGTCGATCAATATGAAATCGCAAAAACTCCAGGCGTTGATGGAAATCCAAAGCTCCTGAGATCGGGTGGTGCTGGGCTTGGAGTCTCAGTTCATTTTCCTGCAAGTCTTGGGCAAAAGCTTCAAGAACATTCTGCATATTCAAAAAAGATGTCTTCCAAAAGGATAAAGAACCCCCTAATCGTGGTGCAGCTACAGCAGGAACCTTTTCGAGCGGTTGCCAAGTCCTCTCAACGATTTGTTCGATGGATAAATCCTTATTATTGAACTCATAAGTGCGAATCATTTCCCCTTCTCGGATGGCGTGAAGTGTTTTCCACATACCTAAAATCCCTCCCTGTTCCGCCCAATACAGATGTTCGGTATTTTCGATACTATTCCAAACTTCAGAATTTGGCTTCCACCTCGCCTGAAATTCTGAAAGGTTAGCTATTTGATCCAAGTATCTGTTTCGTGCGGTAGAGACATCTTGTACAAGCTTTTGGACTTGGTTCATTGGAAATGGTTTTGGTGGAAAAAATCAGGGGGATAAAATTCCTTGACCCACTCAAATTAATCACTTGGTCAGAATAATACTAATGACTTGACTGTCTTTGTTTTCCAAAATCAAAAAAATCAAGCCTTATTTTATTTTACATTTCAGAATGGCTTGAATCATTCCAATATTAATCCTCCCCAGGTCGGAACTTCATTTGTAAACCCTGTAAAAAATTCCTCAAAATCTGATCCTTGCATTGTCGGTATTGAGGTTGAGTAGGTCGGCGGAAAAAGGCACTCAACTCGTGCTTGCTCAGTCTGAAACTTTTCAAGGCGAAAACTGCCAGCATATCGTCATCCTTCATATCCAAGGCAATTTTCAGCTTTCTGAGAATGGCATTGTTATCAAGTGATTTCTCTGCCACTGGTGTAGAGTCCTCTTTTGGACCGCGCTTTAGGATGATCAATCCATTTAGAAATGCGGCCAAATCCTTGTCGTAGATCGCCTTATACGCTTCATCTTCGTCCTTTTTGAGCCAGTTGCTTACTTCTTCCCGGGTGACAGTAAGGCCACCTTTGCTGAAAATATCCATCATCACAAAGTCATTGAAATCGAAAGTGTAGCGGAGGGTTCGAAGGACGTCATTGTTGCTCATGGAGACAAAGATGCTTCAATTTAATGGCAGAGGCTCAAAAGGAAGGGAGAAATTTCCTCCCTTGGTAAAAAAAACCTTGTTTCACAGATGGCACAGATTTGCTTCGCTCAAGAAATTGTTCCCGTTGATTTTCGCAGAAAAAGTCGCAGAGTCTCACAGATTATTTCCCTTAGATGGCCACAGAAAAGAACATAGATACTTATGGGTTTCTGTTGCTGGCTGCTCAAAAAAAGCTTTAGCTTTTCTCTGTGTTCTCTGAAAAGCCTGGAAATATCGAAAGGGTATGCAGTTCTAAATAGTTTTAAGATGAGCCAAACTCCTCTCTTTTTTTCTCTGTGGTAAAATTTTTCCTCTGATAGCTGCAGAAAGTGACGCTGAAACGCTTTAATTTTCTCTGGTTACCTATGTGGCTGCGGTGAATAAATACGACCTTTGACCCAGTTCAAAAATCAAAGCCCTTGTCTACCAAAGTCCTTTTTATTACGCCTCCTTTTACCCAGCTCAATACCCCTTATCCGGCGACTGCTTACATCAAGGGATTTTTGAATACGCTTCAGGTCTCCTCCCGGCAAGCTGATTTGGGAATTGAAGTGATTTTGAAACTTTTCTCCAAAAAAGGACTCAGCCAAGTATTTGAAATGGCTTCAGGCAAAAGCGAGGAACTTTCAGAGAATTCTGCCCGAATCTTGAGAATGAAGTCGACTTATTTGCAGACGATCGGGACAGTCATTGATTTTTTGCAGGACAAAAATCCCACACTTGCTTACCATATTTCCGAAGGAAATTTCCTGCCCGAAGCCAGCCGTTTTGAGCAATTGGATGATTTGGAATGGGCTTTTGGCACTTTGGGAGTTCGGGATAAAGCAAGGTATCTGGCGACCTTGTATCTGGAAGATATTGGAGATTTGATTACCGAGGCAGTAGATCCTCATTTTGGATTCAGCCGCTACGCCGAGCGATTGGGAATGTCTGCTTTGACTTTTGACGAAATGGAGGAAGCGCTCCATCAGCCGATGAGTTTGATCGATTCGATGCTGCTGGAGCTTTTGGAAGAAAAAATCCAAACCTGGAATCCTGAGTCCGTGGCCTTTTCGGTGCCTTTTCCGGGTAATCTCTATGGCGCGCTGAAATGCGGTCAATACCTCAAGCAAAACCATCCCAATATTAAAATTTGGATGGGAGGCGGCTATCCCAATACGGAGCTTCGTTCGCTAAAAGATCCGCGGGTTTTCGATTACATCGATTTCATTACCTTGGACGATGGGGAAGCTCCGATTCAGCTTTTGCTGGATTATTTGGATGGAAAAAGAACCCTGAATGAGCTGAAACGGACCTTTTTTCGTATCGATGGCGAAGTCAAGTTTTTGAATAATTTCGCCGTAAAAGACCTTCCTCAGCGGGAAGTCGGCACGCCGGATTACAGCGATTTGAAGTTGCGGGATTACCTTTCGGTCATTGAGGTGGCAAATCCCATGCACAGACTGTGGAGTGATGGCCGCTGGAATAAGCTGACTTTGGCGCATGGTTGCTATTGGGGCAAATGCACGTTTTGCGATATTTCGCTGGATTACATCGGTCGCTACGAACCGATCAATGCTTCGATTCTTTGCGATCGAATCGAGGAAATCATGGCTCAAACCGGTACAAATGGATTTCATTTTGTAGATGAAGCGGCACCTCCTGCATTGATGCGGGACCTGGCAATTGAGATTTTAAGACGCGGATTGGTGGTGGTTTGGTGGACGAATATCCGCTTCGAAAACAGCTTCACCGCTGATCTTTGCCGCCTGCTTCGGGCCTCGGGTTGCATTGCTGTTTCGGGAGGCCTGGAGGTAGCATCGGATCGGCTTTTGGCTCTGATCAAGAAAGGAGTGACCGTCGCACAGGTCGCTCAGGTAACAAACCATTTCACCCAATCAGGCATCATGGTTCATGCCTATCTGATGTACGGTTACCCAACTCAGACTGGGCAGGAGACGATCGATTCCATGGAAATGGTGCGCCAATTATTTGAAATTGGAGTTTTGCAATCCGGTTTTTGGCATCGATTTGCCATGACGGCCCATAGTCCGGTGGGTTTGGACCCAAAAGCTTTTGGTGTAATGCGAACGGATTTGGAAGTGGGAACTTTTGCAAATAATGAACTGGATTTTAACGATCCCGTGGGAGTGGATCATGCACTTTTTTCCGAAGGACTTCGCAAATCGCTCTTTAATTACATGCACGGAGTTGGGTTTGATATTCCGCTCCGGGATTGGTTTGATATCAAAGTTCCGCCAACTTCAATACCTAAAAAATACATCGAACGGCAGATTCAAGGCGAGGCGACTCCGAGCTATCGCGATCAAAATCGAATTATCTGGATAGGTTCGCCCCCTGAATTAATGGAAACGGAGGAAGGAATCTGTGAATTGATTTTTTCCGGGAAAAAAGAAGACTTCGCCATTGAGCTTCCCATCGAGTTGGGCGAGTGGGTTTGTTGGCTTTTGGCAAAAGTCGGCTATGAGAAAGACCTAAATACACTGAAGCCGATCCGGGAACATTACGAGCAGGAATTGGGAGATTTTCAGGAATTGCTGGACTCTGAAGTTTGGGAGATTCTTCGTGAGCACGGATTGTTGGTTTTTTAAAAAATAGACCTTTCCTTTAACTATCATGCTTTTCGGCTTAATCCAATAGTAGTTTTTGTTTCGTTCCTTTTAAACTTATCCGTCATTCACGGATTAAGTAAATACACCTAATTCTTTTATGCAATCAATTATCCGTTTCCTTATTCTCAGTCTTTGCCTTTCCACTTTTGGGTGCGCTTTCAAATCCGTACAGCGAAGCAAAAACATTTCCTACATGCAGGCGAATTCAGAAATGAATTTGCCGGAAAAGCAGCTGAATATTTTTTCGCCCAAAAAAGCCAAAAATCTCCCAGTTTTGATCTTCTATTATGGGGGAAGCTGGAAAAGTGGCAAGAAGGAGTTGTACAGTTTCCTTGGAAATCGATTGGCTCGAAGAGGTGTAGTTGCTGTGATGGTCGACTATCCGCTCAACCCGGAATTTCAAGTGCCTTCGATGGAGGCAGCGGCTACCAATGCCGTGATCTGGACCGCTGAAAATATTAGAGAATATGGTGGGAATCCTGATCAGCTCTTTGTTTCAGGGCATTCTGCCGGGGGACATTTGGCAAGTTTGGTTGCGGTGAAAGACTCCAATTTTGAGCAACTCGGGAAAGAAAATCCATTGAAAGGGGCAGTTCTGATCGATCCTGCGGGTTTGGATATGTATTCCTATCTGATGGAAACAAGTGAAGGAGAGGGAAAGAAATACACGAATGCTTTCACCACTGATCCCGAGATTTGGAAACAATCTTCGCCGATTTTCTTTTTGGAAGCCGGTCAGATTCCGATGTTGATTCTGGAAGGAGAGGAAACCTATCCAAGCATTCGGGCAGGAAGGGGTAGATTTACGAAAGTGGCAGAAGAAAAGGGGTTGGATGTGGAGGTAAAAATCTATCCCAAGAAAAAGCACATTCCGATGATTACCCAGTTCCTTTGGACTTGGAGTAGGGGATATGAAGATGTGTTAGAGTTTTTAGAGAAAAGGTGATAAGAGGAAGTATCAAATCCGTGAAAATTTACCGTTATAGAAGTTGGTAAAATGCCAATTGGAAAAAGAACCAAGACATATTAGATAGTTTTCCAACAGCCCAAATCATTAAAGGGAATAGAGCCGGGTTTAAAATAGTTGGTAATAAATATCGACTGATCATCGAAGTTAATTTCGATGATAACTTGGTAAAAACTTGTTTTATAGGTACTCTTTCAGAGTATGACCAGATAGACGCAAGTACAATCTAATTTTCGACAAAAAATGGAAATCTAAAATAGCTGGTATCTCCTTGAAAATGAAGCTGATTTTGAATTAGCAAGAGAGCGCTATGAAGCTTTAAAGAACTCCGTTGAAGGCTCAAAAGACCATGAGGAAAAAATGCTTTTGGTGCATTTGATGTTAGAATATGAAAACAAATTATGGGATCTGCCTGAGGTTGATCCTATCGAAATAATCAAAATCCGAATACAGGATTTTGGGTATAACGCAGCGACTTTGGCCAAAGAATATGGTGACAAGGGAACAGTCAGCAAAGTGTTGAATTACAAGCAGTCGCTTTCGCTATCCATGATTAGAAAATTTAGCCAACTTCTTAAAATACCAGCGGAATGGTTAATAAAAGAATGTCCATTAAAGAACGCGGGCTAAGAAAAGGAGAACCCTTAGTTTCATTGTAATATTTTTTCCTCGCTATTATTCGAACGCCTGATAGATCATTTGCTTAAATTTATTTTCATAGTAGGAGCTGTACGGTGCAACCTGTGTCATGAAAATGGCGACCATCTCCTCTTTTGGATCTATAAAGAAATAGGTACAATAAGCCCCGTTCCAATAGAATGTGCCTTCTGAGCCCAGGGCTTTGGTATCAGCCAGGTCATCCACTACAGCAAAGCCAAAACCGAAACCTTTTCCCGGATCCTGAAAAAGATCCTTGCTCTGATTCATACGCATGAGTTCTACGGTTTTGGAACTTAGGTATCTTTTCCCATCCAATTCACCTCCGTTTAGCATCATTCTGGCAAAAAGCGAATAATCCTGTGCTGTCGAAAAAAGCGCGTTGGCTCCTGCGAAAACTGTAATTCCTGAAGTTGCGGTTTGTCTTGGAGATTTAATCAACTTGCCAGCGTCGTCATAGGTATGCAGTACTGTCATGCGCTTTGCCTGCTCTTCTGAAAGATTGTACCCGGTATCCTTCATTCCCAGCGGGTCAAAAAGTCGTTTCTGAAGGAATTCAGCTACCGTCTGACCGGAGAATACTTCAATCAATCGCGCCAAGATATCGGGGGAAGCGGAATAGTACCATTGCTCACCGGGATGCCCATAGAGTGGAAGCTTTGCATAAGCTGAGACCCTTGCGGCAATATCCTTGTGCTGGGTGTAATAAAGTCCCCGAATGACCTCTTCATCGACTTTTGTACTTCCCAATCCATGTGAAAATCCAGCCGTCTGACTCATCAGTTGAGCGATGGTGATCGGTGATTTGACAGGTTCCAAACCTCCTTCAGTTCCCAGCTTTGGGTCTTTGGCAACCTTGGCATCCTTAAATTCCGGAAGGTATTTGTGAAGTGGATCGTTAAGAAAAAAGTGACCTTCTTCATACAGCATCATAAAAGCCGCGGTAATGATAGGCTTGGTCATGGACTGAATGTAGTAGATCTGATCTGAGCTAGCAGGAGTTTTCGCAGAAAAGTCATTGTATCCCAAGGCTGATTCATGGACTTTTTCGCCGTTTTTATAAACTAAAGTGACAACACCGGGTAATCTGCCTTCATCGATCTCGTTTTGGAAATAGGCGTCGTAGCGGGTAAGACGGTCTGTGGAAAGACTGGATTGAGCTAAGCCTGAACAAATCAGGACTAGTGAAAAGAGGATTGTGGAAAGGGTTTTTTGGATCATGTGTTTTTGGGAGTAAAAAGAGACTCGAATTAGAAATCCTTAGTCTCAAAAGGGTTCGATTTTAAGAAATCAATTCGCTGACCAATAAATCTTGATCCAATTCTTCCCAATGGATTCCTTCTCCATTTCCGACAAACCTCCAATTTTCCAACTGCTCTTTGGTAGCTTCCCGGAGCCTTGGAAACCATTCAAGTGGAATTCCAATTTCACGACCGTCTTCCAAGAAAATGGTCATTTTTTCATTCGAAAAAGCGAGATTTACAGCTTGGTTCGATTTAAGATTAATTAAAGTACTCATCCCAGCGTGTTTCTAATATTTCTAAATTCAATTAGATCAAAATACGAATTTCCCGCAACTCGATGGCTGAAAACTTTTTTGATACCACCAGTTCGATTGGGTTTAAATTGAATTTGGCCGTCATGCCGGATTTTTCGGTATGAACATGCTTTGGCAAATGATCATTGCTATAGAAGAAAAATCTAAATCCATTTTGCTTGAATATGGTCGGCATACTTCTAAATTTAATCAAAAACTTATTTGATTCATGTCTCACCTTGAAACCTCCTACACTACCCATGATGGCCTAAAACTTTACCTCCAAGCTTGGATGCCAGAGAATCCAATAGCCGGAATGTTGCTTGTTCATGGTTTGGGAGAGCATAGCGGTCGGTATGGACATATAGTCGAAAAGCTAAATAACTTGGGGGTGGCGGTATTTACCTTTGATGGGAGAGGTCATGGAAAATCAGCTGAAGGAAAGCCAACGGCCTACTTTGATTCTTATGAAGACTACTTAAAGGACATCGATGCACTTTTTGGAAAAGTAAAAGCCTATCTCCCGGGAAAGCCTTCCTTTCTTTATGGACACAGCATGGGGGGAGGATTGGTGGCAGCCTATGTTTTGAAGTATAAACCTCATGCCACGGGGGTAATAATGAGTTCGCCTGCGATCAAAGAGGCAGAGGGCACATCCTACTTATTGATTACACTTTCGGGTTTGATGAATAAACTTATGCCTAGGTTTAAAGTCTTGAAATTGGATGTGGCTGGAATCTCCAGGATTCCTGGAGAAGTGGAGAAATACAAGACAGATCCACTGATATATCAGGAAAATATTCCTGCCCGGACGGGCTATGAGCTGTATCAGATGATGCAGTACATCCAAAGCCAGGCAGCGAATTTTAAACTTCCATTTCTCCTGATTCATGGAGACGCGGACAGACTGACAAACCCAAAGGGATCAGAATTGCTAGCTCAAAAAGCAAAATCAGCTGATAAGACCTACAGGATTTTTCCGGGGGGATATCATGAGCTGATCAACGATTCTGATCGGGAGGAAGTGATGATGGAGATTATAAATTGGGTAGAAAAAAGGATTTGATTTTATCCAATTGCTCATTGGATTCGATTTCTTTCAATTCTCTCTTTGGCTTCGATTAAAAGTTGGTGGAGCTTCTTTTCCAACTCCTTTTTTGGAGGCATTTCTGTCCAATATTCCGCGACCATTATTTTGTCTTTGTGCATTTCCAGCAGTTCAACTTGCTCTTTATTTGTTTCGGCACAGAGAATTAAGCCGATAGGTTCCTTTTCTCCTTCTTGTCTTTCATGTTTGTTGAGCCACTTAAGATAAAGATCCATTTGACCTTTAAACCCGGCTTCAAATTTCCCGATTTTCAGCTCAATTGCGACCAAACGCTTTAAATTTCTATTGTAAAACAACAAGTCCAAATAAAAGTCCTCCTCATCGATGATCATTCTTTTTTGGCGTTCCATAAAGGCAAATCCTTTTCCCAGCTCTAAAATGAATGTTTCCAACTCCTGAAGAATCGCTTTTTCCAGATCGTTTTCGAGATAGGTATTTTTTAGTCCAAGAAAATCCAATAAATAAGGGTCTTTGAAAGTGTGTTGTAAAGAATTGTCTATCTGATCCTGTTGGATATTGGCTATTTCCGACCTTTCAAATGCTTTGCGTGATATTTGATGTCTGAGATCTCTTACGCTTAATTGATTTGTAGTTACTAAATGAGAATAATAATTCCTTGCCTCGGGTAATTTCAGAGGTATTAATATCAAAAAATGACTCCAACTCAATTGTCGTGACAGTGTAACGACAATTTCAAATTCCGGAAATTGGTCAACAAATTGAATCATACGACGGACGTTTTTCTCGGTGAAATTTCGACCATAGTTGACTTCCAGTTGGGCAGAAATTGTAGCAATGATTTGTTTGCCGTACTCAGCTCGTTCATTGTTTAAAATTTCATCACTTATTCGTTTGCCAACCTTCCAAAATAATAGCGTTAATGCGCTATTGGCAACAACGGCTATTTGGTTTCGACTCTGTTCGATCAAAGAGGATAAATCCTGAAAGAGATGGGATTCGGACTTGATTAGATTATTTGTAGTCATCATTCATTTTTTTAAAACGATTTGGAAATCAAATTTTTCAAATCATTAATGCCAATTAGGCCTTGACTTATCTTGACCAATTTATTTTATCTCTTTCAATAGTCCATTCACGTCCAGTTGCCTTGTATACATGGTTAATTCACCGTTCTCATCTTTTGGCCAAAGTTCTTTCGGCCGATCCCAATACAATTCCACCCCATTCTCATCAGGATCGTCTAGATAGATCGCTTCCGAAACCCCATGGTCAGCGGCACCTGTAAGTGGATACTTTGCTTCAGAAAGTCTTTTGAAAATTACTGCCAAATCTCGTCTTGTTGGGAAAAGTATAGCGGTGTGAAAAAGTCCCGCTGTATTTTTGGGTGCAGGCTTCCCGCCCTTGCTCTGCCAGGTATTCAAACCGATGTGGTGATGATAGCCACCAGCAGAAATGAAAGCTGCATCTTTTCCATACATCATCACCAATTCAAATCCCAGCAACCCGCAATAGAAGTCTAGCGATTGTTGGAGGTCAGTTACTTTCAGGTGTACGTGTCCGATTTGGGTTGCGGCAGGTATGGTGTAGGGTTCCATGTGATCTGATCTTCATTATTCAACATTCATGATTCGATGTTCGATATTTCATTTTTGTCAAAAAAACGAGCCGAATAAATCTTGGCTTCGACTCCGCTCAGCCTGACATATCATTTTTCCTCCTACAACTTCCTAACGCTTCGTCAATCGTAACTCAAAAACTTGTGCTGAGCTTGTCGAGGCATCCGAAATCCGAAATTCCGAAATCCAAAATCAATCTACCATCTCGGTCGGATCCCGGGAGCAGTGGGAAATCGTAAGCTTTTATAGTATTCCAGATCACCCGCTGGCTGTTCGATTTCTGCTGGAAATGGCCGCTTCGCAAAAGTCTGGAAGTAGAGCAAACAGGAATTCCTCCACCATTCGGCTTCCGATACCTGAATAGCCAATAGCTGTCTCACATGATCAAATCGTTGCGGATCTAGCTCAGACTCCAAAGAAGCCCAAGTTTCCTGCATTTTTCTGGCCGTTTTCACCCCTTGATCATAATGAAGTCCGATTTCCTCCCAAAGGGTTTTCCCTGATTTCAGCTCAAAATCCCAGGGTAGGTGATGAAACCAAAGCAAATACTTCTCAGGAATCTGATTGGGATCAGACCACTGGTGTACAATTTCGGGAGCATATTGACCCAACGCATTACTTCCGCTGCTGGTTCGGTCAAACCCTATTCCCAAACTGTCTGCCTGATGATAGTACAGCGCCGTCCAATCCGGTCTGCCCCCTGTCACCCAAGGACCGGGGCCATAGTGATGATCCCAACCCATGATATGATGCAGTCCAAGTGGCATCATGTAATTTACCGCAGCTTCGTGCGATTCGAGTAGAATTTCTTCGATTTTTGACAGGACTTCCGGGCTATTGCCAAAAGTCATTTTTGTCCATTCTTCCGCAATCTCAGCAGAAGTCAGGGTATGATCCCATGCCTGACGTCCAAAGGCATACCAATTGGATTGCCCAAAAAGATGTCCTGTCCAATTGCGATCGGTGCCGATGTTGGAGACTCCGGCCATCAGGGTCAGGTTTTGACCAGAATTACTTCCATCAATGATGCCGGCTACAGTAGAAGCCGGAGTAGGGCGATAGGTTTTGCTGCGCAAAACTTCCTCCCACATCGGTGCCAAGAAGACCAGCTGCGTAGCCTGACCGAGATATTCTTGCGTGATCTGAAATTCGATCCCGAGGTTGGTGTTCTCGACAGCTCCAAAGAGTGGATGGAAAGGCTCTCGCGGCATAAAATCAATCGCTCCGTTTTTTACCTGAATGATCACGTTATCCCGAAACTTCCCGTCCAATGGCTCAAACTCCAAATTAGCCTGCTTGTGCCTGTCCTGATCTACTTCATGTGAATAGACAAAGGCTCTCCAAATTAGCACTCCTCCATGTGGGGCGAGTGCATCTGCCAGTACATTTGCGCCTTCCGCATGGTTTCGCTGGTATTCATGCGGACCCGGTTGGCCTTCGGAATTGGCTTTCACCAAAAATCCCCCAAAGTCAGGGATGAAAGAATATAGCTCATCCGTCTTTTCTTTCCAGAAAGCTATGACCTCCGGATCAAGTGGGTCGGCAGTCTTCAATCCCCCGATTTCGATAGGCGCGGAGAAGCGGGCAGTGAGAAAAACTTGTATCCCATAAGGCCTGAAAATATCAGCCAGTACCTTGGCTTTTTTCATAAAATCCGTAGTCAGAATTCGTGCGTTTGCATTGACGTTGGTGAGCGACACGGCGTTGATTCCGAGGGAGGCATTGGCCCGTGCATAGTCGATGTAGCGGGGATCGATGTAGCCCGGAAGCTTGTGCCAATCCCAAATCGAAAAACCTGCATAACCTCTTTCTACAGTTCGGTCCAGGTTGTCCCAATGGTTGAGCATCCGAAGTTTAACTTTTGGTTGTTCTGATTTTTGAGTGCCTGGATCAAAAGTTCCGGTTTGGATGCTTCTCAGCCAATTGAATACACCATATAGGACTCCAACCGGGCGGTTTCCCACTATTGTGAAATAGGTTTTGCCCTGAAAAATGATCGGTCCCATCCAAAAGCCATCCTCACCAAGTTCCAAGATTTGGGCTTGTTGGTCCAATCCTAAAACTTGCGATAGCTGTTCTCTGGTTCCCAGCCAAACTTGGGTTTGACCGAGTCTTTCTTGGGAGAAAACTGGCGCTTTACCTAGCATCTTTTCCCCGGCGATCTCCAGCTCCTTTCTGATGACATCGTAGGTTGGGCTTTCTCCAAAGAAGAAAAAACCGGAGAAAAGCGATTCCAATTGCGCTTTCATCTGCAGGGCCTCGACTTTGTCGTAGTCCAGCCAAAGCTCATAACCGTCTTTGGCAAAGGATGAATAGGTAAATGCAAAAAAAAGCAGTAAAGTCAAGAGGTTTTTCATAGGGTATTAGATTCAGGATTTCAAGTTGTTCAAAAATCAACCGATTTCCAATCCAGGGATTTCTAGAGACTTTGATAAAATTGATGGGTGGTTTTCCGACAATATTCGTCACCCTTGCTTTTTCTACCATGGAAAAACACCCCACTTTCCTATCTTGGAGGATCGATTTTTTCCCATGGACAAGAAACCCTTCATCATCTACAAATCTTCCGCCGGCTCGGGTAAGACCTACACCCTGACGCTGGAGTACCTCAAGCTGGCCCTTGCCAATCCGGGGGCATTTCGTCAAATCCTTGCGGTGACTTTTACCAATAAAGCCACCGCTGAGATGAAAGAGCGGATCGTAAAAGAACTCGTTCGACTGCGAACCACCGTGAATCCTGCCGAAAAAATGGATGAGGAACTGATGAAAGCCCTGCATGTGGATGAAGCTGGTTTGAAAGGGAAGGCTTCCCAAACTTTGACCGCGATTCTACATGATTATGGGCACTTTGCGGTGAGTACGATTGATAGTTTTTTTCAGAAGGTGGTCAGAGCATTTGCCAGAGAAATGGACCTCAATGCAAAGTTTGAAGTCGAACTCGATCAGCAGGCGATACTCGATCGAGTCGTGGACCGGGTGGTCATGCTGGTGATGGAGGATGAGTTTCTGCACAAATGGCTGGTGGATTATGCCTCCGAGCAGATCCAAAACGGTAAATCCTGGGATATCCGTCGGAATATCCGGGAATTGGGAGGTCAGATTTTTCAGGAAGATTTCAAGCGCTATTCGACTGAGGTTAGGGATTTTCTAAAGGAAAAGGAAAACATCTCCAAACTTCAGGTTTTTGCCCGGGAGAGAAGGGCGGAGTTGATTAAACTAGCCACTGAACTCAAAGTACAGGCAAATGAAATTCGAATAGCCAATGGGCTTGAATGGACTGATTTTAAAGGAGGTTCAAAATCATTTGCCAAAAAGTTTGATCAGTTAGGAGATAGAAAGAATCCTGTGCCAGAGGTCAATAAGACCATGCTCGATGCGATTGACAATTCGGAAAAGTGGTTTACCAATAAGAGTCCTCAAGCCTCTCGAATCGAAGCGGCTTTCGGTGAAGGTTTAAACCAGATTTTAGCCCAATTTGAACAGCTTCTCTATCAGTGGAATACCATCGAGGCCATATCCAAAAACAGCTACGTCTTCGGAATTTTCAGGAATCTGCTTGACGAGCTTTCGGTCATCAAAGACGAGGAAAACATCCTCCTGATATCGGATGCCAATGAATTTCTCAAAGAAATTACCCAAGAGAATGATGCTCCTTTTATCTATGAAAAAGTTGGGAATCAATACCGTAACTATCTGATTGATGAGTTTCAGGATACTTCGGGCTTTCAATGGGCTAGTTTCAAGCCGCTTTTGGAAAACTCACTTGCGCAAGGCAACACGAATCTGCTGGTGGGCGATGTGAAGCAATCCATCTACCGCTGGCGGGGGGGAGAGATGAAACTTTTGCTGGAACAGGTGGAAGCCGAAACGGGTATTTTTGGGATTAACCTTCAGAATCTCGATACTAACTTCCGCAGTCTTCCCAATATCATCGAATTCAACAACGCGCTTTTCAATAAGTTGCCGGCCTCGTTTGAGTCCTATTTGAGTGAAAAATATCTGGTAGAGGATCCATCGATTTTGTCCAGAGCCTATCAGGATGTTTCGCAGAAAATTTCCCCCAAAAAGGCTAAATCAGATTTTCGTGGCAAAGTGAAACTGGAGTTTTTGACCCCAATCAAGGAGGATGAAGAAGGGAGCTTCAGCGATCAGGTGTTGGCCAAATTACCGGATATGGTTCGGGAACTTCAGGATCACGGTTACAGCCTTCGGGATATTGCCTTTCTGGTGCGGAGCAAAAAAGAAGGAGAGGCCATTGCAGATCGATTGATGGAGGTGACAGCCGAAAATAGCGACCCCAAGTACCGCTTTGATGTGCTTTCGGATGAATCCATGTACCTCACCAAATCCGCCTCGGTGAAAGCCTTGGTAGCCGGATTGAGGTATTTGCAGTATCCGGACGATCTCGTTCAGTTTAAAACGATGTGGTATTATTGGTCGGTCTTGAAGGATGAACCTGTGAACCACTCCCTTTTTGCAATTGGTCAAATTCCGGAGCATTTAAAGGGTAGGGTAAATTCATTCCAGGAAAGGGAAATGCTGCTGCTTCAGCTTCCATTGATGGAAGTACTCGAGGAGTTGATTGTGGCGCTTGACTTGATTGAAAATGGATTGGAGAAAGCCTATATCTCTGGTTTTAAGGAAGCCGTTTACGATTTCACGGCCAACAATCGGTCTGATCTTGCGGGTTTCCTCGAGTGGTGGGAGGAGAATCAAACCAAGCGAACAGTGAAAATACCCGAAGGTCACGATGCGATGCGGATTCTTACAATTCACAAGTCAAAAGGCCTGCAGTTTAAAGTGGTACTGATGCCTTTCTTGAAATGGACGATTTTTGATACGACCAAAGGAAATGTGGTCTGGTCACCTTTTGAAGACCGTGAAAAAATGCTGTCTGCGATCATTCCACTCACTTTGGGAGGAAATCTTGCCCAATCTGCTTTCAGCCCAATCTACTCAGAGGAAGCGATTTTGGCCTATCTCGATAGCTTGAATATGATCTATGTGGCACTCACCCGTGCAGAGGATGTGTTTTGGGGATTGGTGCCTTATCAGGCAAATATTGAATCTCAGAATAAGTTGGAGATTCACCTTCAGCAAATTCTCGAAAATGGAATCGAATCGGATGAAGGCTTGAATTTGGGAGCGCATTTTAATGTCGAAACCAAAGTTTTTGAATTAGGTGACTGGCCGGAAAAAAAGCCTGAAAAATCAGCGCTTTTGCCTGTTCCAAGCTTGCGATGGTCTTATCAAAATTGGACAGAATTACTGAGAGTGAAAAAGTATGCTGTTGACTTTTCTTCGGAAGGCTTGGAGCAACGGAAGAAGCGGAATTTCGGGCTGCTTGTGCATGAGATTTTGGAGAAGTCCGTCAATCTCGAAGCTGTCAAGGCCAATTTGCAGGCATTTTATTTCGAAGGAAGACTCAGCCAGTCTGAGAAGGCTGAGGTTCAGAATCAGCTAATTGAGCTTTTTTCCAATCCCGTTTTTAGTGATTGGTTTGAAAGTGAAGGGATTTTGCTGGCGGAGCAGGGAATTTTGCTTCCGGGAGGAAAGCAAAAACGGCCCGATCGGATTATCCTCCGCGAAAATGAATCCATCATCGTCGATTTCAAGACGGGAGAGGAGCAAGAGCGCTATGGAATTCAGGTCCGTGACTACATGGTGTTGGTCCAAAAGCTCACCCAAAAGCCGGTAAAAGGCTATTTATGTTATTTGGAAACCGGTAAAATCGAGACAGTCCATGCATAGTTTTTTAAGAAATACTGCCCGGGAAATCCTGGAAAAACACCAGAATCTCCAGAATCTAAGCATTGTCCTCCCCAACCGAAGAGCCGGACTTTTCTTTACCCAGCATCTCGGGACGCTCATTTCTGAACCCATGTGGATGCCGGAAGTGAAGACGATTGAAGATATTTTCTACCACTATGCCGGACAGCGACCTGCGGATGAGCTGACCTTAATTTTCGAGTTGTATCGGGTTTATAGGGATCTGCATCCCGCTCCGGAGGATTTTGACAAGTTTTTCTTTTGGGGCGAAATGATCCTCAAGGACTTCAATGACCTGGATCAATTCATGGCCGATGCCAAGAAATTGTATCACCAGTTGGCTGAATTCAAGGAATTTGAGTCGGATCAGAGTTTTTTGACTGAGAGTCAGGTTGAGTTGATCCAGCAGTTTTGGGCTTCGTTTGTGCGGCAGGACCGCATGCATCAGGAGAAGTTTTTGAAGTTTTGGGAAATGCTCCATCCGCTTTATCAGGCATTTCAGGCTTCGCTGAATGTTTCGGGTTTGGCCTATTCCGGTAAGTTGTATCGAAAAGTAGCCGAAGCACTCGATCAGATTCCAAAGCCGGAAAAGCATACCATTTTCATCGGTTTCAATGCTTTCACCGGAGCGGAGGAGAGGTTGATCAAGCATTTCATCACGCAATTTGGAGCCGAAATTTACTGGGATTTGGATGCCTATTACCTCAATGACAAGAATCAGGAGGCTGGGCTTTTCTTCAGAGAATATCAGCGGGACAAAGTTTTTGGGCCAACTTTCCCTGAAATCATTCCAGCTTTGATCCAAACCAAAAAGGCCAAAATCCAAACCTACGCTACCCCGCTGAAAACCAATCAGGCGAATCTGGTGGGAACGATTTTGGAGAAGATTCCCAAGGAAAACTGGGAGGAGACGGTGGTGATTCTTCCTGATGAGCAAATGCTTTTCCCTGTCCTTCATTCCTTGCCGGATCAGGTGGACAAAGTGAACGTGACCATGGGCTATCCGGTCAAAAATGCCCCGGTTTATGCCTTTCTTGAATCAGTCTTGGAAATGCAGCGCTTCATCAAAGTCGAGGAGGGAAAAGTCCTCTTTTACCATCAAGCGGTCAAAAACTTACTTTCATCGATCTACTTGAAATCAGCCAATCCCGGCTTTTGCAAAGGGTTGCTGGCTGAGATTCAGGAGAAGAATCAAATCTATATTTCCCGGGAAAATCTGCATCAAGGTGGAGCTTTTTTTACCCTGATTTTCCAAAAACTGGAAAGCGAGCAACTTTTCAGCTACTTATCGACCTTGATGGAGGAATTGGCCGAAAGGCTCAAAGACGAGCCGCTACAGCGCAGTTACCTCTATCAATGCTTCAAGCAGTTGACTCGACTTCGTGAGATTTTTGATAAGCAAGATTCCCTCACGGTCAATCGGGAGTTTTTTATTCGGCTTTTCAGACAGGTATTCCGGGAGGTGAAGTTACCATTCGAAGGCGAACCGCTTCAGGGTTTACAGATCATGGGAGTGCTGGAATCGAGAAATCTTGATTTTCGTCGTGTGATCATTTGTACAATGAATGAGGCGAGTTTTCCTCCTTCAAGCGGACTGAATTCCATGATTCCGTTCAATTTACGCAGAGCATTTGGACTGCCTGTTCAGGAGCAGAATGATGCAATTTATGCTTATACTTTCTACCGCTTGCTGCATAGCGCGGAGGAAGTTCACATGATTTACACCACAGCTTCTGATCAGGGAAAGTCCGGGGAGAAAAGCCGTTATATCCAGCAGATGATGGTGGAAATGGATCTGGATATGAAGGAGGAGGTGATTTTTGTACCCATCGACCAGAAGTCGCCGGGAGAGATTACGATCGAAAAAGTTCCGGAAATTCTTCAGATTTTGGAACGCTATACGATTCAGCAGGATGGTACTCCTAGCGTGTCATTTTCACCTTCTGCATTAAATGTGTACTTGGATTGCCGATTGAAGTTTTACCTCAAATACATCGCGGGAATCAAGGAAAAGGAGGAAGTGACCGAGGAAATCGATGCCGGAGTTTTTGGGAATCTGGTGCACTACAGCATGGAAAACCTGTATTTGGGGTTCATCGAGCGGAAAAAGCGGAATGTGCTGGAGCCTGGAGATTTTAAAGAACTGAAAGCTAACTGGGTTTTTCCTGCGATCGAAAAAGCAATCCGAACCAATTACCATTTGGAAGATGCCGCCGAGACCAAACTTAATGGACAGATGGCTATCGCACGGGATGTTTTGCAGAAATACATCACCCGGGTGTTGGAGATCGATGAGGAATCAGCTCCGTTTCGGTTGATTTCTTTGGAAAAAGGGAAGGAGTACGGGGCTAACCTCAAGATCAATACGAGCGAGGGTGTACGGGAAATTGCGCTAAAAGGAATCATTGACCGGGTGGACGAACTGAACGGCGTGATACGGCTGATCGATTACAAGTCGGGTGGAGACAAGAAGGAGTTTAAGGATATTCCCTCGCTGTTTGATCGGGATAATAAGAATCGAAACAAAGCCGCCATGCAGACGATGTTCTATGGCTTGATCTATCAGTTTGAACATTCGGAAAATACAGCTCCTCTGAAACCGGCGATTTACAACTTGAAAGAGGTTTTTTCGGAAGACTTCAATCCGTATTTACAATTGAGAGAACCCCGAAAGCAGGGAATTGAGCTGTCAGATTACCGAGATCATCAGGATGAATATAGGGAAGGGCTGAAGGGACTTTTGGAGGAATTGTACGATCCTCAGGTTCCCTTTTTGCAGACAACAGATCTGAAAAAGTGTGAGTATTGTCCGTATCGGGAGATGTGTGGAAGATAGGGTTCAGTTGGCAGTGGCAGTAGGCAGTTTTCAGATGTCAAGGAGGGAAGTTTGATTTGTGAGTCGTAAAGAGTGAGTAGTAAGTTGATTGTTGACTTTACCACTAACAACTGACCACTTACTTTTTACAAAATAGTAAACTACGACTGACCACTGATCACTGCGACTAAAAACTCTTCTTCGTCACTTTAGGATAGATTTCGGGCAGCATCATCAGGGCAGCCGAACCATACCATTCCTTCAGGTCCATTTTGAGGACGCCGGCCTTTATCGCTGGATCGGTTTCAGTCAAAGCTTTGGCCTCTTCCAAGGTTTGGACATCGAAAATGTAGATTCCGCGTAGCTCATCATTTCCCATAAAAGGTCCTGCAACGATTAATTTCCCCATTTCGGCCATTTTGCCTATGTTGGCCATGTGTCCGGCTTGGATTTCAGATCGCTGCTCGGGGGTATAATTGCTGACACTATCCCCCCGAATCAGGAAAGCCATGATGTACTTTTTCATCCCATAATCATCGGCGCCTAGTCTTTGTGCCAGGGTTTCGTCGTATTGATCTTGAGCAAAAGCAGATAAGCCAAGGCTTACAAGCAAGAGGGAAAAGAGGATCTTTTTCATAGGAAAGTGGGCTCAGTCGATAATTAGTGCAACAGTATCGGATTTTGTCCGGATTTTAAGCCAATCCTGAAATTTTTTAATTTCAGAGCGTGGAGGTTGGGGTTGAAAGGAAGCATAGGCAGAAATCAGGGTATCGGTTTCATTTTTGTCCAGATCGGTAAAAATTGACCGCCCCAAACTGAATTTCTTTAGGTTGGGGTGGTTTATTTTAGCTTCACGTGCTACCTCATTGCTTAGATTTCGGATTTGGGCATCTTCCGAGAGTTCACGTTCGAGTAGTGCGATTTTTAGGTCTTTATCTAGGATCAGTCCTCCATTTCGCTCATAGAGATCCTTCAGGATGTCGTTTCTCAAGACATTGATATCGGTTCCGTTACTGCCGCTTTGATTGATGATCAATTCTGTCTCGATGAGTCCAAGAGAGGTAAGTTTGTTTTTTAAAATTTCAACTTCCTCCTCCGACACCAAATCACCGATCAGGCTGACTTCAATCGTCCGGCTGGTATTGGAGTATTCAAAATTGGTGTTTAGAATTTGCGTTCTGGGAAATTGCATCTCAATGGCGACAAATTGCCTAGCCTGCTCATTCCAAATGGTTTTTTTGACAATTCCATAGGCTAGATAAACACTTGGAATCAGGGTCAGGATGGTGAAAATGGTGATGTAGGTTTGCACTCGCTTTTCTCGAGTTGAGTCCAAAAAATGCTTTTTGGGATAGCCCATAAAACGCACTATCAAGTAAGTAGATAAGCTGATGAAAACTGAATTGATGAAGAACAGATAGAAAGCTCCAAAAAAGTAAAGCAGGTTGCCCGTGGCAAGTCCGTATCCTGCCGTGCAGAGTGGGGGCATCAAGGCCGTGGCGATCGCTACTCCCGGAATCGCATTGCTTTTTTCTTTTCTTGAGCCAGCCACTATTCCGGCAAGTCCCCCAAACAAAGCTATCAAAACATCCCAAACGGTAGGTTCTGTCCGGGCGAGTAGCTCTGATTCAGCCCCATATATCGGGGTAATCGTAAAATAAACAGTGGAGGTAAGGATGGCAATAAAAATCGCAACGAGGAGATTTCGAATTGATTTTTTGAGCAACTCAAAGTCATTAATTCCCGCTGCCAATCCTATCCCCATGATTGGTCCCATGAGGGGAGAGATTAACATGGCACCGATAATAACTGCCGTTGAATTGACATTCAACCCGACCGATGCGACAAGGATCGCAAAGATTAAAATCCAAAGATTGGCGCCTTTGAACTCGACATTTTTGGAGATGTATTCGATGGTTTCCAGCTCGTCTTCCTTGCCTTCTTCGAGATCGAATCGCTGACGAAGATAGATCAGCAACCGGATCAGTCCGCTTCGTTTTACTTTAGATTTTTTTGACTCTTGAGTAATTTCAGACATGCGATAAAAATAACTTTTTTTCCAGATTGGGGCTTCTTTTTCCACTTTGGATTAAATATTCCTCCAAGCGGGCAGAAAAGAGCGAATCCTGTTTCCTTACAGAAAGAAATGAGAAACCGTGATTTTTAATCTTAATAAATAATTGAGATATATAAATCCAACTAGCTGATTTATATCGTATTTAAACCTGATTTCGCCTTATCGTAATTTTAGCTATCTAAAAAATTTAGATAAACCTAAAAAAATACTGTCACCCGAATTGTATCTGTTATTGGTAACAGAATCATGATAAAACAAAAAAGATGAATTCTCCACCTCTTCTTTTTTTTTGTTTCTTTGAGCCCGTTACGTTAATGGTTTTAAACCTTAAAAGTAAATTCTCTATTTTTCTGTCATGAGTGACTTCACAAAAAGGAAGATTTTAGTTCTAGATGATGATAAGATTCAGCATCTCCTGTTTCGGAAGAGAGTAGCGATCCTGAAAATCGACATTGATTTAATTTTCTTCGAAGATGCTTTGTCTGCCTTAGATTTTATAGCGGCCTCTCCTCCGCATGTGGTTATTTCCGATATCAATCTGAATAAGATGGATGGATGGGAATTTTTGGAAGAGATTCATGGTTTGGGTTTCAATGGAGCATTTTATCTCCTTTCGGGATCGATTTATCCGGAAGATCGAAGTCGCGCTACTAAGGATGAAAGAGTATCTGGTTTTTTTGAAAAACCCATCAAGGAATCTGACCTACATTACATACTTGGCCTCTGATCCTATGTTACTAAGGCCTTTTGATAAAATTACTTAATTTCGGAAATCAGAAAATCACTATGGCGGAAGAACCAGATGACCGAAAGCCTTTGCTTTCGAAAAAATTGGATAAGTTTTTTGTAGGATTAAACGATGCCTGGAATTTCGTGAGGCGATTTTTTCAGGAAGTTTTCTTGCCACCTTATGAGTTTAAGGAGGTAGTGCACCAGTGCTATCGGATAGGGGTGGAATCGCTTCCTCTGATTTCTCTCACCGGGTTTATTGTCGGTATCGTCTTCACCAATCAGTCCAGGCCTTCGCTCTCAGAGTTTGGGGCGGCATCCTGGCTTCCTTCTCTTATTTCCATAGCAGTAGTGCGCGCCATGGGGCCCTTAGTGACTGCCTTGATAGCAGCAGGAAAGGTAGGGTCGAGTATCGGTGCCGAAATTGGTTCTATGAAAGTGACAGAGCAGATTGATGCCATGGAAGTGTCAGCTACCAATCCATTCAAATTTCTGGTTGTGACGCGCGTATTGGCCACCACTTTTATGATTCCGTTATTGGTGATGTACACGGACTTTGTGGCGCTGATGGGTTCATTTTTAAGTGTGAACAAAAATGAACTGGTGAGCCTTACCACATTTTTCGTGCAGGTTTTTGAATCAATTACCTTTTTAGATGTGACTTCATCGATCGTAAAGTCTATTTTATTCGGATTTACCATCGGTATCGTGGGGTGTTATAAAGGGTACAATTCCTCTAAAGGAACAGAGGGGGTAGGTTTGGCTGCCAATGCTGCCGTAGTGATGGCAATGTTTCTGATTTTTATCGAGGAACTGCTCGTACTTCAGATAGTCAATGCAATAAGAGGAGTCTAAACTATGAATCAGCGAGAAAAAGTAGTAGAAATAAGAGACTTGAAGAAGGCGTTTGGCGACCTGGAAGTATTGAAGGGCGTGGACTTGGACTTGTTCAAAGAAGAAAACCTGGTAGTCCTGGGCAAATCGGGTTCGGGTAAGTCTGTCCTGATCAAAATTATGGTGGGACTATTGACTCAGGATTCGGGAAGTATGAAGGTTTTTGGGCAAGAAGTTTCCCGATTGAAGAAAAGGGATCTGAATGCCCTCAGGCTGAAAATCGGCTTTTCTTTCCAAAACTCCGCGCTGTATGACAGCATGACCGTAAGGGAAAATATGGAGTTTCCTTTGGTGAGAAATGAGAAAAATCTCACTCGGGCTGAGATCAGCCGAAGGATAGAGGAGCTTTTGGATAGTGTGGGGTTACCTCAGACGATCAATCAAATGCCTTCTGAACTTTCGGGAGGCCAGAAAAAGCGAATCGGAGTAGCTCGGACACTTATCCTAAATCCGGAAATAATGCTCTATGATGAACCGACAGCAGGTCTGGACCCGATTACTTGCGGAGATATTAATAACCTGATTCTCGAAGTCAGAGAGCGCTATAAAACCTCCTCCATAGTCATTACTCATGACTTGACCTGCGCCAAGCAGACAGGTGATAGAATGGCAGTATTATTGGATGGTCAGTTTGACGCTTTAGGGACATTTGAAGAGGTATTTCCCAATGCGGAAGATGACCGCATCAAATCATTTTACGATTATAATTTTATAAACTCATGAGAGGAGAAAATAAACGATCAGTCCTGGTAGGGATTTTTGTTTTTCTGGGAATTGCAATTCTGGTGGCAGGAATATTGACCCTGGGTGGTCAGCAGAAAAAATTTGTCAAGTCTATTCATTTGAAGACTGTTTTTGACAATATCGGAGGTTTGCAGACCGGAAATAACATCTGGTTCTCGGGTGTCAAAATCGGAACGGTGCGAAAGATCAATTTCTACGGGGATTCTCAGGTAGAAATCGAGATGAATGTGGAAAAGTCAGTGGCAGATTATATCCGAAAAGATTCCAAAGCCACCATCAGTTCTGATGGATTGATCGGAAATAAGATCATCGTGATCTACGGGGGAAGTACCGAAGTGCCTGCGGTCGAAGAGGGTGACCGACTGGAGGGTGTGATGCCGCTGGATACGGATAAAATGATGGAAACGCTTCAGGTCAACAATGAGAATTTGGTTGAAATAACGGCAGATTTAAAAGTATTGACCGGTAAAATCGCCAACGGAGACGGAATTATCGGCGCAGTCATGACAGATTCCACATTGGCCGAAAACTTCAAAACCATCCTTGTCAACCTGGATCGGGCATCTTCCAATAGCTTACGAATGATCAATGAGTTGAATGCCTTCACAGCCAAACTGAATAAGGAAGGTAACCTGTTCAATGACTTGGTGACAGATACCACCATGGTCACAGACTTAAAGGCAAGCATGGAAAGCCTGAAATCCACAGCAGAAAATTCAGCTGAAATGACCAGAAAACTGAACGAAATAACGGATAAGTTGAACTCATCGGACAACTCCATGGGCATGTTGCTCAATGATCCGGCCTTTGCCGAGTCGCTAAAGAGCACAATGCAAAATGCAGATTCTGCCACTTACAATCTGAATAAAGGCATGGAAGCGTTGGAGTACACCTGGCCATTCAACCGAGGCTTTAAGCGAAAAGCAAAAGCAGAAGAGAAAGCAGAATCCGGAAATTAAATCTACAAGCCGATCAGAAATGATCGGTTTTTTTATTTCCTATTCAGCCTCTTTATGTCCGTTTCTGATTTTTTCATTGGCTTCCTTCTTTTCCTCAGCCGAAGCTGTTTCTGTATCTGTGGATTCATATGAATTCAATACGGCCTTGAGTTCTATGGGGAAGTGATCCGAACCGATGGGTTTCAGTACATGGATCTTGGATAACCCAAAATGCTTGCTCAGGAAAACATGATCAAGGGGCCATCTAAAAAAAGGATACTTTGCATGAAAAGTGCTATAGAAGCCCCTTCCTCTTCGTGGATCTGCCATTTCGGAGATTTTCAGAAAAAGTGAAGTCGTATAGCTCCATGCCACATCATTCAAGTCGCCAATGACGAGTGAGGGCCGGGGGTTTTCTTTCGATTTTTTGCCAACTATCAAAATCTCCGCATCGCGTTCTGTCGAATTTAAGCTCTCCCCTGGCACAGGTGGGGTGGGGTGGATGGCATAGATCGTGACGGGTTTTCCATTTCGGAGCTCGACATCGATCTCCAAAGAAGGAATTTCTTTACTGATTAGATATTTAATCTCTTGTCGTTTGAGGGGAAGCTTGGAATAAAGGGCCAGTCCATAGGTGTTGTCCAAAGGCAAAAGAATGCGATGCCGATAAATGTCGTGCACCGGGGTCAATGCATCTACCCAAGCCTGATCAGTTTCAACAAGAAAGACCAGGTCAGGATCATTTTTTTTGATTAACTGAAGTATTTTTTCGTAGCTTCTATTGTATTGATAAACATTCCCGACAATGAGATGAATTCCCTGTTGAGAGTCATAGGGTACTTTTTGGATCATCTTTTTTCCAAAAACAGAATAGGGCCAAACTAAAAAACCGAGGTAACCCATGCTGACAATTACACCCCCCATCCAATAAACAAAACCAACATCATTCCTCCCAAAAATCATCCATAGAACCAGCAGCATCCCCAGCGATACGAGTTTTTGGAAGCGGGGATAATCAAATATCCGAATCCACCAATGGTCCAACTTGATGGAAGGAATCCAGGTAAATGCTAAAAAAAAGAGAATAGGGATTTTCAGGATGAGGAGTTCCACAAAAAAGCGCTTGAGTTGAAAAGTAAAGAAATAGGTTTTGAAGTTTAAATCAATGAGTTTTTTATTAGTGATAATTGTTTTCTCGGATCATCCCTCAATAAAAGGGTGCAGCGATAAAGTTTTTCTAACTCCTGACTAGAGCCAAAAAACAGTGTTACAAGTAATTCTCCACTGTTTTTCTGTTAGAAGGAAGAGGGCCGAAAGTCACAGGGTTTAATTTTTATTGATAAAGTATTTTACCCGGTCTGTTGACTTTTTGTCTTCATTCCCCCGATATAAATCTTATTTTTGTCCCTCAACCCTATTAACCAATATCGCATGAAGGCTATAAATCCCTCAACAACTCCGGCCTGGTCAAAACTGGTCGAACTAGCCCAAAAACAAAAGGATCATAACATTTCCTCACTTTTTCAGAACAAAGGACGCTTTGAGGAATTCAGCATCCAACTCGAAGATATTCTGGTAGATTATTCCAAAAACCGAGTTTCTGAGCAGGTTTTGTCAGCGTTGGTAGACCTGGCTCGTGAAACACACGTCCCTGAGGCGATTGAGGCTATGTTTACCGGACAACCCATCAATCAAACTGAGAATAGAGCAGTACTTCACACGGCACTTAGAAATAGAAAAGGTCAGCCCGTTTACGTAGACGGCAAGAATGTAATGCCGGATATTCAGGCGGTTTTAGACCAAATGAAAGAATTTGCGGACAAAATCTACAGTGGAACCTGGCTTGGCTACACTGGAAGGCCCATTACAGCCCTGGTCAATATCGGTATTGGAGGCTCTGACCTCGGTCCGGTGATGGTGACAGAAGCGCTCAAACCCTTCCAAAATCCGAAACTGGATATCTTTTTTGTCTCCAATATAGACGGTACACACATCGCTGAAACACTCAAAAAAGTCGATCCGGAGACCACACTGTTCTTCATTGCATCCAAAACATTCACCACTCAGGAGACCATGACCAATGCCCACACAGCTAGGTCTTGGTTTTTGGGTAAAGCGAAAGACGAAGCCGCAGTGGCCAGGCATTTTGTGGCACTTTCTACCAATGCCAAAGCGGTGGAGGCCTTTGGAATCGATCCGGCAAATATGTTTGAATTTTGGGATTGGGTAGGTGGAAGGTATTCCCTTTGGTCTGCCATAGGTTTGCCTATCGCTTGCGTGATTGGATTTAAGAATTTTGAAAAGCTGTTGGATGGAGCGCACTCCATGGATGAGCATTTTCGTCATTCCCCGTTTGACCGAAACATCCCGATGATATTGGCCTTGATCGGCCTATGGAATACAAATTTTCTTGGTGCTACCTCAGAGGCAATTTTACCTTATGATCAATACATGCATCGTTTTGCGGCCTATTTTCAGCAGGGCAATATGGAAAGCAACGGTAAATATGTGACACGTGACGGTCAAAAAGTCAATTATACCACGGGCCCGATCATCTGGGGCGAACCGGGCACCAACGGCCAGCATGCATTCTACCAACTGATCCATCAGGGGACGCACCTGGTCCCCTGCGATTTCATCGCTCCGGCCAATTCGCATAACCCGATCGGCGATCATCATCAGAAGCTCCTCTCCAACTTCTTTGCACAGACGGAAGCCTTGATGAAAGGAAAATCTCTCGAGGAAGTGATTTCAGAAATGAAAAAAGCTGGAAAATCAGAGGCTGAAATCGAAAAGATCGCCCCCCATCGGGTTTTTGAGGGTAACCGTCCTACCAATTCAATTTTAGTAAAAGAAATTAATCCCTATACTTTGGGCCAATTGATTGCAATGTATGAGCACAAAATCTTCGTACAGGGAGCAGTTTGGAATATTTTTAGTTTTGATCAGTGGGGTGTAGAATTAGGGAAAGTACTGGCCAACGGAATTCTTCCGGAGTTGGAAGGTGATGGGGAGATAACTTCACACGACAGCTCTACCAACGGGCTGATCAATTCCTACAAACAAATGAGAAAAGGCTAAGGCGTAAAAATTCCAGCCAAATCCACCTTGAATACCTTCGGGGGAACGGTCAGAGAGCCAAAGCTGATTCGTTCCCCCGATATCGTTACTTCCCTATCGGGATCGATTGCTATGCCCTCTGTCTGTCCCAAACTGGCCGGACTCCCAAGGAAAAACTGATTTCCTTCTTTCGAAAAAACCGAGCTGGAAACCGAAGCAAAGGTCCAAATAAAGCACCTTGAGCTTACTCCCTGGTTTTCATATCCCAGCAAAACCACATGTTTCCCCTCCGGAGTTACATCTGCCCCCGTAATTAAGCCTTTGGCATCAAAAGTCTCGGTTAAAGTCGCGATTTGTTTATCAACTGTAGTAGAAAGGGTGTAGTGTTTGGTCTGTCCGTCACCACGGTTTTTGGAAAACAGGTGAAGTTGATTTTCCCAAAAAATCATCGCCTCACAGTCAAAGTTGTGATCGACATTGGCGCCGGAAAAATCACTTTGATCCGGATAGCTAAACTCAATTACGTCTGCCGCCACTTCGTCCTGAACCAAAAGTGCCGGAATGGAAATTTTCAGGATTTTCAGGTCCGTGCGGTTCCCCGCATTATTTCCAAAATCCCCAATAAATAGATGCGTTGGGCTTGCTGTCAGATCTTCCCAGTCCACGTTTGGCACATTGGTCACTTTGATTGTCCGGACTAAAGCGCCAGTCTCTGCATTTATCTCCTGAATCTCAGCAGAATTTCCACTGTCATTGATCGAAAATATCCTGCCTTGAATCCATTGAAGACCCGAGGTTTCATTCGTTGCAGGGTTTAATTCAGCGAGTTGATAGGGGTAAAGGTTAGCTGGATAGCCACTTTCGCCGAGAATCAGGCGCTCGGCCGAGATTTCAAAATCATTGGGTTGAAACGTATCCACGGGTTCAGTTGCCGAACTGGATATCTGGTAATGTTGGTGAGTAAACCCCCTTGAGGCCGTTCCGATTCGAAATGAATTTCCATTGCTGAGATCAAGTTCCGCTTTTAGCAGGAGGTCATCCTTCACATAGCTGTAATAGAAGTCCGAGGTGCTTGAGAAGACCCCTGATTCAGGTTCAAGGATTTTTGGGGACCCAGAAAGGTTCGATTTTGAGAATGTGAACAGTCCGTAATCCGAACTTGCTTTGATTGTAAGTGTTTCCACGGCATTGTCCACGATCAGTTGACCGGAGACTGAGACAGGAAGGCTTGTGGAGATTGGTTGAGCATTGGATTCCCCTGAGTATTCGTAGGTACCAAAAGGTAAATCGATGGAATAAGCAGTGCTGAAGTCGTTTGGATCGAGTGCTATGTTGAAGGATTCACCACTGGATTCGGTGAATGTGAGCTGGAGTTGATTGTTGAAAACGTGCTCCCATTGAAATGTGGCATTCGTTCTTCCGGAGGGACTCCCGGCTGCCCTCAGTTCTATTCCTGTAATACTTACTTTGCCGGTTTTTGGTATCGGTTTTTGCTTTTCTCCGCAGGAAAAAATCAACAGGAGGTAAAGTAAAAAAACAGGATATCTGATTTTCATTTTGCTGGAATATGAAGTAAAAGACGTAAGCAATGAACTGATATCAAAATAATCTCAATTTTTGGAGCAATTCAATGGGTACTTTTTCAGATTAGGCAAGGGGTTTTGCCCAAATCGAAAACAGAAAACAAATTCATTATACATGCTGTTGCCAGTCATAAAGATCGAATTATGAAAGAGCTATTGGAAGAAATTAGGGAAAATGGCAACGGAAATTCAAAACTTGAAGCTAGTCAGGAAGAGAAGCTTTTAATAAAAGATGCGATTTTCGTGAGATTTGAGGGAAATCTTGTCAAAGTGAAATACGATGATATTCTCTGGTTGAAGGGCGATGGGAATTACACTACGTTGGTTTCGAGACATTCTGTTTTCTCCGTTCGGAATATTTTGAAAGACTTCGAAACCGCCCTTCCTGCAGACCGTTTTATGCGAATTCATAAAAGCTACATCGTGCAGGTATCGGAAATCAACGCAATCAACACCCGGGAAATCAAAGTAGCCTCGGACCTTGTTCCGGTCGGAAGAACCTACTACCACGAATTGGTAAATGGCATCCAAAAGCTAGGCAACCATCCCGACTAAATCCATAACAAGCTACTGTCACCGTAACTTAAAAATCGGTAGTCTCGGTCCAAAGCTTCTTGGTATACCACACTCCAACTTTTTCCCAATATTGTGGCAATCAATAGGATCAACGTAGATCCCGGTTGGTGGAAATTGGTGATCAAGCCCTCAATCATCCGGAACCTATAACCGGGGAAAATGAAAATTTCGGTACTTCCCAGGATTGTTTCCAATTGATTTTTTTCCATATAATTTAAGACAGCCTGCAAGGCATCTTCTTTCGAAGGCACAGTTGAGCGATTTTCATAAGCAAAAAGCTTTTCGATTCTGAATTCTGACCCTTTATTTTCCAATAACTTCACCCCAAACCAGAACAGACTTTCCAGAGTCCTGACCGAAGTAGTTCCTACAGCAACAGTTTTTCCTTTTTGTGCCAAAAGCTTTTCTACTGTTTCCCTGCCGATCTGAATTTGTTCGCTGTGCATCGGGTGCTCCAGGATATTTTGAGCTTTGATCGGTTGAAAAGTGCCTGCACTGACATGAAGTGTTACCTGTGCTTCTTGAATTCCTTTTGCCCTTAATTTTTCAAATATTTCCGCTGTAAAATGCAGCCCTGCCGTTGGTGCTGCCACCGCACCTTCCTTTTTGGAGTAGACGGTTTGATAGCGGGATTTATCCTCTTCATTGGGTTTACGGTTGAGATAGGGTGGAAGGGGAACTTCCCCGCTGGCTTCCACCAGGTCAACAAAAGCAACAGTTGCGTCATCCCAGGAAAAAACGACTGACTTGCTTTCGCGGTCAGCTAATTGCGCAGAAAGAATAACGACCCGTCCATTCACCCGAACTTGCCCGGTTAAGATTTCATCATCTTTCCATTTTTTTGAATTTCCGATCATTGTTTCCCAGGTGACAGGGTGCCTGGTAAGCATGATTTCGGATATGACTGTGGTGGGAGCTACGGGCTGCAGCAAAAAGATTTCTATTCGGGCACCTGTTTCCCGCTGAAATATCAATCGGGCCGGGATTACTTTGGTGTCATTGTAGACCAGAAGGGTGTCGGACGACAATAAACTTGGCAAGTCATAGAAATGAAGGTGCTCCATTGCGCCTTTTCGCACGTGTAGCAGCTTGGAGGAATCCCGCTTTTCCAGTGGAAATTTCGCAATGCGCTCCTCAGGCAGTGTATATTCGTAATCTCGCAAGTCTATCTTTGGAATCTCCATTTGTTCCCGGTTTTCGGGCGCAAATATAGGTTTCAGTCAGCCATTCTTCCCTGTTTTCAGTTAGTATTCTATGGTAAATACCGTGCAACTTCAATTTTCTTACCTCAAACGGACGCTGATTTTCAGGTTTGATGCAGGTACCTCCCGGGGAGTTTTGAAAACCCGGGACGTCTATTGGATCCAAGCTACTGACCCCAAAAATCGGGAGATCAAAGGTTGGGGTGAGGCGGCACCTTTGGTGAAGTTGAGTCCGGACTACCGGGATGATTTTGAGGAGGTTTTGAATAGAATACTTCAGAAGCTGAATGGGGAAACTTGGGAATCGGAGCAGGATTCGGTCCTTGCCAAATTGAAAGACCTGATTCCATCTGAGCTTCCGGCTATTCGATTTGGAGTAGAAACAGCCGTTTTGGACTGGAAGAATGGTGGGAAAAAGCGAATTCTGACCAACGATTTTTTTGATAGTCAAAAACCAATTCCAATTAATGGATTGATCTGGATGGGAGATCGGGAATTCATGCTTGAGCAGATTGATCAGAAATTGAATGAGGGATTCAACTGCATCAAGATGAAAATCGGTGCGATTGACTTTGAGCAGGAAATAGCCCTCTTGGGCTACATCAGATCTCAATTTTCATCGGAACAGATTACCTTGAGAGTGGATGCCAATGGTGCATTTTCAAGGGCTGAGGCGCTGAAAAAACTGGAAAGATTGGCGGAATTTGACATCCAAAGTATTGAGCAGCCTATCCCTGCAGGTAATTGGAACGAGATGCGAAGGCTCTGTGAAGTCACTCCGGTGGCTATCGCTTTGGATGAGGAGTTGATTGGAGTGCCGGACAAAGAGCAACTCCTCGATCAGATTAAGCCCCAACACATTATTCTTAAGCCAACTCTGGTAGGTGGGATTTTGGAAACGCAAGACTGGATTCATCTTGCGCAATCGCGTAATATCGGCTGGTGGATGACCTCGGCCTTGGAAAGTAACATCGGTCTCAATGCCATTAGCCAGCTTGCATCGACTTTTAATCCGGCTATTCCACAGGGTTTGGGCACGGGGAAGCTTTACCACAACAATCTCCAATCACCTTTGGAAATCCAGTCAGGCTTTATCCGGTACAATACCGATACGGCTTGGGAAGATCCTTCTTAGTCATTTAATCTGAAAAGGTAAACGGGTTTGTTCAGTTCAGCTTTCCAAAGGGTTTGGGTGAGTTTGCCGGTAAATTCATCCCGTTCAAAGATGACGATGTCATTACTCGCCTGATGTGCAGCGAGTAGGTATTTGCCATCGGCAGTGAGGTTGAAGTTTCTGGGCATTATACCTCCCGAGGAGATGTTCTGAACCAGAACGTATTCACCGGAAGGCCTTTTCCCAAAGACTGAAATCGTGTTGGCATCACCCCGGTTGGAGACGTAGACTTGCTTCCCGTCCGGTGAAAGCCGGATCTCTGCCGCACCTACCTTTCCTTCAAACCCATCTGCCAGTAAAGAAAGCCGTTGCTTCGGTGACAAAACCCCATTTTCGTAATAAAACACATCCAGTATAGCCGTCATTTCTTCCACGACGAGCACTTCTTTGCCATCTGCCGAAAAAGTCAAATGCCTGGGCCCATCACCGGGCGATACTGGAAATTCTGACGAAAGCTTCAGAGGTTCTGACTGATTAGGATCAAAGTCGTAAACGTAGATTTTGTCTGTCCCAAGATCAGCTACCAAAACCCGCTTCCCCTCAGGATCAAAAGTGGTGCTATGCACATGCGGACTAGTTTGTCGGTCAGCGTTGACACTTTTGCCAGAGTGCTGGATAGTCTGTGCATGTGCCAGCATTCCTTCCGGGGAAACTTTGAACACACTCAGGCTCCCACCGGTGTAGTTGCTGAGGATGACAAAATCTTCGTTTGAAGAGAGGGAAATATGGCAAGGATGGTCTCCTCCGGATTCTTTTTGGTCCAATAAAGTCAGTGAATTATCAGTCGGATTTCTAGAAAAACTTAAGACTTGTCCTCCGGGGGTGCCAGACTGCTCCTCCAGCGAAAAAACCCGCTTGCCATCCTTGCTTGCAATGACAAAAGATGGATTTGCGATTCCACCGGCGATTGTTTCCACCGTCAGGATGTTTTCCTCGGGTGAAAAATACAGGTGATTGATTCCCTGTATCGGCAAGTCAGTATATGTTCCGATGAGGAATTGGTAACTTGTGGGTGAGACTGGTTCTGAAGTCACTTGGGTTTCTTGTTTGGGAGAAGTGCATGAGACCAAAGCCAAGGTAGCAATCAGGATAGGAAGGAGTTTCATGGATTGAAATTAGAAATAATTTTTGGCTTGAATTTTTTCTTTTTCAATCGAAAAGAAGAAAAAAATCTATCAAAAAATAAAAAAATCACCATAAAACTTATTGAATTCATAATTTTTGTTCTAAAAAATAGAAATTTCACTAATTTGCCATAACTATCAAATCTGACCTCGGATGTTTCAAATTTATGATACTCAAGTCGCCAAGCGATTTACGATTTACAACAGTCTATTTTTGGATCTACCCTTTGACGATATCTACGTCACAGGGACATTGCTTCCTTTCTTAGGAAAAGCCTGTGAACGAGGGTACGTCGAAGGAAAGTCTCCTCGGGAAATCATTGATGGCTTTTTTAAGGAAATGATGCCCGGGGAAAAGGGAAAGGCACAGACTGATTTTCTTTTTCAGATGATTCAATATGTGGAGCGCCAAGTAGTATTATTTGACTCCATCGAGGATGCTGCCTACGAAAAGGTCAATGATATCGGAGGCAAAGGTTCAGTCAAAGCCCTGATCAGTAGAGTAGAAAATGACCGAAAAAAGGATCAACTGATCGAGAAACTCAAAAACTTCTCCGTCAGACTGACCCTCACAGCTCACCCGACCCAGTTTTATCCAGGTAATGTGCTCGGAATAATCACGGATCTGGAGGCGGCCATTCGGACAGATGATCTGGAAAATATCAACCTCCTTTTGCAGCAACTGGGTAAAACAGGCTTTATCAATCGGGAAAAGCCCACTCCATTTGATGAAGCGATCAGTTTGATTTGGTATTTGGAGAATGTCTTTTATCACAGTATGCCTGACATCATCATCCGATTGCTGGAAGGCTTGGGGCAGCCCTTACATACCTGGGAGAATCCATCCATTCTTAAAGTTGGATTTTGGCCGGGTGGAGACCGGGATGGCAATCCGTTTGTAACCCATGAGACTACGATTCAGGTGGCTGACCGTCTGAAAAAGTGGCTGATGCGCTGCTACTACCGAGATCTCCGAAAACTTCGAAAGCGTCTGACCTTTAAGCATGTGGAAGAACACATCGTCCAGGCAGAGCGCGGAATTTATTATGCCTTATTTGAAAATAAGGAAGTGTACTCTACCAAAGAAGACCTTTTGGCAGTGCTTTTTGAAGCACGGGAAGCCTTGATCAAATACCATGACGGCCTGTTTTTGGATCTCCTGGATCGCTTCATTCTGAAAGTTCGAATATTCGGATTTCACTTTGCCTACATGGATTTGCGGCAGGATAGCCGGAAGCATGACGGACTTTGGGAGGAGGTTTTTACGATTCAGGGAAGGAAGTTTACAGGTACAGAGGATGAGCTAATACAAGCGGTATTGAATACTCAGTCGCTTCCTGATCTTGATCAATTTAAGGAGCCATTTCACAAGGAAATGCTCCTGTCAACCGCCACCGTCAAGTCCGTGCAGAAGACAAACGGGGAAGATGGACTTCACCGCTACATCATCTCCAACTGTCAGTCGGTCCTTCACATTATCGAGGTGTACCAAATGGCCAAGCTAACCCTGGGAGTGGAAGTGGGAAAATTGCCATTGGATATTGTTCCCCTGTTTGAGACCATCGACGATTTGAAAATGGCTCCTCAAATCATGACAAAGCTCTACCAAATGCCTGAGTATAAAACACATCTCACCAGCCGTGGACACAAGCAAAATATCATGCTTGGTTTTTCAGATGGTACTAAGGATGGAGGGTATTTGAAGGCAAACTGGTCAATACTCATTGCAAAAGAAGAGCTGACCCGAGTCTCCAGAGAAAATGGGATCGAGGTGGTGTTTTTTGACGGAAGAGGTGGGCCTGTGGCAAGAGGAGGGGGAAATCTTCATAACTTCTATGCCTCTCTGGGTGATAAAGTGGAGAATTCAGAAATCCAGGTGACCATCCAAGGTCAAACGATCTCTTCCAATTATGGAAAACAAGCTTCCTGTATTTACAATTTTGAGCAATTGCTGAGTGCCGGTGTTGAAAATCATCTTTATCCGAATTTTGAAAACAGCCTGGACGAAAAGCAAAGAGCCCTGATTGAGAAATTGGCAAATATTGGATACGAGAAATACAAAGACCTGAAAAGTCACCCCAAATTCGTTCCCTACCTTGAGCATGTTGCTCCGTTGAAGTTTTTTGGAATGACTAATATCGGATCCAGACCCCTGAAAAGAGGGAAGGATTCAGGGCTGAAATTCGAAGATCTACGAGCCATTCCTTTTGTAGGTTCCTGGGCTCAGATGAAGCAGAACATCCCCGGTTTTTATGGAGTGGGTTCGGCTATTTCCGAGTTGGAGAAGGAAATCGGTTTGGAAGAATTAAAGAAACTCTACCAGGACAGCCTTTTCTTCAGAACACTCCTGGGCAACTCGATGCAATCCCTCAAAAAATGCTTTTATCCGGCTACAGCCTATTTGAAAAATAATCCTGAGTACAGCGAGTTCTGGCAAATGTTGTTTCAGGAGTTCGAGTGTTCTGTAGACAAACTTAAAAAAATCGCAGGCATGGAAGAGCTTTTGGAAGATAATCCGGTCAGCAAAACTTCCATTGAGATCCGGGAGCGTATCGTTCTTCCGCTGATCACCATCCAGCAATATGCAATACAAACTATTCTGGAAAACGGATCTTCGACTGAGATTCTGGACAAATTGATCCTCAGGACGATGTTTGGGATTGTCAATGCAACCCGAAATGCTGCTTAAATCGGGTTTGGAATAAATCAAAAGCCCTTGGAATTGAATTTTCGAGGGCTTTAGTGATTGCTCTGGTAATTCAAGATTTGTCAATTTTAACTTAGAAACTAGAGCCAAGAAGGAAGAATCTGGACTTTTTTATTTTTCAGATTTTTTAATTCAAATTTCTGACCTTCTCAAAGGTCCGGCTTCTTGTCTTTAGCCTCTTGCTTCTATTTTCAAAAGCTTTCATTAATATTTAAATAAAACCCTGAGTTTCCCTTCTGCCCGAAGCCGTAGTCAGCGGCTATGGTGGTACGGTTTTGCTTATTGATCATCACCCGAAATCCCACTCCATACCCAGGATTAATTTTGGAGAAAAGCTTCTCATTGTCAGTTTTGCTACTGAAACTGGCCGCATTGAGGAAGATGGTCCCGCCGAATGTTTCTTTGTTTTGTTGCAGTGGAAATCGCCACTCTGCTTCCCCATAGACCATGTTTTCACCCCGAAATCTTCCTTGTGCATAACCCCGGCCGGATCTTCCAAACATATCCCAGGTAATGGATGGGAGACTCATGTAGGGTACGTCGCCTGAAACGACAAAATTTCCAAATCCCCAAAGCGCGATTAAATTTCTTTTCCGCTGCTCCCGCAAGTTGATGTAATGCCGGTAATCTAGCATAAGTAAGGAAGAACTCTGATCCGAACCCAGAAATGCTGGGTTGATTTTGTACTGAATCCAGGCAAAGTTCTTCTCGTAGGGGGAAACTGCCTTGTCTCGGTTTTCCATCACGCCATTTAACGAAACACCGGATAGGGTATAGCGATCCAAATCAAATCCAAGGCTGCTATTGTATGCATCATGGGAGTAGATAGGATTAAAATCCGAGGCAGCGTCGTTGTAATTTTCGATTTTGGAGTGAATGTCCAAATGATATCCCAGGCCCAGGTAAAACTTAGAGTCCCCGATTCTTTTCAAAATTGTTTCATAAAACCGGATCAGGCTGAAATCCATGCCTTGTTTTCCCCATAGCGATCCTCCTTGATTGGGATTGAAATCCAGCTCATTGGGAGCCTTGCTTCCCAAACCATAGGTGAACTGGGAAGTCAGAAAATACCGCCAGTCACCCATGAAAATCAGTTTGTTCTCATTTGAGAAAATATTGCTCCTGGAGCTGAAAATCCATTGTTTCTTAGTGGTATAGAGAAAGTTGCCCACAAAGTTGGAGATCTTGGTGGTCGACGGTTCACCCATATACCAGGTAGCGGATGGGGCCAATCCAAAAAGCCAGCCATTTGCAGGATTGGATCCAATGGCCGGTAACGGCACGATTTTCAGCTGGTTAAATTTATTGGGCCGATAAGTGACCGAATCAGTCTGTGCCCCAAGATCCAGGACTATCGTAAAAAGAATCCCAAGAAGTAGGCTTGCTTTCATAAGTTTGGGGATGGTTTGGTGGACGAAATAAATTCTATCGAATCTAACTTTTAACCCGGAATTGAATTAGGAATAAATCCCAATTCGATAAAAAATAATTGCATTTTACAAGGCTGGAGTCTTTTGTTCCTAGGGGTTCCAGAGTGTACTCTTCCCTTTGAAGAAATAGTTGAGAAAATTTGGTTTTGACTCCCCTAAACCATCAGCCTTACCCGGGTCGGGTCTTTTGTTATTTTATTTTCCCTACCCTTAATAATTGACTTTATCCGGATTATTGGCTCCAGATTTCAACTATCTAAACAAAAAGTGGACTTGCGTGTTTGACTTGAAACATCTCCAACAAATTATTAAAATGAAAAAAATTAAATTCTTATCTCTCGCTGTCGCATCATTCGCTACAGTAATCGCAGTAGGTTGCAGCGCTCCTAAAGAAGAAGCAACTGAAGAAACAATGGAAGTGGTAGAAGAAGTCGCAGCGCCGGTTGAGGCTCCCAAGACAGTGGTAGACATTGCCGTAGGATCTCCGGATCATACGACTTTGGTAACCGCTGTGACTGCTGCGGGTCTCGTTGAAACGTTGAGCGGTCCAGGACCATTCACCATTTTTGCTCCAACGGATGCTGCATTCGCTGCACTTCCTGCCGGGACTGTGGAGAATCTGGTTAAGCCTGAAAGCAAAGACCAGTTGACTTCCATCCTTACTTACCACGTAGTTTCTGGAAACGTTTTGGCAGCTGACCTTACCGACGGACAAAAAGTGACCACACTCAATGGCCAAGAATTGACAGTGTCAATCGCAAATGGTGTGGTGAAAATCAACGGCGCCACAGTTACTGCCGCAGATTTGACAGGAAGCAATGGTGTGATTCACGTAGTTGATGGAGTTTTGCTTCCTCAGTAAAATTTGGATTAGGTTGAATGTAAAAAGGGTCGGTTTTAGCAACCGGCCTTTTTTTTTTGCCCTTTGCACATCAGATTGTACGGCAGAGCTGTTTGTAATTAACCTTCAATACTTGATTTCGACCGGGTAATCCAAATTGAAGCTATTCAAAAGCTATACGGATAGAAATTGACCGGGAAAGGATGGAAGTGCTGCAGTACACCTTGCCTTAACTTAGGTAAATTGATATTAATGCTGCCTTAGATTCAATCCTAATTCATTAAACCCGAATTATGCCTTAAGAATCCCAAAATGCAAGAAAATTAAGTAGTTAAAAAATGAGGCATAGCATCGCTCTGGTGAAGGAATTAAATGCAGCGAAAAATTTTGATTTTGAAGCATTTTAGCCTCGTAATAGGAAGTCCAATTTAAAAATCAGCGATAAGTGAACACAAAAAAAGGTAGAGTATTGTGAATTAATCACTTCCCCACCTCTTTTGAAAATAAATAACCCTTTTACTTAATTACATTTCGATTGATTTTTAAATCCAAACTTTTAGAAGTTTAATCTGGCTGTCATCAGGAAGATTCGCGTTTCCCGTTTGGCATAAAAGTCCTGAGAAAACCGATTGGTCAAGGCATTGCCTGCATATCTCCGGGTATCAAATACATCCCGTAAACTAAGCGATAGATTTCCCCGATCTTCAAAAAAGGATCGCTGAAGGCTGGCATCCAAATAATACTGGGCCAAATCCCTTCCCTGCGCCTCTACTTCCGGAGAATCATAATTTGCTGCCAACTGGAAATTGATGCCATAAGGCAGCTTGAAATCCTGGATCAATTTTACATTCCAGGAAAATCCGGAATTGGTAAATTCTTCACTGATATTGGATCCATCCACATCGATTCGGAATAGAGTTACCCCTCCATTGATGGAATACCAGTCATTTACCTCGCTGATTCCGATGAATTCAACACCGTAGGAACTGGCAGAAAGTAAGTTTTCAGGCTGTGAATAAGAGATTCCGTCTTCCACAAATGTGATGAAGTCCAACTGACCGTTGACTTTTCTATAGAATAGGTTGGTAGTGAAGCTGGTTTTGTCAAAGTTGGCCAAATGCCCGAACTCGAAGGAGTTAATCATCTCCGGTTGAAGGTTTGGATTGCCACGACGGATGTTCAGCGAATCGGTAATGTCCGGAAAGGGGTTTAGCCTCCAAGCTGTAGGACGGTCAATTCTTCGACTGTAGGTGAACTTCAGGGAATGCTTGTCATTCAGCTTATACATGGTCTGCAGGCTGGGAAACAGGTTGAAATAGTCCTGCTGATTTTCCTCGTTGGTATTTTCCAGGTAAGTATCCACTTGGGTAAACTCACCCCTCAGACCGAGTGCGTATTCAAACTTGGAGCGCGTGGAGGAATAGACTACGTAGCCTGCATGGATCTGGTCTTTGTATAAAAACCGGTTGCTGACTGCAGGGTCTTCTACAAAATCCTGCGTGCTCTCATCCCTTCTCAAGTACTGGTAATCGTTGTCAAATTTCCGGATGTTGGATTTTAGACCCGTTTCAAACTTGCCGTTTTCCAAAGGTTTGATGTAGTCAAACTGAAACACAGATATATTTCTTACTTCATCCGTAAAGGCACGTTCCTGCCCGGTAAGATTTTCCGGACTCGGATTTAGTGTATTGCCAAATATCTCAATTCGCTGAGTCTTAAACTGATTTCTATAGGAGTGACTGGCGGTAAAGCGGAGCAAATGCCCTTTGTCTTTGAAATTGTGCTCAAAAATCAAAGCATTGTCGACTCCTTCATCGATTTCATCTTCGGTATTTCTTCGGACATAGTCGAAGGATTCGTCTTCGCCAGATTCGTTCATTCGGTCCAATTCGGCGTAGAGGGTATTTGTCTGAAAATCCTGCCCATATTGGAAGACGCCCTCGTAGCTGAGGATGTTATTTCCGAAGTAATAATCCGCCCCGTAGTTCAAATTATGACCTTGGTTTCGATTGACATTGTCTGTGTTTTGGGTCAAAGTCTCCTGATCATCAAAAATCATCCGTGTCGACCTTCTGGTTCCTACGTCCTTCCAATCGCGGTAATTATACCCTCCAAACACATTGAAATTGGCTTTTCTGTGATTCAGTCGTGCTCCAAGGTTGGTTCTGTTTCGGGTGCCATACGTCGCTTCCAGTCCGCCATGCGTACCCAGATCCTGACCTTTTTTCAAAATAATATCGATCACTCCCCCTTCTGCCTCCGCGTCAAATCTTGCGTTCGGATTATTTATCACCCGAACTTCCTCGACCGCACTCGCCGGAAGCTGATCCAGGCTTTGGGTTAAGGATGAATTCCGACCATTGATCAGGATATTGGTACCCGAACTACCTCTCAGCGAGATGGTCCCATCGTCTGCCACAGAGATGGATGGAGTGTTTCGGAGAATATCCAGCAGCGTCCCTCCGGCATTGGCGATGTTGTTTTCAGGTGTGATCACAATTCCTTCCAGACTTGATCTCACGGGCATTTTTGAAGTTTGTACCACGACCTCCTCCAGGTTTTGGCTTTCGCTTTTCATCAGGACATCACCCAACTCCACGTTTTGAGTGACATTCACTTCAGGGATAATCTGATCTTCAAATCCAAGAAAGAAGGCTTTGAAGGTATAAGTACCGCGGTCCACCTCCAGTGTGAAGTCGCCGTTTTCGTCAGAATCCGAATAGGCTACGGGGTTAGTCTCATCCCCGGCGGCAAACAGCGCTACCTGTACATATCCTAAGACTTCTTTGCGTTGTGCATCCTTGAGGGTTCCGGATACCTGATAGGTCTGTGACCAAACGAGCGTGGGAAATGCGAAAAAAAAGAGAATAAAAAGAAATGATTTAATAGGTTTCATCGGGCAGAGCGTTGGTTTTGATCCAAGTGTAGGGATACATTTTGTATCAATTTTGAAGTTGCTTACCTGAATAGAATCCGAATCACATGCAGATTGTTTTCGAAATAATAAAAAAGCCGGAAACCGTAGTTTTTGCAGATCTGATTGACGATAGCCAGTCCCAGTCCCACAGAGTCAGGATGATCACTTCCTTTCTTAAACCGCTCCAGAAATCCCTCCGGGTCGGAAGTCGGCGGGACACCTGTATTTTCTATTTTCAAAAATTTGGAATTCAGTTCGATGTGGATTGACCCCTGATCGATATTGTGTCGGATTGCATTGCCGATCAGGTTGGACAATAAGACTTCTGCCACGAACGGGTGGATCTCCAGCCATACCATGGGGTCAAATTGAGTGGTGATTTTGAGCGATCTGATCGCAATCAGTTCCTCCAGGTCCAGCAGGATTTTTTCTAGGGCTGGGCTTAAGTTTATCGTCTCAGGAGCTTCAAATTCCTCATTTTCAAGCTTGGCAAGCATCCCGAGCGACCGGACAATGTGAGTGATTCGCTCGTTGTTTTTATATGCCGAACTGATCAATTCCGCCTGTTTTTCAGTGATGTTTTCATTTATGAGGTGTTCCAGTTTTCCTCGGATGACAGCGGACGGAGTTTGGATTTCATGGGATAGATTCTCTGAAAACTCCTTGATCTGCCGATAGTCTTTGAGGAGTTTTTTGGTCATTCGTTCGAGAAAATCATTCAATTTTTCAAATTCTGTAATTCCGTTTTTGGGGAATTCCAAAGGTTCATTTTTCTGAAAGCTAAAGGCTTGCACCGCATTGAGGCTTTCATGGAAAGGGCGAAGGATTTTTTTGGAAATAATCCGAAAGAAAAACCCGATAAAAACCAACTGAATGGCAAAGACCGCCACCATCGTAATCACGACCGTCTCTGTAATATCGTCAGCCTCGACCACGAGGTTGTAATAAGAAATCCGATAGTGTTTTCCGTTGATTTTATAAGATTTACTTGCCTTTAGTTGGACTTCATTTCGGTTCATGGGATCATGATAGGCGACCGTATCCCGAAGATGGAGCTCTTCTATTGGGAGGTTGTACGGGATTTCCTTAATCTCGAGTTTGTCGTATTGCAGGCGTTCGGCTGAGACTCCATTCTCAATTCTCGCAGCATACGCATCAATCTGCCGGGTGAGCTCCATTCCGAGCTCAAAATCAATCTCTGATTCCAATTTGTTGTAAATAAAAAAACCACCAACAAGCAACGCCGCCATGGTGATTCCCAGGTACCAAAGTGTGATGATGTTGATTAGTTTCATTTATGACAGGTGTTTTTCAATGTTCAGGAGGATTTCTCAGAATAATCTTTCTCTCAAATAGAGCCCATTTTAGGATGCCAGCGGGTCAAACTTGTAGCCGATACCATAGACCGTACTGATGTAATCTTTTCCTCCGGCCCCTGTGATTTTCTTTCGCAGGTTTTTGACATGCTGGTAGACAAAGTCAAAATTTGCCAAATCATCCGTATAGTCTCCCCAGAGGTGCTGAGCGATTGCCTGCTTGCCCAAAACCCTGTTCTTATTGGTGATAAAGAAGAGCAAAAGGTCAAATTCCTTTTTCGTCAACTCCAAAACCTGATCATTTACTTTGGCCAGCAATTGATGGATTTCAATGGTGATCTCATTGAAGACGACTTCGTCAAACCCTCCCAGTTTTGACCGTCGAAAGATGGCCTTCAGCCTGGCCAAAAGCTCCGAAAGATGGAAAGGCTTGGGTAGGTAGTCGTCTGCACCCTGATCCAGCCCCTTCAGCTTGTCATCCAAGGCATCTTTGGCAGAAATGATCAGTACCGTGGTTTTGATTTTTTGGGACTTGATGATTTCTATCAGATCAAGTCCATTGCCGTCAGGCAGCATCAGATCCAGTAAGATACAGTCGTAGCCAAAACTTAGGATTTTATCCTGAGCCTCAAACAACGTGGTGGCCGATTCACAGATGATCCCCTCAGCAGAGAGGTAATTGACCACATTTTGGGTCAATTCGGGATTGTCTTCTACGAGAAGGATTTTCATTTGGAGGAATTAGGCGCTGTTGCGATAAGGGGAAGTTAGGGCGAAAACCAAACCGGTCAAAACCTACGCGATTCCTTTGAAGGAATTTTGAAGTTGGAAAAAGTCGGGAAAGACCTGGCCAGCAAACAATCCGGCTGAACAGGACGTTATCTTTCCAAAATGCCGGTATTTTTTCAAATCAAACTCCATTTTTCCAACCCAACCTATGGTCCAAACTTACCTCGATGATCAAAATTATATCCGGCTGATCAGTAGGACAGCCGCCCTCGGTGGTTTTTTATTGGCTTACGATTGGGTGGTATTAGGGGGTACCAAGCCGTTTTAGGAACCTTTTTTCAATATTTCATCGGTGGCATCAGGGTTGGGGGACGAGTTCGGCATGGGTAGGCTGCATAATAGGTGCTGCTTTGTGCATTATCCTGAGTGACAAGTAGGGCAGGAAGCGGTTATTGATTTTTTCGGGATTGCTGTTTTCGCTTTCGGCAATCGGGACCGCATTGGCAGATCCGTTTTGGTGGTTTGGTGGATCTTGCCCGAGACCAAAGGCAAAACTCTGGAGCAACTCGAGAAAGAGTTGGGGTAAAAGCCCGGTCTTTTGATGTGAAAAATAGCGGAATCCAAGCGGGGCTCAGCTCAACCGATTGATTTTCCTTGAATCTGACCAAAGGCGATCACCTGTCATTCTTCGCGTCATTTTTCGCTTCCTTGAATTCTCTTCTGTTTTCTTTGGAAGGATTCATGGTTTCTTTCATTCCATCGAGAATAGACTTGATGATCAGGTTGACAAACCCTTTGTTCATGTCCCGCTCGGCCAGGAATTTCACGGATCGTGGAGGTTGGTCTGCTGCGGCCGGATTGTTGGTGCGCAGGATGGCGTTAGCTCCGAAGGAGACGATGCTGTTGATCCAATTTTCCTTGGGGTTCACTTCCAGATTAATATTCAGATCATGGTACCGGAAGGTCAAATTACCGCCGGACCGGGTCGATTGGGCTATTCCCGAAAACTTAATCTCATCGGCTGTTCCGGCTTTGAATTCTATGGGGGAGTACGCTTTGATGATCGGGTTGATCTCCGTCAGTTCAAACTGAAGCAGTCGACCGTCAAAGGCAAATTGCGGCAGGGAATAACTGAAAGCCAGATTCAGGCTGAATTCGACTTTTCCTGCTAAAAAAGCACCCGCCTGAATCGTCAGTAGTTCATCCGGAGCCAGATTGGTGATGTTTTTAGCCTCCAAGGTTCCGTTGTTCACGTGTACTCTCGCCAGAGAGCCATCCGGCTTGCGTTCTTCATTGATGACGTTGACCTGTGTTGCCTTTACCGTTTTGATCCGAACGGGATCCTTGATTTCATTGACGAGTTGGCCCAGGTATTTTGGGAAATGATTCAGGTCCTTAGCCTTGGTATTGTCCTTGTAGATCAGGGCGGAGATGCTGTCAAGAGACACTTCTTCGATAAAAAGTGAATTGGCATAGATCAGCGAATCGAAATTCACCCCTGAAAAATTAATCAAACCCACTGTCCCCGAGAATTGGGTGTGTTGAAATCTGTAATTCCGCTGGATTTCCGCATTGCTGACGTTGGGCTTGAAGCTCATTTCTTCCAACTGAATCGTCTGATCCCGATAGGAAAGATCAAAGGAACTCATCGTGATATGGAAAAGGCTGTCCCGGGTCTGGATGTCCAGGTCATGCACCCCGGAAGTGAAATTCTGAAAATTGAAGATCAGCGTATCGAGATTTTTGCGGGCATCCACCGAGTCGAATTTTATCCTGAAATCCGAAAAATTCACCTGCTGTAGTGCGTCTTCCTTGGTGCTTCCGCTGAATTTATCCAGCGATATTTCCAACTCCCTCAGGAAGTACAGCTCATCCTCCTCCTCCGTATAGTCAATGTCCAGCTCTTTGAATGACAAGTTGAAATTGTCCACTGTAAAATCACGGTTTTTCAACGAATTGATCAATCGGAATTGGGCATTTACGAGTTCAAACTCCCGTAGCAAATAAGCCTCCGGGACAGTGTTTTCCCCGTCGCCGACGAGGGATTTGGATGCACCAAAGGGTAGGAATGTGGGGTTTTGACTGTTTAGATCGAGCTCCAGATCCGGGCTGATGATGGCTATTTTTTCGAGTAGGAGTTTATTGGCGCGTAGCAGAAGGAGAATATCCACATTTTCCAGGACCAATTTGTCAGTTTTCAGCGTGATCCAACTGTTGATATAAGGATAGGATTTTTTGGGACTTTCCCTTCGCTGTAGGGATACGTCCAGGACGCTGATCGATCCCTGTAGGGGATTGGCCCGGAGGTTTTTGAATTTCAACTCGTACACTTCCCCTGCCGGACTCGATTCAAAGGCATTGGTCAGTGCCTTGCTGAGCATTTTGTTGATATTGATATAGATGACAAATCCGGCTGTCAGGATGATCACAATGACCGAAATCAGGATGATACCCAGCTTGGTGCGTGTTTTCAATGGGGCATTGGGATTGTTGGTCATGAAGGTGCTTCCTGCTTAAAATAGGCCAGAAATCTGTGGTTAAGTTACTCAAGCCATTCCGGTATTCAACCTAGGGCTAAAATATAAGATAAATCGGTACAACTCTCCGAGAATACTAATCCTCACGCAAAAAATCGGTTTGGGTTTTCGGGCAAACTGATGTCGGTAGCCATCGAATTTGTCAGGGAAGTGGGGGAGGGTGTCCAACTTTTCTCGCAGTAGAAACGATGTACCAAAAAAGTAAGAACGTTTCTCTAAAATGTAGGAACGGTGTACCTGGAGCAAGAACGTTCCT